>CAWIML010000001.1:0-214075 GCA_963837215.1 uncultured Chloroflexia bacterium
TAGGCCAAATGGCCTATTGACAAACCTCGGCCGGACGTGGCGCCGCAGCGCGAACGTTCCGTGCGCGACCACAGCACGTCAGCCGTAGATCTCGGATGCGCTGACGAAGGGGTGTTCCTTCTTCATGTCACGCGCCTTAGGGGTCCGGCGACGCGCCGGCGTGCTCGTCCTGTCGACCCTGATGATGGCCACGGTATTCCCGTTGGCCGCGCCTCCGCCCGTCACAGCCGCCGGCCGTGCGGCGCCCGCGCAACGAGATCGAAGCCGAAAACTGCCTGCCGGGTAATCCTGCCTCGGAGTGGGACGTCAGCGGCGCCGGCGACCCGTCGATCCAGGGCTTCGCGACCGATATCAGCGTCGACCAGGGCCAGACGGTCGATTTCAAGATCGACACGCCGTCGACCAACTACGGCATCGACATCTACCGGCTCGGCTACTACGGCGGGCGATGGCGCCCGTCTGGTCGCACACGATCCAGCCGCCGCGGCACTGCCGCAGAACCAGCCGGCCTGCCTCGATGATCGACGGCACGACGAACGACAACCTGTCGACTGCGGCAACTGGGCCGTGTCCGCGTCGTGGGCCGTGCCGCCGAGGCCGTCTCCGGCATCTACATCGCCCGGCCGCCGCGAGGACGGCGCGACGCCGGCAAGGCCAGCCACATCGCGTTCATCGTCCGCGACGACGACGGCGCGCTCCGACCTCCTCGTCCAGACGTCCGACACGACCTGGCAGGCCTACAACCAGTACGGCGGCTACAGCCTCTACGGCGGACCGGTGCACGGGCCACGCCCACAAGGTCAGCTACAACCGGCCGTTCACGACCCGCGCCACGCCGACCGAGGACTGGCTGTTCAACGCCGAGTACCCGATGGTCCGCTGGCTCGAGCGGAACGGCTACGACGTCAGCTACTTCACCGACGTCGACTGGCGACCGCGACGGCGCGCGAGATCCTCGAGCACAAGGTGTTCATGTCGTCGGGCCACGACGAGTACTGGTCGGCCGGCCAGCGGGCCAACGTCGAGGCCGCCCGCGACGCCGGCGTCGAACCTCGCGTTCTTCAGCGGCAACGAGATCTATTGGAAGACCCGCTGGGAGAGCTCGGCCGACGGATGGCGAGCACCGCCATACCGAACGCTCGTCAGCTACAAGGAAGGCGACGCCCAGGGCAGCGCCGAGCACTGGAACTGCTTCGGAACTTCAACTGCGACCCGAACCCGACCGTCTGGACGGGCCTCTGGCGCCAGAACCAGACCGGCCACGACGGCGGCCGGCCAGAGAACGCGCTGTCCGGTCAGATCAGCTGGGGCGACGACACGGACAGCGATCCAGGTCCCGGCCGCAGATACGGGTCTGCGCTTCTGGCGAAATGCGGGTCTCACCGGGGCGACGACGCTGAACGCCGACACGCTCGGTTACGAGTTCGACTGGGAGCAGCCCGCGTACGCGAGCAGCTATCCAGCCGGCAGGATCACCGTCTCCGACACGACGGCCGGCGGCAAGAACCACCAGATGAGCCTGTATCGGGCCCCGAGCGGCGCGCTCGTGTTCGGCGCCGGCACGGTCCAGTGGTCGTGGGGCCTCGACGGCACCCATGACCGTGGCGGCTCGACGCCCGATCCTCGGATCCAGCAGGCGACAGTCAACCTGTTGGCCGACATGGGCGCCCAGCCCGCCAGCCTGCAGGCCGGATTGACGGCCGCGTCCGCTTCGACGGATACGACCGCGCCGACCTCGACCATCACCTCGCCGTCAGACGGCGACACGGCTTCGGGAACGATCACCGTGTCCGGAACGGCGAGCGATAGCGGTGGAGTCGTCGCCGGTGTCGAGGTTTCGACCGACGACGGTGCGACCTGGCGACCCGCGACTGGCCGCGCCAGTTGGACGTTCAGCCTGACGGTGCCCACGAGCGGATCGATCACGATCAAGAGCCGGGCGATCGACGACAGCCTCAATGTCGAGACACCGTCTGCAGGCGTCACCATCAACGGTGGACAGGCGACGTGCCCGTGCTCCCTGTGGAACAACACCCCGGCCGTCGGCAGCGAGGATTCGGAGGTCGCCAGCCTGGAGCTCGGCGTCAAGTTCCGCTCTGACGTTTCTGGCTCGATCACCGGCATCCGGTTCTACAAGTACGCCGAGAACACGGGCATCCACATCGGCAACCTGTGGTCCACCGACGGGACCAACCTCGGCTCGGTTACGTTCTCCGCGGAAGCGAGCCACGGGGTGGCAGGAAGCCACCTTCCCAACGCCGATCGCGATCGCCGCGAACACGACATACGTCGCGTCGTACCACACCAACACCGGGCGCTACGCGGCGTCCAACGGCTACTTCAACGCGCCTTATGACAACGCTCCGTTGCACGCCCCGCAGACAGGCGGCGCCGACGGCGGCAACGGCGTCTACGCGGTCGGCGCCAGCGCCTATCCGAGCCAGACCTTCCAGGGGTCGAATTACTGGGTCGACCTCGTCTTCGTCACCGGCGCGGATACCACGCCGCCCATCATCACGACGACGTCGCCGGCCACGAATGCCTCCGGTGTCGCCGTCTCGGCCAATGTCACGGCGACGTTCAGCGAGCAGGTGACCGGCGTCAGCGGCTCGACCTTCGAACTCCGTGACTCGTCGAATGCTCTCGTGCCCGCAGCAGTGAGCTACGACTCCGCGACGCGCCGCGCGATCCTCAACCCGTCTAACGACCTGAACACGAGCGCCACCTACACCGCTCGTGTCATCGCGGACGGATCGATCAAGGACGGCTCCGACAACGCCCTGGCGACCGACCACACATGGTCGTTCACGACCGCCGCGCCGCCACCGCCCCCGCCCGATGAAGGCCCCGGCGGGCCGATCCTCGTCGTCTCGTCGGCCGCCAACCCGTTCAGCCGCTACTACGTCGAGATCCTCCGCAATGAGGGCCTGAACGCGTTCAACGCGGTCGACATCTCGTCCGTGAACGCCGGATTGCTGGCCGACTACGACGTCGTCATCCTGGGCGAGGTCGCCGTGTCCGCGGCGCAAGCGACCATGTTCGGGAATTGGGTCGATGCAGGCGGCAACCTCATCGCGATGCGGCCCGATGCCGACCTCGCCAGCCTCCTCGGCCTGACGGACACGGGAGCGGAACTCTCTGACGCCTATCTGCAGATCGACACCGGCGTCGGCAGGCCCGGCGCGGGCCTCGTCGGCCAGACGATCCAATTCCACGGAACCGCGGATCGGTACACCGTCGGTGGCGGCGCGCAGGCGATCGCCACGCTCTACTCGAGCGCGTCGACCTCGACCGCGAACCCTGCTGCAACCCTGCGAGACGTCGGCTCGAACGGCGGCCAGGCGGCGGCGTTCACGTACGACCTCGCCAAGTCGGTCGTCTACACCCGCCAGGGCAATCCGGCCTGGGCCGGCCAGGAGCGCGACGGCGAACAACCGCCGATCAAGCGGTCCGACGACATGTTCTTCCCGGATTGGATCGACTTCAACAAGGTCCAGATCCCGCAGGCGGACGAGCAGCAGCGGCTGCTGGTGAACCTCATCGAGCTTGTGAATCGGGATCAGATGCCGCTGCCGCGGTTCTGGTACTTCCCGCGCGGCGAGAAGGCGGTCGTCGTCATGACCGGCGACGACCACTCGAGCGGCGGCACCGATGACCAGTTCGCGTACTTCACCTCGGTGAGCCCGGGGGGCTGCGACGTCGACGATTGGGAGTGCGTTCGCGCGACCTCGTACGTCTATCCCGGAACGCTGAGCGACAGCATCGCCGCCAACCTCGAGGCGCAGGGATTCGAGATCAGCATCCACGTGAACACGAATTGCGCCGACTGGACGCCAGCGTCGCTGGACGGCTTCTACGACAACCAACTCGCCAACTTCGCCGCGACGACGCCGACCGTTCCGGCACCGAGCACGCATCGCACCCATTGCATCGCGTGGAGCGACTGGGCCAGTCAGGCCGAGGTCGAGCTCGACCACGGGATCCGTCTTGACACGAACTATTACTACTGGCCGGCGGCGTGGATCCAGAACCGGCCGGGCATGTTTACCGGATCGGGCATGCCCATGCGCTTCGCGAACCTCGACGGGACGCTGATCGACGTCTATCAGGCGGCGACCCAGATGACCGACGAGAGCGGCATGACGTACGCCACGCACATCAACACCCTGCTCGACAACGCGGTCGGCGCGCCCGGCTACTACGGCGCGTTCACCATGAACATGCATACGGACGGCACCAGCCATCCTGGTGCGCAGACTGTCGTGGCCGCCGCACAGTCTCGCGGCGTGCCGGTCGTGTCGGCACGGCAGATGCTGACCTGGCTCGACGGCCGCAATGGGTCGTCGTTCGACAACCTGCAATGGAACGCGGGCACGCTGACCTTCGCCATCGCCCGCGGCGCCGGCTCCAACGGACTCCAGGCCATGTTGCCGACGAGCGGGGCGACCGGGTCGCTCCAGACGTTGACCCGTGGTGCCGAACCCGTCACCTACGCGACCCAGACGATCAAGGGCATCAGCTATGCGGTCTTCGACGGAGCAGCCGGGGCATACACGGCGGTCTACGCCGTCGATACCACGGGCCCGGCGATCAGCTCCGTCCAGGCGATTCCTGGGGCCGACGGCACCGCCGCGGTGACATGGACGACCGATGAGCCGGCCACCTCTCGAGTCGACTACGGCACCAGCTCCGGCAGCCTGACCTCCTTCGTCGAGGACGCCGCGCTGACGACCACGCACAACGTCGAGCTCACTGGGCTCGCGACGGACACGACGTACCACTTCCGCGTGACTTCTGCGGACGGCGCAAACAATCCATCGATCTCGCCGAACCCGCCAGCGCCGCCGGCCACGTTCACGACGCCGACCGCGGTCGCCACGGACACGACCGTGGCACATTTCGCCGCCGGCACGACCGGCTCAGCGACCTACGTGTCAGACACAGCCGGCGGCGAGGTCATCCTCGCGCCGACGGTCGGCGCCGAGTTCGCCGGGACGAATCTGCCCAGTGGCTGGTCGACCGGGAGCTGGAATGCCGGCTCGAGCACAGCCGTCGGAAGCGGCAACCTCAGCGTCGACGGCTCGTGGGCCCGCGCCGATGGGCTCGTGGCGGCTGGTCGTGCGATCGAATTCGCAGGCACGTTCAGTGGCGCCACCTTCCAGAATGCCGGGTTCGGCGTGACCTTGAACGCTGGCGGCGAGTCGTGGGCGATGTTCGGTACTAATGCGACCGCCGGCATCCTGCAGGCCAGGATCGTCGACTCGGGTGGCCCCGTCGTGGATGTGGCGCTCGGAGCGCAGTACATCGGCTCCAAGCATCGCTACAGGATCGAATGGGACACGGCGGTCCGCTTCTACATCGACGGCACGCTCGTGCATACAGCGGCGACCGTCGGCGGGACGATGCGGCCCATCGCCAGCGACTTCGCGACCGGCAGCGGCGCCCTGTCCATCGACTGGATGCGGATGACGCCGTTTGCCACCCCTGGGACATTCCTGTCGCGCGTTCACGACGCCGGCAGCCCGGGTGCAGAATGGGGTGCGCTCTCCGTCGTTGCCGACACGCCAGCCGGCACCACGCTCGCCCTCAGCGTCCGGACGGGCGAAACGCCGACGCCGAATGGCACCTGGTCTGCCTTCGCGCCGATCGCCTCGGGCGAGGATGTGGCGACTTCGGGCCGCTATCTCCAATACAGCGTCGTTGCTAGTTCCACGAACGGCAACATCTCCCCGACCCTCGAATCGGTGACCCTGCCGTATAGCGCCTCCGCGGACAGCGATCCGCCTGGCATCACCGGCCGCACGCCCGCGCCAGATGCCACAGACGTCGCGATCGGCACGGATGTCGCGGTGACGTTCGATGAGGCGATGAACCCGGCCACCATCACCACCTCGACGCTCACGCTCCGCGCCGAGGGCGCAGGCGCTGACGTCGCGGCGACGGTCACATATGCGGGCACGACCGCGACGCTGGATCCGCTCGCGGACCTGGCACCCGACACCGAGTACACGGTCACCGTCGCCGCATCCGTGGCGGACAGCTCGGGCAACCAGCTAGGGACCGCCGATACGTGGACGTTTACGACGTCCGCACCGCTCTCGGATCTCGTCGACACGACCGCCGCCGACTTCGGCGCCGGTACGACCGGTGGCACTACCTACGTTTCTGAGACGGCCAACGGCGAAGTCATCCTCGCGCCAACGGTCGGCGCCGAATTCTCGGGGACGAGTCTGCCGAGCGGATGGGTGGCGAACCTCTGGGCGCCGCCAGGCGGCAGCGTGGCCGTCGCCGGCGGGGGTCGCGACACTCGACCAGGCCGCCGCGTGGACCTCCGGCGTTCTCACGCCGGGCCGGTCCCTCGAGTTCGTGGCGAACTTCAGCGACCCCAATCAGCACATCGGCTTCGCGAACGACTTCAACACTGGCCAGTGGGCGATCTTCAGCACGGCGGCGACGGCGATCAGCTCTACGCCCGGTCACTCAACGTCGTCGACGATCAACGTCGGCCTTGGGCCGGCATATCTCAACTGGACTGCATCGGTATCGGATCGAATGGACGAGCGACCGGAGCGACGTACTTCATCGACGGCGAACAAGTCGCTTCCATCGCCGTCGGCCTTCGTCCGACAGCCTGCGGCCGGCCGCAAGCGACGCAATGGTGCGGGTACCGCTGGCGGTCGACTGGATGCGGTTGTCGCCATACCCGTCGCTCGGCACGTTCACCTCGCGGTGTCCTCGATGCCGGCAGCATCGTGACCTGGGCACCCTCGCATCAGTTAGTGACACACCCGGCGGCACCACGGTCAGCTTCCGCGTCCGACATGGCAACACCCCGACGCCGGATGGGACGTGGTCGGCATTCGCAGCCCTCCCGGGTAGCGGGGCCGTAGGCGGCAGCGCCCGCTACGTCCAGTACGAGGCGACCCTGAGCTCGTCGTCGAGCGCGGCCTCGCCGGCACTGCGCTCGGTCGCGATCGGGTTCACGAGCGCGCCGGATACCAGCGCGCCCGGCATCGCAGCCCGAGCGCCGAGTGCTGGCGCGACGAACGTGGCGGTCGGCTCGAACGTCACCGTCACGTTCGACGAGCCGATGGATCCGGCGACGATCAGCGGATCGACCATCAGGCTTCGCGCGCAGGGCGCCGGCTCGGATGTCGCGGCCGCAGTGACGTACGACCCCGCGACGATGACAGCGACCCTCGACCCAGCCGCCGACCTGGCGAACGGCACGACCTACAACGTGACCGTCGCCGCGACGGTCGCGGATGCCTCCGGCAATCAGCTCGGATCGGCCGCGACCTGGGCATTCACGACGGCCGTCGCGCTGTCGGCCTGACAGACACGACCAGCTGCCGACTTCTCGGCCGGAACGCCGGGCGCAAGCACCTATGTCTCGCAGACGACCGACGGTGAAGTCATCCTCGATCCGACGGTGGGATCGGAGTTCAACGGCTCGAGTCTGCCGCGGGTGGACTTCGACGACATGGGGCGCCGGCGGAACCTCCATCGTGGGCAGCGGGCGCCTGACCGTGGACGGGGCGCGCGCCAACCCCAGTGCGGCGCCGGCGTTCGGCCCGGGCCGCTCGATCGAGTTCGTCGCCACGTTCGGTGCCGCGGCCTTCCAGACGGTCGGGCTCGGCAGAGACACTGGCCGCCGCGACCGAACAATGGGTGCAATTCGGAACGGCCGGTTCGAGCACGACCCTCTTCGCCCGGACGAACACGGGCAACAACCCGGTCGATTTCTCACTGGGACCGCGTACATCGGCTCACAGCACCGCTATCGCATCGACTGGACGGCGTCGCAAGTCGTCTTCTCGATCGACGGCGCGATCGTCCACACCGCCACCGCCGCGGTCGCCGGTCCTCTCCGACCGGTCGTCAGCGACTTCGCTGTTAACGGGCCGACGATCTCGGTCGAGTGGCTGCGGATGACGCCGTATGCGGCGTCCACCACATTCACATCGCGAGTCCTCGACGCACACAGCCCGGCCGCATGGGCCGCTCTGAGCTGGACGGCCGCAACGCCAGCCGGGACGACCGTGGCCCTCAGTTATCGAACCGGCAACACGCTGGTCCCGGACGGTTCATGGACGTCGTTCAATGCCGTCGCGGAATCGGGCGGTGGCCTGTCCGGTACGTCCCGCTACATCCAGTATCGGTCATCCTCTCGACGACCGACCCGAGCCAGACGCCGACGCTGTCCAGCGTCTCCGTTGCCTACCAGGCCGGGGCGGCCGACACGACCGCTCCGTCCGTCACGTCCCGCACACCCGCGGCGGGCGCGACCGGTGTCGCCGTCAACGCCAACGTCACGGCGACGTTCGACGAGCCGATCGCTCCGACGACGCTCACCACGTCGAGCGTCCGGCTGCGAGCGCAGGGCGCCGGCGCGGACGTTGCGGCCGCGGTGTCTTACAACGCTGCGACCGGGACCGTAACGCTCGACCCGTCCGCGGACCTGACGGGGAACACCCTGTACACCGCGACGCTCGCGAGCTCGATCGCGGACACATCCGGAAACACGCTCGGCTCGACGTGACCTGGACGTTCCGTACCGTCGCGCTGCCGGCTACCTTCACCGACACCACGACGGCCGACTTCGGTGCCGGATCGACCAGCGCGAACACATACGTGTCCGAAACCGCGAATGGCGAGGTCATCCTCAACCCGACCGTCGGCGCAGAGTTCTCCGGAACGAGCCTGCCCGCAGGCTGGTCGTCGACCGCTTGGAGCAACAACAACCCGGCGGGACAACGGTTGCGGGAGGAGCCGTGACCGTCGACGGCGCGTCGTGCGGGAACAACGAAAGCGACCTTCGGCCAAGGCCGAGCCTCGAGTTCGTGGCACGTTTACGGCGCCGGCACGAACCAGCACGTTGGCTTCGGCGTTGATTTCGAATCAACGTCGCGCGCTGGGCGATGTTCAGTACCGGCGTCCACGACGCAACACGCTGTATTGCGCGATCGAACAACACCGGCGACGCACCGACTTCAGATCCCGGGTACCTGGCTCGAATGCCCCGCATCGATACCGGATCGACTGGAGGCGCCTCGGCTTCGTCTACTCGATCGACGGGACCGTCGCGTCGCGCAGCTTCGCGACGACGACGACGATGCGACCCTGTCAGCGATTCACGGCAGGCGGACCAGCCGTCGCGGTCGACTGGCTCCGGATGACTCCGTATCCGAGTGCGGGCACGTTCGATTCGCGGATCTTCGACGCCGGTGCGGCCGCCGACTGGTCGAGCTTGTCCTGGACCGCGATCGAGCCCGGCCGGAACCTCGGTCGCGCTCAGCTACCGCCGGGGCAACACACCGAGCCCAGACGGGACATGGAGCACGTTCCAGCCCGTCGCGTCTTCGGGTGACGCTCTCAGCTGGAACGTCCCGCTACATCCAGTACCGCGCGTCTCTCGCGACGACGAATACCAGCAATACCCCATCCCTGAATAGCGTGACGATCGGCTATGTCCTGTCGTCGGATACGACCGCACCAAGCGTCACGATCAACCAGGCGTCGAGCCAGGTCGACCCGACCGACACGAGCCCGATCCACTTTGACGTCGTGTTCAGCGAGCCGTCACCGAATTCGCGACTGGTGACGTGACCCTGGCCGGGACGGCCGGCGCGACGACCGCGGTGGTCAGCGGCTCGGGCACGACGTACGACGTCGCCGTGTCGGGGATGACATCCGACGGGACAGTCATCGCCAGCCTCCTCGCTGGCGTCGCCCACGATGCCGCGACAAACGCGAGCGCGGCCTCGACAAGCACCGACAACACCGTCACGTATGACAACAACGACGCCCCGACCGCCGTCGACGATACCTTCACCGCGACCGAGGACACCGACCTCGTCCGGCCGGCCAGCGGCATCGGCTCGCCGGCCTTCAACGACACCGATCCCGACGGCGACACGCTGACCGTCACGATCGTCGGCAGCGCCACCGGGGGACCGTCGCCCTGGCCGCGGGCTCGATCACCTTCAGCCCGACCGCCAACCTGTGCGGTCTGGGTGCGGGCAGCTTCGGCTACACCGTGTCCGACGGCACGCTCACGGACACCGGCCTCGTGACCGTCGACATCAGCTGTGTCAACGACGCCCCGGTCGCGGCCAGCCAGACCGTGACCACCGACGAGGACACGGCCACGCCGATCACCCTGGGCGCCAGTGACGCCGACGGCGACAGCCTGACCTATGCCATCGGCACGGGTCCCGCCCACGGCAGCCTCTCGGGCACGGCACCGGCGCTGACCTATACCCCGGCTCCGAACTACCACGGGCCTGACAGCTTCACCTTCACGGCCAGCGACGGCCTGGCGACCTCGAACGTGGCCACCGTCTCGATCACCGTGACCAGCGTCAACGACACCCCGACGCTCACCAACCCCGGCCCCCAGAGCAGCGCCGAGGGCAGCAGCCCGAGCCTCCAGATCGTGGCCGCCGACGTCGATGGCGACACCCTCACCTACGCCGCCTCCGGCCTGCCCACGGGCCTCTCGATCAGCCCGACGACCGGCCTCATCAGCGGCGACCTCGACTTCGCCAGCGCCGGCAGCTACCCGGTCACCGTGACCGTCACCGATGGCATCATCGCGAGCCCGGTCGAGGCGAGCTTCACCTGGACGGTCGGCGGCACCAACCGGGCGCCGGTCGCGGCCAGCCAGACCGTGACCACCGACGAGGACACGGCCACGCCGATCACCCTGGGCGCCAGTGACGCCGACGGCGACAGCCTGACCTATGCCATCGGCACGGGTCCCGCCCACGGCAGCCTCTCGGGCACGGCACCGGCGCTGACCTATACCCCGGCTCCGAACTACCACGGGCCTGACAGCTTCACCTTCACGGCCAGCGACGGCCTGGCGACCTCGAACGTGGCCACCGTCTCGATCACCGTGACCAGCGTCAACGACACCCCGACCTGCCTCGACGGCGACCGCGTGACACGACGAGGACACCCTCCTCGACAGTCTCGTCACCTGCCTCGATGCCGATGGCGACCCGCTGACCGTGACGCTCGGCACCGACGTCAGCCACGGGATCCTGAGCCTCGATCCGGACGGCTCGTTCAGCTATACCCCGGCTCCGAACTACCACGGGCCTGACAGCTTCACCTTCACGGCCAGCGACGGCCTGGCGACCTCGAACGTGGCCACCGTCTCGATCACCGTGACCAGCGTCAACGACACCCCGACGCTCACCAACCCCGGCCCCCAGAGCAGCGCCGAGGGCAGCAGCCCGAGCCTCCAGATCGTGGCCGCCGACGTCGATGGCGACACCCTCACCTACGCCGCCTCCGGCCTGCCCACGGGCCTCTCGATCAGCCCGACGACCGGCCTCATCAGCGGCGACCTCGACTTCGCCAGCGCCGGCAGCTACCCGGTCACCGTGACCGTCACCGATGGCATCATCGCGAGCCCGGTCGAGGCGAGCTTCACCTGGACGGTCGGCGGCACCAACCGGGCGCCGGTCGCGGCCAGCCAGACCGTGACCACCGACGAGGACACGGCCACGCCGATCACCCTGGGCGCCAGTGACGCCGACGGCGACAGCCTGACCTACGCCATCGGCACGGGTCCCGCCCACGGCAGCCTCTCGGGCACGGCACCGGCGCTGACCTATACCCCGGCCCCGAACTACCACGGGCCTGACAGCTTCACCTTCACGGCCAGCGACGGCCGGCGACCTCGAACATGGCCACCGTCTCGATCACCGTGACCAGCGTCAACGACACCCCGACGCTCACCAACCCCGGCCCCCAGAGCAGCGCCGAGGGCAGCAGCCCGAGCCTCCAGATCGTGGCCGCCGACGTCGATGGCGACACCCTGACCTACGCCGCCTCCGGCCTGCCCACGGGCCTCTCGATCAGCCCGACGACCGGCCTCATCAGCGGCGACCTCGACTTCGCCAGCGCCGGCAGCTACCCGGTCACCGTGACCGTCACCGATGGCATCATCGCGAGCCCGGTCGAGGCGAGCTTCACCTGGACGGTCGGCGGCACCAACCGGGCGCCGGTCGCGGCCAGCCAGACCGTGACCACCGACGAGGACACGGCCACGCCGATCACCCTGGGCGCCAGTGACGCCGACGGCGACAGCCTGACCATGCCGTCGGCACGGGTCCCGCCCACGGCAGCCTCTCGGGCACGGCACCGGCGCTGACCTATACCCCGGCTCCGAACTACCACGGGCCTGACAGCTTCACCTTCACGGCCAGCGACGGCCTGGCGACCTCGAACGTGGCCACCGTCTCGATCGACCGTGACCAGCGTCAACGCGCCACCAGC
This sequence comes from uncultured Chloroflexia bacterium, assembly GCA_963837215.1. Lineage (GTDB taxonomy): Bacteria > Chloroflexota > Limnocylindria > Limnocylindrales > CSP1-4 > CSP1-4. The sequence continues at coordinate 12,292 of CAWIML010000001.1, forward strand.
CACGCCAACGAGCCTCTCGATCACCCCTCGGTCGACCGGTCTGTCTCTCGATTGGGCGGACAACACGGAAGCCGATCTTGCCGGCTACAACGTCTACAGGTCGGCTTCGGGCAGCAGCCCCTGGACCAAGCTGAACGCCACGCTCCTGACCACGTCGGCGTACCTCGACGGGACCGCGCCGACGGACGCGACGAGCTACTACCGCGTCGAGCGGTCGATACCAACGGCAACGCCTCGACGCCTGCGACCGACAGTGCTGCTCGGCCGAAGATCGCCTTCGTCGCGAAGTCGACGGCACAGAATGGTTCGGGGACCAGCTTGGTCATCTCCCGACCCGCCGGGACCGCAGTCGGCGACGTCCTCATAGCGGCACTGGCGCTCAGCGGCAACCCGACGATCTCCGTTCCCAGTGGCTGGACCCTCGTCCAGAGCCAGGTGACGGGTTCATATCGCCAGGTGGCGTACGTGCGCGTCGTCGTCGCGGGCGAGAACCCGTCGTACGCGTGGTCGTTCTCGACTTCGACCGCCGTCGCCGGAGGCATCACGGCCTATCGAGGCGTCGACCCGAGCCAACCGATCGAAGCGGCTGCCGGTCAGCCGAACACCAGCTCTTCGACCATCCAGGCGCCGACGGTCACGACCACCAGCCCGGCAGCGCTGCTCGTCGGCGTCTTCGGCATGGGGACGAACGCCACGTTCACGCCACCTGGCAACATGATCGAGCAGTTCGAGATCGCGACCAGCGGCAGGACCAAGGTGGCGATCGAAAGCGCCGACCGCTTCGTCCTCTCGGCTGGCGCGACGGGCACGATGTCGGCTACAGCGGACAAGGCCGCGGCCAGCATCGGCCAGTCCATCGCCCTCAGGCCCATCTCAACGGCTCCGCCCCCGCCCCCGCCCCCGCCCGGAGATACCGAGGCACCGACGAAACCGACGAACGTCGTCGCGACCGCGGTTTCGCCGACCCGCGTCGACCTGACCTGGAACGCGTCGTCGGACAACGTCGGGATCCACCACTACGACATCTTCCGCAACGGCGACGCGACGAGGATCGGGCACTCGAACTCGGCCACGTATTCGGACACGACCGCGAGCCCGAACACGACGTACACCTACACGGTCAAGGCCGTCGACGCGACCGGCAATGCCTCGGCCGCCAGCGACCCAGCCTCCGTGACGACCCCGAATACGCCTCCACCGCCGCCGCCACCGCAGGTCAGCTTCCGCTCGGCCTCATACGCGGCCAACAAGAGCGCGACGACCCTCAAGATCGCTCGGCCGTCCGGCACGGCGTCTGGGGACCTGTTGCTGGCATCGATCGACGTGCTTGGCAGCGCCGACGATCACCGCACCGGCGGGCTGGACGCTGCTGCGCGTCGATGCCAGCGGGACGACCCTCACCAAGGCGACCTACTGGCGGTCTGCCGGAGCCGGAGAGCCAGCCGACTATGTCTGGACCTTCTCGGCCGCTGCATCGGCCTCGGGCGGCGTCCATGCCTACCGCAATGTCCATCCGACCGCTTCGATCGTCTCGGACGGCCTTGTGAACGCGAGTTCGACGACCATCGCCACGCCGGCGATCGCCGATCGCAGCGGACAATTCGATGCTCGTCGCGTTCTTCGGCATCGCGACCAACGCGTCGATCAACCCGCCCAACGGCATGACCGAACGAGGCGAGATGATCGGGGTGGGCGCGAACAAGATCGCCTCGGCCGGAGCGGACGAGCCTCGCGACTCAGGTGGGAGTCACACCCACAACGCCACGGCGTCCAAGGCGGGCGTCAGCATCAGTCACGTGATCGTCCTCCGGCCTGCCCCCTGACCGTCGGGCCACCGACCCGGCCCTGCCTGAGCGCCGATGGCGCGAGAGCGACGGGCTAAGGCCCCGCCTCGATCTGGGCGCTGGCCGTCATGTTCCAGCGCAGGTCGGCGGGGACGTCGCCGGTCGGCTCGAGCAGGATCGTGTACACGATGTCGCCGGCCGACGACTCACCGAACGGCGAGATCGCGACGACCGTGGCCGGGATCTCGAGATCCGGGAAGGCATCGACGGTCACGGTCGCGGTGGCTCCTTCGACGAGGCGCCCGATGGCCGCCTCGTCGAGGTCGATCGACTCGAATCGCCAGGCCGAGGTGTCGGCGATCCGCACCACGGGCGCAGCTCGGCGTCACCGTTTCGCCGACGACCGCGTCGAGCGAGGCGACGATGCCCGCGAAGGGGGCCTCGAGCGTCAGGTCATCGAGCGCGGCTTGGGCTTCCACGAGAGCCGCTTTCGTCCGCTCGGTCTCAGCTGACGCGGCCTCTGACGCCGCTCCTGCGGCATCCGCGGCTCGCCTCGCGGCCGTGACCTGGGCACGCGCAGACCGGAGGGCAGCCTGAGCGCGATCCACCTCCGCGTTGGCCGCTCGCCGCGCGGTGCCGCCGGACGGCGTGCCATCGCGGGTCGCATCGGCCGCCCGGACCGCCGCCTCGGCCTGGTCTACGCCTGCCTCGGCCACCGTGACCTGTGCGGCGGCTTGTCGGGCGGCGGCGCCGGCCTGGAGCACGGCGGCGTCAGCGGCCGCGACGGCCGCCTGCGCCTGCGCGACCGACGCCTGGAGGCGGGTCCCATCGAGTCGGACCAACGCCTGTCCGGCCGTCACCTGATCGCCTTCCTCGACCATGACCTCGGCCACGACGCCGCCACCGCCCGGCGCCGCAAGCTCTGCATGCCGGATCGGCACGGCACGGACATCAGCCGCCACGACGTTCGACTCGGCGACCGGTGGCAGCGTCGGTGACCCCGACGCCGCTGGCCCGGCCGTTCCGCCGCCCACCAGCACCCAGATGGCGCCGGCGATGGCAACGATGGCAACGATGGCGATGATCACTCGGTTGCGTGACATCAGGCGCTCGGCTCCCCTTGGCTGGACGATCGGATGGTCATCGGACGGCGGTCATTCGTAGGCCAGGATCTCGCGCACGGCCAGTCGGCTGGCACGCCACGACGGCAGCAGGCTGGCCACGGCGGCCAGGGCGAGGACGATGCCGGCCCACGCCAGCGCAGCTTCGATCGAGTAGGCGTGCGAGAGCGGCCGATCGGCGAAGACGATGCCGAGCGCGTCGGAGAGCAGACGGCTGATGGGCAGCGAACCCAGGACCCCGATAGCCCACGACAGGGCCCCGATGAGGACGCCTTCCGCGAGGAAGATGGTCAAGACCGACCGATCCGAGGCGCCGACCGCGCGCAGCACGCCGATCTCGCGGGCTCGCTCGACCACGTTGATGGTCATCGTGCCCATCAGCCCCAGCCCGCCGACGACGCCGAGCAGGATGGCCATCGACGAGAGGAACACGACCATCACGTCGAAGAGCGTCTCCTGCGTCTCGCGGATCTCGCCAGACGTGGACGTCCCCGCGACGTCCACGCCGGCCGCCTCGAGGCGGCCGCGGACCTGGGTCGCAAGCACGTCCTGCTCGGCACGGGTCAGGTTCGGTCGGCCGACGATCATCAGCACGCCGGCCCGTCCGACCTCGCCCGTCGCTCGCTCGAGGGCTCGCTCGGGCGCGTACAGGAACGGCCTTCGCGTCGGTGACTGGGCGATGCCGACGAGCGTCCAGGTCGTGTCCTTGCCATCGATGCGCAGCGTGAGCTCGTCGCCGACCGCCAGGTCCGGCTCCTCGTCGCGGACGTTCGCGGTGGCCACGATGGCGTTGCCATCCGTAGGCACCAGCCAGCGGCCCTCCTGCATCGTCGGCCGCACCGACTGCGCATCGGGCGGCAGCCCGAAGGCGAAGACGCTCTGACCCTGCGCCTCTCCGTCATGGACGACCTGGGTCGAGGCGAAACGCCACGGCTCGGCGGCCTCCACGCCCGGCACCGCTAGTGCCTCCTCCGTCAACACGCTCGTTCGCTCGGTCGAGGCCAGCTCCACTTGCACGTCGTAGGCGAAGTAGGCGAGCGAATCGTCGAGCGTCTGGACCAGCGCCGCCCGGACCGAGAAGACCGACATGAAGATCGCGCCGCCGAGGCCCAGCGCGGCGAGCGTCAACAGCAGGCGACCCCTGCGGCGGAACGTGTTGCGGATCGACAGCAACGTCGGCCGCGGTAGGCCACGGATCTCGCGCAGCAGTCGGTCCAAGCGTCCGTGGCCGAACCGGTCGCTGATGCCCGTCGAGGCGAGCGCCTCGCGGGTGGTGACGCGGACACCGCGCGTGACCGGCACCAGGGCGGCCAACAGCGGCACGATCAGCCCGACGCCGATCTCGAGCGCCAGGACGTGCGGCGCCAGGAAGACCGTTTCGACGTCGAAGTTGGCGAGACCAGCCGTGAACGACGTGAAGGCGTAGGCACCGAGCAAGCCGAGCGGCAGGGCGACGATGAGCGCCAGGATGGCGTAGACGAGGACGAGCCCGAGGTAGATACCGGCGATCTGATCGTTGCGGGCACCGATCGCCTTCATGACCCCGATCTGGCGTGTCTGCTGAGCGAGGATGGCCGAGACGGTGTTGACGACGAGGAAGCCCGAGACGACCAGGGCAAGCGCGCCGATGAACCCGAGGATCAGGAAGAAGCCCTGCAGCAGGTCGTTGGCCGGGTGGCGGCCGGGCACCGGGACGTAGCTGCCGAAGACGGTCACGCCACCACGCTCGAGCTTCGCCGCGACCTCGTCCGTGATCGCCTGGATGCCCGCCTCGTCGAGCGTCGGGTCGGCGACCTTGATGTGCAGCTCGTCGAAGGTCGTGTCGTAGCCCAGGTCCTGGAGCGTTTCCGGCGTAACGTGGCCCTGGATGCGGCCGACATAGAAGGCTGGCGCAGCGCCGACCTCATGCGAGATGCCGCGCACGGTCAGATCGTGCAGCTTGCCGTCCGCGGTCTGGATGGACAGCCGCTCACCTTCGACGAGCGGGCGGAGCTGGAGCGAGCTGCGCTCGATGACGACCTCGCCGCGCCCCGGCGGCCAGCCGCCGCGCTCGGGGTCGATGAGGTCGAGGCGCTGATCCTCGAAGTCGGGGATGGCGGTCAGCAGCATCTCGCCGTAGCTGCCGTCGTCGGCGCGAAGGCGGACGGTCGCGTTGCGACGGCCCTCGGCTTCGGCGATGCCGCGCATCCGGCGGACGGTCTCGACGAGCTCCTTGTCGAAGGGCGCGGTGAAGAGGAGCGCCGACGCCGGTTTGCTGCCGGCATAGACCTCGGTCAGGTTGCGCTGGAGCATCGCGTCGGCGCCGGCGATGGTCCCTACCGCGAAGACGCCGACGGCGATCGACAGGACGACGAGCACCGACCGCATCGGGTGGCCGAGGAGATCGCGGAACACCTTCCGCCAGCGGACGCTACGCACCGGATCCCTCGCCCGTCGTTGTCGCCAGGCCGTTCGGCGGCGCGCCGGGTGCGGCCGGCATCGACACCGCGACCGTCGACCGGGTCGGCTCGAGGGCCGGCAGATCGAGCGTCCCGTCGAGGATCAGGCCGTCGGCCATGTGCACCATGCGCCGCGTCCGCTTGGCGAGCTCGCTGTCGTGGGTCACCGTGACGATGGTTCGGCCCTGCTCGACGAAGGCCTCGAACAATTCGAAGACGACATCGGCGGTGCTCGAGTCGAGGTTGCCCGTCGGCTCGTCGGCGACCAGCAGGGGCGGGTCGTTGGCCAGCGCCCGGGCGACCGCCGCGCGCTGCTGCTGGCCACCCGATGTGCTGGATGGCAGCTTGCGCGCCTGGTCGGCCATGCCGACTCGCTCCAGCAGGTCCATCGCCCGGTCGAATCGCTCGCGCGGCGTCCACAGCCCGCCGAAGTCCATGGGCAGCATCACGTTCTCGACCACGGTCAGCGTGGGCAGGAGCTGGAAGAACTGGAAGATGACGCCGATCGTCCGGCCCCGCCATTCAGCGGTCTTGCCTTCCGACAGCTGCGCCAGATCCTGGCCGGCGACCGTGACCACGCCGGCCGTCGCCCGATCGATGCCGGTGATCATGTTCATGAGCGTGGACTTGCCGCAGCCCGATCGGCCGACGACCGAGATGAACTCGCCCCGATCGACCTGGAGATCGATCCCGTCAAGCGCCCGGAACGGGCCCGCGTCCGTGGTGTAGTCCTTGACCACCGCGCGCAGGTCGATCAGGTGATGGCTGGAGGGATCCGGTACGTCGTGAGCGACGCGTCCGCTGGTCCCGCTATTCGGTCGGCGAAACACGTCGGCTCCTGTACGGCCACTCCGTCGAGGGCCCGGCGTGACGCGGTCCCTGCCTTCGCCCGAGTCTACCCCGCCTGCCGCTGATCGGTTCCAGGCGCCGTCGGTCGGCCGAAACGGCGCGTAGCGCGCCTAGCCCTTGCCTGCCTTGGGCGGCAGGGCAGATGCTTGATCGAGTGCCCGGCGGATCCAGACCTCACCTTGATCGGTTGCGGCGAGGGACGGCGGCAGGGTCACCCAGCCACCCATCGGTCGCTCGGCGGGCCCGAATGGACCGGCGCCCTCGACGGCCCGCAGCGCCGTTGCGTCGTCGGGAGCCAGTCGCAGGCCGACATCCGCGCCGAAGAGGCCCATGAACATGTTGCCGTTCACGAAGGCGCCGAGGTTGCCGAACATCGGTTTGACCTCCACGTGCGGGTCGGACGGTACGAGCGAGCGGAAGCGGTCCTTGTCGGCGTCAGTCGGCTTTGGGATCTGCATCAGGCACCTCCGATCGTCGTCATCACCTTGAGCCTGGCGCCTATGGCCACGGGCGCCACGCCTGGCCAAGGAGGAGCGCCAGCGCCAGCACGAGCGCCCCGAGGGCCGCGAAGGCGACGCTGATCTCCGTCACCTCGTGGTTCGTGATCAGGTTGGTCGGCAGGCTCTGGAAGACCGCGTCGAGCTCGTCCGCGCTCTCGGCCGGGTAGTAGGTCCCCCCGGTCGCCTCCGCGACCGCGATGAGCGTCGGTTCATCGATGGCGCGGCGGAAGCCGCCGCCTCCACCCTGTGGGTCCCCGCCCTGGCCGTTGGGGAGGGCAGGCTCGCCGCCGACCAGTCGTGGCCCGCAACTGCGGTTCGCGGGGCCAGGGTCGACGGTCCCGAAGCCGATGGTGTAGACGCGGACCCCGCGCGCCGCGGCCTGCTGCGCTGCCTCGACCGGTACGGGACCGGCGTTGTTCGCGCCGTCGGTCAGCAGGACGATGATGGCCGGGGCATAGGCCCCGGCCGGGACCGGCTCGGGAACAACCGCGGGCGGGACGTCGCCGTGGTCGCTGGCGGCGACCCCTGCCTCGATCTCCGCGATGGCATCAAGCGACTCGAGGATGGCGCTGCCGATCGCCGTCCGTCGGCCGGTGGTCAGGCTTTCGATGACGTCGAGGAGGACCTCCTGGTCGGTGGTGGGCGACTGCACGATCTCGGCGAAGCCGGCGAAGGCGACGATGCCGATCCGCGTCCCGGCGCCCTGACCCTCGACGAACGCTGCCGCGGCATCCTCCGCGGCAAGGAGACGATTCGGCGCGATGTCCGTGGCACACATGCTGCGCGAGACATCCATGGCCAGGATGACCGTCGTCTGGTCGGCGGGCACGCTGACGATGGCGACCGGCCGGGTCATGGCCACGACCAGGCTGGCCAGGGCGAGCACGAACAGGGCGAACGGCAGGTGGCGCCGGACGCGGGACGAGCGCGGCAACGCCTCCCGGATCAGCGACAGGCTCGAGTAACGCACGCCGGAGCGCCGTCGTCGCAGGACCCAGATGTAGACCGCCACGAGCGCCGGCAGCACGCCGAGGAGCAGCAGTGAGCCCGGCCACAGAAGGTCCATCTACGGTAGCCGTCCCAGCCAGAGCAGGGAGGCGACGGCACCAAGCAGCACCATCAGCATCCCGGCGGCCACGATCGGCGCGGTCAGTTCGGTGGCTTCGGGGCGCACCACCAGCCGGGCCTCGATGGCGTCGTACACCTTGCTCAGCTCCTCGGGGTCGTCGGCCGCGTAGTAGGCGCCATCCGTCAGTTCGGCGATGCGTCGGAGCGCCGCCTCGTCCAGCTGGCTGTGGACCCTGAAGCCTTCGACTTCGAGCGTCGTACCCTCGGCAGTGCCGATGCCGACGGTATAGATCCGCACGCCTCGATCACGCGCTGCCTGCGCAGCATCGAGCGGATCCGGTTGCTGGTTGTTCTCGCCGTCCGTGAGCAGGACGATGACCGCGGACGAGTACGTGCCTGCCGGCATCGGCGTCGGTGCCGCCGTCGGATCGGGCGATCGGTCGGAGTAGTAGCCGAGCACCGGATCGGCCTCCACGGAGGCGATGGCGGTGAGCGAGGTGTTGATGCCGCGCGCGATCGCCGTGCCGCGTTCCGGCGCCAGCCGATCGATGGCCGCGGTCACCTGGTCGGCGTCGCTGGTCGGCCGCTGGATCGCGAAGCCGGAGTCGCTGAAGGCCACGACGCCGATCAGGATCGAGTCCGGCTGGCGCTCAGCGAACGTCCGGGCGGCCGCTTTGGCCGCCTCCATCCGGGTCGGATCGAGGTCGTCAGCGGCCATGCTGCCGGAAACGTCGAAGGCCAGGATGACGGTGCCTTCGACCCTTGGCACGCTGACCACGGCCTGTGGCCGAGCCAGTGCCAGGACGATGAGCGTCAGGCCCACGAGCATGACCGCCGCCGGAAGCCGGCGACGGATGCTGCTCGGTCGGACGCTCGCCCCGCGGACGGCTCCGGCCAGGTCGCCGTACGCGGCGACGCGACGCTCTCGGCGGCGCTCGAGGGAGATGGCAAGGCCAACGCCCAGCGGGATCGCCAGCAGGATGAGCAGCAATGGCGCCCAGATGAACGACACGTCGCTACCGTGGGCGCTTCTGCCGGAGGCCGGCCATGCGCACGATGGCGCGCACCAGGTCTTCGTCGGTGGAGAGGGAGACGGCGTCCACGCCCGACTGCTTGAAGGCCTCGCCGAGGGTCCGTTTCGCGGACGTCCGCAGCTTCCTTGAAGCGCCGACGGAAGCCCTTGTCGTGGGTGTCCACGTAGAGCTGTTCGCCCGTCTCCGCGTCCTCCATGATCAGAGGACCGACGTCCGGCAGCTCGATCTCGCGTCGATCGAAGAGCCGAACGGCCAACACCTCGTGACGCTCCGCGAGCAGGTTGAGGGGTCGCTCCCAGCCCGGTGCGCTGATGAAGTCGGAGACCACGAAGACGAGCGACCGACCCTTGATCGATCGGTGACCGGCCTCGAAGAGCGGGGCCAGATCGGTGAACGGCGCTGCCTTCAGACGCGGATGGTGGAGCAGGTCGTTGATGAGACGCAGGACCTGGATCCGCCCGCCCCGCGCCGGGATCGTGCGCTCCACGCGACTGCCGTAGAAGATCGCCCCGACGCGATTCCCGTGCCGGGTCAGCAGCCGTGCGAGCGTGGTCACGAAGTCGATCAGCACGCTCCGTTTGAGGCGCTCCGTCTCCGCTGTGCCGAAGTCGACGGAGGGGCTCAGGTCAAGCAGGAACCAGGCTGTGATCTCGCGATCCTCGACGTACTCGCGGATGTAGGGCGTGTCCATCCTGGCGGTCACGCTCCAGTCGATGTACCGGACGTCGTCGCCGTACTGGTACTCGCGCAGGTCCGCGAAGTCCACGCCGTTGCCGAGGAACAGGCTCCGGTAGTCGCCCTGGAGCAGGCCATCGAGCCGGCGGATGACCTTCCAGTCGAGGCGCTGGAGGATGCGCTCAGGCGCTGACGCGGATGCCGACATGATCACGCAGGGGCACAGCTGGGATCGGGATGCGATCGAGGATCGTGGTCAGCAGGTCGTCGCTGGAGACGTCGTCGCTGAGGGCCTCGAAGGACAGCACGAGCCGATGGCGCAGGACGTCGAAGGCCATGTCCAGGACGTCTTCGGGGAGCACGTAGTCGCGACCGCGGACGAAGGCCAGGGCGCGCGCGGTGAGGATGAGGTTGATCGAGGCCCGTGGGCTGGCGCCGAAGGTGATGTAGCGCTTCAGCTCGCCGAGCCCGTGGGCCTCGGGTGCCCTCGTTGCCGTGGCCAGGGTGACCGCGTACTCGAAGAGCGCCGGATCGACATAGATGCGGTCGGCAGCCTCCTGCATCGCCACCAGGCCGTCGGTCGAAAGGACCTGCTGCGCCATCGGCAACGGACCCGTCATCCGCTCCACGATCACGAACTCCTCCGAGGCGCTCGGGTAACCGACCAGGACCTTCATCATGAAGCGGTCGATCTGTGCCTCGGGCAGGGCATAGGTTCCCTCGGTCTCGATCGGATTCTGGGTCGCCAGCACGAGGAAGGGGATAGGAACCTTGAAGCTCTCCCGTCCGATCGTGACCTGGCGTTCCTGCATCACCTCGAGCAGGGCGCTCTGGACCTTGGCGGGCGCGCGATTGATCTCATCGGCGAGCAGGAGGTTGGCGAAGACGGGGCCGAGCGACGTCCCGAACTCGCCGGTCTTCTGGTTGTAGATGCGCGTCCCGATGAGGTCGGCGGGAACGAGGTCAGGCGTGAACTGGACCCGCTTGAACTCCCCACCGATGGCCTCGGCCAGTGTCCGGATGGCCATCGTCTTGGCCAGGCCTGGGACGCCCTCGACCAGGATGTGCCCGCGCGCGAGCAGCGCGACGATGAGGCGCTCGAGGAGGTGGTCCTGGCCGACGATGACCTTCTTGACCTCGTAGAGCAGCCGCTCCATCGGCGCTGCACGTTCCTGGCTGGATGGCACGTCCATCGGTCGTCCTCTCAGTACGGTGGCAGGCCGGCGGCACCGCCGGCGACATCGATGGGCACGGCGAGACCGATGCCGATGAAGACCTCGTCGTCGGTCGGATTGATGAGCGCGGTCACGATACCGATGACGTGGCCGTCCCGGTTCACCAGCGGTCCGCCGGAGTTGCCCGGGTTGACGGCGGCATCGACCTGGATCAGCCCGTGGATGACCTGGTCGCTGTCGGGCAGCTCGAACGAGCGGTTGACACCCGAGATGACGCCGACGCTCATCGAGCCGCTGAGGCCGAACGGGCTCCCGAGGGCATATGCCTCGCTGCCCTGGCGCACCCCATTCGGATCGCCCAGGATCGCCGGCACGAGGTTCGCCGGTGGCTCAGTGGCGCGAACGACGGCGATGTCATGTTCCGGCTGCCGGACGACGATCTCCGCGCTCGAACTCGTGCCGTCGGCGAAGGTCACCTTGATCTCGGTCGCGTCATCCACGACGTGAAGGCTGGTCAGGATGTCACCGTCGAGGTTGACGACGACACCGCTGCCGAGGCCACCCTCGCGATCCGACGATGACCGACTACCCGCCTCGTCCTTCGTCTCGATGAGCACCAGGGACGGCCGGACGGCCTGATAGACGAGTTCCGAGAAGGCGGGCGCCGGGGTGACGGAGGCGAGGGCATCGGCCACGATGTCGTCGACGTCCGCCTGGGTCAGCGGCGTCGATCTCGTGAGGGCTGTGTAGAGCAGGACCGCGACGAGGACCGCGAAGGCGCCAGAGGCGAACGGCACGATCCGTCGGGCCCGCGTTCGGAAGCCGCGGGGGCCTGGCGGCGGATCCGGCGTCGGAGCAGCTGATCCCTCAGCCATCGCTGCATCCCCGAGTGAGTTCGGATGTCATGTCGTCGGTTCGCCCGCGAGGCCCAGGGGCCGAGTGTGGGGGTGGGCAGACCAGCGTCCCGGCAGTCTACCCCGTCGGTCCCGATCGACTCCGATCCGGCGTCGACGGCCTGCCCCTGTGTACGATCGTCGGCCAGTTTCGGATCGCATGAAGCGCGCATCCTTCGGAGCGCAGGCGGGGCAGCCCAGGGTCATCGCCTCATGTCGGTCACCACGCTCGTACACTGCAACTCTTCCGCCTCACGGAGGCACCGAGTGCCAGTCGACCCGATCGCCAGCCTGCCGCCGGACGCGCCCGCCGTCGCCGCCCTCGAGCGAGGACAGCTCCTGCGCGCCGACGTGCCACGCCGCAGCCACGCTGGCTGGACGCCGACGCGCGACCGGGATCCCGTGGCAACCGTCCTGGCATCGAACGAAGGTCGACTCCCGGACCTGGTGCCGATCCGCATGGGTCGCATGGTCGCCTCGCCCTTCGCGTTCCTCCGTGGGTCGGCGGCGGTCATGGCCGGCGACCTCGCGCTCACCCCGCAGATGGGCGAGAGCGTGCAGCTCTGCGGCGACGCGCACCTCGCGAATTTCGGCATCTACGCCAGCCCTGAGCGGCGGCTGGTCTTCGACCTCAACGACTTCGACGAGACCCGCGTCGGACCCTGGGAGTGGGACGTCAAGCGCCTCGCGGCCAGCTTCGTCGTCGCCTCGCGCGAGAACGGATTCCCGGAGTCGACCTGCCGAGACATGGCGCGATTCGTGGCTCGCACGTACCGGGAGGCGATCCGTCGATTCGCAGGCATGCGTGCCCTCGAGGTCTGGTACGCATCGATCGACGTCGAGGAGCTGATCGCGCGGGCCGCGACCAGCGCCCGAGTGCGCCGCTACCGGGGCGCGATCGTGATCTCACTCGACGAGGCGCGCCGACGCGACCACATCTCGGCGCTCGGCAAGCTATCGGTCCCACACCCGGAGGGTGGCTGGCTCATCAGGGATAGGCCGCCGCTCCTCCACCGTCTGCCCGATGACGACCCGGGCCGGGCTGTCGTCCCTGCGCTCCAGCGCTCGTATCTGCGCTCGCTGGCGCCGGATCGGCGCGTGCTGGTCGAGAAGCACCGACTCCTCGACGTCGCCCTCAAGGTGGTCGGTGTCGGCAGTGTCGGGACGCATTGCTATATCGCCCTCTTCGCAGGCCCGGCGGGCGGCCCGCTCATCCTGCAGGTCAAGGAGGCCCGCGCGTCCGTCCTGGAGCCGTACGTCAAGCACGGCCGCCATCGCCACCAGGGCGAGCGCGTGGTCACCGGCCAGCGCATCATGCAGGCCGTCTCCGACAGCTTCCTGGGCTGGACGAAGTCGCCCGCGACGCGCACGGAGTACTACGTTCGCCAGCTCCACGACATGAAGTACAGCATCGATCCGGCTGGACTCGGGCCGCCCGGCATGGAGCTCTACGCCGGGGTGTGCGCCTGGGCGCTGGCGCGCGCACATGCGCGCTCCGGCAACCCGGCCACGATCGCCGGCTACCTCGGCGTGGGCGATGTCTTCGATGATGCGCTGGCCGCATTCGCAGGCGACTACGCCGACCAGACCGAGCGCGATCACGCTGCCCTGAGCGCTGCCATCAAGTCAGGCAAGGTCGTCGCCGAGACCGGCATCTGAGCCTTCCGCGGGCGGGCGGTCAGGGTCGGCGCAATTCGACGAGCTTGATGACGGTCGGCTCATCGATGGGACCCTCGGCCACTGACGCCGACGCCCGGTGCGTACGTCTTGTGCTCCAGCTGGTCGGGCTCGAGCGGTGTCCAGTCCTCGGTCACGATGGTCTCGGTGAAGGCGCCGGCGGGCACGTCGATAGTGCCGCCGAGCTCGATGACTTTGACCAGGTCCTCGGCCTCGCCGGCGTAGAACTCGTTGCGATAGACGTCGCCGACGTGCGGCTGCGCGAGCATCACGATGCCCGGCAGGGCACCGTCCACGCCGGCCTCCCATGAGCCCGCCGTGCTGACCGGTTTCCCGTTCTTGAACTCGGTCGTGTCTTCGCCGAAGTACCAGACGTTGCCAGCACGATCCTGCGCGTACCAGTCGAACGTGTCCTCGATGACCCTGCCCTTCGCGTAAGCCGTATCGCGGACGACGGTCGTGGCGACACCCAGGATGACCTTCGTGTAGCCGGTCACCTCGACCACGATCCGCTCGCCGTCGCCCTCGAAGATCGTGGTCGTGCCCGGGACGAGCGGCCAGTACGGGTTGTCGACGGCCGCCACGAAGTCGGCCGGGTCGATCGTCACCGCATACGGCGACCCCTCGACGTAGGCGGCGGGATTCCGATCCGGTGTCGGCTGCACGGTCGGCGTGGGCGTGGGTAGCGCGGACGGCGTCGCCGAGCTAGCGAGTCGCCTCTGTGGCCGGCACGCTCGTGCCGGTCGCGCCGGCGGTCTGCGTCACTGCGGTGTTCGTGCAGGCTGCGGCCGCCAGCAGCGAGAGCACGACCCATGCCGCGGTGCGAGCGTGAGCTTGCCGGGGATCGTCCATGGTTCCGTAAACCTCGCTCTGCGTTGGACCGACGAGCACGAGCATGGGCTGGTCTCAGCCATCGGTCGTCGCCCACGAAGACGACCGGCGTCAGCCGGAAGGATGACCCGCCGACCCCGGCCTCGCTCCCGTGGGTGATGGCCGTTCCGATCGCGGTGCGCTAGCCTCAGGCGATGGAGGCCCTGCGAAGGCTCCGGGGCATGGGCGACGCGCTCCTGGCGGTCGCCCTGACCGTGCTCGTCCAGGCCGAGGTCTGGCTGTCGCCAGCTCCCGATCCCGACGAGGTCCCCATGTTGGTCGCGTTCGGCGGTCCGACCGCGGGGGCCGTCGCGGCACTCGTCTTCACCCTTGCGCTGGCCTGGCGTCGCCGATTCCCGCTGGCGGTCTTGCTGCTGGCCTATCCCGCCCTGGCGTTGGCCGGGGTCGCATCGCTGGACGCGACCATCGCGCTGAGCGTCGCGGTGATGGTCGCAACGTACTCGGCTGGTGCACACACCCGGGGACGTGCAGCCTTCGCGGCCGCGGCTGCCGTGGCGGGCTTGGTCGTCCTGACCGTGCTGCGGGTGAGCGCGGGGGTGCAGGAGGCGAGCGACGTCGTGCTGCCGCTGTCGCTCTTCGGCGGACCCTGGCTGGCCGGACTGGCCATCAGGGAGCGACGCGATCGCGAGCTGGTCCTGGAGGAGCGCGCGACCATCCTCGAGCGCGAACGCGTCGAGCAGGCCAGGACGGCCGTCGCCGAAGAGCGCGCCCGCATCGCCCGCGAGATGCACGACATCGTGGCTCATGCCATGAGCGTCATCGTCCTCCAGGCTCGCGGCGCCCGCCGAACCCTGAGCGACGACCCGCAGGCGACGCGCACCGCGCTGGACGCCATCGAGTCGACAAGCAGCGAGGCGCTCGGGGAGATGCGCCAATTGCTCGGCGTCCTGCGGGGCGACGATGACGCGCCACGTGCTCCGGAGCCGGGCCTGGCCGAGCTCGATGGGCTGGTCGACCAGCTTCGCGAGGCCGGCCTGCACGTCGACGTCGAGCGCGTCGGATCAGCGACCGACCTGCCGCCAGGCCTCGATCGCGCTGCCTATCGGATCCTGCAGGAGGCGCTGACCAACGTCCTGCGCGCATGCCGAGCGCGACGAGCGCTCAGGTCTCGATCGCCTTCCGCCCGGACCGTCTCGAGCTGACGGTGCACGATCCCGGCCTGGCAGGTGCCGCTGGGCCGGCCGACGGTCGAGGGATCGCGGGCATGCGCGAGCGTGCCGCGAGCTTCGGCGGCACCCTCGATGCCGGGCCCGACGCCGGCGGGGGTTTCTCGGTCTGCGCCCGCCTCCCGCTGCCGGCGAGCGCCGGCGTGACCGTCCGCGTCCTGCTCGTCGACGACGAGCGGCTGGTCCGTGCCGGCTTCCGCATGATCCTCGGCGGTGAGCCAGGCATCTCGGTCGTCGGGGAGGCAGCCGACGGGCTCCAGGCGATCGGGGAGGTCCGGCGGCTCCAGCCAGACGTCGTGCTCATGGACGTCCGGATGCAACGGCTCGACGGCTTGGAGGCGACGCGACGGATCCTGGGCGGTCAGGCGCGTTCGTCCCGCGTCATCGTCCTCACGACCTTCGATCTCGACGAGTACGTCTACGAAGCGCTGCGTGCGGGGGCCAGCGGCTTCCTGCTCAAGGACGCCCCGGAAGCCCAGCTCGTGGCTGCCATCCATCTGGTCGCCGATGGAGGCTCGATCTTCGCGCCCCACGCGACCCGACGCCTCGTCGAGGCCTTCGCGGGACGCCATGCCAGAACCCCCGATGGCCTGGCCGACCTGACCGCCAGGGAGCTCGAGGTGCTTCGACTCATCGCCCGGGGACGATCGAATCGCGAGATCGCCGAAACGCTCGGCGTCAGCGAGCACACCGCCAAGACCCATGTGGCACACATCCTCGACAAGCTCGGCCTGCGCGATCGGGTCCAGGCCGTCGTCCTCGCCTACGAGGCCGGCGTGGTCCGGCCAGGTGAAGATCCCGACGACCCCGAGGGCGAGACCGTCAGCTGACCTTCGCCCCGCAGTTGCCGCAGAAGCGAGTGCCCGGCGCCAGGTCGTTGCCGCAGTTGGTGCATTTCGCCTGCCCGGTCGGCGTGCCGCAGTTGGCGCAGAAGCGCTCGGAGCCGACGGGTTTGCCGCAGTTCGTGCAGACGGTCGTCTTGGCGCTCGTATCGCCGCTGAAGACCGTCTCGGCCTGCATCGCCTGGCGCATCTGCTGGATCTCGACCGACGCGCGCTCAGCCTCCATCTCACCGGCCAGCTTCGGCGCGCACGAGATGCACAGCCCTCGGCCCTCGTTCCAGCACGTCTCGTCGACCCAGTGGCTGCTGCGTGGGCAGCGTGTGAAGAGCGGCATGATCTCGTTGGCCGCCTTCTTGAGCGCCTCGTCGCGGGCTCCGCGGTCGGCGATGTCCTTCGCGCTGCGAGCCGCGTTCGAGGCGCCGCCGAAGACCCCGCCCAGCACGCTGCTGGCGCCGCTCAGGAGCGTGCTCGCGGTACCCAGGCTGGAACGGGTGAACTCGCTCCGATAACCCGAGCCGCAGATGTCGCAGCGGAACTCGAACTGGTAGCCGCTCTCGTCCGAGAGATCGCTGTAGTTCTTCGTGAACGGGGTGAAGCCCGGCATCGTCCGCTCCTTGTTCCCCGCGCCACGGCGCGATCGCGCCCGGCGTCCGACGTTCGCAGGATACAGCCCGAGATCGCCCCGGCGGCGGCCTCGGCGCGGGTATGGTGTGGTCATGGCAGGCCAGCCGATCCACGTCCGCTGCGAAGCGCGCAACGAGGGATGGCACTGCGTCGTCACGGTCGGGGACGATCCCGGCCTCACCCAGCACGAGGTGACCGTGACCTCTGACGATGTGGCACGCATCGCTCCACCGGGCACGCCGGTCGAAACCGTGGTCCAGGCATCCTTCGAGTTCCTGCTCGAGCGGGAGCCAGCCGACTCGATCCTGCGCCACTTCGAGCTGCCGGTCATCGGCCGCTACTTCCCCGGATATGAAGCGGAGGTTCGCCGGCGCCTGGCCCGGTGAACGCAGAGCGACCCATCTCGTCGAATCCAGCTCGCGCAGATCGCTGGGGCTTGTCCGTTTGACATAGACAATCCACCTGACATAGATTATCGAACCCATGACGACAACCGCAGCCCTGGACCGTGATCTGAAGGACGATGGCGCCGTCGGGCGCATCGAGAGCCTCGTCGAGCAGCTCGACCGCCTGGCCATCGAGTCGCCCGAGACCTGGTCAGACGCGGAACTGACCATCGGCCAACTCCGGGTGCTCCTGGTCCTCCGCCATCGCCAGCCCATGAGCGTGAGCGCGCTCTCCGCGACCGTTCGTACCAGCCTCGGCAGCGGTTCCGCACTCGTCGATCGTCTCGTGCGGCTGGGTCTCGTCTGTCGTCGCGAGGATCCAGGTGACCGGCGGATCGTGCTCCTGGAGCTTGACGAGGCCGGCAAGGCGTTGCTCGACCGGCTCGTGGCCCGTCGTCGCGCACACATGCGCGCCACGCTCGAGCGGCTCAGTCCAGCTGATCGCAAGGTCGTCGCGAGGGCCCTGCGGACGCTCATCGAGACGATGCGGACGGTCGCCCAGCCATCCGATGGAGGTAGCCGGTGATCATCGAGGTCGACGGCCTGGCGCGTAGCTTCGGCACCATCGAGGCCGTCAAGGGCGTGACCTTCGGCGTCGAGGCTGGCGAGATCTTCGGCTTCCTGGGCCCCAACGGGGCGGGCAAGACGACGACCATCAACATGCTCTGCACGCTGCTCAAGCCCAGCCTCGGCACGGCGCGCGTCGACGGCCATGACGTGACCCGAGATCGCGCCGAGGTTCGCCGAACGATCGGCCTCGTCTTCCAGCAGACGACGCTGGACGAATACCTCTCGGCCGACCAGAACCTGCGTTTCCATGCCTACGCCTACGGCCTGCCGCGAGACGTCCGCGAGCGGCGCATGACGGAGCTGATGGAGATGGTCGACCTCGCCGACCGTCGATCTGGCAGCGTGCGGACGTACTCCGGCGGCATGAAGCGCCGCCTCGAGATCGCCCGCGGCCTTCTCCACCACCCGAAGGTGCTCTTCCTCGACGAGCCGACCCTGGGGCTCGATCCCCAGACCCGCCGCCACATCTGGGACTACCTGCTCCGCCTGCGCGACCAGGAAGGGCTGACCATCTTCCTGACCACCCACTACATGGACGAGGCAGAACACGCCGACCGGATCGCGGTCATCGACCACGGCCAGATCGTCGGGCTCGACACGCCGGATGGGCTGAAGCGAGCCGTCGGCGGCGACACGATCAAGATCAGCACCGCCGACAACTCGGCGGCCGCGGCGGAGGTGCGGGCCCGATACGGCGTCGAGCCAGCGCTTCTCAATGGCACCGTGGACTTCGTGGTGCCGCAGGGCGACCAGTTCCTGCCCGCCCTGATCCGTGACTTCAGCCAGCCCATCCAGGCCGTCGAGCTGCACCGGCCGACGCTCGATGACGTCTTCCTCAGCCTGACCGGTCGCGAGATTCGCGACGAGGGCCTCGATGAGCAGCAGATGATGGTCAACGACATGGCTCGGAGATGGGGTCGATGAGCGACATCCTCCGTGGCACATGGGTCGTCTCCTACCGCGAGCTGTTGCGTTTCGTGCGCGAGCGCTCGCGGCTCGTCAGCAGCATCGTCCAGCCGCTCGTCTTCCTGGTCATCTTCGGCATCGGCTTCTCGGGCGTCATCGGCCAGATGGCGCCCGGGGTCGACTACATCCAGTTCATGTATCCCGGCATCATCGCCATGGGTGTCCTGACGACATCGCTGTTTGCGGGCGTGAGCGTGGTCTACGACCGAGAGTTCGGATTCCTGCGCGAGATCCTTGTGGCGCCACTGGGACGGACGGGGATCACGTTCGGCAAGTCGGTCGGGGCGGTGGCGGTTGCCCTCCTGCAGGTCGCCCTGATGCTCGTCATCGCCCCGCTCGTCGGCGTGCAGCTGGACCTCGTGCTGGTCCTCAGCCTGGTGCCCATCGTGGTCGTACTCTCGGTGGCTCTCTCGGGACTGGGCATCCTCATCGCAGCACGGATGCACTCGCAGCAGGGCTTCCAGCTGCTGATCCAGCTGCTCATCTTCCCGCTCATCTTCCTGGCCGGTGTCTTCTTCCCCATCCAGACGGCGCCGGAATGGCTTCAAGTGATCTCGAAGTTCAACCCGCTGACCTACGGCGTGGACGCCATCCGACAGATCTTCCTGGGCAGCCAGCCTGGCCTCGGCGTCTCTGTCTTCGGCCAGGTCATGACCGTGCCCCAGGAATTCGGCATCATCGCCATCTTCGCCGTGGTCTTGCTCAGTGCCGCTGTCTGGGCATTCGGCAGGCAGGAATAGAACGCGGGCCCGAGCCCGAACCCTCTTGCTCCGCGTGGGCTGGTCCCGGTAACGTCCACCCAGGCCATCGCGTCTACGGATGATCGGCGGGCACACCGCATCGGGGTGCCCCGCTGACCATTCGCCAGAGGGGTCGAGATGCACATCGCGTTCGTGGCCATGAGCGGCGTCCGGGCCTGGAACCCGGAGATCACAGCGGCCGGCCTGACCATGCCGGGTTTCCTCGAGCGCAGCCAGACCATCGCGTCGCTGCCCAGCCTCTCGCTCCTGACGCTGGCCGGCATGACCCCCGACACATTCGAGATCAGCTACCACGAGATCCTCGACATCCGCGAGTTGGACGAGCTGCCCGAGTGCGACGTCGCAGCCATCGCCTCCTACTCCGCCCAGATCAAGGAGGCCTACGAGCTGGCCGACCGATTCCGGGCCGTCGGCGTCAGGGTCGTCCTCGGTGGGCTCCACGTGACCGCGATGCCGGACGAGGCCCTCGAGCACGCCGACGCGGTCGTCGTCGGGGAGGGCGAGATCGGCTGGCCCGACGTCCTGGCCGACCTCCTTCGGGGTCGCCTGCGTGGCCTGTACGCCCCGAACGGTCGGGAGTTCGATCTGGCCGATGCGCCGATGCCGCGCTACGACCTGCTTGAGATCGAGCGCTACAACCGGCTCACCGTCCAGACCCAGCGCGGCTGCCCCTGGCGCTGCGAGTTCTGTGCGGCCTCCATCCGCCTGACCCCGAAGTACAAGGTCAAGCCGGTTGCCAAGGTGATGGCCGAGATCCACGAGATCCGCCGCTACTGGCCGCGGCCATTCATCGAGTTCGCGGACGACAACACCTTCGTCAATCGCCGCCACTCGAAAGAGCTGATGCGGGCCCTCGCGGGTGAGCGGATCAAGTGGTTCACTGAGACCGACATCGCCGTCGCCGATGATCCGGAGCTGCTGGACCTGATGCACGACGCTGGCTGCGCCGAGGTCCTCATCGGGCTCGAGAGCCCGACCGAGCACGGCATCGCGGGTGTCGAACAGCGACGCGACTGGAAGCAGTCCCGCTTCGATGGCTACCAGGCGGCCATCGAGCGCATCCAGTCGCACGGCATCGCCGTCAACGGCTGCTTCGTGCTCGGCCTCGATGGCGACGGCCCGGGGGTCTTCGAAGCGGTCGAGCGGTTCGTACGCGAGAGCGGCCAGTTCGACGTCCAGATCACGGTCATGACGGCCTTCCCGGGCACGCCGCTGTACGAGCGGCTGAAGGCCGAAGGACGGCTCATCGTCGAGGGTGCCTGGGAGCAGTGCACGCTCTTCGACGTCAACTTCCGGCCCAAGGGGATGTCCGCCGAGACGCTCCAGCACGAGGCGCTCGAGCTCGGTCGCCGCCTCTACACGGAGGATGAGCGCGCTGCGAGGCGTGAGCGGTTCCACGATCAGCGCCGCCGCTACCTGCGGCGACAGAAGGGCATGAGGTGCAGTGCATGAGCTCGAGCGACGGTGGCCAGGTCTCGTCGGGCTGGCGCGCCTTCTTCCTGGTGGCCGCCCTCTACGACATGCTGCTGGGCGCCGCCTTCGTCGTCGGCGGTGAGCAGATCCTCCGCGCCATCGGCATGGACCTGCCGCCGCACATCGCCTACATCCAGCTGGCGGCAGTCTTCATCTTCGTCCAGGGCCTTGGCTACCTGCTGACCTATCTGGATCCATCGGGCAACCTGGGCATCGTCCGGGTCGGGATCGCGTACAAGGCCGCCTATGCCGGCCTGGCGTTCTGGTACCTCGTCATCGGCGCGTTGCCGAGCATCTTCTTCATCCCCTGGGCGATCATCGACCTGCTCTTCCTGGTCGGCTTCGTGCTCTTCCTGCGCGCGGCCGCGACCCCGCGACCGGCGTGATCCACGAGGCGCTTCACCGCCCAGTCCCCGTCGAGCTGACCGACGACCGCCGGATCAGGCAGCGCGTCAAGCGTCTGGCGGCGGTCAGTTCGGTGGCCCTGGGGCTGATCTGGGCGCTGGCGGCGGCGACCCTCGACGCGCCCGCCGCCGTGGACGGGGCACTCCTCGCCGGCTGGCTGCTGATGCCGACGGTCCTCCTGGCCAGCCTTCGTGACGCTCGCCTGCGTTACGGGCTGGTGGCACCGTCCGTGCTGGTCTCGTTCGCCCTCCTGGCCGTCGTCGTCGGCTGGTCACCCGGCGGCATCGCGGGCGTCGGGTGGCTCTTGATGCTGCTCGGGATCGCTGCTCGGAGGCGCCATGGGCCTCTGGTTCTGGTTTCGTGTCCTGCCCGTGCCACACGTCTTCGACGCTCCGGACGCCGCGGGCCGTTGGATCCTGATCGCCGTCCACGTCGCGCTCATCGTGGTCGGCCTTGCACTTGCTGCGTCAGCCCTCCTGACTGGCTGACTCGCCCGGTGGCGAATCACCGCCCCCTGTCGCCAGCGGATCCCGCCCGAAGATGAGGATCAGGCTGGCGACGGCCACCCAGACGGGGAAGACGAGGACGATGACCTCCGAGACGAAGATCACCAGCAGCAGCACGAGCGCGGTCAGGTAGCCGAGCAGGCAAAACCAGCGCGGCAAGGCGCCCGAGCGGAGCCCGATGGTCGAGGAGACCAGGATGAAGACGGCGGCCATCTTCAGGCCGTAGACGAAATAGAAGGCATAGGCGATGCCGCGACCGATGACCGCTGTCGCGGGATCCAGCGCTACTCCCTGAACAGCCGCGATCGTCACGGGGGCGGCAGCCGCGGCGCCGCCTGCGAACATCATCGCCACGAACAGGAATCCGCTACCGATGAAGACGGTGGCCAGGAACTGGTCTTCGCTGCGCCCGATCCGATTGCGGATGGTCGCCAGGAACCACAGGAACGCGATCCCCGCGAAGGGAACCAATTGCAGGCCGATGAACCAGCGCTGCGAGGCCTCGCTCGTCCAGGTCGCGAGCTCTGCGCTCGTCGCGCCAGCTGGCGGACGACCGAGGAGGAGCAACAGCGAGGCGGTGAAGAGGACGGCGAAGATGATGCCGGCCACGCCCGCCGCCCGGAGCGAGCGGGCGCCTACCAAGCGAAGCTGGGGGCTCTGCACGCTCGGCGAAGTCATGTCAGACAGATGGTACCGGCGATGGGTGCCAGACTTCAGGCCATGCGTCCATTCCGTTTCCTGGCCGAGGTCGGCGACGTTGGATCGGTGGCCGCGCTTCGCGAGCTGGCTCTACGAGCTGAATTCGATCGGCTACGCGGCCATGGTCACTCCCGACCACCTGGGAATGGCGCTCGGTCCCATCGCCACGCTAGCCACCGTGGCCGCGGCGACCACACACCTCCGTATCGGCACGTTCGTCCTCAACAACGACCTCCGCCATCCGATGGTCCTGGCGCAGGAGTTGGCGACCCTCGACCTGCTCAGCGAGGGGCGGCTCGAGATCGCCATCGGGGCTGGCTGGAACCGGCCCGAGTATCTCGCCGCCGGGATCCCGTTCGACGCCTCGCCCACGCGGGTCGGCCGACTCGAAGAGTCGGTGGCCATCCTCAAAGGTCTCTTCGGCGACGGCCCATTCACCTATAGCGGTGCGCACTACACGATCACCGAGGCTGACGGTGTCCCAAAGCCCGTTCAGCGGCCACATCCCCCGATCCTTATCGGCGGCGGCGGACGCAGGACGCTTTCGCTGGCGGGCCGCGAGGCAGACATCGTCGGCCTCGCGCCACGCACCCAGCCAGGGTCGACGCTGGTCGATCCGCGGAGCCTGACGGTCGAAGCCGCAGCCGAGAAGCTCGAGTGGGTGCGCGAGGCCGCCGGCGACCGCTACGACCGACTCGAGATCAACGCCTATCCGTCGCAGTTCCCGTCGCTCGTCACCGACCGCGCTCGGGCCGAGGCGACCGACCGCGCCGCTGCGATCACGGCGCGCTCGGGCATCGCCATCTCGGCCGACGAGCTTCTGGCGTCGCCGCATCAATACATCGGCACGGTCGGGTCGCTCTGCGACAAGCTGGTCGAGCTGCGCCAGCGCCTGGGAGTCTCGTCCTACATGCTCGGCGATGTCGAAGAGATGGCGCCGGTCGTCGAGCGACTGGCAGGCACGTAAGATACCCACGTCGCCACGCAGGAACCGGCGAAGGGCACATCCGGGAGGGATCGTTGGTCACGATCATCCCATTCGTCGACGAAGGGCTCGGTAACTCGTCCTATCTCGTCGACCTCGGCGATGGCCGAGGACTCGTCGTCGATCCGACCCGGGACGTCAGCTCGTACGCCCGCGCCGCCGAGAAGCACGGCCTCCGACTGGCATACAGCCTCGAGACCCACCTCCACGCGGACTTCGTTTCCGGCAGTCGCGAGCTCGCGCGCATCGGGGCGACCGTCCTGGCGCCGCGATCCGGTCGGATCGAGTTCCCGCATCGCGGGCTCGACGACGAGGAGGAGGTGGACCTTGGCGGCCTGACCGCTCCGAGCGATCGGGACGCCTGGCCACACGCCCGAGCACCTCGCGTACCTGTTGCTCGACGGGAGCCGGCAGCTGGCGCTCTTCTCCGGCGGCGCGCTGCTCGTCGGCTCGGTCGCTCGGACGGACCTCGTGAGCCCTGACAAGACCGAACTGCTCGCCCGCCGGCTGTATCACGCCCTGCACGATCGGATCCTGGCCCTGCCCAACGAGCTGGCCGTCTACCCGACGCATGGCGCCGGCTCGTTCTGTGCGGCTCCCGGTGGCGGTGATCGGACGACGACGATCGGCCGCGAGCGGGCGACGAACCCGTTCCTCGTCGCGCCGGACGAGGCGACGTTCGTGCGCCGGCTGACCGGCGCGCTCGGGACCTATCCCAGCCTACTTCCTCCGCCTGAGCGAGGTGAACCGCCACGGCCCGACCGTCTACGGCGATCGCCCGCCTGTCTTGCGCGACCTCACGCCCGAGGACGTCGAGGCCGCGATCCGCGACGGGGCGGAGCTCGTCGACGTCCGGCCGATCGAGGCGTTCGCCGCGGCGCACATCCCCGGTGCCCTATCGATCGCACTGCGTCGCTCGTTCGCGTCGTGGCTCGGCTGGCTCGTGGCCGCCGACCGGCCGCTCGTCTTCGTCCTCGATGAGGGGCAGGATGGCGGCGAGCTCGTCCAGCAATGCCTCAAGATCGGCTACGAGAAGCTGGTCGGCGAGCTTGCCGGCGGGATGGCGGCCTGGCGTGCCACCGGCCGGCCCGAGGCGCGGACCGGGCTGGTCCGTGATGCGGCGGAGCTGAGCGGACCCATCGTGGACGTGCGACAGGCCTCCGAATACGTCGCCGGGCATGTCCCTGGCGCCACCCTGGTCGAGCTCGGTAGCCTGCCGCGTGAGGCAGCCGGCATGGCCACGGAGGCGCTCACCATGATGTGCGGCGCCGGCGAGCGGGCGATGACTGCGGCCAGCCTCGTCGAACGTGAGGGTGGCACCTCGACGGTCTTCGCCGGCGGCGCCCAGGACTGGTCGCGCGCGCTGGCTCGGCCCCTCGCGACCGGGGCGTGACGGCCCCGGTCCCTGCCGAGACGACAGGGCGATCGGGGCCGCGAGGACCCGGGCGGCGTCCGGCTCGGCCTGCGGGCCAACCTCGGGCAGTTCACGTTGCTCGTCGCGGTCAATGCACTGGTCGGCGGCATGGTCGGCCAGGAACGGACCGTCGTACCGCTGCTGGCGACCGAGGTCTTCGGGCTCCAGGCCTTCACCGCCGCATTGACCTTCATCGTCGCCTTCGGTCTGACCAAGGCGGCCACCAATCTCGTGGCCGGTGTGCTCTCCGACCGGCTCGGTCGGAAGCCGGTCCTCGTCGCAGGCTGGCTCATCGCGCTGCCGGTCCCGGTCATGCTCATCTGGGCGCCGGAGTGGGGCTGGGTCGTGCTGGCCAACGTCCTCCTCGGCGTCAGCCAGGGGCTGACCTGGTCGACCACCGTGATCATGAAGATCGACCTCGCCGGGCCACGGCAACGAGGTCTTGCCATGGGCCTCAACGAGGCCGCGGGTTACGGCGCGCTCGCCCTGACCGCCCTGCTCACCGGGCTCCTGGCCGAGCGCTACGGGCTGCGGCCGGCGCCTTTCCTCTCGGCGTCGCCTACGCGGGCCTCGGGCTTGGTCTCTCGGCCGTCTTCGTCCGAGAGACCCAGGGCCACGCTCGCCACGAGGCCGCGTCCCATCTCGACCCGTGAGCACCTCGCCGGTGGGCTCTCCATGCGCCAGGTGTTCGTGCTCACGACCATTCGCGAGCGCGCGCTGTCCGCGGCCAGCCAGGCCGGCCTCGTCAACAACCTCAACGACGGCCTCGCCTGGGGGCTGCTGCCGCTCTACTACGCCGCGGCCGGGCTCGACGTGGCCGAGATCGGCGTCCTGGCCGCGCATCTATCCGGCGGTCTGGGGCCTGGGCCAGCTCGTGAGCGGCGGGCTCTCGGATCGCTACGGGCGCAAGGCATTCATCGTCGGCGGCATGCTGCTCCAGGCGCTGGCCATCGCGATCATCGCCGCCACGAGCGGTTTCGCCCCGTGGGCTGCGGCGGCCATCTTGCTCGGGCTCGGGACGGCGATGGTCTACCCGACGCTGCTGGCGGTCGTGGGCGACGTCGCGCACCCCACCTGGCGGGCATCGGCCGTGGGCACGTACCGCTTCTGGCGCGACGCCGGCTTCGCCGTCGGCGCCATCCTCGCAGGCATCCTCGCCGACCGGTTCGGGATGCCCGTTGCGATCTGGGCGGTGGCCGCGCTGACAGCGGCCTCCGGTATCGTCGTGTTCGTCCGGATGTACGAGACCCACCCGAGGCAGAGCAGCCAGCGACCCTGACCGCGACGAAGAGCGTCCCAGATCGCGCGACGACTGCGGCTCCTCGAGGGTCGGGGGGTGGTCGTCATCGACCACATGTGGCGCTGCTAGCATCGCGACGTGGCCGCAGTCGACTTCGACTTCATCATCGTCGGTGGGGGTTCCGCCGGCTGCGCGCTCGCCAACCGCCTGAGCGCCGATCCAGCCAATCGGGTCCTGGTGCTCGAGGCCGGGCGTCCGGACTACCGCTGGGACGTCTTCATCCACATGCCCGCGGCGCTCGCCTTCCCGATCGGCAGCCGCTTCTACGACTGGCGCTACGAGTCGGAGCCGGAGCCATTCATGGGCGGCCGGCGCGTCTACCACGCACGAGGGAAAGTGCTCGGCGGCTCGAGCAGCATCAACGGCATGATCTTCCAGCGCGGCAACCCGCTGGACTTCGAACGTTGGGCGGCGGAGCCCGGCATGTCGGACTGGGACTACGCCCACTGCCTGCCCTACTTCCGGCGCATGGAGGACTGCCTGGCGGCGGCCGACGACGATCCCTACCGTGGTCGTGGCGGCCCACTGGGCCTCGAGCGCGGACCGGCCACGAACCCGCTCTTCACGGCCTTCTTCGAGGCCGTTCAGCAGGCTGGCTACCAGCTGACGAGCGACGTGAACGGCGAGCGCCAGGAGGGTTTCGCGCCGTTCGATCGCAACATCCGCCGCGCTCGTCGATTGTCGGCCTCACGTGCCTACCTCCATCCCGTCACCAGCCGACCGAACCTCAAGGTCGAGACCCGCGCGTTCGTGCGCAGTGTCGTCTTCGAGGGTCAGCGCGCGGTGGGGGTCGTCTACGACCAGGGCACGTGGCCTGCACGAGAGGTGCGTGGCGGCGAGGTCATCCTCTGCGGCGGGGCGATCAACACGCCCCAGCTCCTGCAACTCTCCGGCGTCGGTTCGGCGACCGAGCTCGAGGCACTCGGCGTGCCGGTCGTGGCCGATCTGCCCGGCGTCGGGGAGAACCTCCAGGACCACCTCGAGGTCTACGTGCAGTACGCCTGCACGCAACCGGTCTCGATGCAGCCCGCGCTCCAGCTCTGGCGTCGGCCGTGGATCGGCTTCCAGTGGCTGTTCTTCCGCCGCGGCCCAGGGGCCACGAACCACTTCGAGGGCGGCGGCTTCGCACGCAGCAACGATGAGGTCGCTTATCCCAACCTCATGTTCCACTTCCTGCCCCTCGCCGTCCGCTACGACGGCAGCGGGCCCAAGGTCGATCACGGCTACCAGGTCCATATCGGCCCCATGTATTCGGATGCGCGCGGCACGGTCAAGATCCGATCGCGCGATCCGCACGTCCATCCGGCGCTGCGCTTCAACTACCTCTCGACCGACCAGGACCGCCGGGAGTGGGTCGAGGCCGTCCACGCCGCGCGGGACATCCTGACGCAGCCCGCCTTCGACCCCTACAACGGGGGCGAGACGTCACCCGGCACCGAGCGTCGAGACCGACCAGGAGATCCTCGACTGGGTCGCCAGCGACGCGGAGACCGCGCTCCACCCGTCGTGCACCGCGAAGATGGGCACCGACGCGATGGCCGTCGTCGACCCGGCCACGATGCGCGTCCACGGCGTCGGGGGGCTGCGCGTCGTGGACGCCTCGGTCTTCCCGTACGTCACCAATGCCAACATCTATGCGCCGGTGATGATGGTCGCGGAGAAGGCGGCCGACCTCATCCTCGGCGTCAAGCCGCTGCCGCCCGAGCCGCGAGCCTACTTCCGGCGCCAGCTCGCCACCGACCACCCATCCGACGCAAGTCGACCGTCGCTGCGTGGCTATAGTCCTTCATAGAGGACGCTATCGAGGCATACCGGAAGCGGGCACGGCATCGGAGATCCGACCATGACTGAACCAGCACCGAGCCCGGAACCGTCGCCTCCCGACCGCGAGGCCTTGATGGCCACGGGTCGAGCCGTGCGCGACCGGCTGCCCTTCGCCGATCTCGCCGCCTGGAAACCGGAAGACCGCCGCTCCGATCCGATCGACCTTATCGCCGCGCAGGCGACGACCCGCATGCCGGAACTGGTGCCGGTCCGACACGGTCGGATGGCTGTCTCAGCGGCGACCTTCTACCGCGGCGCCGCGCTGCCGATGGCGGCCGACCTCGCCACCCAGCCCCAGAGCGATCTGGTGGTTCAGCTCGGCGGGGACGCGCACCTCTCGAACTTCGGCCTCTTCGCCTCGCCGGAGCGCGACCTGCTCTTCGACATCAACGACTTCGACGAGACGCTCGCGGGCCCTTTCGAGTGGGACGTCAAGCGCCTCGCGGCGAGCTGCGTCGTGGCCGCCCGTGCGCGCGCGTTCTCGGAGCACGACGCCAAGCATGCCGCGCACCTGGCGGTCCGCTCCTACCGGGAGCGGATGCACGCCTACGCGGACATGAGCGCACTCGACGTCTACTACTCGCACGTCGATGTGGCCGAGATCCTGGACTTCGTGGACAAGCGTGCGCGACCCTACCTGGCTTCAACGGTCAAAGCCGCCACCCACCACGATGCGCTGGCGGAGTTCGCCAAGCTGACGGTCGTTGGGGACCACGGACAGCGTCGCCTGGTCGATCGCCCGCCGACGATGTTCCATACACCCCTCGTCGATGAGGCGGCTGCCCACGAGGCGCTCCGGCACTACCGCTCGACGCTCCAGGAGGACCGCCGCGCCCTGCTCGACCGCTACCGGTTCGTGGACGCCGCTATCAAGGTCGTCGGCGTCGGCTCGGTCGGTCTCGCGGCGGTGGTCGTCTTGATGATCGAGGGCGCATCGGGCGACCCGCTCTTTCTGCAGGTCAAGGAGGCCGAGGCATCGGTCCTCGAACGTTTCCTGTCGGCCAGCCCATTCGACAACCACGGCGAACGGGTCGTGGCCGGCCAACGACGCTTGCAGGCCGCCAGCGACATCCTGTTGGGTTGGACCAAAGGCCGCCTCGGCCGCCATGTCTACGTCCGCCAGCTCCACGATCAGAAGGGCAGCGCGGTCATCGAGGCCATGACCGCGGACGACCTCAGCACGTGGGCCGGGCTCTGTGGCTGGGCGCTGGCGCGCGGCCACGCCCGCTCGGGTGAGCCCGCGTCGATCGCCGCCTACGTCGGCGAAGATGATGCCTTCGACCACGCGCTTGGCACATTCGCGGTCGCGTACGCCGATCAGACCGAGCGCGACTACGCGGCGTTCGTGGCGGCCATCAAGGCAGGCAGGCTCGAGGCGCAGTCCGGGCGTCTGACCGTGCCACGGTGGCACCGCTCGACGGCGACCCGGCCGCTGGCGCCGCGCGATCGGGTCGCCTCGGGATCGATCGTCAGATGCCCGTCGGGCTCTCGTCGAGGATCCCCTGGGCGGCTTCGGCGCCAGCCTTCGTGGCTCTCCCTCTGAGGATGTATTCGAAGAGGACGGCCAGCATCGCGCCCACGATCGGCCCGACGAGGTAGATCCAGTAGTTGGTCAGATCCCCTCCGACGAGCATCGGCGCGAGCGAGCGGGCAGGGTTCATGGATGCGCCGGTGACCGGGGCACCCCAGACCGACACGAGCCCGATGTAGGCGCCGACCGCGATCGCGCCGCCGAAGCCGACGTTCCGGGCTCCCGTCGCCGTCCCGAGGATGACCGAGACCAGGCCGAGGGTGAGCACGCCCTCGGTCAACACGGCGACCAGCGGGCTCACGTCGGGTGTCGGCTCGGTCGCACCGTTGAGGATGCCGCCGTACATGGCGTTCAGGAAGAGCGCCGCCAGCACGGCGCCGAGGACCTCGGCCACGATGTAACCCGGCACGCGGCGCCAGGGGAAGTTGCCGCGGACGGCGAAGGCCAGGGTGACGGCGGGGTTCAGGTGGGCACCGGAGATCGTGCCCATGAAGAAGATGACGCCCATGACCATCATGCCGGGCGCCAGCGCTTTCATGGGCAGCGTCAGCTCATCACCGAAGGCGGTGGCGCCGATCACGCCGCCACCGGCCGCGACGAGGACGAGGAGGAACGTGCCCCAGACCTCGGCGAAGAGCCGTCGAAACTCGAGGCTCGCGTTGTCGAAGTCGGCCTCGCTCTGTCGGGCCCTCTCCGTTCGCCGAGCGATCCAAGCGACGATCGGCTCACCTTCGTCGGCGTGCGCAGCGGTCATCGTTCCCACCTCCTTCGGGCGATGTTCGGCCCCCGACGTAGTGTAGTCAGGCGGCGATCGGGCTCAGGCGCCGGGCCTACCTAGGCCGCAGCCTCGGTGGCGACGGCGGGCCGGGCGGGGGCCTCGTCGGTCTTGATCTTGAGCGCCTTCTTGACCTCCTCGACCACGATGAGCGAGAGCGCGACGCCGATGCAGACGAGCCACTGCTCGCCGGTCAGGCTGGCGTGCCGAGGAGGCGCTGGAGGAACGCCGAGCTCGGTGGCGAGGATGATCGTCAGCACGGACAGCCCGTCGCCGATGAGCAGCGGGCGATTGGCGAGGATCGTCCCGCTGAAGACCGACTCGTCCTCGTCGGCGGTCTCGAGGGAGGAGAAGAGGCGGAAAAGGGCGAACGTGGTCACGCCCATCGTCTGGGCGATGATGCTGTTCTCGGACGGAAGGCGGTCGTGGCCCAGGCCATCACGCCCAGGGTGCCGCGCGGCCATGACGAGCCCGATGGTCACGAGCCAGGTCATCAGCGCGGCGCGGCAGGATCTTCTGCGTCTTTCGGCCGCGGCGGATCCTCCATGAGGCCCTCGCGCGGCTTCCCGTACCCGAGCCCGATGGCCTGGAAGACGTTGACCGTGAAGTTGAGCCACAGGGTCTGGAGCGGGAGGAACGGGATCCCGCCCATGATGTCGAGGATGCGACGAGCCGAGGAACGTGGCGATGTACCCGAAGCAGGCCCGCCATCTGGAAGCGGATGAAGCGCAGCATGTTGTCGTAGACGGCGCGCCCGAGGCCGACCGCCTTGACGATCGTCGCGTAGTTGTCGTCGGTCAGGATCATGACCGCGGCCTGCTTCGAGACCTCGGTCCCGGTGATGCCCATCGCGATGCCGATGTCGGCCTTCTTGAGGGCCGGCGCGTCGTTCACGCCGTCGCCGGTCATCGCCACGACGTGGCCCTTCTTCCGAGGATGTCCACGAGGTGGACCTTGTCCTCGGGCGAGACCCGGGCGATGACGCCGATGCCGTCGATCTGGCGCATGGCCTCGTCGTCGCTCATGCGCGCGGAAGTCGGCGCCGGTGATCGCCGCGACCCTCGATGCCGAGCTGGTGGGCGATCGCCTCGGCCGTGACCGCGTGGTCGCCGGTGATCATCCGGACCTGGAGCCCGGCCGCCTTGGCGGTGGCGATGGCGGCCTTCGCGGCCGGCCGCGGCGGATCGACGATCCCGACGATCGCGAGCAGCGTGAGCCCGTCGATGGCCGGCAGCAGGTCGGCGTTCGGGTCGAAGGTGGCCGGGTCGAAGTCCTTCTGGCCGGTCGCCATGACCCGCAGGCCCATGCGTGCCCAGGCGCTCGTTCTCGGCGAGGTAGGCGTCGCGCAGCTGCGCGATCGGGACCTCCGTGCCGTCCGGACCGTGCGCGCTGACGGCGCGGGCGAGGAGCTGGTCCGGCGCGCCCTTGACGTAGCCGCGGATGACGTCCTTGCCGCTCGCGTCCTTCATGGCGTGGAAGGTGGCCATCATCTTGTAGGCCGCGTCGAACGGCAGCGTCGCGACCCGCGGGTACTGCTCGCGGGTGAGCGCCGGATCGACGCCGCCCTTGGCGGCCAGGACGACGAGGGCGCCCTCGGTCGGGTCGCCGACGAGCGCGCCGTCGCGGACCTCGGCATCCGCGCAGAGCGCCATCGGCAGCAGGTACTGCTCGAGCGGGACCTCGGGCTGGCCGCCGGTGTGGGTGATCTGCCCGGTCGGTCGAGTAGCCGTCGCCGGAGATCGCGTAGCGCCGGCCGACGATGGCCATCTGGACGGCGGTCATCTGGTTGAGCGTGAGGGTGCCGGTCTTGTCGGAGTTGAGGGCCGAGGTCGAGCCGAGGGTCTCGACCGAGCGGAGCCGCTTCATGATCGCGCCGGCCGTCGGCGAGCATCTGGGAGCCCTTCGACAGGATGGCCGTGACGACCGCCGGGAGCGCCGTCGGGATGGCGGCGACCGCGAACGCGACCGCGCTCAGGAACAGCTCCTGGAGCTGGACGCCGCGATACGAGCCCGAGGCCGATGCGAGATCGCCGAGCGCGATGCCGGCGATGATCAGGATCTGGTTGCGTCAGCGCGTCGAGCTGCTTCGTCAGCGGCGTCTTCTCGACCGTCGTGGCCTGGAGCATGCCGCTGATGTGGCCGACCTCGGTCGCCATCCCGGTCGTCGTCACGAGGACCGTGCCGGCGCCGCGCGTGACCTGGCAGTTCATGAACGCCATGTCCACGCGGTCGCCGAGGGCGGCGTCGGCAGCGACCGCGTCCACCTGCTTGGGGGTCGGGACGCTCTCGCCGGTGAGCGCGGACTCGTCGATCTCGAGGGTCGCGGCGGTGAGGATGCGGGCGTCGGCCGGGACGAGGTCGCCGGCCTCGATGTTGACGATGTCGCCCGGGACGAGCTGGTCCATCGGGACCTCGACGAGCTCGCCGTCCCGCCGGGCCTTCGCCTTGACGACCATCATCTGACTGGAGGGCCGAGGCGCTCGCTTCCGCCTTGCCTTCCTGGTTCATGGCCATCCAGGCGTTGAACACCGTGAGCAGGAGGAGGAAGACGCCGGTGTAGAACTGGCCGGGCAGGAACAGGCAGATGACGCCCGCGATGAGCAGCACGATCTGCATCGGGTCCGCGTACTGGCGGCATGAACCGCTGCCACGCGCGACGCCTTCTTCGCCGTCGGCGAACGTGTTCGGGCCGTACTTCGCGCGCCGGGCGTCGGCCTCGGCCGACGTCAGGCCGGCCTCGACCGTGACCCCGAGCTGGCTGCAGGGCGTCGTCGGGCTGAGGGCGTGCCATGCGGTTGGCTTCGCGGGGGTCGCGACGGTCATGACCGGTGATCCCTTCCTCGACGTGGCTCGGTGTCGATCGATCGTGTCGTCGGTGTGGGTCTAGCCAGTGGCCGTGCGGCTCCTGCGGCCTCCTTCTCGGCCTTCTTCTGGGCCTTCCTCTCGGCCTTCCTGGCCTTCGCCTCGGCGAGCTCGGCCTCGATCGGATCGGGCGCCGCGCCCTCGGGCGCCTCCGCCTCGAGCTCGACCTTGGCGGCCTGGAGCGCCTCCATGGCCGCCGTCGAGACCTTCGGGTACCTGGGGTCGATGTCGATGAGCGTGTCGGCCAGGACCGCCGCGGCAGCCACACGGGCGAACGGCTTGTCGTCGGCCGGGATGACGTGCCACGGCGCCCAGTCGGTACTCGTGTTGCTCAGCACCTCGCTGAAGGCCTTCTGGTAGTCGTCCCAGTAGGTGCGCTCCTTGGCGTCGTTGCCCGAGAACTTCCAGTTCTTCTCGGGCACGTCGATGCGGGCCAGGAACCGACGACGCTGCTCCTCCCGGCTGAGGTTCAGGAAGATCTTGACGAACCGGAAGCCCTTGTCGGTGAGGTAGCGCTCCCAGTCGTTGATCTCGCGGAAGCGCCGCTTCCAGACGTCGCCCCGCTTGGCCGAGGGCGGCAGCTTCTGACCTCGGAGGATCTGCGGATGGACGCGCACGACGAGGACTTCCTCGTAGTGCGAGCGGTTGAAGATGCCGATGTGGCCACGCTCGGGGAGCCGACGCTGGTAGCGCCACAGGAAGTCATGGTCGAGCTCCTCGGACGACGGGATCTTGAAGCTGCGGACCTCGACGCCCTGTGGATTGACGCCGCTCATCACGTGGCGGATCGTGCCGTCCTTGCCGGCCGCGTCCATGGCCTGGAGGACGACCACGACCCCGTACGTATCCTGCGCCGCCAGCCGGGCCTGGTACTCGGCCAGGAACTCGACGCCCTGCGCCAGGAGCTGCTTCAGCTCCGCCTTGCCCACCGGGCGTTCGCGAAGCCTGAAGGCAGGGTCGAAATCCCTGCCAAGGCGCACCCTGCGGCCCGGATCGACGCGAAAGCGCGCGGCGAAGTCACGGATCCGCTTCGGGCGCAGTGCTGCCATCTCCGGCCTCCTCGGGGTGCCTGATGTCGGGTCGTGGGTACGGGATTCCCCCGAGCGTACCGCACGTGCCAACGCCACGCACGTGAGTCCAGACCGCGACGCTCGGGCGCTCCGACTGCGCCCGCGACGAACGTCCGGTCAGGCGGCCGGCGGGCCTGTCGGCGGATCATCCGCCAGCGCCCCGAGCTCGTCGAGAACGTCCGGTTCCGCGCTGGATCCGCGGCGTCGACTGCGCCCGATGTTGGCGATCAAGAGCGCCACGGCGGAGACCAGGTAGAGCTGGCCGAAGAGCGCCTCGGTCACCGCCAGCATCCGTCCGAGCGGGGACGCAGCCGTGTAGTCACCGTAGCCCGTCGTGGTCAGGGTGATGAAGCTGAAGTAGACGAAGTCGGTCGAGTCGGGTTCGTTGGTCTGGACGAAGAAGCCGCCCTGGAGCTGGGCGATCAGTCCGTAGAGCGTGGCGAAGAACAGACCGATGAGCAGGTAGAGGCAGAGCGCGCCCGCGACCGTACGCAGCGTGATCGTTTCGTGCCGGACGATCCGGCTCGCGATGATGATCGGTGAGACGACGGCGATGAAGGCGATCATCAGGCCATAAGCGGTCCCGTCCACGAAACCGTTCTGCACGAAGATGCCGATCGTCGTGCCGGCCAGGGCCAGGACGACGAGCGCCGTCGCGAGCCTGATCGTTTGGCGGTTCGCCTGCGACGTATAGAGGATGAAGAGCAGGGTACCGCCGCTGAGGGCCGCCGCGAAGAGCTTGCCGAACGGCCCATCGCCGACGATGGCGATGGTCACGATGGTGGCCAGGATCAGGACGAGCGCGAGCCCGTACTCGTCGGGCTGCTGGAACTGGCCTCGCACCTGGGTCACCCGGCCGGTCGGCCCTGACGTCGTCATCGGCGCATCTTATGGCCCCACGAGCGCGTCGGTCGGATCGCCAGGCTGCCTGGCCTGCGGCTGGTAGGGGTCAGTGAGTCAGCCCGGGTGAGACGCCCGTGCGGGCATCGGGGCTGCCGCCGGCTCGGCGGTCGGCGACTCGTCCTCGGCGAGGAAAGCCGCCCGCATGCGGTCCTCCTCAGCTTTCCTCGGGAAGACGAAGAACACGAGCACGGCGCCGATGACGACCGCGATGAAGCCGGCGATATAGGCCAGCTGATCGCCGGCCAGGAAGGACGACTGGGCGGCCGCGATGATCTGGTCGCTGTACTGCGGGTACTGAGCTGCCATGTCGGCGGCGCTGGCGTACGACAGCTGGAGCTGGCTCTGCGTCGTGGCCGAGATGTCCTGCCCGGACTCGGCGATGGCCGTGCCCATGGCCGCCGCGTAGCCCGCGGTGAGCAGGGCCCCGAAGACCGAGGTCATCAGGGCGCCGCCCAGGTCGCGCTGGAGGTCGGCCGTCCCGGAAGCCATGCCCACCCGCCGAACAGGGACCGAGCCCGTGAGCGAATTGGATGACGGCGTGCCGGCCAGGCCGACGCCGATGCCCATCAGGACGAGTGGGATGGCGACCATCCAGTACGGCGTGCCCTCGCCCCACAGCACGAACATGCCGATGAAGGCGAGGCCCAGGACCGCCTGCCCGAGCAGCAACGTCGATCGCGATCCCCGCTCGTGGACGAGCCTCGCGGAGCGGGGCGCCACCAGAACCATGAAGACGGCCGCCGGCAGGATCGCCGCTCCAGCCTGGAGGGTGGTGTAGCCGAGCACGTTCTGGAGGTACTGCTGATTGATGAAGGCGATGCCCATCAGGGAGCCGAAGACGATGATGCCGGCGCACGCCGCCACCCAGAACGTGCGGCGTGCCGCGATCCGAAGGTCGTAGAGCGGGTTCGGCGCGCGCCGCTGACGGAGGACGAAGAGGACGAGGACGATCGCGGCCAACCCGAAGAGGCCGAAGGCGACGGTCTGGAGGTTCGGGACCGCTACGAAGTTGAGGCCGACCACAAGGGCGCCGATCATGATCGCCGACAGCACGCCGCCGACGTTGTCGACCGCCTCCGTCGACTCTTTGACGTGGGCCGGCACGTGCCGCCAGGCCATGAACAGCGCGAGCAGCGCGAGCGGGATGGTGACGATGAAGACCGAGCCCCAGCTGAAGAACTCGAGCAGGAGGCCTGCGAGGAGCGGCCCGAGCATCGCGAAGCCGCCCCCGAGGGCCGACCACATCGCGATCGACCGGGTTCGGGCGGGCCCCGACCAGAGCGCGGTGATAAGCGCCAGCGTCGTCGGGTAGGCGAGGCCCGCCGAGAGCCCGCCCACGACCCTGGCCGCGAAGAGCACGCCGTCCGTCGGCGCGAGGCCGGCGACGAGCGAGGCCGGGACCGCCAGGCTCATACCCAGCACGATCATCCTCTTGCGCCCGTATCGGTCCCCGAGCGCCCCGAACCAGAGGACGGAAGCGGCCAGGCCGAGCGAGTAGCCGACGGCGATGAGGTCGAGCGTCGTCTGTGACGAGTCGAACGACGCGCCGATCGAGGGCAGCGCGACGTTGGCGACCGACAGGTTCAGGTTGGCGACCGCTGCGACCAGGATGAGTGACCCCAGGACGACCTTGGCGTTCGGTGGCGCGCCGCCCGTGGTCGTCGCGGCTGGGTTGCCGGTCATCGCGGGTCGGAGCCCTGGACGAGGGATTGCCGCAGCGCCGCGAGCTCTGTCCGGATACTCGCCAACTCGGTAGCGACGATGTCGCTGTCATGCGCCGGCGCGGCGGTTTCCTGCGGCGGTTCCTCGGGCTGCTTGGGCGGGGGCACGAGGATGCTGGCCAGGATGCTGGCGAGGCTGCCGATGATCCCGACGCCGGCGAACATGACGAAGACGCCGGTCATCCTCCCGAGGGCTGTGACCGGGTAGTAGTCCCCATAGCCGACCGTCGTGATGGTCACCATGCCCCACCAGAGTGCATCGCCTCCGGTCGTGATGTTCGAGTCGGGCGACCGGCTCTCGAACTGCAGGACCATGACCGAGGCAACGGAAAGGACCATGAACGCGGACAGGATGGTGATGAAGGTCGCGTACTGGCCGCGGTTGTCGAGGACATCCTTGATCAGCCGCTCACGTGCCTGGCCACGGAGCATCCGGCTGACACGTGCCAAACGACTGAGGCGGAACAGGCGCAGCAGGCCGGCGACGGGGATGATCCCGAAGCTGGGGATGGAGCCAAGGAGGTCAAGCCAGCCGCGCCGGCCAACGAGGTAGGCGTTCTTGGGCCGTGCGCCGGCCAGGTTCCCGAAGAAGTCCACCAGGAAGACGATGCAGATGACGTTGTCGTAGACGCGCAGGAGTTGCAGCGTTTCAGCACTGAGCGGTAGCAGGAGCAGGGCCATGACGGCCAGCGACATGATCGTCAGGACCAGGATGAAGATGTCGTAGGAGTTGCTGTGCGCCTTGAAGACGGCGGTCTGCATGCTCATTCGTCCCTCCTGCTGCACTCACCTATGACGCCTCAGGTATTCCGACACGATAGCCCCACCGGTCGCGCCGATGTCGACGGACGGCCGCGTGCAAAGAACCGCCGATCCGAATAGAAACGACCCGGTCCTCGTGGACCGGGTCGCGGAGTCAGGAGTATCGGTGACGCGGGTCACCTTCTCGTGTCAGATGCCGAGCGCCTTGGCCTTGGCCGCCGCGTACTCCTCGTCGGTCAGGATGCCCTGGGCATGCAGGTTGGCCAGGTTCTCCAGCTGCGCAGTCTGGGGATCGACCGCAGGCGCGGCAGGCGCGGCCGGTGCGGCAGCCGCCTGCGCGGCCATCTGCTGGTCATACGCCGCCTGCTGCTGCTGGGCGTCTTGCGCTGCGTACTTCTGCTCCTGGTGGTGGTGGACGGCGCCAGCCGTACCGGCGATCACCGCCGTGCCCACGGCCGCCCGTCCGATGCGGCGCATCATCCTCGGCATCTCGTTTCTCCTTCGTGCTCTGTTCGGCGTGACGTTCTAGGCGCCGACGACGGCGCCGGCTTCGATCTCGGCGCTGATGGCGGCGACGATCTCCGGCGGGATCGTCTCGCGCGCGACCAGGAAGCCGCCCGCATCCTTGATGGCGTCCTTGAGGTGCTCGGCCCAACGATGCTCGAACATGATCATCATGGCCGACGTGCCGGCTGGGATGTCCATCGCCAGGTTGGCCACGTCTTCAGCGGTCAGCAGGCCCATGTGGTCTTCCAGGAGCGGCTTGAAGCTGGCGAACGCCTTCTGGTCAAGGCCATCCACCTCGATGATCGCGATCTCGCCATTGGTGTCCTTGGCCACGAAGACGATGTCGACGATGCGGATGACCCCGCGCTTGATGACCTTGTCGAGCTCCTCGGCGATGCGGCCGTGAAAGTG
Source organism: uncultured Chloroflexia bacterium (assembly GCA_963837215.1). Lineage (GTDB taxonomy): Bacteria > Chloroflexota > Limnocylindria > Limnocylindrales > CSP1-4 > CSP1-4. Next base: position 50,920 of record CAWIML010000001.1, read on the forward strand.
CTCGTTATCCCTGAACCCGATGACCGTGTACTCCAACGGACCGAGGGTCATGGTGCGCCTCCTGTGAAGGATCTCGTCGGGGTATCAACGACGAGGTGGACCGAATCGCGTCGAGGTGTCCGGCGATTCGGCCAGGGCGCTCGCTCGCGGACAGCGACTATACCGCGAACGGCGATGGTTACGCTGGGTGGCTAGCGGCATGATGGTCGTCGGCCATCGCCGCAGCGGGCCGACCGGCGAGAAATGCCGTTTGGCATTTGGAATCCGGTGCCCGGGCGGCTATGCTCAGCGCAGCGGTCCCCGATCCCGAGGGACACAACGAGGGAGGCTCAACGCTTCATGAAACGACCCATCGGCGTCACGCTCCTGGCCTTGGGTGCGGGACTCCTGGCGCTCTTCGAGATCTGGCGCACCCTGGTCTTCCTGGGCATCGTCAACTGGACGTTCTTCGGCAAGGAAGTCTCGTTCCCGGAGGCTCAATGGGGACCGGCCCTCTGGGCGATCCTCCTGGCCGCCATCTGGATCTATGTGGCTGAAGGTTTCTGGAACGTCCGCGCCTACGCGTGGTCCTTCGGCATCTTCATCAGCATCTTCACGATCATCTTCGGCTTCTTCGCCGTCCTCGGCAACGGTTCGACGACTGAAGCTGAGACGATCGGCTGGCTGCTGGCGTTCGCGATCTTCTTCTACCTCAATTACCCCGGTGTCCGGAACGTCTTCGTCGAGCACGAGATGTCGATGCTGACGCCCGCGCAGCGGGAGGCGATGCAGAAGGTCGACGAGGCCAACAGAGCTGCCGCCGCAGCGATGGCAGCGCCGGCCGCCGCTGCTCCGGCCCCGACCCAGCCCCCGACCCAGCCCCCGGCTCCTCCGGCTCCGCCCGCCGGCTAACGCCGCGTGCCTGCCGGCGTCGAGCCGGCAGCGCCAGCCGACTCAAGGGACCGATCGGCAGCCCTGCCGGTCGGTCTCTTCGTGTTCAGGTGCGCTCGGTCAGTGCGTGAGCGGCGGGATCTGGCCCATCCGGCCGGCCTGGTAGTCCCGGATGGCCTCGATGATCTCCTCCCGGGTGTTCATCACGAACGGTCCGTAGGAGACGATCGTCTCGCGGATCGGCAGGCCGCCCAGGATGAGGACCTCGAGGGTTTCAGCCGGGCCCTCGAGTCGTCGGTCGCCCTCGACCACCAGGTGGTCCCCGGCGCCAAAGACGGCCAGCTGTCCTTCGCGGATCGGCACCGCCTCGACACCCACGCTGCCGTGGCCGACCAGGACATAGACCAGGGCGTTGAAGTCGGGTCGCCAGGGGACGTCGAGCCTGGCACCGGGCTGGATGGTGGCGTGGGCATAGGCGATCGGGGTGTAGGTCGATCCGGGGCCGGCCAGCCCGTCGATCTCGCCGGCGATGATGCGGACCAGGGCGCCACCGTCGGTCGAGGCGAGCAGGGCGACCTGGCTGGGCTCGATGTCCTGGTAGCGCGGCGGTGACCACTTGAGCGAGGCCGGCAGGTTGACCCACAGCTGGACGCCGTGGAACAGGCCGCCACGACGGACGAGGTATTCGGGCGGCATCTCGGAGTGCACGATGCCGGCACCGGCGGTCATCCACTGCGTGGCCCCGTCGGTGATGGTGCCGCCACCACCCATCGAGTCGCGGTGCTCGATGGCGCCGTCGATGATGTAGGTCACGGTCTCGAAGCCACGGTGAGGGTGGTCGGGCGCGCCCTTCGCCTCGCCGGGCGAGTATTCGACCGCGCCCAGGTGGTCGAGGAGGAGGAAGGGGTCGGCGATCGAGAGGTCGATGCCGGGAAACGGCCGGCGGACCTGGAAGCCCTCGCCCTCGAGGCGGGTCGGCGCGTCGACGGTGCCCAGGACGCCCCGAGGCACGCTGTCTGGTCGGATCCGCGTGATGTGCGGCAGCTTGATGGTGTCGGCGGTGACGGCGGGCATCGAAGTCGTTCTTCCTTCGGGTCTCGTGGCCGGCGATCGGGCGTCGCGTCGGCTATCTCGTTGACTCGTCAACCATACCACGGCTCGCAACGCCGACCATCGCTCGTCGACCGGCGATCCGCGACTCGGCGGCAATGAAAGGGCCGCCTACGCCTCCTGGCGCGGGCGGCCCATCGATCATGGCGCGCTCATCGCGCGCATCGGGTGCTCTGTTCGGCTATGCGTCGACCTGGCCGAAGGCCCTCTTGACAGGCTCCCGGTTCAGGTACCAGAGGACCAGCAGCGGGAAGAGTCCCGTCGCCACGCCGGCGCCGAAGTTGTCGGTCGTGAGCCACACGAGGACCGCCTCGATGAGGCCGAAGATGGCCAGGATATGGCCGAACAGCCAGGCCCACGGCTGCAGGCTCCAGAACGCGAATCCGGCCGCCCCGAACGCGAGGCCCGTGAGCGTCACGAGCAGCCCATAGGCCCAGACGCCGGTCCCGGACTGGAGCGGCCCAAAGGTCACAGCGCCCATCAGCTGAAGACCAAGCAACAGGAATGAGATGCCTGCCGCCAGGGACAGGATGCCCAGTAGCGTGACACCGATCGGTCGCTTCATGCAGTTCCCTCGCTCCTCGCCCGAACGGACAGCGCGACAGTCCGCGTTCCGAGGGCGGTTCGCAGGATAGCAGTCGCCCGAGCCATGGGGTAGTGCCATCCCCGGCGGATCTGACGCGTGGAGGGTGATCTTCGAGCGGCCGACGAGCGCCCTCGGGCGCCGCTACACTGCCTGCATGGCTGGTTTCTATGTGGGTCTCTTCTTCCTCGCCCTCTTCCTGGTCGGCACCCTGTTGTACGTTTTCATCGGCGGCCACCGGCCGGGCATGCGGGACCTCGACGGCACGACCGATACGCAGAAGGCGGATACCGCGCATCAGGCGGACCTCTACGAGCGCCCGCACGACCATACGCAACACAAGCACCACGACGACCATAGTCACTGAGGTCGCACAAGGCGACGAATACGGTCCGGGGCTTTGACGCATCTGCGACCATGCCGTCGTGCGGCTCGACATCGTGCTCATCTCGACCGCGGATTTCGCGGCCATGCAGGCCTTCTATCGTGACGTCCTCGGCCTGAGCCTCATCGAGGAAGATCCCGACCCCGCTCTCCACGAGCCGGGCGTCGACTGGGCCGCATTCGACGCCGGCGGCATGCGCCTCGAACTGTTCGGCACGCCCGATGCCGAGCCTGTCGATCGCGATCGAGTGGCGGTCGTACCCGCCTTCCGGGTCGAAGGCCTCGATGCCGTCATCGAGCGCCTCCAGGAGCGCGGCGTCGTCTTCACCGAGCGCGGCCGTGAGGCGTGGGGCGCGTACGCCAACCTGCGCGACCCCGACGGCAACCTGCTCAACCTCTACGAGCCGGACGCCTGATCCGCTGAGCGGCCGCTCGCGGGTTGCTCGCATTGGCCGGGGAGTCGGTACAATTCGGCGATGACCGATCAGCTTGCGATCCCCGAGCTCCGAACCGACCTTCGCGGACGGCTCATCACCCCCGACGACCCCGACTATGACGCAGCTCGCGTCGTCTCACTGGGCGGCGTCGATCGACGGCCGGCCGTCATCGTGCGGGTGGCCGATCCAGGTGATGTCGCGCGAACGATCGCCCTTGCCCGCCAGACCGGGCTCCCGCTCGCCGTGCGCAGTGGCGGCCACAGCGGCGCCGGCCACAGCGTAGTCGAGGGCGGCATCGTCATCGACCTGCGCGACATGCATGCCCTCGAGGTCGACGTCCAGGCCCGCACCGCCTGGGTCGAGTCGGGTATGACGGCGGGCGACTACACAGCGGCCGTCGGCGCTCATGGCCTGGCCACCGGGTTCGGTGATACCGGGTCGGTCGGGCTCGGCGGCATCACCCTCGGTGGTGGGGTCGGCTACCTGGTCCGCCGCTACGGCCTGACCATCGACTCGCTGCTGGCGGCGGAGATCGTGACCGCCGACGGCGAGCTCCTGCACACGGATGCCGAGACGCACCCGGACCTCTTCTGGGCGATCCGGGGCGGCGGCGGCAACTTCGGCGTCGCGACGCGCTTCAAGTTCCGGTTGCACGACGTCGGCGAGATCGTCGGTGGCATGCTCATCCTGCCGGCGACGGCCGAGACCGTGGCTGGCTTCATGGCCGCTGCCGATGCGGCCCCGGAGGCGCTCTCGACCATCGCCAACGTCATGAACTGCCCGCCGATGCCGTTCGTGCCCGACGAGTACCACGGCCAGGTCGTCATCCTGGCCATGCTCTGCCACGCCGGCCCGGTCGAGGCCGGCGAGGCGGCCGTGGCGCCCTTCCGAGCGCTGGCGGCGCCCATCGCGGACATGGTCAAGGTCGATGCCGTACCCCGAGATCTACCCGCCGGACGACCCCGATTACCACCCGACCGCCATATCGCGGACCCTGTTCATGGACCATGTCGACGTACCGACCGCGCAGACGATCGTCGGAGCGGCTGGAGGCCTCGGATGCGAGCCTGCGCGTGGTGCAGCTCCGCGGACTCGGTGGCGCGGCGGCTCGCGTCCCGGTCGACGCCACGGCCTACGGCCACCGGCAGAGCCGGATCATGGTCAACGTGGCGGCCTTCTACGAGGGCCCGGACGACCGCGCCGTGCGCGAGGCCTGGGTGATGGACCTCGCGGCCGCGCTCCGCCAGGGCGACGAGGGCGCGTACGTGAATTTCCTGGCCGACGAGGGGGAAGCACGCGTCCGAGCCGCGTATCCCGGCGCGACGTGGGATCGCCTGCGAGCCGTCAAGGCTCGCTACGACCCGACCAACCTCTTCCGCGGCAACCAGAACATCCCGCCAAGGGACTGATCAAGGGCGACCTCATCCAGGGCGACCAGGGGCGCTCGCGCCGCCTCCATTCGAGTCGGCCAGCAGCAGTGCGACGTAGTAGGACGCGTTGCGAGTGATCCGTGCGTAATCGCCAGGATGCAGGCTCCCCGTGGCGTTGTACCGGGCCACGAACCGCTCCGCCGCCGCCCGGCCGTCACTCTGCCCGTATCCCGAGGACTCAGGGGTGAAGAACGCACAGTCTCTGTAGATGCCGACACGAAACCGCTTCCCCGTGACTGTCTCGATGGTCTTGCCGTCAAACCGTCGTGCGAGTGCCAGCAGGTCGTCGTAGGTCATGGCCGCACCAGCTTGCGCCGTCCTCGCGAGAGCTGCCAGTGCGATCCGATCGGTACGCTGCTTCTCATGAACCGCGTGCTGGTGACCGGCGTCCAAGCACGTCGAGGCCATACTTCCATCGATGCCCCAAGCAACCGAGCCGATCCGCCGCTTCTACGCCGACTGGACGCAGTACCGGTCGCGGCTCGTTGACGGGGTACGTGACCTGACCGCGGACCAGCTGGCGATCCGCGCCGGTCCGGATCACGGACCGATCTGGGCGTTGGCGGCGCATTGCGCCGGCGCACGGACCTATTGGTTGTGTGGCGTGCTGGGTGAGCCCGGCGCCGAGACGACACCGTTCCCCGACCCGCTTGCGGAGCTCGGCTGGGAGGACGACCCCGACCATCCGCGGTCGGCCGCCGAGCTGGTCGTCGCCCTCGAGACCACGGGCGCCATCATCGACCGCTGCCTCGACACGTGGACTGCGGACATGCTCGAGGTCGAGTTCGAGCGGCGGTACGGCGATGTCCGCCAGAGTCACACCCGCCGGTCCATCCTGTTGCGCCTGTTGAGCCACGACGCATTCCACAGCGGCGAGATCTCGCAGTTGCTTGGTGCCAACGGCCTGCCCGCGATCGACCTCTGGGTCCGCCGGACCAGCTGATCCAGGCGCAACCGCGCCCTTCTCGCCCGGTTCAGGACTTGACAGGAAACCATTTGGTTCCCTATTCTGGCTGATGTGGAGACAGTGTTCCGGGCCATTGCCGATCCGACCCGACGAGCACTGCTCGACGCGCTGTTCGAGCGCGACGGCCAGACCCTCATGGCACTGACGGCGCGACACGACATGACGAGGATCGCCGTGGCGAAGCACCTGCGGCTGCTCGAGGACGCCGGTCTCGTGGTGAGCAAACGCCGGGGTCGGGAGAAGCTGCACTACCTCAACGCGGTCCCGATCCGCCTCCTCCATGACCGCTGGGTAAGCAAGTACACCGAGCCGTGGGCAGCCGGCCTGTCCGGCCTGAAAGCTGAACTGGAGACGCCGATGGAGAAGGTCTTCGAGATCTACATCCGTACGACCCCCGAACGCCTGTGGGAAGCGATCACCGACCCGACGATCCGGGCCAGGTACCACTTCGGTTCCAGGATCGAGTCCGACTGGACGCCGGGCTCCCGGTACACGCTCAACCACGACGGCGCCGACGGGCCACTCGTCGAAGGCGAGAACCTCGTCGTCGAACCCCCGCGCCGGCTGGTGCAGACGATGCATGCCCTGTGGGGCGAGGACGCCGCGCGTGAAGCCACGTCCCGCGTGACGTGGGAGATCGAGCCCGTCGGCGACTCGTGTCGGCTGACCGTGACCCACGACCAGCTCAGCGAGACAGCCCCGGAAGAGCTCTACGGAGGCTGGCCGATGATCCTGTCCGGCCTGAAGACCTGGCTCGAGACTGGCGAGACCCTCACCACGCCGGGCTCCCTGATGTACGGCGCGCAGTGAACCATTCCAAGGAGATCACCATGCAACCGACGACCATCACCGACGTCCGCACGATCGGGATCACCGTCAGCAACCAGGACGACGCCATCGAGTTCTACGTCGCCACCCTGGGTTTCGAGAAGCGGCTCGATGCCCCGATCAGCCCCACCACGCGATGGATCGAGGTCGCTCCACCAGGCGCGACCACATCGATCGCGCTCAACGTCAACGACGTGGTTCCGGACATCCCGGCGGACACCGGCATCCGCTTCTCGGTGCCAGACGTTGAACTCGAGCACGCCGCGATGCGCGAACGGGGCGTGAGTGTCGGCGACGTGCTGCGCTGGGACGGCGTGCCGCCGATGTACACGTTCGACGATCCCGACGGCAACCGCTTCTACATCGTCGAGGAGTCGAGATGACTCCACGCCAGGCGCCCGACGCGGCTCCCCACGGCTCGCTCGACAAGACGTTCACCGCGCCCTTGCACAAGAGCCCCGCCAAGGGCGGCTGGACCTACGTCGCGACCGACTGGACCGCCGAGTTCTTCGGTACCCGCGGCCTCGTCAAAGTGGCCGGAACCGTCGACGGCCATCCCTTCCGCAGTTCCTTCATGGCCCTTGGCGACGGCCGACACAAGCTGCCCATCAAGGCAGACCTCCGCCAGTTGATCAACAAGAACGAGGGCGACACCGTCACCATCCACCTCACCGAACGGATCGGGTGACCGAACGGTCTCGAGACCGACCAAGGAGACCGCCGAATGGCTGAGCCGATCGTGTTCGTCAGTCACTTCCGCGTGAAGGAGAGCAATCTTCGAGAAGTTGAAAGCGTTGGCCCACGAGGTGACCGATCGTCTCGATCGGGAGAAGCCTCGCACACTCGTGTTCCTCTCCTACGTTGACGAGCATCGTGGCGTGATCAGCTTCCTCCACGTCTTCGGCGATGCTGATTCGATGGATGTTCACCTCGAAGGCGCCGACGAGAGATCGCGTGCGGCATCCGAATTCATGGTGCCCGCGGGATGGGAGATCTACGGGCGTCCGAACGCGGCCGCTCTGGCGGAGATGCGCCAGGCCGCGGCATCGGCGGGCGTCACGCTGACGGTCGAATCGGACTACGTCGCCGGCTTCATGCGCACCTCCTGAGCGTCGCGGCCCCGTGATGATCCCGAGGATGTGGCTGCCTCGGAGCGCAAGAGTAGGATTTGTGTGCGATGCCACGGCCCTCGAGACCCGAAGACGCGATGCGCGGCTTCCTCTCGGGCGAGGACCCGGGTATGGCCCGCATGCGTCGCGTCATGCGGCGCCTGCCCGACGGACCCCACTGCAAGCTCTGCGCCGCGCCCTTCGAGGGTCCGGGGGGCGCCGTGCTGAGACACGTCGGGTTCGCCCGCTACCCCGGCAACCCGGCCATCTGCGGCTCGTGCATCAAGAGCCTCAACAAGTTCGGGGTCTTCGGCGCCGAGATCCCGGTGAGCCTCCTGTTCGCCGACATCCGCGGCTCCACGGCCATCGGCGAGCGATCGAGCCCCACCGAGTTCCGCGCTTTCCTCGACCGCTTCTACCGGCTCTCCTCGACGGCGATCCTCGATAACGACGGGATGGTCGACAAGTTCGTGGGTGATGAGGCCATCGGCCTTTTCTTCATCGGCATCAGCGGGACCGAGCACACGGCCGCCGCCATCCGGGCCGCTCGCGCGCTGCTCGATGCCGTCGGGCGCGCCGATGCCAGCGAGAGCGGGCCCATCCCCGTGGGCGCGGCCGTGCACACCGGAGACGCCTTCGTCGGCTCGACGGGGACGGGGGGAGCCGTGAATGACTTCACGGCGCTCGGCGACGTGGTGAACACGACCGCTCGTCTCGCGAGCGAGGCGGCCGCTGGTGAACTCCTCGTGTCCATCGAGGCAGCAAGAGCCGGCGACCTAGACTCTCGCTCCCTGGAGCACCGGACGCTCAGCGTCCGCGGCCGGTCCGACGCTGTCGAGGTCGTCGCACTGCGATCGTCCACGACACCGGGCTAGATCCGCCGCGATGCCTACGGCCTGCCGGTCATACGTGCGCCCGTTCTGGACCCGATCGGAACGAACACAGGAGAATGGACCCACATGTCACGTATCAAACGCTTCGATCACGTCGGCATCACGGTCGCAGATCTCGACTCGGTCGCGGCATTCTTTGTCGGGCTGGGTTTCGAGACTGAGGGCAGGATGGTCATGGAAGGCGAATTCGTCGACACCGTCATCGGCATACCCAACTCCCGAAGCGAGATCGTGACACTGCGGCCGCCCGACGGAGGAACGAGGCTAGAGCTATCGAGCTTCAGTCACCCCAACCACGAACCGGGATCGCCCGACGCCATGTCCACCGAACTGGGGTTGCGCAACGTCGCGTTCGAGGTGGACGACCTCGACGCGATCCTCGACCGGCTAACCGCCGACGGCTACCGGCTGGTCGGCGGCGTCGGTCAGTACGAGGACATCTGGCGCATGGCGTATGTGCGCGGACCCGAGGGGATCATCGTGTCCTTGGCCCAGCGTATCGACTGATCCGCGACCAGGGCGGCCGTCAAAGGCGACGACGTCGGCGGGATGGCGTCACAGCCAACGACGCACCCGCCGCGTGTAATCGTCGTACGGCGCTCCGAACCGCTCGTGCAGAAACCGCTCCTCGGGAAGGATCGCGCCCCACAGGACGAGCAGCACCGCTGCCGGGAACAGCACGAGCCCCCAGCACGTGGGTGCCAGCAATCCCAGCCCGAGGTAGAGCGCCAGCAGTCCGACGTACAACGGGTTCCGGGAGATGCGGAACGGTCCCTCCTCGATCATCGCGTGCGTCGCCTGGCCTGGCAGCAGCCCTGTCTGGTGCTTGCCGAACAACCGGAGCGACCAGCCGTTCCAACCAACGAAGAACAGCACCAGCGCCCAGCCGAGCGGAACCCGCCACCCGCCGAGGTCGACCGGGTCACCCCAGACGAGTGTGACCAGCCAGCCGACGAGCAGGGGCGCGCCGATCGCGACCGGCGGCCAGAGCCGGTACGAGATGGTGTCCTCGTGACCGTGCACCATGTCCTCATTGTCGTCGGGGACCGCGAGAGCGCGGGAGCCACAGCCTCCTGACGCCATCCTGACTGACGGTTACGCGCTGGTGGTCGTCAGCCCGCCGGCTCGTACTCCAGCAGGACCGCGCCCGAGTCGAACGTGCGCGTGCCCACCAGCCGCAAGTCGAGCGGCCGCGTCAGCGACGAGAACAGGCTCTTGCCCCGGCCGATCGCCTTCGGGATGACGAGCCAGCGATACCGGTCGATCAGGCCGGCCTCGGCAAGTGTCGCGAACAGGTCCGCGCCGGCGCCGACCGCGATCGGCGGCCCATCGGTGGACTTGAGCGCGCGGACCGCCTCGACGACATCGCCCTCGAGCTTCGTCGCGTTGGGACCCAGCTCGGGGTGGCCGCGCGACACAACGAGCTTCGGCGTCTCGCGCCAGTAGCGAGCGAACTCGGCGCCAACCTCGGGCGTGGCGGGATCATCGATGTCGAGCTGATCCCAATACGACATCACGTCGTACATCTTCCGGCCCATGACTTCGACGCCAACGGTGTGGAGCAGCTCGTTGGCGTAGCGGTGCTCGTCGTCGGCGGGGTCATAGTGGTCGAGGCCGCCGTCCGGGTCGGCGTACATGCCGTCGGCGGTGAGGATGATGTAGTACTCGATCGATCGCATGGGTCCAGCGTACCGGGCCGACGCTTACACCGTCACGAGCCTAGTCGCGCCGTTCGAGGACCGCCCCGAGCTGCGGGTCGTGCTCCCGCTTGTGGCCGTACATCTGGTAGACGACCAGGTCATCAGCGAGTACTCCGGTCCGTACCACGGGATCGTGCCCACCTCGCGCCAGGTCTCCGGTGGGATCGACCGCGCGTGACCCATGACACGCTCGTGCGCTTCCAGGAACTCGGCCAGCACCTGCTGAAGCGGCCAGTCCTTCCTCACCGCTGCCTGGTCGTCGTTGAACGTTCGTGGATCGGCGGTCGGCAGGTCGCCCACGAGCGGCGCACCCACGAATGGCGCGAGTTGATCGGCGAACCGGACCTCGAACGCGCCCAGATGGCCGAGTAGGTCCTTCGCCGTCCAGACGCCGAGCGCGATCCGACTCCAGTCGTCGGGACCGTAGCGGTCGATCGTGGATCGGATCGTCCGCTGTCCGTACATCAGGACGTCGAGGGTATTCATCCGCCTCCTTCAGTCGTACCAGGCCTACAGAGCCGGGACAGCGGCCTCGAGTCGCGGCTGCGGCCGGCGACGAAGCGCGGCCGGTGGTCAGTCGACGTACTGCAGCGGCGTGACCACGAAGTCGTCCGGCAGCTTCACGCCGGTCTCGTGGTTCGGGCAATAGCCGCCGGGATTCTTGGCGAGGTACTGCTGGTGGTAGTCCTCGGCGTAGTAGAAGGGCACGTCGGCGCGGATCTCGGTCGTGATCGAGCCGAACCCAGCCGCTGACAGCTCGGCCTGATACATATCGCGTGAGGCCTCCGCGGCGGCAAGCTGCTCTGGACCGTCGACGAAGATCGCCGACCGGTACTGCGTCCCCTGATCGTTCCCCTGGCGCATGCCCTGCGTCGGGTCGTGATGCTCCCAGAAGACCTTGAGCAGCTGCTCGTACGAGATGCGCTCCGGGTCGTAAGCCACGAGCACCGACTCGGTGTGCCCCGTGCGGCCCGAGCAGGCCTCGCGATACGTCGGGTTGGGGGTCGTGCCGCCGGCGTAGCCGACGGCGGTGCTGATGACACCGGGTAGTGACCAGAACGCCTTCTCGGCGCCCCAGAAGCAGCCCAGCGCGAAGATGGCCGTGCGCGTGCCTTCGGGCCACGGCGGCGCGATCGGCGCGCCGTTGACGAAGTGCCGATCTGGGATCGGCATCGGCTCGGCACGGCCGGGCAGGGTACGGTCAGGGGCCGGCATGGATGCCTTGCGGAATGGGGACCACATGGCGGAAGTCTAGGCCGAAGGTATGACACCCACGTGACAGGCTCACGGCGACCCTCTCGACGGGTGGGCCGGGCCGACGTACCGTGGCGTCGGACATCGGTCGCCGACTCGGAGGGTAAACGTGAGCAAGCCGGTGGTGTTCGTCTCGGATCTTGGACTGCGCGACGAGTTCGTGGGTGTCTGCCACGCCGTCATCGCCCGCGTCGCCCCAGCGTCGCTGGTCATCGATATCTCGCACGGCGTCGCGCCGCACGACATTCGTGCCGGCGCATTGATCCTGGCCGAGTGTCTGCGCTTCGCGCCGGCCGACGCGGTCGGCCTGGGCGTCGTCGACCCGGGCGTGGGCACGGCGCGTATCCCGATCGCCATCGAAACGGCGGCTGGCCGCTACCTGGTCGGCCCGGACAATGGGCTGCTCTCGCTGGCGTGGAGGGCGGACGGCGGCCCGTTACGTGCCGTCACGATCGCGTCGCCGGAGGTCACCTTGTCGCCGATCTCGAGCGTCTTCCACGGTCGCGACGTGTTCGCGCCGGCGGCCGGTCATCTTGCCGCCGGGATGGATCTCGATGCCCTGGGACCCTCGGTGCCGGTGGACACGTTGGTCGAGGTCCGGATCGCCGACCCGGAGGTCGAGCGCGGTCGGATCGTCGGCGAGGTGCTCGACATCGATCGCTTCGGCAACATCCGCCTCAACGTCCGACCTGCGCACATGGTGGCTGCCGGCCTCGCCGATGCGGGCACGCTCCAGATCGCCACCACAGGCGAGGTCGCAACCGCCTCTAACATCACGTCCTATGGCCAGGTAGAGGCCGGTGCTTACGGCATCCTGGTCGACGCATGGGAATGGATGGCCATCATCCGCTACGAAGCGAGTGCCGCCGCCGACCTTGCCGTCCAGGCGGGCGATCCGATCTGGCTCACGGCGGCCTGACGACTACCCGCCGTTGTAGGGGCGCCCAAGCGCCCGGACGATCAGTGGTTCGCAGTGTTATCCACCACGTTCCAGACCCAGCTGCCCAAGTGCCCTGCGGTGTCGGGCTTGTCCTTGACGCATAGCTGTGTATCGCCGTTCTTGTCGTACGAATCCCAGCCCGCCTCCCAGGCGTCGCTGAACAAGATCTCCGACGGCACGCCGAGCGACAGCGAGAGGTCGCGGAATTCCTCCATCGTCATCAGCTCGAACTTGTCATTGCCGCACTCGCGTGTCGGCCGCGCCGCGACCGGCGCTGCCACGGCCAGGATCATGAGGGCGGCCGCCAGCCACGCCGCCACATGGAGAAGGCCGGTCCGGGGCCGCACTCCGGGGATCGCCTCGGTCGTGGCGCGACGATCGAACATCGCTGCATCCTCCAGGCCAGCGAGCCCGTCCGCATCGGGCGAACGATCCGCAGCTCGTGGTCGTGCGATGGTCCGCCGGCCGGTGCCAACCGTCAACGGCCCGAGTCACGAATATGGTGCGGGACTGCACCGGTCCGTCGCATCACCGTGCCCGGATACGGACGTTCTGCGCCTCACATCCCCTCGATGGCGCGCGTCGGCATGTGCGGCCCATACCGCGGGGCCCTGATGCCCGACAGCTCGAGCAGACGCTGGACGCGTCCGCGCTGGCCGCGGTAGGGCTCCAGGAGCTCGAGCATCCGCCCGTCGTCCGCGCGCGGCTCGCCAGCGAGGGCAAAGGCGACCAGGTTCGGGAGGTGATAGTCGCCGACGCTGATGGCGTCGGGATCGCCCCAGGCAACGCGAGCCACCTCGGCCGCCGTCCAGGGGCCGATGCCGCGCAGTCGCTCCAACCGCGCCTTGGCGTCCGCGTGTTCCCTCGCACCGAGCCGTTCGATGGCGGGCGCTCGCGCCGCCAGGCGGATGATGACCTCGGCTCGTCGCCGTTCCAGGCCGAGCGAGTGGAGGTCGTAGTAGGCGAGTGAAGCCAGCCGCTCGGGAGACGGCGGCAGCCGCAAGCCGACCAGGCGTTCGGCTGGGCCTGGGGCGGGTTCTCCGAGCGCAAGGGCCATCCTTCGGCGCACCCGCACCGCCTCGAGCCCGGTGATCTTCTGCTCCAGCACGGCGGGCACGAGCGCCTCGAAAGCGGCGTCCGAGCGGCACAGCCGGACACCAGCCAGCCGCCTCGCGAGGTCGGTCAGGACGGGATGCACGGGGTGGAACGCGGTCGCATCGTCGTGCTCGCCGACCAGGTCCGGGGCGTGCTCGAGTGCCCATCCGGCGCCGGGCCCCCAGGCCTCGACCTCGACCTCATCGCCGAGCTGGCGCAAGTGCTCGGTCGTCGGGCCCTCCGGCGTCAGGGTCGCGCGCAGGACCTCGAGGCGGCCGCGGATGCGGATGGTCGGGTCCCCGGTCCCGTGGCGGAGCGGCGCGAGCGTGGCGGCGAGGTCCAGTGGCCCTCGCGGACGGAAGCGGCGGGTCGACGCTGGGTGATCCGGCGCCTCAGGCCTCGCTTCGTTCGGCCAGGGCATTTCGCAGGGAGCGATCCATCCGTCGCAGGCCTCCTCGATGCCGACTTGGGCACGCCCGGGTCTCGGCCGGGATTGTAGTCGGTGGGCGCACTCGGCTTCGGCTACGCTGGGCGCGATGACCGCCTTGCCGCAGCCGGTGGCGTCCGCTACCGACCCGACCGTCGTGCCCGATTGGTGGCGCCGACCGGGCCTCGATGCGGTCGAGGGACGGCTGGTCATCGCCGGCCGTGACGCAGAGGCTCTGGCTCGAATGCGTGGCACGCCGCGCTTCGTCTACGACCTCGAGCGCGTACGCGAGAACGTCTTGGCCATGCACACTGCCGCGCGACGTGCGGGGCTCGACTACCGGCTTCGCTTCGCGCTCAAGGCCAACCGCGAACCGGAGGTCCTGGCCGTGCTCCGCGGGATGGGGGCGGCCGGCGAGCCCGACGCGCTCGGCATCGATGCCTGTTCGCCCGGCGAGGTCGAGCTTGCCCTCGCCAGCGGCTGGACCGCGGCCGAGATCTCGTACACCGGCACGAACTGCTCGGAACGTGACCTCGACGTCATCTGCGGCGCCGGCGTGCACCTCAACCTCGACGCGGTCAGCCAGGTCGAGCGGGTCGGTCGACGGGCGCCGGGCTCGACGATCGGCCTGCGCGTCAACCCCATGATCGGCGCCGGCTACAACGACCACCTGACCTACGCGGGCGAACGTCCGACCAAGCTGGGCATCACGGCTGACCGGCTCGACGATGCACTGGCCGCCGTGCGGCGCCATAGCTTGATCGTGGATACGCTCCACTTCCACGCCGGGTCGGGCTGGCTGGCCGACGGGCTGTCGTCGTTCGAGGCGGCGCTCGCGGCCGTCGTCGAGCTTGCGGGCCGGATCGTCAAGGCCGGCCACCCGCTTCGGGAGGTCAACGTCGGCGGCGGCATCGGTCGCATCGCCCGCCAGGCCGAACGCCCCGTGGACCTCGACGCCTACGCTGCCGTCGTCGCGAGGCACCTCGGACCGCTCGGGGTCGTGGTCGGCTTCGAGCCGGGTGATCTGATCGTCAAGGACGCCGCGGTCCTGCTGGCCGAGGTGGTCACGGTCGAGGATCGTGCCGGTACTCAATTCGTCGGCCTCGACGCGGGCTGGAACGTCTTCTGCTCCTGGTTCATCTACCGCTTCGCGCAGGAGGTCGTCCTCTGCCGGGCGGCGGACGCGCCCCGGACGGAAGCGGTCACCGTGACCGGCCACATCAACGAGGCGGGCGACGTCTTCGTCGAGGACTATCCGCTGCCGCCGATCCGAGAGGGCGACGTCCTGGCAATGCTCAACGCCGGCGGCTACGAGCAGGCCATGTCCATGACCCACTGCCTGCGGCCGCTGGCGGCAGCCGATTTCCTCGAGCGCGGCTGATGGACGTCCATGCCCTGGCCGATTTCGAGCCGCTGGCGCAGGCTGCGCTCTCGCCCGAGGCCTTTGCCTACTATGCGGGCGGATCCTGGGACGAGCGGACGCTGCGCGAGAACGAGGCCGCCTTCGCCCGTCGCGAGCTGCGACCCCGCGTGCTCGTCGACGTGTCCAGCGTCGATCCCTCGACCACGATGCTGGGCGCCAAGGTCTCACTGCCGGTCGGCTTCGCGCCGGTCGCGCTCGGGGGCCTCGCGCATCGCGAGGGCGAGGTCGTGCCAGCCCGAGTCGCCGGGCGCGAGGGCCTCATCTATGGCCTGAGCACCTTTTCCAACCGCTCGCTCGAAACGGTCGCCGCGGTCGGGCGCGGCACACGCTGGTTCCAGCTCTACGTCCAGCGCGACCGCGGCCAATCCGCCGCCCTTGTGGCACGGGCCGCCGAGGCGGGCTACGCGGCCATCGTGCTGACGGTCGACCTGCCCGTGCCGGGCTATCGGGTCCGTGAGCGGCGCTCGCCAGTGAAGGATGCCGGGCCGCTGGGCAACGCGATCGACGCGACGGGCGGTGCCCCGCTGGATGCGACTCTGCTCGAGAACGATGCCTCGCTGACCTGGACGGACCTGGCCTGGCTCCGGTCTGCTCTCGTCACTGCCGCTCGTGGTCAAGGGCATCCTGCGGCCCGACGACGCACGGCTGGCGATCGAGCACGGCGCGGCCGCTGTCGTCGTCTCGAATCACGGCGGTCGCCAGCTCGACCGGGTGGCCGCGACCATCGACGCCCTCGAGCCTGTGGTGGACGCTGTCGAAGGCCTGGCCGAGGTCTACCTCGACGGTGGCGTGCGGCGAGGCACCGATGTGGTCACGGCGCTCGCCCTGGGGGCCCGCGCGGTCTTCGTCGGCCGACCCATCCTCTACGCGCTGGCCGTGGCGGGCGAAGCCGGTGTGGCCCGAGCGGTCGAGATCCTGCGCGCCGAAACGACGACGGCCATGGCCCTCCTTGGCTGTCCGACCGTGGCTGACATCACGCGCGATCGGGTCGCCTGAGGGCGCACCGAGCCGCGTGACCCCGGCGCACCGGCCGTCCGCCGGCACGCGGGCTCGTTCGTCAGCCCTCGAGCCCCGGGTCCTCGAAGACCGGCTCGCCCTCGACGAGTGTGAGCAGCGCTCGGGCATCGGCTGGCAGGACGCCCGGTGCGAAGAGGTCGCGGTCCAGGACGACGAGGTCGGCCAGCTTGCCGACCGTGATGGAACCGGTCTCCGCCTCGAGGCCGTTGACGTAGGCCGAGCCGAGCGTGAAGGCACGGACGGCAGCCTCGAGCGAGATGCGCTCATCCGGCAGGAAGACCGGTGCGTCGCGACGCCCGACCCAAGTGCGACGAACCGCGACCTCCATCTCGATCAGCGGGTCGGCGGTCGAGACGGCCCAGTCGCTCCCGAAGGCAAGGCGCGCCCCGGCGCGCAGGAGCGAGCCGAACGGGTATTGCCAGCGGGTCCGCTCCTCGCCCAGGAAGGGGATGGTCAGGACGTCCATCTGGCTATCGTGGAGCGCCCACACGGGTTGACCGTTGGCGACCACGCCGAGCGAGCTGAAGCGCGGCAGGTCGGCCGGATGGATGACCTGGATATGGGCGATGGTGGGTCGGCGATCCCACGTCGGGTTGGTGGCGATGGCACCCTCGATGGCATCGAGACCGTCGCGCACCGCCCGGTCGCCGATGGCGTGGCAATGGATGTGAAAGCCCGCTCCGTCCACGAGTTGGGCCACCGCCAGCAGCTCGTGACGCTCGAACATGGCCAGTCCCCGGTTCGCGGTCGGCGCCCCGTCGGGACCGAGATACGGCTCGAGCATCGCGGCCGTGAAGTTCTCGATGACGCCATCCAGGAAGAGCTTGACCCGGTCGGCGCGCATCCGACCGACGGCGTTCGACGCTCGTCGTTCGACCAGCCGCTCGAGCTGACCGCGGCCCGCCTGCCGATCCCAGAGCTGGGCCACGATGACCCGGCCGGTCAGCTCGCCGCGCTCCGCCAGGCGCCGATAGGCCTTCAGGTTCCCTTCGCGCCCCGCGGCCTCCTGCCAGGCCGTGATCCCGAAACGGTGGAGCTCGGCCTGCCCGATACGTGCGCCCTCCAGCCACTCGTCGTCGGTCGGCTCAGGGATCAGGGGCTGGACGAGGGACATGGCGCCCTCGTGGAGCGTGCCCTGCGGCGTCCCGTCCGCCTCCCGCTCGATGCGACCGTCGCGCGGGTCCGGGGTCGAGGCGTCGATGCCGGCCAGGGACAGGGCGACGCTGTTGACCCAGCTGCCGTGACCGTCGCGATTGTCCAGGATGACCGGCCGGTCGGCGACGATGCCGTCGAGCAGCGTCCGTGATGGCGTCCCGCCCGGGAAGGCGGACATCTCCCAGCCGCTGCCTTCGATGACCGGGCGGTCCGGGAACCGCAATCGCGTATTCCTCGACGATGCGCAGGTAGGCGGCCGCGTCCTTGGCGGTCGAGAGGTCGCAGTGCAGTCGGTCGAGCCCCGCCGTGACGGGATGGACGTGGGCATCCTGGAAGCCGGGCAGCAGCGTTCGGCCCCGAAGGTCGATCCGCCGCGTCCGCGGGCCGGCCAGGTCGACCACATCAGCGTCCGATCCGACGGCGACGATGCGGCCGCCATTGACGGCGACGGCCTGGGCGACAGGCTGGTGGTCGTCGACCGTGTGGACACGCCCACCGACCAGGATCAGGTCGGCCGAGCCGGAGGAGGTCATGGCGCCGGAGTGTATCGGCGCCGGACCGACGATGTCGCTCGCGCGAAGCGTAGGGTGCGGGATGACCCGCTCGGACGAGCCGTTCGGCCCGTGCTCGTCTGAGCTGACGTCAGGGATACTACGATCACGCTCATCCCGACCGACATGATTCGTGGATCCGCAAGGAAGGTTCAGGCCATGAACAGCCCGATCGTGCGCCAGGCGATCACCTTAGCCACCGCAGTGCTCCTCCTTGCGAGCTGCGGATCTGGCGCCGCCTGGACCTACCCCCCGCCGGCGGCCAGCCCCCTGCCGGCGGCCAGTGGCGCGGCGCCTTCCAGCTCGCCGGGCGCGAGCGGCGCGGCGCCTTCCAGCTCGCCGGACGCGAGCGCCGCGCCCAGCCCGAGCGGCGCGGCAGGCCCGACCGGCGCACCAGTTGCCGGCGCCCCGCTCCAGATCGAGGCCTTCGACCTCGGTTTCACGCCCAAGGACCTGACGGTCGAGGCGGCGGGAACCTACACCATCGAGTTCAAGAACACCGGTGCTATCGCACACGACATCACGCCTGACGGCGGCGAAACGCACACGGCGCAGGCCGGTGAGACGGTCATGTTCGACGTCGAGGTGCCAGAAGGCGGACTGCCCTTCATCTGCTCCGTGCCCGGACACGCCGCCGCCGGCATGACCGGCACCATCTCCGTCGCCGGCTCGACTGCGGGCGGTGGCGACAGCCATGGTGGACCGGCGCCTGACACCGGCGCGGTGGAGGCCGATCCGAATGCGCCTGCCTACACCCTCGACGACGCGACCGCGCCGAAGGTCATGGATGGGACCGTCCACGAGATCACGCTGACCATCGAAGAGAAGGAGATGACGGTCGCCGAGGGCTTCGTCCAGAAGGTCTGGACGTTCAACGGCAGCGTGCCCGGTCCGGTCATACGCGTCCATCAGGGCGACACCATCCGGGTCCACCTCGTCAACCCGGCAGCCAGCGAGGTCGACCACTCCATCGACTTCCACGCCAGCCAGGTCGCCTGGAATGACGAGATGCGCTCGATCAAGCCGGGCGACGAGCTGATCTACGAGTGGAAGGCCGACTACGCCGGCGTCTGGATGTACCACTGTGGCACCGCACCCGCCCTGCACCACATCGCCAACGGCATGTTCGGCATGGTCATCGTCGAGCCGGAGGGCGGCTTCAAGCCCGCGGACCACGAGTTCGCGATCGTCCAGAGCGAGTGGTACCTCGGCCCACAGGGCGAGATCACCGACCTCGCCAAGGCTGCGGCCGGCGCGCCGGCCCCCGACTTCGTGGTCTTCAACGGCGTGGCCAACCAGTACGTCGACAACCCCATCAAGGTCGAGACCGGTAAGACGGTGCGGGTCTTCGTCCTCGATGCCGGCCCGAGCATCGACAGCTCGTTCCATGTCGTGGGCACGATCTTCAACACGGTCATCAAGGAAGGCATCCAGCTGACACCGCAGAACGACGGTCACTACGGGTCGCAGGCCGTCGACCTCTCGCCAGCACAGGGCGCCATCATCGAGTTCACGACGCCCGAGGACGGGCTCTATCCGATGGTCACCCATGCCTTCAACTTCGTCGGTCGCGGCGCACTCGGCCTCTTCCAGGCGGGCGACGGCGACCCCGCGAACTGACCGGCCCAATGCCGGCGCTCACGCCTCCTCGCGGGCGTCGGGCGTGCTCGAATCGAGCGCATCGGCGGGGTCATCGGCGCTCGCGTCATCCTCGGATCCGCGGCGACGGACTCGGTCTGCGAGGCCACGCCCGCCGGAGGTCGCTCGCCCGGCGACGGACGCTCCTGCGCGCCCGGCCGCACGACCGCCACGAATCGCCAGGCCGGTCACGGCTCGGCCGCCGCGCACGGTGAACCGGATCGCGCCGCGACCGACCCGCAGCCCGGTCCGTGCGCCCGCCCGAGCCGTCCAGGCAGCCAGTCGGCCCGTCGCGACGAGGTCCTCATGGAGCGTCTCATCGGAGAGCCCGGCCGCTTCGAGATGCATCTGTCGCCGTCCAGGCTCCAGTGCGTTGAGGGCAAGGCGAATGGCCAGGATGGCGACGGCCAGGTCGTCCACCTGACCGAGCACGGGCACGATGCCCGGGATGAGGTCGATCGGTGAAGCGAAGTAAGCAGCCGCCGCGAGGAGGGCCGCCCGGCGGTGCTTCGAGACGGCCGGGTCACGCAGCAACGCGAGCGTCAGGCGGAGGTATCCAGCCGCGTGGCTGATCAGGGTCGACCAGGCGTCGCGCGGAAACGGATCCGAGCTTGTGGCAGCGGCCTCGTCGGTCGGGAAGGGCGCCCCGTTCGCGGTCGGGACGAGCGCCTCGTTCGGCGTTGCCGCGAGGTCGCTCGTAGCGGCCACCACGATGGCATCGGCCTTGGGCGCGACGGGTCGTTCCGACTCGTCAGTCATCGCAGGTCGACGTAGAGCGGAGCGTGGTCGGAAGGCAGCTTTCCCTTCCGTGCGTCGCGGTCGATCTCGGCTCCGATCGCCCGCTCGGCCACGACATGTGTGACGAGCAGGTGGTCGATGCGCATGCCGAGGCCGTTGTGGAAGTTGCCGGCCCGATAGTCCCACCACGTGAACCGTCCAGGCTCCGGATGGAAGCGCCGATACGTGTCCTCGAGGCCCCAATCGATGAGCGACTGGAAGTGGGCCCGCTCAGGCGCTGACGTATGCGTCGTGCCCACATACGCGGCTGGATCGTAGACATCGATGTCGGTCGGCGCGACGTTCAGGTCGCCGCCCAGGATGAGCGGTGCGGCCGGATCCTCCGCCTCGTCGAGCCAGGTGCGCAGGCGCGCGAACCAGGCCAGCTTGGCCTCGTAGAAGGGCGTGTCGAGCGCACGGCCATTCGGCGCGTAGAGAGAGACGAAGCGCACGCCGCCGCAGGTCGCCGCGATCATCCGGGCCTCATGCGTCGGCGCCCCTTCCTCGACTTCCACACCCCCGACCGGGCCGAGTCCGAAATTCGTGACCACGTCCGCGACGCCGACTCGCGACGCGATGGCGACACCATTCCGGCCACCCTGGCCATGGTGGGCCAGCTCATAGCCGATCATCCGGAAGGGCATCTCCGGAGCGGCCTCGTCCGTCAGCTTCGTCTCCTGCATGAGCAGCACGTCCGGCTGTGCCTGGGCGAGCCAACCCTCGACCCGATCCAGGCGGGCTTTGAGCGAGTTGACATTCCAGGTCGCGATGCGCATGCCCGCAGCCTAGCAGCGTGCGCCATGTGGGCGGCGCTACCATCACGAGCGTGTTCCGCCGATCGCCGGTACCGGCACCGACGCCGGCACCCGCCGCGCCACGCACCGGCCGCCTCTACCTCGGCCTCGAGGCGCGCGAATGGGGCGTAGTCGCCCTCGGGACCCTGATCGGTGTCGCCCTTGGCGTGCTCCTCCACTACGTCGACAGCCTGGCCACGGACGTCGCCTACATGGCCGACTTCGTGCGGGCCGTCGCGTACGTCGGCGCCTTCGTGGCCTTCATGATCGGGATCGGCCAGCTGACGACCGGCCGGCGCACGTTGCTCCTCGGCGTCATCCCATTCGCTGTCGCGGCCATCATCGCCTCGGGCTTCGGGCCGGCTGCCGTGCCGCCGGCGCAGGTCGTCGGCAGCCTGGACCTCACCGTGGATGGATCGGTGGCCGATGCCGGGCCCGCGGTCTGCACCTGGGCGGCCGGGCGCGAGAAGGTCGAGCGTGTCAACAACCGCGGCACGCTGTCGGGTGACCGCGAGTACGCGCTCGACGTCGATCGTGGCCGTCTGCGGGTGACGCTCGAGGTCGATAGCGGCCAGTACCTCGCCCTTGGCGCCGAGGCATTCGCCACCATCTCGGGATCCGGACAATCGGCGTCCATCCGCCTCCCCCTGGTACAGACGTTGACGTCGGCGCCCGCAGACATCCCTGCTGCGGTAGAGACGGTGATCGCGTGGGACTGCCAGCCGGCACCGGCACCCTGATATCGTCAGCCCGTTCGAGCCCCCTGAACCGAAGAGGCCACCGATGGTCAAGATCCGCAAGGCGGACGCCGCGCTCATGGACACGCCCAAGGCCGCTGCCAAGCGCCCCGAGCTGACACCGCTCCAACGCGAGCGCCTCCGCCAGGAGCGCCAGTTCACGCGGCTGATCCGCGGCCTCAATGGACCAGACGATGTCTTCGAGGTCCGCCTCGACAAGGCCGACAAGGCGGCCACGGTGCGTCAGCGACTGATGAAGGTCGCCGCCCAACAGCGTGTCGACGTGGCCGTGGCCAAGCACGGCAACGGGTTCCTGGTCGGGCTCATGACTCCCGAGCGCCGAGCACGTCGCAGGGGCCGGAAGCCGGCCGCCTGACGCGGACGAGTCATCCCGGCATCTGGCCCGCGGCTTTTGGCCCCAACACGTGGCCTTCCGGGGTGCGGCGGAGGATGCCGCGACCGTCGAGCTCCTCGAGGATGGCCAGCGCGTACTTGCGGCTGGTACCGGTCGCGTCACGAAAGGCGGCAGGCGCCACTGGCCCTGATCGCGCCAGGGCCACGGCTTCGGCCTCCAGCTCGGTGAACGTATCGGTGGCATAGGCGAGGTCCGGCTCGAGGCGCACGATCCGACCCTCGGCCTCGAGCGCTCGAACGCCTTCTGGCGGGCAACCGACCGACCCGGCGGCCTCGGACAGGGGCGGTGGGGCGGCGACCGAGAGCGCAGCCACCAACCGATCCATCGAGGCAGCCAGGGCAGCGGATCGCATCGGGAACGTGGTCGGGCGCCCGGAGGAGGTCGCCATCGCGCACGAGCGTTCCATCGTCGACCAGCCGTTGGACCAAGGCGGCAGCATCGTCGACGGTCAGCGGTGCACCAGGCGCCGCACGCCGGAGCGACGACATCGATGCGGCGCGGGCGATGGCCAGCGGGACGCCGGGCGCCGACGGATCGGCGACATGGGTCGTCGCCACGGCCGCCAGCGCCGCGCTCGAGCCTGCCGCCACGACGGTCGGATCCACGTACCGCCCATCGAGCACGACGACCCCCGACGCGGCGGCCAGCGCATCGGGTGAGGCATCGAGGACGGCGGCGATCGCGGCGGCGCGTTCCGGGGTCAGGAGGCCGTGCGCGGCGACCAGGGTGCGGAACCGGTCGCTTGCTTCATCGGCGTTTGCCAGCGCTGCCATCTGTGATCCGTCGAGTCGCCGACGGACGAGCCGCGCGGACGGGGCCGGGTCGAGGACGCGTCCACCGCCTGCCGTTTCGGCAGGGGAGGGCCAGCGCAGCACGAAGCGGTCGCCGAGCGCTGCCGGTATCGCTTCGGCGAGGATCAACACGCCCAGGATCTCCCCGTCGCCCGACGGCTCGCGCTGCCATCCGAAATCGTCCGAGCGTCTCAGCCGTGGCGAGGTGGACGCGGACGTTCGCGCCGTCCGCGAGCGGCCGCCCGCCGCGGCTCGGCTGCACCGCCACGAGCATCCGCGTCGTGGCGCGAACGGCTGGGCCCGCCACCAACGCCATGCCGCGCGAGACTTCGTCGCGCTCGATGCCCGCCAGATTGAGCGCCACGCGGCCCAATTCGGGCGTCGATTCGACGGCCGCCCCGTGGACCTGCGCCTCCCGGATGCGCACCGACCGACCGCCGGGCTCGAGCCGGAGCGTCTGGCCCCTGGCGACCGAACCGCCGCGCAGGGAGCCGGTCACCACCACGCCCCGACCCCGGGCGGTGAAGACGCGGTCGATCGCCAGCCGCGCTCCGCCGCGAGCCGCCCCGCGCAGGATCATCCTCGCACGAAGGGCAGCCAGCGCCTCCTGGAGCACATCGATGCCTTCGCCGCTGATCGCGGAGACGGACACGATCGGGATCCGTGAAAGGGAGGTCGGCGCGAGCAGCGCCCGGACCTCCGTCGGTCGGCTCGAACGCCGGGGGTCGGTCGGATCCAGGAGGTCGAGCTTGGTCAGGACGGCGACCCCGTCGTCGATCCCCAGGGCGTCCAGCAGCCCCAGGTGCTCGAGGGTCTGGGCCTTCGGGCCCTCGTCGGCAGCCACGATGAGCATGGCGGCGTCGATCTCGCCGGCACCGACGAGCATGTTGCCGACCAGGCGATCGTGCCCTGGCACGTCAACGAAGTCGAGTTCCGGCCCAACGGCCTCGTCCTCGTTACCGGGCAGCCGCATGTGGGCGTAGCCGACGTCGATGGTCATGCCGCGCCGCCGCTCCTCGGGCAGGCGGTCGGCATCGATGCCGGTCAGGGCGCGAAGCAGAGCCGTCTTGCCGTGGTCGATGTGGCCGGCGGTGCCGACGACGACCGTCACACGGGCTCCTGGTAGGGCCCCGGCTGCGCCGCCTGCCCGCCCAGCGCGCGGGCGATCGCCCCCGGCAGCACCTCGTCCCAGCTCGGTTCGACCGTCCGGAGGTCCAGGACGACGGCGTCATCGTCGATGCGACCGATGATCGCGGGCGAGCCGACTCGCAGCCGCCGCAGCGTTTCCGGCGCTCTGGCACCGGGCAGTGCGAGACCCCAGGAGGGGAGCGTCTCACCAGGGAGTGAGCCGCCGCCTACGGTCGCTTCCAGCGGCAGCACGACGGGCGTGTGACCGAGCCGAGCCAGCTTGCCGGCCAGCGCCTCGGCCCTCGATCGGAGCGCATCCTCGGGCGCGGCGATGGCGCGCCAGACAGGGATCTCGGTCGTCGCCAGCCCGGCGCGGTAGAGCCCCAACGTCGCCGCGACGCCGGCCAGCGTCACCTTGTCGGGCCGCATGGCACGGGCCAGGGGATCCTTGCGGATGCTGGCGATGAGGTCCGACCGACCGACTACCAGCCCCGCCTGCGGGCCGCCGACGAGCTTGTCGCCGCTGAAGCAGACCAGGTCCGCGCCCGTCGCAAGACGCTCCATCGGCGTCGGCTCGTGGGCCAGCCCGAAGGCCGCGGTATCCAGCAAGGCCCCGGAGCCGAGGTCATCCACCACGCTGGCGCCGAGCTCGTGAGCCACGGTTGCGAGCTCGGTCGGGTCCGCCTCCTCGACGAAGCCCTCCATCCGAAAGTTCGAGGGATGGACTCGGAGGATGGCGCGCGCTGCGCCCGACTCGAGCGCCTCGCGATAGTCGGCGATCCGAGTCCGGTTCGTGGTACCCACCTCGATCAGGCGGAGGCCGGCTCGTCGGATGATGTCGGGGATCCGGACGCCGCCGCCGATCTCGATGAGCTCGCCGCGGGCGACGGCGACGCCCCTGGCGCGACGATTGCCTGTTGCCTGCCCAGCGACGCCCGCCGCGCCGCCGACGGCGGCCGCCAAAGCGAGGGCGACTGCCGCGGCGTTGTTGTTGGTGATCACGGCGTCCTCGGCGCCGGTCAGGGCGATGAGATGGTCTTCTGCCGCCCGGAAGCGGGCGCCACGCTGGCCGGTCTCGCGATCCATCTCGAGGAGCGAGGTGCCTTGCGCGGCAGCGGTCGCGGCCCGGATGGCTGCCTCCGGCCAGGCCGCCCGCCCAAGGTTGGTGTGCAGGATGACGCCGGTCGCGTTCACGACGGGCACGAGGCCGGGTGCGCCAAGCGCGTCGAGGCGAGAGACCAGCGCATCCGCGAGGGCGTCGACGGTCGCCGGAGTCGTGCCGCCTGCGAGGCGTTCACGTTCCTCCGCTACGACCGCTCGCGCCGTCGCGACGACCGCGTCGTGATCGCGCTCGCCGAGGCGTGGCCGCGCGGCGGCGAGCACGCGCTCGACGCTCGGCGGGTGCGGGGACCGCTCGGCAGACATGCGTGGACGTTACACCGGCTGGTCGTTCGCCTCGGCCCCATCGACACGCGGCGCCCGGAGCGGCCTGAATTCGGTCGCCAGCCCGGTCGCCTCGACCTGGAAGAGCGGATCCGGTCGTCGCAGGCCAGGCAGCAGGTACGAACCCAAAGGCCGGTAGCGGATCCGCGGCCTGCGCCGGCGGGTGACGTCGTCCGCCGTCAGCGCTTCGTGTGCGGCGCGAGACACGAGGATCTGGCCACCGTGCCCGGCCGCACAGACGCGCGCCGTCGTATGCACGGCGATGCCGACATAGCCGGTGTCGGTCAGCGTGGGCTTGCCATGGTGGAGCCCGATGCGTATCCGCACCTGAACGCCATCCGGCCAAGATCGGCCACCGGAGCGGCGCTGGACCGTCATCGCTGCCTGCAGCGCGTCCGCAGCCCTCTCGAAGACGGCGAAGTACTCGTCGGCGCGGGCATCGATCTCGCGCCCACCGGCGTTGCGGACGGCCGTGCGCTGGATGCCGCGGACCTCGGTCAGCAGTCGGCCGTAATCGTCGCCGAGGCGGTGGAGGATGCCGGTCGAGTCCTCGATGTCGGTCATCAGGAAGGTCACCGGTCCCGAGGGCAGGCTCCGCGCGTCGCGGGCGTCGGCGTCGACCGTCGCCTGCAGCTGCCGGTTCTCGACCGCCATCCGGACGGCGGAGGAGACCGCGCGGCGCAGGTCGGGGTCCGCCAGCGTGGCCGGATCGTGGACCAGCGCGATCATCGGTCGGCCGCGGCGGTCGATGAGGGTCACTGCTCGACCCGTGCCCGCCGCCGGCATCACGGCGGGACGGCCGTCGGCGCCGAGATAGCCGCCCAGCGACTCCGACCACTCGACGGCCTCGACGGTCGGGTCGCGAAGCTCCGATCGAAGGCGACCCTGCAGGGTCTCGAGGTTTTCGACGGGACCGATCTCGAGCACCAGCCGACCTGCCGCCGCCTGGTTGCCCTGGACACGAAGCTGGCCGGCGAAGAACCCGACCGGCACGATGCCGTACTTCTTGGCCGCGGCCAAGAGGCGCTTACGGGCGCGATCGCGGGCCGCCTCGTCTTCGAAGGCCGTCTGATTGAACCGCGCCAGCGCGTTGCGGACATGCGACTCGTCGTTGATGGGCAACCGCCGTCGACCCTTCGAGTCGACGTACGCGAAGGCGCTGTCCGGCAGCTTCGCGCGCTTTACGTTGTCCAGCTCGGCCATGCCGGCACGTTACACCGATGCCGAGGTCTGGTTGGCGGGAGCGCATGGGAGTCGAACCCACCCGACCCTGCCGAGCAGAGCCGCACCGGTTTTGAAGACCGGGGGACCCACCGGGACCCCTCCGCTCCCGCGGAGGATGGTAGCGCCGCCGCCACGCGAGGGCAGCTCTTCCGGCGCCGACGCCCACCGCGTCGCCGACTTGTTCACAATGCGCCGATGGCGGTGACCTTCGCCCTCCTCATCGCCGCCTTCGCGGTCGGTGTCGACACCTACATCGTTGCTGCCCTGTTGCCTGCGGTCGCCGACGATCTGCAGTCCCCGATCGCTGCGGTCGGCCTCCTCGCCAGCGCCTATGCCCTGCCGACCGCCCTCCTGGCGCCGGTGCTCGGCCCCATCTCCGACCGACGCGGTCGGCGCTTCGCCCTGATGCTCGGCCTGGGGATCTTCATCCTTGCCTCGGGCGCCTGCGTCGTCGCGCCGGGACTGCCCTTCCTGCTCGCGGCTCGGCTCGTCAGTGGGGTCGGGGCTGCCATCATCATGCCGGCCGCCTTTGCCGCCGCCGGCGATCTTGCCGACCGGGATCGTCGGACCCGCATGATCGCCCTCCTGTCCGCGATGTTCCCGCTGGCCAGCCTGCTCGGCCTGCCCATCGGCGCCCTGGCCGCCATCGTGGCGGGCTGGCGTGCCTCGTTCGCCTTCATCGCGCTGGTCGCGATCGTCGCCCTGCTGCTCCTACGGCGCCTGCCAGCCTCGGTCCCGGATCGATCGAGCGCGCCCGGCTACGGCACCGCCATCCGCACGGTCCTCGCTGACGGCCGTGCCCTCAGGGCGCTGCTGGTGACGATCCTGTGGGCCTCGGCCACGTTCGGGCTCTTCGTCTACGTCGGTGAGTTCGTCCATGTGACCTACGGAGTCCCCGCCGCCCAAGCCGGGCTCGTCTACGTCATGGTCGGTGTCGTCGGGCTCGTGGCGACCCGGCTGTCGGGCCAGTTCATCGCGCGGGTCGGGCCGCGTCGTGCCGTCCTCATCGGCATCTCATGCTTCATCGTCGCTGCCCTGCTGCTGCCGGTGACGGCTGTGGCCCTGCCGATCTCGCTGGCCGTCTTCGCCCTCTGGGCCTTCGGGACCTGGTTCGGGATACCGGGCATGCAGACGATCATGGCCGAGTTCTCCGACTCGGCTCGGGGCACGATGCTCGCCTTCAGCAGCAGCGCCATCAACCTGGG
Source organism: uncultured Chloroflexia bacterium (assembly GCA_963837215.1). Classification (GTDB taxonomy): domain Bacteria; phylum Chloroflexota; class Limnocylindria; order Limnocylindrales; family CSP1-4; genus CSP1-4. The sequence goes on from CAWIML010000001.1 coordinate 79,245, forward strand.
CTCCGCGGTCGGGCCGATCACGACCGGGTTGGTCCTGGCGGCCGGAGGGTTCGCGTTGGCCGGGCCGTGGGCGGCGCTCGTCGGTGGATGCGCGCTCGCTGTCGCATACATGGTCCTGCCGCGCAGTCGACCCGTGGCCACGACGCTGGCAGAGGCGCCCGTGGAAGCCTGAGAGCGGGCATCAGGCCGTGCCAGAGCCGCGGATTCAGCTCGCGGCGGCGCGGGCCTTGCGCGACGAGCCGCGGACGGCCTCGTACTGCTCGACGTACCGATCGACAGGCGTGCGGGCGATCGTCTCGCCGATCAGGTCGAGTGGTAGGTCGTCCAGCTTCCGAAAGCGGACACATGACTTGCCCATGTCGAGCTTCTTGCCCGAGGCCGCGTATCGCTCGCGGAACCAGCGTTCGGTCGCTGGGTCGCCATAGACCGTGTTCAGGTAGAGCGACATGTAGTTCTTCTGGCTGGCCAGCGCGGCGAGGCCGAGCGGCTGGCCGTTGTACGTGTCGGGGAAGCGCTCCAGGGGCACGTAATAGCCGATCATCCCGTAGAGCATGCCCTCCTGGTAGCCAGGCGGCAGGTTGGCGCGGATGACATCGCGAACGGCCGCGATCGCCTCGCGGCGGTCCGGCGGCAGGGCGGCGATCATCTCGTCCGGTGTCGTCGCATCGCTCGTCGCCATGGCATCGCCTCCTCGATCCGGGTCGCCCGTCGAGCCGCCAGACCCGACGGCTCCGATGGTAGTCCGGGGACCACTTGTATCATCGGCCGACCATGACCGCTCCGACCGCTGACCCGGCTGATCGCGCGCGATTGCCGCTGACCGAGCAGACGACCTGCGGTGGCTGCGCCGCCAAGCTCGGTGCTGACGTCCTGGCCGAGGCATTGGCGGGCGTCGGGGCCTTACGCGCTGGTGCAGGCGACGACGCCCAGGCGACCCCCGACGCGCTGCTCGTCGGTCTCGACGCACCGGATGATGCGGCGGTCTATCGCCTGAGCGATGACCTTGCCGTCGTGGGTACGCTCGACTTCTTCCCTCCGCTCGTGGACGACCCGGCCACGTTCGGAGCCATCGCGGCGGCCAACGCCATGAGCGACGTCTACGCCATGGGCGGTCGCGTCCTCTTCGCGCTGAGCATCGCCGCCTTTCCGGAGGACCTGCCGCGCGAGACGATGTCGGCGATCTTCGCGGGTGCTGCGGCGACCGTCCGAGAGGGCGGCGGCATCCTGGCCGGCGGCCACACGATCAAGGATCCCGAGCCCAAGTACGGTCTGGCCGTCATCGGGGCCGTGCATCCTGATCGCATCCTGCGCAAGGGCACCGCCCGAGTCGGTGACACGCTCTTCCTGACCAAGCCGCTCGGCACTGGCATCCTCGTCAGCGCCGACCGGAGCGACCGAACAAGCGCCCGAGCACCTGGCCGCCGCCGTCGCCTCGATGTGTCGCCTCAACCGGGCGGCGGCAGACGTGCTCGTCGAGTCCGGCGTCCGAGCCGCGACAGACGTGACAGGCTTCGGGCTGCTCGGGCACGCGACGGAGATGGCCAGGGGATCCGGCACCCGATTCGTCATCGATGCTGGACAGCTCCCGGCCCTCGACGGCGCCCTCGAGCTGGCCGCAGCCGGCGTCGAGACAGGCGGCGCCGCCCACAACCGCCGCTTCGCCGCCCCGACCTTGACGATCCACGACGGGGTGGGCGACGCCCGCGAGGTCCTCGCCTTCGACCCCCAGACCTCGGGTGGGCTGCTCGCCGCGGTGCCCAACGATCGCGTGGCCACGGTCGTCGCCGGCTTCGGTGCTGCAGGTGTCAGCTGGTGGCGCGTCGGGCGGGTCGAGTCGGGCGACCCCGGCGTCGAGCTCGTCGCCTGAGCGCTCGCGCGCCACGATGCCGATGACCGAGCGCGAGCCCCCGATCCTGCTGAGCGACCGAGGCCCCGAGCCGCATCGGCCGGTCCGCATCGAGCGTTGGAGCTCCGGAGGGCCGACTGTCCGGCGACGATGTCGTCGCGGCCGAGGAGCCGCTCCAGGTCGTTCTCGACGGCGAGCCCTTCGCGGTCGTCATGCGCACGCCGGGCCACGACCTCGAGCTGGTCCTGGGCCTTCTCTATGTCGAAGGTCTCATTCGCTCTCGCGAAGATGTCGCCGAGGGCGCCGTCGCGGCGTCCGGGCTCCCGGAGGACGCTGCGCCGTTCCCGGTCCGCGCCTTGCCCGAGGCGGAGAACCTGGTCGAGTTGAGCCTCGTCCGGCCCCGCGCGAAGGACGACCGCGTCGGCTGGCAGCGCAACCTCGTGGCGTCGTCGGCGTGTGGCATCTGCGGTGCGGCGGCACTCGACGCCTTGCGCGACGACCTGCCGCCGCTCCCGCCGGGCCCGACCTTCGCGCCCGACGCGATCTCCGGCATGGCGCCGGCGCTCCGCGCTGCCCAGGCAACCTTCGAGCTGACCGGCGGTCTCCATGCGGCTGCGATCTTCGACACCGCGGGCCACTTGCTGCACATCCGGGAGGACGTCGGGCGGCACAACGCCGTGGACAAGCTCGTCGGCCGTGCCCTGCTCGCCGGGGAGCTGCCCCTCCACGAGCGTGCCCTGATGCTCAGCGGCCGCGCCTCGTTCGAGCTGGCCCACAAAGCGGTCGCGGCCGGCATCCCGCTGATGGCCGCCGTCTCTGCGCCTTCCAGCCTGGCAGTCCACGTGGCGCATACGTTCGACCTGACGCTCGTCGGCTTCCTGCGTGGCGAGCGCTTCAACATCTACGCCGGCGGCGAGCGGATCGCACGCGACTGACGAGCCCGCGCCTCGGGTGGGACTTGGCGCTCAGGACACGAGCCGAGCCTTCGGTCGGCGCGCCTTTCGGACGTTGCTCCCTCCATCGAAGCGTAAGAGCGCGTCCCACGAATCCGATAGAACCGTTTGACGAGCCGCGAACGTCATACCCTGTCGAACACGACCATCGTGGCCGTGTCGCCAGCGAGGCGATGGTGGATCGACGAGACATCCTGGAGCGGGCGAAGCAAGGCGACGAAGAAGCCTTCGCCGCTCTCGTTGACGCGCACCTCGCTCGGCTCGACGCGACCGCCCGACTCGTCTTGCGTGATCCGGAGCTGGCCCGCGACGCGGTCCAGGATGGCCTCATCCGAGCCTGGCGGGGTCTATCGAGTCTCCGCGATCCCGATCGAGTCGACGCCTGGCTCTATCGCCTGACCGTCAACGCCTGTTTCGATGTCCTCAGGCAGCGTCGCAGGCGCCCCATCGAAGTGGAGCTCGAGACATCCGACGCTCCGACCACGCCTGACCATTCAGCTGCGCTCATCGAAGCAGAGTTGATCCATCGAGCCCTCGGTCGGCTCGAGCCGGGACATCGAGCCGTGATCGCCCTCCACTTCCTCGTCGGCATGCCCCTGACGGAGGTGGCGGCCACCTTGCGGATCCCGGTCGGTACCGCCAAGTCCCGCCTTCACCACTCGCTCGTGACCATGCGGGCCACGGTGCCGGCGCCCGGGGATCGGGCCACCTCAACGGCCTCAGGAGGACAGCTCGCATGACAGCGCCGGACCGGCTCGAGAGCGAGCTCCCGCAGCTCCTCGAGCACCTCTACCTCGGCCCGAGGCCGCCATATGCCGACGAAGCGCTTCGGGTGGCGGCGGCATCGCCACGCCCATCCGCTTGGTCCCTCGCCGGACCCTGGCCGTGGGCGACCGCGCCGGTTGAGCAGACTGTCGACGCTCCCCGCCTCCCATGGCGCTCCATCCTGGCCGCCGGGCTCATCGTGCTGGCACTGGTGGCTGGCGCCTTGATCGTCGGGGGCCGGCAACGTGCGCGCCCGGCTCCGGTCCCGACAGAGCCGGCGCTACTGGCGCCGACCGCCACGAAGCCCGCACCGTCAGCTTCCGTCGAACCAGCGCAGGCACTCCCGCCGCTCATCGGCCCGGCCGGCAACGGCCTCATCGCGTACATCTGGCGGGGGGATCTTTACGTCGGAGACCCGGATACCGGGGAAACGACCGCAATCGTCACCGGCCCCGTCGGACGGCTCGCGCGTCCGCAGTTCTCACCCGACGGCACGAAGATCGCGTTCATGCGAACCGACCTCTCCCGGAGCATCCGTCCAGAGATCGTCGTGGTCCGGGCCGATGGTTCCGATGAACGCGTCGTCGTGCCGCGCGGCGCAGCTGGAGAAGGCCACTTCGCCTGGACGCCCGACAGCGCCTCGCTCGTCGTCGCCAACGGCCTCGAAGTACGACCATCTTCCGCGCCAACGCCACCCTACGACCAGGCGCTCTCCCTCGTCGACGCGTCCGGCCTGGCCGAGCCTCGTCTCCTGACGCCGCCATTGCCGCGTTGGCCAGGCCGTCAGTGGATGGGGCCGACCACAGCGCTGGCCCAGATGTTCCGGCCACCAGCCGGCGACCGGATCGTGGCTGGTGACTGGGAGGCCCTGGACGTCTTCGATGCCGAACTCATCGGCGTCACTTCGCTCGGCCGGGCAGCCATCAAAGGCCGCGAGCCGGCCTGGGTCCGATGGCCGGGCTGGTCGCCGGATGGAACGATGATCGTGTTCGGGCTCGACAAGGGCGAATTCGGCTGGCCCGACGCTCAGATCGGGTCATTCGTCATGAACGCTGACGGCACCGATGTGCGGGAGCTCGGCCATGCGATGACGAGCTTCGGCGCAGGCTCGGGCTTCCTGTTCGGTGGTGCCTGGTCGCCCGACAGCGCGGTGATCGCCTATGGTCGGGAGACGTCCAGTGCCGAGCCCGATGGCGCGATCGCCCTCGTCGACGTTGCATCTGGCGCGGAGCGAGTGCTCTGGGCGACGCGCGCGAACCCCGACCTCCCGGGCCCGGGCGCGTACTGGTCATGGTCGCCCGATGGGCGCTCCATCGTCTTCCTCGCGCACGAGGGAGAACGACCGATCATCGTCGACGTCGCGACTGGCGAGGCGACGGAAGTGCCCTGGGAGTCCGACTCGGCGCCGAGCTGGCAGCGGGTCCCGCTCGACTGATCCCGGTCGAACCAAAGCCGAGTCCCGGACGCCGCCGCGGCGGTACACTCGCGCCACCCTCGACGAGAGGCGTCCAGCCACTTCACGCATCGAAGGGAGCGTGCATGGCGAAGTCCTACGTCCGGCTCACGCAGCCGCTCGTGCGCGACGGAGACCGACGGACCGGCCAGCTTCGCCCAGCCAGCTGGGACGAGGCGCTCGACCGGGCCGCCAAGGGGTTCCGAGCCGCGATCGACGCGCACGGGCCGACGACGTTCGGGCTCTTCAGTTGCTCGAAGGCGACCAACGAGCTGAACTTCATGACCCAGAAGTTCGCGCGCGTCGTGGTCGGCAGCAACAACATCGACAGCTGCAACCGGACCTGACACGCCCCGAGCGTCGCCGGTCTGGCGACCATCTTCGGGGCCGGGGGCGGCACCAGCTCATACCAGGAGATCGAGGAGACGGGTCTCGTCCTCCTCTGGGGCAGTAACGCCCGCGAGACCCACCCGATCTTCTTCCACCACCTCCTGAAGGGGGTCAATCGCGGCGCCCGTCTGTACGTCGTGGATCCACGGCGGACGTCGAGCGCGGAGTGGGCGGACGGCTGGCTGGGGCTCGACGTCGGCTCCGACATCGCGCTCGCCAACGCCATGGCCCGCGAGATCATCGCCGCCGGGCTCCACCACCGCGAGTTCATCGAGCGGGCGACGACCGACTTCGAGGCCTTCAAGGCCCACGTCGAGCCGTACACGCTGGAATACGCTCAGCGCGAGACCGGCGTGCCCATCGAGCTCATCCGCGAGGCGGCCCACGCCTACGCGACGGCGGACCGGGCGATGATCTGCTGGACGCTCGGCATCACCGAGCACCACAACGCCGTCGACAACGTGGTCGCGCTCATCAACCTGGCCCTCCTGACCGGCCACGTCGGGCGCCACGGCAGCGGCCTCAACCCCTTGCGTGGCCAGAACAACGTCCAGGGCGGCGGCGACATGGGCGCCCTACCCGATCGTCTGCCCGGCTTCCAGCACGTGGAGAACGACCGGCTGCGAGCCAAGTTCGAGGCGGCCTGGGGCGTGCCCGTGCCGCCCAAGCGTGGCTGGCACCTGTCGCAGATGTTCGAGGCGATGGAACATGGCGAGCTGACCGCCCTGTACGTCGTCGGCGAGAACCCGATGCAGTCGGAGGCCGACCACCTTCGGACGCGGCACCTGCTCGAGGGCCTCGAGTTCATCGTCGTCCAGGACATCTTCCGGACGAAGACGGCCGAGGTCGCCGACGTCGTCTTCCCAGCCAGCGCGATGTGGGCCGAGTCGGAGGGCACGGTCACGTCCTCGGAGCGGCGTGTCCAGCGGGTGCGGCGCGCCCTCAAACCACCCGGCGAGGCGCGGGACGACGTCGACATCGTGGTCGACCTTGCGCGCGCCATGGGCAGTGACTGGGGACACCCGACCGCCGAGGACGTCTGGAACGAAGTCCGGACGCTATCGCCCGCCCACGCGGGCATGAGCTACGCCCGACTCGAAGCAGAGGGCGGGCTGCAGTGGCCGTGCTACGACGAGACCCACCCGGGTGAGCTGTTCCTCCACAGCCGACTCTGGGAGGAGACGGTCGTCGGGCCGCGGGCGCCGTTCAGCCTCGTCGACCATGACCCGCCGGTGGACAAGCTCGATGACGAATTCCCGATCCGCCTCACGACCGGCCGCCGGCTCGACAGCTACAACACGGGTGTCCAGTCGGGCGGTTACAGCTCTCCGATGCGCCGCGGTGAGGCGCTCGAGCTGGCGCCCGAGGACATGGCCGGCTACCACCTCACAGACGGCCAGCGCGTGCGGGTCCGGTCGCGCCGCGGTGCCATCGAGGTCGCCGTCAAGTCGGACGATCGCCTGCGGCCCGGCCTCGCCTTCATGACCCTCCACTTCCCGGACGAGGTGACCACCAACGTCCTGACCATCGACGCCACGGACCCGCGTTCCGGCACCGCCGAGTTCAAGGCCACGGCCATCCGCATCGAGCCTCTGGACGATCGCGCCGACTGATCCAGCCGACGCGGCGCGCTGGGCACCACTCTCGCCCGGTGAGAGGATGTGGCGGTGAGCTTCGAGCGGGGCACCGACACCTACGCCCGCTTGGTCGGCCGCTACACGCCGGCCCTGGCCGATGCCTTCTGCGACGCGGTCGGGGTCGTGGCTGGCCAGACCGCGCTCGATGTCGGATGTGGCTCAGGCGCACTCCTCGGCGAGCTGGCCCGACGCCTCGGCCCTGAGCGCGTGGCCGGCGTCGACCCATCGGAACCGTTCCTTGTCCTGGCCCGAGCCGCCGTACCCGGTGCCGATGTCCGCCTCGCCGCCGCGGAGGCGCTGCCGTTCGAAGACGACGCCTTCGACATCGTCATGAGCCAGCTGGTCGTCAACTTCATGACCGACGCCCATCAGGGTGTCTCCGAGATGCGACGCGTAGCTCGCGGCACCGTGGCGGCCTGCGTCTGGGACTACGCCGACGGGATGACGATGCTCCGGGCGTTCTTCGACGCTGCCCTGGAGCTGGACCCCGATGCCCCGGACGAAGGCCGGACGATGCCGTACGCCTCGCGCGAAGCCCTCGAGGGCCTGTGGGAGGGGGCGGGGCTGCACGAGGTGACGACCGGCGAGCTCGTGGTCACGGCCGACTACGCCGACTTCGATGACTACTGGTTGCCCTTCCCCCATGGGCCAGGTCCTTCCGGGGCCTATGCCGCATCACTCGACGAGGAGCAGCGTGCGGCGTTGGGCGCGGTCCTGTTCCGTCGACTCGGCTCGCCCGTCGGTCCATTCACCTTGAGCGCTCGAGCCTGGTTCGTCCGCGGCCTCGTTTGAGCCGTTCGCGGATCGCGCGCAATTCCCGGACAGCAACGCTATTGACCCGTTCGACGCCACCCGCTAGCCGTCGAGGGAGGCCCTCTATCGGGCCCCGAGTGCGTCGAAGAGGGTCGTCTCCGGGATCTCGGTACTCCACCCGCCCGCCGATCATCGTCATCAACGCGTGCACGTCGCCAAGACGGTCAGGTGACACGCTTCGAGGGTCGTCGCTGAGCACGACGAGGTCAGCCAGCTTTCCGGCGCCGATCGTGCCCTTGCGATCCTCCTCGAACGTCGCGTACGCGCCGGCGCGTGTCATGAGGTCGAGCCCTTGGTCGACGGTGATCGCCTGGGCGGCCTGCCAGGCTTCCGGCACCTGCCCCGCTGCGGCGACGCGGGTGACCGCGACGGAGAGCGCCTTCATTGGCCGACCGCCCGTGGCGTGCGCGTCCTCGACGTCGTCATACGGGTGATCCGTGCTGGCGACCGCCGGCACGCCCGCCTCGAGCAGGTCGCGCCACCGGCCGACCCAGGCCAGGCGCTCCGGCCCGAGCGTGCCTTCCACATCCGGGGTCGTGTCCGGCGTGAACCACGTCAGCTGGAAGGAGGCCAGGATCGAGAGGTCGCGCATCCGCGCCACCTGGTCGTCACGCACCGCCATGACGTGCTCGATGCGGTGCCGGTGGTCAGCGTTGCTGGCGCCCGCAAGGGCAGCCTCGTAGGCATCGAGGACCAGATCGTGGGCCGCGTCGCCACACGTGTGCGTCGCCATCTGCCAGCCGTCATCGTGCAGCGAGCGAACCAGATCGGTGAGCTCGTCGGGCGTCCAGTAGACCGTGCCTCGGTAGTCCGGTCGGTCCGTGTGTGGCTCGGTCATGTACATCTCGTTCGTCCAGGCGCTGTCGGCGAAGATCTTGACGCCACCGATGCGCAGGTTCGGGCTGAACGTCTGGTGTGGCTCATAGTCGCCGAACCAGACGCCGAACTTGTCGTCGAGGTAGTTCACCGGCAAGTAGCAGTTGACTCGGAGTCGAAGCCGACCGGCGTCGTCGAGCGCTCGGAGCTCATCAAGTCGCTCCTGGCTGACGAAGAGCTCGGAGACGCTCGTCCAGCCGCCGGCCAGGGCGTCGTCGATCGCGGCTTCGGCGGACTCGTAGCCGCTGACATCCCGATCGCCGATCCGGTGGCAATGGGCATCATTGAAGCCCGGCATGAGGATGCGTCCACCGACGTCAACGGTGGTGGGATCCGGGCCTGCGGCCGCCAGGGCCTCGGCGTCCGTCCCGACCGCCGTGATCGTGTCGCCCACGATCGCCACGGCCTCGGCGAGGGGGCTGTCGGGGTCCATCGTCAGCACCGTCGCGTTGCGCAAGACCGTGGCCGCGCTCGCGTCGGCGGTGGGCCCAGGGACGATGCTCGCTGCGGGCCGTGCGCAGGCTCCCAGGGCCGCGCCGGCAACGACGGCGGAGACACCGCCAAGGAATTGTCGACGCGTCACAGCTGCCATCGACCAACGGTAATCGCTGCCAAGCCATCGCGACTGCCGCTCGCTACACTCGACCGCGATGGATCTCCACGTCGTCGGGCCGCTGGCCAGCCCCGTCGAACGCGCCGCTATCGAGACGGTCACCGGGCCGCGGGAACCCGGTTTCGGTGGTCACGGCGCGAGGGGAGGGCACGCGGCGCGCGATCGTCGGCACCTCCTCCTGCCGGCGCTCCACGCGGTCCAGTCGCGCGTCGGCTGGATCAGCCAGCCGGCCCTCAACGAGATCTGCCGCCGCCTGAGCGTGCCGCCCGCCGAGGCCTATGGCGTGGCCAGCTTCTACGCCCTCCTCTCGCTCAAGGCGCGGCCGCCTCGTGTCGTCCACGTCTGCGACGACATCGCCTGCCTCGCCCGCGGCGCCGACCGACTCCTGGGGGAGCTGGAACGCACGCTCGGCCCCGCCGGCACACCGAACGCCGACGCCTCTGCCACATGGCTCCGGAGCCCCTGCCTCGGCCTATGCGAGCAGGCGCCGGCGGCATTGATCTCGAGCGCGGGCAGCACTCCGACCCACCACGCCCTCGGTGGAGCGAGCGCCGCCGCTGTCTCGGCTGCCGTGCACGACGCGGTCGCGCCGAGTGATGGAGCGCCTGACAACAGCCGCACAGACCGCCGGGGCCTCGGCACCAAAGCCGGCGCGGCGCTCATCGCGCCTCAGGCCGGCCAACCCGGCCTCCGCCTGCTGTCCCGTCTCACCAACGATGACGGCACGGATCTGGACAGCTACCGAGCTTCGGGCGGCTACGCCGGCCTGGGGCGGGCGCTGGAGATCGGTGCCCGAGCAGCAACCGACGAGGTCCTGGCCTCGAAGCTCGTCGGTCGCGGCGGCGCGGCCTTCCCGACGGGGCGCAAGTGGGCGGCCGTCGCCGACCAGCCCGCCCGGCCCCACTACCTCGTCTGCAACGCCGACGAGTCGGAGCCCGGCACCTTCAAGGATCGCGTCCTCATGGAGCGCGACCCGTTCGCCGTCCTCGAGGGCATGACCATCGCCGCGTTCGCGGCCGGCTGCGAGCGGGGCTACCTCTACATCCGCGGCGAGTATCCCGACGCCGAAGCGACCATGGCCCGCGCCATCGACGACGCCCGATCGGCCGGCCTCCTTGGCCCGGACATCCTGGGCTCTGGCTTCGCCTTCGAGATCGAGATCCGCCGCGGCGCCGGCGCGTACATCTGCGGCGAGGAGACGGCGCTCTTCAACAGCATCGAGGGCAAGCGCGGCGAACCGCGCAACAAGCCGCCCTTCCCGGTCGAGGTCGGACTCTTCGGCAAGCCGACGGTGGTCAACAACGTGGAGACGCTGGCCAACGTGCCGCTCATCCTGCGCGAGGGAGGCGACGCGTACGCGCGCATCGGCACCGATGGTTCGAGCGGCCCGAAGCTCTTCTGCCTGTCGGGCAACGTCGCCCGCCCCGGCGTCTACGAGGTCGACTTCGGGGCCACGCTGGGTGACCTCATCGCGCTGGCCGGCGGCATCGAGGGCGAGCACACCATCCAGGCCATCCTGCTCGGTGGCGCGGCCGGCGTCTTCGTGGCGCCCGACCAGCTCGACATGCCGCTGACGTTCGAGGGTACGCGCGCAGCCGGCGCGACACTCGGCTCGGGCGTGATCATGGTCTTCGACGAGACGGTGGACCTGCCGGCCATCCTCTTGCGCATCGCGCGGTTCTTCCGCGACGAGTCGTGCGGCCAATGCGTGCCCTGCCGTGTCGGTACCGTGCGCCAGGAAGAGCTCCTCCACCGCCTGGCGGTCGGTCGCTTGAACGGCACCCGCGACGACGAGATGCTCCTCTTCAACGAGATCGCCCAGGCCATGCGCGACGCCTCGATCTGCGGCCTTGGTCAGACAGCGGCGGCGGCGATCGGCTCCGCCTTCACGACCCTTGGCGCGTTCGCCGGAAGCGCGCCGTGAGAGACTGCCGACGATGACCGCCGACCCGATCTCGTTCCATCCTCCTCCCCGTCCGACAACGATCCCATCGGCCCCGGAGCGCCCCGCGCCATCCAGCGTCGAGCTCGAGATCGACGGCCGGACGGTGACGGCGCCAGAGGGCTCGACCATCCTCGATGCCTGTCGTGCCGTAGGGATCGAGACCCCCACCCTTTGCTACCTCGAGAACCTGACGCCGGTCAACGTCTGCCGTGTCTGCGTCGTCGAGCTCGAAGGAGCCCGCGTCCTGGCGCCGGCCTGCTCGCGACGGGTCGAGACAGGCATGAAGGTCAAGACCGATTCCGAGCGCGTGCGCACCAGCCGCAAGCTCGTGCTAGAGCTGCTGGGCTCATCGGTGGATCTCTCGACGGCGCCCGAGGTCGAGGGCTACATGGCTCGCTACGGCGCCGACCCTGGCCGCTTCGGCGCACCGGCGGAGCCTGCCGCGGCCGGTGAGCGCGACGCGCGGCTGCCCGGCGAGCACGAGCCGCCCGAGGGCAACGCCGCGGCCACCGTCGCCCAGCCCGTCAAGGTCGACAACGAGCTCTACGTGCGCGACTACGCCAAGTGCATCCTCTGCTACAAGTGCGTCGAGGCCTGCGGGGTCGATGCCCAGAACACCTTCGCCATCGGCGTCGCCGGTCGTGGCTTCGATGCCCGCATCTCGACCGAGTGGAACGTCGGCCTGCCCGACTCCGCCTGCGTCTACTGCGGCAACTGTATCGGTGTCTGCCCGACCGGCGCCCTGATGTTCCGGAGCGAGCACGAGATGCGCGCGGCCGGCACCTGGGACGAGTCGGCGCAGACGCGGACGGACACGATCTGCCCGTATTGCGGCGTGGGCTGCACGCTGACGCTCCACGTCCAGGAGAACGAGATCGTCAAGGTCACCTCGCCGATGGATGTCGCGACCACCAACGGCCACCTCTGCGTCAAGGGCCGCTTCGGCTTCCAGTTCGTCCAGGAGCGCCCGCGAGCCGAATAGCGCCCGGGACGTGTGCATGGCCAACGCTCATTCGAACCACACCGTGATCACCCGACCATGATCGGCATCGTGCTCGCCGGCGGCCGCTCGACGCGTTTCGGCGAGGACGACAAACTCGACGCCGAGCTGCGTGGCAGACCCCTCTTCCACCACGCGGTCCTCGCCCTCGCAGCCCTGTGCGACTCGATCATCGTCGTCGTTGCTGCGGACGCGTCCAGTCCGCCGCCACTCCCGCAGGATGCGACCGTGCCGGTACGCGTCGTCCGCGACCGACTGGCCGCTGCCGGCCCGCTCGCCGGCCTGGCTGCCGGCCTCGAGGCCGCCGACTCTGAGCTGGTCCTGGTCGCTGGCGGCGACCAGCCAGACCTTGCGCCGGGCATCCTCGAGCTGCTGATCGGCTCCATCCGCGACGCCGACGCTGCGGTCCTCGCCGAGCACGATCGTCCTCGACCGATCCCGGCCGCCCTGCGCCGGGCACCGGCGCTCGAAGCCGCTCGAGCTCGCCTCGAGACCGACCAGCGCAGCTTGCGTGGGCTGATCGCCGACCTCGGGCCCGTGGTCGTGCCCGAGCGGACCTGGCGTCGCGTTGACCCCGACGGCGCCTGGCGCCGCGACGTCGACCGCCCGGAGGACCTGCGCGGACCCTGACCCGTTTCGCCGGACAGGCGACCACGTTGACGGCTGGCAGACCGCCGTCACGCGCGGGGCTCCAGTCGACGAAGATGCGCGGCAGGAGGTGATCGATGGCCAGGACGGTCTTCAGGGGCGGGCGCGTGTTCGACGGCAGCGCCACGCTCGCCGCCGCGGACGTGGTCGTCGAGGACGGGCGCATCGTGGACGTCGGACCCGGCCTGGATGGCGACGAGGCGATCGAGCTGGCGGGACGGGCCGTCCTGCCAGGCATGTTCGACTGCCACACGCACGTCATGGTCAGCCCCGATCGGCTGGATACCAACCGCGAGCTGGAGACGCCGTTCTCGTACTGGTTCTTCGTCGCCATGCAGAACCTGCGCAAGACGCTCGACATCGGCATCACCACCGTGCGCGACGCTGGCCTCGCCGACCTGGGCGTCAAGACGGCCGTGGCCGACGGCCTCATCCCAGGGCCGCGGCTGCACATCGCGACGGCCATCCTCTCCCAGTCGGGCGGCCACGCCGACGGCTGGCTGCCGTCGGGCTATGACCTCTCACCGCTCAGCTGGCCGGGCATGCCGCCAGGGCTTGTCGATGGACCCGACGAGATGCGTCGCAGGGCCCGCGAGATCATCCGGGCGGGCGCCGACCAGATCAAGGTCTGCACCTCCGGCGGCGTTCTCTCGCCAAGGGACGACCCGCGCCATGGCCACTTCCGTGACGCGGAGCTGGCCGTCCTCGTCGAGGAGGCGACGGCCGCTGGCATCCCGGTCATGGCGCACGCGCAGGGAGCACCGGGTATCAAGGCTGCCGTGCGAGCGGGCGTCCGGAGCATCGAGCACGGCATCTTCCTCGACGACGAGGCCATCGAGATGATGATCGAACGGGGCACGTGGTTGGTGCCGACCCTCCTCGCGCCGCAGGGCGTTCTCGACGCCGTGGCTGCCGGCGCCGCCATCCCCGCGGCCGCGGTGCGCAAGGCCCACGAGGTCATCGAAATCCATCGCACCGCGATCCGGCGGGCCATCGAGGCAGGCGTCAAGGTCGCCATGGGCACCGACTCCGGCGTCACCGCCCATGGCCAGAACCTGCGCGAGCTGGCGCTCATGGTCGAGAGCGGCATGACCCCGGCAGCGGCGATGCTGGCCACCACGCGCAGCGCTGCTGCGCTGCTCGGCGTCGAGGACACCCAGGGTTCGGTCGAGCCAGGCAAGCGCGCCGACCTGGTGGTGGTCGAAGGCGACCCGTTCGACTATGCCGACCTTGCCGCGCGCGTGACCGCCGTCTTTCAGGATGGGCGCCTGGTGAGCGGGGCGGCGTGATGGGTGAGATCCAGACGGTCCGCGGCCGCGTCGCCGCAGAGTCGGTCGGCGTCACGCTGCCGCACGAGCACACCCGCTGCGTGCTGTGGCAGATCCCGAACCGCTGGGACTACTGGCAGCTGACCGGCGACGAAGAGCTCATGACAGCGGAGCTCGCCCGTTTCAGCGCGGTGGGCGGGAGCTGCCTGGTGGATGTCTCGCTCGACGCCATCGGGCGGGATCCGGCACGTCTGCGGCGCCTGGCCGAAGCGAGCGGCGTGCACCTGGTCATGGGCTGCGGCTGGTATCGCCAGGCGTACTACCCGCCAGAGGCGCGCATCGGGCAGCGCACGGCCGACGACCTGGCCGACGAGCTCGTGGCCGAGTTCGAGGATGGCGTCCGCGGGACCGGCATCCGGCCGGGCATCATCGGAGAGATCGGGACCGACAAGCCCTGGTTGACCGGCGAGGAGGAGCGCGTCCACCGGGCGGCGGCGCGGGCGGCGCGCAGGACCGGCATGGCGGTCACCACGCACGCCGTCATGTCGGAGGTCGGGCTCGCCCAGCTCCGGGTCTTCGATGAGGAGGGCCTCGACCCGGGGCGGATCATCATCGGCCATGCCGACTCGTATCCGGACCGCGCCTACCACCAGGCCATCATCGAGCGCGGCGCGAACCTGGAATTCGACTTCCTGGGCATGACCTTCACGCCTGTCGAGCGACACGGCGAGCCGCGCCTGGTCCGGCTGCTCCTTGCCCTCCTGGAGGCTGGACATGCGGACCGCATCCTGCTCAGCCAGGACGTCTGCCACGATAGCCAGATGGCCGCTTACGAAGGCCACGGCTACACCTATCTGGCGGACGCATTCCTGCCCCACCTGCGGTCCATGGGCGTCGACCAGGCGACCATCGAGACGATGACCATCGACAACCCGCGCCGCCTCCTGACCCTCGTCGCTCCAGGAGCCTGAGGCCCGATGTCTGAGGCCCCCATCCAGGTCTTCGGGCGCAAGGACTCGCGCGAAACACGGCGTGCGCAGCGCTATTTCAAGGAGCGCCGAGTGCCCATCGCCTTCGTCGATCTGGCGGTCCGGCCGATGGCGCCAACGGAGCTCCGGCGCTTCGCTGATCGACTTGGAGCCGAGGCGCTGGTCGATCGCGAGGGACAGCGCTTCCGCGACCTCGGCCTGGTCTGGATCCGTATGGACGATCGGGACATCCTGCGCCGGCTGACCGACGACCAACGACTGCTTCGGCTCCCGCTCGTCCGACGCGGCCAGGCGATGGCGGTGGGGGTCGACGAGGCGGGCTGGAGGCTCGTGCTGGCTGGCTGACGTCCGGGGCTCAGTCGTGCCGACGGCGCCGGGCGCGCACGACAAGCACCGCGCCGATCACCAACGCCACGCCGCCGGCCGCCGCCCAGAACGGATCCCCGCTCATGAAACTCCCTGGCAGGACGCCCAGGCCCTGGCCGATCCAGACGATGCCGGCCGCCACAAGCAACAGACCGACCACGAAGATGACACGCGCCTGGCGGTTCATCGCCGGCTCAGGGCGCGATCAGTACGGCTCGACCGTCTGCCAATCGAGGCTGGCGTCCTCGAGCCACATCTCCGCCGCGGCGAGCGCGGTGCCGGTCGAGCGATAGACGTACAGTCGCGTCCCGGCGGCGTCGCCCGGCGGCTTCGCGTACACCACCACGTCACCGCGACCATCGCGATTCACGTCGCTCGTCGCGAGCTTGACGCGGTCGAACGCCATCGATGAGCTGAGGATCGTGGCCGCGGAGAAGGCCTTGCCTGTCGATCGCAGGCCGCGATAGACGGTTCCGGAAGCGGCGTCGATGGCCAGGACAAGGTCGTCACGGCTGTCGCGGGTGTAGTCAAGGAGGATGGCTTTCGTCGCAGCCTGAGCCAGGTCCGTTCCCGTGTACCAGGTCACGGGATCCGCGAGCTTGAAACCCGCCTGGGTCGTCGTGGCCATGACCCGGAAGGCGAGGCCGCCGTCGATCGGGGTCTGGAGGACGATGTCCGCGCGGTTGTCACCCGTCACGTCGCCGGCGAAGGCGCGGGACGACTGCGGATCGAAGGTACCGGCGTAGGTCTGGGTGATGGTCGTGAAGGACGTCTGATTGGAGCGCAGCAGCTGGACGCTGCCCGTCCCGGGTCGTCGCCGCTGACGACGAGCGCAAGATCGTCGTCGTAGTCGGCATCGAAATCTCCGGTCAGGAGCTGGATCCCCGGCTCGCCGTCGCGTTCGCTGACAAAGGCGACCCCGGCAGCATCGGAATCCCAGCCGAGCCCCTCGACCGGCTCTCCGTACCGGTAGCCGGCGGCTTGGCGGACCTCGATGTGCTGGCTGGTCGGTCCGTCGCTGACGAGGCTGACCAGCTCGTCGTCGCCGTCGCCATCGATGTCGGCCGAGACACGGCCCAGCGTCGCATCATCGCTCGTGGGATGGGCATCTGGTGTCGCTGGAGCGGTGAAGCCGGCTCCTGTCGAGGCTCGGACATGCACGTCGACGCCTTCCGCGGTGGGCACGACCGCGCCGGTGTCACCGCGGCCATGCGGCGTGCCCGCGATGTTGTGGCGGCCGGGGTCGGTGAGCTGGAGCGTCGAGCCGTAGTAGATGCGGGCGATCTGCTCATAGGTCAAGCCGGCTTTCGCGCACGCCTTGACGCCTCTCTGGTACAGGCGGTAGCCGTTCTTCTCGGCGCCGCAGGTGGCGATCGAGCCCGGCACGTAGCCGGTCAGGATGAAGGAGCCTGGCGTGCCCTTCCGCGTGCGGCGAATGCTCAGGTTCCAGGTCGTGACCACGGCGGCGAGCTGCTTCGGGCCGGCGCTGCGGGTCTCCGGCCGATAGATCTGGTCGACCGAGGTGTCCTTGACGTCATAACAGATCCCGCTTGCCGTCTTGCCACCGCGCCACTTCCGGGCGTGGTACCACGCGTACTGCTTGACCGCGACCGCGCCCGCGCGCAAGGCCTGGCTGGGATAGGTCTCGGGCCACTCCCAGGCCATGACGTTCTCGACATATGCGCGGAACGGGACGACCTGGACCTTGCCCGAAGCTGATCCATATGTCCGCAGGACGCGGATCGTCGATGGCGGCGCGTAGGTGCTCTTCCAATTCGTGCATGCGGCGGCCGCTTCGACCGTCGGCGTTGCCGACGGGAGGACCACCGCGGTCGCGGCCAGGGTCAGGGCACAGACCCAAACCGCCAAGCGGCGGTGCATAGCGGCGAATTCTGAGGCCGTGGCTCGCATCGGTCAACCGCACCGGCCTGCACCGCACCAGACAGGACACCGTTCGCACGGGGCGGCCCGTGCACGAGACGGCAGCCGGAGGCTCGGTCCGGGATCCTATCCGGAGCCGTGTCAGGGTCGGGGCAGCGCGACCTCGATGACGCCGTCGCGGATGCGCAGCGGGTAATGGCGCACGCGTCGCACGCGCGTTGCGGCGCGGGCCATGGCCTTCGCGTCGGTCGCCTCGGGCTTGGGCGGGCTGCCCGGGGATTGCCACGTCGGGTGATAGACGCCGTCGGCGTCGAGGCCGCCGGTGCTCGGGAATTGGACGACCTCGCCGGTCACCAGGTCGAAGCGCCCACTGTGCAGCGGGCAATCCACGACGCAGCCCTCCAGGCGACCCTGCGACAGCGGCGCGGACATGTGCGGGCAACGATCGTCGGTCGCGAGCAGGCCGGCGCTGGTGTGCGCGACGAGCACGTCCAAGTCGCCCCGAGTCACGCGCCGCAAGGATCCGACCGGCAGATCCGCCAATGCGAGGACCGGCTCGAACGGCGCCTCCGCGCTGCCGGGCGCGAGTGACGCTTCCAGGATCGACACGATGACAGGCTGTTCGGCCATGTGGTCGATAGTAGCCAGTCCCGCGGAAACCACGGTTTCCCGCGGAAACCACGGCTGGCGGTGCCGACGATGCCGACCCTTCAGACCCGGACGCCTCGGGAACCCTATCTCCATGGCCAACGTCAGCGCGAAACACGGAGCGACCAAGGGGTCCGGCATCCGCCGGCTGATCGGTCCGGGAGGTTGAGATGTCAGCGAAGCTCCGGTCGGGGCGGCGACCGCTCCCGACCCTCGTCATCCTCACGATCGTCCTCTTCGTGATCGCCGCCTGCGCCGCGGGCGGTGCCGCGGCGCCCGCGCTTGATACCGTGGGCTCGGCGATCGGCGGCCGGGACGGCCAGAACGCATCCGGCGACGAGGGCGCAGCCCCGCAGCCGGCCGCATCGGGGGCGCCTGGCGTCGTCGACGACAACGGCCAGGCCATCGGACAGCGCGAGGACGCGCTCATCGTGCGCACCGGCTCGGTGGCCATCGAGGTCGCCGACTTCGACGCCGCGGTCGCCAAGGCGCGCACAGCCGTGACCGGCCTGGGTGGCTACATCAGTGGTTCGCAGATGGCCACCGATGGCGACCAGCCGTACGCCTCGATCACCTATCGCATCCCGTCCGATCGCTGGGACGACGCGCTGGCCGCCCTCAAGGCCCTCGGAACGAAGGTCCTCAACGAGCAGACCCAGGCCGTCGAGGTGACCACGGCCGTCATCGACCTCGACGCCCGCATCGAGAACCTGCGGGCCACCGAGCGCTCGCTCCAGGCCATCATGGCCCAGGCCACCAGGATCCCCGACATCCTCGAGGTCCAGGCCCAGCTGACCAATGTCCGGGGCGAGATCGAGCGACTGACGGCCGAGAGCACCCATCTTCGCGACCAGGCGAGCTACGGAACGCTCACGGTCGGCTGGTCGATGCCGGTCGTCGCCGTGACCGAGGTCCAGGGCTCCTGGGATCCTGCGGCCATCGTCGATGAGGCGCTGGCGCAGCTCGTGCAGCTGGGTCAGGGCGTCTTCACTGCAGGCATCTGGCTGGTCATCGTTGGGCTGCCGCTCCTGCTGGTCGGCCTGGTGATGTTCGGGGTCGTCGTGTTCGTCGCCCGTCGGCTCGGGCTCGCCCGCCGGCCGGTGCCACCGACCGAGGCGAGTGCCAATACCTAGAACACCTCCACTCCCGGGTGATGAGCCCGTGAGACGCCAAGAATGCCCGGCCCTGGGGGGCCGGGCATTCTCATGTCCGTCGGCTGTGTGACCGGGGGGTAGGGCTACTCGGCCGTCGAGATGGGCAACCCTGTTGGCGCCGGCTTGGCCTGAGCCCCGGCCTCGCGGGCCGGCGCCGAGGCGGTCCGGAGGGGGTGTTCGATCATCGCCGCGGCGGCGATGGCGGCGACGATGGCCGCCCCGACCGCGATGTAGAACGTCTGCGCCACGGCGAGGCTGAAGGCGGCGTAGATGCCTTGGACGATGGCGTCGATGTACGGCGCCACGAAGGCCTGGGCCGCGGCCGGGATCTGCCCGAGGATGGTCGCCCCGAGATCGAAGCCGACGCCGGCCCCGGCGAGCTGATTGACGTCAAAGGCTCCGCTCGAGCTGGCCTGCTGGAAGCCGTCGACGACCGGTTGCGGAACCCCTGCCGCGGCGATCGACGGCACCAGCTCCTCCTGGAACGTGGTCCCGAAGATGGTGCCCACGATGGCCAGCGAGATCGAGCCGCCGATCTGACGGAAGAAGGTCAGGTTCGAGGTCGCCACGCCGAGGTCATGGAAGGGAACGGCGTTCTGGACGATGATCGTGAAGACCGCGAACGTCGGGCCGACACCGAGCCCGGAGATGAACATCCAGGCCCAGACCATGGGCAGCGGCGTGGTCGCGGTCAGCTGCGTCATCAACGCCGACGCGATGCCCATCAACACGATCGAGCCGACCACCAGCCACTTGTAGCGGCCGGTGCGAGAGACGATGAGGCCGGAGACGATCGAGCTGAAGATGAGGCCGACCATCAGCGGCAGGGCCGCGAGGCCCGAGTCCGTCGGGCTGAAGCCATGCACGAACTGGAACCATCGGGGCAGGAAGACGATCGCCCCGAAGAAGGCGAAGCTGGCGAAGAAGCTCGAGACCATCGAGCTCGAGTAGGTGCGCAGCCGGAACAGTCGGAGCGGGATGATGGGTTCCTTGGCCCGGGTCTCAGCCCACGCGAAGAGGACGATGCCCACGAGCGCGACGATGATGAAGCCGCCGACCGTTGGGTCCGTCCAGTCGCTGAACTGCTTGTTCGTCAGGCCGACGAGCAGGAATCCGATCGCGATCGTGAAGATGATCCCACCCAGGACGTCGAAGCTGCGCGTCGCCCGCGGGTTCTTGACCGTCGGCAGCAGCCGACCGATGAAGAAGAGCGAGACGAGGCCGATGGGGATGTTGACGTAGAAGATCCAGTGCCAGCTGATGTTCTCGGTCAGGAATCCACCCACGAGCGGGCCGACGATGAAGGCGATGCCGAAGACGGCGCCGAAGAGGCCCTGGTACTTGCCGCGCTCCTGGGGCGTGAACAGGTCGCCGATGACGGCCAACGCGACGGGGAAGAGGGAGCCGGCACCGATGCCCTGGATGCCGCGGAAGAGGATGAGCTGCCACATCTCCTGGCTCAGGCCAGAGAGCGCGGAGCCGATCAGGAAGATGCTGATGCCGATCATGAGGATCGGCTTGCGCCCATAGAGGTCCGAGAGCTTGCCCCAGAAGGGCACGCTGATGGTGCTCGTGAGCAGGTAGATGGTGACGGCCCAGACGTAGTACTCGTTGCCGTGGAGCTGGGTGACGATGGTCGGCAGTGCCGGTCCGACGATGGTCTGATCGAGCGCCCCGAGGAAGAGCCCGAGCATGACCGCGAAGAGGATCTCCATCTTCTGGCGCTGGGGCAGGCCCATGGCCGGGTCTTCGGTCAGCGTCGGGACGTCCGCGCGGCCATCGATATCGAGTGCGTGTTCCATCATCGGGTGGGTTCTCCTTCGGGAGTCAGCGCGTGGGACGCGGAAGATGCTGGGTCAGGCTGGGTGGCCGGCAGGGTTCGGCGGTGCGTGCGTCTCGCTCGGCAGCTCGCCAGCTTCGCTCGCGGCACGGATGGCCTGACGGATGTCGGCCAGGGCCCCGGCCACGCGTTGCAGCTGATCGGCGTCGAGTCGCCGCAGGATCGTCTCGAGCAGGTCGCTCCGCAGGACGTCGGCGTGGTCGAGCATCTGGCGGCCATGATCAGAGATCGCGACGAGCACGAGGCGACGATCGTCCGGGACCCGGACGCGCTCCACGAGTCCCCGCTCGACCATCCGGTCGATGAGGCCGGAAGCGTTCGAGAGCGAGACATCGAGCATCTCGGCAAGGCGGCCCATGGACAGCTCGCCATGCCGTTGCAGCAGCCGCATCACGTGGAGGTGGCCCATGCTCACGCCGGCCCGAACCAGGTGTTGGCTGCCGATGCAGCGAAGCTCACCCATCGAGGCGCCGATGTCGGCGATGATGTCGCGAACAGCGAGCCCTTCGTCCGGACGGGGGACTGCGATAGTTGCCATGACACAAAGGATTATAGTCACCTGAACTATCCTGTCAACCTGTACTATCCGGGTCGAGTCAAGGAGGCCGCATGCGCTTCGCGCTGATGATCGAGCCACAGCAGGGGCTCTCCTACCTCGAGCAACTGGCCATCGCGCAGACGGCAGAGGCGGCTGGCTTCGAGACCTTGCTGCGCTCCGACCACTACACGAGCTTTCCGGGCGAAGCCGGCCTGCCGACGACCGACGCCTGGACCGTCGTGGCCGGCCTCGCGCGGGAGACCGAGCGGATCCGCCTCGGTGTGCTCGTCTCGCCGATCACCTTTCGTCACCCAGGCACCTTCGCCAAGATCGTGGGCACGGCGGACGAGATGAGCGGTGGCCGCATCGAGGCAGGCCTCGGTGCCGGCTGGAACGAGCAGGAGCACGCGCAGCTGGGGCTCCACTTTCCGCCCCTCGGGGAGCGGTTCGACCGCCTCGAGGAGTCACTGGCCATCATCCATGGGCTGTGGACGCGAGCCTGACGGCTGGTCATTCGAGGGTCGCTACTGGCAGGTCCATGAGGCGATGTTCCGGCCGGCCCTCGCGTCCGCCGGTCGCCGGCATCCACACCTCATGCTGGGCGGCTCCGGTGGTCCGCGCGCATTGCGGCTGGCCGCCGCCTACGCCGACGAGTACGACCTGACGTCGGCCAGCCCCGAGGCGGCTCGCGACGTCGTCGAGCGACTGGACAAGGCCTGCGTCGCCGCCGGTCGGGACCCGGCGACGATCGTCTGCTCGGCCATGACCGGCATGCTCATCGGCTCCGATGAAGCCGAGGTCCAGCGGCGCCTGTCGGCACAGCTGGAGATGTTCGGCATGGATCGCGACGAGGGCGACGCGTGGCTGGCCGCGCGTCGCGACCGCTGGATCCTGGGCACGCCGGAGCAGGCATCGGCCGGCATCGCGGCCTTCGAGGCGGCCGGAGTCGAGCGTCTCGTCCTGCAGACCTTCGTGCCGCGCGACCTCGAGATGATCCGGCTCGCTGGCCAGCTCGTCGCCGACCGGGTCGCGACCTAGCGTCGGGCGTCAGACGACCCGGCCGAAGCGCGCCAGCGGCCGCACCCGAAACCATGGTCGGCCCCGGACAGATGCCGGCTCGATGGCACCGAACGTGCGGGAGTCGGTCGAGGCGTCGCTGGCGTCACCGGCCAGCAGCAGCCGCCCGTCGAGGTCCAGAGCGGCGATCCGCTTGACCAGGTCACGCGTGGGCTGACGCGGATCGGGTGCCACCACGAGCTGGCCAGGCCGAGGCGTCCGACGCCGATAGGCGCGGGGATCGACCAGCAGCCAGTCACCCGGCGTGAGCGTCGGCTCCATGCTCGAGCCGACCACGGCCACGCGCGCCCGCCACGAACGCCCGAGGTGCACGAGGCCCGGCGCCAGGGCCGCCCCGACGGCGGCGACCATGAGGCCGGATCGGAGGCCGGCGAGGAAGCGGTTCAGGAGGGGCGGCCGCCCTTGGTCGCCCAGAAGATGTCGGCGATGGCGGCGACCTGCGACTCGAGCTCGGCGGCAGCCGCCGCGTTGACGGATTGCTTGCACGTGCTGGCCTGCTTGAGCGCCTTCCAGAAGCGGTCGTGAAGGTCAGGGTGTGCCTCGAGATGCTCGGGCTTGAAGTAGTCGCTCCAGAGGATCTGCAGCTCGCGCTTGCAGAGCTCGGCGTGCTCCTCCTTGACCTTGACACTGCGGATGAGCTTGTTGCGCTGCTCGAGGTCGCTGCCGTCGTTCTCGCCGATCA
Organism: uncultured Chloroflexia bacterium; assembly: GCA_963837215.1. Taxonomy (GTDB): domain Bacteria; phylum Chloroflexota; class Limnocylindria; order Limnocylindrales; family CSP1-4; genus CSP1-4. Next base: position 102,627 of record CAWIML010000001.1, read on the forward strand.
AGGCGACCATCTTGCTGACGGTCTTGGCAGCGATCTCGGCGCCGTGCGGGTCATAGATGCCGCAGGGCACGTCGCAGTGCGCATGGACGGTCCGGCGCGGGGCCAGAGCATTGAGGACGCGGTCGCGGAGCATCGTTCACCTCTCGGATGGCACTGGGCACGGGAGCCACGGTCAATCGTGCCACGAACCGGAGCGGGTCGCAGCCGACCACTCCGCGGGTATCATCGCCGAGATGAGCGAGCGCCCGATCGCCGACGTGGGCCCACTTGCCTGCCCGTTCGTGGCCTTCGAGCACGACCAGGCGCGCCGCAGCGTGGAGCCCGACCGCCGACACCGCTGCTACGCCGAGTCGGTGCCGGCACCGCGAGCCATCTCCCACCAGACGACCTACTGCCTCTCCTCGGGCTTCGCCGCGTGCCCGACATTCCGCGCCTGGGCGCAACGGACGGCCGCACGTCAGGCCGAGGAGCGCTATGAGGCATCGTCCCGACCGGCGCGGGAGGTGCCCGTGGCGCCCATGCCACAGGCCCCGGATCTTGCCGCGATGGGCCTCGTTGCCGACGACGCTCGCCCTGCCGTGAGCGCAGCCGCCGCCCGAAGCGCGGCAGACGACGAGGACGAGGAGCTTGCCGCGCTCGTCCGTCCGACCACGGGATCGGGCCAGGAGACGGACCTTGCCGCCGGCGAAGTGCCCGCTTTCCTGGCTGCCCGCCCTGCCTCCTCCCCCCCGGCCTCGTCCCCACCAGTGAGTGGCATGAGCGCCCGGCCGCAGTCAAGCGTCGGCCAGGCCCGCCCGGCGGCGCGGGGCCTGCGGCGCCCAGCCCGCATCGACGCCGACGCCCCGGCCTGGGAGACGCCGCGCCGCTTCGAGGCCTATCCGACGCTTCGCACCCGGGTGGGCATCCCGCGTGTCCCGACGATCGCGCTGGCCATCGTCGCGTTGCTCGCCGCCGCCCTTCTCCTCTTCGTCCTGCCGAGTTTCCTGGCTGGCCCGACGTCGACGCCCACGCCGACGCCGAGCGCCAGCGTGGCGTCCGAGGCGCCGATCACGCCCGAGCCCTCGCCCACGCCGCAGGTCTACGTCATCGTGGCCGGCGACACGATCTCCAAGATCGCCAGGCAATTCGGCATCACCCCCGAGGAGCTGCTGGCCGCCAACCCCCAGGTCACGAACCCCAACCGGATCAAGGTCGGCGACGAGCTGACCATCCCCGCCCCCGAGGTCGCGCCGACCGAGGATGCGGCACCGAGCGACGAGGCGTCGCCAAGCCCCTGAGCGTCAGCCCTCGCGTCGGAGTCGCCAGATCTGCTCGGCAGGCCAGCGTCGCGCCCATGCGTGGGCGACCTCGTCCCAGTAGCTCGATGTGGCGTCATCGGGCGGTCGCAGTTCGATGAGGTCGAAGACGCGAAAGCCCGAGCGCCGGAAGAGCCGGATCCAGTCACCATCGGTGCGCTGGAACTCGGTCGTCTCCGCGTCCACGACACGGTCGAGCCCGAAGTAGCCGCCGATCAGGCGCTCCACGGGCGCCTCCGCTCCGTCGGGCCAGCAGACGTCGAGCAGGGGCGTGGCCGTCGAGAACGCGAGCAGACCACCGGGCCGGAGGATACGGGCGGCCTCGGGCACCCAGCGGTCGGGGTCGGCGAAGCGGGAGGCACCCCAGTCGCAGAAGGCCAGGTCAGCGCTGGCGTCCGGGAGCGGCAGCGACTCGGCCGACGCGTGGACGAGGCGCACCTCGACGCCGGCCTCGGTCGCGGCGGACCAGGCAGCGCGCAGCTGCGCCTCGGAGAGGTCGATGCCGATGGCCGTCGCGCCGGCCCGTGCCAAGGCGATCGACCACTGTGCCGCGCCGCAGCCGAGCTCGACCGTGGTCAGGCCGGCCACGTCACCGAGTACCTGGAGCTCCGCTTCCGGGAGCTGCCAGACGCCCCAGGCGGCTCCGCCCGCGTCGCGCAACTGCCGACCCTGGGTGGCCTGGTAGCGCTCGCTGTCCGCATCCCACCAGGCGCGGTTGCGGACGGCGTGGGTCGGAAGGGAGGCGTCGAACGCACGCCGCGCCCGCTCGTCGGCGCCGGACACGGGTCAGCGACGGGGTGCGAAGTTGATGGCGGTGATCTTGCCGGCCTCGACCCGGAACGTGGCGTCGATGTGCTGGCTCTGGACGCCCGGCCTGACCACGAGGAGATCGGCTTCATACGTGGTGCCCGTGTCGCGGACGTCACCGGGGATCATCCTGAGGCCTCGGTCTGCCCGCAGGAACCAGCCCCCGACTCGCTCCACGCCACGCAGCTTCTGGGCGCTGTCGCCGACGTGGATGACCATCTCCGCCTGCTCGTCCATGAGCGAGACGGCGCCCTGCCGGTCATCCTCGTTGAGGCGCTCGAAGAAGAGCTCCATGGTCTCGACGGCTCCCATGGCCGCAGTCTAGCGGAGACAAGCCAGGCTGCCTGAGCCTCGGAACCCCGCCAACCCAGCCTCAGAACCGGCCGCCCCCACCGCCACCACTGAATCCGCCTCCGCCACCGAACCCGCTGCCGCTCGAGCGGCTCGTCGAAGCGGCGCTGCCGACCGTCGAGAGCGCGGAGAACATGCCGTCGAAGTCGGGCACGGCCGAGGTCGAGAAGAGGCCGGGCGCGAGGCCGCCCGCCCCGCCGTCACCGCCGCCGGCGTGGCCGCCGTACCAGCCGGGCATCCAGAGTCCTGGCCCGCTCACGGCCTGCGCCGAGGCGGCGGCGGTCGCGGTCCTGGCGAGGACCTGCTCGATCTCGTCGTGGAGGCCGAGTGCCACGCCCCATACGAGCGCACGGTCGGGCGTCTCGAGCCACGGCACGGCGCGGGAGGCCACAACGTCGTCGAGTGACCTGGCCATCGCCAACGTCTTCTTGAGCGTTCGACGGTAGGCGGACAGCCAGGCGTAGAGCCGTGCCCCATCCATCGTCCGCGCAGGCATCGCCCCGGCGACCACGAGCGTCACGATCCCGGCGGCCCCGAGCGCCAGCGCTACCAGGGTGGCGCCGGCGAGCGGCACGCCCATGCCGATCCAGAAGGCGGCCACGGCTGCCAGGATCTCGACGATGCCCGCGGCCCGCCAGCGGTTGACGGCGCTCGAGGGCGGCTCGCGGAACCAGCCACGGCCCGCGACGTGACGCTCGAGCGCGGCATCGAATTTCGTCTTTGGCCCGTGCAATGCGACCATCCCATCCGGCTCGATGGCGCCGTCGCCTTCGGTGATCTCCTCTTGGATGGCGTCCAGGAGGCCAGCTTCCGGCGGCTCGAGCGCCTTGCGGCGGGCCAGGCCGACGAGGGCATCGGTGCTCGCCTCTCCCTCGCCGTCGATGATCGCGACCTTCGTGGTCAGGATGCCTGGCTCGGGCCGGAAGGCGATCTCGCCGCGTGCCGCGAGGTCGACCATCGCCGAGGTCAGCTGCCGCGCCGTCGAACGACCGGCCATGAGCAGCGTGGCGCCGGCCGGCGAGAGGCCAGATGGCGGCGCCGGCATGAGCACGGAGGGGTCGTCGGTGTAGACCGGGTCTCGGCCGTAGCGGTACCAGCGCCAGACCAGGAGGCCCACCAGTCCCAGGAGCAAGACGGGTGCGACGATCAGCCCGAGGACCGCGCTGGTGATGCGCGCTGCCTCGAGCTTCCAGGTGTCCTGGCTCGTGACCTCGAGCGTCGACTGCCGCGAGACCGCTCAGGAGCGCGCGGTCGAGATTGCCCTCGAGCAATGCGGGCAGCATGACCTCGTCGAAGACGGCCTGGCTCTCGTCCGCCCCGAGGTAGGCGGCCTTGAAGCCGCTGCCGGGTTCGAGTCGGACGGCGCCATGCGGGCCGTCGGCCTCCATGTCGAAGAGGATGACCAGGCCGTCGTCGAATCCGGCTCGCCCGACGCCCCACGCAGTGCCGAGCGCCTGGGCGTCGGCCGCAGCCTGCTCGTCGCTGGCCCCCGGCCTGACCTGGGTATAGACGACGATCTCGGCCCCGGTCCGGGCCTCGATGGCCTCGATGATCCGGGTCGCCTCGGCCTCCGTCGCGTCGGAGAAGATGCCTGCCTCGTCGTAGACCACGACGCCGGGGACCGGCTGCGGGAAGGGCGGCCCGGCAGCGAGAGCGACGCCGCCGGACGCGCACAGCCAGCCGACGAGGACGGGCACGGCCAGCCATCGGCTGAGTGTTCGACGTTGGCAGTCGGCGGCGCGGTCATGGTCGGATCGCGAAGCTCCCCTCGGCCAGGATCTCGGCGCCCCAGAGGTAGCGGAAGGTGTAGGTCGCGGGCTCGATGTCGGTCGTGTCGAGGTCGAAGAAGACGCAGCTCGTCGGCTCGGCGAAGGGCTCCTCGAAACCGCGGTCGATGATCTCGTTGTCAGCGTAAACCTCATATCCCACGCGCTCGCCGGCAGGCAGGGAGATGCCCAGGTTGGCGACGGCGTGGATGACCTCACCGACCTCGAACTCGCCCTGCTGATCGACCTGGAAGCAGCCGAAACCACCGACGCCGTACGTGACGCTGCCCGCGGTGGCCTGGCCGCCCAGCGATTCGATCCAACCACCGACCTTGCCGACCGAAGCCACGGAGCCGCCGATGACGAGAGCCAGGCCCGTGATCAGGAGCAACATGGCTGTCGCCGGGCCGCGGTCGGAGCGTCGGATGGCCACCGGCGCTGCGGTGGCAGCCTCAGGCGCTGCGGCGGCAGCCTCAGGCGCTGCGGCGGCAGCCTCCGACACGCTCCCGTCGAGGTTCTCGCGCTCCGGCGCGGTCGAGCCGCCGAGTCGTTCCCAGGCGGCCACGTTGACGCAGGTCACGACGGCGATGGCGACGGTATAGGCAAGCCCGAAGGCCAGGCCGATGAGGATCGGTTGCGCGAGCAGCCCGAATGCCAGCAACGCTCCGCCGATGGCCACCAGGGCGCCCGGGATGCCGCCAGCCAAGAAGACGATGAGCAGGCGCAGCACCTGCCCTCGGGTCCGCCGCCAGCCCTCGGTGATGGCCTCCCCGACGCCGAGCCCTTCGACCACGATGATCGGCCCGATGAGCGCCAGGCGCGCCGAGACGTAGGTCACGGGGATGAGGGCGAGCAAGGCCATGATCAGCACGATGGCGACCGTGACGGCCGTGTCGGTCGAGCCGCTGACGATGATGATCCCGATCGCGACCGAGATGACGATGATGGGCACGATGGCGATGAGCGCGATGATGACGACCACGAGGATGTTGGCCAGGAAGTAGTGCAGCAGGCGGGCGATGGCCTGCCGGTAGCTTCCCCCGACGGTCGGCCGCCGGTCTGCGCGGACGGCGCCAGCGGCGGCGAGGAGCGCCGCGCTCGGGATGATGGTCAGGAACTGGATGACGGATGAGAGGGCATCGTCGCCGAGGGCGATGACGGCCGCCCAGATGGGCACCAGGCCGACGGCGCCGATGAGCAGGAGGCGCCAGAAGCTGGTGCCGACGTCGTCCATCGCCGTCCGCAGCGTGGCTTCGATCGGGCAGGCGCGGGATGGCTCTTGTGGGCGCCTCCGGTGCCGTGGACCAGGTCGGTGGCAGGCCGGAGGCGGCGGGCTCGATCGGATCGGGCGGCGGCTCCATCTGGTCGGCCTCCTGCGTGGCGATCGGGTCGGGCGACCGCTGCGACATGATGCACCGTGGCTGGTCGGTCGGGGCGGAGCCGGCGCAGAACTTCGGCGCCTGCCACCGGCCTGAGCGGTCAGGGCAGCGAGGCGAGCGATCCCCGACGTCGAAGGAGCCGTAGCCGTGCGCCGTCCCAGGCGACCTCCGGGGACCGTGGCCGGCCGTTGTACGTGCTGGCCATGGCCGAGGCATACGCGCCGGCCTGGCCGATGGCGACCAGGTCTCCCCGACGGAGGGGCGGCATGACGGCCTCGCCCAAGGCGTCCGTGGACTCGCAGATGGGTCCGTCGACACGGACCGTCGTCGCACCGGCCAGCGGATCCTCGACCGGCCGGCCGAGGCTGCTCAACGCGACCATCGGGTGGCGGGCTCCGTACAGGGCTGGCCGGATGAGCTCGGTCATGCCCGCGTCCAGGACGAGACGCGGCCGCTCGCGTTGCCGAACGTGGAGGACGCGGGACAAGAGCCATCCCGAGCGCGCCACGACCGCACGCCCCGGCTCGATGGCCAGCCGCAGCGCATGGTCGCCCGCCAGCTCCGTCAAGGCCTCGGCAGCGGCAGCCGCGAAGTGACCCGGTGTCGGCACGCCGTCGTCGAAGACCGGGAAGCCCGACCCCGCATCGAACGTGTCGAAATCGGGGAGGCGCGCGCGATGGAGGCGGAGCGTCGCGAGGCCGATCCGGAAGGCGGTCCGCCAGGCATCGACAGCGCCAAGCTGGGAGCCGACGTGGACGTGCAGGCCGCGCCAGCGCAGCGGGCCGTCGGGGCCGCCACCGGCTTCGATCACGTCGGCCAGCTCCTCGTCCGTGACCCCGAACTTGGAATCGCCGGCGCCGACCGCAAGGCCGGCATGGGTTTCGGGACGAACGGCAGGGTTGAGGCGCACCAGCACGTCCAGGCGCAGGTCCTCCGGTCCGCGGCCGGCCCGGCGACCGGTCGCGACTGCCGCCGCCAGGGCCGCGGCTTCATCCGTCGATTCCAGCGGCCACCCAGCGGAGCGGTGTCCCCGCGGCTGCCAGGCGGACGGCGAGGCGGAGGTCGGCGGGCGTCTTGCCGATGCCCTCGAGCGCGATGGTCTCGACCGCGAAGCCCGCCGACCTGGCGAGGGCGACCTCGCCGCCGGAGACCGCATTGGCACCGTAGCCACGATCGGGCAGCTCCGTGATGAGCGCAGGCAGGCCATTGGCCTTCAGCGCGTAGAGCCGGATCCATGGGTCCGGAAAGGCGCTCGTGACGGCATCCGCGTCGGCCCACAGGCGCGGCAGGTCGTAGAGATAGGCCGGCGTGCCCCAGCGTCGGGCGGTCGTCCGGGCGGCGGCGACGAAGCCGGCCGCTGCGAGCTCCAGGGCCGCGCCCTCAGTCGCGGATCACGAACGAGAAGAGGGTCGAGATGATGGACAGGAGCAAGGGCCCCCAGCGCAGCCGCCACGAGCGCGTCCACCGAAAAGTCCTTGATCGGCCAGCCCGCGATCAGGATGCCGCGCCCGATCTGGCCACCGATCCAGGCCAGGAGGAAGAGCAGGCCGACGTTGATGACGAAGCTGAAGAGGCCGAAGGTCATCATGCGGATGGGCAGGCTGAGCAGCTTCAGGACGGGCTTGATGAAGATATTGATGACGCCGAAGATGAGGGCCGTGACGACGATGGTCAGGACCTCGGAGTCGCCCCAGCCGAGGCCAGGCACGACGTAGACCGTGATGGCCAGCGCGATCGCGTTGGCAGCCAGGCGGATGAGCTGCTTCACGACGGCATCGTACAACCTGTCCCGGCGGGTACGATGGCCGCCAGCCGCACGGCGACCGCGGCCGAGCCCAACGCCGACCGCCGCGACCATCCGCCCACACCGCACGACGTCGAGGTTCGATGACCGATCTGCCCGCCTTCACCGATCTGACGACCGACGCCCGGCCCGCTCCCGTCAGCCCCTTCGATCATGCCCTCAAGGTGCTCCTGGAGGATCTGTTCGCCGCGCTGCCGACGCTGGCCACGAGCGTCGGATACCACGCCCACGACGACCGCTGGCCGGACCTGTCCGAGGCCGGCCGGCAGATGCGCCTCGATCTCTACGCCCGCCACGCGGCGGCGCTCCGGGCGCTGGCCGACGAAACGCTTTCCGCTGACGAGGCGATCGACCGCGGGATCGTGCTCGAGGCGCTCGACGGGCTGCGTTTCGAGGCCGAGGTCCTCCGCGACGAGGCCTGGGACCCGCTGACCTACGTGCTCGTCCTCGGCAGCGGCCTGCACGAGCTCTTGGCGCGTGAGTTCGCCCCCTGGCGGCATCGCGGCGCTGCCTTCCTGTGGCGGGCGCGGCGCGTGCCGGAGGTCCTCGAGACCGCCCGGGCAAACCTGGTCGGGCTGCCCGATCGGCCGGTCGCTCTGCTCCAGACGGAGACGGCCATCGATCGGCTGTCGAGCATCACGGCGCTCGTCGACGAGGCCCTCGACGAGGCCCGCCGCCAGGCCGGCCCGGACGCCATCAGCCATCCTCGAGGGGCTCGAAGCGGTCCGCGGCGAGGTCGTCGTGGCCGTGGACGCCTTCCGTAAGCATCTCGAGGATGTCGTCCGGCCCTTGGCGAGCGGCGAGGGACGCCTGGGAGCCGACCTCTTCGCGGCCAAGCTCCGTCATGCCCTCTCGAGCGACCTTTCGGTCGAAGCCCTTCGGGCGCGAGCCGAGCGCGACTTCGAGGCCGTGCGCGCCGAGCTGGTCCGAGTCGCTCGCGGCTTGTGGCCGACGGTCCATGGCACCGCCCGGATGCCCGCGGACGACGACGAGGTCGTGCGCCAGACCTGGTTGGCCGTGGCCGCGCGCCATCCATCACCGGATGGCCTGCTCGACTTCTGCCGCAACGAGACGGCTGCCATCGAGGCCTTCGTGCGCAAGACCGGGCTCATCGGCCTGCCCGACGCACCGCTGCGCATCACGTGGACACCCGAGTTCCTGCGACCGTACGGCGGCGCCTTCCTGTCGCCACCGGGGCCGCTCGATCGCGGGCTGGTCAGCGAGTTCTGGATCACCCCGCCCGATCCCGACTGGTCCGACGAGCGCCGTGAGTCGTTCCTCCGCGAGGAGAACGACCGGATGCTCCGCATCCTGTGCATCCACGAGGCGATCCCCGGCCACTACCTGCAGCTCGACTGGTCGAACCGGACGCCGTCCCTGGCGCGGGCCGTCTTCCAGAGCGGCATGTTCGCGGAGGGCTGGGCGGTCTACATCACGCAGATCATGATGGACGTCGGCTACGGCGGGGACGACCCCGCCCTGATGTTCGCGCACTGGAAGTATTACCTGCGCTGCGTCACGAATACGCTCCTCGACATCGGCATCCACGTCGACGGCATGAGCGAGGAGGAAGCGATGGCGTTGATGGTCGAGGGCGCCTTCCAGGAAGAGCAGGAGGCACGCGCCAAGTACCTGCGCGGACGCCTGTCCTCGACCCAGCTCTCGACCTACTACGTGGGCTCGCTCGAGATGTGGGACCTCGACCTGTCCGCACGACGACGGGCTGCCGAGGCAGCGGGCGCCGGCCCGGAGGCCGTCGTCGACCCGCCGCTCGTCGGCGGCCTGGGCGAGACACCCGGTTTCGATCGACGCGCCCATCTCGAAGCCGTCATCTCCCACGGCAGCCCGCCCATCCACTGGGTGCGCTCGATCCTCCTCGGCGACGAACCGCCCCCGGATCGGTGACCGATCCGGCGCTCCTTGGCGAATCGTCGTCGGCCGAGGCGGGTCGATTGTTGGCGCGCGCCTTCATGGACGACCCAGGCACGGCGATCGTCGAACCGGACCCGGAACGCCGCTTCGAGGTCAACAGCGGGCTCTTCGAGCTGCTCGTACGATCGGATCCTGGGTCAGTCTGGGCGGCCCACGATGGCGGTCAGCTTGCCGGCGTCGCGATCTGGCTCGCGCCGACGCCTGCGGACGAGCAGGACGGATCTGATCTCATCGAACGCGCCCGAGCGGTCGCGGGCCGGGACGCGGCTGACCGTTGGGCGGCCATGCTGGAGGACTTCGAACGGGTTCGCCGGGAGGCCGTCAATACGCCGCACTGGTTCCTGGCACTCATCGGTGTCGACCCCGACTTGCAGGGTCGTGGCATCGGAACCAGCCTGATGGAGGTCGGCCACGCACCTGCCGACGCCGAGGGCTTGCCCTGCGTCCTCGAGACGTTCACCGATGCCGACGCTGCGTACTACCGGCGCCACGGGTACGAGGCGGTCCTGGAGACGACCATCGCGAACGGCGTTCCCCTGAAGGCCATGGTCCGCAGGCCACGCAGCGGCGCGTGAGCGAGACGATCCGCGGCCTGGTCTTTCGCGGGCCAGGAGAACCGCTGGCACTGGAGACACTGCGCCTCGACTCGCCGGCCGCCGGCGAGGTCGCGGTCCGGATGCTCGCGAGCGGCGTCTGCCACTCGGACCTGCACGTCGTGGACGGCGAGTGGGCGCGGCCCATCGACGTCGTGCTAGGCCACGAGGGATCTGCGGTCGTGACGGCGGTCGGGCCCGGCGTCGCGGAACGGTTCCCCGACCTTGGCCTGGGCACGCTCGTCGTGCTCGCCTGGACCGCGCCCTGCGGCACCTGCCCGCCGTGCTTGCGCGGCGAGGGCTGGCAGTGCGCTCGACCGGTCGGCGCGGGCCACCGATCGCGCGAGGACCTCGTGCGCGTCCACCGCAACGATGGCTCGCCCATCGGCACGTACAGCGGCATCGGAACATTCGGTTCGGCGCAGGTCGTGGCCGCCGAGGCCGCCATCCCCATCGACCCGCACACGCCGCCCGAGGTCGCCGCGCTGATCGGCTGTGCCGTGACGACGGGCGTCGGGGCGGTTCTGGAGACGGCACGGGTGCGGCCCGGCGCGTCCGTCGTGGTCATCGGACTGGGCGGTGTCGGCCTGTCGGCGGTCATGGGTGCGGCCCTGGCCGGGGCCGGCTTCATCGTGGCACTCGACACGGCTCGCGAGAAGGTCGAGCTTGCGCGCTCGCTGGGCGCTCATGCCGCGGTCCGCGTCCTGCCCGACGACCCGGCCGGCACGCTGGCGCTCGTGCGATCGACCTTGGAGCGTGCTGGCTATGGCGGCGAGGGCGGCGCCGACCACACCCTCGAGTGCATCGGGCGACCGGCGACCGTCGAGCTGGCGATCGACCTCGCCCGACCAGGCGGTACGATCACGCTCGTGGGCATGACGCCACAGGGCGTCCGTGCGACCTTCGACGTCTACCGTTTCGTCGAGGATGGCAAGCGCATGCTCGGTTCCAACTACGGCTCGTCCGTGCCGGCCATCGCCTTCCCGCGTCTGGCTCGGCTCTATCTCGAGGGTCGTCTGCCGATCGATCGCCTGATCTCGGAGCGCATCGGGCTCGACGGCGTCGAGGAGGCGTTCGCGGCCATGCGCCGCGGCGAGGGTGCGCGGCGGGTGATCGTGTACGACCAACCGAGCGCATGAGCCAGCCTCCACCGCCGATCCAGCGACCCGCCAACGCCAGGGCCCGTTCCGACGTCGGCGACGATGCCCCGCCGCCAGGGCCCGACGCCGCGGAATCCGAGGGCATCGAGCGGGCACAGGCGCGACTGGTCGAGCTCGGCGGTGCCAGGCGCACGGAAGATCCCGTCATCGGCGCCACGCTGCTCGAGTGGTCAGGCCGAGGCCCGGCCTTCAACCACGCCACCTCCCTGCGCTGGTCGGACGACGATTGGCGTGATCGAGCGGCGGGCGTGGCGGCTCGATTTCGAGCCATCGGCGAAGCACCGTGCCTCGTGGTCTGCGACGGCCTCGCAACGCCCCCGGACCTGGCGGCTCGTCTGCGGGAGGATGGTTGGCTCGACATCGGACACGAGGTCGTCATGTGGACGCGTCGAGCGGCGGCGGTGCCCCACCTCGACGGTCCGATCCGCCTCGAATCGGTGATCGCTGCTCGGGTCGACGAGTACGAGGCGGTCGAGCGCCGCATCTTCGGGATCTCCGAGCGCGAGGCCGCCGATCGGCGCGGGGCGCTCGTCTCGACGATCGCCGGCGGTCTGGTCCGCGCTCTACCTGGTGCGCGAGGCCGGTGTGCCCGTGGCCACGGCTCGACTCATGGTCGAAGACGGGCTGGGCGCGATCCACGGGCTCGGCGTCGTTCCCGAGCAGCGGCGGCGCGGCCTGGGTGCCTACTTGACGACGATCGTCACCCGGGCCGGCCTGGCACTCGGTGCCTCGCTCGTGTGGCTCTCGGTCGATCCTGAGAACGTGGCCGCGCGAGCGCTGTACGAGGGCCTCGACTATCGGCCCGACTTCACCTGGGGGCGCTTCCTGCAGATCGGCTGAGCCGACGGATCAGGCCTTGGGCAGCGGCTGGCCGACGGCCTGCAGGGCCATGGCATAGAGCTCGGCGCCGTCGAGCCGGGTGGCCGCTGAGCGCAGTGCCGCCAGGTCAGCCACGAGGGTCGCCTCGAGTCGGGTGCCGGCAAGCTCGTCGATGAGGCGGGCTGCGTGCGCCGCCCAGAGCATCGCCTGTGTCGTCTCCTGGCGCGACGGGTCATCCCAGAACCAGGCGTCGGAGGCGAACATCGCCAGGCGGGAACTCTCCGCGCGGAGCAGGACGGCCAGCCGCCCGGCGGCCTCCGAGGAAGCGGCAGCCGTGGCGGCAGCCGGCCGACCCTGGACGGCCGAGGCCTGGATGCGCTCGACCGCCTCTGTCTGCTCGACATAGCCGCTGGCCACGTCTGCCCAGGCGTCGCGGGCCGCCCACAGGTCCACGCCGAGGGTCGCCGCTTCGCGCTCGGCGACCACGTCCACGGCCGCCGCCAGTCGCTCGAGGGCGACCCGGAGCGGACGCTTCCAGCGCCCGTCGGCAGCGTCGGGGCACTCACCGCTCCAGCGCAGGATCCCGTGGTGGCACGACCAGCTCGTTTGATCGCGGATGGCCATCACCGGCAGCGGTGCCGGGTGCGAGTCGGCCAGCAGGTCGCCGACGGTCGTCAGCTCCAACCCCAACTGGTCGCTCGGTGTCGTGGTCAACGACTCCAGGAAGAGGTCGCGGAAGGGCATGTGATGGCCGTACAGCTCACCGTCCGTGGCGACCAGCGTGAGCGGTGCGTGTCCGTCCGGCAGCCCATCGCCGACGATGGGCAGGACTCGCTCTCCGACGAAGCGTCCGACGTCCGCGGTCGCGATCGGCTCGAAGCTCACGGCGGCTGAGACGGCGCCGTGATAGAAGGCGACCACGATGTGCCGCTCCGCACCGAGCTCGACGCGATACAGCCGACGGGTGTCGAGCCCCGTCGTCGCCGCCTGCCAGGGCGCGAGGATCGTGTAGCGGACGCCGGCCTCGGCGGCGATGCGCAGCGTGAGGAGGTCCACGGCCGTCTCCGGCAGCCAGAGGCCGAGCGGGCGATGGCCGAAGCGGAGCTCGGCGTCGCGCAGGCCCCAGACGATCTCGGTCCGCCGGTCACGGGTCGCCGCCAGCGGCAGGATGGCGTGATGGAACGGCTGGGCCATGGCGCCGCGGCCGCGTCCCTGCGCGGCGATGGCGTCGTGCGTCTCGGGGCGCTCGCGTCGCAGCCATCGCGCGAGCGTCGGCCCGAGGTCGAAGCCGATGCGGCCGAAGTTGCCGGCCGCCGCATTCGGCCCGTAGCACTCGGCCGCGATGCGGTCGTTCCAGTCCCGAAACGGGGCCGCCCCGGGCTCCGGCGGGGTCAGGCCGGTGAACGGGTCCTCGCGCGACGGCTGGTAGAAGTGACCGTGGACGGCGAGGCGAGGCAGGCTCACGCCTCGGCCGGCGCTTCGAGCGCCAGGTCGCGCGACTCGGTGACGGCAAATCGCTGCCGTACCGAGGTGCTCCCGCCGACCGCCAGTCGCAGCGGCCACCGGAAGAGCAGCGACGAACCCTGGTAGACGCGCTCGAAGCCACCCTCCGAGTTCGAGACGGTCTCGATCGGGAACCAGGTGATGCGCCCTGCCGGATCCAGGCTGGCATCGACACGGACGCCGTCCTGGTCGTTACCGAACGAGACGCGCTCCGCGACCGCCAGGTCATCCGAGCCATCGTGGGGCGAACGGACGGGTCGCCCGTCAGCGTCACCCTCGACCTCGTAGTACGCGGCCGGATTGCCGCCACCCCCGCTCAGACAGATGCTCCACTCGAGGCCGAGGTCCGCGCGATACGGGCGGCCCGACCGGTTCTCGACCTCGACCTCGATCTCCAGCCAGGGCGCCTGCCGCGACCCGCCGATGCGCAGCTCGCGTGTCAGGACCAGGCCGTCGACTTCACGGCGTGCCTCGAGTCGATCCTGCCCGAGCCGTTCCAGGGCCCACGGCGCGTCGACCGCGATCCGATCCGGGTGCGTGCCCTCTCGCAGAGCGACCACATCGAGGTCCGGCTCCAGGAGCCGGACCAGGGCGCCTCGACGCTCGTGATCGTCGTAGTGCAAGTAGCCGGAGAGGTCCGCCTCCTTGACCGCCACCATGTCGTGGATCGAGACGCTGCCGCCGGTGTTGCCCGCGGCGGTGCTCGTGGCGTCGTGCTCGACGATGCGCGCGTGGTACGCCTCAGGCCGCCGCCGCATGGCGGCCAGCAGGGCGACCCGGCTGGCCCGCAGGTCCCAGGTCGAGATGCCGGCACCCCCGTCAAGGTCCACGGTCAGGAGCTGCGCAGGGGAGGCGAGGACAGCGTCAGGGCGGCCGTCGAGGTCCCAGTCGCCGACATGGGCGTCGTCCGGCTCGGCGCCCGACGTCCGCGCGGCGGCATCTGCCATGTCCTCGGCCGCGATGAGATGGTGGAGCGTGGCCATGCGCATATGCACGATGTAGATGCCGCCGAAGAGGCCGTGCCAGTAGCAGTCGTTCGACTGCCCGCGCTGCAGGTGGTCGACGGCGGTCGCCCGACCCGGGCCGTCCGGCATCGCGCCGACCTTGGCCGAGACACGCAGCATCTGTTTGTGGAGATCGTTGACCTCCCGATACCGGGCCTGGAAGTTGCGCCAGAAGCCACCGTGCAGGAAGCGTGCCTCAGGCAGATCGGCCGCCCGGGCAGCCGCCAGCGCATGGTGGAAGGCGCCCGACTCATCGGCGGGCAGGGCCCACTCGGTCATCTCGACATAGGACGCGGTGGGCACGTAGATCCGCCCCGCCGGCGGCTCGCGCTCGAGCCAGTCGGAAGGGGTCGTCGTGGTCAGCCAGTCGGCGTTCGCCTCGAGGGCGCTGAAGCAGCGGTCGACCCACTGGCCGCCGCCCCAGCAGTGTTCGTAGGTCGTCGGCCAGGCGCCGAACTTCTCGCCGTCGTCACCCATCATGCCGACGCGCCGGCCATCGTCCGTGGCGTGGTCGCGCAGGTAGGCGATGACGTCGTCCACCTCGCCGAAGGGGATCCGGTAGCGGAGGCCCTGCTCGGTCCCGAAGACGGTCAGCCGCTCGCCCTGGTCGTCGGTCGTGAAGGTGCTCCACATGGCGTCCTCGGCGACCGAGGCACCGCGCAGGTGGTTGTCGTCGAGGATCGTCCATTCGTAGCCGCCGCGCACGAGATCGGCGGGCATCGACGGCTCCCAGACGCGTTCGGCGAGCCACGCGCCGCGCGGCCGGTGGCCGAAGCGCAGGGCCAGCTCGTCGCCCATGCGGCGCAGTTGGGCGACTCGGTCGGCGACAGGCAGCGCGGCCAGGATGGGCTCGGTCCAACCGCCACCGAGGATCTCGACCTGCCCGCGCGCGATGAGCGCGGCGAGGCGCTCGACGAACTCCGGCTGCTCGGCCACGAGCCACTCGAGGAGCGGGCCCGTGTAGTGGAGCCCGACCCGGACGCTGGGATGTCGCTCGAGGGCGGCCAGCATCGGCTCATAGGCCGCCTGGAAGGTGCCCTGGATGACCCAGCCGAAGTTGCCGACGGGTTGATGGTTGTGGAGGACGAGGGCGAGCGAGATCCGGGGGGCCACGTGGTTGGATCGCCCCTCCGACTGCTGGCCCGAGCCGGCCTGCTGCCGGTCCTCGTGGTCGGCCGCCATACTACGGCCCGCACGCCGGCCCCGCGCGTACCGGCCGGTCCATCCCAGCGCCAGCACCGGAGGCAGACCAGCGCATGCCTGTCGATACGCCCGGCTGGGTCCGCGACGCGGTCTTCTATCAGATCTTCCCCGATCGCTACGCACGGTCCGGGCGCGTCCCGACGCCGGGTCCGCTGGAGCCGTGGGATGCGCCGCCGACCGTCCACGGCTTCAAGGGCGGCGACCTCTACGGCATCGCCGACCGACTGCCGGCGCTGCGCCAGCTGGGCGTCACCGCGCTCTATCTGACCCCGATCTTCGCCTCGGCATCCAACCATCGCTACCACACGTACGACTACCTGGCGGTCGATCCGCTCCTCGGCGGCGATCAGGCCTTTCGGGAGCTCATCGACCGCGCGCACGCCCTCGACATGCGGGTCGTGCTCGACGGCGTCTTCAACCATTGCGGTCGCGGCTTCTGGCCCTTCCACCACGTGGCCGAGAATGGCGCCGCATCGCCGTATCGGGATTGGTTCATCCTCGACGACCGGGTCCTCGAAGGTGGCCGGCGTTTGGACCCCTACCCGGAGGTCGATCCGGGACTCGACAAGGCCGGGCCAGCCGCGCGCGGCGGCTATCGGGCGTGGTGGGGGCTGCCTGCGCTGCCGAAGCTCAACGTCGCGAACCCGTACGTGCGCGAGTACCTCTTCGGCGTGGCCGAGCACTGGCTCCGCTTCGGCATCGACGGCTGGCGCCTCGACGTGCCGACCGAGATCGAGGACCCGACCTTCTGGCCCGAGTTCCGGCGTCGCTGCCGGGCGGTCGACCCTGAGGCCTACCTGGTCGGCGAGATCTGGATCGAGGCGCCCGACTGGCTCTCCGGCGACCGTTTCGACGGGCTCATGAACTACCCGCTCGCCTCGGCCATCCTGGGATTCGCGGGCGGGACGAGCCTCGACCTGCGCGTCGTGGACGAGCATCACATGTATCGCGAATCGATCCGCCCGCTGGATGCGGCCGCCTTCGGGCGGGTCGTGGAACGCCTGATGTCGCTGTACGACCCCGCTGTCATCGCCGTCCAGCTCAACCTGCTCGGCTCGCACGACGCACCGCGGGCGTTGACGGTCCTCGGTGGCGACGTGGCTGCCCTGCGGCTCGCCTTCACCCTGCAGCTGACACTGCCGGGTGCACCGTGCATCTACTACGGCGATGAGATCGCCATGGCGGGCTATCACGATCCCGACTGCCGACGCTCGTATCCCATAGAGCCGGGCGCCGGCGACCAGCGACTACGCGAACATGTGGCCGCCCTCGCGGCCGCGCGCCACGAGCACGTCGCGCTCCGTCGGGGCGAGGTGCGATGCGTCGGCGCGATCGGCGGGGCGGTCGTGCTCGAGCGTACGGCCGAGGGACAGCGGGCGCTGGTCGCGGTCAACGCAGGTCACGAGGCGGTCGACGTCCCGTTCGGCGACCTCGGCCGCGGCGGGGGTCCCGGCGCTCTCGATGGACACAGCGCGGTCGCGTGGCGGCCGCTCGAAGACCTGGTCTCGTCGGGCGTCCAGCTGCGCACGGCCGCGCGGGATGGGGGACCGGTCGGCATCTCGATGCCCGCCCAGTCGGCGGCTATCTTCGTCGGGACCTGATCGTGCCCTGGGCCGGAGCAGCGCTCAGTCGATGATCGCGGCCGAGGGCGCCAGGCCGGATGTCGCCCGATCGCTCGAGTGGGCGGCGGGCAGGTAGAGCTGCTCGACGTATTCCTCGAGCATGCGTGTCGTCGAGAAGCGCCAGATGTTCGAGGCGATGGATGCCTTCATGAGCTCGACCCAGGCTTGCGGCAGCCCCTTGTCGTCGCGCTCATACCAGCGCGGCACGACCTCCTCCTCGAGGATCCGGTACAGGTCGGCAGCGTCGGCGGCGTCCTGGGCCTCCTCGTCGGAAGACTGCTCGCGACCGCCGATGGCCCAGCCGTTCGTGCCCGTCCAGCCTTCGTCCCACCAGCCGTCGAGCACGGAGACATTGACGATGCCGTTGGCAGCCGCCTTCATCCCGCTCGTCCCCGAGGCCTCGAGCGGCCGTCGCGGGTTGTTGAGCCAGACATCGACGCCCTGCACGAGATAGCGGGCGATGCGCATGTCGTAGTCCTCGAGGATGAAGGCACGACCGGCCAGCCGGGGGGCCTGGGTGCGCTCGAAGATGTCGCGGATGACCCGCTGGCCCGGGCGATCGGCGGGGTGGGCCTTGCCGGCGAAGATGACCTGGACAGGGCGCTCCTCGTTCCACAGCAGGCGCGCCAGGCGATCCTCGTCGCTGAACAGCAGGGCGGCACGCTTGTACGTCGCGAACCGACGGGCGAAGCCGATCGTCAGCACCTCCGGGTCGAGGACATGCTCGACACTCTCGAGGACGACCGGCGAGGCGCCATGGCGGGCGAACTGGCGAAGGAGTCGTCCGCGCACGAAGACCGCCAGCTCGCGTTTCTGCCGGCGGTGCGCCTTCCAGAGGTCTCCGTCGGTGATGGCGTCGAGGCGCTCCCAGAACCGACCTTCGGGCGTCTCATCGCTCATGGCGTCCAGGTCGGCGCCCAGGTTCGCGAAGAGCTCTGCCATCGGCCGGCCGAGCCAGGTCGGTGCATGGATGCCGTTGGTGATGCCCAGGATGGCCGAGCGCGGCGTGCCCAGCCAGGTGCCGTTGGCCGTCCCGGCGTGGAGCTGGCTGACTGCGTTGGCGCCTCGCGTCAGGCGCAGCGAGAAGGCCGTCATGTCGAAGCTACCCTCATCGCCATCCGTGCCGATCCCGAGCTCGACCACACGATCGAGGTCGAGGCCGCTGCCCTCGACGAGCGGCGTCGCGAGGAGCCGCACGAGGCCGACGTCGAAGCGCTCGTTGCCCGCCGAGACGGGCGTATGGATGGTGAAGACCGCGTCGCGGCGGACCTGCTCCAGGGCTGCTTCCTGCGGCTGGCCGGCGGCCGTCAGCTCCCTGGCGCGCTCGACGAGCATGAACGCCGAGTGTCCCTCGTTGAGGTGCCAGGCCGCGGGCTCGATGCCCAGGATACGTAAGAGCCGCACTCCGCCGACACCGAGCACCATCTCCTGGTGCAAGCGCATCTCGCGGCCGCGGACGTAGAGCTGGTGCGTGATGGGTCGATCGGCAAGCTCGTTCTCGGGTATGTCAGTGTCAAGGAGCAGGAGCGGCACGCGCCCGACCTGCGCCAGCCAGACAGTGGCCTGGACCGTGCGACCTGGGAACTCGACGGGGACCAGGATCGGCTCGCCCTCGTCGTCGATCACGCGAAGGAGCGGCAGGCGCGCGGGATCGTAGTCGGGGTACGCGTGTTCCTGATGGCCGTCGGCGTCGATGGCCTGGCGGAAGTAGCCGTGGCGGTAGAGAAGGCCGACACCGACGAACGGCAGGGCCATGTCGGAGGCCGCCTTGCAATGGTCACCAGCCAGCACACCCAAGCCGCCGGAATAGATGCCCAGCGACTCGTGAAGGCCGAACTCGGCGCAGAAGTAGGCGATCGGCCCGCTCAGCTCGTCGCCATGGCGGCGCTGGAACCAGTGACCGGCTCCGTTGGCGATGTAGGCATCGAAGCGCGCCAGGATCGTCTCGTACTCGACCAGGAAGTCGGTGTCGTCGAGCACGCGCGACCAATCCCGCATGTCCTGGAGGACGGGGATCGGGTTCCGGTAGCGCGCCCAGCCACCGGCATCGATGCGGTTGAAGAGCACCCGGACCTCGGGATGCCACGTCCAGTAGAGGTTGTAGGCGAGGCGCCGCAGGCCCTCGAGCTGCCGCGGCAGGCGTGGGGGCGCGGCCGCCACCGCGGCGATATCGATCAGATGCATTCCGGCGGATGCTACACGGTCAGTGGACGCCAGGCGCCGTCGGTGGCGAGGATCGCTCCGGTGTCGGAGCAGCGGAGGTGCAGCTATTCGGCACCAAGGTCGACGATGCGACCGTCGATGGACCCGACGTCGGGATACGCCTCACGGTGCTCCAGGCCGACCGATGGAACGCCGAGCCCGGCGGCGGCAGCATCGGTGAGGAACAGATAAGGCCGGTTGCCGATCCGCGATCGGATCGTGTTCTTGAGCAGCTGGTGGGCGACGTTGACCGCTGGACCGAGCAACTCGCTTCGGGATCCAACGGTCTGCTGCACGAAGTGGCCACGGTGGAGGACCATCTTCAGGTCAAGGTTGCCCGCGACGGGGCAAGCCGTGCAGATGTGATCGGTCGCCTGCTTGCCCTCCTCGCGTCGCGCGCGGAACGCCCGGTGGACAGCCTGCAGATGACCGAGGACCGAGTCGCCCCGCCCGTCGAGGGTTTCGGCCGGCGCCATGGCGAAGACGGCATCGCCCTCGAGCTTGGCGACTCCGAAGTCGGGCTGCACGCCCTCGACGACGGTGTCCAGCAGCTCACCCACGAGGCTGTATCCAGCAGGGATCCCTGAGCTGAAGTCCACGCCGTGCGTCTCGGCCACGCCTGCGACAAAGGCGGTGTAGCCGGAGATGTCGGCCAGCAGCAGATACCCCTCGAGAGACGTCGAGCCTGATCGAGCGGAGCCATCCATGCGCGATGGGATGGTACTCGTTGGGCTGCACGCCTCCGTCAGCCGCTACGATGCCGCGATGCGGATCGTCATGGTCGCCTCCGAGTGCGAGCCTTTCGCCAAGACGGGCGGCCTGGCCGACGTCGTCGACGCCCTGTCCCGGGCGCTCGGCAAGCGTGGGCACGATGTGGACGTCGTGTTGCCGTACTACCGGGGTCTGCGGCCGCCGGACGGGCCGCTCGATCGCCGTACGGTCAGCCTGCCGATCGGGATCCGGCCGGGCGAGCGCTCGGACGCCGGCGACATGGCGACGGTGGACCTCGTGGACGGGCAGGCGGAAGGCTATCGCCTGCGGCTGGTGGACCACCCCTTCAGCTTCGATCGCCCCGATTACTACGTCGAGGCCGGCGCCGACTACTCGGACAACGCCGCCCAATTCACGCTCCTGGGCAGAGCCGCGCTGGCGGGCATCGCGCTCGACGGGCAGGCCGTTGACGTCCTCCACGGCCACGACTGGGAGGCCGGCCCGGCGCTTCTCGGACTCCAGGCGACGCGGGCCAGAGGGGTCCCGGCGGAGCTTGCCGGTGCCACGGGCATCCTGACCTGTCACAACCTTGCCTACCATGGTTGGATCCCGCCGGAGCGCGTATGGCAGCTCGGAGACCTGGCCGAGGATCGCGAGCCCGTCAGGACGTGACGAAGGTGTCGACCTCCTGCGCGCGGGCATCGAAGCCGCCGACCTCGTCAACACCGTCAGCCCCGGCTTCGCCCGCGAGTCGCTCAGCCCGGAGATGGGGGCCGGCGTGGACGACCTGCTGCGGGGGCTCGGCGATCGCTATTCGGGCATCGTCAACGGCATCGACACCGAGCTCTGGGACCCGGCCACCGACGCCAGCCTGCCGGCCACATACTCGCTCGACGACCTGGCCGGCAAGGCGGCATGCCGCGCCGATCTCGCCGCGCGGCACGGCATCGACACCGACGGGCCGATCTTCGGCATGGTCGGCCGGCTCGATCCCCAGAAGGGCTTCGACCTCGTGACCGATGCCGCGGAGCGCCTCGTCGGGGCGGGCGGGCGTCTGATCGTGCTCGGGACCGGCGACCACGGCCTCGTGACCGGGCTCAAAGCCATGGCGGCGTTGATGGCGGACCGGATCGTCGTCCTTGACCGCTTCGATCGCGACGAGGCTCGCCGCATCTACGCCGGATCCGATGCGTTCCTGATGCCCTCGCGGTTCGAACCATGCGGCCAGGGCCAGATGATCGCCCTGCGCTACGGCACCATCCCCGTCGTGCGGCGGACCGGCGGCCTGGCCGACACGGTCTTCGATGCGGACGCCGAGCCGACCGGCAACGGCTTCGTCTTTGGTACGGCGGAGCCAGATGCGCTGCTGGAGGCGTCCATGCGCGCCATCGCCGCCTGGCACGACCGCCCGCGCTGGTCCGCCCTCATGTCACGCGGCATGGCCATCGATCACTCCTGGGATCGACCAGCGGCGGAGTACGAAGCGCTTTACGCCCGCGGGTTGGCGATGCCGGAGACCGCAACGGTCATCTAGGCCAGGATCGAGCGCAATAGCGGCCATAGCCGGTCGCAGTCGGTGCGCGTCAGAGCTCGACCTCCTCGCGGAAGGCTGGGCGGTGGGTGTCGAGGCCCATGGCTCGGACCTTCGGCTCGAGCGCCTCGGCGGCCTCCGGGTCGCCATGCACGATGAAGACCCGCCGGGGGCGTCGTGTCGCCGTCGCGAAGTGGTGCAGCCAATCGAGCAGCTCCGACTCGTCCGCATGGGCGCTGAAGCCGCTGATCGAGCGGACCTGGCAGTGGACGTCGGTGGGTCGACCGTCGATCCGGATCGTCGTCGCGCCAGCCTGGAGATGCGCTCCGAGCGTGCCCTCGCCCTGGTAACCCACGAACAGGATCGTCGCCTTGGGGTCGCCGACCAGGTTTCGCAGGTGGTGCACTACACGCCCGCCGGTGAGCATGCCGTTCGAGGCCACGATCATCATCGGCCGCGGCGCAGTCCGGATGCGTTTCGACTCGTCCGCAGTCCGGGTGATCGTCGCATCCGGATAGTCGAGCGGCGACGCACCAGCCTGAAGCAGCCGATCCGTCTCCTCGTCGTAATAGCCGGGGAAGCGGCGGTAGACGTCGCTCGCGCGCGAGGCCATCGGCGAGTCGAGATAGAGCGGGACGTGCGGGATCCGTCCTGCCTCGAGCAGCCGGTCCATGACCCACACGACCTCCTGCGTCCGACCGATGGCGAAGGACGGGATGAGCAGCACACCGCTCGAGTCGGCGATCGCGTTGATGGCCTCGGCCAGCAGTCGGACGGCCTCCGTCTCCGGCTCGTGCTCACGGCCGCCGTAGGTCGACTCGACGAGCACGACGTCCGCGCCGTCGATGATGGCCGTCGGGTCGTGGATGATCGGCGTCTCGGGCCGCCCAAGGTCTCCGGAGAAGACGATCCTGGTCGGGGCATCGCCCTCCCGGTCGGCAGCATCGACGACGATGATGGCCGAGCCGAGGATGTGCCCTGCGTCCAGGAAGGTCGCGGTCACGCCGGGCGCGATCGACACCGGCTCCCCGTAACGATGACCGACGAAGCCTCCCATCGCCCGTTCCGCGTCGGCGACGTCGTAGAGCGGCTCGAGATCGACCGTCTCGACGTCCGGCGGACCCGCCCGGATCGCCTCTTCGGGATCGAGTCCTTCCTCGACTGCCCGTCGGTGCGCGCGACGCTCGAGCCGCTCGGCCCGTTCACGACGATCCTCGGCCTGGCCGGCCTGGATCTTGCCGCTGTCGAGCAGGATCAGCCGCGTCAGCTCGATGGTCGGCGGCGTGGCGTGGATCGGCCCGGCGAAGCCGTCTCGGACGAGGACCGGGATGAGCCCACTGTGGTCGAGATGGGCATGCGTGAGCAGGAGCGCGTCGATCGATGCCGGGTCGTACGCGAAGTCGAGCCGGTTGCGCTCACTGTCACGCGGTGAGCCCTGGAACATGCCGCAGTCCACCAGCACCCGGGCGCGGTCGGTCGTGAGCAGGAACTGCGAGCCCGTGACCGTGGTCGCGGCGCCCAGGAAGGCAAGCTTCACGACGCCGGATCCGGTCTTCGCGCCAGGCGCCAGGCCGTCGCCTGTCGTGTCGCTGGCATCAGGCGGCGCCGTCGGCTGGTACGGGCTCGGCGTCGGCGGCCTTCCGCCGTCGCATGACGCGGCCGTCGCGGTCGAAGACGTCAAGTGCGACCTGCACGATGGGTCCGATCCCCAGGGCGAAAGCGACGGTGCCGATGCCGACCGTCCCACCGAGCAGCCAGCCCACGGCCAGGACCGACAGCTCCAGCCCCAGGCGCGCCCGCGCGATGCTCCAGCCGAAGCGATGGTGGAGGCCGGTCATCAGGCCGTCACGTGGGCCAGGACCAAGGTCGGCGGCCAGGTACAGCCCGCTGGCGACGCCGATGAGCAGGATGCCGGCGATCAACTCCGCGAGGCGCAGTGCGACGTCGTCAGCTGGTGGGCTCGGGAAGATCAGCAGACCGAGGTTGGTCGCGGCGCCGATGAGCACGATGTTGATGATGGTGCCGGGCCCGGGGCGCTCTCGAAGCGGGATCCAACAGAGGAGGATCGGGATGCCCAGCAGGATGCTGGCAGTGCCGAGCGGGATCCCGAGCTGCAGTCCGACACCCTGATTGAGCACCTCCCAGGGGCCGAGGCCGAGTCCCGATTGCGCCATCAGCGCGATGCCCAGGCCGAATCCGACGAGGCCGACCAGGAGGCCGGGCAGGCGCCGCATCGCAGCCGGTGTCCAGCGTTCGCGCATCGGGGCATGCTAGCCGAGCGGCCGTGGGGTGGTCGCTGTTCCCGGGCTGGATGGGTGGCTCACGCTGACCGATCGGTGGCGACGATCCGGCCGAGCTGGAGACGCTACGCTGCGCGGCATCGGGTGATGGGTCATCCCCGAGGCTCGTTGTGGGTCATCCGTCAGGGAGGCAGACCGATGGGGCTGCTCGAGGGCAAGAGGGCGCTCATCTTCGGAGTCGCCAACGACCACTCCATCGCCTGGGGCATCGCCCGCGCGTTCCACGCGCACGGGGCGACCGTCGGCTTCAGCTCCATCGAGTCGCTCATCGAGCGACGGGTCAAGCCGCTCGCCGAGTCCATCGGAGCCACGTTCGTGGAGGCCTGCGACGTCCAGGACGATGCGCAGGTGGAACAGGTCTTCGAGCGCTGGCACGAGGTTCACGGCGAGCTCGACATCCTCGTCCACGCGCTCGCGTTCGCCCGTCGAGAGGACCTGGCGGGCGCCTTCGTCGAGACCTCGCGCGATGGCTTCACGACCGCGCTCGACGTGAGCGCCTACTCGCTCGTCGCGCTGACACGCGCTGCGCTGCCGCGCATGACGGCCGGCGGCTCGATCCTGACGCTGTCGTACTACGGTGCCGAGAAGGTGGTCGCCAATTACAACGTGATGGGCGTCGCCAAGGCGGCCCTCGAAGCGTGCGTCCGCTATCTGGCCGCGGACCTCGGACCGCGGGGCATCCGCGTCAACGCCATCAGCGCCGGACCGGTGCGTACGCTGTCGGCCTCGGGCATCGCCGGCTTCCGCGGCATGTACGGGGAGTTCCGTGACGTGGCGCCACTGCGGCGCAACATCGACATCGACGATGTCGGGGGTGCCGCCGTCTACCTGTCCAGCGACCTGGCGGCTGCGGTCACGGGCGAGGTGCACTACGTGGACGCGGGCTTCAACGTGCTGGGGGTCCCGACCAGCGGCGACTGAACCGCTACTGGCGGCGGGTCCCGACGGGGCGGTCCGACTCGAGAGCGGGAGCAGGGCCCGAGCGGAAACACGAAAACGCCCCGGAGGGCAACGAAACGCCCGAAGGAACCGCCGCTCCTTGACGATCGATCGGTAAACCGTCCGATCGTCCCCCTTCCGCCTTGCGGCTTCCGGGTCCGGTGCGAGGCCCCTTCGGGCAAGACGAAATGTATCCCGCGCGCCTGTGGCTGGTCAACGGGACTTATCCACGAGATTCGGGTACCGACCGGAGTTGTCCACGGTCCATCCCCGAAGGTGGACGACTCGCCATCATCGGGGCCACCCATCGGCACCGCCGACAGGCCTCCCCAGCCTGCCTCGAGACGGCGCTGCCTGGCGCGGCGACGATGACGCCACGCCACGATGCCGCTCGCCGCGTGCGACGATGACGCCATGCGCGTTCCCGATCTCGGCCGGCGCGGTCAGGGCTGGGTCTTCCTCCAGGCTCATCCTCATCGCACTCATCGCCGTGGCGGGCGTCCCGGCATCGCGCGCCTCGGGCCTGCCAGGCACGGCACTGATCGTCCTGGGCGGCGCCCTCATCGTGGCTGGCGGCGTGATGGCCTTCCTCGGGGTCCAGGCTCTCGGACCGTCGTTCACGCCGAACCCCCGGCCGCTTGACACCGGCGAGCTCGTCGAGACCGGCATCTACAGCTCGGTGCGACACCCGATCTACGGCGGTCTCACCCTCGGCGCGCTCGGCTGGGGGTTCCTGAATGCCAGCCTGCCGGCGGTCATCCTCTCGGCGCTCCTCCTGCTGGTCCTGTACCTCAAGTCGATCCGCGAGGAGGCCTGGCTGCTCGAGCGGTATCCCGACTACGCCGACTACCGCGATCGGACGCGGCGCTTCTTCCCCGGGCTCGTCTGACGGAGACCTTCATGCCTGACCCGACCGCCCGACCCTTCGATCCCGAAGGCTCCGCTGCCAGGTGCTCCCGAGCCCTGGCGCGATTCCTCGATGCCGCCGTTCCGCGACGGCCCGCCGTTCCTGATGACCGACATGATGGCCGCCGAGCCGGCGCTCGCGGAGCGTCTCCTGACGCGCCTCGCGGCGCCCGGGTCGATGGCCGCGGTCCTGGCCGGACACGTGCGGACGGCGGCCGAAGCCCAGACGCCGATCCGCGTCGTGGGCTGCGGCACCAGCGAGCACGCGGCCATGGCCGCCGCGCTCATCCTCGAGGATGCGCTCTCCAGCATCGGCCTCAAGGTGCGCGTCGAGGCCGCCCAGGCCCTCGAAGCCGCACTGGCACCTCAGGCCGGCGGCCTGCTCATCGGCGTCTCTCACGAGGGCGGCACGGCGGCGACCATCGGCGCCATCGAGGCGGCCAGGGGCGCCGGCGCCGCGACGGCCCTGCTGACCGTCAGCGACCGGTCTCCCGGTGCGCGGCTGGTCGACGTGGTGGTGGCGACCGACGAGGCGGACCAGAGCTGGTGCCACACGATCGGCTACCTCTCGCCCATCCTCGCCGCCCTGGCCGTGGCCGGCCACGTGACCGGCAGCCATCCCGCACCATCCGATGTCCGTGCTGCGCTTGCGGCTGGCCTCGACCAGGCGTCAGCCGCCGAGGCGATCGCGGCGCGGCTGGCGGACGCGACGACGATCCTGACCGTCGCCTCCGGCGCCGACCGACCCTGCCGCGCGGGAGCTGGCGCTCAAGATCGAGGAGGCGACGTGGCTCCCGACCACGATGCGTGACCTCGAGACGCTCCTCCACGGGCATCTGCCGGCGACCGGTCCTGAGACGGGGCTCGTCCTGCTGCTCGCCGACGCGGATCACCTCGACCAGCGGGCGGGCCGCGCCGCCGATGCGCTGGCGGCCGCCGGAGCCCTCGGGCTGCGCACGGCAGCCATCCTGAGCACGGAGGCCGTAACCGCGCTCGGAGCGGCGCCCATCTCGGCCGGCCGCCTCGTCGCTCATCGGCCCGACCTCACCGGCCCAGGCGCCGCGTTGATCGCCACGGCCACCCCTCTCCAGCTCCTGACGGAGCGGCTGGCCAGGGCCCGGGGGACGAACCCCGACGCGATCCGTCGCCAGGAGGCGCGCTACCGCGAGGCGGCTGAACTCCACTGAAGGCGGGTCTCGAGCAGCGTTCGGGGCCGATCGCGCCTTCCTCCGCCCGGCGTCAGTCGGACCAGGCCTCGTCGGTCGGCCGACCGGAGCGCTCGAGTCCGTCGAGGATGTCCGAAAGCACGCGCACGAACGCCTCGCGGTCGGCCGGCGGGATGGCCGACAGGAAGTGCACGTCCACACCGCGCAGATGCGTCGGCGAGGCAGCCTGCAGGCGTTCATAGCCGGCGTCGGTCAGGACGGCGAAGGCGCCCCGTGCGTCGGTCGAGCACGCCACCCGCTCCACGTAGCGGCCGGCTTCGAGCCGATCGACCAGGCGGCTGATGCCGCTCCGGGTCAGGATCATGCGATCGGCCAGCTCGCTCATCCGCAAACGTCGGCCGTCGGCGTGGGCCAACTGGATGAGGGCGTCGTAGTCGGCAAGGGACATCGACTGCTCGGCCTCGAGCTCCGCCTCCAGGGCGCGCGAGACGGCCGCGTGAGCGCGCAGGAAGACGACCCAGGGCAGGAGGCGCGGGTCGATGCGGGCCATGAACGCTTCGATGCCGTTTGGCGCGGTCGCGCGCGCTCGCCTCGGCTGAGGCTCGGCTCTTCTCGGCGGTCGGGGCGGCACCGGGGGAGGTCATGTCGGCGGCATGATACGCGCCCGCGTCGGTTGATTGCCAGCGCAACGAACGGTGCAGGCCCGTCGAGCCGAGTCGACGCTGCAGAACGAGCCTATTTGGAAGAGTCGAGGAGATCCCGGACCGCCTTGTTCGGGTCGGTCACTTCAGCCCCGTGCGAGAAGACGAGACGGTCGACGCCCAGCTCCACCATCCGCGCGAGGGAGGCGCGAGAGCGCTCGGGATCCGCCGTGAATGCCGGCGGCCCGAACGTCAGCCTGCCATCGATGCTGCCGACAAGGTCGCCGACCAGGACGAGCGAAGCTGACTCGTGGAGCAAGCTGATGTGACCCGGCGTGTGCCCTGGGGAATCGAGAACGACCAGGTCGCGCACGCGATCGCCCTCGGATAGCGGTCGGACCACGCGGCGACCCTCGAGGCGGATGGCGGGGACGTCTAGACTTACCGGCCCATAGCGCTGCTTTGGGTGCGCTCGATGGCCGTTTCGGCGAGGCCACCGACGTGGTCGAAATGGGAGTGAGTGAGCACGACGTCCGTGACGTCAGACCATCCCGCACCGATACGGTCGAGCGCCGAACCGATCGCCCCGAGCGTCCCCGGCAATCCGACGTCGACGACCACGATGCCGTCCGTACAGGCGACGACGAAGCTGCGGACTTCGAGTGTCTCGGGTTCGGGCCCGACCACCCCGGCCGGCATCTGGGCCTGGATGACGACTGGCTCGATCGTCGGCGAAGCATGGTCGGCCACTGGAGTACCTCCTCGGTCGCACGCTGCACGGCGTGCGACACGATGTCATCGGCCCGTTTCGGGATCTCCCGGTGAGGCATCCGGTCGCGGTCTCGGGGACCGGCTCGCCTTCGGCGACGGCTCATCTGCCTTCGGCCGTTTGGTCGTTGGCGGTGGGGGCTTACGTCCTTTGCCCGTCGACCGCCCTGGCTTGGTGCGAGGCGCCGGCTTTGCCGTCGGACCACCGGCGACCTCGGCAGCCTCGGGACCCGCAGGTTCGGTCCCTGCCCGAGGCTCGCGTGCTTCACGCCACTCCGCACGGATGCCCTCGATGGCTTCGTCGACCGAGGGGACCGTTCCATCCCAGCCGATGCGTGCCGCGAGCTCACCGAGGGCGCCGTCGTCGTCATCGACGACGCGCCAGTCGAGCAGGACGCGGCGCTCGTACGCGCGCAATGAGACGGCGAAGCCATCCTCGTGCAGGCCGGCGCAGTTGCGCAGGCCCTCTCGGCCCGAGACGAGGTCCCGAAAGACGGCCCAGGCGCGTCCATCGCGTGGCAGGTCGAGGGCCTTGGCCACTGACTGGCGCTCGTGCCGCCGCCCGCCGCCGCCGGCCCGACTCGAGAAGGGTGCCGAGGTTCGCAGGCTGCCTTCCGCGTCGGCGAATCGGCTATGCACCAGGACCAACGCTCGATCGTCGCCATGCCGGTTGCTGAAGGCGAAGACGTCCTCGGCCACGCCGTCTTCGGTCTCCAGGTCGAAGAGGCGAAAGTCGCGCGCCTCGGCGAACAGGTGGCGTCGATGGAGCAACGGGAAGATCTCGCGCTCGTGCCGCTCGACCAGCCACTCCTTGGGCTCCTCGTGCCACCGGGCGCGGCGGAATTCCATGCCGTACTTCTCGGCGAAGCCCTCGATCTGCCCGTGCCCGAACATCGGCAGGCCGGGCAGGGTGGCCAGCAGCGTGGTGGCGCAGAAGTAGCGGTCGTCGTCGCCGAACTGGTCGACAGCCGTGCGTTCGTCGGGGTTGTTGAGGAAGTTGACGAAGCGCTTGAGCACCTCTGGGTCGAAGGCCAGCGTCTCCTTGATGAGGGCCCGGTACTCGGCGTTGCGCTCGTCGCGCAGCATGTGCATGAAGGCGCTGTTGTAGACGCGGTGCATGCCCAGCGTGCGCACGAAGTAGCCCTCGAGCATCCAGAACGCCTCGGCCAGCAGGAGCGCGTCAGGCACCTCAGCCGCCACCCGATCCACGACCTCGCGCCAGAACTCGCGCGGCATGGCGCGCTCGAAGGCGGCGTTCGAGATGCCGTAACCGATGCGCGTCGGGATGGCATCGCCGGGACCGCCGGGCGCCGGGTACCAGAGCCGCTGGATGTGCTTGCGAGCCAGGGTCATAGCGGCGTCGAAGCGGATGATCGGGAAGCGCCGCGCGACGTCCAGGATCGTCGCCATGACCGCCTCTCGGACTTCCGCCTGAAGGTAATCGAGCTGCGCCGTGTCGTTCCAGGGCATGCTCGTGCCGTCGTTGCCGTGGTAGATGTAGCGCGTCTCGCCGCTGCCGCGGTCCACGCGCTGGAAGACGACCGCGGCGTCGCTCCGGTCCCAGTAGCCGTCCTCCAGGCGGATCGAGACACGATCATCCTGCGAGAGGTCGGGGCCGGTGAAGCGGTAGCGCGGCATGGGCGAGACCGGCAGCGCCAGGAACCGCTCCGGGTGCTCCATCACCCAGCGCGAGTCGAGGCCCATGTGGTTGGGGACCATGTCACTTGCCAGCCGGACGCCATGGCGCATCGCCCGCTCGCCAAGGTCCTTCAAGGCGGCCTCGCCGCCGAGGTCGTCGGCGATGCGGTAGTCGTCGAGGGAGTAGGCGGAGGCAACGGCGTCGAAGTCGCCCGCGATGTGCTTGATCTCGGACGAGGCGTGGCTGCGCTGCCAGAGGCCGATCAGCCAGAGCCCGGTGATGCCCCGATCGGCGAGTGTGGCGAGCTCCTCGTTGGGGATCGCGTCCAGCGTTCGGATCTCGCGGCCGTAGGCCTGGGAGAGCTGGTCGAGCCAGACATACGTGGACTTGGCGATGAGCACGACACGCGGCATCCAGTCCCGATCATCCGAGAACCGCTCTTCGTCGGTCTCGCCGCCGGGCCCGCGGATGCCGAGGTGGAAATCGGCATCGTCCCCGCCGCCCGCCCCTGTCGCCCAGCGCAGTCGCATGGCATGGTCCTGCTCGGCCATCAGGTCGAGCGCCAGCTGGATGGCGTCGAGCAGGTCGCCCAGGAGCGGTCCCCAGTGATCGCGGATGAGCCGAAGCTGTGCGCCCAGCGACTGCGGCGCAGCGCGCATCGGCTCGCGCAGGACGTCCATCAGGTCGAGAGGGCGGCCATCGAGGCCGGAGGGGCCGCTCACGGCCAGGTGCTCGGCGAAGGTCGCTGTGACCTCCGCCAGTACGGGCGGCTCGGGCGTGGGTTCCTCGAAGAGGACGCGGAAGGGGATCAGGCCGGAATTCTCGGCCGCCACGCTCGAGATGACGGCCTCCTCGAGGGCATTCGCCCTGGCCATCGGGTCGTCCAGTTCATCGTCGGGCGTCCGTGTGCCGTCAGCCACGGCGAGCGGCGGGTTCCGCTCGGTGAAGGCATGCAGACCCTCGAGGAGTCGATCGGTGCCGAGCGAGCGGTCGGTATCCGCTGCGGCGCGGCCGACGGCTCCCTCCGCACCCGACCCGCCGAGGACGGCCAGGAGCCGATGCTGGGCCTCGTGGAGCATGCCCGCTGCGAGCAGCTCGCCCGCGTCGACGTCGAGCGTTGCGGCCAGGGCGCGTACGGCGACGAGGTCGATGCGCGCCGTTGCCCCGTCGAGCTCGAAGATCGTGCCGGGCACGTCGAAGCGTCGACGCGCCGTCGCCGACAGGCGGTACTCGTGGAGGGCCATGGCGCCGACTCTACATCGCCTCCGAGGCCGCCCGCCGAGCGGCTGGGCGGGGACTCAGAGGCCTCGGGCTTGCCGCGTGATCTACGACTGGCTTTCGGCCGGATCTGGCGTCGATTTCGGGGCGCGGAACCGGATCGGCGTTCGTGGTTTGATGAATTGGGCTGCCGCGGTCTCCGGGTCGGGTGGGTTTTCGCCCAGGCGGAGGTACAGGTAGCTGATGATGTCGCGGCCGGCCACGATGAACGGGATCGAGATCAACGCGCCGACCAGCCCGGCCACCGCGAAGCCCAGGATGAGGACCATCATGACCAGCGCCGGGTGCAGGTCGACGGCCGCGTTCTGGACCTTGGGCGTGACGATCGAGCCTTCGACCTGCGACAGGACGCCGTACAGGATCGCGACCCCGATGACCGCCTCGGTGCCGATCGAGAAGGCGATCAGGAGGGCCGGGATGACCGCGATGAAGATGCCGATGATCGGCAGCACCTCCATGATCCCGGCCACGAGCGCCAGGAAGATGGCGTACTCGAAAAAGACCGGCGAGATGATCAGGCCGAGGAGGAGGATGCCGACGAAGACCATGAGCGGTCATCACGATGCTTTCGACGGCGATGCCGCGTACGTAGCCCCCGACCCGGTCGTTGAAGATGCGAGCGGTGGAGAACACGTCGGCACGCCACATCTCCGGGATGGCGCTCCCGACTCCATGTTCCAGCTTGCCGGCGTCCTTGAGGACGTAGAAGGTGAAGAACGGGACGACGGCCAGGCTGACCAGGAAGGCGGCAGCCTGGAGCACGGTGTTCGCTGCCGGGATCAGGCTGCTGAGCTGGAAGCCGGCCTGGATCGATCTGGATCGAGGACCAGCACCTTGGTCGCGAGCTCGTCGATCGCGTTGGGCAGGTTCAAGCTGTCGATGGTCGCCTGGGCATTGGCGATGAAGCCCGGCAATGCCTTGAGGTAGGTGACGACCTGATCGATGAGTTGCTCGAAGATGAGGAAGGTCAGGCCGACGACCGCCACCACGAGGATGATCATCGACAGGCAGGACGACAGGATCGGACTCCATCCGCGCTTGCCACCCGGCCGCCAGCCATGGATCGCTAGCCAGCGCACCACGGGGGACAGCACATAGACCAGGACGATGCCGATCGCGAACGGCGCGAGCCCGTCGCGAGCCAGGTAGAGCAGGACGAGGATGGCCGCGATAGCGACCACGATGAGGACCGTTCGTGGCGTCGGCGGTCGGAGCCGGCGCATGTGCTCGGCCGGCGTCAATGTCGGTCATGCGCCGGCCCGCCCGTCGAGAGTGCTGATCTTGTCGATACGGCGTTGATGACGTCCGCCCTGGTACTGGCCGCTCATGAAGGCCTCCACGCAGGCCCTGGCGAGCTCGGTACCCACGATCCGAGTGCCCATCGACAGGACGTTGGCGTCATTATGTTCGCGCCCGAGGCGGGCTGTCACGGGGTCGGACGCGACGACGCAGCGGATGCCCGCGGATCTTGTTGGCCACGATGCCCTCCCCGGTGCCGCTGCCCCCGAGCACGATGCCGCGCTCGCAGTCGCCCGCCGCGACGGCCCGGGCGGCCGGGGCGATGACGTCGGGGTAGTCCACCGGCTCGGTCGAATCGGTGCCGAAATCCACCGGCTCATGGCCCAGCGAGCGCAGCCACTCGATGATCGGCCCCTTGAGCGGGTAACCCGCATGATCAGCGGCCACGGCGACGCGCATCGGCAGGCCTCCCGACTCAGCCATTGCGGCGGTCGACGGAGTTGACGCGCCGCTCGACGGCTTCGGCAGCGCGCGCCTCGGCCGCCCGGATGCGGGAGGCGACAAAGACCTCGCAGGCCTCGTCGACGTCGTCGGTCACGCGCAGGAGCTTGAGGTCGGCCGGGCCGATGTTCTCGGCGCCCACCACAGCCTCGCCCAGCCAGTCGAGCAGCCCGGTCCAGTAGGCCGAGCCGAAGAGGACGATCGGGAAGTGGTCGATCTTGCCCGTCTGGACGAGGGTCACGGACTCGAACAGCTCGTCGAGCGTGCCGTAGCCGCCGGGGAAGATCACGAAGCCCTGGGCGTACTTGACGAACATCGTCTTGCGGACGAAGAAGTAGCGGAAGGTGATGTCGAGGTCGAGATAGGGGTTGTTGTCCTGCTCGTGCGGCAGCTCGATGGAGCAGCCGACGGAATAGCCGCCGGCCTCTTGGCAACCGCGATTGGCGGCCTCCATGATGCCCGGTCCGCCGCCCGTGATGACCGTGAATCCTTCATCCGCGAGGCGAGCCGCCGAGTCGGCGAGCGGCCACGTAGGTCGGATCGTCGGGCCCGGTCCGGGCCGAGCCGAAGATCGTGACCGCGGGCCCTAGCCGTGCCAGGGCGTCGAAACCGTCCACGAACTCCCCGATGATGCGCAGGGCGCGCCAGGCATCGGTCTCGAGGAAGGACGTGTCGGCATATGGCACCGCCTGGAGGAGCTTGCGGTCCTCCGTCCGGCGGTCGCGCTTCGGGGGGCGGTCGCTCACCGAGGCAGCATAGCCGTGCCAAGCGTCGCGGGCCACACGCCTCCGCCGGGCCCTCGGATCGCTGGCCGCACCGCCACTCATGGGGCCAAAGGTCGAGGCCGCTATACTGGGTGGGAGTATCGAGTCGCAGTCCGCGCCGATCCGCTATCGGAGGATTCGCCCATGGCCATCGCCATCGATCCCGTCTGCGGCATGGAGGTCGAGACGGACGGCGCCTTGCTGACCTTCGAGTACCAGGGCACGACGTATTACTTCTGCAGCAAGGGTTGCCTGCTCGACTTCAAGGATGACCCGGAGCATTTCCTGGGTCGCGATCTCGAACCCACGAGCTAGCCGCTGCGAGCTGCCGATACGCCGCCGATAAGCGCGCGAGAACCCACCGCGCAGAGGCACGGAGTACGGTCGACCTCCGCTTCCGACCACGATGGTCAGGCGATGAGGAGGTCGATCCATGACAGTCGCGCAGCCCATCGCGCGCCAGGTCGCGCTGGCGCTCTTGGTGCTCTACGATCCTCGTCGGCATCGTCGTCGCGATGAGTGTCGGCGGTGCCGCGACCGACGATGTCGGCAGCTGGCGGTGGACGACGGCGCGATCCGCCTAGGGTTGATCAGCCCCGGGCGCCAGCCACGCCATCGCCCGAGCTGATCCGGCTGGCGAGATATACCGGGATGACCGAGAGCAGGATCGCGAAGAGGCCGGCGACATTGACGACCGGAACCTGGTTGGCCAGGCGGAAGCTCTGGAAGATCCAGACCGGCAGCGTTTTGATGCCGCCCGCGACGAAGAGGGTGACGATGATCTCGTCGAATGAAAGTGCGAAGGCCAGCAGTGCGCCGGCCAGCAGGGCTGTCCGGACGGCAGGGAACGTGACGTAGCGGAACGTCTGGAAGGTGTGGGCGCCGAGGTCGGCAGATGCCTCCTCGAACGACGACGACGTCCGTCGCAATCTGGCGATGGCGTTGTTGTAGACGAGCACGATGCAGAACGTGGCGTGGCCGATGACGATGGTGAAGAAGCCGAGCGGAAGGCCGAGCTGGGCGAAGGCCGTCAGCAGCGCGATACCGGTCACGATGCCCGGCAACGCGATCGGAAAGATGACGATGAATGAGATCGTCTCCCGACCGAAGAACCGGTAACGCGCGACGGCCATCGCGGCAAGCGTCCCGAGGGCCAGGGCGATGATCGTCGCGGCGAGCGCGGCCGCGATCGAGGTCAGGAATGCCTGCTGCAGAGCCGTGTTCGCGAGCGCGACGCTGAACCAGTGGAGCGTCAGGCCCTCAGGTGGCCACGCTGCCGTAGGGGCGTCGTTGAAGGCGTACACGAAGATCAGCGAGATCGGCAGGTACATGAAGGCGAGGATGGCGAGCGTCACGATCGTCAGGACGATCCGTGTGCCGCGTC
Source organism: uncultured Chloroflexia bacterium (assembly GCA_963837215.1). Lineage (GTDB taxonomy): Bacteria > Chloroflexota > Limnocylindria > Limnocylindrales > CSP1-4 > CSP1-4. Next base: position 137,834 of record CAWIML010000001.1, read on the forward strand.
CGGTCGTCATCAGAGCGCCTCGAATGCCCCGAGCTTCCGCGCAGCGACGAGGTAGATCAGGATGATCGCGAGGGGGATGAGCGACAGGGCCGCGGCCAGCGGCAGGTCACCCGCGGCACCGACGTTCGTGTAGATCGCGTTGCCGATGAAGATCGTGGTCGACACGAGCTGCACCGCGATGTAGTCACCGAGCGTCAACGAGAAGGTGAAGATCGAGCCTGCCACGATGGCTGGAAAGGCGAGCGGCAGGATCACTCGACGGAACGTCATCCAGGCGCGACCGCCGAGGTCGGACGATGCCTCGAGTAGCGACTCCGGGATCCGCTCGAGACCGGCGTAGACCGGGATGATCATGAACGGCAGCCAGATGTAGGTCATGACGATCCAGACCGCGATCTCGCCGTAACCTGGACCCTTCAAACCCAACGGCCCGAGAGCCCAGTTCAGCACACCCTCCTCGGCCAGGATGAGTCGCCAGGCGTATGCCTTGACGAAGTAGCTCGCCCAGAGCGGGAGCACGACCGCGACGACCATGATGCCGCGGACCCGCCGGCTCGCGACACGAGCCATGTAGTAGGCGATCGGAAAGGCGATCACGGCGCACGCGATCGTGACCGCCACGGCCATCCGAGCGTCCGCAGCGTGATCTCGGGATAGGGCCCCTGGGCGAGCTCGGCGAAGTTTCCAGGGTGAGCTCGCGGATGATCTGGCCGGTGAATGCGTCACGAGAGAAGAACGCGTTGACGAACATCAGCAGCGAGCGCGCCGAGGTAGGCGATCACCAGCCAGCCGACTGGTGCGGCGAGGAGTCGCACCGAGCCGCACGCGCGGGCGGGCGATGTAGGTACGACGACGGCCGTCGTGCGGAGTGACTCGAGTGGGGCCGGGACGTCGCTGCTCGTCAACTCATTCGCCGCGGGCGTCCGGAGAGCGGGCCCGGGCACGTCGTCGACCCGGGCCGCCTGGTCCGGTCGATGGCGCGGATCAGTTCCCGCTGCGGATCTGGTCCAGGCCGCGATCCAGTCGTCGAAGCCCTTGCACTCGACGTCGGTCCTGCCGTCGAGACAGTCGACGGTCGGGGTCGTCCAGTAGTAGATGTTCTCCCAGTAGGGCGCGTCGCCGGCGTGGAAGTACGTGCACAGCTCGGCCATCGTCGCGAAGCCTGAGTATGCGGCGCGAATTCCCCGGCGTGATCTCGCATGACTTCGAGTTGCCCGGCGCCTCGCCGAAGTAGTTGGCGATCTGGGCATTGACGGCGGCGAGGTGATGTGGTTCAGGAAGCGATAGGCGCAGTTGGGGCTCTTCGTCTTCGAGTTGATCATCCAGGTGTCCGACCAGCCGGTCGCGCCTTCGTCGGGCTTGATGGCGTCGACATCGACGTCGGCGGCCTGGAGGGTGCCGGCGATGATCTGCCAGGTCGTGCCCAGGGTCGTGTTGCCATTCGTGAACGAGTCGATCTGCTTCGCGTAGTCGCTCCAGTATTCGCCGACGGTCGGTCTTGCTGCTTGAGCAGATCGACCGCGGCCGCGAACTGGGTCTCGTCGAGGGCGTATGGATTCGTGATGCCCGAGGTCTGGCTGGGTGGCCATCAGGACGACCGCCGCATCGGCGATGTAGATCGGCCGCGTCGTAGACCGAGTACTTGCCCGCGATAGGGCCGGCTCGGGTCGAACATGTCGGCCCAGTGCGCGGGCGCCGGGTCGACCTGGTCCTTGCGCCACATCAGCAGGTTGGCGCCGCGGCCGTGGGGGATGCCGTAGTGGACGCCGTCGAACGTGTTGTACGGCTTGTCCTTGAGGGCGGGGAAGATCTCGGCGTAGCTCGGCACGAGGTCCACGTCGACCGGCTGGACATAGCCGCCGGCGACCAGGCGGTTCGATGCGTCACCCGAAGCCGAGATGACGTCGTACTGCTCCGGTGCGGCGTTGAACTTCGCGAACGCCTCATCGGACGTGCCAAAGACGTCGATGGTCACCTGGCAGCCCGTCTCGTCCTCGAACGAGGTGATCCAGTCATAGGCCGGGTCGGTCGTTCCGTCCTCGGCATATCCCGGCCAGGCAAGAACGTTAAGCGCGGTCTCGTTGTCACCCAGCTCCGTGACCATGCTCGGGGCCGGCGAGCCGCCGGTGCCGGCACAGGCGGCGATGAGGAGCGCCGCGGAGGCGGCCACCCCGAAGAGCCTTCGATGGATCATGTGCGTGATTCCTCCTCCATCCCGAGCCGACCATCAGCGATGGGCCGGCAATGACGACGATTCCAGACCAGGCGGACGCTTCGGCCGCGAGCCGCCAGCGCCTCGCTTGATGATGTTCTCAAGTTCTGCTCGGTCACGACCAGTCGGCGCCGGCATCGAGGGCAACGATATACCGCGTATCGGGGCCGATGTACACCACTTCCGCGATGTGGCCTAGTGCGCTGACCTCGTCAGCGTCGACCTCGGTGTCGGGATCGCCGAGGCGGATCTTCTCCGGGCGCACGGTGAACAAGCCGTCCTCGCCGAGGATGGCCCGGGCCGCGTCGCCGCCGAGCAGGTTCGAGGTGCCCACGAAGCCGGCCACGAACGCCGTCGCGGGCCGCTCGTAGACGTCCGCCGGCGCCCCGACCTGCTCGATCTGGCCGCGGTTGAAGACCGCCAGCCGATCGCTCATGGTGAGCGCCTCTTCCTGGTCGTGGGTCACGTAGATGAACGTGATGCCCACCTCCTGCTGGATACGCTTGAGCTCGATCTGCATCTCCTCGCGCAGCTTCAGGTCGAGGGCGCCGAGCGGCTCGTCGAGGAGCAGCACTTTCGGCCGGTTGATGAGCGCGCGTGCCAGGGCGACGCGCTGGCGCTGGCCGCCCGAGAGCTGCGACGGCTTTCGGGCTTCGAGGCCTTCGAGGCGGACCATGCGCATGGCGTCAGCGATCGCGCGCCGATCCTCGTTCGCGGCACCTTCCGGATCATGGGGCCGTAGCCGACGTTGTCGCCGACCGTCATGTGCGGGAAGAGCGCGTAATCCTGGAAGACCGTGTTGACGTCGCGTTCGAACGGCGGCCGCTGCGAGACATCCTCGCCGTCGAGCAGGACTCGGCCAGAGGTCGGGAGCTCGAACCCGGCGATCATACGCAGCGTGGTCGTCTTGCCCGAACCGGACGGCCCGAGCATGGAGAAGAACTCGCCCTTGGCGATCTCGAGGTCGATGCCAGCCACGGCCTCGACCTCGCCGAAGACCTTGCGCACGTTCTCCAGCCGGACGGCCGCCGGGGCCGCGCCCGAGGCTGGTGGGCCCGCCGCTGCGTCGGCAGCGGATGGCGCGACGGTCGGGACGGCGTGCACGCGGCTCCTCGAGGGGCTGGTGGGACGTGCGGAACTGTGCCGCGCAGCAGAGGTGAGTGTCAAGCCGCCTGGCGATTCCGCTCGACGCTGGGGTCTGGCTGCCGCTGCTGCCTGTCAGCGCGCCTCGCGCTACAGTCCCGGACGATGCCCGCCACCGGTTTGGTCGGCCGCTTCAAGGCGGAGGCCGCGAGCCTGGCGACGACCGCCATGACGCTCGCCGCGCTCGTCATCGGATGTGGCTCGCCGGCGCCATCGACGGCGCCTGTCACGGCGGGGACTGATCGATACACCGCGCGAGATCAACGTCATCATGCGCGACTACCTGTTCGAGCCAGACCCGATCGTCCTGCACCGCGGCGAGACCGTCCGATTCAACGTCATCAACGCCGGGCTGCTGGCCCACGAGTTCGTGCTCGGCGATGCCGCAGTGCAGGCGGCCTGGGCGACCGCCGAAGCCGCCGCCACGCCGCCCGGCTTCACCGCCACGCCGCCGCCTGTCAGTCTGCCGCCGGAGGCGGCCGGTCTGCGCATCTTCCTGGAGTCCGGCGAGTCAGGGACGGCGTTGTACGAGGTGCCCGTCGATGGGGCCCTCGCGCTTGCCTGCCAGATCCCCGGGCACGTTGCACAGGGCATGGTCGGGGCCATCGAGCTGAGGCAGGCCGACGGCCCCTAGCGCGGCCGCGCACACGTGGCGCTACACTTTGGCCACATGGCGCGGGGCTTCTGCGCCGTGGCTCACGCCGTCGCCGGCCGCGGAGTCGACGATGTTGCGCAACCAGGAGAAGCGCAACGGCATGACCTACGTCATCACGGAGCCCTGCATCGACCTGCTCGATCAGTCGTGCGTCGCCGTCTGCCCCGTCGACTGCATCCACTTCGAGAGCGGCGTGGACCGCAAGCTGTTCATCGATCCCGATGAGTGCATCGATTGCGGCGCCTGCGAGCCGGAGTGCCCCGTGAACGCCATCTACCCCGAGGACTCCTTGCCCGCCGGGGAAGTCAAGTACACGCAGGTCGATGCCGTCTGGTTCAAGGATCGGGCGGCCGCTCGAGCCACGATCGACGAGTGGAAGCCGCTCTGACCCGCTGAGCCAGCGCCCGGCCTAGACTGGCCGAGTGCGCATCGTCTCCCTCCTGCCTTCGGCGACCGAGATCGTCTTCGCCCTCGGCCTCGGCGACGAGCTGGTCGGTCGGACGCATGAGTGTGACTACCCGCCCGAGGCGTCCGCCGTCGCGGTCATGACCTCGGACGTCGGGGCAGAGCCGGACGCGACCAGCCGCCGCATCCACGATCGCGTGCGCGGCCAGCTCCACGGCGGATCGGCCATCTATCGCCTCGATGAAGTCGCCCTGGCAGATGCCCACCCCGACCTCATCCTGACCCAGGAGCTGTGCGATGTCTGCGCGGTCAGCTACCGTCAGGTGACCGAGGCCGTGCGCCGGATCGATGCCGAGATCAGCGTGGTCAGCCTCGAACCGCGTTCCATCGAGGGGATCCTCAACACGATCTCGACGATCGGCGCCATGGCCGATGCGGAGGACGAGGCGGTCGGGCTCATCGAGATCCTGCGCGAACGGCTGGGGGCGATCGAGAACCGCGTCCTAGAACGTCGCCTGGCAGGCACCGAGCCGCGACGCGTCGTCTGCCTCGAGTGGCTGGATCCGCCCTTCGCCGCCGGACATTGGGTACCCGAGCAGGTCCGTCGAGCTGGTGGCTGGGATCTGCTCGGTCGCGAGGGCGAGCGCTCCGTCGAGACGACATGGGAGGCGGTCCGCGACGTGGATCCCGAGCAGCTCCTCCTGATCCCGTGCGGCCTCGATGCCGACGCGACGCAGGCCGAATGGGCTCGGACCCCCCGACCTGACTGGTTCGACGAGCTGCGAGCCGTGCGGGAGGGCGAGGTCCACGCGCTCGATGGCTCGGCCTACTTCAGTCGGCCCGGCCCGCGGGCCATCGACGGCGTGGGCTTGCTGGCAGAGGTCATGGATCCCGACGGTTTCCTCGACGAGGCGCCACCGCACGGCTGGATCCCGCTCGCGGTCTGAATCGGTCGAACACCGTGCTGTCAACGGCGCACTGATGCCCTTCATGGCCAGCTTCAGCTGTCTCTGGTGCGGCCGTGCCTGGGAGACGCGCGGACCGGACGACCTGGAGGGCTGGGCGCAGCTGTGTCCGGACTGCGTTGGTGCGGCGGGCGATGACGGCTTCCGGCGGATGCGGCTCCGGACCGGGCTGGCGGAGCGGTCGGCGGCCGCCCGACCGGGTGATCGCGGGGACGCGACTGCGGGGCACGACCCCGTTGCAGGTCGCGACCTCGCCGATGCGCATGACGGCGCCGAAGAGGCTGATGCCCTGCGTGCCTACTACCGCGCCCGAGCGCCGACCTACGACGACTGGTACCTGCGCCGGGGCCCCTATGCCCATGGCGCCATCGACGACCTCGCCTGGACGATGGACCTCGATGCCGCCACCCTCTGGCTCGACACGTTGCCACTCGGCGGGGAGATCGTGGAGCTGGCCGCCGGCACCGGATGGTGGTCGCCGCTGTTGGCGGGCAAGGGCGAGCTGTGGTGTTACGACGCCGTTCCGGAGACGCTGGACCTGGCGCGCGGACGCCTGGTCGCGCACGGCCTGCGGGCGCACCTCCACGTACGCGACGCCTGGTCCGAGCCGGATCGACAGGTGGATACGCTCTTCTGCGGCTTCTGGCTGAGCCACGTTCCGCGCGCTCGCCTGGCCGGCTTCCTGGCGCTCTGCGTGCGGTGGCTGAAACCCGGCGGAACGTTCGCGTTCATCGACTCACGCGCCGATCCGGCATCAGGCGACTCGCGCACCGTCTGGGACCCCGAGACGGAGACATCGCGGCGCCAGCTCGGCGACGAGGCCTTTCGGATCCCGAAGGTCTACTACACGACCGATGAGTTGGAGGGGGCGCTCACGGAGGCCGGATTCACCGAGCCGACGGTGACGACGACATCGCGCTTCTTCCTCTTAGGGAGCGCCCGAACGCCTTCCTAGGCATGCCGCCCACCCTCCTGGCCGCGCATGGCCCGTCGCTATACTCCCGAGCCTATGCCGCTGACCGACCGCACCATCGCCACCATCGGCTCGGGCGTCATGGCCGAGGCCATGATCGCCGGGCTCTTGCGCGGCGGGCAGGTGACGCCGGACCGGATCGTCGCCAGCCACCCGCGTGCCGATCGGCGCGAGATCCTCGAACGGGACTACGGCATCCGTGTCGCAGCCAGCAACGGGGAAGCAGTCGCCGGCGCGGACGTCATCGTGCTCGGCATCAAGCCCCAGATGCTGCTACGCGTCGGTCGCGAACTGGCGCCCGCGCTGCGCGAGGGGCAGCTCGTCATCAGCATCCTGGCCGGCGCCACGACGACCGCCCTCGGCAACGTGCTGCGCCATCGGCAGATCGTGCGCAGCATGCCGAACACGCCGGCGCGCCTTGGCAAAGGCATGACGGTCTGGTATGCGACTCCCGAGGTGACGGCCGAGCAACGCGCCCAGGCCAGCGCCCTCCTCCGGTCGCTCGGCGCCGAGCTGGAGGTCGACGACGAGAAGTTCGTGAGCATGTCCACGGCCGTCAGCGGCACCGGCCCGACGTACGTCTTCCTGTTCATGGAGGCGCTCATCGACGCCGCCGTCCACATGGGCTTCCCGCGGCACATCGCGCATGACCTGGTCATCGAGACACTCGAGGGCAGCACGCTCTTCGCCAAGTCCAGCGGTATGCATCCGGCGGAGCTGCGAAACATGGTCACCTCACCCGGTGGAACCAGCGCCGCCGCGCTCCACGAGCTCGAGTCCGGGCGCCTGCGAACCGTCCTGTCGGAGGCGGTCTGGGCGGCGTATCGGCGGACCGAGGAGCTGGGGCGTCAACTGGAGGAGGCCACCGCCGATCCCGAGCGCGACGGCCACTGATATCGCCGATGCTGCTGCCCTAGAGCACGCGTCCCTGCCTCGGCCGCCGTCGGCGTACGCGCGACGTGCTACGCGACTCATCGCCGCTCGCAGGGATGACGCTGATCGTGCCGTCCACCTCGAGGACGGCCATCCGCACGTCGGCAAGATCGAGATAGCCGTGCTCCCGGAGCGCCTGCTGGAGCTCGTGGCGATCGACGCCCTCGCGCTCCATCGCATCCGCGAGCACCCGGCCATCGCGCACCAGGAGCGTCGGCTCGCCCTCGAAGAAGCGCTCGAACCGCGGGCTGCGGCTGCGGACGAAGATCAGGGCGCGGTCGGTGGCGATGAGCGCGACCACGGCCACGAGGCCGCCCCAGACCGAGACGTTGGAGCCGACCATCGCGTTCTGGACGGAATTGGCGATGACGAGGATGAGCACGAGGTCGAGGACGGAGAGCTGGCCCATCTCCCGCTTGCCGGCGAGGCGCAACGCCACGATGAGGAAGAGGTAGACGACGATCGTCCTGAGGGCGACGCCGATCAGGTCGCTGGGTAGGTCGGGCAGCTCGAGGGTCGGCACCCGCCTACGATAGTCCGACGGCGATGGCCCGGCAGCCGGCTCAGTCGAAGGCGCCGGCCGCGATGAGCGCGTCGATGTCGTCGATCGGTGCCTCGACGCCGTCCTCGATGTTCGAGAGCATGACCAGCGTCAGGTCGCGCGCCGGATAGTGGCGGACGACGCCGCTGACCCCCACGTTGCTGCCTCCCTTCTGGAGGTACACGACCGTGCCGTCGTCGTCGACGCGGAAGGACGGCCCGAATCCCCAGTGCAGCGTCCAGCCATCGTGGACGCGATAGGGCACCTGTGGCGTCAGGAACGCCGCCGTCATCGTCGACGACAGCAGCCGACCCGTGGTGACCGCCCCGATGAAGGCGTCGAGGTCGGCGGCGGTCACGTGTGCGCCTCCATCCGGTGATCCGATGGGCGGGTACGAGTAGATGTTGCGGTTCCAGCCAACCAGCGCGCCAGCTTCGTCACGGATCGGGTTCGCGCCCTCGGCGAGGCGCTCGTTGACGCGATCCATGCGCAGGAAGTCGGCGCCGCGCATGGCCGCCGGCTCGAAGACGCGCTCGCGGACGACCTCGCGGTAGGTGTGACCGGTGGCCCGTTCGACCATCAGGCCGAGCAGGACGTAGGCGCAGTTGTTGTAGCGGACGCCCGTCCCGGGCGGGAAATTGGACGCCCGATGGACGAACTGGGGCAGGAAGTCGGAGGTCTCGGTCACGGAGTAGTTGGGCCGCAGAACGAAGACGTCCTCGTAGCGCTCGCCGGCCTCCTCGTCCGCGTCGTCGCCGATGCCCGATGTATGGCTCAGCAGATTGCGGACCGTGACTGCTGGCGAGATGGCCGTGCCCTCGAGGCCAAGGTAGTCGATCGCGCTCGTGTCGAGGTCGAAGCTACCGGCATCGACCTCCTGGAGCGTGACCACAGCGGTGAACAGCTTCGTGATCGAGGCGGTGTCGAAGCGGGTCTCGAGCGTATTCGGGATGTGCCACGCCCGGCTGGCCGGACCGTAGGCCTGGGCAAATCGCTCCCCGCCGGCGACCGTGATGCGCACGACGCCCGCGAACGCATCGCTCGCTTCGAGCTCGCGCAATGCGGCATCGAGCTCGAGAACACGCGGCTCGCGTCCGATCGGCGCGGACATGTCGATCGTCTCGGCGCGGCGCGTCACGCCGCGGGCGGCGGCGAGGCGGCGTCGTCTGGGGTCAGCTCGTCGAGTTGGGTCGCATGCTCCTCGAGGTGGGCGACGACGAAACGCTCGACGATGCTTGCCACCGTCATCGCCCCGAGCGTGCCGTGCAGCCCGCACGTCCGCCACTCGTCGTCGCTGAGGCTCCGGCAGAGGCCGCTCGCGGCGGCGATGCCGGCCTCCACGTCGGCCAGCAAGGTGAGCGGTTCGTCGCGCCGGCCGCGCTCGATGGCGGCCAAGCGGGCGGGGTCCGTCCGTGTGCGGCCGAACGGGATCGGCTCGGGCTCGCCGGCCTCATGGGCGGCGAGCAACGCCCGGACCTGGCCGACCCAGTAGGCCGGGAACTCGGCCAGGTGGCCCCAGACCTGTCCAGCCTCCCAGCGCTCGCCTGTCGCCGCATCGGCGCCGGTCAGCCCAGGCCGCTCGGCCGCGGCATGGGTCGCCAGCCGCGACTCGGCCGCCAGCATCCTTGAGACGAGCGCGTCGACGTCGATGTCGGCCGGTCGCGGGTCGTCGGACATGCTCGCAGTGTAGGCCTCGCCAGGCGGTCGGGATCGGGCCGGGCGACGATTCTCGAACCTTTCAGCGGCTGCGCCACTCATGATGGTCGAAGCGCCCAGACGGGGCGCGCCAAAACGGAGTGCAGCGTGGATCGGTCGCTCGTCCTGGCGGCTCGGTCTGGGGACGAGGAGGCCTTCGCCTCTCTCGCCCGCGGCTCGGCAGATCGGCTCTTCGCCGTCGCGCATCGGATCCTGCGTGACGTCGACCGGGCCGAGGACGCCGTGCAGCAGACGCTCGTCACGGCCTGGCGCGAGCTCCCGGGGCTCCGCGAGGTCGAGCGTTTCGACGCCTGGCTCCATCGCATCCTCGTCCACGCCTGCTACGCGGAAGCGCGGCGGGCGCGGCGCTGGACGGCCAACGTGCGGGTGCTGCCCGCCGACGGGCCCGCCAGCCGCGACACGACCCAGGACGTGGTCGATCGCGACACCCTCGACCGCGGCTTCCGGCGATTGCCGCCGGAGCAGCGGGCGATCTTCGTCTTCCATCACTACCTCGGCCTGACGCTGGGCGAGATCGCCGACACGCTCGACGTCCCGCTCGGCACCGTCAAGTCGAGGCTCCACTACGCAACGAACGCCCTCCGGGCCGCCCTCGAGGCGGACGCCCGGACGGTGACACCATCCTCGCGGGAGCACATGGCATGAACACGAACGCCGACTTCGACCGGATCGCCCAGTCCTGGCTGCAGGACGGGCCGACCGAGATGCCGGACCGCTCGCTTCAGGCCGCCCTCGACGAGGTCCACGTGACATCACAGCGGCGCTTCGGCGCCGCCCGGAGGACCTTCAACATGAACGGCAATGCATTCAGACTGGCTGCGGCCGCGGTGGTGGGCTTGCTCATCATCGTCGCCGGCGGCATCTATCTCGGGAGCAACGGCGGAGTCGGTGGGCCACCGACGCGACGCCGCCGTCACCGTCGCTGTCAGCGACGCCGTCAGCATCGCCGGCGATGCTGAAGGATGCGGCATATGTGGCGTGCAGCCCAGGGGGCGCTCCCAACTGCCTGGCGCCGGGGACCTACCGCCTCACGGGAGACGTGTGGCCGGGCGAGATCACCATGGAGGTGCCCGCCGGCTGGTTCGAGTGGCAACCCTACACGTGGGACGACGCCTTCGACGGACTCCTCGTCGACGCCGGCACCGATAACGGCTCCGGCTGGGGCCTCCAGTTCATCGGGGTCGGTGTGGTGGCGAAGGACCCGTGCGATCCAGCGAAGGGGACCTACGACCGAGCCGAGACAGGCACCGTCGACGGGCTGGTGGCGGCGATGAGCCGATGGCCCGGGTTCGAGGCCACGGCGCCCGTCCCCACCGTCGCCGGCGGGTACAGCGGGCAGCTCATCGAGCTTACCTCCACGCTCACAGTCGCGGATTGCCCCTATCAGTCGCTGTGGACGATCCCCCAGGGCCTGGCCGTCGACGGGTATCCGATGGTCGGTGCGCGGGGGCCATCGCGCCCGGGCACGTTCAGGATCGTGGACGTCAACGGCACGCTGCTCGTCCTGCGGACGACGGACTTTCCTGAGACGTCTCCGAACGAGCTCTCCAACGGCATCCCCGATGACCCGACCCGCCACGCGGCGGACCAGGTGGCGATGCAGCAGATCCTCGACTCGATCAGGATCACCACCGCACCTGCGCAGCCCTAGCGACCGACCGTCGCCAACAGGCGCCCCGATCGGGCTCTGCCCGGTCGGGGCGTTTCGTGCTCGCGGTGAACGTTTCGGTCCTGTGGCCCGCCGTTAGGGTATGAGCGCGGCCATGCCGGTCGTGCCGAACCCCGAGGAGGGGCCGTGGACCGCGAGCTGGTCGAGCGGGCACGCAGCGGCGATCACGATGCCTTCGAGGTCCTTGCGGCCGGCATCGTCGATCACTGCTACGCCGTCGCCCGCCTGATCCTGCGCGACGCGGACCGCGCCGAGGACGCCGCCCAGGAGGCGCTCGTGCGCTGCTGGCGCGACCTGCCCTCGCTGCGCGAGGTCGATCGCTTCGACGCCTGGCTCGGCCGCCTCCTGATGCACGCCATCAACGACGAGTTCCGGCGTGGCTCGCGCTTCCGGGCGCAGATCACCGTCCTGACGCGCGAACCGGCGATCGCCGACGCGACCGGCGCCATCGCCGACCGCGAGCTCCTCGACCGCGGCTTCGCCCGCCTGTCGCTGGAGCACCGCTGCGTCGTCGTCCTTCGACTCCACCTCGGCCTCTCCATCGAGGAGACGGCGACCACCCTTGGGATCCCTGTCGGGACCGCGAAGTCCCGGCTGCACTACGCGACCGAGGCCCTGCGTCGAGCGCTCGAGGCCGACGCAGAACCGCGGACGCAGGAGGTGAGCGCATGAACGCCGGGCCCGACGTCGAGCGCCGCATCTCGGACTGGCTGGCCGAGCAGACCCCGACCCGGGCCCCGGATCGGATCCTGCCCGCCACCTTCGAACGAACCCGACATGCACGACAGCGGCGTTTCGGCGCCGCATGGAGGTCCATCTCGATGAACCGCACCTGGCAGCTCGCGACGGCAGCCGTCGTGGGCCTCTTGATCATCGGCCTCGGGGCCGTCTTCATCGGCGGGCGCCAAGCAGGCGTCGGCAGGCCGACCGGCGGCCAGCCCCACGCCGACGGCCCCATCCGACGCCGACGCCGCAGGTCCTTCCGGAAGGGGACGCGGTGGTGCTCGACGCCCGGCGCGCTACGCCTTCCCGAGCCGAGCCGGCAATCCCAAGATCTCGTTCACCGTGCCATCCGGCTGGGCTGGGACGTCACGGGCAGCTGGTGGGGAAGGACTACGGGGACTCCGGCCCAGACGCGCCGTTCCTGCTTCGCCTGGCCGTTCGACCACGGGTTCAAGGATCCGTGCACCGACCACACGCCCGTCCTGCCGGCCGCGGGATCCGGGGCCGCCGGGCTCCTCGACGTCATCGCAGGCCAGCCGGGCATCGACGCAGGCCCGATCACGGACGTGACCGTGGGCGGCCACGAAGGGAAGTACGTCGAATACACCGTCACCGCTGATCCCGCCACCTGCGGGAACGGGCAGGACAGCTTCTGGATCTGGGGCTCTTGCCCGGCGCCGGTGACGCCTCGGATGCGAGGACGTGACCGGAGACCGGCGGTACGGGGTCTCGCAGAACGACCGTGAGCGTGCCTACGCGATCGACGTCGACGGCAAGACCTTCACGTTCTTCACGAACCAGCCGGTCGACCTCACGGCCGCCGATCGCCGCGGAGCTCCAGCAGGTCCTCGACTCGATCGAGTTCGAACCCGCCAACTGACGGATCGGCCCGCCACGCGGGCCATCCCCGCCCAGACCTGGCTCGTGATCCCAGTGCCCGGCGGCCGCCTTCGGCCGCCGGGTCCTTTCATGGCCCACCTGAACGTTTCGGCTCCCACGACCGCTCATAGTGGGTGAGTCGCGCCGACCGACGGCGCGGCCACCCGTCAGGTGACTCGCCGCAAGGCGCGCCATCCACCGGAGGGGTCGGTGGAGCGAGACCTGGTCGAGCGGGCCCGAAAGGGCGATCGCGACGCCTTCGCAAGCCTGGTGCATCAGGTGAGCGACGCGCTGTTCGCGGTGGCCCATCGGATCCTGCGCGACACGGACCTCGCCGAGGACGCCCTGCAGGACGCCCTCATCACGGCCTGGCGCCAGCTGCCGCACCTGCGGGAGGCGGACCGCTTCGAGGCCTGGGTCCACCGCATCCTCGTCCACGCCTGCTACGCCGAGGCCAGGCGCAGCCGACGCTGGACGGCGAACGTGCGGGTCCTGCCGGTCGACGGACCGGCCGCACCCGACGCGCACCTCTCCGTCGCCGACCGCGACGAGCTGGAGCGGGCCTTTCGCCGGCTCCCGATCGACCAGCGGGCGGTCTTCGTCTATCACCACTACCTCGGGCTGCCCCTGGTCGAGATCGCCGAGACGCTCGGCATCCCGGCTGGGACGGCCCGATCTCGCTTGCACTACGCCACACGGGCCCTGCGCTCGGCCATCGCGGCCGACGCCGAGCCCGCCATCGAGGAGGGCCGCCTGGCATGAACGACGAGCGGTCCTTCGAGCGAACGGCCCGGGCGTGGCTGGAGCTTGGCGCGAACCAGGCCCCCGACCGCGCGGTCCAGGCCGTCCTGCTCGCCATCGAAACGACACCACAGGAACGGGATCTGCGCATCCCGTGGAGGTTCCCGACAATGAACACGCCTCTGCGCGTCGGCACGGCGGCCGTCATCGGCCTGCTGCTGCTCGGCGGCGCTCTACTTTCTTCGGCGGGGAGGGCGGCCCGAATGTCGGCGGCTCCGCCACCCCGAGCCCGACGCGCGAGCCCGAAGCCGCTGCCGCCCTCTGTGCCAGCTCGACTGCGTGCCCTCGTGTCCCGCTCGAGCCAGGAAGCTGACGCCATGACGCGATGGAGGCCGGCAGGTCGCGACGCTTGCCGACATCACATTCAGCGTGCCTGCCGGCTGGTCGAGCGGCATGCGGACCCAATCTGAAGGACGCGGCGATCCGGTACGTCGTTGCCGGTGGATCGTCACCATGTCTACACGGACGCATCGGACCAACGGGGTCCTTCTCCGAGATCCGGCCCGACCGTCGACGATCTGGCGACCGCGCTGGTGGCCCAGAACGGCCGACGCCACGGCGCCGATCGACGTCGACGCTCGGGGATACCCGGCAAAGCTGATCGAGATGTCCATCCAGCGACCTGGACACCTCGACGTGCACGCAATCCCGGGGGCTCATCCAGATCTGGGTCGATGCGACAGAGAGCGGTTTCGCGCCAGCCTGTAGAGCCGCGGGTCTGCGGCGGGGTCTACATCGTCGACGGGAAGGCGATAGCGTGGAGCTCCTCACGGAGAGCCAGCTGGGCGCGTCAGCTGCGGACGTCGCGGAGCTGGAGGCGATCTCGAGTCGATCGACTTCGAGCGACCCCTGTCGCTACGGACCAGAACCCACGCTGGATCCGTGCTGGCACCGACGTCGAGGCTCTCGTCGGCGCACTGACCAGCCTGCCGACGACTCGACGTGACGACCCCGACCGACATCATCGTGGATGGCTGTCGCGGCAAGGAGCTCACGATGACGGCGCCGGCCACCTTCGATGGCTGCACGCTGTCGCCGGACGGCTTCGCCCTCTGGCAACATCCCGGACCACTCGAACAGGACCATGCGCCCCCGGCGAACGAGCCAACGCAGTGCAGGCGTCGTCGAGCGTCGCCGGTCAGACGAGGGTCCGCGCTGATCGTTGCCGCTCGAATCGCCAGGCACTCGACCGACCCGAGAGCGAGCCGCGGATCCAGGCGGCCCTGGACTCCATCCAGACGAGCTCCCGCCTCCCAGCCGTCACCGTCTGTCAGCCCATAGCCCTGAGCCGCGCGGCGCGGTGCTCCGCCGGCGCCGCTCCATGTCCGCTGAACCTTTCCGCCCTGCCGAGAGACATTAGGGTGTGAGCGCGGCCACCACGGTCGCGCCGGAGGGAAGGGATCGCGATGGAGCGAGCGCTCGTGGAGCGAGCAGCCCAGGGCGACCGGGAGGCGTTCGACGTGATCATGTCGAGCGTCGTCGACCGGCTCTTCGCCGTGGCCCGCCTCATCCTCCGCGACGCCGATCGCGCCGAGGACGCCGTCCAGGAGACGCTCGTCGCCTGCTGGCGCGACCTGCCCAGCCTGCGCGACCCCGACCGCTTCGATCCCTGGCTGCGCCGGCTCCTCATCAACCACGTGAACGACGAGTTCAAACGCGGGCGACGCCAGGCGGCGACCATCGCCGTCTTGCGCGTCGAGCCCTCGCAGTCCGATACCTCCCGCGAGCTCGCCACGCGCGACTTGCTCCAGCGCGGCTTCCAGCGCCTGTCGGTCGACCATCGGACGGTCATCGTCCTTCGCTTCTATCTCGACCTCTCCATCGAGGAGACGGCCGCCACCCTCCGCATCCCGACCGGGACCGCCAAGTCCCGGCTCCACTACGCGACCGAAGCCATGCGTCTCGCGCTCGAGGCGGACGCACGGCGGACAGTCAAGGAGGTCAGCGCATGAACGCCGGGCCCGACGTCGAACGCTTGCTCTCCGATTGGCTGGATGAGGAGGCACCGGCACGAGCGCCGGATCGCATCCTGCTGACAGCCTCCGATCGACTCGACCATACGAGACAGTGGCGCTTCGGCGTCGCCTGGAGGTTCATCCCAATGAACGGAAACGTCTTGCGCGTCGCCGCGGCCGCCGTCATCGGCGTGCTGTTGCTCGGCGGCGCGGCCTATCTCTTCGGTGGAGGCGGGCCGGACATCGGCGCTCCTGCGACACCGACGACGCAGCCCAGCCCGTCCGCGTCGGCAGCCGCCCTGCCTGCGCCCAGCCCGACCGCCGACCTTCGCGGCATGACGGGCACGATCCTGCTCGAGCATTTTGGCAACGCATTCGACGGATCGGAGGCCGCCAACGAACCCGACGCGGAACTCAGGCGGCTCTACCTGATCAGCCCCGACGGCAGCGGTTTGCGGGAGTTCATGCCCGACCAGCCGGCAGCCGGCAAGTACAAGGCGAGTGTGTCCCCCGACGGGACGAAGGTGGTCTTCACAAGTCAAGGCAACTCCGAGCAGATCTGGCAAGCGATGATCGACGGCAGCGCGCCCGAGCTGGTGTCGACGGCCTGCCAGTGCCACGAGTACTTTCCCGCGTTCGCGCCAGACGGGCTGCGGATCGTCTTCTCGCGCTACGAGGGGACAACGGCGAGCCTCGCCATCCGCGATCTCGCGACAGGCGAGGTCACATCGCTCGACTCGACCGCGGTGCAGGATCCGAAAACCGACGGCAGCGGGGGTGGCCCGGAGCAACCACGATGGTCGCCCGACGGTGCCCAGATCGTCTACAGACTGCTTCATGTAGACGTCGACGGGAAACTCGATGCGTCACAGCTGATGCTCTACGACTTCGCCAGCGGCGAGAGCCACCAGATCGATATCCCCCTCACTGATGTCGGCGACGCGTCGTGGTCCCCGGACGGATCACGGATCGTGTTCGCGACAAGTCCCATGTACTGGTCGGCGGGGGGCAGCTTCGGGTGGCATCTATTCCGTTCGCCCTGATGGCTCGGACCTGCAGCAGCTCACGGACAGCAACGGGCAGGCCACCGGCGCGCCGAGTTGGACGCCGGATGGGCGGATCCTGTTCTTCCACAACAATCTCCAGGGAGTCGAAGGTTCCCCGCAGCCCGGGCGGAATGGACTCTGGCTCATGGACGCCGACGGTGGCAACGCGGCACCGCTCAGCAACACCTTCCCCGACCTCGGCAGTACGACCAACGGATGGGCGTACTACGGATCCTGGGTTCCGACGCCCTAGGCTTCGCGACCCTGCGCCACGCTCCTGGCACCGGCGGGATCGTCCCGCCGGTGCCGCCGCACGTTCGATGACTCTCGCGGCCGTCGGCAGCTCGCACGGAACCACTGCGAAACCGACGTCAGCCGATGAAGCTGCGCGCCATCTCCAGCACGACGCGCGCCCCATTTGAGATCCAGCCACCGTCTGAGCCAAGGCCGATGAAGGTGTAGCCGCGGTCGAGGTGGGCAGGCACGTCCTCCGACCCCCTCGAGCAGGATGCCCGCCGCCTTGCCGTGCGCCCGGCAGGCCGCCGCGACCGCGTCGAGCGCCGCCAAGAACGTCGGGTCCTGGAACTGGCCGGGCACGCCCAGGCTGTGCGACAGATCCGTTGGGCCGACGAAGAGGACGTCCACCCCGTCGAGGGCGGCCATGCCGTCGGCGTTCTCGACGGCCGAGGGGACTCTCGACCTGGAAGATGCCGATCGGCAGAGCGTTGAGCTTCTGGACGTCGGCATGGGCGACCGAGCTTTGGCCTGCGCCGCGGGTCGAGAGGGCCAGGCCGCGCATCCCGTCGGGCGGGAAGCGCATCCAGCTCACCGCGTCGGCCGCTTGCTCGACCGTTTCCAGGCGCGGGATCATCAGGCCCTCCGCCCCGAAATCGAGTGCTCGCCCGATGCGCAGGCGGGTGCCTTCCTCGACGCGCACGATGGCCGCGGCCGGGGTTGCCTGCAATGCGTAGATGCCGGGAAGCAGATCAGCCTCGGTCAGCGTGCTGTGCTCGAGATCGAGGATCGCCCAGTCGAGCCCAGTTCGCCCAAGGATCTCGGCCGCGATGGGGGAGGCGAGGCCGGCGAAGGCGCCGAACGTCACCTCGCCGGCAAGGACCCGGCGTCGGAGCTCAGTGCGAGGCTGGAGCGGGTCGGTCGGCATGGCCGGCCGATGGTACGACAGGCGGACAGGTCGTCGGAGGCTAGGGCCCGTTGACGAGGCCCGACGTATCAACGACCTCGAGATCGCGGCCGGTGATGACGTCAAGCTCGTGCATGACGTCGTCGTCGAAGCGGGGGTCGCTCATGCCGCTGATGTACCAGGGCGAGCCGTTATCGGCCAGGATCATCCCATAGCGCTTGAGCGCCTCGGCGATGACCCGCGCCTGGGGCGAGAAGTCCGACGTGTCATAGGCTGCTCTGAGTCTGACTCGGAGGCCCATCGGTGGTAGCGAGGTCGAGGTCGACGAGCTCGCGAAATGCCGCGCCGGGTAGATGTAGGCGCGCCGTGTCTGGTTGGTCGTGAAGCGCAGCGCGTGCTCGATAGCGCCGTTGGCGACCTCGTCGTAGCGCACGAGCCCGGGCAGGATCGGCAGGCCGGCGGCGTCAGCGCTGGTCCAGCCGTCGGGCCGGAGCGCGTTGGAGCGCATATCCCAGGTGGCTCCGCTGCCGGCCGTCCAGGCACCGGCGACCTTGGACGCGGCGAAGAGCTCGTAGAGGCGGCAGGCGTCGCGATCGACCATCAGGATGTGGGCATCCGAACCACCCTCGATGAGCGGCGAGGCCGGGATCGGATAACCCACGTGGTCGGACTCGTCGTCGTACTCGAACGTCACCGTCGAGCGCGGCGTGGACGCGTCCACGACCTGGTATGGGATCCCGTAGCCGGCGAACGAGCCGAAGTCCATGTGCAGCCCGCGATCGAGCCCGATGGCGCCGATCATCGTCGCCGAATTCGAGGCCACCGGTCGACCGTCGACGCGTCGGTTCCAGACGTTGTCGGCCGGGAAGACCGGGCAGCCGGGCGCACCGGGGAGGGTCGGCGCGGAGCCGGCTGCAGCGGTCGGAGATGGCGTGGGCATCGGGCTCGGCGTCGGGCTGGGCGTCGGGCTGGGCGTCGGGCTTGGGGTCGGGCTCGGCGTGGCGCCGGGCGTCGGCACCGCGACGGGGGTAGGCGTTGGCGTCGGGCTCGGCGGCACCGTGTTCGTCGAACCCGGGAAACTGGTCGGGTCGAGCGGGTCGGTACCCGCTTTGACCTCGGCGCCGTCGCGGTAGCCGTCGCCGTCCGAGTCCGCTCGCCGAGTGTGCGTGCGCTGGTCTTGCTCGTTGCGGTTGGTGAGGCCGTCGCGGTCGGGGTCTTCTTTGCCGTCACCGCGGCCGTCGCGGTCGGTGTCCGTGCGCAGCGGACTGGTGCCAGCCTGGAATTCGGTCCGATTCCAGAGCGCGTCGCCGTCTCGGTTCTCCCGGTCGTCGCGCTTGCCGTCCCGGTCGGTGTCGGCTCGTCGAGGGTGAGTCCCGACCAGGTATTCCTGCCGGTTGGTCAGGCCGTCGTGGTCGAGGTCTTCCTTGCCGTCGCCGATGCCGTCGTGGTCGGTGTCCTTGCGGCTCGGGCTCGTGAGCGACTTGTCACGCTCGAATCGGTCCGGGAGGTTATCGCCGTCGCGGTCCGTTGCCGCCGCGACTGGCACGGCCATCGAGGCCGCAAGTACGAAGGCCGCGACGAGGAGCACAGCGAGACGGCTGAGGACGGTCTTCGACTCCATGCAGGCGATGGTCGCGGGCGCTACCTCCGACAGCCAGCCACCCGGTGGTCCCGCGCGGCTGAGACGAAGGACCGGTTCCGACTCGCACCGCCCCGATCGACAAGCCGCTCACGGGCGTCGATTGAACGCCGACGCCGGCACATCCCCCTCTGGACCAGTAGACGCGCTCATGTCGGGCGCGCAGCATGGTGAGCAGGGTGGATCGCGACCTCGTCCAGCAGGCCCAGCGTGGTGATCGAGACGCCTTCGCCGTCCTCGTTCGCACGCATGGTGACCGGCTGTTCGGCGTCGCGCGAAGGATCCTCCGAGACCTCGACCTGGCCGACGACGCCGTCCAGCAGGCGCTCGTCATCTGCTGGCGAGAACTGCCCCGCCTTCGCGATGCGGAGCGGTTCGAGGGCTGGTCCGTGCGGATCCTGGTCCGGACCTGTTACGAGCTGTCACGATCGTCTCGAAGAGTCGCGATGAACGTGATCACGCTCGAAGCGGCCGGCGACCCAGCGACCAGTGACCCAACCGACTCGATCGTCCAGCGGGACGAGCTCGAACGCGGTTTCCGACGACTGCCGCCGGAGCAGCGAGCGATCCTCGTCCTGCGCCATTACCTCGGCCTGGAGCCGATCGAGATCGCCGAGGTCCTCGGCATCCCGGCCGGCACCGTCCGATCCAGACTCCACTACGCCCACCGCGAGATGCGCGCGGCCCTCGAGGCCGATGCTCGTCGCGCGGTGGCCGGAGGGCGACCCGCATGACGCACATTCCCGACATCGAGCCCATCCTCGACAGGTGGCTCGCCGAGGGCACCGACGTCCTGCCCGACCGCTCGGTCGAGGCCGTCCTCCGCACCGTCGAACACACATCACAACGGAGCGCCCGGCGCGTTCCGTGGAGGACATCCGGTATGAACGGCTACTCACGACTGGTTACGTTGGCCGGCGCGGCGATCGTCGTCGTGCTCGTAGTTGGCGGGCTTGTCTATTTCGGTGGCTCTCAAGGGCCCTCGGGCGCCGGCGGGGCCGGTCCGGCGCCGACGCCATCGCCGTCCTCCTCGCCGAGCGCAAGCCCGACGGCGGCCGCTGCCGACCTGTTCGAAGCGGCGACCTGGACGACCTATCACTCGGACCAGTACGACTTCGATATCGGCGTGCCCGACCAGTGGTCAGTGCGTTCTGCTGATCGCGCCTGGACGTTCGAGACCGACGCCAAGGACTGGTTGAGCACCGCTCAGGAGGCCTTCATCTCGCCGACGCAGGACATCCGGGTCAGCGCCTGGTCGGTCCCCCTGGATCCTGGGACCAAGTTGGAGACACTCGCGGACTTCGCGCTGTGGATCGAGGCCTACTGCCAGGCGACCGACAGTGCACCGTGCACCGGGATCGCGGAGCGAGCAGTTCCTCTCTGCCTTGAACGGCGGGATTGCCACCCTGGTCTGCTCGTGCCATTCCAGGACGACGTGCAGGCGTTCTTCTCCGCCGGCATCTACGACGCTGACGCCATGAACGTCGTGGCCGTCTGGTGGGGGGAGACGCAGCCGGCCGTCGCGCCTTACGGCGGCTCCACGCAGCTCCTGGAGGCGTTCCTCTCGACCATGAGCGTGTGGCCCGCAGCCCTTCCGTTCGAGCAACGCGTTCCGTTCGGGGAGCCGACCCTGCCGCCGTCCTGAAGACGGCGTGCCCGAGGCGCGACAACCGCCACTCAGGCCGAGGACGCCTTCGGCCCGCGTTCAGCTAGCCGCTGAGCCTCGCCGGAGGCGTCCTCGGAAGGCAGAACGAACGAAGAATGAACCCACTGGGGTTGCGCTCCGCCGTAGCGTGTAGAGCGACCAAGTCGGTCGCCCACGGGAGGGAGCGCGGCGTTGCAGGCGGACCTCGTCGACCGGGCGCGAAGCGGAGACCGCGAGGCCTTCGCCGTCCTGGCCGGCGGTGCCGTCGATCGACTCTACGCCATCGCTCGACTCGTCCTGCGCGACGCCGATCTTGCGCAGGATGCGACCCAGGACGCCCTGGTGCGAGCCTGGCGTGACCTGCCGACGTTGCGCGACGTCGAGCGGTTCGATGCCTGGCTCCACCGGCTCGTCGTCCGCTCATGCGCTGATATCGGGCGCCACCATCGGCGGTGGCGGACCGAGATCACCGTCCTGCCCAGCGAACCCGTGGAGCTCGACCGAGCGGACGAGCTCGCCGATCGCGACCAGCTCGAGCGGGGACTTCGTCGGCTGACGACCGCGCAACAGACCGTCCTCGTGTTGCATTTCTACCTCGACCTGGCTCCGACGGAGCTGGCCGAGGCACTCGACATCCCCGTCGGGACCGCGAAGTCCCGGCTCCACTACGCGATCGAGGCGCTCCGGGCGGCCATGGCCGCCAACGAGCGCCCCTCGGTCGATCTCGTCCGGGAGGGCCGCTCGGCATGACCGCGAACGATCTGTCCCGCCGGCTCTCCGACCACTACAACGCCGAGGCTCTACTTCGGGCGCCCGACTGGCTGCTCGAGGATGCCCTCGCCATCATCGAGACCACCCCACAGCGGCGCGTGGTCATCCGCGTGCCGTGGACGCATTCCGGTCCCATCACCTCCGTAAAGCTGGCGGCGGCAGTCGCCGTATTCGCACTCGGTATGGCAGGGCTGGCGATCTACTCAGTCGGTTCGTCCCACGTTGGCGGTCCGCCTCGTTCGCCCAGCTTTTCGCCAAGCGCGAGCCCGTCTCCTTGGCCTGCTCTCACGGAGACGTTCACCTCGACCATCCACGGGGTCTCGGTGTCGTATCCGACGGGTTGGGTCCCGAGGGCGGCGACGGAGCCATGGATGAACGGGATCCCTCAGCAGGACGAGCCGTTCGTCGACACGATCGAGATCACACCGAGCAATAACCCCTTCATCGCCCTGGTCTCGCACGCGCCCGGCGGAGACGACTGGATCGCAGATCTCCTGGCCGGAGCGCCACGAACGGAGAGGCCATGCCCGGATCGGGAGCCCATCGTGATCGACGGCTACCCGGGTGTCTTGGCACCCGACTGCTTCGACGGCACCGTCGCGTTCGTCACGGTCCAGGATCGCGGCTACTTCATCTGGCTCTACGGGGCCGACGACATGGCCTGGTTTAGGGAGATCCTCGCCACCCTGCGGCTCCACCCCGAGGACGCCGTGGACGCGGCACCATCGCCTTCGCCCTGACCATCCCGAGCTGCGTTCACGCCCGTCAGCGCGACGCGCCTGACCGCTGACCCTACGGAAAGGAACACGATGAACCCACGACCTTCGTTCATGCTGGGCGGATCCCTCCTCCTGGCCGTGACCTTCGTCGCCGGCTGCTCGACCGCGTCGAGCGCTCCACCGGCGCCCGCATCGCCGGCACTCGCGTCGGTGCCCAGCCAACCCAGTCCCAACGCGTCGCCCTCGGCTGCCCCGGCCCTCACCGAGACGTTCACGTCGGCCATACATGGGCTCTCAGTCTCGTACCCAGCTGGCTGGGTCACCAAGGCTGCGACCGAGCCATGGACGACGGCCGAATGGTCCTTTGAGGATCCCAACGTCGACATCGTCCACGACCCGTCCCTCGACGACCATCTCTTCCTTGGCCTCGGCTCGCTGCCGCTCGGTGCGAACAGCGCGGACCGGTGGATCGCTGACCGCATGGCCGCGTACGCGTGCAGCGCGACCGAGCCGGTAACCGTCGATGGCGCCTCCGGCTCCATCTGTGTCGAGGGTGCGTTGGCCCTGGTCTCCACGGGTGGCCGCGGTTACATGATCCTGGCCTACACGTCCGGCGACGAGGGCTGGCTCGACGACGTCTACGACCGGGCCTGGTTCGAGGAGGTTCTCGACACCGTCGACCTGCGCCCGGAGGACGCGGTCGACGCCGCGCCCTCAGCCTCGCCCTGAGGCGACCTTAGAGCCGATACGCCCGCGTCCCTGGTCGCTCTCCACGGGGCGACCCACCCACCAAGGAGTTGACATGCACACCCATCGACCCAACCTTCGCGCGCTGATCCTGGCGACAGCGATCGTCACGCTCGGGACCGCGAGCGTCGCCCTGGCGACGCCCGGAAAGGACATCACGACCACCATCTTCTCGGTCGGCCTGTTCGAGGACATCGACCTCAAGACACACGTCGATGGCCACAAGGTCTCGATAGACACGAAGGGCCCGTCCGATGTCTACGTCGTGTCGAACCTCATCGCGCCGGGCGGCCACACTGGCTGGCACACCCATCCGGGGCCGAGCCTGATCACGGTCAAGTCCGGCACGATCACGGCTTACGACGGCGACGATCCGACATGCTCGCCGACGGTCTACGCGGCCGGTCAGGGTTTCGTCGATCCCGGCGACGGCCACGTCCATATCCTGCGCAACGAGGCCGGCGTCCCGGCGGAGACGGTTGCGGTCCAGCTGCTCCCGCAGGGATCGGGTCGTCGTATCGACGTTGCTGCTCCCGGGAACTGTCCCTTCTAGGCGCCGACTGGCGTCAGTCCGGGAACGCCTCCGGCCCGCGCTCGGCCAGCTGCTGAGCCTCGCCGGAGGCGTCTTCGGCGGGCAGCCAGGTGTATGGGTAGCCGGGGTCGTCGAGCTCCATCGCCTGGCGCGTGATCTGGAGCGGCCGGAACGTGTCGACCATGACCGCCAGCTCGGCGGTCGCCTCCTTGCCGATCGATGCCTCGACCGTGCCCGGATGTGGCCCATGCGGGATGCCCGCCGGGTGGACGGTGAAGGAGCTGATCTCTACGCCGCGCCGGCTCATGAAGTTGCCGGCCACGTAGTAGATGACCTCGTCGCTGTTGATGTTCGAGTGGTTGTAGGGCGCCGGGATGGCGAGCGGGTGGTAGTCGAACTTGCGGGGCACGAAGGAGCAGACCACGAAGTTCCGCGCCTGGAAGGTCTGGTGCACCGGCGGCGGCTGGTGGACACGCCCGGTGATGGGCTGGAAGTCGCCGATGTTGAAGATCCACGGGTAGAGGTAGCCGTCCCAGCCGACGAGGTCGAACGGATGGTGCCGGTAGTGGTAGGCGGTGATCCGGCTACGGATCTTGACCTCGACCACGAAGTCGCCCTCGTCCTCGCGCGGGGCCACCTCGTCGGGCACGCGGATGTCGCGCTGGTAGTAGGGCGCGTGCTCGAGCAGCTGGCCGTAGTCGTTGCGGTAGCGCTTGGGCGGCTCGAGCTCCGATGGGCACTCCAGCCACAGCATGCGCTGCGCTGAGCCCTGCGTCCGGGTCGAGGCGCCAGGTGGTGCCGATGGGGATGACGATGTAGTCGCCCGGTCCATAGCGCATCGGCCCGAAGACCGAGTCAAAGAGGCCCGAGCCCTCATGGACATAGAGCAGCTCGTCCGCCTCGCCGTTCCGGTAGAAGCGCCCGTCGGGCATCGCCCGGGCGGGACGAACGACACCCATGACCACGTCGCTGTTGAAGTAGAGCGGGATCCGACCATCGACCACGTCGCCCGCCTCCGGCACGTCGCCGGTCTTGGTCAGTCGATGGCGATGAAGGCCGTCGTCGGCGGCCTCGATGACCACCTCGCGCACGGGCTCGACGAGGTGCGTCTGGGTCGGCGGCACAAGGTGGTAGAGGAGGGAGTTGCGGCCTACGAAGCCCTCGACCCCGAAGAGCTCCTCGGCGTAGAGCGCGCCGTCCGGCCCGCGATGCTGCGTATGGCGCTGCGGCGGCACGCTGCCTCGTCGGACGTAGTACACGGCGACCTCCAGGTGGTGATGCCCGGATTCTAGGTGAGGAGCTGCGCGCCGGTGGGCGAGGCTCAGCCGCCCGTGAACGTCAGCACGACCGATCGCCTCGCGTTGTCCGCGTTCGTATCCAGCAGGGCGATCGACTGCCAGGTACCGAGCCGGAGGTGCCCGTCGCGCACCGGGATCGTGACCGACGGCGCCACCACGAGCGGCAGCACGTGGTCTGCTCCGTGGCCGGGTGAGCCGTGGCGATGGCGCCACCGGTCGTCGTGCGGAAGGAGCCGCTCCAGTGTGGCCAGCAGGTCCTCGTCGGATCCGGCGCCGAGCTCCATGACCACGACGCCGGCCGTGGCGTGGGGCACGAAGACGTTGAGCAGGCCGTCGCCGGCGCCGGCCACGAACCGTTGGCATTCCTCGGTGATGTCGAAGAGGCCCCGCCGCGACCCGGTGGGGATCGTGATCTCCGCCGATCTCACGAGATCGTCCCGTCCAGGCTTCGTGGCGTCACGCTACGAACCAGGGCGCGCCACGATCGGGGTCCGGAGGCTGCCGAGCCGTTCGACGCTCAGCACCACCTCATCGCCGGGCTCCAGCCAGCGCCCGAGCGTCGTCGTCCTTGATCTCGAGGAGGCAGCCGCCGCCGACGGTCCCGCTGCCGACCAGGTCGCCCGGGCGGAGGTGGACGTCCGCAGAGGCGCGGGCCAGCATCTCGCCGAAGCCGTGGTGGATGTCCGCCCAGGTGCCACGGCTGGTCTCGACGCCGTTGACGGTCGCGGTCATGGCCAGCTCATAGCCCTTGGCTGCGCGCACGTCGGCCAGCTCATCCGGTGTCACCAGCCAGGGTCCGATGGACGAGGCGAAGTCCTTGCCCTTGGCCGGCCCGAGGCGGACGGTGGTCTCGTCGCGCTGCAGGTCGCGAGCCGACCAGTCGTTGAAGATCATGAAGCCGCCGATAGCCTCCTCGGCCCCCTCCGGCCGCCAGGTCGATCGCCGGCGTGTCGATCAGGGCGCAGACCTCCAGCTCGTAGTCGAGCTCCTGGGACGCCGCCGGGCACCAGACGGGATCGTCGGGCCCGCGGATCTCCGAGACGTTGCTGAAGTAGAAGACCGGCAGCCGGTACCAGGCCTCCGGGACCGGGTTGCCGCGCCTGGCCCAGATCGTCGCCACGTGGCGCTCGAAGGCGTAGAAGTCACGCAGGCTCGGTGGTCGCAGGATCGGCGGCCCAAAACGCAGGTCGGCACCCTCGAGGACGGCCGGATCATCGTCCTCGCGGGGCTCGAAGCCACCGACCAGCTCAGCCAGCGCCTCGACCCGGAGCCCGAGGGCGAGGTGGGCGTCGAGCGTCGTGATCGGCTGGCGGAAGAGCGCGGCGTTGTGCTCGAGGCGCGGATCGGCCGTGCACTGCGCGACGCCTGGCGACCTCCAGATCGAGCCATCTCGCCGGTTCGTCACCGGGCTCCAGCGCCGCCGCCAGGCGCCAGGGTGTGCCGGCCGCGGCGTGGAGGGCACGGACGTGGGCGATCCTCATGGCGCGCCAGTCTATGGCCAGCATGACGGGCCCGCGCGGGCCAGACGGCAGGGTGCGATGATGCGGCCGATGGTTCGTCCGCAGCATCGTCGACTTGAGTCACCGGCCGAAGTGCGCGAGTTCCTATTTGGCCGCGTGGAGATCTACGAGATCGGCGACGCCATCGTGGGCAAGCAGGTCTTCCAACCGGGCTGGCGATGGTCGGACAGCATCGGCCCGATCGCCGGAACGACACTGTGCGAATACCACCACATGGGCTACTCCATGCAAGGCAGGGCGCACATCGCGCTCGAGGATGGTTCGTCCTACGAGATCGGCCCCAACGAGGCCTACGAGATCCCGCCGGGGCATGACGCCTGGGTCGTCGGGGACGACGCCTGGATCGCCATCGACTGGGCCGGCATGCGGTCGTTCGCCCGGCCGGCTGTCGGCAGCGGCGAGCGCATCCTCTCGACGATCCTGTTTACGGACATCGTCGACTCCACTGCGACCGCCGAGCGGCTCGGCGATGCCGCGTGGCGCGACCTGCTCGCCCAGCACAACGAGCGAGGTCGCCGCGAGCTTGATCGCTTCCGCGGTCGCGAGATCGACACCACCGGCGACGGATTCCTGGCCCTCTTCGACAGCTCCGAGCGGGCCGTGCGCGCGGCGTCC
The DNA here is from genome assembly GCA_963837215.1 of uncultured Chloroflexia bacterium. GTDB lineage: Bacteria > Chloroflexota > Limnocylindria > Limnocylindrales > CSP1-4 > CSP1-4. Next base: position 165,077 of record CAWIML010000001.1, read on the forward strand.
GCCATCGCTCTGGCAGCCAAGGCGATCGGGCTCCAGATCCGTGCCGGCGTCCACACCGGCGAAGTGGAGCTGGTGCCCGGCAACGTCCGTGGCGTCGCCGTCCACATGGCGGCCCGGATCATGGCGCTGGCTGGCTCGAGCGAGGTGCTCGTCTCGGGCACGACCCACGACCTGCTGGTGGGCTCAGGGCTGACATTCGAGGACCGCGGGATGCACGAGCTGAAGGGCATCACCGGTGCGCGGCAGGTCTTCGCGCTCGTCGCGCTCGGCGACACCTGAGGCGGGGCCTCCAGCCCGGTCAGAACGGCTTGAGGACCATCAACCAGATGATGACGAGCAGCCCAGCCATGCCGAGGACCGCACCGATGGTCGGTCGCGACGACGTGAGCAGCGCCTCGAGCACCTCGTCCGAGGCGGGCTCCGGCACGATGCCCTTCTTCTGGTCGCTGGGGGTCGCGATGCCGAGCGCCTGGCGCAGCTTGCCGTAGGTCGTCGTCATCAGGCCGTACATCAGTCCGACTACGACGACGAGGACGACCAGGGCGGTCCACAGCCAGAGACGGCCATTCGTCCACCAGCCGCCGACGATGCCGGCCAGGATGCCGGCCAGGAGCAGGATCAGGAAGGCGACGTAGAGCGCGCCGATGGAGTAGCTCGAGAACTCGAGCAGCGTCGCCAGCTTCGCTCGGTCGCGCTCGCGTCGGATCTTGAAGAAGACGCCCATCGAGATGCCGTGTGCGGCGATGAAAGCGAACGCCGCGGCGACATGGATGAAGATGATCCAGGGTTGGTACGGCGTGAGGTCCATCGATCCCTCCTTGGCGCTGGTGTTCCTCAGGCTTGCGAAGTGGGCTCCGTCGCGGGCTCGGCAGCGCCTGCGCGAAGGAGCCGCCACGCGTCGTACGCCAGGTAGATGCCGACGATGAGCATCAGGACCCCATTGACCGGATGCAGGGCCGCGATCGACGGACTGCTCTCCCGCTGGAGGATGAAGACCGACTGCAGGATGCCCTGCACGAAGAGCAGGGCGGTGAGCCCCAGGTCGAGGCGCCCGACCCGGCCGATGAGCCCGACGACGAACATGACGATGGGCAGCAGGCCGATCATGTAGCCAAGGTTCCGGTGGTTATCGAAGCCGCCGCCGAAGACGCCGATGCCGGCCAGGTAGACCTGCCCGATGACGCAGGCGACGAAGAGCCACGAGACGGCCAGGAACAGCCGTCGTCCCCACAGTCGAGCCACCGCTGCACCTCCCTCCGATGGAGCCCTCCGACAGCATGGCAGTGTACGGACCCCGACCGCCGGACACGCGCTGTCCACGCATCGCCACTGCCCGAAGACTGAACGTTCTCCGCCTCGGGAGGACCATTGGTCCTGGCACGCGCCAGACTGGCGCGGCGAAGCGAGGCGGGGATGGATCGAGATCTCGTGGCAGGCGGCACGACACGGCGACCAGGCGGCCTTCATGGACCTGGTCCGTTCGCGGTCAGACCGTCTCTTCGCGATCGCGCTCCAGATCCTCCGGGACATCGATCGGGCCGAGGATGCCCTCCAGGATGCGCTGGTGATCGCCTGGCGTGACCTGCGTGGCCTCCGCGATCCGGACCGCTTCGATGCCTGGCTGCGCCGGCTCCTCGTCAACGTCTGTATCCGTGAGGCGACGCGTCAGCGCCGCCGAGCCATGAACCTTCGGGTACTGCCGGTCGACGGACCGGCCGCGCCCGACGATCTGCTCTCCATCGCCGATCGGGACCAGCTCGAGCGTGGGTTCCGTCGGCTGCCGCCCGATCAGCGGGCGATCCTCGTGATGCACCACTTCCTGGGCTATCCCTTGGTCGAGATCGCCGAAACGCTCGGCATCCCGCCCGGGACCGCCCGATCCCGTCTGCACAACGCACACCGCGCCATGCGGGCCGCCCTCGAGGCGGATGCCCGACTGACCGTCGTCGGAGGACGCTCGGCATGACCAGAGAACGCGATATCGATCGGATCCTTGATCTCTGGTTCGCCGAGCGGCCGACGGAGGTTGCCGACCGGGTCCTCGATGAGGTCGCCGAGCGGATCGGGCGTCAACCGCAGCAGCCCGCGTGGCTCACCCTTTGGAGGGACAGTCACGTGAACTCGTATCTCAAGTACGCGGCCGCAGTCGCGGCCGTCATCCTTGTGGCGGCGGTTGGCTTCGCCGTCCTCCGTCCGTCGGGCGGCGGCATCGGCGGCCAACCCGTTTCGCCGTCAGCGTCGATCCTCGGGACCTACGCGACCAGCTTTACGCAAGGCGAGCTGGGCGCTTCCCCTGATCTATACGACAGTGGCGAGATCAACAACGAGAACTGGGGCGACTTCACGCTCACGTTCGGGGGCGACGGTCGAGTGACGATGGCGCAGTCCAACGCGCTCGCTTCGTCGTCCACGAGCGGTACCTACGCGATCGATGGTGATCACATCGTGCTGGCATTCGACGAAGGCGTGAACCGCGGAGAGACGTTCGGGGGCCGCTGGAGTCTGGATCGCGACACGCTGACCTTCGAGCGTATCGATTGCCGCGACCCGCGTGTCCCCTGCTTCCGCGGCAGCGAGGAGCTGCCGACACCCTACCTGGTCAAGGCCTGGACCCGGGCGCCCTGATCACCCTTCGAGTCGGGTCATCGCCGCCGGCGCGAAAGCGCCGGCGGCTTCGAGTCCGGCACACGGTGCCGTTCGGACTAGAGGTTGCCGCGCTTCTCCTGCTCGCGCTCGATGGCCTCGAAGAGCGCCTTGAAGTTGCCGACCCCGAAGCCGCGCGAGCCGTGCCGCTCGATGATCTCGAAGAAGAAGGTCGGGCGGTCCTGGACCGGACGCGTGAAGATCTGGAGCAGGTAGCCTTCCTCGTCGCGGTCGGCCTCGATGCCGAGCTCCTCGAGGGTCTCGATGGGCACGCCGACATCGCCGACGCGCTCGGCCAGCGTGGCGTAGTACTCGTGCGGCAGGCCCAGGAACTGCACGCCGTTCTCGCGCAGCTGGCGGACCGTGCCCACGATGTCCTCGGTCCGCAGCGCGATGTGCTGTGTCCCGGCATCGAGGTAGTAGTCGAGGAACTCCTGGATCTGGCTCTTCCGCTTGCCTGCCGCCGGCTCATTGATCGGGAACTTGATGCGGCCGTTGCCGTTGGTCATGACCTTCGACATGAGCGCCGAGTAGTCGGTGTGGATGACCTTGTCGTCGTAATGGATGAGCTGGGCGAACCCGAGGACATCGCGATAGAAGTCGACGAAACGATTCATGTCGCCGAGCTCGACATTGCCGACGCAATGGTCGATCTCGAGGAGCGAAAGGCCCTCGGCCGCCCGGGCCGGTTTCTTGATCTGCCGGAAGCCCGGTGCGAAGGCGCCGTGGTAGTCGCTTCGGTCGATGAACGAGTGGACGACCTCGCCGTAGGTGTGGATCGCGCTCCGGCGAAGGACGCCGTCCTCGTCCGTGCCCGGCCTCGGCGTACTCGAGATAGGAGCGCGCGCCGCGGCTCGTCGTTTCCTGCCACGCCGATCGGACGTCGTCGACGGCAAAGGCGATGTCGTGCACGCCGTCGCCGTGGCGGTGGACGTGCTCGGCGATCTCGCCGTCGGGTGACAGGGCCCCGGTCAGGACGAAGGTGATGTCGTTCTGGCGCATGACGTACATCGTCCGGTCTCGGATGCCGGTCTCGAGGCCGGCGTAGGCGACCGGTGTGAAGCCCCACAGAGCCCGGAAGTAGTGGGCTGCCTGGCGGGCGTTGCCGACCCAGAACTCGACATGATCGATGCCCTTGAGCGGCAGGAAGTCCTGGGCCTTGGCGTACGCGTCGGTGTCGATATGGGCGCCCGACTGGTTGGCGGCCCCTCGGGAGATGGTCTCGGTCATCGGGCTCGACTCCTCGTCCACGTCGTGTCGCGTCACGCGCGTTCGTGGCCGTCATCGTACGCCTGCAGTGGAAGATTGAACGACGCCGCGCCCCGGCATCCCATAGGGGTCGGACCGGCGCCCCGCTGAGCGCCGAAGAGGACGATGCAGGTGGATCGCGATCTCGTGGAAGCGGCTCGCAACGGCGATCGGGAGGCATACGCCGACCTGATCCGCGCGCGCGGTGACCGACTCTTCGCGATCGCGCAGCGGATCCTCCGCGACGTCGATCGGACCGAGGATGCCGTACAGGACGCACTGGTGATCGCCTGGCGCGACCTGCCCGGACTCCGCGATCCGGACCGCTTCGACGCGTGGCTGCACCGTCTTCTCGTCCGATCCTGCGTGGCCGAGGCGACGCGTGAGCGCCGCCTGGTGGCCAACCTCCGCGTGCTCCCGGTGGACCTCCCGAGCGGCACGGACGACTACCTGACGGTCGCCGATCGGGACCAGCTGGAGCGCGGCTTCCGACGCTTGAACCCACAGCAGCGCGCCATCCTCGTGCTGCGACATTTCGCCGGATACGAACCGGTCGAGATCGCCGAGTCGCTCGGCATCCCGGCCGGCACGGTCCGGTCCCGACTCCACCATGCCCACCGCGCGATGCGTGCCGCCCTCGAGGCCGACGCCCGCGCGATCGCGATCGGAGGACGATCCGCATGACACGAGACCGTGACATGACACGCGACCGTGATATCGAGCACGTCCTCGAGCACTGGCTGACCGACGGCGTAAACGAGATGCCGGATCGCGTCTACCAGTCGATCTTCGACCGCGTGGAGCGCCAGCCCCAGGCGCTCGCACCGCGCCTCCTTAGGAGGCTTCCCGCCATGAACGGTTCTTTCCGATGGATCGCCGCCGCCGCGGCCGTGCTCCTCATCGCCGTGGTCGGCTTCGCCGTCCTGGGACGGACGTCCGACTCCGGCGTCGGCGGGGCACCCGCCACACCCTCGCCGTCTCCCTCGCCGTCAACGGCCGTCGCACCCAACCCAACCGCGAGTCCTTCCTGGGATAAGTTCGACGTTGGCCCGTGCGGCGAAACCGGCTGCGGGGGTCCACTCACGGCCGGCACGTACACCTCGACCGGGTTGAAGCCGGCCGTCACCTACACCCTGACCAGCCCGTGGGTCAACCTGCGGGATTGGCCCGAATTCTTCCAGCTCTATCCCGACACGCAGGCGAATCGGGCCCTCGCGGCCGCGGGCAACTACGCGCCGTACATCCTGATCATGCCCGGCCCGCTTCACGGTCTCCCGAGCGTCAGCGTGCCGGAGGGTCGGCCGCGGACCAGGTCGAGATGGACGCGGCGGAGTTCGCCGAGTACCTCGCGACGCTCGCGAACGTCGCGCTAACGGACCGGTCCCGTCACGATCGGCGGGCTCACGGGACAGCAGATCGACGTCGCCCTCGAGCCCGGCTGGACGGGATGCCTCCCGTCTGCGCCGATCGGGGAGAAGGACACGGGGTCCGAGCGATATCGCTTCATCGTTCTCGATCGGCCGTGGACGGCGGTTCGGTGATGATCAGCCTCTGGGCTCTCGACCGACTTCGACTCGTTCTTCACGGACGCCATGCCGATCGTCGAGAGCTTCGAGTTCGACCTTACGCAGGAACCCTCACCGTCGCCGTAAGTCGACCTCCACGATCGAACGAGGCCCGCCGGGCGACCGGCGGGCCTCTTATCGCACGCTCCGGAGGGTCAAGATTGAACGAGGCGCCCCTCCCGGCGACCGATAGGAGTGGACGGCGTCCCCGATGGGCGCCACTCGAGGAGCGAGACAGGTGGATCGCGATCTCGTGGAGCAGGCCCAGGCCGGGGATCGGGAGGCATACGTCGACCTGATCCGTGGCCGCAGCGACCGGCTCTTCGCCATCGCCTACCGCGTGCTCCGTGACGTCGATCGGGCCGAGGACGCCCTGCAGGATGCGCTGGTCATCGCCTGGCGCGACCTGCGAGGGCTCCGCGATGCGGACCATTTCGACGCCTGGCTGCACAAGGTGCTCGTCAACACCTGCATCGCCCAGGCGACGCGCGAACGCCGCCGCGTCGTCAACCTCCAGGTCCTCCCGGTCGACGGACCGGAGGCACCGGACACGACCCTCTCAGTGGCCGATCGCGACCAGCTCGCACGCGGGTTTCGACGGCTGCCGCCCGACCAACGGGCGATCCTCGTGATGAACCACTACCTGGGCTACAGCCCGGCCGAGATCGCCGAGACGCTCGGCATCCCGCCGGGCACCGCCCGGTCCCGACTCCACCATGCCCACCGCGCCATGCGGGCCGCCCTCGAGGCGGATGCTCGGACCGTCGCCATCGGAGGTCGTTCGGCATGACGCACGAACGTGACATCGATCGTCTGCTCGACCTCTGGCTCATCGACGGTCCGACGCAGGTCGCCGACCGCGTCATCCTCGAGGTGGCCGACCGGGTCGACCGACAGCCACAGCGACCTGCCTGGCGCCTCTTTCGGAGGCCCACTCCCATGACCAGCTCCGTTCGATGGGCCGCGGTCCTCGTGGCCGTCGCCTTGATCGCCGCTGTCGGCTTCGTCGTCATCGGCCGCCGACCATCGGATTCCGACATTTCCGCTTCGCCGACCCCGACATCGAGCGCCGAGAGCTCACCGGCCGCTCGGATCCCAGACGCATTGCGGTACCGCTGGGCCATCGACACGCGGCCCGTGCCGGGCTACACCGGTGACCAGTTCCGCTCGTTCCTCGACCTGCGCAACCCGAGGGCCTGGTTCGACACAGGGTCCGACAGCATCCTGGGCTCGATGGTCACCAGCGCGGCGAGTGATCAGGTGACGTTCACGTCGATGGGCTACGAATTGGCCGACGCCACGCTGGGCTGCGCCGATGGCGAGGCCGGCACCTACACCTTTGCGCTCAGCGCCGGCGGGACGTTCCTGACGCTCACCCCGGCGGGGGCCGATCCATGCGCCGCTCGAGCCGCGGCATTCCCGGGCACCTGGACGCGCTCCGAGGGCGCGGAGGGCTTTACGGGGGCTGAGGCCAATGCTGGGCATATCGGCGATCTGGAGGCGGCCACCTACAAGACCACGTTCTTCAAGCCACTAGGCCCTGCATTCAGCGAAACGATCCCCGGCGGGCGGAATGACTACGGGCAGATGAGCTACACGGTGCCGGCAGGCTGGATGAACGACAACGATGACCCTGAGTCCTACTCCCTCCGTCGCCAGGGTTCCGAGGGCTGGAACGGGATCTTCATGAACACGATGTCCGTGATCTCGAAGTCGGACTCCCCGTGCTGGGACGAGGCCGATCCGAGCGTCCCCCGAACTGCTATCGCCATGGCGGATGCCCTGTCTGCGCGGGCCGGCTTGGTGGTGACCGACCGACAGCCCGTGACGATCGGCGCCTACCAGGGCGTCAGGCTCGATCTCGCACAGGCTCCCGGTCGGACGGCGACCTGTCCGACTGATCCGTCCGCAGTGTTCGTACCCCTCTTCACAGACAGCGATCCTGGAGAGGGCTACACCTGGCAGATCGGCCCCACCGAACGGATGCGCCTATACCTCATCGACGTCGGCGATCAGAGGGTTCTCCTCGTGGACGTCAACGGCGAGGACGAGGCCAAGTTCCAGGCGATCCTGCCCGAGGCGATCGGTATCGTCGAGAGCATCCAACTCCGTGCTCCGGCGCCCTGAGCCGTCATGGGCGTTCGCTCGTGATGAGGCCCGCCGGGCGACCGGCGGGTCTCTCCTCGTGCCACTCCCATGGCGCCGAGATTGCTCGAGAGCATGGAGCTCCATCCACCGGCGCCGTGATCGGGCTCGTCGTTACGGCGTCCGCGTCACCCGATAGATCGCGCCGGCCTTGTCATCGGAGACATAGAGCGCGCCGTCGCTCCCGACGATGAGGCCGGCCGGTCGTCCGCTCGAGTCGCCGCTGGCGTCGTCGAGGAACCCGGCCAGGAAGGGCTCGAGATCGCCCGTCGGCCCCGTGCCGGACCAGGGCAGGCGACCGACCGCGTAGCCGACCTTCGTCGACCGGTTCCACGAGCCGTGGAAGGCGATGTAGGCATGCCCCTCCCAGAAGGCGATGCCGAGCGGCGCCATGTGAGCCTGGAACGTCGCCGCCGGGGCGACCGCGCCGTCGCAGCCCATCAGCCCGTTGGTCGGGTCTGGCGTGGTTCCGAACTCGGGATCCGGGAGCGAGCCCGCGTGGCAGCGCGGCCAGCCGGCATCGGCTCCTTCCTCGACACGGTAGAGCGTCTCGGGCGGCACGTCGTCGCCCATGAGGTCGCGCCCGTTGTTCGTGGCCCAGGCGGTGCCGGTCGCCGGATCCACGGCCACGCCCACCGCGTTGCGGAGGCCGCGCATGAACACGTGCGCGTTCGAACCATCCGCATCCGCGACGAGGATGGTCGCGCGCCGAGGGTCCTCCTCCCAGCAGACGTTGCAGCTCGAGCCGACGCTGACCAACAGTCGGCCATCCGGAAGCACGGCGACCGTGCGCGTCGAGTGCTGGCCATCGGGCGGCAGGTCGAGGATCGCTCGTCGCGACTGCTCGACGAGGTCCGGCCCGAGCTCGACCGCGAAGAGCGTGCCGTTGCCGGCGACGTACAGGGTGCCGTCTGCCCCGAAGGCGAGCGAGTGAGCGCCGTCATAGCCGGTGCCGACGACGACCGTCTCGTCCGCGTCACCGTCTCCATCCTGGTCCGGCAGCGCCACGACGCGATCGGCGCCGCGTTCAGCGACCAGGAGCGTCCCATCCGGGGCCACGGCCATGAAGCGGGGCCCGGCCAGGCCGGTCGCGAATGGCGCCACCGCGTACCCGGCGGGCACCGTGGCGCCTCCGACCCGTGACGCCCCGGTGTCGAAGTTCACGCCCGCGAGGCGCAGCACCTGTCCACGGAAGACCCACAGCAGACCGGCGACGACCACGACCGCCACGGCCGCGAACAGGCCGAGGTTGAGGATCCGTCTGGCCACGAGCCCAGCCTAGCGGCGAAGGGCACGACACGCTCTCGAGAGGACCTTCGTCGAAGGTCTGCTCGTCGCCTAGGCGCTCGCCGCGCGCAGCTCGGCCAGGGACGGGAATGGCGGCGCGGTCGCACGGCCGGCCTTGCCTCGGTGCTTGACCGAATACATCGCGGCATCGGCGGCCTGCAGGATTCGTTCTGCGGTGGCTCCGGCCAAGGCTTCACCCTGCCCACCTGCGATGGCCAATCCGATCGAGGCGCTGACCTCGACGCCCTCGCCCCGGACGCGGAAGGGGATCGCCATCGCGGCCAGGATCCGATCCGCGACGAGCGTCGCCTCATCCCGCTCGGAGAGGTCCTCGAGCAGGATGGCGAACTCGTCGCCGTGCAGACGGGCTGGGGTGTCGCCAGGGCGTGTCGTGTAGCGCAGCCGGTCGGCGACCTGCGCGAGGAGCTCGTCGCCGCCCGCATGGCCGAACCGATCGTTGACCTGCTTGAAGTCGTCGAGGTCTACGTAGAGCAGCGCCAGCATCTCGTCCGGTCGACGGCCCAGCCGCACGATGGCGTGCTCGACCCGATCGTCGAGCAGGCGCCCGTTCGGCAGGCCGGTCAACGGATCGTGGAAGGCGCGCACGCGCGTCTCCTCATAGAGCCGTGCGTTGTCGAGCAGGATGGCCGCCTCGGTGGCCAGCGTCTTGGCCAGCTCCAGCCGGCGCCCGTCGAACCGCTCGATGGAAGCGGATGTCAGCTCCACGGAACCGATGGCGCGACCGCGCACGATGAGCGGGAGCATGACCATCGATCGTTGGCCGATCGACCGGAGATAGGCGACCTCAGCGGGATCGGATCCAGGGTCGTCGACCTCGACGGACAAGGCCGTGCCCGTCTCGAGCAGGCGCCGAGTGGCCGGGAAATCGGAGAGCGGATAGCTGGGCTCGATCTCGGCCGCGCGGGACGGCGGATGGTAGCCAGCGGTCAGGAGCCGGTCGCCGGGCTCGTCCCAGATGCAGATGCCGCATTCGTCGGCGGCCACCGCCTCCGCCAGGTGACGTGCCATGCGTTGTCCGACTTCGGCGGGATCGAGCGTCTGCGCGAGGTCGCGGGACATGGACGCCATGCCGCTCAGATCGCCGAGGGCATCCTTGAATCGCGCAGCGAACTGGAAGAGGAGGAGCATGGCGATGCCGGCCGTAGCGATCATGCTGGCCACCGCGAGCGCGTCGCTCAGCCAACTCGGCAACGAGCTTGCTCCGTCGGTCGCGATGATGGCCAGCACGCACAGCACGCTCGAAACGCCGGCGAGCACCATCAGGAAGAGCAATCGTCTGCGGTCGACGTAGGTGAGCCCGAACAGGACCGCCAGCGAGGTCGCCGCCGCGAGCGCCCCGAACTCGGCCGGCTGGGATACGACGGCCACGATGTGGATGGTCAGCAACCCGAGCGCGATCTGGAAGGCGCGGTCGCCGATCGATCCGCGCTCAAGGGCAGGACGGACTGCGAAACGGGCCCAGATGGCAAAGGCCGCCAGCGTGACACCGGTGACGGCCGGCCCCCACGCCTCGAATGCGACAGCAGCGAGCAGCTCGACGACGGCGAAGAACAGGACGACCGGCGTCAGCAAGCGCAGGAAGACGGCCAGCTCGTGGCCCTGGCGGACAGGGTCGAGCGCGAAACGTGGATCGACGATCGGGCGGAACAGGCGCATCGGCGCCACGATGGGGCTCGGACGAACGCGGCGCCGTCAACCGAACGTACCGGTACGGACTTCGCCGGTGGTCGTGGGTTGAAGCGCCTCGACGCTGAGGGATGAGGAATGAACCCAACAAGGGGCCTACCCTCCGCCGTAGGCTGTGGAGCCATCAGATCGCCGTCGACCGAGGAGCGAGGTATCGATCATGGCCGGTATCACACGCAAGGGATTTGCCGATCCCGATGACGCGTACCCCTTCGTCCATGGACGGATGCTCGTCGTCCGGCTCGGCGAGCAGGAGGTCTGGCGATCGGAGCTGACCCCCGGATGGAATTGGGACGAGGACCTCGAGCCATACGCTGAGGGAGCGACGAGCTGCCCGATGACGCATCGCGAGTACGTCGTCTCGGGTCGGATCAGGTACCTGATGGACGATGGCAGCGAGATCATCGCAGGACCCGATGAGGCACTCTTCATCGAGCCCGGCCACAGGGCCTGGGTCGTGGGTGACGAGACCTGCGTGCTTGATCGACTGGTAGCGGTGCCGTCGGTCAGGCTTCGGCGGCGGCCTCATGGCAAGGATTGCGGAGCACGCCGATGCCTTCGATCTCGACCTCGACCACCTCACCGTCGCGCAGGAAGCGCTTTGGTTCGCGCCAGACGCCGACGCCCGACGGGGTCCCGGTCATGAGCACGTCTCCCGGCTCGAGCGTGAAGGCCCGCGAGGCATGGGCGATGATCTGCGCCACGCTGAAGATCATGTCGCGCGTGTGGCCGTCCTGCAGGGTCTCGCCCGACACGGTCGTGCGGATGCGCAGCGCCTGAGGGTCGGGGATCTCGTCACGCGTCACGACCCAGGGACCGATCGGGCAGAACGTATCGAGGCTCTTGCCACGCACCCATTGTCGGTCGCCGTATTGAAGGTCGCGGGCCGTGACATCGTTGCCGCAGGTGTAGCCGAAGACGTAGCCGAGCGCGGCCGCCTCCGATACGTTGCGCGCCGTCTCACCCATGACCACGGCCAGCTCCGCCTCGTAGTCGACCTGGGCCGTGAGCGCCGGATCCCAGGTGATGGTCGCGCCGGACCCGATGACGCTGGTCGGGAACTTGGCGAAGATGAGCGGTTCCGCGGGCGGTTGGACGTTCTGCTCGATGGCGTGAGCGTGGTAGTTGAGACCGATGGCGACGACCTTGCCGGGCCTGGGCATCGGTGCCAGGACGGTCAGCGCCTCGAGCGGCGCGCCAGACTGCCGGATCTGGTCTGCCTGCCGCTCGACCGCGACAGCCAGCGCCTCGAGCATCTCCGACCCACCCGCCAGCAGGTCCCGCATCGTCTTCGGACCGCCGTTCATGAGCGCGATGGCGGGGGTGGCTCGCTCCCCGACGACGACGCCGATGCGCTCCTCGCCATTGTCCGAAACGCTGATCAGTCGCACGCCGGCAGTATGGCAGGCGGGCTGCGCTGGCCTGGCTGACCCGCGAGTCAGCCGATGAGCGTCACGAGATGGTGGGAGAGGTCACGGGCCGAGACGATGCCCGTCGCACGCCCACCGCTGACCAGTGGGATGTGGCGGAAGCCCCCGAGGGCCATCTTGTGGATGGCGACCGCGATCGTGTCCTCGCCGCGCAGGACGACGGGGTCGGCCGTCATGACGTCCCGCACGCGGATCCCGTCGAGCGACCGACCGGCCAGCTTGAGGACGACGTCCCGCTCGGTGAGGATGCCGACCAGGTGATCCGATTCGACCGTCACGCAGCCGATACCGTGCTCCTGCATCAGCGCGACGGCCGCGGCCACCTCGTCGTCCGGTCCGACCGAGACGGGCCGCCGCGGGTTCAGCTCGGCGAGGTGCTCGGACAGCAGAACGGCACCGACGTCGCCGCCGGATTCGGCCGGGAGGCCGGCCGAGCGGAGATCTGCGCCGCAGTTCTCGCATTCGTCGGAGCCCGCGATGTTGTCGAACTGGCAGCCGGGGCAGATCACCGCACGCCTTCTCGCCTTCTCATGTCACCGTCCAGGTCTCGCCGCTGTCGAGCAGCTGCCGCAGGTCGCCCACGCCACGCTGCGCCACGACCGCCTCGATCTGGCCGGTCATGAGCTCGTCGTGGGTCGGGCGCGTCACGTCGCGAAGGACGCCGACCGGGACCGGGTATTCGGGCCACCACATGCGCGAGAGCATGAAGGCGAGGTGCGGGTCATCGGCCTGCTCGTCGTGGACGAGGAGGTCGGCCTCCGTGACGTCGCCTCCGAGCTGGACGACCTCTGGATGGAGGCCGCGCAGCCGGATCCCCTTGGTCCGGTCCTTGCCGAAGACCATCGGCTTGCCGTGCTCCAGGACGAGCATGCGGTCCTCGCGAACCTCTCTGTCGGTGAAGTCGCGAAAGGCACCGTCGTTGAAGATGTTGCAGTTCTGAAGCACCTCGACGAACGAAGAGCCGCGGTGGAAGCCCGCCCGCGTGAGCGTCGCCTGCAGGTGCTCGGTGTGCGTATCCACGGATCGGGCCACGAAGGTCGCCTCGGCCGCCAGCGCCAACGAGAGCGGCATGACCGGCCGGTCGATGGTCCCATCGGGCGTTGACTTGGTGCGCTTCCCAAGCTCGGACGTCGGCGAGGCCTGGCCCTTGGTCAGGCCGTAGATCCGGTTGTTGAACATGACCAGCTTGACGTCCACGTTGCGACGCATGGCGTGGATCACGTGGTTGCCGCCGATCGAGAGGGCGTCGCCGTCGCCGGTGATGACCCAGACCATCAGGTCGGGCCGGGCGGCCTTGAGGCCCGTGGCCAGCGTCGGAGCGCGGCCGTGGATGGTGTGGAAGCCGTACGTGTTCATGTAGTAGGGCAGTCGGCCGGAGCAGCCGATGCCGCTGATGAACACGATGTTCTCCTTGGCGTAGCCGAAGTCGGGCATGACCTTCTGCGTCTGGGCGAGGATCGAGTAATCGCCGCAACCCGGGCACCAGCGGACCTCCTGGTCGGAGACGAAGTCCTTGCGGGTCAGCTCGATCATCGGCCGGCCAGCAGCTGTTCGGCCCGCTCGTGGATCTCGGCGATGCGGAAGGGCTTGCCGCGAACGCGGTCGTAGCCGACCGCGTCGACGAGGTAGCGCGCCCGCAGGAGCATCAGGAGCTGGCCGAGGTTGATCTCTGGCACGAGGACCTTGTCGTAGCGCTCGAGGACCGCGCCGAGGTTGGACGGGAACGGGTTCAGATGGCGGATATGGACGTGGGCCACGCTCTGGCCCTCGGCAAGCAGGCGTTCGGTGGCGCTTCGGATGGCGCCGTAGGTCGAGCCCCAGCCGATGATCAGCAGCTCACCATGATCCACGCCGAAGGGCACCAGGTCGGGGATCGAATCCGCGATGCGCGCCACCTTCTCGGCGCGCAGCAGCTGCATGCGGTGATGGTTGTCCGGGTCGTAGCTGACGTTGCCGGTGATGTCCGACTTCTCGAGGCCGCCGATGCGGTGCTCGAGGCCCGGCGTGCCGGGCACCGCCCACGGTCGTGCCAGCGTGACGAGGTCGCGGTCGTAGGGATGGAAGGTGGCACGGTCGGTCGCGTTGGCGACGCGGATCGCGGGCAGGTCGTCGACGTCGGGCAGCCGCCAGGGCTCGGAGCCCGTGGCCAGGAACGCATCGGAGAGGTAGACGACCGGCGTCATGTAGGTCAAGGCGATGCGCCAGGCCTCGATGGCCACGTCGAAGCAGTCGGCCGGCGTGGCCGGCGCGACGACCGGCATCGGAGAGTCGCTGTTGCGCCCGAAGAGGACCTGCAGCAGGTCTGCCTGCTCGGTCTTGGTGGGCATGCCCGTGCTCGGTCCGGCGCGCTGGATGTCGGCCACCACGAGCGGCAGCTCGACCATCACCGCCAGGCCCATGGCCTCGGACTTGAGTGAGATGCCGGGGCCAGAGGTGGCGGTCATGCCCATCGCCCCGCCATAGCTGGCCCCGATGGCCGCCCCGATGGCCGCGATCTCGTCTTCGGCCTGGAAGGTCTTGACGCCGAAGTGCTTGTAGCCCGAGAGCTGGTGCAGGATGTCGCTGGCGGGCGTGATGGGATACGAGCCGTAGAAGAGCGGCCGATCGGCCAGGCGGGAGGCGGCCACGAAACCGAGCGCGGTCGCCTCGTTGCCGGTGATGTTGCGATACCGGCCGGGCTTCAGGTGGGCCGGCGCGACGCGGTAGTGCGTGTGGAAGATCTCGGTCGTTTCGCCGAACGCGTAGCCCGCCTTGAGCGCTCGTTGATTGGCCTCCACGACGATCGGGCGCTTCGAGAACTTGTCCTCGATCCAGCGCAAGGTCGGATCCATGGAGCGCTCGTAGAGCCAGAACATGACGCCCAGGGCGAAGAAGTTCTTGGTCAGGTCGACCTGCTTGGAGGTCATCTCGAGGCTCTCGAGGGCGCGGGCGTTGAGGGTCGAGATGGGGATCTCGAAGAGCGTGAAGTCCTTGAGCGAGCCATCGGTCAGCGGGTCGCTGGTGTAACCGGCCTTGGTCAGGTTGGCGGTCGTGAAGGCGTCGCTGTTGACGATCAGGGCACCGCCCGCCGGCAGGTCCATGACGTTCGTCTTGAGTGCGGCCGGGTTCATGGCCACGAGCACGTCGGGCTGGTCGCCGGGCGTGTGGATCTCGTTGCTCGAGAAGCTCAGCTGGAAGCCGCTGACACCCGGCAGCGATCCCGCCGGGGCGCGGATCTCGGCCGGGAAGTCGGGCAGCGTGCTGATGTCGTTGCCGAAGACGGCCGACGTGCGGGTGAACTGGGTGCCGGTCAGCTGCATGCCATCGCCGGAGTCGCCGGCGAATCGGATGGTCACCCGCTCCAGCTCCTGGACCGCGGGTTGGCTGGCGGTCGGGGCCCGGGTCGTCACGCCCCGTCCTGCTCCTGCATGCGTTGGTGCGGCCGCGGCGGCAGGTTCAGGATCGACTCCGGGAACGCCTCAGCGACGTAGGCCAGGATGTCCTGCTGACGGAGCAGGCCCGCGATGCGGCCGCCTTCGTCCACCAGCGGTACGTGGCGGTAACCGCCGCGATCCATGAGCGCCAGCGCCTCGCCCATCGTGGCCTCGGGCGTCAGGGCGTCCGGCCCCGCCGTCATGAAGCTGTCCACCGGGGTCGCCATGTCGACCTCGCGCCCGACGACCTTGAGCATCACGTCGCGCTCGGTCAGGATGCCTGCCAGGACGCCACCCGCGGCAACGAGGAGGCAATCGGCGCGCGCGCCCTGGATGGCCGCGATGCCGGCGCCGACGGAGGTGCCGCTGTCGACGACGATGGGCTCGCGGCGCATGACCACGCCAACGCGCTCGCTTCGCAGATCGCGGCTTGCAAGCGCTCCCGATGCCGGCCTCACGGCGGGACCCGGAGTGGTGCCGGCGCTGAAACCGCTGCTCGTGCTCACAGCACGGATACTACCCCCGACCGCCGGCGAGGGCCCCGCCGCTATCATCGCCCGATGACCACGATCGCCGTCGTCGCCGACGACCTCATCTGGGCCAGCCGGCTGACCGACGCCGTGCGCCGCGCCGGCGCCCAGCCGCGTCGCATGGGTGGCGCCGCGATCGCCACCCGCCCCACGGCCGTCGCCGTCGACGACGAAGCCGCCGCCATCGCCGGCTGTGACGGCGCCATCGTCGATACCGCCCTCATGACCGCCGATCCGATCGGCGTCATCAGCGGTCTCCACGCGGCCGGGCTGCCAGTCCTGGCCGTCGCGAACCATGAGGACGTCGGGTTGCGCAAACGCGCCCTGGCCGCGGGCGCGAGCAAGGTCCTCGCATATCGCAAGCTGCACGATGACGGCCCTGCGGTGATCGCAACCTGGATGCAGGCTGCCCTGGGGGCGGTCCGATGACCACGGGCGGCGCCAGCACCATCCCGGCCACTCGATTCGCGGAGCGGATGGTCGCAGCTCGGGAAGCGACGCGGGATCGAGGTGCGGAGGCGCTCCTCATCGGCGTCGGGCCGCAGCTCCGCTGGCTGACCGGCTATGCCGCCGTGCCCCTCGAGCGTCTGACGATGCTGGTCCTGCCGGCGGAGGGTCCGGCCACGCTCGTCGTGCCGCGCCTCGAGCGCATGCCGGCAGCGACATCGCCGGCGGGCGCCGATGGCCTGGTCGAGATCGCGACCTGGGACGAGACGGACGACCCGACCGAGCTGGTCGCCGCGGCACTCGCAGCGAGGCGCGGAGGGCGGCTCCTGCTCTCGGACCACCTCTGGGCGATCCACACGCTCCGGCTCCAGGCGCGCCTGTCCGACGCCACGTTCGGGCTGGCGACCGAGGCCATGGCCGAGCTGCGGGCGATCAAGGACGCCGACGAGATCGAGCGCCTGCGGGCGGCCGGATCGGCCGCCGACCGGGTCGTGCAGGCCATCGCCGCGGGGCGCCTTCGCGGACGCAGCGAGGCTGACGTCGCTCACGAGGTCCGCGATCGGCTCGTGGACGAGGGGCACGACGAGGCCGCCTTCGCGATCGTCGCCTCCGGGCCCAACTCGGCCTCCCCGCATCATGCGCCCGGCGATCGAGTGATCGGTTCGAGCGACCACGCGATGATGGCCGGCGAGGCCATCGTCATCGACATCGGTGGCGTGCGACAGGGCTACTGCTCCGACACGACACGGACGATCTGGGTGACGGGTGAGCGTGGCGGCGCCGACCCCGACTTCCTGGCGCGCTACGCGGTCCTCCAGCGTGCACAGGCAGAGGCGACCATGGCCGTCCGGCCCGGCATCGCCTGCGAGGCCGATCGATGCCGCCGCCCGCTCCGTCATCACCGACGCCGGCTACGGCGACCGCTTCATCCACCGGACCGGCCATGGCATCGGGCTCGAGGTCCACGAGGAGCCCTACATCGTGGCCGGCAACGCCGAGCCGCTCCAGGTCGGGCACGCCTTCAGCATCGAGCCGGGCATCTATGTCGACGGTCGAGATGGCGCCCGCATCGAGGACATCGTGGTCTGCGGGGCAGACGGAGCAGACGCCATGAACCGGTCGAGCCGCGACCTCTACGTCGTCACCGGCGCCTGAGCCCTCGTCGCCAGCGCCGCCCGACGCCCGGGCGTATCATCGGAGGCCACGGTCGCCGGCGAGTCCCGGCGACGACCATCTGGATCTGAAACGATGATCGAGCCCAACGACCACATCGTGCCGACCTCGACGGCCGACGCCCCGATCGAGCCCGCCACGCCTGTCGTCGAACGACCGACGCAGCAGGCCGGCCCGAACGGCCAGAACGGCGAGCAGGATCGCGGCACTACGGCCGCCCAGCTTCGACGGTTCATCAAGTCGCGTCCGTATGTGCCGCTCCACGAGCTGCGCCGCCGGTTCGAACTGAACGGTGAGTGTGATGACGTGACCTGCATCGAAACGCCCGACGGGCGTGCCTACATCGGCCTGCCCGAGCGCGAGGGCCGCTTCATGTCCGACCTGGTCCGCCAGGGGGAGGTCGGCCTGGAGCTCGGCCACGACCCCGAGGTACCCATCGTCGTCGGCGTCTTCCCGATGCGCCCGGTCGGCCGCTAGGCCGCTACCAGGCTGGGACCCGCCGCCGACGGCCGGGCCGCGCTTCAGGCGAGGTCGTAGGCCTCTCGTAGCCAGGCTGCCACCTCGGCATCCACCTCGTCGGCGCTGGTCAGGCGGATCCGATGCGTGCACATGCCGCCGGCCTCCTCGAGACGACCCGTTGCAGCCGCGCCCTTGAGGTTGATGCCGAGGTCGACACGCGTCGCGGTCGTCGGCTCGACGAGCGCGAATTGCTTCGACCTCCGCAGGCTGACGCTCGTCTTCTTGGGCGCGATGTCCAGGTCGGCCCCGAAGGGCTGCACGGTCTCGAGGATGCGGTCGAGGATCGGGCGCAACGCCGCCTTCTTGCCGGCGTACTGGGCATCCACCAATGCAGCGCCGTCGGCCTCGAGCGAGCCGCCGCCCAGGACCGCCAGGGCGATGAGGTTCGCGTAGCCATGCGTGAGCCCGTAGTCGGTCTTGAGCATGGCCACGATCTGACCGTGTTTCTCGAGGCCCGACGCTCGGACGATCGGGGTCCACTCGGCCAGGCTCCGACCGGTCGTCGTGGGCAGGTTCTTGATCATGGCTGCGGTCTGTTCCTCTGGCGTCGACATCGTGTCCCTCCGTACGTTCGCCCTTGCCTGCTTCGAAGTCGTCAGTCCATCAGCTCGACCACCGGGACCGAGACGCCCTCGAGCGCCAGCAGGTCGCGCTTGACCTCGAGGGCATCCGGACCACCGCCATAGCCGCCGATCGAGCCGTCGCCGGCGACGACCCGATGGCATGGGATGAGCAGCCAATAGGGATTGCGCCCGAGCGCGGCACCCACGGCCCGGGCGGCGCCGGGCGCCCCGATACGCCTGGCCAGGCGTCCGTAGGAGGTGACCTCACCGCGCCGCAGCGTACGAGCGCCCTCGAGGACGCGCCGGTCCCAGCTCGAGACGCCGCGCCAGTCGAGTGCGAGCTCCGCCGGTGGCTCGTGGCCGTCGGCGACGCTGGCGACGGCATCGAGGCCGGCACGTAGTCGGCGATCACGCTCGGCGGTCGCTGCCACGCTGGTCGCGCCAACGAGCTCGACACGGCCGCCGAGTCGCTGCCCGACGCGCCTGCCCACGGCCTCTGCCGACCAGTCCCGCTCGATCGCCGCCACGCCGTCCTCGGTGGCCACGACGTGAACCGGCCCCCAGGGGCTCGCTTCGGTGGCGATGATGGCGACCACGGGCCTTGCGTCGACCGTCGGCTGCATGCCGCTGAGTATGGCGGCTGATATACTCCCGGGGAGTATGACAACCGAGCCCATCGCCTCCCCACGGATCGCCTCCCAGACCATCGAGATGGTCTTGCCCATCGAGGGCATGACGTGTGCCTCGTGCGTCAATCGGATCGAGCGCTTCCTCAAGAAGACCGACGGTGTCGTCGACGCCAACGTCAACCTGGCGACGGAACGGGCGACTGTCCGGGTGGATCCGTCCGTCGCCGGTCGCGCGGAGCTGGTCGGCGCGGTCGAGGCGGCCGGCTACGACGTGCGGCCCGAGCCGGCCGGAGGGCAGGCGACGGCGGTCGAGCTCGCGGCGGAGGTCGACGCCGAGGCTGGGGCGAAGGATCGCGAGCTGGCCGACCTGCGCCTGCGCGCGCTCGTCAGCCTGGTCATCGCCGTCGGCATCATGGCCATCATGTTCTGGCCGAACCGCCCGTTCGGCATGGAGACGGCCAACCGCCTGGTTCTGCTGCCGGCGACCTTCGTGCAGTTCTGGGCCGGTGGTCGCATCCTGCGCGCGGCCTGGCGAGCGGGCCGACACGGCGATGCGACGATGGACACCCTGGTCGCCATCGGCACGCTGGCCGCTTGGGGTTACAGCACGGTGATCACGCTCTGGCCGCAGGTGCTCATGGAGGCCGGTCGAGAGCCCGAAACGTACTTCGACTCGAGCACCATCATCGTCGGCCTCGTGCTCCTCGGCCGCTGGCTGGAGGCCCGCGCCAAGCGCCAGACGGCCGGTGCCATCCGCTCGCTGGTCGGCCTCCAGGCGCGGACGGCACGGGTCATCCGTGGGGACGAGGAGCTCGACCTGCCGATCGAGCAGGTCCAGGTCGGCGACCTCATCCGGGTCCGGCCTGGCGAGAAGGTGCCCGTGGACGGCATCGTGACCGAGGGCGCCTCGAGCCTCGATCAGTCGATGCTGACCGGCGAATCGATGCCCGTCGACAAGGGATCTGGCGACGAGGTCATCGGCGCGACCATCAACCGGAGTGGCAGCTTCGTCTTCCGCGCCACGCGCGTCGGGCGCGAGACCGTGCTCGCCCAGATCGTGCACATGGTCGAGCAGGCGCAGGGCTCCAAGGCCCCCATCCAGGCGATCGCGGACCGCATCAGCGCGGTCTTCGTGCCCATCGTCCTGCTCCTGGCCGCGGCGACCTTCCTGCTCTGGCTGGTCCTGGGACCGGAGCCGAGCTTCACGCTCGGGCTCATCGCGGCGATCACGGTCCTGATCATCGCCTGCCCGTGTGCCATGGGCCTCGCCACGCCGACCGCGATCATGGTCGGGACCGGTCGAGCGGCACAAGCCGGGATCCTCATCCGCGGTGGCGAGGCGCTCGAACGCGCGGGCCGCGTCCATGTCGTCGTCTTCGACAAGACCGGCACGCTGACCGTCGGGCGGCCCGTCGTGACCGCCCTCGTGCCCGCCGTGGCGACGGGCGAGGCGGAGCTCCTGGATCTTGCCGCGTCCGTCGAGCGCGGCTCCGAGCATCCGTTGGCCGCGGCCATCGTCGCTCGGGCACGCCAGGACGAGTTGGGCTTTCGGCCGACGTCCGACTTCGAGGCGCTCACCGGGCTCGGGGCGGTCGCTACCGTCGAGGGTCGGCTGGTGGTGTGCGGCAATCGGCGGCTGATGGAAGCTCGCGGCATCGACGTCGAAGCCCTCGCCGCCGATGCGGACCGTGCGGCTGCGGATGGTGGGACGCCGATCTTCGTGGCCGTCGATGGTCGGGCTGCCGGGGTCATCGTCATCGCCGACCGCATCAAGCCGGAGGCCGCCGCCGCCATCCGCGACCTCGCCGCGCGCGGCATCGAGGCATGGCTGGTGACCGGAGACGGACGTGCCACGGCGGAGAGCGTGGCGCGCGCGGTCGGCATCGCCCCGGACCACGTCCTGGCCGAGGTCTTGCCCGGCGACAAGGCCGAGCGGATCCGAGCGCTCCAGGCCGATGGCAAGGTCGTGGCCATGGTCGGCGACGGCATCAACGATGCCCCGGCGCTCGCCCAGGCTGACCTCGGCGTGGCCATCGGGAGTGGCAGCGACGTGGCCATCGAGGCCTCGGACGTGACGCTCGTCGGCGGCGATCCGCGCCTCGTCGGCTCGGCCATCGCGCTCTCGCGGCGGACGATGCGCGTCATCCGCGAGAACCTCGGTTGGGCCTTCGGCTACAACATCGTGCTCATCCCCGTCGCCATGGGCCTCCTCTACCCGTTCACCGGCCTGACGCTCAATCCCGCCCTGGCTGCCGGCGCGATGGCCATCTCCTCGGTCAGCGTCGTCCTCAACTCGCTGCGGCTGCGCCGCGTCGACGTGCGCGTCGGCTGACGCTGGCGGCGGCCTTCGCCGTCACGAAACAGGGATGGCGGGATGGGCTCCAGGGAACCGATACTCTGCGGGCCGTGATGCTCGATGCCTTCGAAGCCATCCTCGGGAAGATGCTCGGCCAGAGGGTCGACGGTGAGGCGCTGCCGATCTTCGACCCTCGGCCGTGGCTTGCGGTCCGTCGATGATCGGGCGCCGAGGATCGAGCCCCCTGACGTTGACGAGGGCCCGACCGGGACCGCTGCGGCGGCGCTGACAGCGGCCTTCCTCGTCGTCCTCGCCGGTCAGACGCATCCGGCCTTCCGGCGGGCATCCGCTGTGCTTGACGACCCGCCGCCTGACGCGCCCGTCGGGCTCGCTGAGCTCTATCGCCGCGGCGTGGGCCTCGTTCGCGACGAGATCGAGCGCATCGGCGCGATGGATCGTGGCCTGGCTGCCCGACTGACCGCGACCGCCGAGCGCATCGCCGTC
Organism: uncultured Chloroflexia bacterium; assembly: GCA_963837215.1. GTDB lineage: Bacteria > Chloroflexota > Limnocylindria > Limnocylindrales > CSP1-4 > CSP1-4. The sequence goes on from CAWIML010000001.1 coordinate 187,176, forward strand.
CCGCCCGAGCCCGAAGACGCGTTCGATATCGCGCCTGAAGGTTCGTCCGACGAGCCGATCGTTTCGGAGACGCTGTGGTCGATCTTCTTCCCAGAGGCCGTCGGGATCCGGGGCCACGAGGCCGAGCGGGAGTCGGCCTTGCGCGCGGTCCGCTCGGTGACCGTCTCCGCCCTGAACCCCGAGCCGATCGTCGATCCCGGACGTCAGCTCCTCTTCACCTCGAACGTTCTCCTGACGACACCCTCCTCCTTGCGTCCAGCCGAGGCGCTGCCCTACCCGCCGGATCTGCGGCGTGACCTGGCGCGAGCCGCAGCCGAGCCGCAGCGACATTGGTACGACCACCCCATCCAGATCGGCGTCGAGCCCGCGGGCAACGAGCTGCTCTACGGCTTGCGAGGGCTCGACGAGGCCATCGCCTTCGAGCGCCAGAGGTCCAGCGGGGCGGACAGCGTCACGTGCATCCTGTCCGTCTCGGTGACGCATCCCGGCCTGCACGCGGTCGCCCGGCGCTACATCCAGGCCGAGCTGGCCGCCTCCGAGCCGCTCCGACATCTCGACGTCTGCGTCTTCACCGAGGACGATACCGAACGCCTCGTCGATGAGGTCCTCGCGCCCGCGGCCGCGCGCTGCCTGACCGACGCCGGGATCGGTGCCGTGGGCGAGATGGGCACCCGCATGCGCGAGGTCTTCGGCGTCGACGGCGCCTACGGCCGCCATTACACCTTCCTGAAGGCGATCGCGGCGCTCTGGCAGGTGCTCATCGATCCGGGCGTGCGAGGCACGTTCAAGATCGACCTCGACCAGGTCTTCCCGCAGGACGCCCTCGTGGCCGAGACCGGCCGTTCCGCATTCGAGCATCTCGAGACGCCGCTCTGGGGTGGCCGCGGCGTCGATAGCTGGGGTCACGAGGTCGAGCTGGGCATGGTCGCGGGTGCTCTGGTCAACGAGCGGGACATCCGACAGGGCCTGTTCACCCCCGACGTCGCCTATCCGAGTCGGCCGCTGACGCCCGATCAATTCATCTTCTTCAGCGGCCTGCCCCAGGCGCTCTCGACCCGAGCCGAGATGATGGAGCGATACGACACGCCGGCACGGGACGGCGCCACCACGTGCATCGAGCGGGTCCACGTGACCGGCGGCACGAACGGGATCCTGGTCGACGCACTACGACGTCATCGCCCATTCACGCCCTCATTCGTGGGGCGGGCGGAGGACCAGGCTTACCTGCTCTCGGTGCTCGGACGGTCGGGCGACGGTGGAGGCGACGGCACGATGCCTCGCCTTGCCTATGCCCACGCCGCGGGCCTGATCATGCGCCACGACAAGGAGGCCTTCGCCGGTGAGGCCATCGCAGCGGCCGAGGCCGGCAAGCTCGTTGGCGACGACGTCCGGATCCTGCAGTTCTCGGCCTACGCCGCGGCCATCGCCGGCGCACGGCGGGCGTCTGGCGGCGCGCCCGACGTAGCGCCGGTCAAGGCGATCCTCGACCCGTTCACAGGTAGCTTCGTCTCCCGCCTGCCGGTCACCGTCGTGCTTCTTCGCTTCGCGCTCCGCGTCGCGCGGGCCTTCGAAGACGGCCGTGCTGGTCTCGGCGTCGAGATGGCCGAGATCGGCGCCCGGCGCATCGACGAGGCATTGACCTTCACGCAGAACGATGGGCTGCGTCGTGCCGTCGAACGCGAGCGCGCTGCGTGGAACGCCTACTACGATGTCCTCGACGCCCTCGAAGGGGCGATCGAGTCGGGTGATCGGGAGGCGCTCGAGCTCCAGGAACGAGCCCGCCAGATCGTGTCAGAGGCACGCGTCAACGCGTCTTGACCTCGGTCGTGCCGTCAGGCTTATCGATCACCTCAACGCCCATCTCGGCGAGCTCACGGCGCAGGTCGTCCGCGCGGGCGAAGTCGCGCGCAGCCCTCGCAGCCGAGCGCTCGGCGATGAGCGCTTCGGCGCCCTCGGGGAAGGGCGACCCTCCGGCCGCGGCCATGGCAGCGTTCGCTGTGTCCGCCGCCCAGACGCGGTCGAGCGAGAGGCCGAGCACGACGTCCGCGTCGAGGACCAGCCAGCGCCGTTCGTCGGCGGGCAGGTCGGCGCGGAGGGTCTCGCGCACGACGGCGAGTGCCACGGGCAGATCGAGGTCAGCGTCGAGCGCGGTCACGAACCGGTCGTGAAGCGCCCGGCCTGCATCCGAGAGTGGCGCCTCGGGCTGATGGGCGCGGTCGCGCACGACGTACGAGCCGTCGCCCCCATGCCCCTCGACCGTTTCGGCGATGCCTTGAGGTCGGTCGCCCGAGGGTCGGGCTCGGAGGACGGCCGGCGCCATCCACGGTCCCGTCGCTGGAGGCGGCCCGAGCGCCCGGAGTCGGGCCCGCAGGGAGTCGAGCGCGCGGGCGGCTGCGCCGATCGACGTATCCGAGTAGTCGAGCTTGCGTCGATAGCGGGCGGTGAAGGTGAGGTACCGAAATGCGAGCGGGTCGATGCCCTCGTCCGCAAGGTCGGTGATGCGCTGGAAGTTGCCGGCCGACTTGGCCATCTTGCGGCCGCGCATGAGCAGGAACTCCCCGTGGACCCAATGGCCTGCGGGGACCGAGCCGGTGACCGGGACCGACTGCGCGATCTCGTCCTCGTGGTGGGGGAACACGTTGTCCACGCCGCCGGTGTGGATCTCGAAGCGGTCGCCCAGGTAGCGCCGGGCCATGGCCGAGCACTCCAGGTGCCAGCCCGGGAATCCATCGCCCCACCTCGATGGCCACTTCAGCTGCCGTCCCTCGCCGGCTGCCTTCCAGAGCGCGAAGTCGGCCGCGTCGCGCTTGCCGGCCTCGACCTCGACCCGGTGGCCGGCTCGCAGCTCGTCGAGCGAGTTGCCCGAGAGGCGCCCGTAGTCGGCGTAGCGGGCGACCTCGTAGTAGAGCGTGCCGTCCGGCGCCAGATAGGCGTAGCCCAGGTCCTCGAGCGCTTCCGCGAGCGCAAGCATCTCGGGGATGTGGTCGGTCGCGCGTGGGAAGACGTGCGCGGGCAGGAGGTTCACGAGCGCCGCGTCGGCGTGGAAGCCGGCCTCGTATGCGTTCGCGATCTCCGCCGTCGTCTTGTTCTCCAGCTGCGCCGCTACCAGCATCCGATCCGCGCCGCGGTCGAAGCGCTCGTCGCGCAGATGGCCGACATCGGTGATGTTCTGGACGTGGAGGACGTCCAGCCCGTGGTAGAGGAGGGTGCGACGGATGAGGTCGGCCAGCAGGAACGTGCGCAGGTTGCCGACGTGCGCCCAGCGATACACGGTCGGGCCGCAGGAGTAGAGGCGGATCCGTGGGCGCCCGGCGTCACCGTCTGTCGGGGGTTCGAGCGGCACGACCGGCTCGACCTCCCGAGTCAGCGTGTTTCGCAGCCGCAGGGTCACCTCGCAGCGCTCGAGGGGCCCCGAGTCAGGTTCATCCGCCGCCGTGGCCAGATGGCGGAGTCGGGAAGCGGACGGTCAGCCGCTGCTGGTTGCGCGTGGCGCCTCGATACGCCCAACGGACACCGATGGCGAGGGTCGCCACGGCGACCACGAAGCCGGTCGCGAACGGGATCATCCCGCTCCCGCCCATGGCAAGCGCCGTTACTGCGCCGAAGGTGCCGGCGAGGACCGCGAGGATCAGGATGAGCATGCCTCCGGACGTCGAAAGGCCGTAGAGCAGATCGGTGCGAATCGATCTCGAATCGCCGGCGCCGTAGGCCATCAATGTGCCTGCGACGTCGTCATGCGTCCCGGTCGAGAAGTACGGTTCGGTCTCGGGCGCCAACTGGAGGTACCCATGCCGGACCCGCGCCATGGCCTGAACTGCGAGCAGATCCTCGCCATTCGCGGCGCGGACGCGGATGGCCGTCGCGACGCCGACGATGAGGTCGAAGCCAAGGACGATGGTCGCGATGAGCAGGAAGGTCTGGTCGACCTGCATCGCACCGGACAGGAGCGCCAGCGCGACGAACGACATGGACATGAAGGTCAGGAACATCCCGACTCGCACGAATGCCTCGTTGTAGACAAGGCTCCGCTGCGACAGGAGGCTGAAGTGCTCGGTCGATAGGATCTGCATGACCAGAGCGTCCCGCGACCCATCCGTGGGCAGGTCCGCGATCCCGGACGAACCGCTCCACTCGACGGGGCGCCGGGGTTCCTGCGCGCGGGCCAGAGAGTCCATCGTCCATCGCCCATCCTCCGACTCGGCCGGGCGCCGACGTCAGCGGCGCTGGTCCTCGTCGCATCCTGCCACACGAGGGATGCGAGGGCTCGGGCGCTCCGATATAGCGTCATCCGGTGGTGTCAGGCCCCTCCGACGATGGCGGTGGGAATCGAACGATGAGGTCCGCCTGGTTCCGCCTCTGCGACCGGTAGCCGACCCAGGCCAGCACGGCCATGGCCATGAGGGTGCCGATGGCCCCTGCCGCGAGCGAGATCGCGCCGCTCGCTCCGGCCGTGAGCGCCAGGACCGCGACCAACGCTCCGGCGAGGAGGGCGACGACGATCATCGCCAAGCCGATCGATGTCGATAGGCCGTATGAGAGGCCGGCCAGCGGGGAGGACGGCGCGATCGAGGTCCCATACGAGGTGACCACGCCAGGGACGTCGTCATAGAAACCTGTCGAGATGTACGGCGCTGCCTCAGGGGCGAGCTTGATGTAACCGTTGCGGACCCGGTTCATGGCCTGCACCGCCAGGAAGTCTTCCATGTAGGCATTGCGAACGCGGATCACGGTGGCCACTCCCACCACCAGATCGAACGCCAGCACGATGACCACGATCGCGATCAGGTCGCTCGCCACGGGCAGAGCGCCCGACAGCAGCGCCAATGCGACGAGCGACATCGACACGAAGGTCAGCAGCATGCCCACGCGCGTGAAGGCCTCGTTGTAGACCAGGCTCCGCTGCGAGAGCAGGCTGAAATGCTCCGTCGAGAGGACCTGCATGAGGAGTGCCTCGCTCGACCCACCTGGCGTGAGGTCGAGATCGCTGCCCGTGGCCACCTCGATCGGGCGCCGAGGTTGCTCGGCACGGGGCGTCAGGCCCTCGTCCATCGTCGACCTCCCTTTCATCGCTCGTGGCCTGCCGGCCCAGCGCTGAGCCATCCTTGCACATGGGCGGAGCGAGACCAAGCCGTGCTGATCGAGCCGCCCACCTCTGGCATCATCGGGCGATGAGGATCGATCGACCCGACGTCGTCGGCAAGCACCGATGAGCAGGCACGCGACCCACGTCGAGGGCCCGTTTCGCTATGCCCTGCCCATCGAGACGCGCTTTCGCGACACCGACGCCATGGGCCACATCAACAACGCCGTCTACCTGACCTACTTCGAGGCCGCCCGCGCTGGCTACTACAAGGCCGTCACGGGCCGCGACTTCGAGGGCATCTCGGACGACCCGGTGAGCATCATCCTGGCCCACGCCAGCGTGGACTTCCGCTCACAGGCCTGGTACGGCGAGCGGCTGCTCGTCGCCTGTCGAACGACCTGGGCGGGGCACTCGTCCTTCGCCTTCGGCTACCGAGTCACCGCCGACGCCGATTCCAAGCGCGGGGCCGGCCGGTTGGTCGCCGAAGGCGAGACCGTCCTGGTCATGTTCGACTACGCCACCCAGCGCCCGACCCGCATCCCCGCCACTCTGCTTCGGCAGATGGCCGACTTCGAAGGAGGGCCGATCCCGCCCCGACCCTGAGGCGGCTCCGCGGGCGGCTAGGCCTCGAAGCGCTGGAAGACGGCGACCGCGTTCTGGCCGCCGAAGCCGAAGCCGTTGAACATCGCGGTGTCGACCGTCGCCTTGCGCGCCACGAGCGGCACGTAGTCGAGGTCGCATTCGGGCAGGTCGGGGTGCTCGAGGTTGGCGGTCGGCGGGATGATGCCCTCGCGGATGGCGCCGAGAGCGGTCAGCGCGGACGCCACGCCGGCCGCGCCGAGCATGTGGCCGACCATCGACTTCGGCGAGCTGATGGGGACCTTGTGCGCGTGGCCCCCGAAGGCGGCCTTGATGGCGCGCGTCTCGGTCACGTCGTTGAGCGGCGTGGACGTGCCATGCGCCACGACGTAGTCGATCTCGTCGGGTGCCAGGTCCGGCGTCGGCCATGGCCTTGGTCATGGCCATCGTGGCGCCCCGGCCGGTCGGCTCCGGGGCCGAGATGTGGAAGGCGTCGGCGGTCAGCGCGGCGCCGACGAGCTCGGCCTGGATGCGTCGCCCCGCGCGCCAGCGCATGCTCCGCCGACTCGACGACCACGACCCCGGCGCCCTCGCCGAAGAGGAAACCGTCGCGGTCACGGTCGAAGGGCCGCGAGGCATGGGTCGGGTCGTCGTTGCGCTTGGAGAGCGCGCCCATGTTGCCGAGGGCGGCGAAGCGCCATCGGCTGCAGCGGCGCCTCCGACCCTCCGGCCAGGACGACGTCGACCTCGCCGCGCTGGATCATGCGCAGCGCGTCGAGGAAGGCGATGACCGAGCTGGCGCAGGCGGCGACCTGGGTGATGACCGGCCCGGTCAGGCCGTAGTCCATCGAGAGCTGGCAGGCCGCCATCGAGCCCGAGAGCGCCGGGATGGCGAAGGGGCTCACGAAGTTGGGACCCTTCTCGCGCGCCACCTCGGCGCCGATGATGACCTGGTCGAGCCCACCGCCGCCGGTGTTGACGCAGACCGCCACACGGTCGCGACGCTCCGGGCTCCAGTCGCTGAAGTCGAGCCCCGAATCCAGCGACGGCCTCCTTGCCGGCCGCCATGGCGAGGTGGATGAAGCGGCTCATGCGACGGGCCATCTTGCGGTCCATGGCCACGGTCGGGTCGAAGTCCTTGACCTCGGCCGCGATGCGCACGTCGTAGCCGGTGGCGTCGAAGGAGGTGATCGGCCCGGCACCGCTGACCCCGGCCACGAGGTTCCGCCAGAAGGTCGGGTGGTCGTTGCCGATGGGCGTCACGGCGCCGAGGCCGGTGACGACGGCGCGACGCGAGAGGTCCTGGCTAGGCACGGGCACTCGGCTCCTGAGGGCTGGGTCCGCTGGATTGTAGCGACGCGGCTGCGTCGGACCCGACCGGCTGGCGCGCGGGCCACTCGTCGACTCGCCGGCGCTCGGCTCGCACGCCGCTCGGCGGCCGCGCCTGCGGCATCGACCGCCAGGCGAGCGGCATCAGCCCCACCCAGATGCGCAGAGCGAGCTCGGCGACCTTGGCCACCACGGCGCGAATGGGTCCCCACTGGATGGCGTATGCCGAGCGGATCCGAGCCGGAAGCAGCGCCAGGCCGGGCGTCGCCAGCAGGTCGATGGCGGGGCCAGGGAGGCCCAGGATCGGCGGCCGGATGATCGAGGTGGCCAGGCGTCGGGCGGTCGGGGTGATGGCGATCGGGCCATCCGGGGCGAGCATCCGGTCCCAGTAGGCCTCGAGTGCCGGCCAGTCGTGCGGACTGGCCTCGAGCGGGATCCCCAGGCGCCGGCCGACCTCGCGCGCCTCGGCCCAGAGCTCCTCGTGGTCGGCAGCGTCGAGCGGGCCTACCCAGCGCTCGTAGGCCTGGACGCTCGTCCAGACGAGCGTCACCTGGACCCACAAGAGGAGCGCCGGGTCCATCGCCCGGTAGGTCGCGCCGGCAACGATCCGCGCCTCGGGATCCGCCGCCTCGCCGCGGATCACGGCGTGGACTCCGTTGAGTCGCCGGACGGCGCGCTCGGCGGTCGGGCCGTCGCCGAAGATGATCGCCAACGTCGTTCGCAGCGTGCGGCGCAGGCGCAGCCACGGATCGGCCTCGAAGTCGCTGTGTTGTGCGACGCCCTCGGCGACGTGCGGATGGGCGATCTGGAGGAGCAGCGCTGCCGGGCCTGCGCCGAGCAGGACGGCCTCGCGGTTGACGCGCCACATGGCCGAGCCCGGCCCATGGAAGCCGAGCACCGGGTCAGGCTGGGGAAGGCTGGCCATCACGGCGACCATGATGGCGTCCTGCCGGGCTTGACCATGTTCATCATCCCTGTCGCCCCGCTCAAGGTCGAGGCAGCGGGTGCTCCTCCAGGACCACGTCCCAGTGGGCCTCGAGCAGCTCGAAGCGGTGCCGTTCATCTGCTCCGAGCTTCTCCAGGTCCGAGAAGAGCTCGCCGGCAAGGTCGCGCGGAGCATGCTCGGCGAGGGACGCAAAGGTCGGGTAGGTGATGGACACCAACACGTCCCAGTCCGCGCGGCCGTCGCCATGAAAGCGGGGCACGTAGCGCTTCACCTCCAGGAAGTGGCCATCGGCCAGGCCCGCACGCAGGAACGGCCAATGGTTGCGCTCGAAGAGCTCCATGAACTCGTCGTGCGTGCCCCAGCGGGTCTTGTAGAAGTAGAGGACGGTGACGGGCTCGTCTGCCGCAGGCCCGTCGCCGAGGCGATCATCGGTCATCGGGAGTCAGTCGCCGTCGTAGCGCTTGAAGATGACCGCGCCGTTGTGCCCGCCGAGGCCGATGTTGTCGGACATCGCGTAGCGGATCTCCATCGCGCGGGACGATCCGTGGACGACGTCGAGGTTGATCTCGGGGTCCTCGTCGCGGTAGTTGAGCGTCGCCGGCGCGCACTGGTGGTAGACCGACAGCACGGTGAAGACGCCCTCGATCGCGCCGGCCGCGCCCATCAGGTGGCCGGTCATCGACTTCGTGGCGCTGATGGCGATGTTCGGCGTGTGGTCGCCGAACGTGGCCCAGATGGCCTGCGCCTCGCGCAGGTCGCCCAGCGGCGTCGACGTGCCGTGCGGGTTGATGAGGTCGACCTCGTCGGCGGGCACGCCGTGGCGCTCCAGCGCCTGGAGCATCGCCCGACGCACGCCGTCGCCCTTCTCGATCGGCTGGATCAGGTCCCACGCGTCGGCTGCGGACCCGTAGCCCACGACCTCGGCGTAGATCTGCGCGCCGCGCGCCTTGGCGTACTCGAGGTCCTCGAGCATCAGGCGCGCCGGCGCCCTCGCCCAGGACGAAGCCGTCGCGCGTCTTGTCGAACGGCCGCGAGACGGTCTCGATGCCCTCGCCCGGCCGGGGCATGCCCATGCCGCGCATGTTCGTGAAGCCGATGTACACCATCTCGTGGAGCGGGTTCTCCGTCGCGCCGGTGATGGCCGCGATGTAGTCGCCGCGCCGGATGCCCTCGGCCGCCTCGCCGATGTTGTGCGTGCCCGTCGAACAGGCCGTGACGATGCACATGTTCGAGCCGCGGATGCCGGTCTCGATGGCGATCTGGCCCGACGCCGTGTCGGGCAGCATGTTGGCGATGAAGAAGGGGCTGACCGTCCGAGCACCCTTGGTGTCCCAGGCCAGCTTGGCGTCCATGAGCAGGTACGGCCCGCCGCCGCCCGAGCCGAAGATGACGCCGATGTCGTCGCGGTTCTCGTCCGTGATCTCGAGGCCCGAGTCGGCCAGCGCCTGCTTGGCCGCGGCCACGCCCATGACCACGTTGCGGTCGGTCCGGCGGATGGCCTTGAAGTCCATCCAGGCGTTGCCGTCGAAGTCGTTGACCTCGCCGGCGGTCTGCGCCTCGTAGGGCGAGGGATCCCAGCGGGTGATGCGCTTGAGGCCCGAGCGGCCCTCGACCAGGTTCGCCCAGGCGGTGTCGACGTCCTGGCCGACGGGGCTGATGATGCCGAGGCCGGTCACGGCGACGCGGCGGGAGAAATCGGGGCGGCGCATGGCAGGCGGATGCTCCTGTGGCGACGGCGTGCCAGGACGTCGGGGATGGCGAGCCGCCCGGGCGCGGCGGGGTCGTCGAGGGCGAACGCCTCGAGGTCGGGCGCGATGCGCTTGATGAGGCCGGTCAGGACCCTGCCCGGGCCGACCTCGACGAAGGTCGTCACGCCGGCCGCTGCCATCGCCTCGACGGCGCGCGACCCAGTCGACGCCGCGCGTGAGGTGGTCGACGAGCTCGGCCCGGCACGCCTCGCCGGTCGTCAGCGGCCGCGCGTCGGCGTTGGCCAGCAGCGGCGCGTCGGGATCGGAGAACTCGCACACCCGCCAGGACGCCGCGCATGCCCTCGGCCGCCTCGGCCATCAGCGGCGAGTGGGCCGCGACGCTGACCGGCAGCACGATGGCTCGCTTGGCGCCGAGCGCCTTGGCCGCCTCTGCCGCCGCCTCGACCGCGGCGCGCTCGCCGCTGACCACGATCTGGCCGGGCGAGTTGCGGTTGGCGACAGTGAAGACGCCGTGCGCCTGGCCGGCCGCGACCAGCTCTGGGAGCCGGGCGTCGTCGAGTCCGATGATGGCCGCCATGGCGCCGTCGCGTCCGGACGCCTGCATCTGCCGGCCGCGCTCGCGAACGAGGCGGATGCCGTCGTCGAGCGAGATGACGCCGGCCGCGACCATGGCGCTGTACTGGCCCATCGAGTGGCCGGCGAAGAAGGTCGGCACGAGCGGCGCCCGACCCGCTGCCGTGAGCGCACCCTGGAGCGCGCGAAGGTAGGCGATCGAGGTCGCCAGCAGGGCTGGTTGGGCGTTCTGCGTGCGATCGAGGTCCTCGGCTGGCCCGCCGAAGGCGAGGGCGGTGATCGGCTCGCCGAGCGCGACGTCGGCGGCCTTGAACGTGTCTGCGGCCGCTGGGTGCGTCGCTGCCAGGGCCTCGCCCATCCCGACCGATTGCGACCCCTGGCCTGGGAATACGAATGCGATCGTGCCCATCGACTCCTCGTCGGCGGCCGCCGTGGGCGCGTGATCGCACCGTCCTGGGCCGGACGCTCGCACCTTACTCCGCGGGAGTCGATCCACCTGCTGAACGCGTGCAGCCATGCACGCATCCCTTCGACTCGCTACCCTGCACGCCATGACGGATCGCGCGCGCGCAAGTGAACGTCGCGGGCTGTCACCCGAGGTGGTGGCCGCGGGCGCGGTCGTCCAGAATCCGCTCCAGCTGTCCGATCGGATCGCCATGGGCAAGGCGCTCTGGCGGGACCTCGTCATCGGCTTCGCGGCCCAGCTCGGCGAGCTCCGCCTGGGATTCACCCAGCTGGCGGCCCTCTATGCCGCAGCCGGCACCGCCACCCTGACCATCGCCGACCTGGCCGACATCATCGGCCGCTCCACGTCCGCGACCTCCCGCATCGTCACCGCGCTCGAGGCGCGCGGCCTCGTCGAGCGCCACGAGGAGGTCGCCGACCGACGGCAGCGCGTGGTCGAGGTCACGCCGGAGGGCAGCGCTCTCATCGGCCTCATCGATGGCGCCCGTGCCGAACAATTCCTGGCCGTCGTCCGGCCGCTGCCCGCTGAAGAGCGTGCACTCGTGGCGATGGGCGTGGCCGCCCTGGCCAACCACGCCGTGACGCGCCGGGGACGGCTCATCAAGGCACAGCGCGAGGTGTCGTAGGCGACCGAGGGGCCGACGACCCTATCCGCAGTAGCGCCGGACCACCTCATCGAGGACCGGCAGGCCGAAGCGGAGCGCGTCCAGCCCGACCCGCTCGTCGTCGCCATGGAAGCGCTCGAGGAAGGGCTCGTCCGGGTCGAGACGGAGCGGCGAGAAGCCATACGTCGGGATGCCGAGGCGCGTCGTGTGCTTCGCGTCGGTGGCGAAGGGGGCCATGATCGGGATCGGCACGGCGTCGGGGTCGTGGCGACGAAGCGTCGCCGCGCAGAGATCGAAGATCGGATGCGGCAACGGTTGCTCGAGCGGTGCCCCGAACTGCGTGGTGACGACGTCGCAGGCGCGCCAGAGGTCCTCGCCGATCCGCTCGCGCAGCTCCGCCTCCATCGAGGCCTCGGTCGTGCCCGGCAGGATGCGGCAGTCGATGATCATCGAGGCCTCGCCGGGGATCACGTTGTCCTTGGTGCCGGCGTGGATGATGGTCGGGCTGATGGTGTCGCGCAGCAAGGCGCCGATGGCCCGGCGCGTCCAGGGATCGATGGCCGAGCCGCGCCCGTCGGCGCCCGCCGAGCCCGCGGAGGTGTCCTGCTGGCAGGGCGGCCTGGACCATCTTGATGGCGTGGGCCATGAGCTTCGTGGCGCGCATCGGCGGCTGCGTGCCCAGTCGGTCGAGGATCCGGCCGGCGATGACGAGCGGGTTGTCTGGGTCGCGGGATCGAGGCGTGCCCGGCCTTCCCGCGGACGGTGATCTCGAAGCGATGGAAGCCCTTCTCGGCGACCTGGATCGGGTAGAAGCGCCGCGATCCTATCTGGACGCTGATGCCGCCGGCTTCGGTCAGGCAGGCATCGGCCTGGAGGAGCCCCGGTTCGTGGTCGACGATCCAGGCGATGCCCCGGTAGCCGCCTGCCTCCTCGTCGGCGGTGCCGGCGAGGATGACGTCGCGTCGCAGGCCGGGGATCGGGTCGCGGGCCGGATCGAGGCCTGCGGCGGCTGCCTCGCGCGCGAGCCCAAGCACGACCTGCAATTCCATGGCCGCCATGCCCTTCATGTCCACGGCGCCGCGACCGTAGACGTAGCCGTCGGCGATCTCGCCCGAGAAGGGGTCGTGCGTCCATCGCTCAGGGTCGGCCGGCACGACATCGAGGTGAGCCAGGAGGAGGAGCGGGCCCCCGCCCGTGCCGTCGCCCCTGAGGCGTGCGATGACGTTGCCGCGGCCTGGATACGGCTCCAGCACGACAGGCTCGAGGCCCGCAGCCACAAGCACCTGGGCCAGGTAGCGCGCGGCCAGGATCTCGTCGCCCGGCGGGTTCACGGTCTGGAGTCGGATGAGTGCCTGGAGGTGCCCCACCATCTCATCGAAGGCTGCGTCGGCTCCGGCCTGGCTGGAGCCCTTGATGGGTAGCGCGCCGGCGTCGGTGCCGATGGCTCGGCCAGTCGTCACTCGAAGGCGCCCCAGCTCACGACCCGCTCGAGCGCGACACGGATGATCGGCCGATGCTCGAGGTCGTGGCTGGCGTACTGCGGATAGCGGCCACGGAGCAGCGCGATGGCCGCGGCATGCTCGGCCTGTTCACCGGGCTGCGGCTCCAGGAGCTCGCCATGGCCGTAGATCCGAAGCCAGGCCAGCCGGTCCCAATCCTCGTCCCAGCGGTCGATGATGAGCGTCAGCTCGGGCAGCACCAACAGGTCGCGGACTCGCGCTACGTCATGTGGGTTGTCGGTCCGCTTGTGCTTCTCGTCGATCGGCGTGTAGAGGATCGGCCGACCGACCTTGTCCGTCTGGTCGGTCAAGGCGTAGCAGATGGGCACCAGGCGAGCACGACCATCGGGCGCCGTCGTCGCGAGCACGGCGTGGCGACGCTCTTCGAGGAAGCGGCGTTCCGCGTCGGTCAGGACGTCACGTTCGGACATCGGCGCGGCCTCAGCGACGCGGCGTCGTGATGGCGCCCTCGCTGGCCGAGCTGACCAGCGCGGCGTACTTGGCGAAGACGCCGGTGGTGTAGCGGGGTGCCGGCGGCGACCAGCTGGCTGATCGTCTGGCGACCTCGTCGGATGACGACCTCCAGGTCGAGCGTCTTGCGTGTCACGTCGATGGTGATCGTGTCGCCCTCCTCGACGATCGCGATGGGACCCCCGAGCGCGGCCTCGGGCGCGACGTGGCCGATCATCAGGCCGTGCGTCCCGCCGCTGAATCGGCCGTCGGTGAGCAGGGCCACCGACTCACCCAGCCCCTCGCCGACGAGGGCCGCCGTGACGCCCAGCATCTCCCGCATGCCGGGGCCACCGGCCGGGCCTTCGTACCGGATGACGACGACGTCGCCCGGCACGATCTGCTGGGCCTTGACCGCCTCGAAACAGGCCTCCTCCGACTCGAAGACGCGAGCTGGACCACGATGGAAGAGGCGCTCGTGGCCGGCCAGCTTGACCACGCAACCCTCGGGCGCGAGCGAGCCGCGCAGGATGGTCAGACCGCCGGTCGGCTTGACCGGCGCTTCCAACGGGCGGACGACCTGCTGGCCCTCCGTCTCGACGGCGGCCGCGGCGACCTCGCCGATGGTCCGTCCGTCGACCGTCGCCGCATCGGCATGGATCAGCCCGGGTCGCTTGAGCAGCTCGCGCATGACGAGCGCCACGCCGCCCGCGTCGTACATATCCGAGGCGGCGTAGCGGCCGCCCGGCATCATGTCGGCCACGATCGGGGTCCGGTCGGCGACCTCGCCGAACTCGTCGATGGTCAACGGGATCCCGAACTCCCGGGCGATGGCCAGCATGTGCAGCACGCCGTTGGTCGATCCACCGGTGGCCGAGATCGAGGCGATGGCGTTCTCGATCGAGCGCCGGTCGACGATGGCGCTCGGCCGTCGGTCCTGGCGGACGAGGTCCATGACCATCTCGCCGCTGCGCTCGGAGACTTCGTCCTTGAGCGGGTCCTCGGCCGGGACGCCGTTGAAGCCGGCCGGCGAGAGGCCCATGAACTCCAGGACGGTGCTCATCGTGTTGGCTGTGAACTGGCCGCCGCACGCGCCCGGGCCCGGGCAGGCGACGTTTTCGACCTCGTACAGCTCGTCGAGCGTGATCTTGCCCGCGCGGTAGGCGCCGACTGCCTCGAACACGGTGACCACCGTCGCGTCGCGCTTTCCCTTGTAGACGCCCGGGTAGATGGTGCCGTTGTAGAGGATCACGGCCGGGATATCGAGGCGCGCCACGGCCATCGTCGCACCCGGGATGGTCTTGTCACAGCCGACCAGGCAGACGAGTCCGTCGAAGAGGTGCCCGCGCGCGACCAGCTCGATGGAGTCGGCGACGACCTCCCGGCTGACGAGCGAGGCCTTCATGCCCTGGGTGCCCATGGTCACCCCGTCGCTGACCGCGATGGTGTTGAACTCCATGGGCGTGCCGCCCGCCCGCCGGATGCCGACCTTGACCGACTCCGCCAGCCGGCGCTGGTTGTAGTTGCAGGGCATCGTCTCGATCCAGGTCGTTGCCACGCCGATGATCGGCTTGGCCAGATCCTCGTCGGTGAATCCGATGGCCTTGAGCATCGCTCGACCGGGCGCGCGATCCGGCCCATCGGTCAGCGCCGCCGAGTGGCGCTTGGCAGGGTCGCTCGGTCGGTCGTACGGGTGCCGGCCGTTGGTGGGCGAAGACGTGTCGGGCATGCGCGGAGTGTACGAGGGTCGGTGCGTCGCGGCCGCCCTAGGTCCCGTCGAAGGTGGCCGGGTAGACGACGCGACCGCGCAGGTCGCGGCTCCAGCGGGTGAGCGGCTTGGCCATGAAGGCGGCGTCCGGCCACGACTCGGACGGGAAGATGCCGTAGCGCGAGGCGCGCTTGAAGCCGAACCGCGGATAGAACCAGGGATGGCCGAGGACGACGACGAGCGGCTCCTCGAGGGTCTCTGCTGCATCGAGCGCGGAGCGGACGAGCGCCGAGCCGATGCCCTGTCGTTGGTGCTCGGGCAGGACGGCCATCGGCGCCAGGGCCAGGATGGGCTCGTCGATGCCAGCGATGGAGACCCGACTGAGCAGGATGTGCCCGACGATCCCGCCAGCTTGCCCCGATGGCTCGGGCGCCGTCGTGTCGAGTTCGGCCACCAGCGAAAGGTCGGGCACGAACGCCGTCGAGGCACGGATGCGCTCGACGAGGTCGGCCTCCGAGGCAGTGGGAAACGCGGCGACGTTGACGGCGCGGATCGCAGGCACGTCGCTCGGGGCCTCGGCGCGGATGAGCATCGGGTCGAGGATAGCCGCGGCGCGACCTGGTCGACGCAGGACGTAAAGCGTCCGCAGCGACTCCCCCCGGATGCGGTGGCTCGGGGTTCCACCACGATGTCGCTGCGGACGATACCGATGGTCGCCCACAGGCGATGGGGAATCGATGCACCGATGTTGCAGAGTCAAGCCGTCGCAGAGTGCACGGAACTGGCAACCGAGTGCTCGCTCTGCTACCGTGCGGCAATGACCGTTCCCATCTTGCCGCTCGATCGGGACCTCGCCGCGGCGATGCTTCGGGACCTTGACACGACCGTCACCACGGTCGCCGCCGACGTGGACGAGCCACCGGCCACGATCCGGCCGGCGGTCGAGCTGATCATCCACCTGCTCTGCGAGGCCCGCGACCTCGAGGAGGCGATGACCAGGCTGCGTGCGGACGGGGAGGCCGGGGCGCACGTCGGGATCCTGGCGGAGCGATTGCTCGACCGCTACCTGTCCACGCTCTGGGTCATCTGGGAGCTGCGGGAGCCGGAGCCCTGGGACCGCGGCGTCATCGAGCAGCTGGCCCGGCGCTTATTGCACGCCGGGGACGTCATCGTGGCCGCGGTCGCGTCCGGCTATCGCGCGGTGGACCGGGAGCTCGTCGCCCGCGATGTCGAGGCGAGGCGCGCCTTCCTCGAGGAGCTCCTTGGTTCGATGGCCGTCGATGCCGCAGCCGTCGGCCGCGTACGGCGGCACGCCCTCGCCAGGGGCCTGGATCCGGACGACGCGTTCCGCCTGGTTGCCATCGCGGCTGAGGTCACGGACGAGGCGTTCGATGAAGCGGTCAGCCGTCTGGGAGCCGGCCTGGGCATCCTGTCTGCGGGCGAACGCGCCAGGACCGGCCTGACGCTGCCCCAGGTCATCGGCTGGCGCGGCCGGATCGTGGTCCTCGCTCGCGGTGAGTGGCCGGGCCTGCCTCGCCTGCGCGGAGCCCTCGACGCCGCACTCGGCGAGCGCGAGGCGCACGGTCAACGCGCGGGCCTGAGCCGCGCGCCAGACTCGGACGCTCCGGTCGGCCCCGCCTGGACAGCGGTCGTCGGCTCTGTCGTGCAGGGTGTCGAGGCGCCTGGCACCCGCCCTCAACGGGCTCGTCGACACGTTGCGCACCGCCGAGCGCCTCGGACATCGCGGCTGGATCGACCATCCGAATGAGCTGGCCGTCGAACGCGTCCTGCTGCTCGACGACGAGCTGCTCGGGGTGGTCGTCGACCACGAGCTCGGCCGGCTGCAGGCCGACCCGCGCATGGGCGACGAGCTGATCGAGACGCTCGACGTCTACTTCGACGCCGGCGAGAACATGCGCGAAGCCGCCCGACGCCTGCACCTCGCGAATCGGACCGTGGCCTACCGGCTGGAGCGGGTGGAGACGTTGCTGGGCGGCCGGCTCGATGGGCCTCGACGCGAGCGCCTCGTCATCGCGCTCATGGCCCGCCGGATCCTGGCTGGCGGCGGCGAGTCGCCGCGCCCGGCTACTCGACCGTGAATGAGGCTGGCGGAGCGGACCCGTCGGCGGATTGCACCGTGTACGACCCCGGGTCGAGCTGACCGAGATCGATGAGCGTGGCCTTGTAGGCGGCGATCTCGATGCAGGCGACGTCCAGGTCGCTGGAGCCCTCGAAGAGGGCCACCGTGATCGTCGCACCGTCCTGTGTCCAGTCCACGTGATCGAGCACGTTGCAGGGCTCGATGCCGCTGACCCAGTCCGCTCGGATGGTCACGTTGTGACCGTCGACGATCGGCGTCAGACCGGTGATCGAGACGGGGCGAAGGTTGAGCTGGCCGGGCTTTGCCACGACGAACTGCGGCTGGGGCAGGCCGGGATCGATGACGCCGCCGTCTGGTGGCGACGTGACGGGCGCGTCCGGCGGCAGGGTCGCGGTCGGCGGGGGCGGTGCGGAACCGGCCGAACAGGCGCCGACGAGGAATGCCGCGGTGATCACGAGTCCGATGAGGAGGGCAGGGCGTGTCGTCATGCCCGCCAGACGGCCTCGCAAAGGACGCGGTTCCCCGGCCCTCTGGTGATGAGGTGGCGCAGTCCGCCCAAGGCTCCCGGCCCGCCCAGGACGCCCGCGGCGCTGCTTCAGGCTTCGGCGATGGTCACGGCTGTGATCGTGACTGGGTCCTTCGGTCGATCCTGGGAGCCCGTCGGGGCGGTGGCGATGGCATCGAGAACGTCGGTGCCCGAGGTCAGGCGGCCGAAGATCGTGTAGTTGGGCGGCAGGGCGTAGTCGGCGTGCATGACGAAGAACTGGCTGCCGTTCGTGTTGGGGCCTGCGTTCGCCATGGCCAACGTGCCCCGTGAGTACTGAAGCCGCACGGGCTCGTCACGGAAGCGGTAGCCGGGGCCGCCGGTGCCGGTGCCGGTCGGGTCGCCGCCCTGGATCATGAAGCCGCGGATGACGCGGTGGAAGATGACGCCGTCGTAGAAGCCCTCGCGCGCCAGGAAGACGAAGTTGTTGACGGTCATCGGCGCTTCGCCCACGAGCAGCTCGGCGACCATCGTGCCGGCGCTCGTCTCGATGGTCGCGGTGTACGTCTTCTCAGCATCGACGGCCATCTCGGGCGGGCTGGCGTATTGCTTGGCCACTGGTTCTCCTTCTTGAAGCCGACGGTCAGCCGGCGAGATGCGTGTCGATGCGGGCGGGGTGAGCGGCTTCGTACGCGGCGATGGCGGCCTCGCGCCCGAGCAGGTAGCCGATCTCGTCGGTCCCTTCCAGCAGCATGCGCTTGGCGAAGGGGTCGACGTCGAAGGGCAGGTCCTCGTCGCCGGGCATGTGCACGACCTGCGCCTCGAGGTCCACGGTCAGCTCGACGTCGGGGTCGGTGACGATGAGCTCGAAGAGCTGGCGATGTCGTTCGCCCTCGACGACGATCGGCAGCAGCCCGTTCTTGAGCGAGTTGTTGCGGAAGATGTCGGCGAACGAGGTCGACATGATGGCCCGGATGCCCCATGCGGTGAGCGCCCAGGGTGCGTGCTCTCGGGACGAGCCGGCCCCGAAATTGTCGCCGGTCAGCAGGATCCGTCGACCCTGCATCTCGCGGCGGTTGAGCACGAAGTCGGGGATGGGCGCGCCGTCGTCATCGAAGCGCCAGTCGTTGAAGAGGGCTTCGGCAAGGCCCCAGCGGTCGGTCGTCTTGAGGAACCGCGCGGGGATGATCTGATCGGTGTCCACATTCTCGGCCGGGAACGGGATGACGCGGCTGGTGAACGACTCGAACGGCTCGGCCACCGTCAGCGGCTCCGGGATGGCACGATCAATGCCCAGTCACCGCGGTCGCGCCCGTGTCGACCACCGTGCGTGGATCGGTCACCACGCCATGGAGCGCTGAGGCGGCCGCGGTCAACGGCGAGGCCAGGAACGTCCGGCCGCCCTTGCCCTGGCGACCCTCGAAGTTGCGGTTGCTCGTGCTGATGGCGTACTGGCCCGGTGCCAGCTGGTCGCCGTTCATGGCGATGCACATCGAGCAGCCGGCCTCGCGCCACTCGGCGCCGGCGGCGCGGAAGATGGCGTCGAGACCCTCGGCCTCCGCCTGCACTTTGACCTGCTGGGAGCCCGGCACGACCATCACACGGAGGCCATCCGCGACGTGATGGTCCTTCAGGATGGCGGCTGCCTGGCGCAGGTCGGAGATCCTCGAGTTGGTGCACGAGCCGATGAAGACGACGTCGACCTTCTGGCCCAGCAGCGACTGCCCGGGCTGGAGGTCCATGTAGACGAGGGCCTTCTCGAGGGCCCGTTGGTGGGCGGGCTCGACGAGATCGGCCGGGGACGGTACGTGGCCCGTGATGGGGATGCCCATGCCAGGGTTGGTGCCGTAGGTGACCATCGGCTCGAGGTCGCCGGCAGCCAGCGTGATCGATGCGTCGTGGGCCGCTCCGGGGTCGGAGGGGAGTCGGCGCCAGCGCTCGACTGCGGCATCCCAGTCGGCCCCCTGTGGGGCGTGGCGCCGGCCTTCGATGTACGAGAAGGTCGTCTCGTCGGGTGCGATGAGGCCCGCTCGCGCGCCGCCCTCGATGCTCATGTTGCAGACCGTCATCCGCTCCTCCATCGAGAGTGCGCGGATGGCCTCGCCGGTGTACTCGAAGACGTGACCGGTGCCGCCGGCGATGCCGATCCTGGCGATGAGCGCAAGGATGATGTCCTTCGCCGCGACGCCCGGGCGGAGGCGGCCGTCGACGCGGACCTCGTAGGTCTTCGGGCGGCGCTGCAGGAGCGTCTGGGTGGCCAGCACCATCTCGACCTCGCTGGTGCCGATACCGATGGCCAATGCCCCGAACGCCCCGTGCGTGGCCGTATGGGAGTCGCCGCAGACGATGGTCATGCCCGGCTGCGTGAGGCCGAGCTCAGGGCCGATGACGTGGACGATGCCCTGGTGCGCGGAGCCGATGGTGTAGGCAGGGATGCCGAACTCGGCGCAGTTGCGCTCGAGCTGCTGGACCTGGAAGGCCGCCTGCTGATCGAGGATGGGCAGGGACCGGTCATGCGTCGGGACGGAGTGGTCTGCCGTCGCAACCGTCTGCGATGGACGGCGGACCTTCAGGCCACGCTCGCGGAGGCCGGTGAACGCCTGCGGGCTGGTGACCTCGTGGACGAGGTGGAGGTCGATGCCCAGGACCGTTGGGGCACCCGGCTCGTCGACCACGACATGGTCGTCCCAGATCTTTTCGACGAGCGTGCGGGGACGGGTGGCTGTGTCGATCATCGGAGGCGGAAGCGTAGCAGAGGTCCGCCCGCGATCTGCCTGGCGAGCTCGGTCGGGATCAGCGGCGTCACTCGATGAAGAGCGTCAGGTTCTTCCACCAGTCGTAGAGGGCGTCATAGTCGGCGTCCTTGCGCGTGGCGAACCCGAGCAGCTTGCCCGAGTCGAAGGACCAATAGATCCAGGAGGCCTTGTCCCAGGCTGCAGTCGGGATGCACACCACGTTTCCGCTCGCGACGGCACTGCCGCCGACAGACCACGTCGACGAGGCCGCCGATCCACTCGTGCACGAACCGGCCTCGATGCCGTAGCGCGTCGCAAGTGCCGCGACCGAGAACGACGCCTCTTCCCCCACGTCACTGGAGCCAGAAGGCAGACGCAGCTCCTGAACAAAGACCTGGTCTGGGCCATCGCCGGGCGTGCAGGCGAGCGACGCTTTCGGACTACCGGGCGACACCGGCCCGTAATTGTTCACGATGTTCGGCGCGACGCCGGATCTCGAGGTGACCATCTGCCCGTTCCAGCCGGCCGCGGTCGTGTCGGCCTTGCCGCCGCCTCGAACGCAGGTGGCGGCCAGATCCGCAGGGAGCTTCGCCAGCAGTGCCGACTCGGCCGTCGTCGGGTAGATCGACGGATCGGGCGTCGGCGCGTTCGTCGGAGCTGCGTCCGTCGGAGATGCGACTGCGACAGGCGCCGATCCTGACGGCGATGCGCCCGACCCGGAGCCTACGAGGCCCCGACGCCAGGGCCAGGCCGGCGACGGCGACGAGGCCCGAGGCCGAGCGACGGCGGCGATCGCAACGGGACCACGCCGGCGCGGCTCGCTCGGACGGGCCGAGCCACGACCGGGCCGCCGCCGAGCGCGGCGCGCAGGTCTTCGACGAAGGCCGAGCAGGTCGGGTAGCGGGCCTCGCGGTCCTTGGCCATCGCCTGGCCGAAGACGACATCGACCGCGGCTGGTAGCTCTGGCCGCAAGCTGGTCGGCGCGGGCGGTCGATCGCGGACGTGTGCCATGGCGACCGCGAACTCCTGCTCGCGCTGGAAGGGCACCGAACCGGTCAGCAGCTCGAAGGCCATGCAGGCGAGGCTGTACTGGTCGGCCCGGCCGTCGACGTCCTGGCCCTCGATCTGCTCGGGCGCCATGTAGGCCGGTGTGCCCATGAATGAACCGACGCGCGTCAGGCCGGACTCGGTGCCAGCCTGCTTCGTCAGCCCGAAGTCGGTCAGGTAGGCGTGCTCGCCCTGCGCCGTGCGATCGAGGAGCACGTTGCCCGGCTTCACGTCGCGGTGGACGAGGCCGCGCTCGTGGGCGGCATCGAGGGCCCCGGCGACCTGGGCCAGGATGCCCACGGCCTCGGTCGGCTCCAGCGGCCCGTCCGTCAGCCGGCTGGCGAGGTCCACGCCATCGACGAAGCGCATGGCCAGGAAGGCGGTGCCCTCGATCTCACCCGCCTCGTAGAGCGGGATGATGTTGGGGTGGTCGATCGAGGCCGCGAGGCGCGACTCGCGCTCGAAGCGCGCCCGGAAGTCGGCGTCCTGCGCCAGCTCGTCGGGCAGAAGCTTGAGGGCCACCTTGCGGCCCAGCTCACGCTGCTCGGCGAGGTAGACGACACCCATACCGCCCCGACCCAGGACCCGTTCGATGCGATACGGCCCGAGGTCCGTGCCAAGGCGGGAGTCGGGGCGGGCGTGTGGTCATGGAGCGATGAACCGCGCGGTCTGCGACCACCAGTCATAGAGTGCCTCGGAATCCCCATCCGCTCGCGTCGCCCAGGCGAAGATCGGCTCCTTGACGTGCGACCAGTAGATCCAGGCGGGGCCCGTATCTGCGTAGTGGCCGGCCGCGTCCGGCGTGAAGCGACCGCGGGCTCCGCCCCGATAGCAGAGGATGGCGCCGGCGTCCGTTCCTGCGATGGTCCAGCGACCGGTACCGAGTGAACCGGACGAGCAGTCACTCTCCGGTAGGGGCGAGCCTCCGCCCTCTGCCGGTGCGAGCTGGCCAGTCCCGAAGCGCACCAGCACACTCGACAATTCGGCATCGCCCTGCCCTTCGATGCCCTGGAACCAGCGCAACGAGACCGCGTCAACCCCGGATCCAGGAGGGGGCGTGCAATCCAGGCTGGCCGTCGGGCGGTGTGGGCGCTCATCGCCGAAGCCCGTGACGTCCGTCGCCGTATAGGACCCACGGGCACAATCGGTGCCGACCGGGTCGGGCAACATGGCCATGAGCGCTGACTCATTCGCGTTCGGGAAGGCCGTCGAACTGGGCGCGGCGGTCGCCGATGGCGCCGGGGAGCCCGATGCAGTCTCGGTGCGGTCGGATGCCGAGGGCGAAGGGCCGACCAAGCCACCGGCGCCGAGACTGGCTGCAACACCCAAGCCGACGCCGACGATGGCGATGACTGCGACGCCGAGGCCTGCGGCGAGCATGAGTCGGCGACGTCCTTCGGCCGCCGACACGCTGGTCGTGCGTGCCGCACCAGCCACCGTGCCGCCGTCGAGCGCGATGCGCAGGTCGGCGATGAACGCGGTGCACGTCGGGTAGCGCGCCTCGCGATCCTTGGCCAGCCCGCGTGCCAGGACGACATCGACCGGGGCGGCGAGCTCCTGTCGCATGGCGACCGCAGACGGCACCGGGTCCTTCAGGTGCGCCATGGCGACAGCGATGTCCTGGTCGCGCTTGAATGGCACTTGGCCGGTCATAGCCTCGAAGGCCATCGCGGCGAGCGAGTATTGATCGGCCCGACCGTCGACGTCATGTCCGTCGATCTGCTCGGGTGCCATGTAGGCGAGCGTGCCCAGGAAGGAGCCGGCCTTCGTGAGGCCGGACTCGGAGCCGGTCTGCTTCGTGAGGCCGAAGTCAGTCAGGTAGGCATGATCGCCCTCAGCATTACCAGCCAACGGATCGAGCAGCACGTTGGCCGGCTTCACGTCCCGATGGACGAGGCCGCGTGCATGCGCCGCGTCGAGCGCCTTGGCCACCTGGGCCAGGATGTGCCAGGCGGCCTCCGGCGTCGGCGGTGTCTCCGCGCGGAGACGGGCCGCGAAGTCGGTGCCTTCGACATAGCGCATGGCCAGGTAGACCGCTCCGTCGATCTCACCCGCCTCGAAGATGGGAATGATGTTGGGATGGTCGAGGCTGGCGGCGAGGCGTGACTCGCGTTCGAACCGGGCCCGGAAGTCGACGTCGGAGGCGAGCTCGTCCGGCAGCAGCTTCAGGGCGACCTTGCGGCCCAGCTCGCGTTGCTCGGCCAGGTAGACCACGCCCATGCCGCCGCGGCCAAGGACCCGCTCGATGCGGTACGGCCCGAGGTCGGTGCCGAGGCGCGAGTCGGGGCGGGCGTCGGTCATGGGGCGATGAACCGCGCGGTCTCCAGGAAGTAGTCATAGAGCGCGGCGGTATCGCCGCGCTGGTTGACGGCTCTGACCAGGATGGCCTCGTCCTCATAGCTCCAGTAGATGACCGCGTCACCTGTCGCTGCGTCGGTGAAGCAGACGATCGCACCAGAGTCGATGCCGGCCCGGTCCCAGCGCCCATTGACGCGGGTGGTGTCCCTGTCGCAGTTGCCACCGGCAGCGCCTTGCTTGCCGGCGACACCGCCGATGGCGCCCTCGACGGTGAAGCCGGCCTTGCCCTGGTTGGTCGACGCGCCGAAGTCCCGGATCAGGAGCAGGTTCGCACCGGAGGTGGCGATCTGCGGGCACGAGAGCGACGCGGCCGGCACCGCCCGGGGAGCGGCCGGGGCCGCGCCGATCGGCCCCGGCTGGGCGGGCCCCCCGGGCGCGCTCGGCACGTCGCCGGAGACCGCCGCGTAGGAGCCACGCTCGCAATCGGCCCGGAGCTCCGGCGTCAGCAGTGCCAGGAGCGCGGCTTCGCGCAGATCGGGGAAGGACATCGGCGAGGCGGAACCTGCCGGGGCGCTAGCGGCCGCCGACGGATGCGTCGTCGACGCCGTCGACGGCGATGGCGTCGCCGGACCCGTCGCACCGATCTCGCCGAGCCAAGCGACGATGGCAACAAGGGCGAGAAAGCCGCTGCCCACCAGGGCGATGAGCTTCC
Source organism: uncultured Chloroflexia bacterium (assembly GCA_963837215.1). Taxonomy (GTDB): domain Bacteria; phylum Chloroflexota; class Limnocylindria; order Limnocylindrales; family CSP1-4; genus CSP1-4. Next base: position 211,499 of record CAWIML010000001.1, read on the forward strand.
ACTGTCGGGTCGCCGCGTGCCTGTCCGACATCCAGTCGCCGTGGCGGGTGCCTCGATGGCCTGGCGAAGATCGACACGAACGCCGCGCACGATGGGTAGCGATCGCCGGGCGCCTTGGCCATGCCACGCGCGATGACCGCGTCGATGTCGCCCGGCAGCGTGGGCTCGACCGCGCTGGCTGAGGGCGGCGGCTCGTTGAGATGCGCCGTGATGAGCGCCACCTCGCTATCGCGCGCAAATGGCAGTCTGCCCGTGAGCGCACGGAAGGCGATGGCGGCCAGGGCGTATTGGTCGGCCGCCCCATCGAGCTCGCGACCCTCGAGCTGCTCTGGTGCCATGTAGTCGAGCGTGCCGAGGAGGGTTCCGGCGCGTGTCAGGCTGGTGTCGACGCCCCGCGACTTCGTGAGGCCGAAGTCGGCGAGGTAGGCATGTTCGCCGCGATCGTCGCCAAGTGCGTTGGCGATGAGGATATTGGCCGGCTTCACGTCGCGGTGGATGAGGCCCCGAGCATGGGCGGCGTCGAGTGCGCTGGCAACCTGACCGAGCAGATGCACGGCCCGATCCGGCGGCAGCGCCCCGCTCTTGAGTCGCGCCTCGAGGTCCGTGCCCTCGACATAGCGCATGGCGATGAAGAGCACGCCGTCGATCTCGCCGGCCTCGTGGATGGGCAGGATGTTGGGGTCGTCGATGGCCGCCGCCATCTTCGACTCGCGGATGAACCGCGCTCGGAAGTCGGCGTCCTCGGCCAGCTCAGGGGGCAGGATCTTGAGCGCGACCTTCCGACCGAGGCTGGGTTGCTCGGCGAGGTAAACGACGCCCATCCCACCACGTCCGATGATGGCCTCGATGTGGTATGGACCGAGGTCCGCGCCCACGCGGGCGTCGGTCGTGGGCGACGAGCCCATCAGGCGCGCGTCCCGGTCACGGCCCGATGAACCGGGCGGTGTTCGTGAACCACTCCCAAAGGCCGGGCTGGTCGCCGTCTTCGCGGATCGCCCACAAGTACAGGTTTCGTTCTGTGCGAGTCCAACTCACGTTCGCGCTCCGGCCCGTCGGCTTGTAACAGACGACTGCGCCGACCTCCTCGCCGCCGATCGACCAGCGGCCGTGGGCCCGGCCGGTCGTAGCGCAGTCGCCAGGCTCGATGCCACGCGCCCGGGCCTCGAAGCCGATGATGATGTCTGGGGTGAATTGGGTCGACCTGGGCAACCACCGGACTTCAAGCTGGTCGGCGCCTGCGCCGACTGGCAGATCACACGACAGGCTGGCCACCGGTACGAGTTTGGTGTCCCCGCTCTCCGTCTCCAAGGCGGATCGGTCGCCACGCAGGCACGTATCTCGCAAGTCGAGGGGCAGCATGGCCAGCAACTCCTGCTCGGCACTGTTGGGGTAGGCGTTCGGATCGACGCCACCGGCTGCCTCGCGGATCGCGGCCCATACCGCGAAGCCGATCGATTGCCAGAGTCCGATGGCCCCGCCCTCGTCGCGATTGGCTCGTGCGACGCGGAAGACGAGCCGATCGCGGTCGTGGGACCACTCGACGACGGCGTCGCCCCCTTCGATCCAACAGGCGACTCGCCCGACGTCTGGTCCCTCCGGCGTCCACGTGCCGGTGGCCGGGAGTTCCTCAGCCGCGCAGTCGCCATCCGGCACCCCATGGTCCTGCACCGCCCGACTGACGACCCGGTCGGCGGTGACGACCGTCGAGTCTCGCAGCCGCATGGCGCTCACTCGGTCTGGGGTCAATCCCTCGAACCCTCTCCCTGCCAGCGTGCATTCGAGGTGCGCCAGCGGCCTGGAGCTCGCACCGCTGTCGGCCAGGACGTTGTCGTACGAGCCACGGCGACAGCGAAGCGCCACGTCGGGGGGGAGGAGGGCCAAGAGGGCGGCCTCATCGGCGTTCGGAAATGCGGACGGATCCGGGTTGGCCGAAGTGCCAGAGCCGGCACCGATGGAAGGCGATCCACTTGCTCCAGGCCCCGTGCCACCACCGAGGAAGAAGCCGAGCCCGAGGAGCCCCGCGAGCACGACCCCGAGCGCCCCGATGGCGATGGCCATTCGACGTCGATCGCGTGCGCCCACGGGGGCGGCGGCCGCGGTGGTCGACGTCACGCCGAGGGCCGATCGCAGCTCGGAGACCAAGGCTGCGCAGCTCGCGAAGCGATCGCCAGCCTGCTTGGCCATGCCGCGCGCGAGGACCGCGTCGACCGTGGCCGGAAGCTCAGGCCGGATCCCGACGGCGGACGGCGGGGCATCGCGCAGGATGGCCGTGATGAGCGCCGCCTCGCTGTCCCGCTCGAATGGTTGGTGTCCGGTGAGGGCCCGGAAGGCGATCGCGGCCAGGGCGTACTGGTCGGCCGCGCCATCGATCTCTCGGCCCTCGAGCTGCTCCGGCGCCATGGTGTCGAGCGTGCCCATGATCGTGCCGACCCTGGTCAGCGAGGTGTCCTGGGTGCGCAGCTTGGTCAGCCCGAAGTCGGTCAGGTAGGCGTGCTCGCCGCGCTCGTCGCCGTGGGCCGCGGTGATGAGGACGTTGCCGGGCTTCACGTCGCGATGGACGAGGCCCCGGATGTGCGC
>CAWIML010000002.1:0-7392 GCA_963837215.1 uncultured Chloroflexia bacterium
ACGCGGGCATCCCCCGGCACGCATCCTGCAGGGGATTCCCGCTGGATGAAAGCGCTTACATCACGCTCAGGGCGGCGACGTCGCAACGCGACGATCTACGAGGTCGCGCGGCGCGCCGGAGTCTCCATCGCGACCGTGTCGCGGGTCCATCGCTCCGCCCACCTCGTCAGCCCGGCGACGCGGGAGCGTGTGGATCGGGCTGTCGCCGAGCTCGGATACCGGCCGAGCCGGCTGGGACGGTCTCTTGCCCACGGCCACCACGACGCGACGGGGATCGTCTTTCCCGACCTCTCCGGCCCGTACTACTCGGAGGTCATCCTCGGCTACGAGGAGGCGTCGGCGGCGGAGGGCCAGAGCGTGCTCATCCTTGCGACCCACGGTCGCGCCGCGTCGGGCAGCGAGGTGCTCGACCTGGCGGACCGCGTCGATGGCGTGGTGCTGTTCGGGCAGACGGTCGGTGACGACATCGTGGAGGAGCTCGAGCAACGCCGGGTGCCCGTGGTGCTGCTGGCGCGACCGATGCACGGCTCCGCCGACAGCGTCCGCGCCGAGAACCGATCGGCCGCGCGCCGCCTGACGGAGCACCTCATCGGACATGGACATCGGCGCATCGCCTTCGTCGGCGACCCCGACGGCTCGCCCGACGCGGCTGAGCGCTGGGACGGGTTCGTCGACGCCCACCGCGCGGCGGGGCGCCGGCTCGAGAAGTCGGTGCGCTCGGGATTCCGGACGGCCGACGGCCTCGCTGCCGCGACGGACCTGCTCGCCGGAACGCGGCGGCCCGACGCGATCCTGTGTGCCAACGATGAGATCGCGATGGGCGTGCTCGAGGCGGCGCGCGCCGCCCGCATCACCATCCCCGATGACCTGGCCGTGACCGGCTGGGATGACATTCCGGCGGCTCGCCACCTGGCGCCGCCGCTCACGACCGTTCGCCAGCCGATGCTCGAGCTTGGCCGACGCGCGGCCGAACTGCTCCGCGACCGGATCTCGACACCCCGGAATGAACCGCTTCACGAGCTCCTGACGACCGAGATGGTCATTCGCTCGAGCTGCGGCTGCGGCAAGCCCCAACAAGGAGAAGAGGAATGACCAGGAGACGATCCAGCTGGGCCGCGGTCGCGGCACTGGCGATGACGTTGACGCTCGCGGCATGCGGTCGTGACGACGAGGGAGGCAGCGGGGCGCCGGCGTCCCAGGCAGCCGAGGTCGATTTCTCGACCGCCAGCGGCGAGCTAAGCGTATGGGCAATGGGCACCGAGGGCGACAACCTCGAGGTCCTGGCCGAGGACTTCATGGCCGAGTACCCGGACGTGACGGTCGAGGTGACGGCGGTCCCCTGGGACGCCGCTCACGATCGAATCGCGAACGCGATCGCCGCTAGCGAGATGCCCGACGTCAGCCTGATCGGGACAACGTGGATGGGCGAGTTCGCCTCCGGTGGCGGGCTCGATCCGACGCCGGCAAATATCGATCCGTCGATCTTCTTCGAGGGCGCCTGGGACACCACGGTCGTCGACGGCGTGAGCTACGGGATCCCGTGGTATGTCGAGACGCGGTTGCTCTACTACCGGACCGATCTGGCGGAAGAGAGCGGCGCCACCGCCCCGCCCGCGAACTGGGACGAGCTCAAGGGGCTCGCGGAGGGCTACGGGGGCGAGGGCGCGGATCCGGCGATTGCGCTTCAGGCCGGCGGACAGGGTTCGTGGCAGACCTTCATGCCGTTCTTCTGGCAGGCCGGTGGTGAGATCCTCGACGAGTCGGGAAATTTCACCCTCGACTCCGACGCGTGCGTCGAGGCGCTGACGTACTACGACTCGTTCTTCGAAGAGGGACTGGCCCCCACGGCGGCCCTGGAGCCGGGAGCGCTGGAGACCGGCTTTGCGAGCGGTGAGATCGGTTCGTTCATCAGCGGACCATGGATGATCGGCATCGTGAACGACGCGGGTGCCGACCCGGCCACCTGGACGGTGGCCCACCAGCCGACCGAAGAGGCGGGCACCTCGTTCGTCGGCGGCGGCAACATCAGCGTCTTCAGCGACAGCGACAACAAGACGGCCGCCTGGGCGTTCGTCGACTACCTGTCGCACCCGGAGGTGCAGGTCAAGTGGTTCCAGACGATCAACGACCTGCCGTCGGTGCAGGCCGCCTGGGATGATCCGGCGCTCGCCGATGACGAGCTGCTCTCCGCGTTCGGCGACCAGCTGGCCGATGCCAAGGCGCCGCCGGCGATCGCAACCTGGGAGCAGGTTGCGCTCGAGGCGATCGACACCCAGATCGAGCAGGTGACCGTCGGCGATGTCACTCCCGAGGAGGGCTGCGCGGCGATGCAGACCGAGGCCGAGGCCATCGGGACGGGCGCCTAGCCGTGTCGGGGACCACCACAGCGACGGGGGCGGCGCGTGCCGCCCCCATCGCAGGACAGACACGCTGGCGCCAGGCGTTGATCGCCTGGAGCTTCGCCCTGCCGTTTCTGATCCTCTTCGCAATCTTCATGCTGCTACCGATCGTCGCCGCGGCGGTGACGAGCTTCACCGATCTCACGTCGCGCGATATTCGCAACCCACTCAGCGTCGAATTCATCGGCGTCGAGAATTACGTCAACGTCCTCACCGACCCCAAGTTCCACAAGGCGGCCGGCAATACCGTGGTCTACGTGCTCGTCGGCGTTCCGCTGACGATGGCGCTGGGCCTCCTCGCCGCGGTCGGCCTGAACCAGGGGGTCGTGAAGCTCCGGACGCTGTTCCGGGTCGGCTACTACCTGCCGGTGGTGACGAGCATCGTGGCCGTCGCGGTGGTGTGGCGCCTGCTGCTCGGGACTGACACCGGCCTCATCAACGGGCTCCTGAGCACGATTGGCGTCGATGGGCCTGGCTGGCTCACCGACGAGCGCTTTGCCCTCTGGTCGGTGATGGCAATGGCCATCTGGCGCGGCATCGGGTTCCTGATGATCATCTTCCTCGCCGGACTCCAGACCATCCCCGAGGACCTGTACGAGGCAGCCAAGGTCGATGGCGCCGGTCGCCTCCAGCGCTTCTGGGGAATCACGGTGCCATTGATGCGGCCAACCCTGCTCTTCGGCGCGGTGATCACTGTCATCGGGTGGGTCCAGTTCTTCGAAGAGGTCTTCGTCATGACCCAGGGCGGGCCGCTCAACGCCACGCTGTCGGTCGCCTACCAGGCGTACAGCCAGTTCAGCTTCGGCAACTACGCCTACACGGCCGCGATGGCGTTCATCCTGTTCATCGCGATCGGGATGTTGACCTTCGTCCAGTTCCGGCTCTTCCGGCCGGAAACCTGATCGGTGGTGGCGAAATGACAACCACGGCGCAGACTCCCTCGGCCACACCGGCCGGACGAACGCCTCGACGGACGCGACGGGATCGCGGCGGAATGTGGATCACGCTGGCCCTCGTCATCGGCCTGCTGATCATGGTCGTCCCCTTCATCTGGATGCTGCTCGGATCCTTCAAGCCGACAGCCGAGCTGCGCCAGGTGCCGCCCACCTGGTGGCCCGTCCAGGGGACCTTCGAGAACTTCACCGAGCTCTTCAGCCGCCAGAACTTCGGTCGTTTCTTCTTCAATTCGGCCGTCGTCGCGACTGCCGTCACGCTCGGCAACCTGCTCTTCTGTTCGATGCTGGGCTACGCGCTTGCCAAGCTTGAGTTCCCGGGAAAGAGGATCCTGTTCCTGGTGGTCCTGGGGACGCTCATGGTGCCGAGCGTCGTGACCTTCATGCCGCTGTTCATCGTGGTGAGCAACCTTGGCCTGGTGAACACCCACGCCGGGCCTGATCCTGCCGTTCCTGGCTGGCGCATTCGGCGTGTTCCTCATGCGCCAGTTCATCATGGGCATCCCGGACGAGCTGCTCGATGCCGCGCGCGTCGACGGCGCGGGCGAGTACTACATCTTCTACGCGGATCGTCCTGCCGCTCTGCGGCGCGCCGCTGGCGACGCTCGCCATCCTGACCTTCCTCGGCAGCTGGAACAGCTTCCTGTGGCCGCTGGTCGCGGCGCTGACCGAGGACATGTACACGCTGCCGGTTGCGGTGGCGCTCTTCTCCACGGGCCAGCAGGAGTCCAACCTCGGCATCCAGCTCGCCGGAGCCGTGATCGTCGTCGTCCCCGTGCTGATCGTCTTCATCGTGCTCCAGCGCTACTTCACCCAGGGCATTGCCATGACCGGCATCAAGTGATGCCTGCCGCTGCCCCAGTCCCGAGCGGCACCCGAGCGCCGCGCCACGGATCCGCATCGTCATGAGCCGATACCGACGCCTCCTCTCCCTTCCCGTCGCGCTGGCCCTCGTCGCGGCGATCACGCCTGCCGGCGGCCGCCGCGAATGGCGACAGAACGCTCGAGCGGTACGCCCGCGACACGTGGCGATCGTTCGTCGCCATGGTCGACCCGGGCACCGGGCTGCCGGCGGACAACATCCGCGGCAACCTCAGGCCGAACACCCGATCCGGGTACACCTCGCCGACCAACATCGGCATGTACCTGTGGGCGACGCTCGCCGCGCGCGACCTCGACATCATCGGCGCCGATGAGGCCGTCGAGCGCATCGGCTTGACGCTCGACCACGGTCGCGTCCCTGGAGCGCCACGAGCCGTCCGGGCAGTTCTGGAACTGGTACTCGCCGCAGACCGGCGAGAAGCTGACCGTCTGGCCCGAGCCCCCGAACAACCCGGTCATTCCGTTCGCGTCGAGCGTCGACAACGGGTGGCTGGCCTCGGCGCTGATCATGGTCGCCAATGCCGTTCCCGAGCTGCAGCGACCAGGCCTGGGACGCTCGCCAGCAGCATGAACTTCGGCTGCTACTACGACCCGAACGCGAAGGGTCCCGACGCCGGAGCCGGCCTCATCCGCGGCGGCTTCTGGCTGACGTTCCGCAGGGCGGCTCGGTGGCCGGCGACTACTGCGGCATGGGCGAGCAGGTCCAGTACACCGGGCACCACTACGGCGCCTTCAACACCGAGCCGCGGATCGCCTCGCTACATCGGCATCGCGCTGGGCCAGATCCCGGCGGCGCACTACTTCGGCGGGTGGCGCACCTTCCCCGACACGTGCGACTGGAGCTGGCCGGAGACGAAGCCGATCGGCGAATGGCGCGAGTACCTCGGCGTCGACGTGTTCGAGGGCGCCTATCCGTACGACGACAAGCTCGTCGTTCCGACCTGGGGCGGCAGCATGTTCGAGGCGCTCATGGTGCCGCTCGTCGTGCCCGAGGAGGAGTGGGGCCCGGACAGCTGGGCGCGTCACCCACCCGCTGTACGTCGAGTCGCAGATCGAGTACGGGCTCGACGAGGCCGGCTACGGCTACTGGGGCTTCAGCCCGTCGAGCAACCCGGCCGGCGGCTACCGCGAGTACGGCGTCGACGCCATCGGCATGGACACGACCGGCTACACCGTCCGACGTCGAGCGGCTGACGAGCATCGACGAGCGGCTGGGACGATCCCGCCTGCTTCCGTGCCGCGCAGACCCGATCGACGACTACGGCGAGGGCGTCGTCACGCCGCACGCCGCGTTCCTGGCGCTCGACTTCGACCGCGAGGCGACGCTCGCCAACCTGGCGAACCTGGCGGACGACTTCCCCGGCATGTACGGACGCGGCGGCTTCAAGGACGCGGTGAACGTGGCGACCGGGCAGGTGGCCGACCGCTACCTGGCGCTCGACCAGGGGATGGTGATCGCCGCGATCGCCAACGAGCTGACCGACGACCAGCTCCAGGGCTACCTGGCGACGACGCTGCAGCCGTCGCTCCAGCCGCTCATGGCGATGGAGCAGTTCGGGGCCGGTCGCGTCACGCCGTGACGCGGGCGTGCGAACGGGGCGCCGATCGGTCACGCACGGCTGATCGGCGCTCAGGCGAGACGTCATCGTGACCGATACCGAACGAAGCGCCCGGGCCGACTGGGAAGCCCGCATCGGGCTCCGCAGCGATGCCGAGGCCGGCCTGGACCTGCCACGGCTCGCCGCTCCCGTGGGGCTGCGTGCCAGCGCGGGACGCGGTCAGGTGACCCTCGACTGGGAGCCGGTGACGCGTGCGGCCGGCTACCTCATCGAGCGCGCCGCCTCGCCCGACGGGACCGTGGGAGCTGCTGGAGATCGGCGAGCCGGAGGTTCGCCCGGTCCCCCACCCGCCCTTCACCGACACTACCGGCGCGCCCGGGCCGCGAGGCGTACTACCGGGTCGCGGCGGCGGCGTCGGTCAAGGACTTCGACCAGCCGCGCTCCGCCGTCGTCGGCGCCACGCCGTCGACCGGCGGGACGGCGGCGGTGACGGTCGCCGTCGACGCCGCCGACGCGATCGGCGCCGTCCACCGGCCGTGGCGTCCGATGATCGGCGCCGAGCATCTCAGCCAGCTCGAGGCCGGGACCGGACCCGGCAGGGCGACCGATCGGCGCCGAGTTCAGTCCGAGGCGCTGCGCATGGCCCACGACGAGCTCGGCGTCGAGGCGGTGCGCGCCCACGCCATCCTCGACGACGACCTCGGCACGTACCGCGAGGTCGATGGCCGGCCGGTCCACGACTTCACCGGCATCGACCGGATCTACGACCACGTCCTGGGCCTCGGCCTGCGGCCGATCGTCGAGCTGAGCTTCATGCCGCGCGATCTCGCCGTCGATCCGTCGAAGACCGTGTTCGACTACGGCGCCATCGTCAGCCCGCCGAAGGACTGGGACCGATGGGAGGCGCTGGTTCACGACCTCACGGCGCACCTCGTCGACCGATACGGCCTCGAGGAGGTCCGCCGCTGGGGCTTCGAGGTCTGGAACGAGGCGAACCTCGACGTCTTCTGGTCCGGAACCCGCGAGGAGTACCTGCGCCTCTACGACGTCAGCGTGCGCGCCGTCAAGGCGGTCGACGGCGCAGCTGATCGTGGGCGGGCCGGCCTCGGCGGCGGGCAAGTGGGTGGACGAGCTGCTGGCGCACTGCCGAGCGACGGGCTCGCCGATCGACTTCGTCTCGACGCACACGTACGGCAACGCGCCGCTCGACCTCCGCCCGATCGCCGCGCGCCACGGCTTCCCGGGCCTTCCGCAGTGGTGGACCGAGTGGGGCGCGCACGCCAGCCACTTCAACCCCGTGCACGACTCGCCGTGGAGCGCCGCCTACCTCGTCCGCGGCATGGCATCCGCGATGGGCCGCACCGAGGCCCTCGCCTACTGGACGGTCTCCGACCACTTCGAGGAGCTCGGCCGGCCGCCGAGGCTCCTGCACGGCGGCTTCGGGCTGCTCGCCGTCGGCAATCTGCGCAAGCCGCGCTGGTGGGGCCTGTGGATGCTCGAGCAGCTCCTCCCGCGAGCGGCTGGCCGCCGACGGTCGTCGGCGACGGCGCCGGCGACATGGTCCAGGCCATCGGCTCGCGCGCCGACGACGGGCCGGGT
>CAWIML010000003.1:0-25415 GCA_963837215.1 uncultured Chloroflexia bacterium
CGAGTCTGTTCGCGCCGAATGTGATGTAGGGCTTCGCGCGACTCCCCATCGGTGCGAGCTGAGCACACGCCACCCGGATGGCGTAGCGTGGCACCGTGAGCCGGGAAGCCGAGGATCTGAACCGGCGCCTCCTGCGCGCCCGCGACGCGATGGACCGCGCCTACGCCGAGCCGCTCGATGTCCGCTCGGTGGCCGCGGTCGCCCATATCTCCGAGGCGCACTTCAGCCGCTGCTTCCCGACAAGTGTTCGGGGAGACGCCGCACCGGTATCTGCAGCGGCGACGCGTCGAACGCTCGATGTTCCTGCTGCGCGAGACCGACCGGAGCGTCACAGACATCTGCTTCGATGTGGGCTTCAGCAGCCTGGGGACGTTTAGCCGCACGTTCCGCGAGATCGTCGGCGAGACCCCGTCGGGCTACCGACAGGAGCATCGGCCGATGGTCGCGCCTAACTGCGTCCAGATGACGGCCATGCGGCCGCGGGTCGCGGCAGGGGTGCGATGAGAGCGAGCAGTCTGGAGAAGCCGCGGGTGCAGCAGCGCCCTAGGATCAGTACGGACTCGATGAACTCGCAACAGTGAGGACCGCCATGATCAACAGGCTGAACGTCGCCTCCATCTATGTCCTCGACAAGGAGGAGGCGCTCGACTTCTACGTCAACAAGCTCGGACTCGAGGTGGGCAATGACGTCCGGCAGGGTGACTACCGCTGGCTGACGGTGCGCGTTCCCGGCAACCCGGAGACCGAGGTATCTCTGGAGCAGCCCGGCCCGCCGCTCCACGACGAAGGGACCGCTGACAGCTCCGCGAGCTGATCACCAAGGGCGCCCTCGGCGGGCTCGGCTTCATCGAGGACGATGCCCGGGGTCTGATGAGACCCTCAAGGCACGCGGCGTCACCGACTTCACCCAGGAGCCCACCGACCACTTCTACGGCACCGACATGGGCCTGCGCGATCCCTTCGGCAACCCCATCCGGATCCTGCAGCAGGGAAAAGTCGCCCAGGAGGCGACGGCCTGATCGGTCGGCCTAGCTTCCAGCTCCCAGGGCGCAGGTAGCCGAGCAGATAGCTCCTAGGGCGCCGGCAGCTCGTCGCGCCGGAATTGGTCGATGAGCTTCTGGTAGCCCGGCAGCCCCCGCTCGAAGCCGATGGCCCAGAACCCGACGCCGGCCAGACCGCGATCGTTGGCCAAGCGTAGCTTCGGCGTCAGGGTCTCCGGCGAGTCGACGTAGATGGCGCGCCAGGCGCCAGTGCTCGCGCCGGCGTTGGGATCGGCCGAAGCGGCCAGGTCGTTCGTCGGCGCAGGCTCGACGCCCTGGGTCGGTACAACGTACACGTCCACGACCTCGATCTCATCGCGCAGCGGTTTCACTGGCGGCTTGCGCAGGAAGCCGCGGTTGCTCGATGGCACCCAGGCCTCGCCCCGGCCCGTGCGTGGCGCCCCGATATCCGGCCCGCTGACCGGCCAAACCATGCCGTAGAACGGCAACCCGAGCAGCGTCCGCTCGACGGGCACGCCCAGGGCTTCGTAGCGGTCGAGCGACCAGGCGAGGTCCTTCTCGTCACCGTCGCGACGCTCCAACGGCGCCGAGGCGCCCGGGGCCGAGCCGGACCAGTGGTAGTCGTAGCCCATCAGGAAGATGCGATCCGCTCCTGCCGCCGCTGCCGCCGCCGCCATCTCGGAGCCGATGACGTTGGCGCCGGTGGCCACCGAGACCTGCCCGTCGGGGATGGCCTCACGCAGTCGATCGCGCAATCTGCGGACGAAGGCGCCGTAGGACGGGACCAGGGATCGGTCGAGCGTCTCGACGTCCACGTTGATGCCGTCGAACTTCCGCTCGACGGCGAAGTCGACGAGGGCGTCGATGGCCGAGTCCTGGGTCTCGATCGGCCCGCCGAAGAGCCGCTCGTTGCGCTGTGCGCCGAAGCTGCTGAAGACCACCTCGACGCGCACTCCACGGTCGCGAGCCTCGCGCACGAGGCCCTTGCCGACGGTATCCACGATGCGTGCGTAGCCGCGACTCGATGTGTTGAGCGTGCCGTTACGCCGGATGGTGACCGAGAAGAGGGCGATGGTCGAGAGATCGGTGTCCGCAACGTGCTTCGCGATCCCCGCATCCATCTCCCAGTACGGGATGTACCCGTAGACCTCGTGACCGGGGATGGGTCGCGCGGTCGGCCGCGGGGAGGCCGTCGGATCCGCTTCGGTTTGCGCGCCCGTTGGACGGCCGCCGGAGGCGTCGCCACCCGGGGTGCCGAGGGCGCCGACCGCCAGGGCACTGACGATGACGACCACCCCGGCGATGGCCGCGAGCACGAGCCATGGCTTGTGGCGCATGCTGGAAGCGTGGCCGCCGCCCGGGAATCGGTCAAACGCCCCTGCCTCGCCTCCTCACCTCGTCCGGGACGGACGGTCCCGGTTTCAGGCGTGATTCAGATGAGAGCGCGAACATGGCCGTCGTGATCACGATCCGGATGGCGGTCTCCTCCCCGTCGTCCACCACCGCCGTCGCCGAGCCATCCGCCCCCTTGGGTGGCTCAGGCGGCCGGCGAGCCCGCTCGGACCGGCGCGCTGAGCACCGGACCTGACGATGCACCTGCTGGTCATCGAGGACGACCCCCGCCTCCTGCGCCTGCTCCGCCGCCTCCTCGGCCAGGACGGCCACATCGTCGAAGGCGCACCCACGGCGAGCGAGGGCCTGGAGATCGCTGAAGATCTGGACCTCGATGCCGTCGTCCTCGACGTCGGCCTCCCGGATGTCGACGGCTTCGAGGTCGCCCGCCGGCTGCGCAAACGCGGCGCCACGATGCCCATCCTGATGCTCACCGCTCGTGACGCCGTCGCCTCCCGTGTGCAGGGCCTCGACGCAGGCGCCGACGACTACCTCGTCAAGCCATTCGCTTACGAGGAGCTGGCCGCCCGACTCCGGGCGCTCAGTCGCCGACCGCAGCCCACGCCCGACGGCAGACTTGCAGGCCGGCCCGATCGTGCTGCAGGAGGCCGCCCACCGCGTGACGGTCGAGGGGCGGGACGTCGTCCTCGGCCCGCGCGAGTTCGCCGTCCTGGAGTGCCTGCTGCGGCGGCCGGGTCAGGTCCTTTCTCGGGATCAGCTGCTCGACCACGCCTGGCCCTACGGCGCCGCGCTGACGCAGAACACGGTCGAGGCCTACATCCACATCCTGCGCGAGAAGCTGGGCCCTGTCGGCGCGGCCTGGGTCGAGACCGTCAGAGGCGTCGGCTACCGAATCCGTCCGGCGTGAACGGCGACGTGTCCGGCGTCTCCGGTTCGCCCGCGACCGCCGAGAGCGCGCTCCTCCGACGCACACGGCTCAGGCTCATGCTCTGGAGCGGTGGCCTGACGCTGGTCGTCCTGGTCATCCTCGGCGGCGCCGTGTACCTGACTGTCAGCCGCGCGTTGGCAGCCGGCGGCGAGGCGGTCCTGCGGGACCGCGCCGGCGATGTCGCCCGCTTCGTGTCCGGCCCGGGCCCTGGCCAACGGCCGGGGCGCTCACCCATCGGCGTCTCCTTCGGCGGCCGAGGCTCCGGCACCCTCGCCATCGTCGTCCAGCCGGACGGCACCGTCCTCGGTGTCGACACCGAGAGCGAGCTCGAGGGCATCCCCGACGAGTCGGGCATCGCCGCCGCGCGCGAGGGCCTGGTCGATGTACGAACAGCACAACTGGGCGAGATCCCCGTACGCATCCTGTCGCGGGCCGTGCGACGCGGTGACGGCACGTACGTCGTCCAGATCGTCGGGGAGCGCCTCTCCGAACAGCGTTTGCTCGACGCGTTGACGACGGCCCTCATCGTCGGCGGCCTGACCGCCTTGCTCCTGGCATGTGGTGTCGGTTACGTCTACGCGGGCCGCGCGCTGGTCCCCATCCGGGACGCGATGGGACGCCGCGACGAGGCGCTCCGTCGGCAGCGCGAGTTCACGGCCAACGCCAGCCACGAGCTGCGAACCCCGCTGAGCGTCATCCGCGGCAGCGTGGACGACCTACGGCGGAACCAGGCAGAGCGAGTCGCCGACGTGGGGGATGCCCTCAACGACATCGAGGTCGAGGTCAGCCATGTGACGGCGCTGGTCGACGACCTCCTGCTGCTGGCTCGCACCGACGCGGGTGCCCTCGAGCTGCACCTCGAGCCCATCGACCTGGCCGACGTCGCAGTCGAAGGCGCCGGGGCGCTGACGGCCATGGCCGCCGAGCGAACGGTCGGCATCGTCGTCGATCCTCGTCCCTCGCCGATGTCGGGCGACGCGCTGCGCATCCGCCAGCTGGTCACCATCCTCATCGACAACGCCGTCCGCCACAGCCCAGCCACGGGCACCGTGCTGGTCACCATCCGGCCCGAGGCCGGTCAGGCCACGCTGACCGTGGACGATGCCGGGCCCGGGATCCGGTCGGAAGATCGCCTCCTCGTCTTCGAACGGTTCTGGCGCGCCGACGACGCTCCGCAGGGCGGCACGGGCCTTGGCCTCGCCATCGCCGCCTGGATCGTCGAGCGCCACGGCGGCACCATCGAGGCACTCGAGGCGCCCGGCGGAGGCGCGCGCTTCTGCGCCCGGCTGCCCACTCTGGCGGCCGACGCGCCGGCAGGCAGCACCTGACGGGCTCCGTCAGCCGGCCCGGTAGACCACTTCGACCTCCACCCGCACCTCGTTGGCGCCAACCTCGATGGGCGACGGTGCGGCCTCCGCGACGGCCATCATGCGGGCGGCTCTGGGGATCGGGATCGGGCGCCCATCGCCTTCGCTGATCGAGGCGACGCCGGTGATCCGCAGGCCGGCCGCCTCGGCCAGCGTCGTCGCCCTGCCCATCGCATCCTCGACGGCCAGGCGTCGGGCGCTCGCGAACGCCTCGCTCGGGTCGGCAGCGAAGAAGCGCGGGCCGTCGAGCGACGTCGCGCCGGCGGCGATGGCCGCGTCGACGACGGCGCCCAGCGTGTCGAGGTCGTCGATCGTCATCGTCACCGCGTTGGTGGCCTCGTAGCCCACGATCCGCGCCGTCTCGTTGCGATGGTCGTAGCGGGGTGCGACCGACAGGTTCGACGTTTGCAACGTGCGGACCCCCTGGGCGCGGACGGCAGCCAGGATGGCGGTCATGGCCGCCGCGACCGCGGTACGGGCTTCAGCCGCGGTTTCTGCGGACGCGTTCGCGCCGAGGCCGACTTCCGCCCGGTCAGGCTGGAGGGACGAACGGCCGAGTCCGGTGACCGTGATGGTCGTGCCAGCGCTCGGGTCTATCTGGTTCATGGTCGATCGTCTCCAACCGATGACGTCTCGAGTTGACCTGCCGGGTGTCTGGGCCTGCGTCGGCATCAGCATAGGCTGCCACCTCGCCCGTCGATGCAAACCCGGAGGCGCGGCGCCTCGACCTGCTGCCGACCCTTGACAGAGGCTGGAGTCTGGCCGCATGACCAATTCGGCCGCGCGCGCCCCTGCGGACGTCATGAGCCGCCGCGAGCTCCTCGTGACGATCCTGGCGATCCAGGTCGCCGTCCTTGCCGTGGTCTCCCTGGCTGCAGCGGCCTTCGGCGGCCACGAAATGACCTTCTATGCGGGCATCGCCGAGCGCATCTTCGCTGGCGATGTTCCCTATCGCGACGTGCCCCTCGAGTACCCGCCCATCTCGCTGGTCCCCATCCTCCTGCCCCGGATCCTCGAAGTCGTGGCGCCGGTCGGCGGGCTCGAGGGCTACCAGTCCATGTTCCTCCTGTTGATGGGCGCGACGAGCCTGGCGGTCACCGCACTCGTCTGGGTCTTGGCGAGGGACTGGGCGCCCGTGGCACTTGACCCGCTGCGGCCACTCCTCTATGCCCTCCTCCTGGTGGCTCTCGCCTCGCCAGTCTTGCTCTGGCGTTTCGATCTGTTTCCAGCCTTCCTGACCATGCTGGCTGTGGTCCTCTCGGTCAAGGGTCGACCGCTGCTCGGCGGCGGAGCCATGGCCTTGGCGATCGCCGCCAAGCTCTACCCGGTAGTCCTGGTTCCAGTCCTCATCGCGGCCTACGTCGCATCCAAGGATCGATCCGGTCTATCGCGATATCTCGTCGCCCTGGTCGGCGTCGGCCTGGTGCTTGGCGTGGGTACGCTGTTGCTCGCGCCGGAGGCCGCCGGAAACGTGCTTGGCTACCATCTTGAACGCGGCGTTCAGCTGGAATCGACCTACGCAGGCCTGATGGAGATGGCGCACGTGGCGGGCCTCGCGAGCGCCACCGTGACCGACCAGTTCAACAGCCTGCAGATCGACTCGTCATTGACCGGCGTCATGACGGTCGTGCAGCCGATCGTGCTGATCGGCCTGTTGGCGGTGGTCTGGTGGCTGGCCTTCAGGGCGTTCCGCAAAGAGGCCGCCAACGAGAGCGGATTGACGCTCGCCACGCTCGTGCGCTATCTCGTCGCGGCGCTGCTCGCGTTCATGCTGGGAAGCAAGGTCTTCTCCCCGCAGTACCTGATCTGGATCCTGCCGTTCGCGCCGTTCCTGTCGAGGACGATCGTGATCCTGGTGACCGTTGCCTTCGCGATCACGTTCCTGCTCTTTCCCTTCCTCTATAACGGGCTGATCGGGCTGGAGCCGCTGTTGATCCTGTTGCTGAATGGACGCAACCTGCTCCTTGTGGTCGTGCTGCTCCTGCTCGTGACAGGCAAGGGCGCTGCAACGAGCGAGCAGATCCGGCCGACTGGGTCCATGGTCGAGGTCAGCAGCTGATCTGCCACTTGAGCGCGACGCGCTCGGAGCGCGCGTTGCCCCGACCCACCCTCGGCGTCAGTTCGCGCCAACGGGTTTGGTGCCGACGGGACCATCGGGTCAGTGCCAGCAGTCACCGACCGGTCTAGCATCGACCGACGATGACCTCGGAAACCGCATCGCGGACCGGGCGTGGCCGCCTCGTGGCCGCCACGCTCGTTGCGCTCAGTCTGCTCGCCGCCTGTGGCGAGACCGTCGCTCCGTCGCCATCTGCGGCGGTCGCAACGCCGCGCCCGACGCCGTCCCCGGACGCGCACCTCACCGATCCGGCGTCCGGCAGCGAGGTCTATACCCGGCTCAACCGGGCTGGCCTCGGCCTCGTGGGCACCAACGCCCTGGCCGGCAAAGAGCCGCGCATCGCCTACAACGCCACCTATGCCGGTTGGCCACTCTCGCTGCTCGAGTTCTCGTCGGGCACGACGCGAGCCAAGGCGCTGCCCTTCCGCGACGGTGTCGCGCCGGCCAAGGGCTCACCGCCGTTCACCTTCGCGGGCCAGAACATCGTGGTCCTCTGGGGTCCGTTCGCGGCCGGTGCGGTGCCGCCGCAGCCTGACGCAGCACATCTCGATGCCGCCACGAAGCTGGCCGTCGCGCTCGACGCGATCGTCGGGCCGCTCCAGGAGCGCTCGTCGAGCCGCGTCAGCCCGCTGGCACCGATCGCGGCGCCCGCTCCATAGCCGCGACCTCGGACGGCATCCAGAACCAGCGCAGCGCCTCGAAATCGGCGCTCACCGCGGCATCCGGGCCGTCGACGGCCTCGGGCTGCTCCGCCAGGATGGCTCGCGCTTCTGCAAGGTGATCTGCCAGCCTCGACTCTGGCGCTCGGTGCCGATGCGAGGCGTAGCGCATGCCGCCGCTCTGGTACTTGATGTCGCCCAGGCTGAGTGGCGGCTCGGCCAGCCCGTCGCGATGGCGCCAGAGCCCAGACTCCGGTTCGAAGCGATAGCGCGGCAGGAGCCGCCAACCGTCGCGTGCGACGAGGTCGACCGCGTCGAGGATGTAGGCGAAGACCGCCTCGCTGATGAAGTAGTTGAAGTTGACCCTGATCCAGCCCGGCTTGATGCCCTCGCAGCCGCGAGCGATCTCGCGTTCGAACTCATGCGAGGTGTCCAGGTCGATGCCCAGCAGCCGATGGCCGTAGGGGCCGGCACATGAGCAGCCGCCACGCGACTGGATGCCGAAGAGGTCGTTGAGCAGCGCGACCACGAAGTTGTGGTGCAGGTACCGTCCCGCGTGGCGGACGACGAAGGAGACGATCGAGAGCCGGTCGAGCGCCGGGTTGCCCAGGATCTCGATCGCCGGGTTGGCCTGCCAGCGCTCGATGGCTCGCCCGATGTAGGCCTCTTCGCGCTGGCGGATGGCCTCCACCCCGACGCGCTGCTTGAGCTGGAAGACGAGCCCTGCCCGGATGGACTCGACGATGGCCGGCGTACCGCCTTCCTCGCGATGCTCGATGTCCGCCAGATAGCGGTGTTCGGTCGGGTTGACGTAGGCGACGGTGCCGCCGCCCGGCATGCTCGGCACACGGTTGTGGAACAACTCGCGGCGGGCGACGAGCAGGCCCGGCGTACCAGGGCCGCCGATGAACTTGTGCGGCGAGATGAAGAGTGCGTCCTTGAAGTCCAGCTCGGCGTCGGGTCCCGGTCGATGCGGGGCCATCTCGACCTCGACGTAGGGTGCCGCCGCCGCGAAGTCCCAGAACGAGAGCGCCCCGTGACGGTGGAGGAGGATCGAGATGGCGCGCGTGTCGGAGATGATGCCCGTCACGTTGGAGGCGGCCGAGAAGCTGCCGATCTTGATCGGCCGGTCGGCATACGCCTCCAGCTCAGCCTTCAGGCGGCCGAGGTCGATGCGCCCGTCCTGGTCCTCCGGGATGACCGCCACGTCGGCGATCGTCTCGCGCCAGGGCAGCTCGTTGGAGTGGTGCTCGTAGGGGCCGATGAAGACCACCGGCCGCTCCCCGGCGGGGATCCGCTCATGCAGGCCGAAACGGTCGTCGAGCGCCTCCGGGATGCGTAGGCCGAGTACCGCCACGAGCTTGTTGACGGCTGCTGTCGAGCCCGAGCCGCAGAAGATGACCGCATGCTCCGGTCCGCCTCCGCATGCCTCCAGGATGATCTGACGGGCCTCCTCGCGGAAGCGTGTCGTCTGGAGACCCGTGCCGGATGACTCGGTGTGCGTGTTGGCGTAGAGCGGCAGGACGGCATCGCGCAGGTAGTCCTCGATGAACGACAAGGAGCGGCCTGAGGCGGTGTAGTCGGCGTACGTCACGCGGCGCACGCCGAACGGCCCGGCCACCGCCTCGTCGTCACCGATGACGGAAACGCGGATCAGCTCGATGAGTTCAGCGGCGTCCACGGTCGGATGCTAGCCGACGACGAAGACCCGAACCAGCCCGATGAGTCCGCCGACGATGATCAGGACGGTCGGGCCCACCCGACCGGAGGCGAGCGCGACGGTGGCTCCGGCGGCCACGGCGAGCGGTATGAGGGCGAAGGTCCCACCCGGGATGAGGGTCACCGCAGCCAGCTCGATGGTCACGCCGGCCATCAGCCCGAGTGCGGCCGCGCCGGCGCCGCCGAGCGCCGCCGCCGCAAGCGGATGGGAGCGCACCGCTCGCACGATCGGTTCCAGGAAGGCGACGAGGACGAAGGCTGGCAGGAAGATGCCGACCGACGCGACCAAGGCGCCGGGCAGGCCGGCCAGCAGGAAGCCGATGTACCCGGCCGTGCTCGTCAGCGGCCCGGGCGTTGCCTGGCCTACGGCGATGGCGTCGAGGAGCTGTCGCTCGGTGATCCACCCCAGCCCCTCCACGAGGTCGGCGCGCAGCAGGGCCACCAGGACGTAGCCGGATCCGAAGAGAAGGGCGCCGGCCTTGAGGAAGACGAGGAAGATGGGCAGCAGGCCGATGGCGGCCGTCGTTGCCGCCGTGGCCATCGAGCCGCCCGTGGCGATCAGGGCGCCCATGGCCAGGGAGCCGCCAGGGCCTGCGGCCCCGCCGGGCCTCCGGTCGCGAGCGAGCTGCCAGCCCGCGACGATGCCGGCCCCGGCGAGCAGGATGGCGACCTCCGGCAGCCCCGCAAGGAAGGCGATGGTCGCGATCGCGGCCACGAACAGGCGTGCCCCATCGCCCGCCATCGAGCGTCCGAGGCCGATCACGCTGACGATCAGGATGGCGATGACGACGGGGTCGATGCCGACGAGGACGGCCGCCACCGTCTCGGCGGTCGCGGCCCCGACCGCCAGCCAGGCGAGAGCTACGCTGATGACGACGGCCGGCATGATGAAGCCAGCGCCCGCGGCGAGGAATCCCGGCCAGCCAGCACGCCGTCGCCCGATGGCGAGGGCCAGCTCGCTCGAGTTCGGGCCCGGGATGACGCTGGTCGCGGCGACGAGGTCCATGAAATCGGGGTCGTCGATCCAGCCATGCCGCCGGACGACGGTCTCCCGGAAGAGGCCGGTATGGGCGGCGGGCCCACCGAATGCGGTCAGCCCGAGCCGCAGGAAGACCGCGAGGACCTCGCGCCAGGCGCCGACTCCACCCGGATCGGCAGACCTGGTCGCCCGGGCATCGGCCGGCTCGGTCAGTGGTTCCCCCATTGGTAGGACTGCTTGACGATGCGCAGGTAGATGAAGGTCTCGGTCGAGCGTACGCCCTCGATCGGTCCGAGGCGCTCCGTCAGGAATGCAAGCAGGGCATCGCTGTCCTCGCACACGGCCTCGACCAGCAGGTCGTACGCGCCGGCCGTGGCCACGACGTAGATGACCTCCGGCAGTCGGGCGATCGCCTCTGCCGCGGCCATCAGGCGGTCGCCCGCGCAGCGGACGCCGATCATGGCCATCTGGTCGTAGCCCATCTTGAGCGGGTCGGCGACGCCCACGATCTGAAGCACGCCCCGCTCGATCAGCCGGTTGGTCCGCGCTCGCACGGCGGCCTCGCTGACGCCCAGCTCGGCGGCGATCTGCGTGAACGGGCGGCGACCGTCCTGCTGCAGGAACTCGATGATCCGGCGGTCGAGGTCGCCGATGCTTTCGCCGCCTTGCGTGCCGTGGTCGCCGATCTCGCGCCGCTGTCCAGCCATAGCCCGACGGTATCAGAGGCGTTGCAGGCGGGCAACGAGATTCGCAGTCGGGCGCCCGTCTGGCAACGTGATCCGCACGTAATGGATCCCGGATCGACCGATCACGAGGTCTAGCAGTGAGGTCGAGGCCGCGGTACGCTGGCCACGTGCCCGTCCTCGCGATCGCTGCCCTCCTCGTCGCCCTGCTGGTCGGCAACGTGCTGATCGTTGTTGCGCTCGTCATGCAGCGACGGATCGTGGGTGTCTCGCGCGGCCAGATGCCCGTGGCCGTCGAACCGGTCGACGTCGCCATCGAGCTGGCCGGTGATCCAGAGAGTCGGCCGGCCGCAGGGTCCGGCATCCGCCTGGCGACCTATGACCGCGTCGTCCGGATCGTCAGCTCCACGTTCCTGGTGGTCACGGCGGTCGTCGTCGCCGGTGGCGGGCTCTGGCCGACGGAGGCGCCGGCCATCTACCTCGTGCTCCTCGTCGGAGCCGGATTGCTGTTCACGCTCCACGAGCTGGGCCCACGGGTGACCGACCTGGGAACCGTCTTCCTCGTGGAAGGCGTCGCGGCGGTGACGTTCTTCACCATCCTCATCGTGCTCACCGGCGGCGTCGCGAGCCCCTTCTTCTTCGGCTATTTCCTGATCGTGGCGGGGGCTGCCCTCGTCACGGGCGGTGGCGCCAGCCTCGTCCTGGCGGCGGCGATCACGGCCGCCTACCTCGGCTCGCTGCTCGTGACCCGTGGCGGCGCGTCGTACACGACCGACCAGATCGTGATCGTGTCGGTCAACGTCATGGCGCTCTGGCTCCTCTCGTACCTCGCCTCCGTCGTAGCTGGCGAGCAGCGCCGGACTCGCGACACTGCGCTGCGGCTCTCGTGGCACGATCCCCTGACGCGGCTCTACAACCGGACCTTCCTCTTCGCGGTCATCGAACGAGAGATCGCGCGAGCCGGCCGGACCAACCGTCGTTTCAGCCTCCTGATGCTCGACCTCGACGGGCTCAAGCCCATCAATGACCGATTCGGCCACTACTTCGGCGACCGGATGTTGCAGGCCGTGGCGGAAGCGATCCAACAGGGCATCCGGGTCATCGACACCGCCGCCCGGTACGGCGGCGACGAGTTCGTGGTCCTGCTGCCGGAGACCGATCCAGAAGGCGCATCGGTCGTCGCCGAGAAGTTGCGACGATCGGTCGCGGCCATCCGCCTGAACGCTGGCATGGAATTGCTCAGCTCGACGGCGTCGATCGGGGTGGTCGCGTTCCCCGACGACGGGCGCACCGCCGACGCCCTGACCAACCGGGCGGATCAGGTCATGTATGGCGCGAAGCGCGCCGGCCGGAACCGCGTCAGCATCGAGGGCCACGTGCCTGGGCCGGCGACCGTCTTCCAGGTCACGCAGGCAAGCGTCGCCCGCCAGCGTCAGGCACGGAGGACGGCTGTCGCCCGAGTCGGGCCTCCGCGGCCAAAGGTCGTGGCCTCGGTACCTCGCCGTCGGACTCGCCGCGCCACCGTGCCGAGGGTCCGCCGCATGGAGCGCTCGACGGGCGCGCCGCATGCACGGCCTTCGATGTTCACCGAGAGCTACCCGACGCTGCCGGACTGGGTCACGCCGCGATCGACGCCCTGGGCTCGGGGCGCGGGTCCGATCGGTCCGGTTCCGATCCCGGCCTACCCAGCCGGCCCGGGCCCCGTGGCAGGCTCGGTCGCACCGACCGGAGAGTCGAGCCCGATGACGACCTCGCGCGGACCGACCGCCCGCGCAAAGCGCTTCCTGTACGAGCCTCCTGAAGACCTGACATTCGAGCGCACGATGCGCACCTTCCTGCGGGCTGAGCATGATCCGGGTCGGAAGACGGTCGACCCCGAGGGCCACGGCACTTGAAGAGCCAGCTTCAGGTCCGATGACCTTGGCGGCGTAAGATGCCCGCCATGGACGACCCGCGTCATCGGCCGCCCCGGGGCTTCTCGAGTCGCGCCATCCTCGCGGCCACGCGGAGCCCGAAGATGACGCAGCAGAGCACGGCCGTGCCCATCTATCAGAGTGCGACCTTCGCCGCCGACGACGCGGCGCAGTTGGCCGAGCTCACGACGTCCGGCCACGGCTACACCTATTCGCGCCTCGGCAACCCGACAGCGGCGGCCATGGCGGCGGCCATCGCTGAGCTCGAGGGCGCCGACGCCGGCTTCGCCTTCGGCTCGGGCATGGCGGCCATCCATGCCGCACTCGCGGCGTCTCTTCGGGCCGGTGATCGCGTCGTCGCTACGCGCGCCATCTACGGCAGCACGCGCCAGCTCCTCGACCGGGTCTTCGCGCGCTTCGGCGTCCGGACCGATTACGTCGATGCGAGCGATCTGGCCGCCGTGGAGGCGGCGCTCGCTGGCGCCAGGCTGCTGTACGTCGAGACCATCGCCAACCCGACCACCGTCGTCGCCGACATCGCGGCCCTGGCGGAGCGCGCCCATCGCGCGGGCGCCGAGCTGATCGTCGACAACACGTTCGCTTCGCCCTACCTCTGCCGGCCCATCGAGCTCGGCGCCGACCTGGTCGTGGCGTCTGCGACCAAGTGGCTGAGTGGCCACTCGGACGTGCTCGCCGGCGCCGTGGTCGGGTCCACCAGCCGGATGCACGACGTGCGCGAGGTCGAGATCGACACGGGCGGCATCGTGGCACCGTTCTCGGCCTTCCTCGTGCTGCGCGGCATCGCCACGCTGGCAGTGCGCATGGACCGCCACTGCGAGAATGCCCTGGCCCTCGCCCGCTGGCTGGCGGCGCAGGAGGGCGGGTACCCGGTCGTCTACCCTGGCTTGCCCGACCACCCGCAAGCGGCCGTCGCGCAGCGCCAGCTCCGGGCGGGCGGCGGCATGTTGACGCTCGACGTGCGCTCGCGTGAGGCGGCCCTGGCCTTCATCGATGCGCTCAGCATCCCGGAGCAGACCGCGTCGCTGGGCAGCATCCGAACGCTCGTCGTCCATCCCGCGACCACGTCACATCGCCAGCTCGATGCGACAGGTCTAGCGGAGGCAGGGATCTCCGAGGGCCTCCTGCGCGTCAGCGTCGGCCTGGAGGACGTGGAGGATGTCATCGCCGACTTCGCCGTCGGACTGGCCGCGGCGCGCTCGGCGGTCCCCGCGTAGCGCCATCACCACCATCTCGCTCGGCCGACGCCGGGCCTCCGACCTCGGCGACCCGCTGGGCCGCTTCGGGCTGACCATCTGGCGGACGCTGAGCGACGTCCGTTTCGCGGTCGTCCAGATCATCGTCCTGGCCGTGGCCGGCCTGATCGGCACGATGATCCGCCAGATCCCGGCCTTCGCTCTGCGCGACAACCCTGCCGCGTACGCCACGGAGATGGCCGACCTGCACCGACGCTATGACCCGGTCGCCATCCTTGGCGTCGGGATCGGCCCCACGATGGTCGACATCTTCGAAGGACTGGGCTTCTTCCGCATCTTCACCGCGCCGTGGTTCACCGCGCTGCTGACGCTGCTCATCCTGAGCATCGTCGTCTGCACGCTCGACCGGACACCACGCCTCTGGCGAGGGGTGCGCATCGTTCGGGTCGAGCAACCGGCGCCCTTCTTCGATCTCCGCCTCGCGGAGCGAGCCGCCTTCGCCGGCGTGGAAGCCTCCGACGCAGCGCTGGCGACCGTCCTGCGCCGGCGCCGCTTCAAGGTCCAGGCGGCGACCGACGACGAAGCGACCTTCACCTACGGTGACCGCAACCGGTACTTCAAGATGGCCACCCTGCTGACCCACCTCGGCCTGATCCTCTTCCTGGTCGGCGGCGCCGTGACCGGTGCCTTCGGCTTCGAGACGGCTGTCTTCGTGGGTGAGGCCCAGACGGCGCCGGTGCAGCCCGTCGGCACGCCAGGCAACCTGTTGCTCAAGAACCTCGGTTTCGAGGCCCCGACCCGGGCTGATGGCTCATTCGCCGACTTCCGCACCGACCTGGCCGTCTATCGCGACGGGCAGGAGATCGCGCGCAAGACGATCCGCGTCAACGACCCGCTGACCGTCGACGGCTTCGTCTTCCACCAGAACTCGTTCGGAGCCGCCGAGACCCTCCGTATCCTCGACAGCGGCGGCAAGCTCGTCTGGTCAGGGCCCGTGCTCATGGACTCGCAGCTGCTGGGCAAGCCACAGGGCTTCCTGACCATCCCGGGTTCGCCGCTCGGCCTGTTCGTCATCCTCGATCGCGACCCGTCGGGGGCTGGACGGCTGACCGTCGTGGGCACGGACGGCTCGCTCGACGCATCCGGCAGCATCCTGCCCGCGTTCGCCGACCAGATCGGCCTGGGCGGCTCGACCGACCCGCGTACGACGGCTGGCTACGAGGTGACGTGGACGGAGGCGGGCGCGTTCACCGGCCTGGTCGTCAAGAAGGATCCCGGCCAGCCATTCATCTGGCTGGCGTTCCTGTCCCTGATCAGCGGTATCGTCCTTTCCTTCTATTTCCCCCGCCGCAGGGTCTGGCTGCGTCGGGTCGGCCAGCGCCTCGAGGTGGCCATGCTGGCGGATCGATATGTCGACGTGCGGCGCGAGTTCGGCCTGCTCCTCGAGGACCTGGCGCATGTCACCGCTCGGCGACCGGAGCAACGACTCGAGTAGTGGTCGCGTACAGGCGGCCTTCGCGCGCGCTGTACCAGAGCGCGCGCCTCCGCTAGAGTCGCGTCTCGGGATCGACGGGAGGCTACGACCTGGTGCGCTGCGGATCGTGTGAGAGCGAGAACGAGGCTGGCCGCAAGTTCTGCGGCGAGTGCGGCGTGCGCCTGCTCGTCGCCTGTCCCGCATGCGGCTCGGGCAACACGCCCGGAGTGCGCTTCTGTGGCGAGTGCGGTGTGGCGCTGGGCGATCCCGCGCCGGCCCCCTTGTCGGCCGCGACGTCGACGCCCGGCCACGAGTCCGAGCGGCGGTTCGTGTCCGTCCTCTTCGCCGATCTGGTCGGCTTCACGACCCTCGCGCAGGATCGCGACCCCGAGGAGACGCGCGAGCTGCTGACGCGCTACTTCGACCTTGCACGCGAGGTCGTGCTGCGCTACGGCGGCGTGGTCGAGAAATTCATCGGCGACGCCGTCATGGCGGTCTGGGGTGCGCCGATCGCGACCGAGGATGACGCCGAGCGAGCGGTCCGGGCGGGACTCGAGCTGGTCGACTCGGTCCGATCGCTCGGCCACGACCTGCAGGCGCGAGCCGGGGTGCTGACCGGCGAGGCGGCCGTGACCATGGGCGCGGTCGGCCAGGGCATGGTCGCTGGTGACCTCGTCAACACCGCCAGCAGACTCCAGTCCGTGGCGGCGCCCGGCACCGTGCTGGTCGGCGAATCGACGCAGCGCGCGGCCGCAGCGTCCATCGTCTTCGAGCCGGCGGGTGAGCAGGTCCTCAAGGGCAAGGCGGCGCCCGTACCTGCCTGGCTGGCGGTGCGTGTCGTGGCGGAGCTGGGTGGGCGCGGTCGGTCGGACACCCTCGAGGCGCCGTTCGTCGGCCGCGACGAGGAGTTGCGGCTGCTCAAGGACCTGTTCAACGCGACCGGGCGCGAGCGTCGTGCGCGGCTGGTCTCCGTCACTGGCCAAGGCGGCATCGGCAAGAGCCGGCTCGCCTGGGAGTTCCTGAAGTACATCGACGGGCTGCTCGAGGACGTCTACTGGCATGAGGGCCGCTCTCCGGCATACGGCGACGGCATCACCTTCTGGGCACTTGGCGAGATGGTCCGCCGACGCGCGGACCTGCGCGAGGGCGATGACGAGGCGACCAGCCGCCAGAGGATCACGGCCACGCTCGATGAGTACGTTCCCGACGAGGAGGAGCGCCGCTGGATCGAGCCCGCGCTGCTGGCCCTGCTGGGCATCGGCGAGATACCGAGCTCGCAGCGCGAGGAGCTGTTCGCCGCCTGGCGCACCTTCTTCGAGCGCATCGCCGCCGGCGGCACGGTGGCCATGGTCTTCGAGGATCTGCAATGGGCCGACGCGGGACTGCTCGACTTCATCGACCACGTGCTCGAGTGGTCCAAGGCCTCACCGATCTACATCATCACCCTCGCCCGCCCCGAAGTCCTCGAGCGCCGACCGGACTGGGGCGCAGGGCGTCGCAACGCAGTCTCGATGTCGCTCGAACCCCTGCACGAGGACGTCATGCGGCAGCTGCTGGGTGGGCTCGTGCCCGGCCTCCCAGAGGCGTCCATGCGGGCCATCGTCGAGCGATCAGAGGGGATCCCGCTCTATGCCGTCGAGACGGTCCGGATGCTGGTCGCGGACGGGCGACTGGAGGCGACTCCCGACGGCTACCGACCGACCGGCGACCTGGCTGCGCTGGCCGTCCCGGAAACGCTCCAGGCGCTCATCGCGGCCCGCCTCGACGGGCTCGAGGCGGGCGACCGACTGCTCATCCAGGATGCCTCCGTCCTGGGGCAGAGCTTCAGCGTCCGAGCCCTGGCTGCCGTCAATGGTGCCGAGGAGGCAGACCTCGAGCCTCGTCTTCGGTCGCTCGTCCGCCGCGAGCTGCTGCGGCTGGACGTCGATCCGCGCTCGCCCGAGCGCGGCCAGTACGTCTTCGTCCAGGGCCTCATCCGGGAGGTCGCGTATGGCACGCTGGCCAGGCGCGATCGGCGGGCGCGGCACCTGGCTGCAGCGCCGTTACTTCGAGGCGGTCGGCGACGACGAGCTGGCGGGGGTGCTGGCGGCGCACTACCTGTCGGCGCACCAGGCGGCGCCTGAGGGCGCGGAAGGTGAGGCCGTCGCCGTCCAGGCCAAGCTCGCGTTGCGAGGCGCTGCCGATCGGGCGCGCGCGCTCGGCTCACACGAGCAGGTGCTCGTCTATCTCGACCAGGCTCGCTCCGTCGCGACCGATCCGATCGAGCGCACCGACCTGCTCGAGCAGATGGGCGTCGCCGCTGACGCCATGGGTCGCTTCGAGGCCGCCGAGGCCATCCTCCGCGAGACCGTCGACGACCGGCGGCAGATCGGCGACCGACCCGCCATCGCGCGGACGATCGTCACGCTCGCCAGCTCGATGATCAGCGCTTACCACATCGCGGAGGCGCAGGCCATCCTCCAGGCTGCCGAGCAGGAGTTCGCCAACGCGCCCGACGATCCCGCCTACGTGGGCATCGTCGCGCAGCTGGCGCGTGGTCACTACCTGGCGAGCGAGGATGCCGCGGCCGTCGCCGTGGCCGACCGGGCTATCGCGTCCGCGGATCGGCACGACATCATGGATGTCGTCGCCGACCTCCTCGTCACCAAAGGCGGCGCGCTGTGCAGCGTCAACCGCGAGATCGAGGGTCTGGCACTCCTGCGGGCGGGGCTCGATCTCGCGCTCCGCGAAGGGATGAACCTGACGGCGCTCCGAGCCTATGTCAACCTGACCGTCTTCCTGGTCTGGATCGACCCGGCCGAGGGCTTCGCCGCTGCGCGTGCGGGGATGGACCTCGCCACGCGGATCGGCAATCGCTCGCAGTGGATCGTCCTGGCCGCCAACGGCAGCGAGATCGCCCAGCGCACCGGCGACTGGGACTGGTGGCGCCGATCTCTGGCAGAGCTGGCGGACATCGACGTCGAGGCCGCTGATCGCTTTTCGTTCCTTGGCTCGCGGCTCGTCCTCGACTCGTTGACCGGGGCCAGCGTCGGCGAAGGCTTGGCGGAGATCGCCGGCATCTTCGAGGCCCAGGATGAGGCGATGACCGTCGGAGAGCTCGAACGCGTGAAGGCGTGGCTCGCCTTCATCGACGGCGAGTACCGGTCGGCGATCGAGCTCGCGATCGCGTCGGGAGATCACTACTCCAGCAATGTGATCGGTGGGCGGCAGCTCGCCGGCAGGGCTGCGCTCTGGAGCGGAGATGAGCGGACTGCCGCCAGCTGCCTCAGTCAGGTGCTGGAGCTCTCGCGGCGTGGCACGGCGATCGAGGTCGGCTGCACCAACCTGCGCGCCGGCGTGGACGCGCTCGGTGGGCGGCGCCTCGAGGCCATGGCAGGCTATCGGTCAGCGATGGCGAGGTGGCAGGACCTTGGCCTGGAGTTCGATCGCGCGCTGTGCGGCATGGATGCGGTGATCCTCCTGGGCCCGGGCGACCCGGAGGTGGACGCCATGGGCGAGGAGGCGCGAAGCATCCTGACCCGCCTCGGCGCGGCGCCGCTGCTGGCGCGCCTCGAGGCGGCCATGGGAGCTGCCCCCCAGGTCGACCCCGCCACATCGCCGGCAGGGCGTGCCGCGGTCGGCGAAGAAGCCAGCACCGCCGTCTGAACCTCCACGCCTGCATGGGCTGACGCCGTGCCGACGCGCTGGGGTACGCTCGGGCCATGGCCGATCTGGAGCAGCTTCGCCTGGCCGCGTTCCACTCGGCGATCGAGCTCGTGCCGATCGGTTCGCCACCGCCGATCGTCGCCTGGGTCCGGGTCCTGACGCCACGGGTGCCGGCGTTCGACGCGCTCGGACACCGCGATCTCGCCCTCATCCCAGCTGGTGCGCTGGCGACGTTGGCGGCCAGCGGCGTCGAGCCAGCGTCCATCGTCGACGCCCTGGTCCAGGCGGGCGCTGCCGGAGCTCTCCTTGTGGGCCGTGCCGACGCGGTCGCTGAAGCGGCGCTCCAGGAACGTGCCGCGGAGGCCGCCGTCCCGCTCTGGCACATCCCTGACGACGACGTCACGACCATCGAGCGCGCGATCATCGCGGTCCTGATCGACGAGCGCGCCGCCTTCGAGCGGCGTGCCGCGGACCTCGAGTCGGAGATCGGCGCCCTTGCCCTGGCCGGCGCCGACCTGACCGCCCAGGCGGCGGTCGTGGCCGCCACGCTCGGGCGTGCCGTAGCGATCGAGGGACCGCGCGGGCAGGTCGGTGGCGGTCCACGCCCCATCGGATCCCACGGCCGCCGGGGCCGCCGCAGCCTACCTGGCCAACCGCCGCCACGTGCTCTTGCGCACGCCACTGCCCGGCCAGGGCGGCACGCTCTCGGGGGCGCTGGTGCTCCTGGGCGAACCGCCCGCCTCCGAATTCGAGCGCGTCGCGGTGGACCGCATCGCAGCGCTCGTGGCGCTCGAGCTGGCACGCGACCTGGCCGGCCGCCGGGAGGCCGGGCCGGCGCGGCGTTCGGATGCCCTGCCCGCGGACGGCCCGCCGTGGGTCGCCCTCATGACTCGCCAGCTCGTGGCCGGCGTGGCCACCGAGCTCGAGGCGCGGGAGCACCTTCGTGATCGGATCGCACGCCTGGCGCCAGCCCGTCGCCTGCGCCTGCGCGGTGACGCGCGCAGCCTGGAGCTGCGGGTCGTGGTGGCTGCCGTCGGAGCCGACCCCATGGGCCTGGCCATGGCCGCGCGCGTGGCCGAGCTGGCCGGTCGGATGGTGGCCGTCTCCAGACCGTTCCAACGACCGGACGATCGGCCTCTCGCCGAGCAGGAGGCACGGGCGACGCTCGAGGCCGCCGAGGCGCTCCCATCGGCCGCCTCACCGGGGCTCATCGCACGAGCCGACCGACTGGCAGCGCTCCGGCTGCTGGGCAGCCTGCACAACCTGCCCGACGGCGTCCAGAATGCCCGCGTCCTCCTGGCTCCGCTCCTGGTCGGGCGCCCATCGGTCGTCGCAGGGCGCCTGGCGACGCTCCGAGCGGTGCTGGAGCAGCCGGGTCTCTCGGAAGCGTCGCGCTCCCTTGGTATCCACCGCAACACGCTGGCTTATCGGATCGGCCGCATCGAGGCGGCCGGTGGCTGGCGCCTGGACGAGCCGGATGTCCGGTTCGTCCTCGCGCTGGCGGTCAGAGTCGTGCAAAACGCCCAAGAAGTGGCGGAACGCTAAGGCGACGACCGCGGTCGAACCGATCGCCGCCGTCGTATCATGCCGATATTCGTGCGCGCTGCCCGAACGCGTGGGTCGTTCGGCGGCTGCAGCCATGGAGGACCGACGTTGACGATCGAGTTCCGCGAGATGGATGCCATCTCCAAGATCGAGGCGGCCAAGGAGCACAACGTTCGCTTCGTGCAGCTCCAGTTCACGGACATCCTGGGTATCGTGAAGGCGGTCACCATCCCGCTCCACCAGCTCGAGGGCTCCGTCCAGCACGGCACCTGGTTCGATGGCAGTTCCATCGAGGGCTTCACCCGGATCGCCGAGAGCGACCAGTGGCTGCGCCCCGACATGGACACCTTCGCCGAGATCCCCTGGCAGCCCGGCCATGGCACGCTCGGTGCCGGCCCGCTCGGCAGCCGCGGCACCGCGCGGGTGATCTGCGATGTCATGACACCGGCCGGCGAGTCGTTCGCGGGTGATCCACGCTTCATCCTCAAGCGGCAGCTGGAGCGGGCCGCCAAGCTCGGCTACAAGTGGAACACGGGGCCGGAGCTCGAGTTCTTCCTCTTCCGCCGCGACGAGGACGGCCACGTCGCGCCGTTGCCGCACGATCAGGCCGGCTACTTCGACTTCTCCACCGACCTGGCCCAGGAAGTCCGTCAGGACATGGTCAACGCGCTGGAAGCGTTTGGCATCCGTGTCGAAGCCGCCCACCACGAGGTCGCGGCCGGCCAGCACGAGATCGACTTCGAGTACGACGACGGCTTGCGCACGGCCGACAACGCCATCACCTTCAAGTTCACGCTCAAGGCCATCGCCAACCTGCATGGCCTGTACGCGACCTTCATGCCCAAGCCGATCCACGGCATCAACGGCTCGGGCATGCACACCCACCAGAGCCTCTACGACCTGAAGGCCGAGCGCAACGCCTTCGCCGACCCGGACAACAAGTACGGCCTCTCGGACCTGGCGCGCAGCTACATGGCCGGCATCCTCACCCATGCCCGCGGCATGATCGCGGTCCTGGCGCCGACCGTGAACTCGTACAAGCGCCTGGTACCGGGCTACGAAGCCCCGACCTACCTGACCTGGGGCCGCACGAACCGCTCGGCCCTCATCCGAGTGCCGAAGGCGTCGCCTGGCCGGAGCATCGAAGCCACCCGCGTCGAGGTTCGTTGCCCGGATCCCTCCTCGAACACCTACCTCGCCTTCGCGGTCATGCTCGCCGCCGGGCTCGACGGCGTCGAGAAGGGCATGACGCTCGGCGATCCCGTCGAAGAGAGCCTCTTCGAGATGAGCGCAGCGCGGATCGCGGAGCATGGCATCCGCGAACTGCCGGGCACGCTCGGCGAAGCGCTCGACGAGCTGGAGAAGGACGAGATCATCCGGGATGCCCTCGGTGCCCACGTCTACAGCCACTTCGTGGCCGCCAAGCGGGAGGAGTGGGACGAGTACCGGACCCAGGTCTCCGACTGGGAGATCGATCGCTACCTAGACGCCTATTAGGACTCCCGGTCGGCACATGTCGGCCGTCAGTCGCACCGGGCAGATCGAAGGCGGTGGACGCGAGTCCACCGCCTTGTCGATACCCCCAGGGCGCCGTGGGCGCCGGTCCGGGATCAGCTCTCGAGGTGGCGGATCCTCCGCTCGCAGCTCCGGTCGGCGATGTCGAACCTGCCGAGATAGGCGACATCCCAGCCTGGTCCGCAACGGACGGCATCAGCCGCCTTGTCGCCGCCGACCCGGATGACGTCGTTGCCGGCGCCGCCGTAGACGAGGTCCCGCCCAGCTCCGCCCCAGATCGCGTCGCCGGCGTCGCCGCCGAAGAGCGTATCCGGGCCGGGACCGCCGTAGACCGCATCCTGGCCATCGCCTCCGGCGAGCCTGTCGGCGTTGGCGCCGCCCTTGATCACGTCCTGGCCCGGGCCGCCGCGGACGCGGTCTCGGCCGCTGGCGCCGAAGATGACGTCGTTGCCGGCACCGCCATAGATCAGGTCGTGATCGGCGCCGCCATCGATCCAATCGGCGCCAGCCAGGCCCTCGAGGATGTCGTCCCCCTCCAGGCCCCAGATCTTGTCTGCGTCGGCCGTGCCGACGAGATGATCTGGCCCCGCGGTGCCGGGGAAGTCCGCGGCCAGCGTCGCCGCCGGGAGCATGAGGACGGTGCCAAGAGCCATCGCGGTCACGGTCAGTCGTCGGGCGATCCGGGTCGACATGGGCTTCACCTCATGACTTGTGGCGCGTAGACCCGTTGTTCGGGCCGTCTCCGCTCGCCGACCATAGGCGGGGAGCCACGGCCTCGCAGCCCCCATGTCTGCCCCGAGTGTAAGCGCGCGGTAAGGCCGACCGGACCATCGACAGCAGCGGCAGGACCATTCGTGTTGACCGGGCGCACCGGTCGACGCGACCAGGCGACGTGGCCTGCGGGTCAGCCGAAGCGCCCCCGATAGCCATGCGGCAGGAGCGCGGCGATCGAACGCATCATCGCGTCCGTGCTCGCATCGAGCGCCGCACGGCGGTCCCTTCGATCCGCGGATGCGACCTCGCCGGTCGCCGCCACCATCGAGGCTCCACCCCGGTCGCTCGCAGGTCGAGCGGCGGGCCGAACCGGATGGTCACGGTGGTCCCGAACCGAGGGCGTCGGGCGCCGATCGGCCAGGTCCGCTCGGAGCCCGCGATGCCGACCGGCAGGACCGGCGCCCCAGAGCGAACGGCCAGCAGGGCGACGCCGGGCATCGGCTCACCGAGGACGGCGGCTCGTGAGCGTGTCCCCTCCGGCGCCAGACCGAGCCAGTCCCCGGCTTCGAGGACCGCTCGCGACATCCGGTATGCCTCGCGATCCGCCTGTCCTCGCCGGACACCGAAGCCGCCATAGGCTCGCAGGGCGGGTCCCATGATCGGCGTCTCCATCGCCTCCGCCTTGGCCATGTAGCGGACGCGTCGTCCAGCCGCGCGCCAGACGGCCAGGCAGATGAGCGGCGGGTCGGCGATCGAGAGGTGGTTCGAGGCGACGATGACGCCCGGGCGGTCGGGCACGTGCTCGACGCCCTCGACGACCAGGCGCGTTCGCGTCAGGACGATGGCGAGACGGATGACGAGGTTCAGGAAGCGGAAGGCGAGGGGAGCGGGCGGCCGCGGCATGACCGAGCGGTCGCCTGCGGCGCCGGTCGCTACGGCTTCTCGACGCCGTGCTGACGGGCGCCGATCATCTCGCCGCCGTCGACGCCGATGACGTTGCCGGTCATCCAATGGAGGCGCGGCGAGGCGAGCGCGACGATGGCCTCGGCCACGTCTTCGGGCGTCGTCAGCCGGCCGCCTGGGTTCCGCCGCTCCGCTTCCTGGCGGAGCTCCTCGTGGCCGGGGATGCGGCGCAGGGCGGGCGTGTCGGTCACGCCGGCGCGGATGCAGTTGACGGTGATGCCATCGGGGATGAGCTCCATGGCCAGCTGCCGGCAGTGCGACTCGAGGGCGGCCTTGGCCGCCGAGACCGGGCCGTAGGTCGGGACGTTGTGCTCGGCGCCCTCGCAGGTCATCGCGAAGAGGCGGGAGCCGTCGGCGAAGAGCCCGGCGTGGAAGAGGTCGTGCACCCAATAGACCATCGAGTGGGCCATCACGTCGGCGGTCATCTCGAGCTGCTTCTGGCTGAGCTCCTTCTTCTCGGGTTCGGTCGTGACGTAGGAGAGCGTCGTGCCGAAGGCCAGCGAGTGCAGGAAGACGGCGATGAACGGGTCGGCGCCGTCGGCCCGCCGCTCCTCGAACCGAGACCGGATGTCCTCGATGACCGCCGCTCGACGCTCCGCGTCGGCGGCGTTGACGTTGTGGAAGACGACCGGCACGCCCATCGCCGCGATCTCGTCGCGAACCGCCTCGGCATCGGCCCGCGTGCCGCGCAGGTCGAGGTGGACGCCGACGATCGCGTAGCCGTCGCGGGCCAGCGCCTTGGCCGTCGCGCCGCCGAAGCCGCTGCTCGCGCCGAGCACGAGCGCCCATCGCTCGCGGCGATCGCGTCCGTCCGTCAACGCCAGACCTCCTCCGTCACGTCGAACCAAGAGTGTAGCCGCGGGCGGATTCGGGCGACCTTCCCGGTGCGCGGGCGGCGTGCTGGACATCGACGCGACGGCGGCGTGCCTGCGCGAGCCCGGCTGAGAGAAACGGCGGGATCGACGGTCAGGCCGCGACTGCGGCCTTGGGAGCGGGCGGTGCGATCCGATCACGCGGGTAGGCGAACATCGCCAGACCGGCAAGGGCGAAGGTCACCGCCGCCACCACCACGGCCGCATGGATATCGATCTGTTCCCAGATGCGCGCGGCGCCGAGCGCCCCGACCACGACGCCCAGGTTGGTCAAGGCGGTGATGGTGCCGAAGATGCGACCCCGCCGGCCCTCGTCGGTCTCCGCCGCGAGGAGGGCGAACCAGGAGGCCTCGAAGCCTGTCAGCCCGCCGCCACCGGCGATGGCCGCCACGTAGACGAGCAGGTGCGGCGCGCCCGCCGCGAAGACCAGGCCGAAGCAGACCACGGGGATGCAGCCGAGGATGGCCATCCTGCGGCGACCCGTCCGGTCGGCCTGGCGGGCCAGCCACGGACCAAGGATGACGCTGCCGATGCCGAACATCGAGAAGACGATCCCGACGTCCACGGTCGTCCAGCCGAGGGTGCCGGTCGCGAAGATGGCGTAGGTCGTGATGAACGCCCCAAAGCCGGCGTTGAGCGCGAGCTGGGCGAAGAAGAGCGCGACGAGCGGGCGGCGCCCGTGATCGGGATCGGGTTCGACGTCGATCGCGGTCGAGGCCGGGGCGACGTCGACTGGATCCCCCAGTGGGTCCGTC
>CAWIML010000004.1:0-13338 GCA_963837215.1 uncultured Chloroflexia bacterium
TGGCTGGCGGCTGGACAACCCGGAATTCCGGTTCGTGCTCACGCTGGCGGTTAGAATCGTGCAAGACGCCCAAGAAGTGGCGGACGAGGGCGACGACCGCGGTCGTACCGTCGCCGCCGTCGTATCATGCCGATATTCGTGCGCGCTGCCCGAACGCTGGGTCGTCGGCGGCCGCAGCCAGGGAGGATCGACGTTGACGATCGAGTTCCGCGAGATGGATGCCATCTCCAAGATCGAGGCGGCCAAGGAACACAACATCCGCTTCGTCCAGCTCCAGTTCACCGACATCCTGGGCATCGTGAAGAGCGTGACCATCCCGCTCCACCAGCTCGAGGGCTCCGTCAAGCACGGCACCTGGTTCGATGGCAGCTCCATCGAGGGCTTCACGCGGATCGCCGAGAGCGACCAGTGGCTGCGCCCCGACATGGACACCTTCGCCGAGATCCCCTGGCAGCCCGGCCATGGCACGCTCGGTGCCGGCCCGCTCGGCAGCCGCGGCACGGCGCGCGTCATCTGCGATGTCATGACACCGGCCGGCGAGCCGTTCGCGGGCGATCCGCGCTTCATCCTCAAGCGCCAGCTGGAGCGAGCCGCCAAGCTCGGCTACAGCTGGAACACCGGGCCCGAGCTCGAGTTCTTCCTCTTCCGCCGCGACGAGGACGGCCACGTCGCGCCGCTGCCGCACGATCAGGCCGGCTACTTCGACTTCTCGACCGACCTGGCCCAGGAAGTCCGGCAGGACATGGTCAACGCGCTGGAAGCGTTTGGCATCCGTGTCGAGGCCGCCCACCACGAGGTCGCGGCCGGCCAGCACGAGATCGACTTCGAGTACGACGACGGCCTGCGCACGGCCGACAACGCCATCACCTTCAAGTTCACGCTCAAGGCCATCGCCAACCTGCATGGCCTGTACGCGACCTTCATGCCCAAGCCGATCCACGGCATCAACGGCTCGGGCATGCACACCCACCAGAGCCTCTACGACCTGAAGGCCGAGCGCAACGCCTTCGCCGACCCGGACAACAAGTACGGCCTCTCGGACCTGGCGCGCAGCTACATGGCCGGCATCCTCGCCCATGCCCGGGGCATGATCGCGGTCCTGGCGCCGACCGTGAACTCGTACAAGCGCCTGGTACCGGGCTACGAAGCGCCGACCTACCTGACCTGGGGCCGCACGAACCGCTCGGCCCTCATCCGCGTGCCGAAGGCATCGCCTGGCCGGAGCATCGAAGCCACCCGCGTCGAGGTTCGTTGCCCGGATCCCTCCTCGAACACCTACCTCGCCTTCGCGGTCATGCTCGCCGCCGGGCTCGACGGCGTCGAGAAGGGCATGACGCTCGGCGATCCGGTCGAAGAGAGCCTCTTCGAGATGAGCGCGGCGCGCATCGCGGAGCATGGCATCCGCGAACTGCCGGGCACCCTCGGCGAAGCGCTCGACGAGCTGGAGAAGGACGAGATCATCCGGGATGCCCTCGGTGCCCACGTCTACAGCCACTTCGTGGCCGCCAAGCGGGAGGAGTGGGACGAGTACCGGACCCAGGTCTCCGACTGGGAGATCGATCGCTACCTAGACGCCTATTAGGACTCTCGGTCGGCACGCGTCGGCCGTCAGTCGCACCGGGCAGATCGAAGGCGGTGGACGCGAGTCCACCGCCTTGTCGATACCCCCAGGGCGCCGTGGGCGCCGGTCCGGGATCAGCTCTCGAGGTGGCGGATCCTCCGCTCGCAGCTCCGGTCGGCGATGTCGAACCTGCCGAGATAGGCGACATCCCAGCCTGGTCCGCAACGGACGGCATCAGCCGCCTTGTCGCCGCCGACCCGGATGACGTCGTTGCCGGCGCCGCCGTAGACGAGGTCCCGCCCAGCTCCGCCCCAGATCGCGTCGCCGGCGTCGCCGCCGAAGAGCGTATCCGGGCCGGGACCGCCGTAGACCGCATCCTGGCCATCGCCTCCGGCGAGCCTGTCGGCGTTGGCGCCGCCCTTGATCACGTCCTGGCCCGGGCCGCCGCGGACGCGGTCTCGGCCGCTGGCGCCGAAGATGACGTCGTTGCCGTCGCCGCCATAGATCAGGTCGTGATCGGCGCCGCCATCGATCCAATCGGCGCCAGCCAGGCCCTCGAGGATGTCGTCCCCCTCCAGGCCCCAGATCTTGTCTGCGTCGGCCGTGCCAACGAGATGATCGGGCCCCGGGGTGCCGGGGAAGTCCGCGGCCAGCGTCGCCGCCGGGAGCATGAGGACGGCGCCAAGAGCCATCGCGGTCACGGTCAGTCGTCGGGCGATCCGGGTCGACATGGGCTTCACCTCATGACTTGTGGCGCGTAGACCCGTTGTTCGGGCCGTCTCCGCTCGCCGACCATAGGCGGGGAGCCACGGCCTCGCAGCCCCCATGTCTGCCCCGAGTGTAAGCGCGCGGTAAGGCCGACCGGACCATCGACAGCAGCGGCAGGACCATTCGTGTTGACCGGGCGCACCGTTCGACGCGGCCAGGCGACGTGGCCTGCGGGGTCAGCCGAAGCGCCCTCGATAGCCATGCGGCAGGAGCGCGGCGATCGAACGCATCATCGCGTCCGTGCTCGCATCGAGCGCCGCACGGCGGTCCCTTCGATCCGCGGATGCGACCTCGCCGGTCGCGCCAGCATCGAGCTCCACCCCGGTCGCTCGCAGGTCGATCGGCGGGCCGAACCGGATGGTCACGGTGGTCCCGAACCGAGGGCGTCGGGCGCCGATCGGCCAGGTCCGCTCGGAGCCCGCGATGCCGACCGGCAGGACCGGCGCCCCAGAGCGAACGGCCAGCAGGGCGACGCCGGGCATCGGCTCACCGAGGACGGCGATCCGTGAGCGTGTCCCCTCCGGCGCCAGCCCGAGCCAGTCCCCGGCTTCGAGGACCGCTCGCGACATCCGGTATGCCTCGCGATCCGCCTGTCCTCGCCGGACACCGAAGCCGCCATAGGCTCGCAGTGCGGGTCCCATGATCGGCGTCTCCATCGCCTCCGCCTTGGCCATGTAGCGGACGCGTCGTCCAGCGGCGCGCCAGACGGCCAGGCAGATGAGCGGCGGGTCGGCGATCGAGAGGTGGTTCGAGGCGACGATGACGCCCGGGCGGTCGGGCACGTGCTCGACCCCCTCGACGACCAGGCGCGTTCGCGTCAGGACGATGGCGAGACGGATGACGAGGTTCAGGAAGCGGAAGGCGAGGGGAGCGGGCGGCCGCGGCATGACCGAGCGGTCGCCTGCGGCGCCGGTCGTTACGGCTTCTCGACGCCGTGCTGACGGGCGCCGATCATCTCCCCGCCGTCCACGCCGATGACGTTGCCGGTCATCCAATGGAGGCGCGACGAGGCAAGGGCGACGATGGCCTCAGCCACGTCTTCGGGTGTCGTCAGCCGACCACCTGGGTTCCGCCGCTCCGCTTCCTGGCGGAGCTCCTCGTGGCCGGGGATCCGGCGCAGGGCTGGCGTGTCGGTCACGCCGGCGCGGATGCAGTTGACCGTGATGCCATCGGGGATGAGCTCCATGGCCAGCTGCCGGCAATGCGATTGGAGTGCGGCCTTGGCCGCCGAGACCGCACCGTAGGTCGGGACGTTGTGCTCGGCACCCTCGGAGGTCATGGCGAAGAGGCGCGAGCCGTCGGCGAAGAGCCCGGCGTGGAAGAGGTCGTGCACCCAATAGACCATCGAGTGGCCCATCACGTCGACCGTCATCTCGAGCTGCTTCTGGCTCAGTTCCTTCTTCTCGGGTTCGGTCGTGATGTAGGAGAGGGTCGCGCCGAAGGCCAGCGAGTGGAGGAAGACGGCGATGTAGGGGTCGGCACCTTCAGCCCGCCGTGCCTCGAACCGAGACCGGATGTCATCGATGACCGCCGCTCGACGCTCCGCGTCGGCGGCGTTGACGTTGTGGAAGACGACCGGCACGCCCATCGCCGCGATCTCGTCGCGAACCGCCTCGGCATCGGCCCGCGAGGCCCGCAGGTCGAGGTGGACGCCGACGATCGCGTAGCCGTCACGCCCCAACGCCTTCGCGGTTGCCCCGCCAAAGCCGCTGCTGGCGCCGAGTACGAGCGCCCATCGCTCGCGGCGATCCCGTCCGTCCGTCAAGGCCAGACCTCCTCCGTCTCGTCAACCGAGAGTGTAGCCGCGGGCGGATTCGGGCGACCTTCCCGGTGCGCGGGCGGCGTGCTGGACATCGACGCGAAGGCGGCTTTCCGGCGCGAGCCCGACTGAGAGAAACGGCGGGATCGACGGTCAGGCGGCGACCGCGGCCGTGGGAGCGGGCGGAGCGATCCGATCACGCGGGTAGGCGAACATCGCCAGACCGGCAAGGGCGAAGATCACCGCCGCCACCACCACGGCGGCATGGATATCGATCTGTTCCCAGATGCGCGCGGCGCCGAGCGCGCCGACCACGACGCCCAGGTTGGTCAAGGCGGTGATGGTGCCGAAGATGCGACCCCGCCGGCCCTCGTCGGTCTCCGCCGCGAGGAGGGCGAACCAGGAGGCCTCGAAGCCTGTCAGCCCGCCGCCACCGGCGATGGCCGCCACGTAGACGAGCAGGTGCGGCGCGCCAGCCGCGAAGACCAGGCCGAAGCAGACCACGGGGATGCAGCCGAGGATGGCCATCCTGCGGCGACCCGTCCGGTCGGCCTGGCGGGCCAGCCACGGACCGAGGACGACGCTGCCGATGCCGAACATCGAGAAGACGATCCCCACGTCCACGGTCGTCCAGCCGAGGGTGCCGGTCGCGAAGATGGCGTAGGTCGTGATGAACGCGCCGAAGCCGGCGTTGAGCGCGAGCTGGGCGAAGAAGAGCGCGACGAGCGGGCGGCGCCCGTGATCGGGATCGGGTTCGACGTCGATCGCGGTCGAGGCCGGGGCGACGTCGACTGGATCGCCCCAGTGGGTCCGTCGCGAATGGCTCGGCTGTCGATGTGGCTCCGTCGCTCGTCTCCGCGCCCACCGCCGGTCGCGGCAGGTAGAGGGCGGCCACGGTCGCCAGCGCGCTCGTCGCCGCCACGAGCAGGAACGGCGCCCGGAGGTCGCCGAAGACGACGAGGAGGCCGCCGATCGCAGGACCGA
This sequence comes from uncultured Chloroflexia bacterium, assembly GCA_963837215.1. Classification (GTDB taxonomy): domain Bacteria; phylum Chloroflexota; class Limnocylindria; order Limnocylindrales; family CSP1-4; genus CSP1-4. The sequence goes on from CAWIML010000004.1 coordinate 5,073, forward strand.
GCACCGAACCGGCCGCGCCGGCCGCCGACAGGATGCCGTTCGAGAAGGCGCGTCGCGCCCGGTCGGTGACCTCGGTCAGGTAGATCCGCTCGGAGACCTGATTGATGCCGCCCCCCAGGCCCGCCAGGCCGCGGTAGAGGATCAGCGGCAGGGCCGCCGTGGCCGTGGCGATGAGCAGGTTGGCGCCCGCATAGAGCCCGATCCCGAAGGCGACCAGGCGTCGTGACGCCAGGCGCTCGGTCAGGAAGCCGCCGGCGAGCTGGCCGACGGCGCTCGTGACGGCATGCGCGCTGGTCAGCAGGCCGAGCATGAACGGCGTGGCACCGAACTGGGTGGCGTAGAGCGGCAGCAGCGGCAGCATGACCGCGACGCCGATCTGGACCACGAAGGCCATCGATGCCAGCAACGCGAGCGGCCGGTCGACCGCGCGCACCGCCGCCAGCGCCCGGGTCGATCGCGTTCTCATGTGGTCATTCTGTCGGACTGAGGCGCCGCTGATAGGCTCGGGGCGTGGAAGCACCGACCGCACTCGAGCCCGTCGCGTCGCCGGTCATCCGGCCGATGCGCACGCTCGGCCTGGTCAGCACGCTCCACGCCGCGAACCACGCCCAGGCCGTCTTGATGCCGCTCATCTACATCGCGGTCATCGACGAGTGGGGCGTCTCCATCGGCACCATCGGGCTGCTCGTCGCGGTCAGCAGCTTGGCATCGGGCCTGGCGCAGGCGACCTACGCCTCGCTGACGCGCCACTTCACCCGAGCGCGGCTGCTGGGATTGGGTGGCGTCGTGATGGGAGGCTTCCAGTCTCTGATGGCGCTGGCGCCGGGCATCGTCGCATTCGGTGGCGGGCTGGTCGTCGCCCGCGTCGGCGGCTCGCCCCAGCATCCGGTCGGCAATGGGCTGCTGGCTGAACAGTTCCCGCCGGAGCGCCGCGGCTTCGCCATCAGTGCCCACATCGCGGGCGGCAATGTCGGGACGGTCATCGTGCCGCTGCTCGGTGCGTGGCTGATCGCCGGCGTCGGCTGGCGCTGGACGCTCGTTCTCTTCGGCGTCCCGACCGTGCTCATCGCGCTGGGGATCGTGGCCCTCGTTCGCGAGTCCGGCTCGGATCGTGCCGCCGCCATGGCCTCCGGCAGCGTGCGGGATGCCTTCCGGACGGTGTGGCGCGACCGCGACCTTCGCTGGCTCTACCTCTCATCGGTCCTTGGCGGCGGCGGCCGCGGGCTGGGCGTCGTCAACGTCTTCATCCCGCTCTACCTGGCCCAGGTCCTGGACCTTCCCGCCTCGACCGTTGCGCTCATGTACGCGGTGTTGGTGGCCTTCAGCGTGCCGGCTCCATTGGTCGCCGGCTGGCTCTCCGACCGCCTCGGTCGCAAACCGCTCATCGTCGGCGTCTATGTCGCGGGTGCCATCGCCTTCGGCGTCGTCATCCTGGCGGGCTCGAACCTGGCCGCCCTGTGGTTCGGCATCGTGCTGCTCGGCCTCTTCAACTTCGCCGAGAGCCCGCAGCTCCAGGCGCTTCTCGCGGACATCGCGCCGCCGGCCATTCGCGATGCCTCGTACTCCGCCTACTTCACGCTTGCCTTCGGAGTCGGCTCCCTGTGGGTCGCCCTCTACAGCCTGGTCATCGACGCCCTGGGCCCGGATGTCGGTCTCCTGGTCGTCTTCGGGCTGATGGGCATGGCCTTCCTGCTGGCGGCCTGCGCGGTGCTGCCCATCCACGCCGATCGGCGTGCGGCCGAGAACGCCGCGTTCGAGGCGGGCCTGCCCAGGTAGCCGTCACCGTCCTCTCGCCGCGACGACCCTGCCAGACGCCACGAACCCCCGCCCAGCGCGACGGGGACCTCGCATCCTTGGCTGTCCGGTGGCCCTTCGCTATACTCTGCCTCCGCCTGCGGTGCGATGCCGTGGGTCTTTCGGTCGGGGCGTGGCGCAGCTTGGCAGCGCGCATCGTTCGGGACGATGAGGTCGGAGGTTCAAATCCTCTCGCCCCGACCAGCCTTCCCTTCACCTACGCGGACTCACCGCCCTTGGCGGCTACCCCGCGTAGAGGAGCCGGGGCTTCGTCGCGTCGCGTCCCGTGCGAAGTGGTGCCAGAACGCATCACTCGCGCCAGAAACGTCCGATGGTGGGCGGGCGGAGCCTCGACGGCCGGGCATACTGCAAACGTGTCCCGAATCCTGATGCCGATACTGGTGATCGCGGTCATCGTTGCTTGCGCGTTGGCCGACGCTCTCGATGGGTTCCGGCCAGTGACGGCGACGATGGTCTCGGTCGCCGCTGCGTCTTCGCCGACGGAAGCGCCTGCGGTCGAGCCTCGGCCGGCCGCGCCCTCGCTCCCGGCGACCATGGCGTCGAGTCGGACGCTCGGGTCCTCGGCCGGGACGCGTGCGGTACGGCGTCCGCCGCCCGAGCCCGCACCGGCACCGCGCGAGCAGCCGGCCACCGCGCTGATGTCCATCAGCCTCGCCGATCGCTCGGACTTCGTGCCCCAGTACCGAGCCAACTGGTGCGTCGGCGCCAGCCTCCAGATGGCGGGATCCATCATCACCGGTGAGCCGCGATGGGTCACGGCGATCGCAGGGCCGGCTCTGGCGCGGGGCTCGCGCTCGCAGCCCGAACAGCCCCTATAACGGGGCCAATCCCATCGGCTGGACGGCGATGCTGAACGAGCTCGGCCTGGGACCGTATCGCCTGGTCAGCCTGCCCGACTTCGATGCCGCCGTGCGGACCGCGGCGCGCGCTCTTGCTGAGACCGGGAAGCCGGTCGGATTGGTCGTCTGGGCCGGGCACCATGCGTGGGTGATGACCGGGTTCGAGGCGAGCGGTGATCCCCGTCTCGACGACGCCCGGGTGACAGGCGTGCGGGTGATGGACCCGCTCTATCCGCACAAGTCGAAGTGGGGCCGGGCGCCGGCACCGAACCAGCTCATCGGGCTCGGTTCGCTGGCGCGCCAGTTCGTCCGGCGCCACCGTCCGGACTACGACCTGGGCGTCCGGTCAGGCTGGCTGCTCATCCTCCCGGAGGGCTGACCGGGAACCGCGCGCCGCCGAGACGGACGCTCAGCCGACGCCGGCACCCGAGCAGCAGCTGCACCCGGCCCCACTGACGACCGCGCCCGCCGCGTCACAACAGGCGGCGCCGGGCCCAGCAAGCATGGCGAGGGCGCGGCCCGGGTCGCACGAGGTGCCGTTCGAGCGCCGCCAGCCTCGTGTCGAGCGCCTGGAGGCTCGCGATCCGCTCGGCGACCTCGGCCCGTCGCCGACCGATGAGCTCCGGCAGCTCGCTGCTCGAGTCCGTGCAGTGACCGGAGTGGCACCAGCCGGCGATGCGCGCCGCGTCTTCGAGCGGCACGTCGAGCCTGCGCAGCTCGATCAGCAGCCGCAGGTGCTCGACGTCCGCCGGCGCGTAGTCGCGGTAGGCGTTGTCCTGCCGCGCCGCTCGCGGCAGCCAGCCCGACCGCTCGTAGAAGCGGACGGTGTCGGTCGAGACGCCGACCTGTCGCGCGAGCTCGCCGATCCTCATGCGCTCGGCGCGGCCGGGTCGGGTGCGGCCTCCAGGAGAGCCTTCAGCCGGACCGCCTCCGCCGCCTCACCGTTGCGCACCTCCCGACCGGCCAGCGGCTCGAGCAGCCGTCGCCAGCCGCGCATCCGGAGCTCGCCGGCATAGGTCAGGCGCGTCCCGCTCCCGGCGGCTGCGAGCGTCGAGACCGCCGTCCAGTCGAGGCTCGGGTGGGTGACCCGGAACACGACCCGTCGGTCGGGGTCGAGCTCGGTCACCTCCATCTCCAGCGTCCCCTTGATGGGGCCCTTGGCCAGGCGGAACCGCCCGCGCGTCCCGACCCGAGGCGTGTCGGCGCCGTCGAACGAGACGTCCACCATGTCGGTCCACTTCGGGTAGAGACCGGGATCGAGGAGCGCCTCGTAGACCGCGTGCGGCGGTCGCGCGATGGTGACCTCGGATGAGTAGTGGATCATGTCCGTGCCTCCTGTGCTTCGGTCATGCCCGACCCCGCGTCGAGCATCCTTGCGAGTCGCTCCAGCGCCGCCCGCTTCTCGCGAGCGATCGCGGCGAAGTCGCCCGCCTCGGCGGGCCCCGGCCCGCTGATGCTCCAGCGCAGGTGGACCCGCGTCCCACCCTCGACCGGATCCAGGTCGACCGTCGCCCCGACCGGCCCGACATCGGGGACGGTGACGCGCCAACCGATGTGCTCGTACGGCTGCCAGTCGACGACCTCCTCGATGGTCGCGAGACGGCCCGTGACGCACTGGGTGATGGTCCCCACACCGCGGTGTCCGCCGACCGTCGACTCCTCGATGACGAGCGGTCCCTCCCACCGGCTCCGGAGGGCAGGGGTCGTCAGGTGGGCCCAGACGACCGACGGCTCGGTCGGGAAGGCCACGTCGATGTCGAGGATGACGTCGCCCGTCGGAGCCATCCAGGCGGCGCTGGCCACTCTCCGCCTGCCAGCGCGCCTCGAGGTCCCACACGAACGTGGAGACGCGACCGAGGTGCTCGATCGACTCCTCGCCGATGGACATCCCCAGGGTCGCGGGGTCGAGCCCGAGCGCGTCGACGGCCGCCTCCGTGAACAGGGCGAACCCGGCCGATCCGGGCGTCCGCCGCGACGGTGCCCTTGAGCAGCCGGTGCGCGAGGATGACGTCGGACCCCGCGAGCTCGTCCCGGCCGGCGATCCGGCTGTGGACGTACGAGCCGTGGTGCACGAACACCTTGAGGTCCAGGCGGGGCGCCAGCCGACAGGACGCGCAGTCGCAGCTGGTGGCCGCGTCGATGCTCCGCAGCCGCCGCCGGAACGCGAGGTAGCAGGCCTCGATCGCGTCCACCAGGAGCGAGCCGGCTGCCCGCCCATCCTCGACGAACAGGAACCCGGCATCCCCCTCGAACTTGGCCAGGCGGAACGGGGGGTCGAGGCGACCCACGATCGTCTCGAGCAGGTCGCCGGCGATCACGGGAGCGTGCTCGAGCTCGCTCCCGGACAGGTAGGCGGTGTAGCCGGTCAGGTCGGCGATGACGAGGAACCCGGTCTCTGGTGTGGCGGCCATGGGCGCGACGCTACACCTTGGACCTACTCCAATGTCAATACCCGACGGGCATTCACCTGGTCGGCGGCGCCTACCGGCGCCTCTCGCGACCTCGGGGCATACTGCCCGGACGATGCCTCGATCCGTCCTGCCGATGCTTCCTGGTAGTCGCGATCGTGGCCGCATGCACCCCGCAGGCCGTCGCGCCTCCTCGCGCCTCGACCGCGGCGGCCGCGGCCGCGCCGACCACCACGGCCCTGCCCTCGCTCGAACTCTCGCCCCCGACGGCAAGCCCGACGCCTCGCGAGATGCTGGCGCCACCCGACGCGGCGACGGCGTCCCCGGGACCGTCGGCCGCGCCCTCGCCAGCGCCGGTCGATGCGCCGTCCGATGAAGCGCACTCAGTCAACCTGGCGCGCGTCGCGGACTTCGTGCCGCAGTACACCTCCAATTGGTGCGTCGGGGCCAGCCTTCAGATGGCCAGGTCGATCATCACCGGGAACCGGAACGAGGCCCGGCGCTCGCAGCGCCGGCTGTGGGAGATGGCGCGTGACCGCAGTCCGAGCCCGTATGGCGGCGCCAACCCCATCGGCTGGACGGCGGCCCTCAACGACATGGACCTCGGACCGTATCGCCTGGTCAGCCGGCCGACGTTCGACGCCGCCGTCCGGACGGCGGCGCGCGCCCTCGCGGCGACCGGTCGACCGGTCGGGCTGGTGATGTGGGCCGGTCGTCACGCCTGGGTGATGACGGGATTCGAGTCGACCGGCGACCCACGCCGCGACGAGGACGCGACGGTGACCCATGTTCGGGTCATGGATCCGCTCTACCCGAAGGGATCGAGATGGGGCCCGAGCCCGGCTCCCAATCGACTCGTCCGGCTCGAGACGCTCGCGCGCCAGTACGTGATGCGTGATCGACCCGACTACGACTTCGGCGTCGAGCCCGGCTGGCTGCTGGTGCTTCCAGTAGGCTAACGACATGGTGACGGGCTGAATGACCGAAGCAGCGCGCGACAGCGTGCCTGAGGCCGCCAAGGGGAATCAACGTCTCGCCCTCCTGTTGGCGATGGCGATGTTCGTGCTCGTCGTCGATACGTCGATCATGAATGTCTCGATCTCGGCGGTGGTCGACGACCTCGGCACCGACGTGAGCGCCATACAGGCCGCCATCGCTCTCGAGGCCCTGGTCTCGGCCGCATTCATCCTGATCGGCAGCAAGATCGGCGATCTCTTCGGGCGCAAGCGGGCCTACGTGGTGGGTCTGCTCGCGTATGCGGTCGGCGCCTTGGCGATGGCGCTGGGGCAGAGCGTGACGGCCGTGATCATCTTCTGGGCGGTCATCGGTGGTCTCGGCGCGTCGCTCTTGTTGCCTGCCATGCAGTCGCTCATCCACGGCAACTTCGAGGGAGCGGCCCAGAAGGCGACCTACGCCCTGGTGGGGGCCGCGGCGGCGATCGCAGCGGCCGTCGGACCGCTGATCGGCGGCTTCATCACCACGTTCCTGTCGTACCGCGTCGCGTTCCTGCTCGAGGTCGTCGTCATCGCCATCGTGCTCTCGGGCATCAGGCTCGTCCACGACGTGCCATACACGGGAAGCCGACGCGTCGACGCCGTTGGCGCGGCGCTGTCGGTCCTGGGCATGGGCGGCATCGTGCTGAGCATCCTGGTCTGGCAGGAGGGCGGCGAAGCCGTCGGCGTGCTCATGGCGATCGGTGTGATCTCGATCACCGGGCTCGGCTTCTGGCTGGTGCGGCGTAAGCGCGAGGGAAAGCCGACGCTGATCGACCCGGATCTGTTCATCTCCAAGCTCTTCAGGTTCGGCATCTCCGGGCAGATGCTCCAGAACATCGCGCTCGGTGGCGCGATGATCACCATCCCGATCTACCTGCAGATGGTCCTCGAATACAACGCGCTGGAGGCGGGACTGTCGCTTGCCCCGCTCTCGCTCAGCATGTTCGGCGTGGCGATCCTCGCAGGGCGGAGGGCCGGCAGTCGGCGCCCGAGCAGCATCATCAGGCTGGGATTCACGCTCCTCGCGATCGGCATTGTCGTGATGGTCCCGATCGTACCCCGTGCTGACTCCGGCCTGGCCCTCGCGGTCCCCCTGCTCATCGCGGGATCAGGGTTGGGGCTCCTGGTCTCCCAGCTCAATAACTACACGCTGGCGCCGATCACCGATGAGCGGGTCAGCGAGGCCGCCGGCGTGAACTCGGCCGCGGGCTCGTTCGGACTGTCGTTCGGCTTGGCGTTCGCCGGTGCCATCATGCTGGCGTCGCTCGCCTTCACGTTCACCGCCATGGCAGAGGCGAGCACCGTGCTCCCGCCGGCCGAGCAGCAGCTCGTCGCGGACGCGCTCGAGCACGATGCCGAAGTGATGACCAACACCGACCTGGAACTGCTACTGGTGGACCAACCGCCGGAGATCCAGGCCGAGATCATCCGCATCAACACCGAATCACGGCCGATCGCACTCCAGGTGGCCTTGCTCATCCCGATCTTCGCCAGTCTCCTCGGACTCCTGACCTCGTTCCGCATGATGCGCCTGCCCGACCCAGTGTCATCTGGGGCCGCCGAGGGGCTGGCCTGGGGTAGCCGCTACTTGAGGCTGCCGGCATTGATCAAGGACGGAGGCCACACATGCCAGAACCGACCCATCCCACGCCCGAGGGATACGGCACGGTGACGCCATTCGTGATCGTGAAGGGAGCGGCGGCGTTCATCGACTACACGACGCGGGCGTTCGATGCCGTCGAGATCGCCCGCGTTGAACGCAACGGCGCCATCGGGCACGCCGAAGTCCGGATCGGCGATTCGGTCGTGATGCTCTTCGACTCGAGGCCCGATTGGCCGTGGACGCCGGCCTTCCTCCGGCTCTTCGTGGAGGACTGCGACGCGACGTATCGACAGGCGATCGCTGCCGGAGGAACGTCCGTCACGGAGCCCGGCACGATGCCCTGGGCCGACCGGGTCGCACGCGTCAGGGACCCGTTCGGAAACCTGTGGTGGATCATGACCCGCCTGGAGACGCTGACCGAGGAAGAGGAGGCCGAGCGGTGGGGCCAGCCTGAGTACCTCGAAGCGCTCGAGGCTGCCGAGAACGCGGAGTTCTTTCCGCGGTCGTGATCGGAGCCGCTCCGGAAGTGTTGCCTGTATGCAACATATTCGTTGTGGACCGCATAACAGCCTGGTCGGACCTGATAGGGTGCGGGTCCTGTTGCGA
>CAWIML010000005.1:0-8402 GCA_963837215.1 uncultured Chloroflexia bacterium
CGGTGCCGCCAGACACCAGCTCGTGCCGAGGCTAGGACGATTGGGGTTCCCCTCGAAGTACTGATGGGCTAGGCTTCCGCCCTTGCCGGCATGGCCGGAGCTCATGGGTGGAGGGGAACATCGGCCGTGGCTGCTTCGGCAGCGGTCAATCTGCAGGCGAGCGGGCTTCGCGGTCGGGCGGATCGTTATCAGTCGACGACCCGTGCGGTCCGACACGGGCTGACGGCCGTCGGGATCGCGTATGCACTGATCCATTGGCGGCCCATGCCGCGGGCGTGCACACGGATGCCTACGAGTACTGGTCGGTCCCACTCGACCAGATCTACTTGCAATTCACCGAATTCGGGCCGGGTTACGCCTATCCGCCTCCATTTGCTCTGGTGGTGGCGCCGCTCACGACGCTCCCATACCCAGCCTTCTACGGCCTGTGGGTAGCGGTGATGGCGGGCGTCGCTTCTGGCTCGTGCGGCCCCTGACCTGGACATGGAGGCTGCCCCTTCTGCTCTTGGCGGTCCCGGAGCTCCTCACGGGCAACTACCACATGATCCTCGCGGCTGCTATCGTCCTCAGCTTCGGGCGAGCGGAGGCGATCGCCGTCCTCCTGTTGACCAAGATCACCCCCGGCATCTCCCTGTTGTGGTTCGCCGCTCGCCGAGAGTGGCGATCCGTCGCCATCGCACTGTCGGTGACGATGGCCGTCGTGGCGATCGCGTACTTGCTCCAACCCATACTGTGGGGGAGATGGTGGGCTGCCATCCGGCCAACACCGGATCCACCGGACCCGCCGCGGTCGGTCTTCCCCTCGCGATGCGCCTGCCGGTACCGCCGCGGCAGTCATGGTGTTCGCCGCAAGGGATCGACAGGCTGGTTGGTCCCGGTCGCCGTCCTGACGGCAATGCCCTGGGACCTACTTGCAGAGCTTCGTTATCCTTCTCGCCATCATCCGACTCCTGCCCCTGGCTACCTGCCACTCGCGGCCGCAACCCCTTTCAGGACTCTCGGCCGGGCGACAGCCTTGACCCCGCGGGCTGACGAGGTGGCTCACGATCGGCTGCCGCAGCTCGACGCCATCCGGGGGCTGGCGGCCGTGCTCGTCCTTGTCTATCACGTGCAGTTGGTGACGGGCGTGAGTGCCGGGCCCGATCGCGGCGGGCGGGTCGGCTGGCGTCGACTTCTTCGTCCTGTCGGGCTACCTGCTCTTCCGGCCGTTCCTGGATGGCGCCGTCGACCTGCGCGCCTACGCCATCCGCCGCGTGCTGCGCGTCTGGCCGGCGTACCTGCTGGCGCTCGTCGGCTGTGCCCTGCTGCTGGGCGTGTCGGCGCCGGCCGAGGCGCCGCTGCTGTTCGCGACCTTGGCCCAGAACTACGACCCGAGCCAGCAATTCAGGTCGTCGGCGTCTCGTGGACCCTGACCATCGAGGTCGCCTTCTACGCCACGGTGCCGTTGCTCGCCTGGTTCATCCGAGCCGACCGGTCCACCGACAGATCCCGGTGCTGCTCTGGATCGGGACCGCGTCCCCTGTTCTCGGACACTTCGCCTCATCGTGCTGACCGCCTCCGGTGCCTCCGTCGCCGTGGAGGCTCGTGGTTGTCGACCTCTATCCATTCATGCTCTGGGCGTTCGTGCCCGGCATGGTCCTGGCGATCCTCGATGCGCGCGGCGTTCGACTGCGGCATCCGCTCGTCCTGGCGGCCGGGTGGCCTGCCTGGCGATCGGCATCGGCTTCCACGCACCGCGGCTCGACGTGCCCACCGCCGTCGGGACGATGCTGGTCATGGGCTGGTTGCTGACCGTCGATTCCGGCGAGGACCGCCAGACTGGCCAGTGCCCTGGGCGCGCATCTTCCGTTCGGGCTCTACCTCTGGAACTTCGACGTCCTGCAATGGGCGTCGCGCCAGGTCTCGATCCGATCGCGGCGCCTGCTCGGCGTGACCATCGCGGTCGCGGTCGCCGTCGCCTCGTATGTGGTCGTCGAGCGGCCCGCCATGAGCGCTGGCGCGGACACTCACGTCGCCGAAGCGGCGGCGTGCGCCTCAGGCGGTCGCGGCCACTCCGGCGGAACGTGCCATCCACGGCGGCAGCGCCCTCGTCGTAGAGCGTCTGCGTGGCCTCGATCATGCGCTCCAGGCAGAAGCGCTCATGGACCAGGTCGTGGCCGGCGCGGGCGAGGGTGTCGGCGAGCGGGTGGTCGGTGAGCATGCGGACGATGGCGTCGGCCAGGGCATCGGCGTCGTGCGGGGGCACGAGCAGCCCGGTCTGCTCGTGTTCGACCATCTCCGGGATGCCGCCGACGTTGGTGGCCACGACAGGCCGGCTGAGAGCCATCGCTTCGAGGACGGCGAGGCCGAGCGCCTCTCGGTAGGAGGGCAGGACGGCGACGTCGAGAGCTGCGGTCACGGCCGGCACGTCGTCGCGGCGGCCGGTGAAGACGACGCTCGCGTGCGGGCGCGCGTGGCGGGTGCCGACGCAGGCATCGCCCTCACACGGCTGGCCGAGGAGGCCTAGCTCCTCCGCATAGGCCTCGAGCGCTTCGCGCCGGCTGCCCTCCCCGATGATCAGCAGCCGCGCCGCCGGCACCTTCGCGAGGACGGACGGCCAGGCCTCGAGCAGCGTCGGGTGCCCTTTCTCGGGCTCGAGTCGGGCGACCGCGCCGACGAGCGGCGTGCCGGTCTCGAAGCCGTACTCCTCCGGCAGTGTGCAGCAGGCTTCCTGATGGTCGTAGCGCGAGAGGTCCACGCCGTTGTAGATCAGCTCGACGGGCGCGCCAACGCGACCCTCGGTCTCGATCTTGTCGACGATGGCCCGGCTGACCGCGATGAGGCGGTCCATGTGCGGCGTCAACGCTCGAACCAGGTCGCGATCCTCGTCGCTCCGGATACGGCTCGAGTGGACGGTGCTGATGATGTACGGTCGCGGCAGGCCCGCCTCGCTCAGGGCGAGGGCCGCGCGCGTGCCGACCACCTCCGCCCTGTACATGTGGTTGTGGACGATGTGCGGTTGCCGCGCCCGGAAGTGGCCGAGGAGCTGGGCCACGGCCTCCTGATCGTCGTCGGTCTCGATGACGGTCGTCCGGAAGCCGGCACGTTCGAAGCGGCGCACGGTGGGCCCGTCGGTGAGGCTGACCAGCTCGACGTCGTAACGAGCCTGGTCCATCCCGCGCACGAGCGACCAGGTGGCCTCCTGGGCGCCGCCGTTGCTGCCGGTGGCGAGGATCTGCACGACGCGGATCCGCCCGCCGTCATCGAGCGGTGCCCGCTTGGGCTGGTCGTAACACGGCTCGGTCAGCGTCGGCGCGGTCATCGGCCAGCTCCGCGGGCTCCAGCCGACATCAGACGAACCGCTCCACGAGGAGGCGGAAGACGGGCTCGTCCACCGCGCCCCACTCGTACTTGTAGGCCTCGTCGCCGCGCAGGAAGTCGAAGCGCCGACGGCCGGCTGCCATGCGGTCGCGAAGGTAGGCGGCCGTGCCCGTGACCCCGGGCGACAGGTCGCGGGCGTCCGGGTCGATGCCGGCGTTGTAGAAGAGGCAGGCGACCCCGTCGTCGAATCCGACCGCGATCATGAGCACGCGCCCGGCGACCTCGAAATGGCCGAGTTGGAGCTGGCGTCCAGCGCCCTCGGCGAGTTCCAGCTCGGCAAGACGATGGATGAAGCGACGGCTCCGATGGCCGCCGGCCGTGGCCGGGAAGAGGCCCTCGTCCCCCCAGCGAGCCTGGTGCAGGTCGATGAAGGCATCGACGGCATCGGGCGTCGGGTCGATCAGCCGGAACGTGTTCTCGCCAACCGCTTCGGCCCGGCGGATCTTGCGCCGGATCTCGTGGCGCGCCTTCTTGTCAAGAGCTGCCCAGGTAGGTCTCCCAGTCGCCGTCGTCGGGCAGCGTCAGGACCGGGCAGACATCCTCCTGCTCGCGCATGACATGCCACCCCCCGCGCGCGCTGCGTCGCTCGAAGGCACGCTGGAGCGCGGGCAGCATCAGATCGTCGCGGCGCAGCCGGCGAAGGTCGACGACGTCCCACTCGGTGTCGCCGTGGTCGGCGTCCGGGCCGGCGACGAGGGCATCGACGACCGCCTCGGCGACGGCGTCGAGGTCGGCCGGGTCGGCCAGGATGGTGGCGTAATCGGCGTGGTAGCTGGCGCCGAAGAAGATCGCCTTGGCGGTCGGGCGAACCGGCGAGGTCGTCGGATGGCCGTGGCGCATGCGGGTGGCCGTGGCGGCGTCGTCCGGCTCGACCTCGTGGCGGTGCATCAGGGGCGCGATGGCGCGGATGGCGGTCGGATCGAGCTCGGCGCCGGCCGGAGCCTGGGCGTCGACGCAGACGAGGTACTGCTCGTGCGCGGTCGAGCCGTAGGCATCCCACCAGGCACGGTGGAGGGTCCAGCGACTGAAGGCCGTCGCCGCCGGTGTCGTCGCCAGGAGCCGGTCCCAGGCCGTCCGCGGGATGTCGTCGAACGCGACCGGTCGGGCGACGAGGGGACAGTCGGGGTCGGTGTCGGCTTCGGCGGCGGTGTCGGCATCGGCCGGAGCGCCGGCCGTCTGTGGAAGGCTCACGGGGCGCGAGGATAGCACCAGGCCATCAAGGTCGTTGCCGACGCAACCGACCACCCGCTCACTGGACGACGCAGGTCGCCTCGGCATAGACGGCGACCAATGCGGTTTGCGCGTCGGCGACGGCCGTTCGCGCGGCTTCCGCCTGGTCGAGGCGCGCGACCGCAGCCTTCAGGGCCTCGGCGTCGGCGGGCGCCGCCGCCATCTGCGCCAGGGCGTCGGTCTCGATGTCGTAGAGGGCCAGCCAGGCCGCGGCCAGCGCCTGCGTCGGAACCTCGGCCTCGAGCATCGGCAGGCTCGACCGTGACACCTCGATGGCCTCCGTGACGGCCGCCGCGCGCTCCGCCAGGTCCGGAGCGCCACCGGCCAACGCGTCGGTGCGCAGAGCCGCCAACCCGGCCTGACGCTGCGCGTCCTCGGTGAACAGGAGGCAGCCGGCGACCTCGACCTCGTCCGGGATGAGGCCGTGGATGGTCGGCGTCGGCGCCGCGGTCGGCCGTGGAGTCGCCAAAGCGCCCGCCGAGCTCGAAGCGCTCCCGCCCGGCCCGATGATGGCGTTGGGAGAGAAGAAGACGAACCAGCTGCCGGCCAACGCGGCGGCCAGGGTGGCGACGAAGAGGATGGCCACGACCAGGATCCGACCCCATCGCCGCTGTCCCTTGGCGCCACGGGGAGGCGGGAGGAAGCGCTCGATGTCGGGGTTGCTGTACTGGGTGCCGCGGTACCGCTCGGAGAACGAGAGGGTCGTGTCGGGCTTGGGGAGGACCGCCGGCTCGGGCTTCGCCACGGACTTCTCCTTCGGCAGTCGCGTCTGGCTGCCGGGCAAGGTCACGGGGCCCAGGGCCGTCTGGGCGGGCGTCGCTGATGTCGGCGACGGCGCACCCGTGACCGTCGGGGTATCCACGGCTTGGCCACCGGACGCCTCGGCGCCAGCAGCGGCCGCCGTGCCACCAGCGGCCTCGGTCGAGCTCGACTTCCGGCGGAGCAGGCCTCGGGCACCGCTGGACCCACCACCCTCGGCGTTGGCGGGCGGCGCCTCGGATGGCGGCAACAACGGGATGACCGACGCTCCGGGCCGCAGGTCCTGGCCGCAGGTGCCACAGAAGGTGGCCGACTTCGAGCGTGCGGACCCGCAGCGCGGGCAGGTCATCTCGGTGCGGGTCGGTTCGTTGTCCGTCATGAGCGGCGCTCGTCCCCGGATCCGGTCCAAGCGAAGCTTGATGACATGACGGAAGGCCTCGAAGAAGATGCTGCCGCTCATCTTGGAGACGCCCTCACGTCGCTCGATGAAGACGAAGGGCACCTGCGCGATCCGCGCACCCAGGAGATGCGCCCGGTCGACGAGCTCGATCATGAACACGTAGCCGGTGACGTCGATGGTCGATGGGTCGACGGCTCGCAGCGTCTCCGAGCGCCACGCCTTGAAGGCGCCCGTCGTGTCGGGATAGGGCAGCGTCAGCACGAGCTGGGCGAAGAAGTTGCCGCAGCGCGAGATGATGCGACGCTTGAGCGGCCAGCCCTGCGTCCCGCCGCCGCGGACATAGCGCGACCCGAGGACGAGGTCGGCACCGGCGTCCAGGCGTGCGATGAGCGTGGGCAGGAGCGAGGGCGGGTGCGACCAGTCGGCGTCCATCTGGATGATGGTCGTGGCGCCGGCCGCCAGCGCCTGGTCGAAGCCCGCGCTGTAGGCCCGGGCCAGGCCATCCTTCGTCGTGCGGTGCAGGACCCTGACGTGATCGTCCGTCGCCGCCAGGGCATCGGCCAGCTCGCCCGTCCCATCCGGCGAGCCGTCGTCGACGACGAGGATGGTCGCATCGGGCACCGCCGTCCGGATGGCCGGCACGATCGACTCCACGTTGACCCGCTCGTTGTACGTCGGCAGGACGATCCAGATCATGCCCGGCTCGCGACCCCGGCGACGTCGGCCCAGACGTCGTCGAGGATCGTCTCCAGGTCCCGCTGCGGCTGCCAGCCCGTCAGGGCTCGCAACCGATTGGCGTCGCCGCGGATCTCCGGCGGGTCATTGGCACGCACGAAGCGGGGGTCGACGAAGAGCGGCGCGTCGATGCCCGCCCGCGCCTGAAGTCCGCCGACCACCTCGCGGATGGAGGTGGTCCGCCCGCTGGCCACGTTGAGGACCACGCCGCCGGGCTGGACACGGCCACCGGCCAGGGCCGCCGAGGAGCAGCCGGTAGGCGACGGCCACGTCGTCCACATGGAGCAGGTCGCGTCGCACGTCGAGGTTGCCGACCGGGATCACCGACGCCCGACCGTCGCGCACGGCCAGCACCCGTTCCGCAAGGGCAGGCACGACGAACTCACGGCGCTGGCCGGGGCCGGTGTGGTTGAAGGTGCGGGCCACGATGAGCGACCAGCCCCCTCGTGCAGCTGCCTCCATGGCCACCGCTTCCTGGGCCACCTTGGTCAGGCCGTACGAGCCGCGGATGCCGAGCTGGCCCTCCTCCGGCAGGGCCACGCCGGCCGCGCCGGGGAAGGCGTAGACGTCGGCCGAGCCGATCACCAGCACGAGTGGCGGCCGCGGCAGCCGGCGCAGCGCCTCCATGAGGACCAGCGTCCCGCCGACGGTCACATGCATGGCGCGAGCCGCGTCGGCCTCAGCATCCGGCGCGAACGCCACGGCCGCGAGATGGACGACGGCATCTGGCTCCCAGGCCAGGGCCTCGGCGACGGAGTCGGGGCGCGTCACGTCCAGTGCTTCGTGGCTCGGCGCGGAGACCGTGTCGCCTGCCTCGGCCAGCTCGCGCTGGAGCCGACGACCGACGAACCCGTGACCGCCGGTCAGGAGGACGCGCAAGGGCTCAGGTCCGTGGCGCGGCCGGCGCGGAGTTGGCGCCGACCTTGTCCGCGGCTCCCGATCGGTAGCGCTCGAGGTCGGCGTCGACCATCATCCTGACCAGGCCCGCGAAGTCCACGGTCGGGCGCCCAGCCCAGTTCCGCGTGCGCCTTGGTCGCATCGCCGCGCAGGTTGTCGACCTCCGCCGGCCGGATGAGCGCCTGGTCCAGCGTCACATGGTCGCGGTAGTCCAGGCCAGCGTGGGCGAAGGCGATCTCGAGCAGCTCGCGGACGCTGTGATCGACGCCCGTGGCGACGACGTAGTCGCTGGCCACATCCTGCTGGAGCATCAGCCACATCGCGCGCACGTAGTCGCCGGCGAAGCCCCAGTCGCGGCGGGCATCGAGGTTGCCGAGCGGCAGGTGGGTCGCCAGGCCGAGGGCGATGCGGGCGACCCCGTCGGTCACCTTGCGGGTCACGAACTCCAGGCCGCGGCGCGGCGACTCGTGGTTGAAGAGGATGCCCGAGACGGCGAAGAGGTCGTAGCTCTCGCGATAGTTGACGGTCAGGAAGTGGCCGTACGCCTTGGCCACGCCGTACGGGCTGCGCGGGTGGAAGGGCGTCAGCTCCGTCTGCGGTACCTCGCGAACGCGCCCGAACATCTCGCTCGATGAGGCCTGGTAGAAGCGGATGGTTGGATCCACCTGGCGGATGGCCTCGAGCATGCGGGTCACGCCGAGGGCCGTGAACTCGCCGGTCAGCACGGGCTGGTTCCAGGACGTGGGCACGAAGCTCTGTGCGGCCAGGTTGTAGACCTCGCGTGGCTGCGTGTCGGCGAGCGCGGAGACGAGCGAGGCCTGGTCGAGCAGGTCGCCCTGGATGAGCTCGAGGCGCCCGGCGAGGTGGGCGATGCGCTCGCCGCTGGCGGTGCTCGAGCGGCGGGTCATGCCGACCACCCGGTAGCCCTTGTCGAGCAGGAATTCGGCCAGGTAGGAGCCGTCCTGGCCGGTGACGCCGGTGATGAGGGCGGTCGGTGTCATGGCCGCGAGGGTAGCAGCAT
>CAWIML010000006.1:0-643377 GCA_963837215.1 uncultured Chloroflexia bacterium
GCGCGCTGGCGACCTGGCCCAGCAGGTGGACGACCTGCCGCAGCTCGAGCGGCCCATCCCGGAGCCGCGCCTCGAGGTCCGTGCCCTCGACATAGCGCATCGCGATGAAGAGGACGCCGTCGATCTCGCCAGCCTCGTAGATGGGCAGGATGTTGGGGTCGTCGATGGCCGCCGCCATCTGCGACTCGCGCTCGAAGCGAGCCCGGTAGTCGGCGTCGTCGGCCAGGCCCGGCGGCAGGACCTTGAGCGCCACTCGGCGTTTCAGTCGGCGCTCTTCGGCGAGATAGACGACGCCCATCCCGCCACGCCCGATGACGGCCTCGATGCGGTACGGGCCGAGGTCGGTGCCGATGCGTGGGTCGGGGCGGGGCGCGGTCATGGCAGGAACGTCCTGAGGTCCTGGAACCACTCGTAGAGCGTGTCGTAGTCCCGATCGTCCCTCGTTGCGAGGGCCAGCATGTGGGCGTCGTCGAATGTGAAGTCAACCCACGGCGAGCCGTCGAACGGCGCCGCGCGGAAGCAGACCACGAGACCGGCGGCAAAACGCTCGTTCGACCACGGCTCGCGCGCCTTCTCGTCGGCCGAACAGTCGCCGTCGCCGACCTCATACCGCGCAGCCTGCGTGCTGAGGTAGTCGAGGGCGTTCACGGCGTTGCCGCCTGCGAACTGGTACCAGAGGAAATGGACGCGGTCAGCGCCGGCCGCGGGTGTGCACGTCAGCGCGGCCGTTGGCTCAGACGGCGTCACCGGGATCGGGACGGGACCGCCCGGCGCGCCGACGTCGAGATGGATGGTGCCCGTGAAGCCTGCATCGATAGCGTCGCTGACTCCCCGTCCGCGAACGCACGTCGGGCGGATCTCGTCCGGGATGAGCGCCAGAGCGGCCGATTCGGCGACGGTCGGGAAGGCCTCCGCATCCGCCGAGGCGCTCGCCGAGGCGCCGATCGACCCAGGCTCGCCGGTCGGCGACCCACCCGCACCCAGGCTCGGCGAGGCGCCCGGCGATCCGGCGCCGCCGAGCGCGATCAGGCCGCCGGCCACGACGACGGCCACGGCCACGACGCCGACGAGGACGGCCACGAGCGCTCGCCGCGAGGTGGGTCGTGACGGCGCCGACTCGGGCATGCTCGAGGTCACTGCCAACGCCCGTCGAAGGTCGCCGATGAATGCGGCGCAGGTCGGGTAGCGGGCGGCCGGGTCCTTGGCCATCCCGCGAGCGATGACAGCGTCGACGCCGGCCGGCAGGCTGGTCGCGAGGTCGTGCGCAGATGGTGGTGGCTCCTTGAGGTGGGCGCTGATGACGGCCACTTCCGTGTCTCGCGGGAACGGCAGCTGGCCGGTCAGCGCCCGGAACGCGATGGCGGCCAGGGCGTACTGGTCGGCCTGACCGCTCACGTCGCGGCCTTCGAGCTGCTCGGGCGCCATGTAATCGAGCGTGCCCACGATGGTGCCCGCGCGGGTCAGGCTCGTGTCCTCGCCTCGCGGCTTCGTGAGCCCGAAGTCGGCGAGATAGGCATGCTCGCCGCGCTCGTCACCGCCACCGGGCGCGATGAGGATGTTGGCGGGTTTGACATCCCGGTGGACGAGACCGTTGAGATGCGCGGCATCGAGCGCGCTGGCGACCTGGCCGAGCAGGTGGACGGCGACGTCCGGCCGCAGCGCACCCTCCTTGAGGCGTGCCTCGAGGTCCGTGCCGGCCACGTAGCGCATGGCGATGAACAGGGCGCCGTCGATCTCTCCTGCTTCGTGGACCGGCAGGATGTTGGGATCGTCGATGGCCGCCGCCATCTTCGATTCCCGCTCGAAACGCGCCCGGAAGGCAGCGTCGCCGGCGAGCTCGGCGGGCAGGATCTTGAGCGCGACTTTGCGTCCGAGACTGGGCTGCTCGGCGAGGTAGACGACGCCCATCCCGCCTCGCCCGATGACGCGCTCGATGCGGTACGGCCCAAGGTCGGTGCCGATGCGGGGATCGGTCGTGGCGCGGTCACGGTAGTGATGAACCTGGCTGTCTGCTCGAAGAACCTGTACGCGCGCTTCTCGCTCGCCTCGTTGGTTGGCGGCCCTGACCAGCACCGAAGCATCCTTGTATGACCACCACAGGACAGCATCACCGGTCACCGGGTCGAGATAGCAGACGATCGCACCGGCGTCCTCGTCACCGAGCTCCCAGCGCCCGTTGACCCGCGTCCTTGTGGCGCAGTCGCCGCCCGTCGTGCCGTGACGCTCGCCAGCTATGTCGGAGATCGCCGCCTCCGTGGTGAAGCCGGTATTGCCGGCGGTCGTGCCGAGGAACGGGTACTTGCGGATCTCGACGATGTTGACGCCGGCGCTGGCCAGCGGGGAGCACGCCAGGCTCGCGAGCGGGTGAGCTGGCCCGAAGCCTGTAAGGGTCGCCCTGTATGACCCGCCGCGTGCACGTCTCCGCCAGGCCTGCAGGAAGGGCATCGAGGAGGGTCGTCTCCGACGGGTTCGGGAAGACGTCCTCGGTCGCACTCGGGGCCGCATCGGCCGAGGCTGACGATGCTGCGGCGCTCACCGACGGGCTGCCCGTCGGCGACG
Source organism: uncultured Chloroflexia bacterium (assembly GCA_963837215.1). Taxonomy (GTDB): domain Bacteria; phylum Chloroflexota; class Limnocylindria; order Limnocylindrales; family CSP1-4; genus CSP1-4. The sequence continues at coordinate 2,560 of CAWIML010000006.1, forward strand.
TCGTCAGCCATCCGGCGCCGACCGCGACCCAGGCCCCGGCAGCGAAGAGGAGGACGAGGGCGAGGAGACCGACGGCGATGAGCGGCAGGCGCCCGCGCTCGCGAGACCCTGACGAGACCGTATAGGTCCCCGTCAGCCCGAGCGCTGCGTCGAAGGTCCTCGACGAAGGCCGCGCAGCTCGGGTAGCGATCGGCGGGTGCCTTGGCCATGCCACGGGCGACGACGGCGTCCACGTCGATCGGCAGCTCGGGTCGTCGGAGGTGGAGGGATGGCGGCGCATCGTGGAGATGCGCATTGATGACGGCGACGTCGGCATCGCGACGGAAGGGCGGCGTTCCGGAAAGCGCCGTGACGGCGACACCCGCCAGGGCGTACTGGTCGGCCTGACCGTCGACGGCTCGTCCCTCGATCTGCTCCGGCGCGATGTATTCGAGGGAGCCCAGGAAACCGCCCATCTGGGTCAGGCCGGTCTGCGAGCCTCGCTGCTTCGTCAGCCCGAAGTCGGTCAGATAGGCGTGGTCCGCGCCATCGGAACCCTGGCCCGCGGCGATGAGCACGTTCGCTGGCTTCACGTCCCGGTGGACAAGCCCTGCGGCGTGGGCGGCATCGAGCGCCGAAGCAAGCTGGGTCAGGATGGCGGATGCGAGGCGCGGTGCCAGGGCTCCCTGGACGAGGCGCTGCTGGAGGTCGGTGCCCTCGACGTAGCGCATGGCCAGGTAGTACGTGCCCTCGATCTGGCCCGCGTCATAGATCGGGATGATGTTGGGGTGGTCGATGGATGCGGCGAGCTTCGACTCGCGCAGGAAGCGCGCCCGGAAGGCCTCGTCGTCAGCGTAGTCGGGCGTCAGCAGCTTGAGCGCAACGCGACGGTCCAGACCGGCGTGCGTGGCGAGGTACACGACACCCATGCCGCCGCGGCCGATGACCGACTCGATGTGATAGGGCCCGAGGTCCGTGCCCACACGAGGGTCGAGGCGCGGTCCCGTCATGGCGCGATGAACCTGGCGGTCTGCTCGAACCAGTCGTAGAGCGCCGCCGACTCGCCGCGCTGGTTCGTGGCCTTGACGATGATCGCGTCCGCGTCGTACGTCCACCATAGGATGGCATCGCCGGTCGACCCCTCCGTGTAGCACAGGATGGCCCCGACATCGGCATCAGCACGCTGCCATCGTCCGTTGGCGCGCTTGCTGATGGCGCAGTCTCCGGGTTGAACAGGTGGGCCAGATGCGGAGAACCCTCCACCGCCGACGTATGAGATGACGCCGCCCGGGTAGCCATTCCTGGCCGCATCCGGCCCGAAGCTCCGGATCAGCGACCGATGAGGCGCCCGCGGTCACACCTGGCGTGCACTCGAGGCTCGCGATCGGGGTGCGAGGGCCGTTGTTGCCCAACAGGGTGTTGTATCTGCCGCGTTGGCAGCTGACCCTGAGCGTCGTCTGGTAGCTGTTTGAGCAGGGACTTGCTTCGGCCGTATTGGGGAAGATGTCCTCGGTCGGCGAGGCGTCGACCGAGGACGAAGGCGACGTGGCAGCCAGGCTGCCCGGGGCGCTCGAGCTCGGACCGAGTCCACCGCTCGACGCCATGACGAAGGCGGTCAGTGCGACCAACCCGAGGATGACGAGCACTCCGACGATCAGGGGCGCGCGCAGGTCTTGACCCGAGGTTCGCTGCGTGGTCGCCCTTGGGAATGTCGCGGTCACGCCCACGGCGTCGCGGAGCTCATCGACGAAGGCGCGGCAGTCGGGATAGCGATCATCGGGCGCTTTGGCCATGCCCCGGGCGATGACGGCGTCGGCCTCGATCGGCAGGTCTGGGACGCGCAAGTGCACAGACGGCGGCGCATCGTGGAGGTGGGCGTTGATGATGGCCACGTCCGAGTCGCGCGGAAAGGGCACCTGGCCGGTCAGGCAGGCGACGGCGATCGCGGCCAGGGCGTACTGGTCGGCCCGCCCGTCGACCACCCGGCCCTCGATCTGCTCCGGCGCGATGTAGTCGAGCGTGCCCAGGAAGCCGCCCATCTGGGTCAGGTCGGTCTGGGACCGCGCTGCTTGGTCAGCCCGAAGTCGGTCAGGTACGCATGGTCGGCGCGGTCGGCGCCCTGGCCCGAGGCCATGAGCACGTTGGCGGGCTTGACGTCGCGATGGACCAGGCCGGCCGCATGGGCGGCGTCGAGGGCGCCGGCGACCTGGGCCAGCGAGCGAGACCGCCGCCGCGGTGGCGAGCGGACCGGCTCGCAGCGCGTGGCGAGGTCGACGCCCTCCACGTAGCGCATCGCGAGGTAGTAGCGTGCCGTCGAGCGTCACCGGCGTCGTAGATGGGGACGATGTTCGGCGTGGTCGATGCGCGGCCGCCAGCTTCGACTCGCGCAGGAACCGCGCCCGGAAGCGCCTCGTCGTCGACGTAGTCGGGGCTGAGCAGCTTCAGCGCGACCTTGCGGTCCAGCCCGGCATGGGTGGCGAGGTAGACGACGCCCATGCCGCCCCGACCGATCACAGACTCGATGTGATAAGGCCCGAGGTCGGTGCCGACGCGGGGGTCGGGACGCTGCGTCGTCATGGTGCGATGAAGCGACGAGCCTGCAAGAAGAAGTCGTAGAGCGCTTCCCGATCACCGCGTCGGTTCGTGGCCTTGACCAGGATCCCGCGATCCTGATATGACCAATACAGGACGGCATCGCCGGTCTGTCCGTCGATCAGGCAGACCATCGCTCCGCTGTCGTCATCGCCGAAGCCCCATCGACCGCCAGCTCGGGTCGCGGTTGCGCAATCACCCGGCCGGATCTGACCCGACTGGACGATGCGAGAGATCGCGGAATCAGTATTGAATAGGGCGTCCGGCCCCGACAGAAACTCGAATTGGCGGACGATGACGTCGTTAGCGCCTGATGCGACATCCTGCGGACAGGTGATGCTCGCGATCGGCGTCGCACTGCGAATCTCGGACTCGACGAGGTTGTAAGGTCCGCGCCGACACGTCTCGCTCAGACTCGGAGGCAGCTCATCGAGCAGCGCCGCCTCGGCCGCGTTCGGGAAGACATCCAAGGTCGGTGAGGCCTCGCCGCTGCCTGATGGGGAACCGCCGGCCAGGTTGTCCGATGGAACGGTGGTTGGCGTGGACAGACCACCGGACGCGAGCATGAAAGCGAGGGCGGCGATCAGACCAAGGGCGAGGACACCGACGATCAGGAGCGGTCTCGTGCGGTCGCGCGACCGGTGTCGTGGGGGCATCGGCCGTGTGTGGGTCGAGGTGATCCCGAGTGCGACGCGGAGGTCCTCGACGAACGAGCGGCAGTCCGGGTACCGGGCGTCGGGCGCCTTGGCCATGCCTCGGGCGACGACCGCGTCGGCCTCCCTCGGCAGCGTTGGGACGCGCAGGTGCACCGACGGGGGTGGATCATGGAGATGGGCATTGATGAGCGCCACATCCGAGTCCCGTGAAAAGGGTGCGGTGCCGGACAGGCAGGCGACTGCGATGGCGGCCAGCGCGTACTGATCGGCTCGCCCGTCGGTCGCCTTGCCCTCGATCTGCTCCGGGGCGATGTACTCGAGCGTGCCCACGAAACCGCCGGCGCGCGTGAGGCCGGTCTCCGAGCCCGACTGCTTGGTCAGCCCGAAGTCGGTCAGATAGGCATGGTCGGAGCGGTCGGCGCCTTGGCCGGAGGCGATGAGCACGTTGGCCGGCTTGACGTCGCGATGCACGAGCCCGGCCGCGTGGGCTGCATCAAGGGCCGAGGCGATCTGGCCGAGGATCGCCACCGCCGCCCTGGGCTCCAGGGGCCCGTCTCGCAGCCGGCGCTCGAGGTCGGTGCCATCGACGAAGCGCATCGCCAGGAAGAAGGCTCCGTCGGCTTCGCCAGCCTCGTAGATGGGGATGATGTTGGGATGGTCGATGGCGGCCGCCATCTTCGACTCGCGCAGGAAGCGTGAGCGGAAGGCCTCGTCGTCGGCGACCGTCGGGGTGATGAGCTTGAGGGCCACCCGGCGATCGAGGCTCCGATCAGTCGCGCGATAGACGACGCCCATGCCGCCACGCCCGACGACGGCCTCGATGTGGTAGGTGCCGAGGTCGGTGCCGACGCGCGGGTCGGGACGCTGGACCGGTCACGGCGCGATCGACTCGCGATTGGCGATCCACCAGCATGAAGCGCGGCGTTGCCGTCGCCGATCGAGGGCGGTGGCCCTGTAGACGACCCAGGTTGTCTTCCACCGTCCAGGTCAGCTCCGAGCGCGCCACCGTCGCCCGACGGCCGGGGCACAGATAGCGCCGCCGTAGACCTCCGTGAGTCCGGGACCCCGCCAGCCACCGAACGCGCGATCTTGCGGTCCGCGCAGTCGCCTTCGACGACACCTGCAGGCCGTGGCCAACGCCTGGATGACGTCCGAGCCGCGGAAGTCGGTCATGAGCGGCAACAGCACAGACTTCGACGAGTGTCCGGGCCCTGACCCGCCGAGGAGGCGGCAGACGACGTGGGCACGAGGTTTCACCGCGGGGCCCTGGCGCGTCGGGAGCAACGCGCCGTCGCCTCGGGAGCAATCGGGCGCGCTCTCCGGTGGCAGCGACAGGATGAGGCTGGACTCGAGCAGCGTGGGGAAGGGATCGCCGGTCGGTCCGCCCGACGCCGATCCAGTGACCGACGCTGACGGCCCTTCGCCGACTGCGCTCTGCGATGGGCTCGCCTGCCCCGCCCGGAGGACGAGGAGGCTGATCGCTCCGACCGCTACCACCGCCACGACAACAAGCAGCCCGATGAGAAGCGGCCACCGGTTGGACCTCGCCGTGGGCGGTACCGGATGCTGCTCCGAGGCCCTGACTCCGAGTGCCTGACGAAGCGCGCCGACAAAGGCCTCGCTGGTAGGGAAGCGATCATCGGCCCTCTTGGCCAGGGCTCGGGCGAATACCCGATCGACGTCCGGCGGCAGCTCCGGGCGAAGCGACGTGGCAGCCGGAGGCTGCTCGCGGAGGTGGGCCATGGCGATGGCGATGTCCGTATCACGCGGAAAGGGCGTGGTCCCCGTCAGGCAGTGGAACGCGACGCATGCCAGGGAGTATTGGTCGGTCCGCCCATCCACCGGCCGGCCTTCGACCTGTTCCGGTGCGATGTAGTCGAGGGTGCCCATGAATGCCCCCGACTGGGTCAGTCCGGTCTGCGATCCGCGGTGCTTGGTCAACCCGAAATCGGACAGGTAGGCATGGTCGGCCTTCTCCACGCCCTTGCTCGAGGCGATCAGGATGTTGGCCGGCTTGACGTCTCGGTGGACGAGGCCCGCTTCGCTGGCGGCGTCGAGGGCGGAGGCGACCTGCGCGAGGATCCGGATCGTATCGCGCGGCTCGAGCGGCCCGGCCCGCAGACGGGTCTCGAGGTCGGTCCCGTCGACGTAGCGCATGGCCAGGAAGTAGACGCCCTCGACCTGGCCGGCCTCGTAGATGGGCAGGATGTTGGGGTGATCGATGGCCGCCGCCATCTGCGACTCTCGCACGAATCGCGCTCGAAAGGCCTCGTCGTCGACGAGGGCGGGGGCCAGTACCTTGAGGGCCACTTTGCGCGCCAGGCCGACCTGTTCGGCGCGGTAGACGACGCCCATGCCGCCTCGCCCGACGACGGCTTCGATGCGGTAGTTGCCAAGGTCGGTGCCGACGCGCGGGTCCGGCGTTCCGCTCATGGGGCGGCCTCGATGAAACGGGCGTCCGTGTTCCACCAGTCGTAGAGCGCGGTGCTGTCGGTGCTGTCGGTGCCGTCGCGGCTTGCCGAAGCGAGTACACGCGCATCGTCGTACGACCAGTACAGCCATGACGTACCGGAAGCCTGATAGCACAGCATCGCACCCTGTTCATCGCCGCCCGCCGACCATCGCTGGAGCGCACGTCGTGCCGTGGCGCAATCGCTCTGTCCCGCGTTCACCGAGAGCGCGATCACTCCGATGCGGCCGGCGACGGTGAAGACGTAGTTCCCGGAATAGCCGCTATACGCCTTGAGGTACAGACGACTCGCGCCACTGTCGACGGGCAGGTCACAAGCGATGCTGGATTCCGGGGCGGCGACGCCTCGGCCGCTCTGTCCTTCATATCCTTGAGCGCTCTCATACGAGCCCCGCTCGCACGACTCGCGCATCGCCGGTGGCAGGCGGGCGATGAGCGCCTGTTCACCGGCATCGGGGAATGCCGACGACGAAGGAACCTCAGTCGCGAGACCGGGTGCGGACCCGCTGGGCGCGCCAGATGACGCGCCGCTTGGCCAACCACCGCCCAGGAGCATCGCACCACCCGCCAGGACGGCTACCAATCCGACCCCGGCGACGACCCACGGCCAGCGACGCCCTGGGCGCAGGGGCAGCTGCCGTTCCTCCGTCGGACGCACACCCAGCGCCTGACGGAGTGCCGTGGCGAAGGCGACACACGACGGGTAGCGATCGTCGGGTTTCTTGGCCATGCCGCGCGCGATCACCGCGTCGAGAGCGTCCGGGAGCCTGGGGTCCGCGGCCGCAGCGGACGGCGGCGCGTCTCTGAGGTGCGCCATGAGGATGGCTGGGTCGCTGTCGCGCTCGAATGGCACCGCGCCCGTCAGGCATTGAAAGGCCACGCAGGCCAGCGCGTACTCATCGGCCCTTCCATCGACCGGCTTGGCTTCGAGTTGCTCCGGGGCGATGTAATCGAGCGTGCCCATGAACGACCCTGCACGCGTGACGCCGGTCTCGGAACCTCGGTGCTTGGTCAGCCCGAAGTCGGTCAGGTACGCATGGTCGGGCCGATCCGGGCCTTTGCCCGACACGATCAGGACGTTGGCGGGTTTGACATCACGATGGACGAGTCCCCGCTCGTGGGCGGCATCCAGGGCACGGGCGATCTGGGAGACGACATGGACGGTCGCCTCGGGCGTCAGAGGCCCCTGGCGCAGGTGGGACTCGAGATCGGTGCCTTCGACATAGCGCATCGCGAGGTAGAAGACGCCCTCGATCTCACCGGCCTCATAGACCGGGACGATGTTGGGGTCGTCGATCGACGCCGCCAGGCGAGACTCGCGAATGAACCGCGCCCGGAAGGCCTCGTCATCAGCCAGCCCTGGCGAGAGCAGCTTCAATGCCACCGCCGGTCAAGCCGAGTGTCAGCCGCGAGGTAGACGACGCCCATGCCGCCGCGCCCGATGACGGCTTCGATCCGATACGGTCCGAGGTCGCTGCCGACGCGCGCGTCCGGCGTTCCGGCCATCGTCCTCGTCCCCTCCGCGTCCGTGCTCAGCTGCTCATGGCTCGGACGTCGACGACGACGACCGTGATGTTGTCCGGGCCGCCGGCCGCGTTGGCGCGCTCGACCAGACGCTCGGCCGCCGACTGGGCGTCTCGTTCACTGGCAAGGAGGGCGGCGATGGCCGGATCGTTCAAACAATTGGTCAGTCCGTCGCTGCAGAGCAGCAAGCGGTCGCCGGCATCGAGGATGGCCTCGGCCGTGTCGATGTCGACATCGTCGATGCTCCCGAGGGCGCGCATGATCACGTTGCGGCGCGGGTGTACCGCGGCTTCCGCGGCAGTCAGGTAGCCCTCGCGCACCAGCTGCGCGACGACGCTGTGGTCGTCGGTCAGCTGGGTCAGACGGCCCTCATGGAAGTGATACGCGCGTGAGTCGCCGACGTGCGCGATGCGGGCGACCCGCCCGCGGACGACCGCCGCGGTGCAGGTGGTGGCCATGCCACGCAACCTCTCGTCCTCCTGCGACGAGCGCAGGATGATGCCGTTCGCTTCGTGCATGACCTCCACGAGCGTGGCGCCGTCACCCGAGGCGATCTCGGGTGCCCGGGTGGAGAGCGTCGTCACGGCCAGCCGGGCCGCCACCTCGCCGCCGCGATGACCGCCCATGCCATCCGCGACCACATAGAGGGGTGGCGCTACGAGGTACGCATCCTCGTTTCCGGGGCGGACCATGCCGGCGTCCGTAGCCGCCCCGGCGGTGATGGTCAGGATCTTGGTGCTCACGTCGTGGCCCCGGCCCCGAGGCCGTCCAACGCCGCCAGGCGTCCACGCGCCGCGGCGGCAGAGACGACATCGCCCTTGCGCTCGAACGCCGTGGCGGCCTTCTCGAATGCGGCGCGGGCCATGGCCGTCTCACCGCGTGCGAGGTCGGCCGCGGCCAGCGCGGCTTGCGCCTGCCCGCGCAGCTCCAGGCTGTCGGTCTGGCCCGCCAGTCGGGCGGCCTCGTCCGCCAGCCGGCGCCCCTCCGTCACGTCACCGGTGGCGATGAGTGCGCTGGCTCGGGCGATACGCCACGCGACCTGCGTGCCGAGGTCGTCGGGGGCTGCGGCCGCCTCGGCGACCTTCGTGGCGGCGATGGCTTCCGCCTCGCGGCCGAGCTGGTAGCGGGCCTGGCCGAGCAACGCCGCGGCCATGCCCAGGTTCGTCCGCTCGCCCATCGCCTGGAGATCGGTGACCGCTGTGGCGAGGGCCGCCTCGGCAGCGGCAGGCTCGGCCGCCAGCAGCTCGACCCAGCCGGCCACGATGGCTCCTTCGGCGGCGTCGAGCCGCAGTCCCATCTCGTCGCATAGGCGTCCATGCTCGACGAGGCGTTGTCGCGCGCCCTCGATGTCGCCAGTCATCGCGCTCAGTCCGGCCAGGGCGGGGAGCACGGCCCGTTCGACGATGCGGTTGCCGGGCGCCTCGGCCCGGATCCGCTCACAGCGCGCGATGCCATCCACGGCGGGGGTGGGGCCGAGGAGGGCGGCCGTCGCCAGCAGCCCCAGGCTCCGCGCCTCTTCCCGTGTGTCGCCCGCCGCGCGCGCGTGGACGATGGCCCGCTCCAGCTCCGCCTCCATCGAGCGGATGTCGCGGCGCGTGCGATAGACGATGGCCAGCCTCCGACGCGCCTTGGCCATGCCCAGCTCGTCGCCGCGTGCCTCGAAGAGCGGGATGAGCCGCTCCACCTCGCGCTGCGTCGCCTCGGCGACGCCATCCGGGTCGGTGAAGAAGAAGAGGTGGAGCCGGGTCAGCGAGGTGTAGGCCTCCTCCACGTCGCCGCCCTGGCGCGCCGCCTCCTCGGCCCCGGAGAAGACCTCGGCCGCACGACGAAAGTCGCCTTGCTCGGTCAGCGCCGAGCCCATCGCCGCCAGGATCGACGCCCGACCCGGTTCGTCGGCCGGCAGGAGCTCCGCGGCGCGGTCGAGCAGCCCGACCGCGGCCGGCAGATCACCGCGTGCCAGGGCCCGACGCCCGGCCGCCGCGAGGTGGCCCGCTCCGCGAACGGCCGCCTCGCGATACGGCCCATCGAGCGGCCCGAGCTCAGACCGGAACCGCGCTGCCTGCTCCTCGTGGTGGCCGACGATGGCTTCGATCTCGGACAGTCGATCGGCGCTCGTGCGCTCCAACCAGTCCGCGAAGCGGAGGTGGAGCTCAGCGCGCTCCTCCTTGGAGAGCGTGTCGTAGGCGGCGTCCCGGATGAGCGCGTGCCTGAAACGGAACGCGTCGACGAAGAAGCCGGTCGCGCGGTCCGGCCGGATCAGCTCGCGGCGGACGAGATCTGCCAGCCGCTGGGCCAGCTCAGCGCGCGCATCGTCGTCGAGCAGCTCGGTCACCGCGTCGCGCCAGAAGACCCGCCCGATGACCGACGCTCGTTCCATGACCATGCGGTCGCCCTTCGCCAGCCGATCCAGGCGCGCGGCGATCAGGGCGGCGATGGTCGGCGGCACGGCGACGCCGGTCAGGTCTCCCTCGACGACCCAACGGTCACCATCGAGGCGCAGGACACCGTCGTCCACGAGCATCGCCACCAGCTCCTCGACGAAGAGCGGGTTGCCTTCGGCGGCGTCACTGATCCGCCGCCGCAGGCGCATGTCGAGGCCGGTCTCGCCGACGAGCTGCGCCACGAGTTCCTCGGCCTCGATCTCGCTGAGCGGCTCGAGCAGGATGGTCGTGGCGTTGAGCTTGCCGCCGCCCCAGGCCGGCCGGGTGTCGAGGAACTCCGGGCGGCCCATGGCGACCAGGAGGATGGGGGCATCGCGGATCCAGTCGGTGGCGTGTTCGATGAGATCGAGAAGCGTCGGAGCGGCCCAGTGGAGGTCATCGATGACCACGACCAGCGTTCGCTCGCGGGCGAGCGTCTCGAACAGGCGCCGCACGGCCCAGAACGTCTCCTCGACCGGAGCGTCGGCCTCGATCAGCCCGATGGCCTGGCCGATGCGCTCGGCGACCTGATCGGCATCGGGGTCGTCGCCCAGAAGGGCTCGAAGTCGGGCTCGTGCGACCTGCGTATCGTCGTCCGCCTCGATGCCCGCGGCCGCCCGGACGATCTCGCCGATGGGCCAGAAGGTGATGTTCTGCCCGTATGGCAGGCAGCGACCTCGCAGGATGAGCGCCTCGCCCGCCTCCTGGTCGAGGAAGGCGGCAACCAGCCGGCTCTTGCCGACGCCCGCCGTGCCGAGGACCGTGAAGAGCTGGCAGGCGCTATCCGACTGCACGCGCTCGAACGCCTGGGCCAGGAGCCGCAACTCGCGGACGCGACCGACCAACGGGGCGTCGAGGCGCCGCAGGTGTGCGGGGGCGTCGCGATCGACACGCCAGGAGCCGGAAGGCACGCACGGGCCCCGACTTGCCCTTCAGCTCGAGCTCGATCGGGTCGTCCACGGTGACCGCGTCCCGGACCAGGCGGTAGCTCGCCTCGCCGAGCATGATCTCGCCGGGCTGCGCGGATTGCTCCAGGCGCGCGGCCACATTGACGGCGTCGCCGGTCACGAACGACTCGCCGGCCGACGGGTCGCCGGCCACGACCTCGCCGGTGTTGATGCCGGTCCGCAGGCCGACGCGCACGCCGTGGTCGCGGAGCATGTCGGTATTGATGGCCTCGAGTGCCTCGTTGAGCTCGCTCGCCGCGCGAACGGCGCGCAGGGCGTCGTCCTCGTGGACGACGGGCACGCCGAAGACGGCCATGACCGCGTCGCCGATGAACTTCTCGACCGTGCCCCCGTGGCGCTCCACGATCTCCCGGGCGGCCGCGAAGGTGCGGCCGAGCATCCGGCGCATCGACTCCGGGTCGAGCCGCTCGCCCATGGCCGTCGAGCCGGTCACGTCGCTGAAGAGGATGGTCACCGTCTTGCGCGTTTCGCGCGTGGTCTGCGGTGCTCCGACGGGCAGCGGCGAGCCACAGCTGCCGCAGAAGCGGAAGCCGTCCGGGTTCGCCCCACCGCACGAACCGCACGTGGCCATGCCGGGCAGTGTACGCAGGGGGGCTACGACCGCAGTCCGATTGATGACATCGCAGCCTGCGCGGTGCCTCGGGGCCGGAACGTGGCGCGGACCTTCGGCGGCGCCAGTGCGGACCTTCGGCAGAGGTGGACAGCGGCGGGAACGTGGTCTAGACTCGGCGGACGCTCAACCGGGAGACAGATCGTGGGTTCGCAGAACACGGGCAAGGACTTGGTCGCCGTCGCCGTGACGTCGGATGGCCGCCGCGTGCCGGTTCGCTACCAGGAGACGATCCCCGCTGACGATCTCGCGCTTCGCGACCTGCTTCGACTCGTCGGCCTCGGCCTTCTTGGCCTGATCGGCCTCATTACCGGCTCCCGGCGGGAGCCCGGAGGGAGACGAGGAGAACGCCGCTAGCGACGGCACCACGTCAAGACCCACGGGACCCTCGCCGGGAGGCGGGGGTCTTTTGTTGCCCATCAACGACCAAGTCCTGGAGGCGATGACCGAGCGATGACGATCACGAAAGGCCCGACCGGCCGACACGTGCCGGCCGCCGGCACGAAGGCCGCAACGGACGTCGAACGCGCTCGGACGCAGATGCTCCACGAGGCCAAGCCGCGCGGTCGGACCCGGATCGGTGCCGACGTCGTGCTCGAGGCGCTCCTGCGTCAGGGCGCCGACGTCCTCTTCGGCTATCCGGGCGGCGTCATCCTGCCGCTCTACGACGTCCTCGGGGACTACCCGGACCTTCGGCACGTGCTCGTCCGACACGAGCAGGGGGCGGCCCATGCGGCCGATGGCTACGCCCGCGCGACGGGCAGGGTGGGGGTGTGCTTGGGCACGTCCGGGCCTGGTGCCACGAACCTCGTGACCGGGCTCGCGACGGCGCAACTCGACTCCATCCCCGTCGTGGCCATCACCGGCAACGTGCCGTCGGCGCTCATCGGCAAGGATGCCTTCCAGGAGATCGACATCACCGGCATCACGCTGCCGATGACCAAGCACAACTACCTCGTGCGCGATGCAGACGAGCTGCCGCGTGTCCTCGCCGAAGCCTTCCACATCGCTCGTACCGGCCGGCCAGGCCCGGTCCACGTGGACATCACGAAGGATGCCCTGCAGCAGGAAACGACCGCGCCCCACCCCAGCGAGGAGGACGTCGTCGCCGGCCTGCCGGGCTTCAAGCCCAACTTCGACGGCCACCCCAAGCAGCTCAAGACCGCCGCCCGCGAGATCGACCACGCCCAGCGGCCGGTCATCCTGGCCGGCCACGGCGTCCTCGTGGCCGAGGCGTGGGACGACCTGCGCGCCTTCGCCGAGAAGACGCAGATCCCCGTGGCCCACACGCTCCTCGGAGTCGGCGGCATCGACGAGACGCATCCGCTGAGCTATGGCTTCATGGGCATGCACGGCTGGAAGCACGTCAACAAGGCCATCCAGTCGGCCGACCTGCTCATCGCCCTGGGCATGCGCTTCGACGACCGCGTGACCGGCAAGGTGAGCACCTACGCACCCGGTGCACGGATCATCCACGTCGACATCGACCCCAGCGAGATCGGCAAGAACGTGGCCGTGGATGTGCCCATCGTGGGCGACGTCGGGCGCGTCCTGCGCGCGCTGACCCCGCTCGTCAAAGAGCGGCGATCGGATGAGCGCGACCACCTACTTCGGCGAGCTGGCCGAGTGGCGGCGGGAGTCGGAGGGCGCCTCGTGGCATGGCTCGGGTGCCTGGCGCGATGGTCTGCTGAGCGCTGACTTCGTCATCCAGCGCATCGGGGAGCTGACCGATCACGATGCGACCCTCATCGCCGACGTCGGCCAGAACCAGATGTGGCTGGCTCGCTACGCCGGATTTCGACGCCCGAACTCGCATCTCAGCTCGGGCGGTCTGGGCACGATGGGGTATTCGATGCCGGCCGGCATGGGCGCGGCCCTCGGTCGGCCCGACAAGGAGACGTGGGCCATCGCCGGCGACGGCGGCTTCCAGATGACGCTCCAGGAGCTGGCCACGCTCGTCCAGGACCGCATCCCGGTCAAGATCGCCCTCTTCGACAACAAGAAGTTGGGCATGATCCGCCAGTGGCAGGAGATCATCTACGCTGGCAACTATCACTCGGCCAGCCTCTTCGGGCCCGACTACCTGAAGCTCTGCGAGGCCTATGGCATCCCGGCTTTCAGAGCCACCACGCCCGACCAGGTCGACGATGCCATCCGCGCGGCGCAGGCAGTGGACGGTCCGGCGCTCGTCTGGTTCGAGATCGCCGAAGAACAGAACGTCTTCCCCATGATGCCCGCCGGCAAGGGTCTCTCCGACCTCATCGAGAAGTGGGGCGGGGCGGACGAGTGAGCGCGACAGACGGCGCTCATCCCGCTGCGCCGACGACCGGCGCGGCCGCGGCGCCGACGATCGGGGCAGCCCCGGCGCCCGCCGCCCGCTATGTCCCGGGCTCCGGCGAGACCCGTCGCCACGTGCTGATCGCGATCGTCAACAACCGGCCCGGCGTCCTGAACCGCGTCTCGAGCCTGATGCGGGCCCGCAACTTCAACATCGAGTCGCTGGCGGTCGGGCATACCGAGAATCCAGACGTCAGCCGCATGACCATCACCTTGCGCGGTGACGATTACGGCGTCGAGCAGGTCAGCAAGCAGCTCTACCGACTGATCGACGTTCTCAAGGTCCAGGACGTGACCGCCGAGCGGCGCGTCGAGCATGAGCTGGCGCTCATCAAGCTCCGAGTCACGAACGCCAGCCGAGCAGAGATCGTGACCATCGTCGAGCTCTACAAGGGTCGCGTCGTGGACCTGGCCGCAGATTCGGTCATCGTCGAGGCGACCGGGACCGAGGACGAGATCGACCGCCTGGTCGAGCTCGTCACCCCCTTCGGCATCAGAGAGCTGGTCCGGACCGGCAGCATCGTCATGCTGCGGGGAGCCCAGACCGTCGAATTCGAGGAGAAGGTCTGATGGGCGCACGCATGTACTACGACGCCGACGCGGATGCCTCGGCGCTGGCCGGCCGCACGGTCGCCATCATCGGCTATGGCAGCCAGGGCCATGCCCACGCGTTGAACCTGCGCGACTCCGGTGTCGACGTCGTCATCGGGCTCAAGGAGACCTCCAAGAGTCGAGCGCTGGCCTCCGAGGCGGGCCTGCGGGTGGCCACCGTCGCCGAGGCGGTCGCCGAGGCCGACGCGGTCATGATCCTCGTCCCCGACACCGAGCAGAAGGCCGTCTATGACGCGGACATCGCGCCCAACCTGCGCCCGGGCACCCTGCTCATGTTCGCTCACGGATTCAACATCCACTTCAAGCGGATCGATCCGCCGACGGGCATCGACGTCGGCATGGTCGCCCCCAAGGGCCCGGGTCATCTGGTCCGCTCGGTCTACGTCGAGGGCGGCGGCGTGCCGGCACTCTTTGCCGTGCATCGTGACGACAGTGGCACGGCACGAGCGCGGACATTGGCCTACGCCCGTGCCCTCGGCTGCACGCGGGCCGGTGTCCTCGAGACGACCTTCGCCGAGGAGACCGAGACGGATCTCTTCGGCGAGCAGTCGGTCCTCTGCGGTGGCACCGCGTCGCTCGTCAAGATGGCCTTCGAGACGCTCGTCGAAGCCGGCTACCAGCCGGAGCTGGCGTACTTCGAGACGATGCACGAGCTGAAGTTGATCGTCGATCTGCTCTACCGTGGCGGCCTCAACTTCATGCGCTTCAGCGTCAGTGACACGGCCGAATTCGGGGACTACGTTTCGGGGCCGCGCATCATCGACGACCACGTTCGAAAGACGATGCGCACTGTCCTGGCCGAGATCCAGGACGGCAGCTTCGCCGCCCGCTGGATCGCCGAGAACGAGAGCGGCAAGGCGGACTTCCTGCGCATGCGACAGGCAGACCAGGACCACCAGATCGAGCGCGTCGGCGCCGAGCTCCGTCGCCAGATGCGCTGGCTCGACCCGGTCGAAGTGACCGCCGGCCAGGCGCAAGCCTCGGCCACCGGCTCCAGCGCTGCCGTGGGGCACTGATGGGCGAACCCGGACCAGCCGGCTGGGACCCGAGGCGCATCCGCGTCTTCGACACCACGCTGCGTGACGGTGAGCAGGCGCCCGGTGCCGGGCTGACGGCCGAGGAGAAGCTGGAGGTCGCGCGTCAGCTCGTGCGCCTCAACGTCGACGTCATCGAGGCCGGCTTTCCGGCTGCTTCGCCGGGCGACTGGGAGGCGGTGCACCGCATCGCCAAGGAGACCAAGGGGGTGGCGGTGGCCGCCCTGGCGCGCTGCCGCGACGGCGACCCGCAACGGGCGGTCGAGGCGATCCGCGTCGCCGAACGACCACACCTCCACGTCTTCATCGCCACCTCGGACATCCACCTCAAGCACAAGCTCCGGGCGACGCGCGAGGAAGCGCTGGCCGCCGCCACCGAGTGGGTCCGCTATGGCCGCAAGGCGCTCGGCCCTGACGCCGAGATCGAGTTCAGCGCCGAGGATGCATCGCGCACGGACCCGGACTTCCTGCTCCGCATCTACGAAGCGGTCGTCGACGCCGGCGCCACCACGGTCAACATCCCCGACACCGTCGGCTACGCAATCCCCTCGGAGTTCGGGGCGCTCGTCGGCTCGGTCGTTGCGCGCGTCGGCTCGGGCGCGGTCGTCAGCGTCCACTGTCACAACGACCTCGGCCTCGCCACGGCCAATACGCTGGCCGCGGTGCAGGCCGGCGCGCGCCAGGTCGAGGTGACCATCAACGGGCTGGGCGAGCGCGCAGGCAACGCCTCCCTGGAGGAGGTCGTCATGTCGCTGCGTACCCGGCCGACCCAGTTCCCGGACCTCGCCAGCCGCGTCGCCACCGAGCAGATCACTGCCGCCAGCAGGCTCGTCAGCTACCTGACGGGCTTCGTCGTCCAGCCCAACAAGGCGGTCGTCGGCGGCAACGCCTTCGCCCACGAGTCGGGCATCCATCAGGACGGCGTGCTCAAGAACCCGCTGACCTACGAGATCATGACCCCGCAATCGGTCGGGCTGACCGGGTCGACACTCTCGATCGGCAAGCTCTCCGGCCGCCGCGGGCTGCAGGGCAAGTTGCGGCAGCTCGGCCATGAGGTCGAGGGGCCCGGGCTGGACGTCATCTATCGTGAGGTCGTGGCTTTGGCCGATGCCAAGAAGGAGGTCACCGACGCCGACCTGCTGGCGCTCGTCGAGCAGCTGGCCGCGGAGGCCTCGCCGAGCCCGGCAGGCAACGTCGAACTGACTGGCTGGAGCGTGACCTCGAGCCATGGCGGCCGCTCGCAGGGCAACGTCTCCCTGACCACGGCCGGTCGCAACGAGACGGCAGACGGGACCGGCAACGGCCCCGTGGACGCCCTCTTCGGCGCCGTCGACGCAGCCGTCGAGCCGATCCTGGGCTGGCACCCGGTGCTCATCGAGTACGAGATCCGTGCGGTCACCGCGGGTGAGGATGCGCAGGGCAACGTGCTCGTCCGCTGCCGGCGCTCGACCGACGACGATGACGGCCCCATCGGCACCGGCCACGGCCTCTCGACGAACATCATCGAGGCCTCGCTCGAGGGCTATGTCTCGGCGCTCAACAAGCTGCGAGACGCTGTCGTGCGCGAGGTGCGCGCATGAGCGCCGCCGAGCAGCCGGTCATGTCGGCCTGGGACCGGGCCGGCGATCCTTCCACGGCCGCTGGGCCCGGTGTCAGCGCGCGCCCTGCGACGCCGTACCGCGTGGTCGCCATCCCCGGCGACGGCATCGGGCCGGAGGTCATCGCCGCCGGTCGCCAGGTGCTCGACGCCGTCGCCTCCCGGATGGGCTTCGCCTTCGACTGGCACGAGCTGGTCGTCGGGGGTCGGGCCATCGATGACTACGGTGTGCCGATCCGCGACGAGGATCTGGCCGCGTGCGCCGAGGCCGACGCCATCTACCTCGGCGCCATCGGCGGCCCGAAGTGGGACGATCCCAACGCCGCCGTTCGCCCCGAGCAGGCGCTCTTCGCGCTCCGTGGCGGCCTCGGCCTCTACGCCAACCTGCGCCCGATCACGGTCGAGCCCGCATTGACGGGCGCTTCCCCGCTGCGCCCCACGCTCCTCCGCGGCGTGGACCTGCTCATCGTGCGCGAGCTGACGAGCGGCCTCTATTTCGGTCGTCCTTCTGAGGAGCGCGCGACACCCGATGGCCGCACCGCCATCGACACGCTGGCGTACACCGAGACGGAGATCCGTCGGGTCGTACGGCTCGCCTTCGGGTTGGCCGAGGGCCGTCGGGGCCGATTGACGAGCGTCGACAAGGCCAACGTGCTGGCCACGTCCCGACTCTGGCGCAAGGTCGTTGACGAGCTCCGCCCGGAGTTTCCGAGGGTCGTCGTCGAGCACCGCCTCGTCGACTCCGCGGCCATGCTGCTCATCCAGCATCCGGCCGCCTTCGACGTCCTCGTGACCGAGAACCTCTTCGGAGACATCCTGAGCGACGAGGCCTCGGTGCTGGCGGGTTCGCTGGGCATGCTGCCGTCGGCCTCGATCGGCGAGCGCCGCACGGCGCACGGCCTCTTCGGCCTCTACGAGCCGGTCCACGGCTCGGCGCCCGACATCGCGGGCAAGGATCAGGCGAACCCGATCGGGACCATCCTCTCGGGGGCCATGATGCTGCGCTGGTCCTTCGGTCGCGCCGACGCGGCAGCCGTCGTGGAGAACGCCGTGCGCGCCGCCCTGCGCGACGGCTGGCGGACGCCCGATCTGCTGCCTTTAGGGGACGCCGAGTCGACGGCCACGTCCGCGGACCCCGGCCCCAGGTCCGCCGGCGCCGTCAGGCCCGCCGGCACCAGCACCTTCGCGACCGCCGTCATCGACCACCTGCCCCCGCCGAGCGGTCCGGGAGCGGCCTCGTGAGCGACGCCATCCTCCTCTACGACACGACCCTCCGGGACGGCACGCAGCGCGAGGGCATGGTCCTCTCGTTGGCCGACAAGGTGCGCATCGCGCGCCGCCTCGACGAGGCCGGCTTCCCGTACATCGAGGGCGGTTGGCCGGGCTCCAACCCCAAGGACGTCGAGTTCTTCGAGGCGGCCCGCGGCATGACCTGGCGCAACGCTCGCATCGCGGCCTTCGGCTCCACGCGACATCGCGCGAACAGGCCGGAGCAGGACCCCAACCTGGCGGCGCTGGTCGAGGCCCGGACACCGGTCATCACCATCTTCGGCAAGAGCTGGCTGCTGCACGTGACGGAGGTCCTCGGCGCGACGCCAGAGGAGAACCTGGCCATGGTCGGCGATTCGGTCGCCTTCTGCCGCCAGGACGGTCGAGCCGAGGTGGTCTACGACGCCGAGCACTTCTTCGATGGCTACAAGACCGACCGCGCCTACGCGCTGGCGACGCTCCGGGCGGCTCACACTGCCGGCGCCGGGACGCTCGCCCTGTGCGACACGAACGGCGGCTGCATGACCGACGAGATCACGACCATCGTCGGCGACGTCATCGCCACCCTCGACCTTGGCGGCGCGGTCCGCTACGGCATCCATGTCCACGATGATGCAGGTCTGGCCGTGGCCAACTCGCTGGCCGCCGTTCGCGCCGGGGTCAGCCACGTCCAGGGCACGGTCAACGGGTACGGCGAGCGCTGCGGCAACGCCAACATCGTGTCCATCTGGGCCGACCTCGGGCTCAAGATGGGCATCGAGACGGTGCCCGGCACGGCCGACCTGAGTGCGCTTGCCGAGTTGTCGAGGTACGTCGCCGGCATCGCCAACATCACGCCCGACGCCCATGCTCCGTATGTCGGCGCAAGCGCCTTCGCCCACAAGGGTGGCGTGCATGGTGCGGCGACAGCCAAGGTCCGCGATGCCTACCAGCACATCGACCCGGCACTCGTCGGTAACGAGACCCGCCTCGTCGTCTCGGAGCTCGGCGGTCGCGTCAATACGCAATGGCGGGCGGAGCAGCTCGGTCATGAGCTCGAAGGCGTCGTCGATCCGCGCGAGCTGAGCCAGCTCATCAAGCAGCTCGAGTCCGAAGGGGCCAGCTTCGAGGGCGCCGAGGCCTCCTTCGAGCTCCTCATCCGCCGCCACGGCCGAGACTACGTGGCGCCCTTCAAGCTGCTTGACTTCACGGTCCTCGTGGAGCAGCGCGACGGCCAGGACCTGCGGGCCGAGGCCACGGTCAAGGTCGAGGTCGATGGCGAGGTGCTCCATACCGCGGCGGACGGCAACGGCCCCGTCAACGCCCTGGATGCGGCCTTGAGGAAGGCACTCCGCGCCTTCTACCCGCAGCTCGACGGCGTCCATCTCGTGGATTACAAGGTGCGCATCCTCGACGGCGACGCAGCCACGGCGGCCAAGACGCGCGTCGTCATCGACTCCCTGGCGGAGTGGGGAACCTGGTCCACGGGTGGCTCCGACACGAACATCATCGCCGCCTCCTGGCAGGCGCTCGGCGATTCGCTCGAGTACGCGCTCTGGAAGAGCGGCGCTCAGTCGTCTGAGCGTCGCGACGAGCGGCACTTCACGACCGCCAGTCCAGGAGGTGCAACATGAGCGACGCCGCCCTCGACACGCAGCGCATCCACCTGGCGCGCTGGAGCTGCACGACCGGCTCCAACGTCCAGAGCCGCGGGGTCGTGGTCCTCGAGAGCGGCGACCACCGTTGGGAGGCGACCGCCGAGGGCAACGGCGCCGTCGATGCGCTCTTCGGAGCGGTGGATACGGCGTTGGCCGGCGTCCTCACCGGCCATCCCCGGCTCATCGGCTACGACGTCCATGCGCTGGCGGAGGGGCCAGACGCCGAGGGCCGCGTGACCGTCCGGCTTGCTCCGCCGCCAGGCGCCGAGGGCGCGCGGTCCGAAGGCGCCTATGAGGGCACGTCCACGTCGCCGAACATCATCGCGGCCTCGGTCGAGGCCTACATCGAGGCCATCAACGACCTCTTGGCCGAGGCGCACTGGGCCGGAGCGACCGACGCCGCCGGGAACCGGGCGCGCACCGCGACGAAGTCCCTCGACGCCGCCGCCTCGACCGAGTTCGACGAAGAAGCCGCCCGCCACGACACGACCGCCTGGTTCGAGCGCTAGGTCAGATCTCCGTTTCGAGTCGGACCGGCTCCGTGGGTCGATCCGCCCGTCATCGCGCCGGTCAGTGGCTGACGACTTTCTCCATCGCGCCGGCGCTGACGATCCATGCCTCGACCGTGGCCTCCGATGGGAGGCGGCGGATCCAGTTCGGGCGGGCGGCGTCGATCTCCTGGAAGGTTCGGGCCAGGTTGGCCGCATTCCGCTGGGTGAGTTCGGCCGGTGAGTCAACGCCGGCGGCTTCGAGCAGGTCCGCGTACTCGGGACCGACGCCCTCGACGCGCATCAGGTCGACGTGGTTGACCCACTTCAGGAGCTGGTGGGCAGAGATCCCTGTCGCCGCAGCGACCTTTTCGCGACCGGCGGCACCCGCCGCCGCCATGATCAGATCGTCGGTGGTGGCGATGCCCACCTCGCCGAGCTTGGCCGCGTGAGCGGCTCCGATGCCCTCGACCTCGTCGATGCGCATGTCGTATCTCCTTTCGCCCCCCGCTGACCCCCCGACTCCGTCGGGTGACCCCCATCCCGTCTGCTAGACGCCGATGGCCAGCGCCAGCGCGTTCGACTTGAGGAGGAAGGATCTGAACTCGGAGCCCATTTGGTCCCCTGAGGTACCCCTGATGGAGCCTCATGCCACGATGCGGCGTCGCTCCCCGAGCATACTCCGACGGACGACGCTCGGCGACGCACGGTGGCGGGGCTAGACTCCGGCCATGACCCGCTACGCATATTCGGGGGAGCCTGGTGCGTTCGCGGAGGACGCAACACTGGCGTTCGATCCCGACGCCGAGGCCGTCCCGACCCATGGCTTCCGCGACGTCTTCGAGGCGGTCGTGGCCGCTCGGCGCCCGGCAGACGGGGCCGGCGAACCGCCTGTCGAACGAGGCGTGGTGCCCATCGAGAACGTCGTCCAGGGCACGGTCCGCGAGATCTACGACCTGCTCCTCGAGCACGACCTGGTCATCGTCGGCGAGGTCATCGTGCCCGTCCACCTCTGCCTCGCGGCGCTGGCCGGCGAACGCCTGGAGTCGATCGAGCGCGTCTACTCCCACGTCCAGGCGCTCGGCCAGGCGGAGACCTTCCTACGAACGCGGCCATGGAGCCTGCTGACGACCTACAACACCGCTGGCGCGGGTCGCTCCATCGTCGACCGGCAGGAGCACGGCGCCGCTGCTGTCCTCTCGCCACGGGCGGCGTCGCGCCTCGGCCTCACGATCCTGGCCGACGCGATCCAGACCGTGCCCGAGAACCGCACCCGGTTCCTGGTCATCGCCCGGCCAGGCAGCGCGCCCCTGGCTGCTGCATCCGGTGCCGAGCGACCGGAGTCAGGCAGTCGCCCCGCCTATCGCACGACGCTGGTCATGGCCGTCAGGAACGAGCCCGGCGCGCTCGTGCGCTGCCTCGAGGTCCTCGCCGCGGCGGGGCTCAACATGGGCAAGCTGGAGTCGCGTCCCAGCCGTGACCGCGCCTGGGAATACGTCTTCTGGGTCGAGCTGGATGCCGACGCCGACGACGCGGCCACGGCCGCCGCCATCAGCGAGCTCGAGCGGGCGGCCTCGATGGTGCGGGTGCTCGGCTCGTGCCCGAGGGCGGCCGACCCCGTCTGAGGCGCGCGCGCCGCGTCAGTGGACGATCGACCAGCTCGGTGGCTCGTCCTCGCCCGGGTCTGATGCGCCGAACGTGCTGTCGTACTCGTCGTCCGTGATGGCTCTGAGGGTCGTCTTGTGGACCCAACCGGCCGCCCCGCTCGGGGTCCGCACGAATGTGTAGCTGCCCTGCTGGGCGACGATGTCGACCTCGTCGCCGCGATCGAGCCAGGCGACTTCGGTGCCCCGCACCTCGTCGGGCTGGTCGTAGACGCGCACCAGCCGATACGTCACGCGGGCTCGCTGTTCGGTCGACTCTGCAGCGGCCGCGAAGACCATCGGGATGTGAGCCGGGATATCCCGCGTCGATGCCTTGCGGGCGGCCTGGAGCGAGGGACGCCGCCAGCGCGGCATCTCCGTCTCCCCATACGGTGTCTCGGGCGCGGCCGCCGCGGCCATGGCCACAAGGGCCGGCCCGGCCGGAAGTTGTGGCATCGGCGAGGCGATATCACGAGCATCCATCGGTCCCGGCCCGAGCTCCGCGTAGCGACGCCGTGGGCGCGAGGCCAGCCAGATGAAGAGCACGATCCCGACGATCGCCGAGAACGTCGTCAGGAGCACGGACCACAGCCACGGGACCTGATCGAACGGTCCGCCGCCGAGGCCGCCGACGCCGCCGGGCAGCGAGGGGCCTGACGAGCCGCCTGATGGCCCGCCCCGATCGATCGGGCCGGGCGCGAGGACGATGGCGATCGGTGACTGCGAGGCGGTAGGGTCAGGATCGAGTGCCTCTCCCCGGGTCGACGTCGGGTCCGGAGTCGCGCCCGGGGTCGGGGTCGACTTCTGGGTCGGCTTCGGCTTGGGCTTGGTCGTGCTGCGCGGCTTGGCAGTCGCCGCTGGCTTGGGCTTTGGTTTGGCGGTCGGCTTCGGTGTCGGCTTGGGCGTCGGCTTCGGAGGCGGCGGCGTGACCACGATCGTGCCCGGAGAGACGCTCGAGAGTGAGACCGTCTTGGTGCCCTTGCCCGTTCCGCTCGTGGCGGAAAAGCTGTATGCGTAGGAACCGGCCGCCAGATTCCGGTCGACACGGAAGGTGACGCCTGCGCCCCAGTTCGAGCCCGATGCCGTCATCGTGACGGGCCCTACGCCGGAGATGACCACGACCACGCTCGACGGCGCGCAACCCGCGCTGTCGGAGTACTGGACCGCGAAATGGAAGTCCGTAGACGGGCCGCCGCTGCCTGGCGAGACGGTGCCGCCGGACAGGCTGGGCGCGTGCGATTGGCCGTTGCAGCTGGCGGCCACCACGCGCGGCGCGGGGCTGGTGAGGAGCAGGGCGACCGCGAGCATCGCAGCCGCGATGATGGCGGCGAGTGCGCGGTTGGCGGACCGCGTGGCTGACCAGTCGGTGATGGATGGCATGTTGCGTTGAGGCACCCCTGAAATAGACCTTCGGCGTCGACCGTAGCAGCGGCGCCGCGTGCGGCGAATGGCCCGAAGGTCCGGGCGCCCTGATCCGCCTGGCTAGGCCTATCCGCGCACCAGACCGGTACCACAAGGGTATGTGCGCGCATGGTGGTGCAGGACTACAACATGCCTCTCGCGCCGGTGGCGTTGCCGACGCTCATGTCGGTGCGTGCCGACCGTCTGTAGATGGGGGTCGTGACTGCACTTGGCCGTGCTTGACTGGAATGGCGATGCCCGGGCCGAGACCGACGGCGCCGGGGTGGCATCGGTGCGCCGCCGCGTGGTCGTCGCGCTGGCGGTCATCTTCGTCGCCCAGGTCGTCCTCTGGACGATGCTCGGCGACCTCGAGTCGGGCGAGGGCGAGGTCGACCCGGTCATCGCCCTGCTTCGGGTGGTCGTCATCGGCGTCGCGCTGCCGCTCCTCATGGTCGTGCTCGCGCGCGCCATCCTTGCGCCGGCCGAACGGCTCGAGGCCGCCCGCGACCACTTCCGCCAGGAGTACGACCGTGCGCGCCTGACGGCGCTCCTCGATCCACTGACGGGGCTTGGCAACCACCGAGCATTCCAGGAGGAGCTGTCCCGACTCGTGGCCGACGCCCAGCGCGCCGAAACTCCGCTCGCGCTGCTGCTGGTGGACCTCGACGACCTGAAGCGCATCAACGACGAGCGCGGCCATGCCGGCGGGGATGCCGCCCTGGCCACGATGGGGCGGCTCCTGATGACCACGACGCGTCACGCTGACCGGGCATTTCGGATCGGCGGCGATGAGTTCGCCATCCTGATGCCCAACACCGACTCGATCACGGCGTATGCCTTCGCTCGACGCCTGCTGGTGGCGGCGGTCGAGACGGCGGCGGCGCTCGAGATAGCGGAAGCGGCCGACGTGTCGGAGGCGCACGAGAGGCTGGACGCGCAGGAGGTGGACACGCCCGAGATGCCCGACGACCGTGCGGCGCCCGGGCTTTCGTTCTCGGGCGGCATCGCCGGTCTGACCCCGGAAACGGGCGACAGCGGCCAGCTCTTCCGTCAGGCCGACGCGGCGCTCTACTGGTGCAAGCGCCATGGCCGGACCGACGTCCAGATCTTCGATCCCCAACGCCACGGTGCTTCCGGCGACGCGCGCACGACACCCGAGCTCGCGGCGGCCGTGGCTGCGGTCGCGGACCGGCGCCTCCTGCGACCCGTCTATCAGCCGATCTACAGCCTTGCCACCGGCAAGCCGATCGGCTTCGAGGGGCTCGTCCGGCCGCTGCCGGGCTCCGGCTTCTCGGACCCGAATTCGCTGTTCATGGCGGCTGAGGTGATCGGGCGGACCGTGGAGCTCGACATGGCCAGCATCGCGGTCGTGGCCCGCCACGCTCGCGACCTGGGTCCCGACCAGTATCTCGCTGCCAACCTCTCGCCGCGGACGCTCGAGACCGACCAGTTCCATGCAGCCGACCTGGTGGCGATCTTCCGCGAGCATGGCATCGCACCATCGCGCGTCGTCCTCGAGCTGACCGAGCGCGAGACGGTCGAAGACATGACCCGATTGCGAGAGAGCATCGCAGCCTGTCGTGCTGCCGGCTTCAGGCTGGCGGCCGACGACGTCGGTGCCGGCAACGCCGGCCTCCGCCTCTTGAGCCAGGTCCGTTTCGACATCGTCAAGATCGACCTGAGCCTCGTCCAGGTCGGCGTCCTGGAGGAATCGTCGCGGGCTGTGCTCCGCGCCCTGCGCGACCTGGCCGACCGCTGGAGCGCGACCATCGTCGCCGAAGGTGTCGAGACGCCGTCTCAGCTCGAAGTCGTCCACGGCCTGGGGATCGCCGCCGTCCAGGGTTACCTGCTCGGTCGGCCCGGCGACCGCCCGCGCGCCGATGACGTGGACGTCGATCAGCTCATCGGATCCGTCCGCTGGCGCAGTGACCTGGTGCCCGTGCCGGAGGAAGGCGTAGAGGACGAAGCGGCGGTGGGATCCGTCAGCTGAGCGGGCGTACGCGATGGCCAGACGGCGCTAGGCGATGACGACGCCGTCGAGGCCCTCCTCGGCCTCGGGATAGGGGAGGTGCAGGTCGTCGAGCGTGTCGGCCAGGATGTCCGCCACGGCCAGGTTCCGGAACCACTTGCGGTTCGATGGGATGACGTACCAGGGCGCCGTGGCAGGCGAGCAACGTTCGAGCATCTCCTCGTATGCCGCTGTGTATTCGTCCCACAGCGCACGCTCCTCGAGGTCGGCAGTCGAGAACTTCCAACGCTTCGCCGGGTCGTGCAGGCGCGCCTCCAGCCGCTCCTTCTGCTCGTCCCGGTCGATGAGCAGGAAGAACTTGAGGACCGTCGTGCCCGTCTCGACCAGGAGCTGCTCGAAGTCGTTGATCTGCTGATAACGCTGCCGCCAGGTCGCCTCCGGGACGAGTTCATGGACGCGCACGACCAGCACGTCCTCGTAGTGCGAGCGATTGAAGATGGTCACGCTGCCCTTGGGTGGGACGGGCTTGTGGGCACGCCACAGGAAGTCGTGGGCCAGCTCGTCCGGTGTCGGGACCTTGAAGCCGACCACGTCGCAGCCCTGCGGGTTGAATGCGCCCATCACGTGGCGAATGGTCCCGTCCTTGCCGGCCGTGTCGATCCCCTGGAGGATGACGAGGACGGCGTGCTCGCCGTTCGCCCAGAGGCGCTCCTGGAGATCGGTCAGGCGATCCACGCCGCGAGCCAGTTCCTCGAGCGCGGTCGACTTCTCGTGCCCGAATGCCTCCGCCGGGTCCCAGGCGGCGAGGTCGACCTTGGTTCCGGGGCGGACGAGAAGCCGTTCACGAAGGGTCGGAGTCGGGGCACTGGGCATGGTCGCAGGATAGCGACTGCGGTCACGCGGCGAATCGCGCTACGATCGGCGCCATGACCGCGATCACGGGGACCACGCCGCATCCCATCTACCTGGCCGGAACCTGGGCGACCTCGCCCGACATCCTGGAAGTCACCAACCCGGCGCACGCCGACGCCCCGGCCGGACGGACCTACAACGCGACGCCAGAACAGTACGAGGAGGCGGTCGAGGCCGCCGTGGCCGCGTTCCAGGAGACACGGCGCCTTCCCGCCTACGAGCGCGGTCGGGTCCTGCGCGAGATCAGCGTCGGCATCAAGGCTCGGCGGGAGGAGCTCGGTCGGACCATCGCCCTCGAGGCCGGCAAGCCCATCCGGGATGCGCTGGTCGAGGTCGATCGGGCGGTCCTCACCTTCCGCCTCGGCGCCGAGGAAGCCGAGCGGATGACGGGCGAGACCATCCCGCTCGACCTGATGCCCGCCTCGCGCGGTCGACTGGGCATCACGCGCCGCTTCCCGATCGGCCCCGTGGCCGCCATCAGCCCCTTCAACTTCCCGCTCAATCTGGCCGCCCACAAGCTCGCGCCGGCCATCGCTTCGGGCTGTTCGATCGTCCTCAAACCGCCGTCCAAGGATCCGCTGACGATGCTCGCGGTGGCCGAGATCGTGGCCGAGACCGGCCTGCCGCCGGGCGCCGTGAGCATCCTGCCCATGACCCGGGAGCTCGGCGACCGCATGGTGGCCGACGAGCGCTTCAAGCTGTTGACCTTCACGGGCAGCCCGGCCGTCGGCTGGCGGATGAAGGCGCGGGCGGGCAAGAAGCAGGTCGTCCTCGAGCTCGGCGGCAACGCAGGCGTCATCGTGGACCGCACCGCCGATCTCGACTGGGCGGTCAAGCGCATCCTCGTCGGCGCCTTCACGTACGCCGGCCAGGTCTGCATCAGCGTCCAGCGCCTGTTCGTCCACGACGAGATCTGGGAGCCGTTCATGGAACGGCTCGCCGAGGGCGCCCGAGACCTGCGCACCGGCGACCCGCTCGACCCCGAGACGGTCCTCGGCCCGATGGTCGATGAGGCCCAGGCCCAGCGCACGCAGCGCTGGGTCGAGGAAGCCGTTGCCCTCGGAGGCCGGGTCATCACCGGCGGCCGTGCCGATGGGGCCTTCTTTCCGGCGACGATCCTGGCCGATGTGCCGACGCAGGCGCAGGTCTGCTCGAACGAGGCCTTTGCGCCGGTCGTCGTGGCCTTCCGCTACGACGACTTCGACGAGGCCATCCGCGGGGTCAACGACTCCGACTACGGGCTCCAGACCGGCGTCTTCACCAACGACCTGACCCACGCTCGACGCGCGTTCGAGGAGCTGGAGGTCGGTGGCGTCATCGTCAACGACGTCCCGACCTACCGCATCGACCACATGCCGTACGGCGGCGTCAAGGATTCCGGGCTCGGCCGCGAAGGTCTCCGCTGGGCGATCGAGGACATGACCGAGATCCGGATCATGGTGCTCGCCGACCCGATGTAGCGGCGGGCCACGGCCCGGACCTTGGTACTGCTCCGCCGCCCCGGTCGCCCCATGGTGCCCGGAGCACAGATGCGCTTGGATGGTGCCTTGCGGCTCCACCGGCCGATCGTGCGTCGGACGGTTGAGCTTCGTCGCCCGGCGATGGCCGGACGACCCGAACGGATCGAGGCCCGATGCCGAAGGAACAGTCCCAGTGAGGACCGGCCGCAGCGCCACGTCGGAGCCGCTTCGCCTCGTCCGGGTGCGCCTGACGCTGGTCATCCTGGCGACCGCCGTGCTCCCGTTGGCGCTCGCGTTGGTCGTCCTGCCGGCGCTCGACAGTGCCGATCGGAACGGCGAACAGGCCAGGGTCGGAGCCGCCAGCACGTCCCTCGCCGCGGCCGTCGGGAGCGAGCTGGAACGCGCCCGCGGCGCCCTCCTGATGGCCTCCGCCAACGCCGCCGTGGCCGAGGCCCTTCGGCCGGGCGCGGTCGCGGCGTGGACCGATCCGCGCCTGGCGGCCATGGCCGCCGTCGCCGGGGCATCGGTCGAGCGCATCGCCGTCCTCGGCGTCGACGGGACCGAGCGCATCGGCGTCGCGTGACGGAACCGTCGTCCAGCCGAAGCCAGCCACCGCCGATGACACACCTCCGGTCCGGGTGGCGGACGTCCTCGCCCTCGGCCCAGGACAGGTCGTCCGGTCGGGGCCCTTCGACGGCGCCGACGGAGACCCTCGGGTGATCCTCGCGACGCCCGTCGTCGATGCCACCGGTTCCACCGTTGGTGTCGTCGCTTTCGAGGTCCCCCTCATCCGATTGCTCGCCAACGGGACCGTCGGCAATCCCGACGGTGGCTACGCCCTCATCGTGGAAGCCGCCAGCGGTGACGTGATCGCCGACAGCCGCGCGGCCAGCGGCGACCCGGACGAGGTGGCCGCGGCCGGGCTGCCGCGCCTGGATCGTGCCGTCTTCGGCGCATTGGACCGCGCCGGGGAGGTCGTCGCGACGCTCTTCTCGGATGGCTGGAGCGTCGGGCTCGCACCGCTCCGTACCTCGGCGCAGGCGTTCGATGATTGGGCCCTGGTCGTCGCCAGGCCTGCCGGTTACCTGCCCATGCACCTGCTGGTCCCGCTCGCCCTCTTGGTCGGCGTCCTGGTCGTGCTCATCGTCTGGTTGTCGCGCCAGGTCATGCGACCGGCCGCCGAGCTGGAGCGCTCTCGCGTCGAGCTGCGCCGGCTCTATGAACGAGCGAAGGTGGACGCGCTGACCGACGGGCTCACCGGGCTCGGCAACCACCGTGCCTGGCAGGAGGCGTCGGCGCGCGAGGCCGAGCTTTCACGGCGTCACGGCACCACCACCGCCCTCGTGCTCATCGACCTCGACGACTTCAAGCGTGTCAACGACGTGACCGGCCACGGCGCCGCGGACGAGCTGTTGCGCGGCTTCGGCGCGCTCATGGCCAAGACCATCCGCTCGACCGACCGCGCGTTTCGCGTCGGCGGCGACGAGTTCGCGATCGTCATGCCGCAAGCGGACGCGGCGAGCGGCCTCATCCTTGCCCAGCGCCTCCTCGAGGCGGCCATGAGACCCGACGACGCAAGCCCGCTCGGCCGCTCGCTTGCGTTCTCGGCCGGCGTGGCGGCGACGCCGCTCGTCGCCCCCGAAGCCGGCGAGCTGTTCGCCGCCGCTGATGCCGCTCTCTTCTGGGCCAAGCGCCACGGTCGGGCCGCGGTCGAGGTCTACGATCCTGGGCGGCACCGACCGCAGCATGCCGCCGCCGGAGCGGCGGTCGTCGACCGCGTCGGCGATGTCATCACGCGGCGCGCCCTGCGACCGGTCTTCCAGCCCATCATCGACCTCGCGAGCGGACGCGTCCTGGGCTACGAGGGCCTCGTCCGGCCGACCGCCGACGCCGGCTTCGCCGATCCCGGCAGCCTCTTCGCGGCGGCCGGGGCGTGCGACCGCGTGGTCGAGCTGGACATGACCTGCTTCGAGATCGTGAGCGCGGGCGCCGCAGCCATCGCGCCCGACCGGCTGGTCAGCATCAACCTCTCGCCTCGGACCCTCGAGGGCCCTGACTTCCAGGCCCAGCGCCTGGCCGACGTGCTCGCGGCGCAGGGCATCACCACCGACCGCGTCATCCTCGAGCTGACCGAGCGTGAGATGGTCGAGGACATGGAGCAGGTGCGGTCCAGCCTCGAGGCGTGTCGCGCCCTCGGCTTCCGTCTTGCGGCCGACGACGTCGGCGCCGGCAACGCCGGCCTGCGCCTGCTCAGCCAGCTCGACTTCGACATCGTCAAGGTCGACCTCTCGCTCGTCCAGGGTGGCGCCATGCGCGACTCCTCACTGGCCGTCCTGCGCTCGCTCATCGACCTCGCCGGCCGTTGGGGCGCGATGGTCGTGGCCGAGGGTGTCGAGACCCCCGAGCAGTTCAAGGTGGTGCGCGATCTCGGCGCCAAGGCAGCCCAGGGTTACCTGCTCGGCCGGCCGTCGGAGTCGCTGGCCGAGGGGCCCGTGGATGTCGAACAGATCCTCGCGCGCGTCGCTCCCGTCGCCACGAGAGGCGCGGTTCTCAGCCGCACCCATGCGGGAGACGGGACCAGCCTGAGCTGCTGACGCGCGTCGTTGACGCCGTCGCGAGGCGTCGCGGCGCGTGGTGCGCGCGGTCACCACTGTTCGGCTCGAACCGTCCCTAACCTCACCGAACCACCCCGCACCCCCTTGACGGCCAGGTGCGGAGCGGGGTAGAACGGAGCTCGGTCTCATCCTCGACCCGCTCGGATCCACCCCGCCCGCACTCATCTCTCGTCTCATCCGTTCGCGGTCCCCGAGACCGGGCGGGGGATCCCTGGTGTCCCGAGCGCCCGGGGTCCCCGTCATGTCCAGTACCTGCCCTGATCCACGGTCGGACCGCGCCGACGCTGGACGACCCGGAGTAGCGTGTAGCCGATGGCCAGGCCACGACGGGCGGTACCGACCGGGACGCTGACCTTCCTGTTCAGCGACATCGAGGATTCGACTCGCCTCGTCCAGGAGCTCGACACGGCGCGCTACCGCGAGTTGCTCGAGCAGCATCAGCGCCTCCTTCGCAGCGCCTTCGCGGCGCACGGCGGGATGGAACGAGGAACTGAAGGCGACTCCTTCTTCGTGGTCTTTCGAGACGCACCGTCGGCCGTCGCCGCGGCGGTCGAGGCGCAGCGATCGTTACGGGCGGCCGCCTGGCCGACGGGCCACGAAGTCCACGTCCGCATGGGCCTCCATAGCGGGGAGGGGATCCGCGGCGGCGACGACTACGTCGGCGTCGACGTCAACCGGGCCGCCCGGATCGCCGCGGCCGCCCATGGCGACCAAGTCCTCGATCTCGGAGTCGACGCGGGCGCTGTCGCGTCGGTCCCTCCCCGATGACCTCGAGCTGCGTGACCTCGGCTGGCACAGACTCCGTGGTCTGGGCGAACCTGAGCAGACTCTACCAGGTTACGATCGCAGGCCTGGCATCGAGCTTCCCGGCGCCACGCAGCGAATTGGTCGCTGCGACGCATCTGCCGATCCGGATGACCAGCTTCATAGGCCGCGAGACCGAGCTCGACCGACTTCGAGGATCTCGTTGCCACGAGCCGCCTGGTCACCCTCGTGGGGCCTGGCGGCACGGGTAAGACCTCGCTCGCCACGGAGTGCGCTCGCGATGCAGCGGCGGCCTTCAGCGACGGCGTCTGGTTCGTGGGCCTCGATTTCATCACGGATCCCGAGCTCGTGGCGAGCGCCGTCGTCGGCGCCCTCGACCTGCGAGACATGACGGGTCGGCCCGCCCGGGAGCGGCTGAGGGAGAACGTTGCGAACCGATCGCTGCTCTTGGTGCTCGACAACTTTGAACACCTGCTGGCGGCGGCCGGTCTGGTCGCAGAGCTCTTGTCGGTCGCTCCGCTGATCAGGTTCCTGGTCACGAGCCGCGCACCGTTGCACCTG
Source organism: uncultured Chloroflexia bacterium (assembly GCA_963837215.1). GTDB lineage: Bacteria > Chloroflexota > Limnocylindria > Limnocylindrales > CSP1-4 > CSP1-4. The sequence continues at coordinate 34,079 of CAWIML010000006.1, forward strand.
GCGGCCGAGCACATCTACCCCGTCGGCCCGCTGCCCCTGCCGGCGCCATCGGCGATGCTCGAAGGCTCGGGGCTCGATGAGCTGCTGGCGGTCCCCTCGGCCAGGCTGTTCGTCGATCGCGCGCAAACAGGTCCAGCCGTCGTTCACGCTCACGAACGAGAACGCGGCCGCCATCGCCGAGATCTGCGCCCGCTTGGATGGCCTGCCGCTTGCGATCGAGCTGGCGGCAGCGCGGTTGCCGCTGCATGCAGCAAACGGCAGCCGGCCTCGACAGGCTCGGCGCCTCGCACTCCCTGCGGCGCTGGCGGTGGATGCGCCGGCGCGCCGCGAACGTTGCACGAGACGATCGCCGCGGACTGGCGCTGGGACGCCTGCAGTGTCCCGAGCGGCCCGGGGTCCTTCGTCCACTTGACCTGATCCCGGCCGCGCCACGGCGCGCGGCCCAGCAGCGGATCGGGCAGACCGTCCATCCTGATCAGCTCCACATACCGAGCGAGTGACCCCGCGGCGACGACGTTGATCCTGCCGCTGGAAGCGCTCGCCGCGATCGACCTGGACCGTCCCGAAGACGCCGCCAAGATCCTCGGCGCGTCCGAGTCCCTCTCCAGCCGCTTCGGCATCCGGCCGCCCAGTGGCTTGGCCAACGTCCTCATGGCGTTCGACGCCACCGGAGAAGCGAGGGAGGCCCTTGGACCGGCGGCCTTCGAGGCGGCGAAACAACGCGGCCGCGAGATGACGCAGCCGGAGATTCTCGACCTCTTGGTCGGCATGGCTCGAGACGCCGGCGTCACGGCCTAGAGCAGGGGAGCCAGCCGCTACACTTGCCTCATGCCACGTACGCGTCGTCGCACGGCCGCCGATCTGCTCGTCGAGGGCCTCGAGGCCGAGGGCTGCGACTGGGTCTTCTCCGTGCCCGGTGAGGAGACCATGGACATCCTCGACGCCCTCAGCCGCAGTGAGCGAGTCCGTCACGTGACCACGCGCCACGAGCAGGGCGCAGCCTTCATGGCCGACGTCCACGGCCGCCTGACCGGCCGGAGCGCAGTGGCCATGGCGACGCTCGGCCCGGGCGCGACGAACCTCATGACCGGCATCGCAGACGCGTTCCTCGACCGCGCGCCGATGGTCGCCATCACCGGCCAGACCGGCTCTGACAAGCTGCACAAAGAAGCCCACCAGCTGGTCGACATCGTGGGCATGATCGCGCCGGTCACCAAGTGGAACACGCGGGTCGAGCGGGTCGAGGCCATCCCCGAGATCGTGCGCAAAGCGTTCCGGGTGGCGGCCCTCGAGAAGCCGGGTCCGACGCACATCGAGCTGCCCGAGAACCTGGCCGCCACGCCCGTGGCCGACGACGCCCGACCCCTGGTGCCCGGGCGGACCTACTTTCCCGGAGCCGACTGATGAGGCCATCGCGCACGCCGCCAAACTGCTGGCCGGGTCGCAGCGTCCCCTGATCCTGGCCGGCAATGGCGTCCTGCGTCGCGACGCCTCGGCCGAGCTGCGGGCGCTTGCGCGCGGCCTGCACGTGCCGGTGGCGGTCGACGTTCATGGGCAAGGGCGCCATCGACGACCGCAGCCACCTGTCGCTGATGGCCGTCGGGCTGCAGGCTCGGGATCACGTGCTCTCGGGCTTCGACCGCGCGGACCTCGTCGTCTCCGTCGGCTACGACCTGGTCGAGTACGGCCCTCAACTATGGAACCCGGAGGGCACGAAGCGGATCCTCCACATCGACACCACGCCGGCCGAGGTCGATGCCGCCTATCGGCCCGAGATCGAGCTCATCGGCGACATCGATGGCTCCTTGAGGCGGCTGCTCGAGGCCGTCCTGCCGCATGGGTATCGGCGGTCGCGATGCGACGCAGCGCCACGAGGCCAAGGAGATCCTCGTCAACGCCGACCTGCGGACCGCCCTGCTCGCCGAGCTCCAGGCCTATGCCGCTGATGACGGCTTCCCGATCCGGCCCCAGAAGGCGATCACCGCCCTGCGCGAGGTCCTCGACGCCCAGGACATCGTGGTCAGTGACGTGGGGGCCCACAAGGTCTGGGTGGCGCGCATGTATCAGGCGTACGAGCCGAACACGGTCATCATCTCCAACGGCTTCGCGGCCATGGGCATCTCGTTGCCCGGCGCCATCGCCGCCAAGCTCGTCCATCCCGATCGGCGCGTCGTCGCCCTGTGCGGTGACGGCGGCTTCCTCATGAACTGCCAGGAGCTGGAGACGGCCAAGCGGATCGGGGCCAACGTGACCGTGGTGGTCTGGCGCGACGACGGCTACGGTCTCATCGACTGGAAGCAGCGCAACGAGTTCGGGAAGCCCTTCGGGGTCGAGTTCGGGAATCCCGACTTCGTGGCCTTCGCCCAGAGCTTCGGCATCGCCGGCTTCCGGCCCGAGTCGGCCGCCGACCTCGTGCCGACCCTGCGACGGGCGCTGGAGGTCGATGGCCCGGCGCTGGTCGAGGTGCCCATCGACTACCGCGAGAACCTGCGGCTGACCGAGCGGCTGGGGGCACTCTCGGGCTCGATGTAGCCTACGGTGCCGGTGCGCACCGGCAATTCGAACCCCTCCGTGCTCGCCATACGCAGGAATGCGTAGTCCCCCATTGACCGAGTACTTCCGTACTGCTACAACCCTCGCCTCCGAACCGCCAAGCCACGTCGGCACGGCGGATTCTCTGAGGCCTAGGGCCGGCGACGTTTGCCGGCGCCGCCCCCTCGCAAGGCTCGGGACCTCGCGACGAACTGAATCGCCGCCCGAGTCACCGAGCCCTTCGACTCCCCTCGGATCCACCCGCGGTCTCATCACCCATCCATTCCGGATGTGAGTGGGACGCCAGGAGGACCCAGGTGCCGGGTTCAACCCCCCGTGCCCTAGCTGTGGCCGTGGCAACGCCGCCGTCTCTGCGCGCGACGATGCTTCTGCCTGCGCCTGGCCTCTCATCGCCCTCGCGGTTCCCGAGACCGGACGTGGGTCCCCGTGCATCTCGCGCGGGGACGCCACGCCTCGTCCCGTGGAGGTCGCCTCGGGGTGGCGGTCTACCGGGAGGATCGAGCGATGAAGCCCCTGCAAGAGGCATCGCCGTTCATCGGAAGGATCGAGTCAGGAAGCCCTTGAGGGTCGACTGATCCTCGCCCAATCAAGCAAGCCTTCGGCTACGGCCGAAGAGGAGGGGACTTTGTTGAGCACCTTTGAATAGATCACTTTGACGACCACTGACGAGGATCTATCGAGCGGGCTAACAGCCCTCGACGGACAGCTCTGGTGGTCGGCATGCTAGCAGTGACCATCGGAGGAGCGGCGCCGCAAACTGCCGCTAGCAACGTCGCCGTCAACCTGGATCAGTGCCGCAATGGCGGCCTGTCAAATGATCCCGCAATCCAGCCGTCCATCCAGTGCTCAGGCAACGGCAGCGGCAACTCCGGTTGGGTCAACGGGAACGCCGGCGCCGCGAACGCACACTACGCCGAGGGCTGAGTTGATCTCGTATCGGGCGCGGCTCACTGGTTTGACTGCTGGCGACCAAGTCACGCTCATCATGGGCTATGACGTCGTCCACGGCGGCCACATGGCGATCGACGACCCGACAGACAAGAACCGCTGGCAGACGCCCGAGACGTCCAAGGCTGACACCCCCGACGAGCCATGCGATACCGTCTCGGACTGCGACGATCCCGACGATCTCCTTACGGCCCCGATCCCGGAGCCGATCACGAATTTCCAGGTCGACATCTCCAAGACATTGGCTAACGGCTGCCAGGTTACCGGCACAGGTGCTACGCAGCAGCCGAAGACGAGCTTCAACAACCTGCCCGCCGGGCAGCGGGAGACGGAGTTCTTCAACGCTGACCCCGCCGACACCAAGCCATCAATACCTCGCGCCGGCGCTGAGCCTCCTCGACAAGAACGGCGACCGGAGCTGCGACGCTCCGTCGAGTTCGAAGCTTTGACTTCGAACACGCCGCTGGCCGGCCGCGGCCACATCGCCAGCCGCCTCGACTGGGGCTGTGTCGGCGCCATCCGGTCGGCAGAGGGCATCAGCGGCCCGCCGTACCACAGCGCATCAAGAGCATCATCGTGATCGGAACACCGACTGCCTCGGCACCAGACCGCTCACTCTGAGCCGCGCCGTCATCTTTGCCCCAGGGATCGACAACCTCGAATCCAGCGCGGCACGGTCGGTGTCGTTAACGACGCCGCGACTTTGTCCGCGCGATGAATGCGAGCGGCACGATCACCTTCAAGCTCTGGCCTCCGTCGAACGCGACGTGTAGCCGACCGGCTGCTCCGGTCGGCATCCAGACCATGACGCTGCCCACAAACTCAACCAGTCCGGCTACATCACCACCACCGATGGGACCTGCCATGGACCGCGATCACTCGGCGACTGGCGCAAGGCGCCGGTCAGCTCACCCTGCCGATGAAGCGGTGACCTCACGAAGGTGACCCCGACGTTCGAACCACTCAGAGCCTCATCCCGACGACACGATCACCTTCACCGACGCCACTCAACGACGACGGTAGTGTCGACTTCTACTTGCTCGCACCCACCGTCACGTGATCGCTGGCGAACAAGGCGAACGTGGTGCAGCATGGAGGAGGACGTCGCTCTGGTGAGCAATACAAGCGCGACGACAAGCAACGACGGCCTGGTCGCCAATAGCGGCTATACCGCGACCACGCCTGGCACCTATAAGTGGTTGGCCATCTATAGCGGCGACAACGCCAACAACGGCGTCACGTCGAACTGCGTCGAGGAGTTCACTATCGATAACTACAATACCGCCCACATAGATAACGGGCCCTCGACCATATCGAGGCCGAGTGACCCGTCGACCGATCCGCGGGGGGCGGGCCGGACCATTGAGGAGGCGACGCGACCAAGGTACGCCTCGCCGTGCCGCTGACGTCGGCTTCAAGTTTAGCAAGGCTCGCGTACGACTCGACGGCGACGGTGACCGAGCTTCGTCACGCCGAGCGTTGGACTGGATCGCCAGACCTTGCCGACCCGGCCTGCAATTCTGCATGCGGGGACGAGACGCCGATCGTGCGTGCCGACGGCGAATGGATGGCGGACGAAGCCATGCAACGGCCGCCGCCAGTCGTCGAACTAGGACGACTGCGCGCCCTGCACTCGGCGTGAAACCAGCCAACGGATCCCGAGTGTACCGCCGACTCGCAGTCCGGGCCGCAAGGACCGGCACGTCGCGCTATCGCGGCGGCCGATGCCGACCATGCTGAACGGGATCATCAGTGCGACGAGCCCGATGATCATGACCGCGGTCGCGAGCCAGTCTCGGGCGCGCGATCGTGGCTTGGAGGTGCTGCCGCGGACGCACGGTCCTGCGCTGCGACTCGAACGATTCCAAGGACATCGGGTTGCCGGAGGTAGACCGTGGCTTTGCGACCCCGGCTCGCACCGGGTTTGCTCTCTTGGTCGGACCAGGCGACCGCCTGGCGCGACGGAAGGCGGACGGCGTCCGCGAGGTCCGTCAGCGTATCGGGCGGCCGCTCCACCGTCCAATGACGAGGTGGTACCCGGACACGGACGCGATGGTCAGGTGCGACACCGCACCGAACCGCTGCAGGCTTGCACCGGCCTCGGCCAGTGCGCCAGCGTCGCACGGGGAGCCGTCGCCCGTACCACCCCGGAAGGGACCATCGGGCGACGTCTTCGGTCGGCATCCGTGATGTAGTGTCGCGGTGATGCGCCGCCCAGCGTCCGATCCAACGAACCACCGACGATGACCCGATCTACCCTCGCGCGGTGGTCGGGCGTGGCCATCAGCGTCGTCGCCCTGTTCCTCGTCCTCCAGGGCATCGACCTTCGAGCGGCACTGGCCATCATGGGCGAGGCAGATCTTGTGCCGATCGCCTTTGCCGTCGGCATCGTCGGCGTCCAGGTCAGCCTGACGACGCATCGCTGGCGCATCCTCCTGCCGAGGCTGCCGGACGGCTCGATGGTCCCGTTCGGCCACGCCATCCGCTACCAGCTCGTGGGTTACCTGGGCAACTTCGTGCTGCCGGCTCGGATGGGCGAGCTCATCCGGTCCTATCTGGTCGCGCGCTACGAGGCGATGGCCTTCGCCCAGACCATCGGCACCGCGGTCGTCGAGCGGATCATCGATACCGCCACGCTGGCCGTCATGGCCTTCGTGGTCGCGGTCGCCCTGGCCGCCCAGGACTGGGTCGTCCAGGTGACCGGGCTCGTGGCCGCGCTCTGCGTCGCCCTGTTGGTCATCCTCGCAACGATCGGCCCCGAGCCGGTCGTGCGCCTGCTGCACCGGGTCGTCGGCTCGCGGGGCGGTCGGCGCGTGGCGGGCCTTCTGACGCAGGTCGACCGCTTCATGCACGGCCTCTCTCCCGTACATCGGCGCGCCTCGTTCGCATGGGCCGTGGTCCTGAGCGTCATCGGCTGGCTGCTCGAAGCGACGATCTTCTGGTTGGTCGCACGCGCGATCGGCGTCAGCCTTTCGCCTCCCGAGGCGATCCTCATCGCGGGCGTGACCATCCTCGTCACGGCAGTCCCATCCGCGCCCGGCTATGTCGGGACCTACGAGCTGGCGGCAACGGCCGTCGCCACCAGCCTGGGCATCGACCCGGACACGGCGTTCGCCATGGCCGTCCTCGCCCACGCCACGACCTTGCTGCCGCTGGCCATCGGCGGTGCGATCTCCCTGGCCTCGCTCGGCGGCGGCCTTCGCGGCTACGCGGCCGGTGCGATCGAGCTCGAGCACGCCGAAGAGCGCGAGGCGGCATCCGGCTGAAGCGCCAGGTCGCGAGGCGCCTCGAACTGTGGTGCGCTGCACGCACCACTTGGGGACTTTGGGATGGTCGGGCGACGGTCCGGTGAGCTATGGTGAGGCGAACTCATCCCCCGGCGACGCTGCGCCCGCCCGCCGGGTCGTACTTCGCCACGGGAGGGCAGCGATCGATGTACCAGGGTCCCCGCTCAGCGCCTGCGCGCTTGCTGGCGCTCGGAGCGACTCTGGCGCTCATCGCGTCGTTCCTTCCGCAGACAGCCGGAACGGCTAAGGCGATCCCGACCGGCTTCACCGAGACGACCGTCTTCTCGGGCCTGATCAACCCGACGAAGGTCGTGTTCGCCAACGACGGACGCGTCTTCGTGGCCGAAAAGGCCGGCCTCATCAAGGTCTTCGACAGTCTCACGGACACGTCCGCCACCGTCGTCGCCGACCTTCGAACGAACGTCTACGACTACTGGGATCGCGGCCTCCTGGGCTTCACCCTGGCACCGAACTTCCCGACCGACCCTTACGCCTACGTCCTCTACACCTACGACCACATCCTGGGCGACCAGAACCCTGCGCCACGTTGGAATGACTCGTGCGCCGATCCCCTCGGCGACGGCTGCCTCGCCAGCGGCAGACTCACGCGCTTCCAGGTCTCCGGCAACTCGATGGTCGGCTCCGAACAGCAGCTCATCGAGGACTGGTGCATCCAGTACCCCAGCCACGCGACTGGTGATCTCCGCTTCGGCACCGACGGCAAGCTCTACGTGAGCGCCGGCGACGGTGCGAGCTTCGGGTTCAATGACTACGGCCAGGATGGGAACCCGATCAATCCGTGCGGCGACCCGCCAGGCGGCTCGATGAGCCCGCCGACCGCCGAAGGAGGCAGCCTTCGCAGCCAGGACATCCGGACCAGCGGCGATCCACAGGGCTTCGACGGGACGATCCTCCGCCTCGAGGGGGCGACTGGCGCCGCGGCAGCCGGAAACCCGCTCATCGGCAACAGCGACGCCAATGTCAGGCGCATCATCGCCACCGGTTTCCGCAACCCGTTCAGGACGACGATCCGACCGGGCACCAACGAGCTCTGGGCCGGCGACGTCGGTCAGGGAGACTGGGAGGAGATCGACCGGGTCGATTGGTCAACGTCGCTGATCAATCATGGTTGGCCATGCTACGAAGGTGCGCCCAGGATGGGCGGCTTCGATGGGATCAACCTGAACATCTGCGAGAACCTCTATGCGGCAGGACCGTCGGCGGTCGCCTCCCCATACCTCGCGTATCGGCACGGCCAGTCGGTAGCCGGCGAGAACTGCGCCAACGGGGGTTCTTCTATCTCCGGCCTCGCCTTTTACACGGCCAGCTCGTATCCATCGACGTATCAGGGCGCGCTCTTCTTCGCCGACTACAGCCGCGACTGCGTGTGGGTCATGTTCAAGGGCGCCAACGGCCTGCCAGACCCGACCAACGTCGTGCCGTTCCTGACTCCGGCGACGAACCCCGTCGACCTCGAGATCGGTCCCAACGGTGACCTCTTCTACGTGGACTTCGGCACCACCGGCCCAACTGGCACCGTCCGCCGGATCACCTTCCAAGGCGGCAGCAACCAGGCACCCACCGCGCTGGCCACGGCCAACCCGACGAGCGGCCCGGCGCCGCTGACCGTGGCCTTCAGCGGCACGGGCTCGTCCGATCCCAACGGCGACAGCCTGACCTACGCCTGGGACCTCGACGGCGACGGCGCCTACGACGACTCGACGAGCGCCACCCCGAGCTTCGTCTACCCCTTCGTGGGCAGCGTCGTGGTCGGCCTCCGGGTGACCGATCCCGGCGGCCTCTCGGACACCGACAGCGTGACCGTGACCGCGACCAGCGGTGGCGGCTCGCTCAGCTACCTGTCCGACCTGACGCCGACGACGGCGATCAACGGCTACGGGCCCTACGAGCGCGACACGAGCAACGGCGAGGACGCCGCCGGCGACGGCAACCCCATCCGCCTGGGCGCCACGACCTATCCCAAGGGCCTCGGCGTCCACGCCACGTCGGACCTGCGCTACGCCGTCGCCACGAGCTGCACGAGCTTCGTCGCCGACATCGGCATCGACGAGGAGGCCGGCAGCCTGGGTTCGGTCATCTTCCAGGTCTACACGAACGGCACGTTGCGCTACACGAGCCCGGTCATGACCGGCGCCAGCGCCACCCAGAGCGTGAACCTCGCCATCACCGGCTCCACGGAGCTGCGCCTCGCGGTCCAGACCAACGGCTCGCCCGACTTCGACCACGCCGACTGGGCCAACGCGCGGATCACCTGCGGTGCCGGCAACCAGGCACCCACCGCGCTGGCCACGGCCAACCCGACGAGCGGCCCGGCGCCGCTGACCGTGGCCTTCAGCGGCACGGGCTCGTCCGATCCCAACGGCGACACCCTGACCTACGCCTGGGACCTCGACGGCGACGGCGCCTACGACGACTCGACGAGCGCCACCCCGAGCCGGACGTACACGAGCCGCCGGCTCGGTGACCGTCGGCCTCCGGGTGACCGATCCCGGCGGCCTCATCGGACACCGACAGCGTGACCGTGACCGCGACCAGCGGTGGCGGCTCGCTCAGCTACCTGTCCGACCTGACGCCGACGACGGCGATCAACGGCTACGGGCCCTACGAGCGCGACACGAGCAACGGCGAGGACGCCGCCGGCGACGGCAACCCCATCCGCCTGGGCGCCACGACCTATCCCAAGGGCCTCGGCGTCCACGCCACGTCGGACCTGCGCTACGCCGTCGCCACGAGCTGCACGAGCTTCGTCGCCGACATCGGCATCGACGAGGAGGCCGGCAGCCTGGGTTCGGTCATCTTCCAGGTCTACACGAACGGCACGTTGCGCTACACGAGCCCGGTCATGACCGGCGCCAGCGCCACCCAGAGCGTGAACCTCGCCATCACCGGCTCCACGGAGCTGCGCCTCGCGGTCCAGACCAACGGCTCGCCCGACTTCGACCACGCCGACTGGGCCAACGCGCGGATCACCTGCGGTGCCGGCAACCAGGCACCCACCGCGCTGGCCACGGCCAACCCGACGAGCGGCCCGGCGCCGCTGACCGTGGCCTTCAGCGGCACGGGCTCGTCCGATCCCAACGGCGACACCCTGGCCTACGCCTGGGACCTCGACGCCGACGGCGCCTACGACGACTCGACGAGCGCCACCCCGAGCCGGACGTACACGCGCCGCCGGCTCGGTGATCGTCGGCCTCCGGGTGACCGATCCCGGCGGCCTCTCGGACACCGACAGCGTGACCGTCACGGTCGGCGCGCCACCGGTCAACGAGCTACCGGTGCCGACCATCGACGAGCCCACAGCCGACCTGACCTGGGCGGTCGATGATGTCATCACCTTCAGCGGCAGCGCGACCGATGCCGAAGACGGGGACCTCGGCCCCGCGTCATTGACCTGGACCTGGATCATGCACCACTGCACGACCCCGACGGCATGTCATACGCACAACATCGAGCAGTTCGTCGGCGTCGATGGCGACACGTTCAAGGCTCCCGACCACGAATACCCAAGCCATCTCGAGCTGCAGCTCACGGCGACCGACTCCGACGGCGGCTCAGCCTCGACGAGCGTCGAGATCCAGCCCAAGACGGTCGATCTGACCTTCACCTCGGCGCCAGCGACCGGGCTCCAAGTGATCGTCCAGAACGTGACCAGCACAACGCCCTTCACGCGAACGGTCCTCGTCAACGGGCGGTTCACGGCCACCGCCATCACGCCGCAGACCATCGGCAGCACCCAATACGACTTCACGAGCTGGTCGGACGGAGGCGCCCAGAGCCACGAGATCACGGCGCCATCGACCCCGACGACATACACCGCGACATACGCCACCGCCGCCACGGTCACCACCCTGCCGGCCGCCGACGCCAACATCCGCTCGCAGCAGCCGACCAAGAACTTCGGGACGGCCAGCGTCCTACGCGTCCGTTCCGGACAGTCCCGCTCGTACCTGCGCTTCGTTGTCAGCGGCGTGACTGGTACGGTCACCTCGGCGAAGCTCCGGTTGCGCGTCGTCGACGCCAGCCCCAACGGCGGCCGGATCTATGCCGTGACCGGGGCCTGGACGGAGACCGGCATCACATGGAATAACGCGCCGGTGATCTCGGGCTCACCGATCGCGACGGTCGGCGCCGCCACCGTCGCGACATGGAAAGAGGTCAACCTGGGGACGTTCGTGACCGGCAACGGCACGTACAATCTCGCCATCTCCGACGGTTCGAACGACGCGGTTGACTATCGAAGCCGCGAGACGGTGGACGATCCGCAACTCGTCCTGACGGTCACGCCGTGAGGTTCTCGGCCGAGCGCTCCCTATAGGGGACGGTGGCGAAGCGGGCCACGATCGATGCGACGGTCCGGTCGAGCAGCGAAAGCTTGTCTGCCCGGCTGATCGTCATCCCAGGGTGTCGCGCCAGGCGCTCGTCGACGCCATCCTCGATGAGGCCAAGGGCGTCGATGCCGTGGATCGCATAGTCGAGCCCGAGTCCGCGCCGAGCCAGCCCGTCGAGGTGTCGATCGAGCGCGGCGTCAGAGATCATCGAGCGCATGGTGTGGTAGATGGGCAGGCGCGCGAAACGCGTGACGCTGACGGGAAACTCGGTGATCGACCGACCAGCAACGTCGTAGGTTCGTGGGCCCTCGCGCGTCGTCATGGGCGTGAGGCGGAGACGCAGGGCCATGCCGGGGCGACGGCTGCGTGCGGCAACGGCGAAGCGCAGGAGCGGCAGCAGCGGCGATGGGATGGTCGAGGCGTCGTAGCTATAGCCGGCGGTCGCGAGCCGCTCCAACAGGGCCCGGTCGATGTCCCAGTTCGGGGCCCGGAAGCCGATGATGGCCGTGCCGAGGGCGTCCTCGAGCAGCGCCTTCGACTGCACCAGCTCGACATCGAGGCGGTCCGGTCGCAGACGGGCCAGGGCTGCCGGATGGGTCATCGAGTGGCAGGCGACCTCATGGCCCGCCGCTTCGATCAAGCGCAACGAGGCCGCCTGCGCCTGGGCGTCACGCCCGAGGGCGAAGAAGGTGGCGCGCACGTCATGCCTGGCGAAGATGTCGAGCAGGCGTGGGAGACCGGCGTCGAAGATGCTCGTGTCACGATGCGTGCTTGCCAGGCCGTAGCCGGCGAGGTGCACGTCGACAGGATCAAGGTCGACCCCGATCGTCGCCTGGATCCGGGTGGGGTCCGAAGGACGGAATGTGGTGCGGTCCGACAACGGGCGGGTCCCTTTTGGTGCCAGATGCGGCGCTCCGGCCTTGACCGGAACGCGCTTCGGAGCGTAGCGTCGGTCGCCGACGACCGTGATCCATGAGCGGACCGACACCCTAACCGGTCCGATCGCCGCAGACCAGCCATCCGCCCCGCGTCCCAGCCCAGCGACAGGTGCCCAGCCGATGACCGCAAGACCCCGAGCCGCCGTCATCGGCGGCGGCATCTCCGGCCTCGCCACGGCCGTCCGACTGGCCGGCCTCGGCCATGCCGTAACGCTCTACGAAGCCGAGCCTGGCCTCGGGGGCCTGGGCATGACCTTTCCCTACGGCGATGGCCACCTGGAGAAGTTCTACCACTGCATCCTGCCCGACGACCACGCCCTGCTCGGCTTCATCCGCGAACTCGGCCTGGAGGGCGACCTGCTCTGGCGGCGCACCGATATGGGTTTCATGCACAGCGGCAAGACGTACCCGCTCAACACGCCGATGGACCTGCTGCGCTTCTCGCCGCTGCCGTTCGTCGACCGCATCCGCATGGGCCTGCTCGGCATCCGCGCCCGACTCGCGCGGCCGTGACCCGGCCCTCGACGATCAGACGGTCAGCGACTGGCTCATCCGGCAGGTCGGTCAGCGGGCCTTCGAGACGGTCTGGCGACCACTCCTCGAGGCCAAGGTCGGCGACAGCTACCCGGGCATCCCGGCGCTCTGGCTCTCGAGCCGGATGAACCGCGAGAAGAGCACCAAGCTCGAGGTCAAGGGCTGCCTGGTCCACGGCTATCGGTCCCTCATCGAGGCCTTCGAGCGCCGACTGCTCGAGATGGGGACCGAGATCCGAACCGGGACACGGGTGACCGCCGTCGAGCAGGACCCGGCGGGCATGCGCGTCCTGACGGAGCACGACAGCCAGGGCTTCGATCATGTCGTCGTCACGCTGCCGCTCGTCCAGTTCCAGGCGCTGACCCGCGGGCTGGAGCTCGATCCCTCGGTCGCCGGTCCACGTCTCGACTATCAGGGCGTGGTGAGCGGCGTCTTCCTGCTCGATCGAGCCGTTGACGAGCTACTACTGGATGCCGGTGGTCGCCAGCGGCGCGACCTGTCAGGGCATCATCGAGATGTCGAACCTCGTGCCCCTCGAGCGATCGCAGGGCCGATACGTGACGTACCTCGTCAACTACACGCATCGGGATGGCCCGCTCTTCGCCCGTAGCGACGACGACTTGCTGGCCGCCTATCGGGCGGACCTGGCCCGCCTCTTCCCTGGTAGCGAGCAGACGATCAAGGACGAATTCCTCTTCCGGGCGCCCGTTCGTCGAGCCGATCTGGACGGTCGGTTACCAGCGGGTCAAGCCGCCGAATACGATCATCCCGGGCAGGCTCTATCTCGCCTCGACTGCGCAGGTCTACCCACGCGTGAACTCGTGGGATTCGAGCTGCGAGGTCGTCGAGCGGATGATCCCGACCATCGTCGCCGAGACCGCCGCCGTCGCGGCCGAGCCGCGCGTCGTGGCGATGCCGGCGTGATCACGGTCATCTTCCCGGCCTTCAACGAGGCCGGCGTCATCGGCCCGGCGCTGACCGCACTGGGGGCGGTCGCTGCCCGACAGTCGGAGCCCTACCGGGCCATCCTCGTCGACGACGGCAGCACGGACGCGACGGTCGTCGAGGCCGAGGCAGCCGTCGCGGGCCTCGGGGGTGGCCTGCCGCTCGTGGTCCTCCGCCACGAGCAGAACCAGGGGCTCGGCGCGGGCCTCCGCACGGGCATCTATCACTGCCTCGACGGGCCGGCAGCGGACGACGACGTGGTCGTCACCCTCGATGCCGACGGCACGCATCCCCCGGAGCTCATCCCCGAACTCGTGGCCGAGCTGCGGGCCGGCCACGACCTGGTCGTCGCGTCGCGGTTCCAGGCCGGCGCCACTGTGGTCGGGGTGCCGTTCATGCGGCTGGTCCTCTCGGGCGTCGGCCGCCTGGTCTTCCGCCTCGCTTTCCCGATGCGCGGGCTGCGCGATTACACGTGCTGCTTCCGTGCTTACCGCATGGCCATCCTGCGTGACGCACGCCGAGCTTACGGCGACGATCTGGTCACCGCTCGCGGATTCGAGGCCGTCCTCGACCTCGTGCTCCGGTTGCGGCCGCTCGGCCCACGCGTCGCGGAGATCCCCCTCCATCTGGACTATGGACCGCGGGTGGGGCGTAGCAAGATGCACGTGCTGCGAACCATCCGGCGGACGCTCGTGCTCGTCGCCACGCGCTGGCTCGAGCAGTGGACCAAGGACTCGCCGGCACGCGTCAGGGCGCGCGTCGCAGCGGGTCGCTGACGGGGATGCGGATCGTCATCGCGGTCGGGACCCGTCCCGAGATCATCAAGATGGCGCCGGTCTACCGAGCTGCTGTGGCAGGCGGCCACGAGACGACGCTCCTGCACACGGGCCAGCACTACAGCGACTCGATGAGCGGGCGGTTCTTCGCCGAGCTCGGCCTGCCCGACCCCGATCGCGACCTGGCCGTGGGCTCCGGCAGTCACCCGGCACAGCTGGCCGCCGTCATCGCTGCGGCCGAGCCGGTGCTCGCTGCCTGGCAGCCGGACGCGGTGCTCGTCGAGGGCGACACGAACTCGGTCCTTGGGGTCGCTCTGGCGGCTCGAACCATGGGCTTCGCGCGTCGGCCATGTAGAGGCCGGGCTGCGCTCGCGGGACATGACGATGCCGGAAGAGCTGAACCGGATCCTCGTCGACCACCTGGCTGCGGATCTCTTCGCTCCGACGCCGGGCGCCGTTGCCAACCTTGCAGCCGAGGGTATCGATCGGCGGCGTCTTCATGGCCGGCAACACCGTCGTCGACGAGCTGGTGCGCCAGCGACCCGTCGCCCGCGCGACGGAGGCGCCCAGGGAGTTCGGCCTCGAGCGGCGCCGGTATGCGCTGGCCACGGTCCACCGAGCCGAGAACACCGAGCGGGAGGAGCGCCTGCGCGGCATCTTCGCCGGGCTGGCCGCGGTCGCCGCCGCGAGCGGGATGCCCTTGCTGGTCGCGCTGCACCCGCGCACCGCCGACCGGCTGGAGCGCCACGACATCGCCACGGATCGTCGATCCGCATCGTGCCACCTCTCGGATACCACGCGTTCCTGGGCCTCATGGACGCTGCGGCGCTCATCCTCACCGACTCAGGCGGCGTGCAGGAGGAAGCCTGCGTGCTCGGCGTCCCGTGCGTGACGTTGCGCGACAACACCGAGCGACCCGAGACGATCGAGGTCGGGGCGAACATCCTGGCCGGCGCCGACCCGCTCGCCATCGCTGCCGCCGCCGCGACGATGATCGACCGGGGCGGCGGCTGGGCGCAGCCGTTCGGCGACGGGCTCGCCGGCGTGCGGATCGTGGAGGCGCTGGCGGCCGGGACCTGACCGCCAAAGACGGTGCTTCCGGCGATGCACCGCCGAGTGTTGCGCGCGGTCAACGCATATCACCCCAAACCACCCCCAACCGCCCTAAATAGGCGAATCGACCTATCCGCGTGTGGCGGCTGTCCGGTAGAGTCTGATGTGTTCCGGATGGAATCGAGGTCAGCGTCGCCGGTAGCTGTACGAGGCGCCTGCCCGACTCCACCACGACGGGTCTTGAGGGGGGCCCGATCGGCGAACGAGCTCGGGGTCGCCGCATCTTCGCTCGCGGAAGCGACGACGTTTGCGTCCCCCGGATCGTCCAGCCGATCAGCGCCCACAGGCCTGTCTTAACGTCGGTGCGGCAGTGCCGCGAACGTCGATGACGCGGAGGGATTGAATGATGCGGAAACTCCTGAAGACACTCGCCCTGGGATCGCTGTTGGCGATCCTTGTGGCATGGCCGGTCGCGGCCGCTAACGCCGTGACGATCGCCGGCGGCGGCATCGTTGCCGGCTGCTTCACGGACGAAAGCGGAGACGAGATCGTCGCCGGAACCGTCACCGTGCTGTCCGGCACGGACGACTTCCACCTGACCCTGATGGGCCAGAACGCTGCGCTCCCGCCCGCGGGCTACTTCCCGCTTTCGGCCGCCGGCTTGGTCAACCCGCTGTTGATCGACAACACCGGCCCGGGCCCGTATGACTTCGAGTTCAACACCACGAATGTCGATCCGTCGATCAAGAGCTTCCGGGTGGACTCGACCGACGCATGGGTGAACCCCGAGAAGTCCTTCAGCTTCCCACGTGACTGCGACACGCCCATCGATGAGGCGCCGTTCGCGATCCTGCTCCTCGTCACCGGTGGCCTGGCGGCCCTCTGGTTCGCCTCCCGCCAGATGAAGGCGCCTGCGCCCACGACCGCCGCCTGAACATCGCCCGTACGGCGCCTCGATCGATCGACGCGACGCGAGGCGCCGTCGAGCGCGCAGACATCCACGCGACCTAGCACCGAGAGGGCGGTATCGCCGTGAACGCCCCCGCCCCCGAGTTCGTCAAGTCGTTGGGCGCCCGCATCCCGATGCGGGCGCTCATCGTGTTGGGACTGGTCGCGCTCGCTTACCCGTGGTCGCTCTTGACACTGACGGAGGCGTGACGCTCCAGACGCCGCTCGCCTACCTCGCACTGGTGCCGGTCATCGCGCTCCTCCTGGCCGGGTCTCGCTGACCCGCCAGCCGGCGCCGATGCCCATCCACGATCGTCAGCTCGACTACATCATCGGGCTGGCTCTGATCCTCATGGCCGCTAGCGATCCTGCTGTTGCTGCCGGATAGCCTGCGCAGCCGGTTCTGGCTCTATCGCATCGACCTGCTCAGCCTGCCCTTCTTCGTGGCCGGCATCGTCACCCTGCTCTACGGCGTCCGCCGGCTGTGGGCGCTGCGGATCCCCATCCTCTTCCTCTTCCTGGCCTGGCCAGTCCCGTACCTGCCCCTCGTTGGTGATGGCTTGCGGACGTTCACGGACCTGTCGATCGCGGCGGCCACGGCCATCGCGAGTGTGAATCCGGCGGCTATCCCGGGAGCAGGCGAAGGCACGTTCATCGTCCAGTTCGCCGATCAGCCGTTCGTGGTCCTCATCGGCGCGGCCTGCGCCGGCGTCAACAGCATGGTCGGCTTCCTGATCATCGGGCTGGCGCTGACCTACGCCGTCCACGGCCCGCTCTGGCGAAAGGTCGCCTGGTTGGCCGATGGCCTTGTCCTCGTCTGGCTCTTCAATGTGCTGCGCATCGAGGCCATCCTCACCGTCGGCGCGCTGTTCGGTCGTCGAGCGGCCTATGACGTCCTGCACCCCGTCGCCGGCCTGCTCTTGTTCAACATCGCCATCGTCATCATGCTCCTGCTCATCCCGGTCTTCGGCCTGCGATGGCGGCCGGCGCTGGCGGGCGATGGGCGCAGTGCGCTGACGGCGCCACCCGGCGTCCGCAACGCGCGTCGTGCCGGGATCGTCGGCCTCGTCCTGGTCATCGCCTTCGCGACGGTCAACGCTGGTTATGCACGATTCGATTCCTTGCTCGGGGACCTGGTCGAGCCGAGACTGCGGGCGTTCGAGTTGAGTGCCGTCAAGATCGACGACTGGCGTGGCCGCCACCTTGCGGCATACAGCCAGGGCAAGCAGTTCTTCGGTGAGGCGTCGGAGTGGGATCGGTATCTCCTGACGGCGGTCCCAGGGGCGGCGCTCTTTGCCAACGTGCCGGTCTACCTCGACGTCATCACGACCGACGACTACAACGCCCTTGCCGCCTACGGCGTGGAGGCCTGCTACGACTTCCATGGATTCGACATCGCGTCCATCGCGCCGGTCGACGTCGGCTCAGGGGTCACCGCCGAGGTCATCAGCTACACAGCGCACGGAGCTAGGGACCGACTGGACGGCCATCTGGTGGGAGTGGCCATATCGCGTCGATGACAGCACGAGGTTCGCCCGCGTGACGATGCTCGTGCCTCAAGGCCCGACGGCCACGATCCAACACGATGAAGCCAACACGTGGACGTCGGAGTCGCCACGGTTCCAGGCCACCGAGGCCCTCCTTATCGATCTCGCCAAGCAGGTCGTGGCGACGCAGCTGCCGGCGCCCGACGAGGTCGCCAGCCGATGAGCGTCTTGCACATCCCGGACACCTTCCGAGCTGAGCCCGGAGACCTGCTCTGCGCGAAGTGCGGTGCGCCCCACGCCAAGGTCGGCACGGTTCTGCCGTCTGTGCGGCCATCGCGCACGGCACACCCCTCGCCGGCCAGCTCGTCGTGCAAGAGCCAGCCAGGGTCATGGCCCCTGCTGCGCCGAAGATCAAGACGGAGCGACCCTCCAAGCCACGCCCGACCGTCGAGAGCTGGGCCATCCTCGTCGATGAGCGCACCGGGATGCTCCAGCTGCCGGCCGAGCTGACCGCGGAGCGAACCTTCAGTCCGGCGCAGGCCCGGGCCTTCGCCATCGCCGGCTTCCTTCTGCTCGCCGCGTTCTTCATCCAGCCCCTGGCAACGGTCACCCTGCTGGTGGCTGCCGCAACGTTCCTCTACCTGAGCTCCATGGGCTACCGGATGAAGGCCTTCCTCGACGCCCTGCGGGCGCCGGCGGAGATCCGCGTCACCGACGCCGAGGCGCGTTCGATCCCCGACTCCGCGCTGCCGGTCTACACGGTGCTGGTGCCCGCCTATCGCGAGCCCGAGGTGATCGCACATCTCATCGCCGCGATCGACGCCCTCGAGTATCCGCGCGAGAAGCTCGACGTAAAGCTCTTGTTGGAGATGGACGACCAGGCGACCTTCGATGTCGCGCGGCGCTCGATCAAGGGCAGCCACATCGAGATCATCCGCGTGCCGCCGTCATTGCCACGGACGAAACCGAAGGCCTGTAATTACGGCCTGACGCAGGCCCGCGGGGAGTTCCTCACCATCTTCGATGCCGAGGACCAGCCCGAGCCACTCCAGCTCCGGCAGGCGGCGGTCGCGTTGGCCGGGACTGAGCCGTCGGTCGCCTGCCTCCAGGCCAAGCTCGTCTACCGGAATGCGAACCAGAACATGCTCACCCGCTGGTTCACGACCGAATACGCGATGTGGTTCTCGCAGCTGCTCCCCGGCCTCGTCGCCCAGGGCGCACCGATCCCCCTGGGTGGCACGTCGAACCATTTCCGGCGCGACATCCTCGAGCGCGTCGGGGGATGGGATGCCTTCAACGTGACCGAGGACGCCGACCTTGGCGTCCGCCTGCACCGCCTGGGCTACTCGACGCGAGTCCTCGACTCGACGACCTACGAGGAGGCCAACAGCGACTTCGTCAACTGGATCAAGCAACGATCGCGCTGGTACAAGGGCTACATGCAGACCTGGCTGGTCCACATGCGCGATCCACGGCGCCTCTATCGCGCTCTTGGGCCTCGGGCCTTCCTGGGCTTCAACCTCTTCGTCCTCGGGACACCGCTGCTGGCCCTGATCAACCCCATCTTCTGGGCCCTGACCATCCTCTGGTTCCTGACGAACGCTGCCGTCATCGCGTCCATCTTCCCGTCGTGGCTCTACTACCTGGGCCTGTTCTCCATGATCGTCGGAAACTGCGCCGTGATCTATAGCAGCGTGGTGAGCGCGCGGGCGACAGGCAACCCGGAGCTCGTCTTCGCGGCGGTCTTGTCACCGATCTACTGGGTGATGATGTCGATCGCGGCCGTCAAGGCGCTCGATCCAACTCATCAGCGCCCCGTCCTTCTGGGAGAAGACGACGCACGGCCTCGACCAACGGGCCGTGGAACGGAGCCAGCGTGCTATCCCCTAGGCAGCTGGCGGCCGGGCTCCGTCTCCGACCCACCGCTGTCGCCGTCCCGAGGCTGAGCGAAGGGGCGGCCGTCGCCTCGATCGCCTTCGTCGTCTACCTCGTGGTTGCGGCGATCCTCGCCATCGGGCTGAACTTCGTCGTCGGCGACGCCTGGAGCCGGATAACCAACGCCTACTACGTCCTCTTCAGTCGCGACCCGCACCTGGCAGCCATCGGATTCGTCTGGAATCCGCTGCCGTCGATCATGGCGCTCCCGTTCCTGCCGCTGAAGGCCATCTTCCCGCCGCTGACCGAAATCGGTTTCATCTCGAGATATCTATTCGGCGCTCTTCATGGCCGGCGCCGTGTACTTGACGTGGCGGATCCTCTTCGAGATGGGGGTCATTCGCTGGATCGCGGCTGCTCATCGTCGCGGCCTTCGCCGTCCATCCGATGATCGTCCAGTACGCAGGCGAACGGGATGACGGAAGCGCTCTTCATCTTCCTCATCCTCGGCGAGGCGTTGTACTTGATCCGCTGGCAGCGCAACGGTGACCTCGTCCCGCTCGTCTTCGCGGGCATCTTCCTCGGCGTCGCCTACCTGGTGCGCTATGAGGCGGTCGCCATCGGCATGACAACGGGCCTGCTTGTCGTGACCGTAGGCTTCCTCATGGCCGAGGGCGGTTGGCGGTTCCGGGTCAAGGCTTCCATCGCCGACGGCATCGTCTTCGGCGCGCCGCTCGCGCTTGCCTTCATCCTCTGGGCCGGCGTGAGTTGGCTCATCGTCGGCAGCGCGTTCGAGCAGTTCGGGTCGGTCTACGGCACGACATCGCAGCTCGCTGCCGACTACGAGAACATCATCGCGCGCGCCTCGGATGGTGAGGCCAGCATCCCCTATATCACCGGCCACCTGCTCATCCTTGAGCCAGGTTTCATGCTCATCGGCGTCGCGGCGGCGCTGCTCGCCCTCTGGCGGCGCGACGTTCGGATCCTGCCGATCCTCGGCGTCTTCGGGGCGGTGCTGGCCTTCGCAGTGGCGGCCTACATGAGCGGACAAGACCGGCGGCTGGGTCCGCTACTACATCACCATCATCCCGCTGGTCACGCTCCTGGTGGCGTCGATCTTCGCTCGCTCCGATCCCGCGCCGGACTGGCTGGCCGCGACGGTCGAGCGACTCCGGCATCCTCGGAGTCTGCTCTTGGCGTTGACCGGGCACATCTACCCAAGGGCCTCGGCTCGCCAGCTGACGGCCGGGTCGGGCGCCGCAGACACCTCCGTCCAGACTCCTCGCCGCGTCGTGTGGCCCAAGCGTTGGCATCGGGCGACCGCCTTCCGCGGTCGGCTCCGGACCGACCGGATCAGGTCGGACCTCGCGATCGTCGCCATCGGCCTCCTCCTCCTGCCCTTGATCACGACGCCGATCGCGATGGTTTCCCCGCGCTTCAACTATCCGCTCGAGTTCCTGACGGACGCCGGACGTGTCCAGGCCTCCGCAGCGATAGGCGAGACCCTCGACGCGATGGATCTGCCGGAAGGGAGCGTCCTGCTCGACGTCTTCCTGGGCTTCGGCATCGTCGTCAACTCAGACAACCCGCGCCAGTTCGTCATCACGCCCGACCGCGACTTCAAGGCGATCCTCGCCGACCCGGCGGCCTACGGGGTCAAGTACCTCGTCGTTCCGCCCACCGACAAGGAGTTGGGCCAGCTGGACGCTCTGAACCGCGAGTACCCCACGCTATACAGCGACGGCGCTGGCTTCGCGACGCTGGTCCGCGAGTTCAACACCTTCTTGCCCTACTACACCTACTGGCGGCTCTATCGAGTGAACGAGTAGGCCACCGCACGCGGCCTCGTGGTCGGAAGGCCCGATGGTGGGCGGCTCAGTATCTCCCCAGCATCGACCAGATCGGATCGCCGGCATTGATGCCGTAGCTCGATGACGGATCCGGATGAAGGCTGTCGTGGAAGTTCCAGACAAGGGCCGCGTCGGCGCCGCGCTGGAACTGGGCGCTGATCTTGGCATCGAACATGTCGGCTCGGGCCTGGTAGCCGCCGACGGCGTCGGGCACGCGACCGAGCTCACCCATGAGGATCGGCTTGTTGGCGGCGTTGGCCGTGTCGATCCGTTGGGCGAGGACGGCCGGCAGTGCGACTGACCCCTCGTAGTCGTGGTACTCGAAGACGTCCATGTTGGCGTGCATGGGGCCGTACTCGTTCATGCCGCATTGCGAGCCTGCCAGGGTGCCAAGGCTGATGAGGTGGTTGGTGTCGATGGCCCGGATGACGCCGGCCATGTCGTTGGCGAAGTCGCGCAGGATGAGGCCGCTGGCGCAGGAACCCGTCGAAAGGTCCTTGGCCTCGGCCTCGTTCATGAGTTGCCAGAAGGCGATGATGGGCTCGTTCTTGTAGCGGGTGACCGCCTCGGCCACGAAGGCGCGGTAGGAGACGATCTCGGTGTTCTGGTTCTTGTAGCCGGTCACGTACCAGGAGTCGTCCTTGATGCCCCCGGCCTCACAGGACCCCCAGTGGTCGCCGAACGTGAACATGAGCCGCTTGCCGTACTGCTTCGCCGTGGCCACGATGCGGTCGAAGGCGGTCCAGTTGCGGACGCCGTTGCGGGTCGCGTACCTCTGGTGCGCCCAGAAGCGCACGAGGTCCACGCTCGGCCCCATCTCGCGGAACTGGCGGTCGATGTCCTCGTTAGCCGGATAGGAGCACGCGATCCCGCTGACCGAGGCGAGGTTGTACAGGTTGGTGCCAACCGGCTTCCACGTCTGGCCGTTAAGCCGCAGGCTGGTACCGCTCGCGATCACGAAACCGCCCGGGTTGGGCGTCGGGACCGGAGTCGGGGCCACCGTCGGGGTGGGGGTTGGCGTCGGTGGCGCGGCTGTGGGCGTCGGGGTCGGCACCGGTGTCGGTGTCGCCGTTGGGACAACGGTCGGCGTCGCGGTCGGGGTGGGGCTTGGCGTGGGAGCGACCGTCGGTGCCACCGTGGGTGCGGCAGTGGGCGCACTCGTGGGGGCGGTGGTCGGAGCCACCGTGGGCGCGCTGGTCGGCGCGGTGGTCGGCGCTGCTGTCGGGGCTATACCCGTCGGAGCAGCGGTAGGCGCCGCGGTGGGGGCGGCCGTAGGTGCAACAGTGGGCGCCGTGGTGGGTTCGGGAGTCGGCTCGGCGGTGGGCTTCGGCGTCGGCTCAGGCGTAGGATCGGGGGGCGGCTGTGGCGTGGGGTCGGCTGCCGGGACGACCGCGAACGACGTCGCGGCCAGGGGTTCGCCGACGATGATCTCCCCGTCGGACTTCGACTTGCCGGCGGACTTCGGCTTGCCTCCGCCTTTAGCTTTGGTCCCCGCCGCGGCATTGGGGTCGCCTCCCTGGGCGGCGGTGTCTGCGCTCGGCTCGGCGACGATGGGCTCGGCCGCGGCGACCTGGTACTCGCCGACCTTGACCTTTGGCACTTTGAACTTGACCTTGAAACTGCCCTTGCCCGTGACGGTGACATCTGGCATGTCCACCGTCTGGCCGTCGAAGATCAGCTGCAGACGGATCCGCGTCGCAAAGCCCTTTCCGGTGGCGGTCACGGTCTGACCGGGCCGGCCATCCGAAGGGTTGAGCGTAAGTTCTGGGGCGGTGGCCGATGTCGAGGTGAAAGGCAATGCCGCAGCAACCAGGACGATGACCATCCCAAGGGTGGCGATCCAGTCTCTGGCCGGGGTCGGCGGAGGCGGTGGCGGGGCGATCTCGGAGGGATCGTTGGTCCAGCGCGTGCCGTCCCAGAACTGCGTCGGCATGGCGTTCCTCCCTAGGTAGCCCGGCTGACTCGGAGAGCCCCGTGGCTTTGCGGCCCCGCCTCGCGACGGGTGTGCTCGTTCTTGGAGGCCGGCGGAGCGAGCCCTCCCAGGCCCCACTCGGGTGCCGCCCAAAGTCCGGCGCATGACCGGTCAACCGAGACCCTGGCCGCCGTGGCGCGTTTGAGCAATGGCGAATCCGTCCCCTTGACCGTCGCCTCGGCGCACCGGCCATCGACGACCGGGGGTGCATGGCGGAGCGGTCTGTGGGGTTCGTGGGGGGTGCGGGTCGGGTACGGTCGTCCGGGGTGGGAGTCCCGGATGGCAGTCCCCGGATCGGGTGCTCGCGAGCATGGGTGCTAGCATTCGGCCGGTTGACACCGACGCTGCCGGGAGGCGCTGTGGACGAACGTGGGCCGCTGCATGCCTGGCGAGACGGGGTAGCTCGTTTCGCAGATGGCCTGCCCCTGCCCGGCCGGTCCCGTGCCCGTCGCATCGATCCCGCCATGGCCGTCTCCAGCACCTGTAACCACGAATGGCTGCCGTCGCCGATCGGGCCTGCCGAGTACTGCGGACGTTGTGGAGCGATGCGACGCCGTCAGGCCGACGGCGAGATGGTCGCTGCAAAGCCGACCCAGGCTGCGGTGGTCGCAGGCGCGACCGGACCGGCCATCGCGGCACGGAAGATGGGACCCATCGCGGCACGGAAGGTCGGACCTCCCTCGTGGCCAGACGGGGAGGCGATACCCGCTGCCATCGTCGGATCGATGGCGGCGTCGGACGGCGCCGCCGAAGGCGCGAACGGCGCAGCAGCGGGCGACGGGCTCGCCGAGGTGCCCGGCGCCGCGCCCCGGCCAGTCAGCCCGCGGATCACGCGACCCGCGCCCTTCGCCACCCCGATCGTCGTCGCCGCGGCCGGAACGTCGACCGCGCCTGTCGAGCACCAGCGCTCGTTCATCCGCACGGCCACGCTGGCAGCCGTGCTGCTCAGCTTCGGCGCCCTGATCGGGTTCGTGGGCGCCGACCTGTCACGCGATGCCCGTGAAGGCCGCGGCATCATCGCCGCTGCCCCGACGGCGACAGCCGAGGGGCGCACCGCCGTGCCATCGGTTCGGCCATCGACTGGCCCGGAGATCACGCCTGCCCCGAGCGCCAGCGGTGCACCCGCGACAACGCCACCGCCCGTGATCGGCCCGGCTCTGGCGCCGCCCGTCACGACCCTCGGCGGGCGGCTGACGGCCAGTGGCATCGAGCTCGACCTCGCCTGGCAACCTCCGGCCGACGGCGCCAAGGTCTCCAGGTACGACCTGCAAGCCGCCCGTGACGGCGGGGCGTATCGACCGGTCCGCCTTGCCAGCAAGACCTCGCGTGGCGCCACCGTGGCGGGGGTCGCGGACCAGGCATACAGCTTCCGTGTGCGCGCCCGCGCGGCCGACGGGACGCCGGGCGCCTTCGCTGAGTCGGCCGTCCGACTCTCCCGCGCTGAGGAGTCCGGCTCGGCGGTCAGGGCCTCGAAGGGCTGGAAGGTGGCCAAGCACCCTGACTACACCGGAGCGGGAGCCCGATATGCCACGAGTGCCGGCGCCGAGCTCTCACTGGCGTTCGATGGCACCGGGGTCGCCATCGTCGGGCCGAAGGGCCCGGGCCGGGGGAGAGCCGACGTCTTCGTCGATGGCGAGCGCGTCGGTCGCTTCGACGCCGAGGCGAATACCTTCCGGCCTGTCCAGCTGCTCCTGGCGGTCGATTCGCTGTCACCCGGATCCCACGTCCTCACGATCCGAGTCGCCGGCACGTCCGGCAGGCCGATGGTCGCCATCGACCGATTCCTGGTGCTCAGCCAGCCCTGACCGGAGCCTCGCGCCGCATCCGGATCCGCCTGCTGGTGTCTGCCCGCGCGTCCGCATCGGCATGCGCAGCCGAGTCGATGACCTCGAAGCCGAGCCGCGCATACCACGGGATCGTCGCCCGATGGCTGGTGCGCAGATAGCAGGCCTGGCCGTTCGCATCGGCGGCCTCCAGCCCAACTTGTACGAGGGCGGTTCCGATGCCCCTCGATCGATCGCCCGTGTCGACAGCAACGGCCTGTAGGTACCAGGCGTCCGCTGGTGCCCACCGGCGCCCGTCCCTGAGGATCGACGGCACGGCCAGGACGGCGGTTACTGGATCGATCGTGAGGAGTCGAAACCCGGCCGGGACGAAGGTTCTCAGGAGCCGGCGGAGCGAGGGAGGGTGCCGACCAGGCGGATACCAGACGACGACGCCGAGCAGGCGGTCGTCCGACCATGTGGCATCGACCTGACCATGCTGCACGGCGTCGCGCAGGGCGGCCTCGGCGAGGGTTCCTAGAACCCGTCGCCGGCGACGCGCATCGCGGAATCTCATCGCCGTCGGGTCGTCGTCGAATGCGATGGCCATGAGGCCAGCCGCGGTGCCGATCTCCGCCTGTGCGAGTCGGCGAACGCTGATATCAGCTGCCGTCGATGCCGGGTCGGTTTTCGTCTCGATCGACACCGGCGAGCGAGCGCTCAGTATCTCGAGAGGAGCTTGAGGGCCGGATCTCGGGGGCCGATGTCGAAGTCGCGCCGGGCCGACCCGCCATGTGATCCGTTCCGCCAGCCCCAGAGAAGGATGCCGGATACCCCGGCCTCGAACTGTGCCGCGAACTTACGACCGAGCCACGTAGCTCTCCGGCCGATGCTGCCACCGGGTGGGGGGAAGCCGACTTCGCCGATGAAGATGGGCTTGCCGAGGCTCGTGCATTCATGGATCCGGCGAGCGATCCCGTAGCCGCCGATCCCTCGGCAGGCCCACCGACGGTGCGCTGTAATCGTGGACCTCGCAGACATCGATGCCGGGAACCGCGTGGATGGCCCGGTAGCCGCTCCCGCGCATACCACATTGTTGACCGCCGATCGTTCCCAGCGAGACCAGGTGGTGCCTATCGATCTGCTTGATCAGCGACGACATGTCGGCCGCGAAGTCGCGCAGGACCGACGCGGGCGCGCACGTTCCGTTTCGGCGCGCCGTTTCCGCCTCGTTGACCAACTGCCACATCAGGACTGTCGGGTCGTCCCGATAGCGCTTGACGACCTCGGCGACATAGCGGCGATAGGTGCGAGTCGTGCCGGGGTCAACCTGCTTGCGATAGCCAGACGCGTAGAAGGATGCCCACCGGCGGGATGGACGTTCGCATGCGCTCCATTGGTCCGCGAAGACGACGATGACCTTCTGGCCTCGCGCCTTGGCCAGCCTCAGGGTGCGGTCGAAGGCTCGCCAGTCACGCTTCCCGCGGTCGGTGGCGAGCGACTGGAAGAACCACGCTCGAAAGACCTCCTGCCCGCCCCCGATGTCACGGAGTGCCCGCTTGAGGCCCTGACCGCCCGCCATCGAGTGCCAGCAGTCACCCGTGCTGTTGGCGTTGTAGATATTCATGCCCGTGAACGTGAACGGCTGCCCGTCGAGAACGAGCCCTATCCCGCGACGCGCAACGAAACCCGTTGGCACGCGCTGCCACGGCAGCGGACGGCTGATGGGTCGCCTGGGCTGTGGACGATAGGGCGTCAACGACGTGACACTCGTGACGTTTGCTGGCTCGGCAGCAGCGCGGAACGACGCGGAGGCCTCCGCCGTGCCTTTGGTCGGCGCAGCGACCGGCGCGGGGTGGTCGATCGACTCGGGAGCCAGCTTGCCCGCGAGGCCCGTCGCTGATACCGCGAGCGCCAGACCTATGGCCCCTGCGATCCCGGCGAGGAGCACCAGACGCAGAGTCGATCGATGGGCCCAGTGCATCACGAGATGATAGCCCGCGCGCGCTCAAAGGCCCCCAGCGCGACCCATTCAGCGTCGTCAGGATGTGGTGCGCTTTGACACCGCGGCAAGGTTGACGCCATCGGATCGCGCGTATCCTGCGCCCATGACCGAATCCGCCGCGCCAGCGCCGCCCGAGCCGGAGCGCCAACCCGACGCCGATCACCATGGCCTGATCGTCTTCCTCGGCGTCCTGGCCTTCATCCTCCTCTTCGTCGGCGCCGTGGCGGCGGCCGGCCTGGCGGGTGGCCTGGGCTCGCGCGGCGATGGCGCGGCCGATGGGCCTGGTCAGGGAAACGCGTATGGGCAGCAGAAGCGCGCCGAGATGCAGCAGCAGCGCGCTGAGCGCCAGGCCGAGAAGCGCGAGCAGCAGCGCCAGCGCAAGGAGAAGCAGCGCGAGCTCAAGGAGCAACGTCAGCAGTCAGGTGCCCTCGAGCCGCAGGTGGCGGAGACCGCTCTCCGAGCAGACTGGCACCATCGCCGTCCGCACCTCGGCGGACGGCTCCACAGCGTACGTGCTCGAGACAGCGACCGGCGTGCTCGTCCTCGATGTCGGACCGCCGCGCTACTGGGGTGACAACCACCCACTGCCGCCGTTGGTCGGAACAACGGTCACGGTCATGGGCGTGCAGGAGACAGGATCGGACAGGTTCGCCGTCTTCGTGCTCGGTGACCAGGTCATCCGGGGCCCCGGGCGGCCCCCGTGGGCCGGCGGCTTGAACGCGGACGGCCAGAAGGCGCCGACGAACAACCCGACCCCGGCCGCGAGCCCCTCGATAGGCCCAAGCCCGAGCCCCTAGCGCTTCGCCGCGCGGCCGGCCAGGCTCACCGTCGCCGCGGCAGGGGTGGTTCTCAGCTCGTCGCCACCCCAGGCGCCGGCGCCACCACCTCGACCGAGCCGAGCCCGCGTGCAGCCAGCTCGAGGCGCAGCTGGTCGGGCGTCCCGGTCAGGATCGGGAAGGTGCCATAGTGGATGGGCACGACCGTCTGGACGCCGAGCAACTCGACCGCGGCCGCTGCCCCTCGTGGCCCCATCGTGAAGTGATCGCCGATGGGCAGGAAGGCGATGTCGGGCCGGTGCAATTCGGCGATCAGGCGCATGTCGCCGAAGACGTCGGTATCGCCGGCGAGGTAGACGCGTCGACCGTTCTCCAACTCGAGCACGAAGCCGACGGGCTCGCCGACGTAGCCCGGGCTGCTGGCCGCAGGGTCGCCGAGGACATCACCGGCCGAATGGTCGGCATGGACCATGGTCACGCCGAGTCCACCGGCATCGAACGTGCCGCCCTTGTTCATGCCCGTCACCTGGTCCATGCCCCCGGGTAGCCGACGGCCAGCCCACAGGCTGAGCTCATGGATGCACGGCCAGGCCGGTCGCAACCGGCTGGCGATGCCCAGCACGTCGCCGACGTCGAGGTGGTCGAAGTGCCCATGAGAGACGAGGAGCACGTCGCAGCGGTCGACCTCGTCGGCTCGCTTCGGAGATGTCGGGTTGCTGAACCACGGGTCGTACACGATGCGGCGTCCGCCCTCGGTCTCGATCTCGAGGCATGAGTGGCCGTACCAGGTGAAGGTGAAGCCGAGATCGCCCATCGTCATGCCTCCGTGTGTATCGGCAAGCCTCCGACGGCCCAAGCCTAGCGCGCAAGCCCGTTCGCTACACTCCCTCGGTGCCCGACCGATCCGTGTTGGAGAGCCTTGCGTATGTCAACTGGACGCTCCTCTTCAGCCTCGCTATGGGCTCCATCGCGATGGTCGTCGCGCTGCGCCGCTGGACCGAGGCGACGACGGGCTACCTCGGCTTCACGTCCGGCGTAGCGGCGATCCTGGCCGCCTTGACCACCCTGCTGGACGGCAGCTTGCCGGTCCCCCTCAACCTCTCGGTGGCGACGCCGAGCCCGGAGCTCGATCAGGCCAGGCGCATCGGCCTGATCGTGTTCACGGTCCTCATCGCGCTCGAGGCTGTCGCCATCCGACGCGGTCACGGACATCGGCTCGGCCTGGTGGCCGTCGCTGCCGGCCTGGCCACGATCGGGTTCGCCGCACTCGGCTGGGGCAGCGACGAGGTGCTCGCACCCGTCATCGGCGCCCAGCTGCTCCTCCTGTCTGCCGTCACAGGCGGTGTCCTGGCGGCCATGATCCTTGGCCACTGGTTCCTCGTGACGCCCAAGCTCCTCGAGGCCCCGCTCATCCTCGCCGTGCGACTCCTGCTGGCCGCCCTCATCGTCCAGCTCGTCGCCTTCGTCGTCTCGGTCGCCGTCGGCCTCGGTGCCGAGGCACCGTTCGCGGCGCTGACGGGGCCGCACATGCTCCTCGTCTGGCTGCTGCTCGGGGTCGGCCTCGTCTTCCCGGTCGTGCTCACGACGATGGCCCTGCGGACGGCGCGAAGCCGCTCCATGGAGTCGGCGACGGGGCTCCTGTACATCGACACGGCGGCCATCCTCGCGGGCACCATCGTCACCGCCGCTCTCCTCTTCGGGGCCGGCGTGGTGGTCTAGGCGATGCACCTGACCGTCCGCCTCTTCGCGCTCCAGCGCCAACAGCTCGGCGTCCGCCAGCTGGCGCTCGAGGTGGGCGAGGGGGCGACCATCGACGATGCCTGGGCTGCCCTCTGTGCGGCGCACCCGACGTTGTCCGCGGCCGAACAGTCGATGCGATTCGCGCGCAACGGGGTCTACGCCGACCGGCACGACCAGCTCGCCGATGGTGACGAGCTGGCCCTCATCCCGCCGGTGGCGGGCGGCTCGGACGCGGCCGACGATCCGGTCGCTTCCGCGGACCGACCTGTCCGATGGATCGCCTTGAGCGTCGCGCCCATCCGCGACGCCGACCTGGCCGAGCTCCGCGCGGCCGTCTCGACCGATGCCGACGGCGCCGTGATCACCTTCCTCGGCCGCACGCGCGAGAGTCCGGGGACGCCGGCACCTGGACAGGAGGCTGAGGCTGCGCGGTTCGCCGGGCAGCGCGTGATCGGGCTCGACTACGAGGCCTACGAGGCCATGGCCATGGCGACCCTGGAGGTCATCGCCGACGAGATCGCGGTCCGCTTCGGAGTCCACCGACTGGCCATCGTCCATCGCGTCGGCGAGGTCGGTGTGGGCGAGACGAGCGTCGCCATCGCCGTCGCCGCCGCCCATCGCGGCGAAGCCTTCGACGCCTGCCGCTACGCCATCGAGGAGCTCAAGGCGCGCGCACCGATCTGGAAGTCGGAGCGCTTCGCGGACGGCAGCGTCTGGCTCGGTGCGCCGGCCCGCAGCGGGCCACCGCCAGAGCCGGCGGAGCCGCCCGGCGCGCCGGCGCCACCAGGCCGACCGGGTTCTGCAGGGAAGGGGAGCGCATGAAGGTCTACGTCTCGGTCGACATGGAGGGCATCGCCGGCATCAGTCATCCTGGCCCGACCGGTCGCGCGGACCGCGACTACCCGGCTGCCGTCGAGCTCATGACCGGCGAGGCGAACGCAGCCGTCTCGGGTGCGCTGGCCGGCGGCGCGACCGAGGTCGTCGTCAACGACGCTCATGGCGGGATGTACAACCTGACGCCCGAGAAGGTTCATCCATCCGCGCGGCTCGTCCAGGGCCAGAAGCCGTACAGCATGGTCGAGGCCGCCACCGTGGCCGGCGACATCGGGCTTGCCCTCTTCGTCGGCTACCACGCTCGGGCGGGGCACCCGCGCGGGACGATCGCACACACGTACAGCGGTGCTGCGACCCTGACCACGCTGGCCTCCCGGCCGGTCGGCGAGTACGGCATCAACGCACTCTTCCTGGGCGCCCTTGGCGTGCCCGTCGGCATGGTCACGGGCGACGATGCGCTGGCCGAGGAGGTCGCCGAGTGGTTGCCCGGAGCCGAGCGTGTCGTGGTCAAGCATGCCGTCTCCGGCCACGCCGCCGACTCGCTCCACCCGAGCCGAGCCCGCGAGCTGGTGGAGGCGGGCGCCCGACGAGCGGTCGAGCGTGCCATCGGTGGCGATCAAACGCTGGCGCCGCTCATCCTCCCGGCGCCCATCCGCGTTGGCATCGACTTCGCACGGCCTGCGCAGGCCGATTTCGTGGCGGTCATGCCGGGCATGCGACGGGAGGGCGATCGGGGCGTCATCTACGACGCGCAGGATGGGGTCGAGGCCTTCCGCGCCTTCGTCTGCGCGATCCGGCTGGCCGGCCTGGTGACCGACTGAGCGCCTATCATCGGCGGAGCGCCCGACTGCCCCGTCGAGCGAAGGGCCATCCCGGAGGGACCGTGACCGACGAACACGCCGCTCCTCGATCGGTCGTCGCGACCGGTGTGGCTGGTGAGTCGGGCCCGATGGCCGGGGAGACGCAAGGGCTCTCCGGGCCCCCGCCGGCACGCTGCCGACCGCGCGACCTCGGCATCGTCATCGGCCTCATGCCGCCGGGCCCGACCAACTCGATCGTCGACGTGCCAGGCGTCAAGGTCGGCCATGCCACAGTCTGGCGCGACGAGCCCAGGCCCCCCGCCGGTCGCGGCACCGCCAGGAGCGGTGTGACCGTCGTCCTGCCGGACGCCATCGACACGCTCTCCGCCCTCCCGATCCACGCCGGGGTCGCGGTCCTGAACGGATCCGGCGAGATGACCGCACGGACGCAGATCGATGAACAGGGCGTCATCGAGAGCCCGATCTTCCTGACCTCGACCATGGCCGTCGGACGGGTCTACGACGCCGCCGATCCACCTGCTCGTAGCCGAGAACCCGGCCGCGGATCCCGACTACGCATTGGTCCCCGTCGTCGCCGAGTGCTCGGACGCCTTCTTGAGCGACGCGCGATTCGTGCAGGTCGATGAGGCGGACGTGCGCGCCGCCATCGCGGGCGCCACGGGGCTCGGAGGCGGGATCCGTCTCGGGTGGAGCCATCGGCGCGGGCACCGGCATGGTCTGTCACGAGCTGAAGGGCGGTATCGGCTCAGCGTCGCGCCGGGTCGTCCCGGTCAGGACCACGAGCGTGTCGCTGGTGCCGACATCGGACGCGGCAGCCGGGCCGGGTGCCTTCACGGTCGGCGTCCTGGCGCTCACGAACTACGGCTGGCTCGAGCAGCTCGTCCTCGACGGGGTCCGTGTCGGACCGACGCTGCTCGCCGAGGGCTACGCCACGCACGCGACGGCCACCCCGCATCAGCCGGACGATGGGTCCGTGATCGTCATCGTCGGCACGGATGCGCCGCTCGACGCGAGGCAGCTGACGCGACTCGCCCGACGCGCCGGCCTTGGCATCGCGCGGACCGGCGGCATCGCCGGCGATGGCAGCGGCGACATCTTCCTGGCGTTCTCGACGAGCGGGCGTGCCGCAGCCGCGGACGGACCGATCATCGACCGGGCAGGCCTCAGTCGACGCCTTCATCGATCCCTTCTTCGCCGCCGCCGCCGAAGCGACCGAGGAGGCGGTCGTTGACAGCCTCGTGGCTGCCGACACCGTGGTCGGGCGTGACGGCAATGTGGCCTTCGGGCTCCCGCTCGGGCGCGTGGTCGAGCTGCTCCAGGCGGGCGGGCGGCCGGCCGTGCTCCCGCCGGCATGGGCTGAGCGGTGGCCGTAGACCTCGGAGCGCGCGCCGTCGCGGTCCGCGAGCGAGCGGCCGCATATGCGGCCGAGCTGTCGAGCACCGCCCACGGAGATACGACGCTGGCCTGCGAGCGCGCGGTCCTGCGGCTCTTCGGCGTGACCGGGCTCGATCGCTCGGGTCGGCCACTGGCCGTCGAAGTCGTCGATCGATTGGCCGCGCTCGGTCCCACGCGACTGGGAGGCGGCATCGGGTTGCCGTTCGCTGTCGCCGCCAGGGAATACGACCTGGAGCCAGCCGCCCTGGCGCTCGACATCGCGGCCGGCAACATCGACCTGGCCCTCGAGGCGGAGTTGCTCGGCGATCCGGATCGCCGAGCCGAGGCAGAGGCGACCCTGGCTGGCTGGCTGGCCAACGCATGGCATCGATTCGACGCCAACCGGACGGCACGCACAGAGCTGCGCGATGTCATCGGCGACGTCCCCGGGCCGTGGCTCGGGATCGACCTGCCGCTGAGTGCCGCGGGCGCCGCCGCCGCGTCGGCGAGTGAGGCGATCGCCGCCGGTGCGGACCTGGTCCGCGTGCGAGTGCCCGCGGACCGCGAGCTGCGTCGGCGTCTCGGGGACGAGCCGGAGCCCGAAGACCCGACCGACGACCCAGAGCTGGCACCAGCCGGCAGCCAGCGCGGACTCGCGCTCCTGCGGGAAAGCGTCGACGAGGCGGCCGCCGAGCGTGGAGCCTACGTCCGGCTGGCCACCCAGTCCATCGGCCTCGCGTCGCCGGACCAGGCCGTGGTGGCTGCCTTCGAGCGCGTCGACCTGGTCTTCGCGGATCCGCTCGAGACCGTCGTGGAATTCGGTATCGATCCGGCCCGAGCGGTCGCCGACCACGTCTTCGCGGCGCGGTTGATGGCCCGGGCGGGCGTCGACCTGGCGATCGGACCGGGTCCACTGGCGATGGCGCCCGAGGTCGCGCGCGGCGAACCGCTCGAGGTCGCCGACCGTATCGGGCGCTCGCTCGCGTTGCAGGCCATCAGCGTCGAGCTGTCGCGAGCCGCCGGCGTGTCGGACCGCCGGCTGTTACTCGGGGCGCTCGCAGGCGGGGACCTCGGCGCGCCGCTCGCGTTCATGCCCGGTCTCGTCGAGGTCGGCCTCCGTCGCCTGCTCTACCCGGGCTTCCGACTCCTGATCGTCGAACCCGAGGACTCCGACGCCGACCCGGCCTGGCCGCTTGCGCTGCCGACGTGGTTGGCTGGCGCGGACGACGCCGTCGTAGCCATCCGACGACCGGCCACGAACGGCATCGCGGTCGCGCGCCACGAGATCCGACAGGCCGTCGCGGCGGCGGCGGCGCTGACGCGGGCACGCATGGTCGGCCACCTGACCGGCGAGGCGGCCGCCCTCGCCGAGCGCAGCCTGATCGTGGCCGGCGACACCCTCCGCGACCTGGCCGACGACGGCTGGGAGCGGCTGCTCCTGTCGGCGGCTGCACTGGCTCGCCGAAGCGACCCGTCTGGTGGCTGGATCGGCGGCGCCGGGCGCGTCGCGCGCCGTGACGGGCCGGAGATCTTCGCCACGCCGGAGACGGTCCGGTGACCGCGACGGAGGCGCCCTCGAGCGACGCGGCCCCGACCGCCGTCGAAGCCCGGCCATGACCGATCCCACCCGACCGCCCGAAGATCCGGGCGTCACACGCATCGAGCGGCCGGCCTGGGATCGTGCGTCGGACGACCTGTCTGCAGACAGCCGCGCGAGCTGGGACGCCTCGAACGACTACCGGGTCGAGTGGCAGTCCTTCGAGTGGTCCCCGCGGCGCCATGTGCCTGTGCTCGGGATCTTCCTGCTCCTCCTGGGACTGGCGCTCCTCGTCGACCAGCTGACCCCCATCTCCTTGTCGGCCATGATCCTTGGCGTCCTGGCTGGCCTCTTCGGCGCAGCCTGGCTCGTGTGGCACGCACGATGGGCACGAACACCGACCATCGTCCTGGTCGCCCTCTTCGTGCCCGACCTATTGGGCGACCTCGGCGTCCTCGTCGGTGACGGCTGGACCTCGATCGCCCTGGCCCTCGCCTTCGGCCTCATCTGGCTCATCGGCCGATCGGAGGGCAGATGGCGCCGCTGGCCCCTGTGGCTGGCCGTCTTCTTCGGCTTCGTCGGGGTGACGCAGCTCTCGGATCAGGTCCCATGGCTGCCGGACCTGGACGTCTTCTGGCCGCTGCTCTTCATCGCGGTCGGGCTGGTCATCGTCCTCGACGCGCGGACTCGGTCACCGGCAGGCTGAGTCGGGCCACGTGCTGCCCGTAGATTCCCCGCACGGAATCGGCTAGCCCGACCGTGACACTGCCTGACCTGCCTCGCGACGCATGGCCAAGATCCGGATGCGCTGGCGGGCGGGGATCGAGAAGATCGCGGTGGCGATCTGGCCGATGCGGAACTGGCGGCGGAAGTCGGCCGGGGTCGAGGCGGCCTCGACTGCCTGGAACCCAAAGCGCGCGAAGTAGCCCTCCGTCCCGTGCCGGGTCATGAGGTAGAGCGTGCCCGGCGAGCCGGTGATGAGGGTCTCAACGAGCCGTCCGCCGAGGCCCGAGCGGCGGTGCGTCGGTTCGACGACGAGCGAGGCGAGCTCTCGACTTCCACGCCGGTGGATCCGGACCTGCACCGTCCCCACGACCCGGTCGCCATCGACGGCGACGACGAACCGGCGCCAATCGAGGTCGCGCGGGTTGAGGTGCGCCTGACGGACGAGGCTCGTGATGGCCGCCTGATCTCCGGCGGTGGCTGGTCGGATGATCGCGCTGCTATCGGCCGCCATGCCGGACAGCTTAGCCCGGCCTACTTCGTGTAGACGCCCTGGGGGTCGAGCTCGGCGCGGATGAGGCGGAGTTCCTCGTCGGTCGGAGCCGGGGTGACGGCGAGATCATCGGAGATGTTCGGCGTCCAGGCCATCGCGGCGTGGACCTGCTCGAGCGTCGCGCCCGGGTGCAGGAGGTCGAGGCGCATCTCGCCCTCGTCGTCGAAGTGGTAGATGCCGAGGTCGGTCACCACGACCGACGGGCCGCGTCCCAGCCAGCCCTGCTCCGCTCGGATCCGCGCCGAGGCCTCCGCGCCGCCCAGGTTGCCGGGCGAGGTCCGGAAGTCGATCCTGTCCACGAAGCTGCGCGGGCTCTGGCGCATGATGACGAAGACCTCGCGGGCGTTGATGGCGATCTCGCACGCACCGCCTGATCCAGGCAGCCGCGTCGTCGGCTGGGCGTAGTCGCCGATGACGGTCGTGTTGATGTTGCCGAAGCGGTCGATCTGGGCCGCGCCCAGGAAGCCGACATCGACAAGGCCGCGCTGGAGGTAGTAGCCGAAGAGCTCGAGCATGCTGACCACGGCGGTGGCCCGGGTGACGATGGTCGGGTCGCCGATGCTCAGCGGCAGCCGCGCGGGCTGGGCCCCGAAGACCCCGGCTTCGTAGACAAGCTCCAGCTCCGGGGCCACGGTGCGCTTGGCCAGGTTGACGGCGATGTTGGGGAGCCCGACCCCGACGAAGCAGACCCCGTGGCCCGCCAGTTCTCGCGCTGCCGCCACGATCATCATCTCGGAGCGGCTGAAGGCGGTCGGCGTCATCGGTACTCGCCGTAGTCGACAGACCCTGAGGGAGCCGAGCCGGATGGCCGGATCCGCTCCCGAACCTCGTCGCCGAGCCGCGCCATGTACTCGGTGCGATCGGCCACGCCGTAGACGTACTCGTCGAGCCAGGCGTCGAGAGCGGCGGCGTCCCGCGAGATGGCGTCCCACTCCAGATAGAAGTGGTTGTCGCGGTCGTAGTAGCCCTGGGCGTACGAGGGATGCGCGCCGAAGGGCTCGACGACCACCGCGTCGACGATGAGGCCCGGGATGATCGTGCGGTTGGGGTCGGCGCGAACGACCGACTCGTCGACCAGCTCCTCGACCACGACGATCAGCCGGTCGGCGGCGAAGGCGGCCTCCTTCTGGCACCCGAGCAGACCCCAGACCTGCGTGTCGCCGGCGGCATCGGCGCGCTGTGCGTGGATGATGGCCACGTCCGGGCGGAGCGGCGGCACGGCGTAGACCGGGCCGTCGCCGTACGGCGATTCGATGCGCCGGATCTGCGGGTTGACCTTGGGCAGGTCGGACTCGAAGTACGAGCGGAGCGGGAAGAAGGGCAGGTTCATGGCTCCCGCGGTGTACCGCGAGACCATCCCGAAGTGGCTGTACTCCTCGAGCTCGAGCGGCGCCGGGTCGCCGTCCTCGATGCGCCGACGCACCGCATGCAGGCCACCGACCCCCGGGTTGCCGAGCCAGCTGAAGATGAGCTTCGACGCCACGCCCGCCCCGATCATCTGGTCGTAGATGACGTCCGGCGTCATCCGGGCCAGGGTCAGGTCGCGCTTCTTCTGGCGGATGATCTCGTGGCCCGCCGCGAAGCCGATGAGGTGCGTGAAGCCCTCGATGGCCACGGTATCGCCGTCGCGCACGAGGGTCGCAACGGCGTCCTGCATGGTGGCGACCTTCGACGTGCTCATCAGGTCCTGCGGTCTCCGAGATGGATGGCGGGCTGCCGAGTCGATGCTAACCGTGGGCGGACTCAGCCGCGGGCGTCCTCAGCCGCGAGCGGCCTCGACTTCGGCCACGGCCTCGGCGAAGATGCGGAGGGCGACGTCGACCTGTTCCTCGTTGACGACGAGCGCAGGCGAGAGGCGGATCGCGCCCTCCCCGGCCTCCAGGACCAGCAGCCCCTTCTGGAAGCAGGCGGTCTGGATGGCGTCGGACGTCTTGGGAGAGTCGAATTCGATGCCGATCATGAGGCCCAGTCCGCGGACGTCCCTGACCGTGGCCGGATGGCGCTCCTGGATGGCCCGCAGGCCGGCACGCGCTTGCTCGCCACGCACGGCCGCGTTCGCGACCAGCTCGCCCTCCAGCATCCGGACCGTCTCGATGAGCGCGGCGCAGGCGACCGGGTTGCCGCCGTAGGTCGAGCCGTGGGCGCCCGGGCCCCAGGTCATGATCTCGTCCTTCGCGATCATGCCCGCGATGGGCATGCCAGAGGCGATGCCCTTGGCGGTCAGCAGGATGTCGGGCTCGACGCCCCAGTGCTCGATGGCCCACATCTTGCCCGTGCGCCCGGCGCCCGACTGGACCTCGTCGGCGACCATGAGGATCCCGTGGCGGTCGCAGATCTCACGCAGGCGCGGCAGGAACGCGTCATCCGGCACGACGTAGCCGCCCTCGCCCTGGACCGGCTCGACGAAGACGGCCGCGAATTCCTCCGGTGGCATGAGGCGCTTGAAGACGCGCTGTTCGAGCTCGTCGAGACCAGCGCTGCCGTAGGGCACGTGGTAGACGCCTGGCACGAGCGGTCCGAAGCCGGCGTGGTACTTGGCCTTCGAGCCCGTCAGCGAGACCGCGCCATACGTCCGGCCGTGGAAGGCGCCCAGGAACGCGACCACGTTCTGGCGTCGTGTGTAGTGGCGCGAGAGCTTGAAGGCCGCCTCGACGACCTCGGCCCCCGAGTTGCCCAGGAAGACCCGCACCTTGCCCGACATCGGGGCGATCCGCGCCAGCTCGGCGGCGGCGTGGGCGTAGATCGGCAGGTAGAAGTCGGAGGCGCTGAAGTGGAGCAGGTCGGCCGCCTGCTCGGCGATGACCTCGACCACCCGCTCGTGGCTGTGGCCCGTCGAGTTCACGGCGATGCCGGCCGCGAAGTCGAGGAACAGATTGCCGTCGATGTCCTCGACGGTCAGGCCATCGCCCCTGATCGGCACGATGGGGTAGGCGCGCGGCAGGCTGGGCGAGGTGATCGACTCATCGAACGCGATGTGCGCGCGGGCCTTGGGACCGGGCAGCTCGGTGATGATGTCCGGCACGGGGCGGCTAGGGTCCTGGCTGCGGCGGCTCGGGCTGCGGCGGGCGATGACGTCGGTCACGGGTCGCTCCTGGTGGCTCTGGCGCGGCCATGGCGCGCGATCGAACGCATAGAAAGTATGCAGACTGGATAACGACTCGGAGTATATCCGAGGGCCTGCGTGGCGGCCGTCGACCATCGAGTCCGGTGCGTGCTGGCACCACTTTGCGGGCTGTGAACGTCGCGTCTCGCCGCCCCCGCGCACGAGCACGTCGCGGCTCGGCATTACAAACCCCACAAGACCCCTCCTAACCCCTTGACCTGCCGCTGTCGCGGGACTACAACAGTCCTCCGTGGCGGCCGCCGTCGACCCAGCGTCCGTCTCGATCGACCACCGTCCGACTTCGCCTCTCATCCGCCCGGATGCGAGCCGAGGCGTAGGGAGGCCAGGTGCCCGGTCATCGCCCGTGCGTCTTCGGGGATCGCCCTCGATGACCCTCGCCCCGTTCTGTCGCCGCGCGCGCCCAACGGGTGCCGGGCATCGGCGGCGGCTTCGGCGCGGACGGGTCGCGGCACGACTCCCAGACCCCATTCCAAGGCTTCCGTTAGCGGCCGAACCACGACTTCAGCCCGATCCTCCGTCGGGCCGACACGCCCTCCGCGTGAGGGCAGAGGAGGGATCGATGTCCTGGCGAGCGACAGACGAGTGGCCGGACGGCCTGTTCGTCGTCCCGACCCGAACGTAAGTCGCGAGCACCCTCGAGGATGCTGCACGTCCGACGGCGACATCGCTCGCCCGGCGAGGGCCGCCGCATGCGCAAGCTCGGCCGGACCCTCGTCGCTGTGCTTCAGGTCGCCCTGCTCGCCTTCATGGTCCTCGTGCCAGCCGGCACGTTCGCCGGCAAGCCGGCTGCTGACCCCGCCGCCTCGACGACCCAGGTCGAGTCGGGCAAGGGCAAGTCGGCCGAGGCCAAGGCGAAGAAGGGCTCGACCGACACCCAGACCGCCCCGACCACCGACGCCAAGCCCGGCAAGGGCAACGGGGCGCGGAGAAGGCGCCGCCCAAGAAGGGCAGCGGCTCCGAGACCAAGGGCAAGAGCAGCGAGAAGGGCAAGAGCGGCGAGAAGGGCGCGCAGGGCCAGGGCAAGAAGGCCGAGGCCGCTGCTGCCGAGACGACCGTCGCCGCCGCGACCGGCGAGCCGACCATCACCAGCGACAAGGCCGACTACCCGCCCGGCGGCAAGGTCGTCCTGACCGGCACCAACTGGCAGGGCGACGAGCCCTCAGGCGTCCAGATCGTCGTCAACGACGATGCCGGCAAGTCCTGGAGCCGCGGCGTCATCGTCGACGTCGCCAACGACGGCACGATCACGGACCAGTTCAGGCTGCCCGACTGGTTCGTGGCGATCTACACCGTGACCGCACAGGCCTCGACACCGGCCGCGTCGCGACGACGACGTTCACCGACGCCTCGATCGGCACCTACGACCAGTGCTCGAACGACGATGGCGACGGCTACGCGACGGGCGATCCACGGGACTGCGGCTGGACAACGGCAACCTGAATGCCAACAACTCGACGTACCAGGAAGGCGACGCTACCGTCCAGCGGCTGTGGCTCGACCGGACTTGTCGCCAGGCAGCACGCACACGTGACCTTCCAGTACGGGACGACGAAGAGCGGCAAGCACGCCTACGACTACCTGACGACCTGGGACTGGTCCGAGGACTGGATCTCCCACGCCGACCGCTGCGAAGACATCACAGGACTGCGACGACAGCGAGCCGAGACCACTTCGCCGATCCCGAACGATCCGAACGTTCCCGACACGATCGAGCCCGCGGCTCGGCGCGATCGCGTAGTTCACGATGCGTGGCGGCACCATGACCGACGGCGGTCCGCCCACGACTCGTCAGCGGCGCCTACGCGCGGCGACAGCGAGACCGTCATCACCATCAGCTTCACCGTCGGCCCGATCCGGCGCGATGTGCGCCACGAAGCGGGCAGACCACGACGTGCGGCGTCGCGCTGTGGTTCGGCGCCCACATCGCAAAGACCGACGAGTGGAGTCTTGGCGACACCATGGCGGCGCTACCCAGTCTCGGCTCGCCGTACCACGTCTCGCTCGAAGCCATCGACGGGGCGTCGGTCGGGCCAGCGCGACAACCAGATGCAGGCCGAACGCCATCGTCGCGCCGTTCAACCTGATCATCATCAAGAACACGGTCGGCGGCAACGACGACCTTCGACTACACGGCCACCGGCCGCCTGACTCCCTGCGAGCTTCATTCTCGATTACGCTGGACGGCACGCTAGGCAACGACCAGCACGACCTTTACCGGCGTCACACGCCGGCACAGCTACACGGTGACCGAGGACTGCGCCGCCACCGCCTGACGACTTCACATTGACCAGCCTCGACTGCTTGAGACGGTCAACGGGCCGGCACAACGACGTTCCAGATCGTGGAAGGACCGTCACGGTGACAAGAGCGGTGCAGGCGACACGCTGACCTGCACCTACACGAACACACGCGGGACTGCGTCCGTCATCAAGGACCGTCCCACAGCGCCCAGGACTGTCTACAC
Source organism: uncultured Chloroflexia bacterium (assembly GCA_963837215.1). Taxonomy (GTDB): domain Bacteria; phylum Chloroflexota; class Limnocylindria; order Limnocylindrales; family CSP1-4; genus CSP1-4. The sequence goes on from CAWIML010000006.1 coordinate 75,308, forward strand.
GACGATGCAGCGGGCCGGCCGGTTCGTAGCCGGTACAGTCATGACGACGCGACGGCACGTCGACTACGACTACCTGGTCACCAACACCGGCGCCAGCTCTCGGCCGTGACGGTCGTCGACGACGCACGCCGGTCAACGCTGGGCCTGACGACGTCGCTGCACCGGCGAACGACAACGTCGATCGCTCGCCAGCGGCACCTTGCCGCTCGACGTCGACGCGGCGTGACCATCACCGGCACCGTCACGAACACCGTCACCGCGACCGGCACAGTCGGCAGGCGGTCCAGACCGCGTCCAGCGACCGCCACGGCCACGGTCACCGGCCGCGTCTGCACCATCACGATCACCAAGACCCCCGACGACACGACGTCTGCAACGGCAGCACGGTCGACTACACTACCTCGTCACCAACAACAGCCCGAGCTTCGCCTGGACCGGCGACTGGTCGACGACGACGGCCGCCGGTCAGCCTGACTCGACGACGTCGTCTCATGCGACGACGACCGCATCGCCGCCAGCGGCACCGTCGACGCTAGACGCGACGCGGCGAGACCGATCACCGGCACCGTCACCAACACGCGTCGACCGCCACGGCGCTTCAATGACGCCGATGCCCGACGCGCCAAGGACTTCGCCACACGGCCACGGTCACCGGCCGCGTCTGCACCATCAGCATCACCAAGACCCCCGACGACCGACGTCTGCAACGGCAGCCGGTCGACTACACGTACCTGGTCACCAACAACAGCCCGAGCTTCGCCGGACCGGCGACGGTCGACGACGACGGCATGCCGGTCAACGGCTCGACGACGTCGTCCGGCGAACGACACAGTCATCGCCGCCAGCGGCACCGTGACGCTCGACGCGACGCGGCGGACCATCACCGGCGCCGTACACCAACACGAGTCGACGCGACCGGCGCCTTCAATGACGCCGGCCAGCTCGCCGGCCAACGCCTACCGCCACGGCCACGGTCACCGGCCGCGTCTGCACCATCAGCGATCACCAAGACCCCGACGCGACGACGTCTGCAACGGCAGCACGGTCGAGCTACACTACGTCGTCACCAACAACAGCCCGTCTTCGCCGGACCGGCGACGGTCGACGACGACGGCTGCCGGCCAACGCTGCGCCGACGACGTCGTCCATCGGCGACGACACAGTCGACCGCTCGCCACCGGCACCCGACGCTCGACGTCGACGCGGCGTGACCATCACCGGCACCGTCACCAACACGGGCGACGCCACGGTCGACCTTCAAGGACGCCGGCCGTCGACCGCCAGCGACTTCGCTACACGGCCACGGTCACCGGCCGCGTCGTGCACGCATCAGCATCACCAAGACCCCCGACGCGACGACGTCTGCAACGGCAGCACGGTCGAGCTACACTACGTGGTCACCAACAACAGCCCACCTTCGCCTGGACCGGCGACGTGTCGACGACGACGGCTGCCGGTCAACCTGACCGACGACGTCGTCCCTGGCGACGACACCGTCGACCGCCGCCAGCGGCACCGTGCCGCTCGACGCGACGGGCGTGACCATCATCGGCACCGTCACACGAACACGGGCGACGCGACGGCGACCTTCAATGACGCCGTGCCATCGACGCGCCAAGGCACTTCGCCACGGCCACGTCACCGGCCACGTCTGCACCATCATCGATCGACCAAGACCTCCAGACGTCACGACCGCGTCTGCAATGGGCCAACACGGTCGCTCACCTACGTGGTCACCAACAACAGCGACCGTACTTCACCTGGACCGTCGACTCGTCGACGACAACGGCACGCCGGCCGACCTGCTCGACGACGTCATCGTTGCGACCGACGGCCGTCGACATCGGCGACACCGAGACCTTCACGCTGAACGCAACGGGGTCACGGTCACCGGCACGGTCACCAACACGGCCGACGCCACGGCGACCTTCGATGACCCGGCCACTGCGACGGCCGACACCGATCGACGACGACGCCACGGTCATCGGCCACGAGTGCGGCGAAGGCTGCACGCCGGCTTCTGGCAGGGCGGTGTCGGGCATCCAGCTCTGGAACAGCCCAGGTGACCCTGACTGGGCCAGCCACGGCGGTGCCGGCACGAACCCATTCATACCAGACCTTCAGCTCGTTCGCGCTGTTCACCCCGACGGGACACGACCGTCGACAACATGACGATGTTGCGATCGTGGGCAGGGCGGCACGAACATGTGGCCGCGAAAGGCAGCCCGCGACCTGATCGCGGCCTACCTCAAGCGCTCGTTCCTCGGCTCAAGCTATCCATACTCGCTCGCGACGATCCTGGCCGACTGGACTCTCGCGGTCGTCACGGGAACGGACGGCTTCAAGGCGTTCCACACCAAGTATTCGAGCGCCGCCAACGAGCTCGGCTGCCCGATCAGCAACACGTTGCATCCTGTGACCGACATCGCGACACGAACGAGGTCCGGCTTCGGCCGGACCTCGTGCCTTCGGCCTGGATCGCTCGCGCAGGCGAATCCGGCGATGAATCCGGGCCGACAGGCCTCCGGCTGCTCAGTCGACGACGGTGTGCGACTGCTCCCGCAGGAACTGGGCCACGTAGTACATCGAGAGGCCGGCCTTGCCGGTCGAGCCGGAGCCCTTCCAGCCACCGAAGGCCTGGACGCCCGGCCAGGCGCCGGTCGTGGCGCCGGCGCGCCGGTTGACGTACAGGACGCCGGCCTCGATGCGATCGAGGAAGCGCTGCACCTCGGCCGGCTCCTCGCTGTAGACGCCGGCGGTCAGGCCGTAGACCGAGTCGTTGGCCAGGTCGATGGCCTCGTCGAGCGAGTCGACCGGGGCGACGGCGGTGAACGGCGCGAAGAGCTCGTCGCGGAAGAGGCGGTGGCTGGCCGGCAGGCCGCCGACGACGGTCGGCTCGACGTAGTAGCCGCGCTCCAGGCCGTCATGGCTGAGGCGCTCGCCACCGATGAAGACCTGGCCGTCGCGTCGGGCCTCCTTGACGGCCTGCTGGTGGCGATCGACGGCCTTCTGGTCGATGATCGGGCCCAGCCAGTTCTCGCGCTTGAGCGGGTCGCCGATGGTCAGCGTCTCGGTCTTCTCGACCAGCAGCCGGACCAGCTCGTCGTGGACGGGCCGCTCGACGTAGACCCGGCTGTTGGCCGAGCACTTCTGGCCCCCGAAACCGAAGGCACTGCGCATGATGCCCTCGGCCGCCTCCTCGAGGTCCGCGCTGCGGGCCACGATGGCCGGGTTCTTGCCGCCCATCTCCACGATGCACGGCCGCGGATAGCGCGTCGAGAAACGCTTGAAGAGGTCCATGCCGACCTCGAACGAGCCGGTGAAGACGATGCCGTCGATGCCTGGGTTCTCTCGCAGCTCGGCACCGACCGTGTCACCTGGGCCCATCACGAGGTTGAAGACGCCGTTGGGGATGCCCGCGTCCCGATACGCCTCGGTCAGCGCCACGCCGCTCATCGCCCCCGCGCTGGCCGGCTTGAAGATGACGGTGTTGCCGGCCAGCATCGCAGCCGACGACGGGCCGGCCGACAGGGCCATGGGAAAGTTGAAGGGGCTGATGACGGCGAAGACGCCGTGCGGTCGGAGGATCGAGCGGGTGTGGACGGCGGCGTCACCGAGGTTGTCCATGGGGTGGTCGTAGGCGCTGTTGTCCGCCCACGTCTGGGCGTAGTAGCGGATGAGGTCGGCCGACTCCTCGACCTCGCCGAGCGCCTCGAGTCGGTTCTTGCCGACCTCGATGGCCATCAGGCCGCCGTACTCCATCTGGCGCTCGCTGATCAGCTCGGCGGCCGCGCGCAGCAGCGCCAAGCGCTCTTGCCACGGCGTGGCAGCCCAGCCGGGCTGCGCCGAACGCGCGGCAACGACGGCGTCACGAACGTCCTGCCGTGTCCCCTTGGCGAAGGTCCCGACGACGATCTCCCGGTCGATCGGGGAGCGCAGCTCGAAGGTGCCGTCGCCGTCTCGCACATGGCCATCGACGAGGTTTCGGTGATAGCCACCGAGCCGAGCCCTGGCCTTCTCCAGGCCGGCCTCGTAGGCGGCGTGGAGCGTCTCGTTGTCGGCGCGCAGGGTCGCGTACGTGATCTTCATGCGCGGTGCGGACTCAGTGGTCATCTGGGTGGCTCCTCGTCAGGAGGTGCGTTGGCGTCGCGATCGATGATCGCCTGGCGAGCGCGCAACGGCCCGATCGGCGCGATGACCCAGTCTACGCCAGCGGTGCCTGGACGACGGCCGTCACGACTGCCTCGAGGTCGTTCGCGAAGGCGTCGGGACGGCCACCGCCGCGGGTCCGCCGCGCGGCCTCGGCGAGCTCCGCGTCGCCGTGCTTGCCGCTGCGCACGAAGATGCCGCAGAGCCCCGCCCGCTGGGCACCGAGGACGTCGTTCCAGAGGTCGTCTCCGACCATCCCGACCTCCGACCGATGGAGCCGCGGACGCCCGACTTCATGGGCCAGCGCCCGAACGCCGGCGGCGAAGAAGGCCGGCGACGGCTTGCCGACCAGCGTCGCCCGCCGCTCCGAGCTGTACTCGAGGCCGGCTACGAGCGCGCCAGCGTCGAGGGTCGTGCCGCGCGGCGTTAGCCACCAGCGGTTGCGATGCATGGCGATGAAGTCCGCGCCCTGCCGGATGAGGCCGAAGGCCCGGTCGAGGTCGCGGAACGTCATCGCATCGGAGGCGTCACCGATGACGACGGCGTCGGCCCGGTCATCGGCGACGGCGTCTGCGGCTCGAGCTCCGGGTCGCGCCCCGAGGGCCACGTTGCCCAGCGGCCAGGAGTCGGTCGGCCTCCTCGTCGGTCAAGAGGTGCAAGCCCCGGCCATCGAACTCGGTCCGGCCGTCGGGCGTCGTGAGCAGGAAGATGCGGCCAGCCGCGTGGTGGATGGCGACGTGGTCGGCCGCGGCCGAGGCCGCACTGATGATCCGCTCCGGCTGGCACGAGATGCCGACCGAGCTGAGCTGGGCAGCGATCGAGCGGCGGCTCATGGCAGAGGTGTTGGTCGCCAGGCGATACGGGATCCTGGCGTCATCCAGCGCGGCCAGCGCCTCGGCGGCTCCGCGCGATCGGGTGCCCGCGCAGGACAAGCACGCCGTCGATGTCGATGAGCAATGCCCGGATGCCGGAGAGGGTGACTGTCAGCGACGGGTGGGGCACGAGGCGATGGTACGGCCGCGCGCGCTCCACGGGTCAGCCGTATGCTGCGCCCGAATGAACGGTGCCATCGCCCTGGTCGGATCGGGAGAATTCACGCCCGCCCTCGAATCGGTCGACCGCGAGCTACTGATCGCGACCGGACGGGCCCGCCCGCGCGTCGTGATCCTGCCGACCGCATCCTTTCCTGACGGCGAGGACGTCTTTCTGCGCTGGGCGGAGATGGGACGCCAGCACTTCAGCGCCCTCGGGGCGGAGGTCGAACCCGTCCTCATCCGGGACCGGGGCGCTGCACAGGACCCGACCAACGCCCAGGCGATCGGCGAGGCGGACCTCGTCTACCTCTCCGGCGGCAAGCCCGACTTCCTCTACGACGTCCTGGCGGGGACCGCCGTCGAGGTGGCCCTCCACGAGGCGCACGAGCGCGGCGCCGTGCTCGCCGGCTGCTCGGCGGGCGCGATGGTCCTGGCCGATCGGCGCCTCGCCGTCCGCCGTCGCATCCCCTTTCCGCCCAGCTGGCAACCGGCGTTCGGGCTGGTGCCTCGGGCGGCGGTCGCGCCGCATTACGACGCCCTTCCGGAGGTCATCATGGCCGCCCTCATCCTGCGGGCGCCACGCGGCGGGGTGGTGCTGGGCATCGACGAGGAGACGGCCCTTGTCGGGCGGAACGGCGCCTGGCAGGTGCTTGGCCGTGGCAGGGTCACCGTGTGGCGCGGTCGTCACCGCACGCGCCATCGCGATGGGGAGTTCGTCCGGATCTAACGCTCGCTCGGTCGGGCTGGACGTCGCTGAGCGCTAGGCGGCGCGCCGCGGCTCCAGAACGACGATCGCCGTCTCGCGAGTTCGCAGCGCGGCATTGGCGTCGCTGTAGGCAGATGTCCCAAGGCCTACGAGCCTCGACCACAGGCGCGCTCGTTCCTCGCCGAGGGCAGCCCGGGCCGTCACGTCGCGCGAGCCATCACGCAGCTCGACCGTTGCGTTCGGATGGGCCTGGAGGTTGAGCCACCAGGCAGGCTCAGGCTCGGCCCAACCGTTCATGGCCGGTGCAAAGAGGTTGGCGCCGTCCTCGAGGTACCCGAGGATCGCGACCCGCTTGCTGCCGGTACGGCGCCCGATCGTCGTGAGCCGGAGCATCCCCCACTGGTTTGCAGTCGGCGTCCGCAGGCCGAACCGCCCCCCTGTCAGGCGATAGGCAGCGCGGTGCACGGCCCAGATCGTGCGAACGAGCCAACGTGGGACCTGCGGCGATGCCGTGCGTGCTTCTGACACAAGAGCCTCCTCGTGCTTGATGTGTACGGCGTACACTACGGCGTAAACGTAGCCGATACACTGTAAACGTGTCAAGGTCTGGCCCGACGACATGGGGATCGCCGACCAGCAGCAGCACGATGAGAGGGTCTGGGACTGACGTGGTGACCGAGACGAGCTCGCGCGACCAGAGCCGGACGCCGTTGAGCCGAGAGCGCGTGGTCCGGGCCGGCGTCGAGCTCGCCGATCGCAGCGGCCTCGAGTCCCTGAGCATGCGCAAGCTCGGCCAGGAGCTTGGGGTCGAGGCGATGGCGCTCTACCGGCACGTCAGGGGGAAGGACGACCTGCTCGATGGCATCGTCGAGGCGATCGTCGGCGAGATCGAGCCATCGCAGCCGGGCGAAGATTGGAAGACGGCCCTGCGCGACCAGGTCATGGCGGCCCGGCACGTGATGCTCCGCCATCCCTGGGCGCGGCGAGTGCTCGAGGAACGGGGCATGACGGGGCCGGCGATGCTCGGCTATATCGAGTCGGTGCTGGCGATCCTCCGGAGTGGCGGGTTCTCCATCGACCTCGCCCACCATGCGCTCCACGTGCTGGGCAGCCGGATCGTCGGCTTCAACCAGGACCTGTTCGAGGACTCGGCGTCGAGCGATCCCTCACCCGCGCCGGACCCGATCCGCGCCGGGGTGCTGGCCGACCGCTACCCGCGCGTCACCGAGCTCGCACAGTCGGTCAGCCATGAGGGCGTCCTCGGCCCATGCGACGACGACGTCGAGTTCGCGTTCGGCCTCGACCTGATCCTCGAGGGCCTCGATCGACTGCGCTAACAAGCGGACCCGGAATCGCGATGCCGGCCTGTGGGACCGGGCATCGCTCGATCGAGCTCTCGTCACCGGGACTCTCCCCCTCGCCGGGTGTCGAGGTGGAACGCCATGCCGCGACGGGCGAGCGCTTCTCGAAGGACGCGCAACGCCATGGGCCCGACGCCGTGGAGCGAGGCGAGCTCCGCCTCCGAGTGTGCGGCAGCCTCAGCCAGCGTCGTGATCCCGGCCGTTTCGAAGGCACGGAGCGCCGGCTTGCCCATCCCTGGCGGCAGTGGGTCGGACGGCCGGTCGGTGCTCATGGCACGCGCGCTGCCGGCACCGCTAGACGGTCTGGACCTCGCGGAAGCAGTCGGAGCAGTAGACCGGCTTGTCCTGGCGAGGTCGGAACGGCACCTGGGCGGCGTTGCCGCACTTCGAGCAGATGACCGCGAAGTACTCGCGTGCCGGCCGGTCGTCGCCGCGCTCGTAGCCGCGGGGGCCGCCGATGTCGCGGACGTCGTAGCCGCCGTAGCTCGAGGATTCGCGTGAGGCGCGCCGCGAGGCGCGGCAGCTGGGGCAGCGCTTGGGATCGGACGAGAACCCCTTCTGCACGTAGAACTCCTGGTCGGCGGCCGAGTGGACGAACTCGATGCCGCAGTCGGCGCAGGTAAGGGTTCGATCTGCGTAGGACACCCGAAAAGACCTCCAAGGAGCAAGCGACGAGGGACACTCGTCCCGATGTTTGCGGTGGCTGCCCGAGGACGGCATGGCGTGGTCGCTTGGCGCGAGGTCGGGGGCCGGGCGCCGACTCTAACGACCCAGATGCCTTGCCGTTGGTCCCTTTGGGCCGGGGGCGCACCGTGATGTGAGGTCAAGCCTACCACAGGGTCTCGATCGTGCCCGCCGGCTGGCAGTCGAGCGGGCGTCGGGCCAACGTTCGCAAGCCATTCGCGACGCATTCGTCCTGCTCGGCCGCCAGACGTGCCGCGCGAGGTGGCACAATGGCAGGGGAGCCTCTGCCCGCGGGCGAGGGCATCTAGGGGGCTCCTCGCTCGCAACATCCGCCATCGCCGAACCCGACGCACGGAGGTCCGAGCCCCCGAGATGCCGCGACTGCTGCACATGGCCGACGTCCACCTCGGCGCTCGACATCACGACCTCGGCGAGGCGGCGGCCACCCAGCGAGAGCGACAGTTCGAGGCGTTCCGCCGAGCCATCGACCTCGCGCTGGCCGAGAAGGTCGACGTCGTCCTCGTCGCCGGCGACCTCTTCGACTCCAATCAGCAGCCGCGACGCTCGGTCGAGCGCGCGGCCGCCGAGTTCGGTCGCCTGGCCGGGGCTGGGATCCATGCCGTCGTCATCCCGGGCACGCACGATGTCTACGACCCGGCCTCGATCTACCGCGTCCACGACCTCGCCGCGCTGGCTGGCCAGAAGGCTGGCGGCGACATGGTCGTCGTGCTGACACCGGAGCGGCCGGACGTCGTCTTCCCAGGTCTGGACCTTGTCGTCTATGGGCGCGTGGCGGCCACGAAGCGGATGGCCAGCAGCCCGCTGGACGGCTTCACGACGCGCGACGATCAACGCGCCCGGTGGCGGGTCGGCCTCATCCACGGCTCGCTCCGCGTGAGCGGTGTCGTCGAGGCCGACGATGTCCTCTTCACCGACGCCGAGGTCGCCGCTTGTGGGCTCCATTACCTCGCCCTCGGCCACTGGCACTCGTTCCGCCAGGGCGTCCAGGGTGAGACGACCTGGGCCTACGCGGGCGCACCCGAGCCGGTCGCGGTGGACCAGGACGGCGCCGGACAGGTCCTGAGCGTCGGATCTCGAGGAGCGCGAGGGCCGCGAGTACGTCTCCATCACCCCGCACATCATCGGGCGCACGAGCTTCAAGCACCTCGACGTCGACGCCGCTGACCTCGCCAGCCAGGTCGCCCTCGTCGAGCAGCTCAGGGCGTCGGCCGACCCGGATCTCGTGCTCGATGTGCGCATCGTGGGCATCCTGCCGGACGAGCTCGAGATCCAGGAGGAGGAGGTCGAGCGCCAGCTGGCACCGAGCTTCTTCAAGGTCCGGGTACGGAGCCGGGCGGTGCCGGCCGAGCCCGACGGCGTGCTGCCGCCGCCCGACACCATCGTCGGCGCCTTCATCCGCGATCTGGAGGCGCGCATCGTCGCTGCCGAGAAGGCGGGCGACATGGATGGCGCGCTGGAAGACCGCGAGTCCCTCCGCCTCGGCCGCAACCTCCTGACCGACCCCGCCACGGTCACGGTCGTCTGATGCGCCTCGAGCGCCTGCGCCTCAGGGACATCCAGCGCCACGAGGATCTCGACCTCGAGTTCGCGCCCGGCCTGACCATCGTCCGAGGCCCCAACGAGGCGGGCAAGACGACCATCGAGCGGGCCATCGAATACGGCCTCTTCCGCAAGGTGACCGCGGCCGGCCAGGACGTCGAGGGGCTCCGCCGTTGGGGCGCACCGGCGGAGTCCGCGCCGACCGTACGCATCGACTTCGTGGACGACGATGGCACGCCCGGCTCGCTCGACAAGGTCTTCGCCGGCGCCAAGGGCAGGGTCGAGCTGCGGATCGGCGACGAGTCGATCACCGACCCGGCCGAGGTCGAGCGCCGACTTGCCGACCTGACCGGCATCCCATCCGAGAAGTTCTTCCGTTCGACGGCCGCCGTCCGTCACGAGGAGCTGGCGGATCTCGACCGCGACGAAAGCGCCTTGCGGGACCGGCTCCAGGAGGCCATGAGCGGCGCCGATCGCGGGACCGGTGCCGCGCGCAAGAAGCTGGTCGACGCGGTCGCGAGGTACACCGCCGGCGGCGCCAAGAACCCGGGCATCATCAAGTCCCTGACCGATACGACGACCGTCCTCGAGGCGAACCTGCGCGACGGTGAGGCGGCCCTCGGCCGCCTGGAGGAAGAGCGCGCCGCCCTGTCGCGCGCACGGGACGCGTTCGCGGCCGCAGAACAGCGCCTGGACGTCGAGCGCGAAGCGCTTGCGGCTGCCCAACGGGCAGTCGCGCTCAAGACGCGACAGGACGACGCCCAGGGCCGCTACGAGAAGTACCGCCGAGCGGCGGAGCTACGCGACGACATCGAGGTCCGGGAGGCCGCGCATCCGTCGCGCCTCCCCCTCGTGGCATTGCGGGCCGCCGTCGAGCGCATCCGCGACCTCGAGTCGAAGATCTCGCAATACCGAGCCGAGCTGGCCGAGGAGCCCGACTTGAGCGCTTACGACGTCGGCCAACTGCCGACGCCGGAGTGGCGCCGGCCGGCCACCATCGGGCTCCTGCTGACCGTGGTCGGCATCGCACTGGCCATCACCGGCACGCTCGGTCCGCTCGGCGAGGTGCCGACCTATGTGGCTCTGGCCATCGCCGGCGTCGGCGTCGCCTTTGCCGTCGTCGCCGTCGTCCGTCAACGCCGAAGCAAGGACGTCGGGCGGCAGAACGTCATGCGTGACGCACAGATCGCCCGTCGACTCCGGGGCCGCTCCGAGATCGAGCAGGCGATGCACGACGCCGAAGCGAAGCGCGTCCAGGAGCTCAGCAACATCGACCTGCCGGACCTGCCCACCGCTGAAGCGCTCCTGGCCGCCGAGTCCGCGCACGTGGCCGCCATCGACCAACTGAAGGCCGAGCTTCGGGGCGTGCTCGGCAACGAGACCCCGAGCGACGACCTCGCCCGCCTGCGGGACGCCGCGGCCAACGAGGCGGAACAGGCGCGCCATGCCCTGGCCGGCATGGGCGAGGTCGGCAAGGACCCACAGCGCGCGCTCGACCGATCCTCGTCCGCGGTCCGGCTCGGGACGGCGGAGCGTGAACGGACCCTGCGCGAGTCATCCGAGGCCGAGGGCAGGGTCCAGGCCAATGACGTGGATGCCGAGCAGGTGGCCGCCACCGCCGAGCAGCTGGCGGTCGCACGCGAGCGTCTCCAGGCCGCCGATCGACGGCTGCGCGTCACCCGCGGCACGCTCGATGCACTCGACCGGGCCGTCGAGGGCACGATGAAGAAGGCCGCGCGCTTCCTCGAGAAGCGGATGGCCACCGACGTTGCGCGCATCACGGCCGGCCGCTACCGCCGCATCCGCGTCGATGAGAACGAGCTGACCTTCAGTGTCTGGTCCATGGAGCGGAGCGACTGGGTGGATGTGCGTGACCTCTCGCAGGGCACCCTCGATCAGTTCTACCTCGCCGCTCGCCTCGGCCTCGTCCGGCAGGTGACCAAGGATCGCCGGCCGCCGATGATCTTCGACGACCCCTTCCTGACCTTCGACGACGAGCGTGCCCGTCTGGCGCTCGAGTTGATGCGTGAGACCGCGGCCGATCTGCAGGTCATCTACCTCACGACATCCGAGCGATACGACGCCGTGGCCGACAAGGTCATCGTGCTCGAGGCACCGACCGCGCTGGACATCGAGGTCGACGAGACCCCCGCCGAAGCGGTCGCCGGCGCCTGAGCCCGCTCGGGATCGCCTTCGGGCTTCTTTCGGCTGCGACGTGGGGCGCCGCCGACTTCGCCGGCGGCCTGATCACGCGTCACCTGGGCGCCTTGATGACCGTCGCCATGACCCAGGCCGTGGGCCTCGCCGGTGCCGCCGCGCTCGTCTTGCTGACCGGGGAGCCCCTGCCGCCGTCGGCCGCCATCGCGTTCGGCTTCGCGGCGGGGCTGGTCGGGCTCGTCGGTGCCACTTCGTTCTACCGCGTCCTGGCGGATGGACGCATGAGCATCGGCTCGCCGCTCGTGGCCGTCATCGGCGCCGGCCTGCCGGTCGTCGTCGCCCTCCTGCTCGGCGAGCGTCTGCCGCCGTCGGACCTTGCGGGCGTCGTCCTCGGGCTCATCGCGGTCGTGCTCGTCTCGATACCGCCGCGTGTGGCGCCGCACACGGATCGCGGCAACCTCGACCGTCGACTGCTCGGCCTGGCCGTCCTCGCCGGTGGCGCCCTCGCCGGCTTCTACCTGCTGGTGGATCGCTCGGCCGCCCTTGGCGCCGGTCCGTGGTGGATCCTGACCTGCGCGCGGGCGACGACCGTCGGCATCCTGGTCGTCGTCTTGCTGGCGATGCGGCCCGGCCGACCCGATACGGGCGGACGCTGGCCGCTCATCGTCGCGGTCGGGCTCGCCGACCTCATGGGCAATGCCTTCTTCCTGCTGGCCAATGCGCAGGGAGCCCTGTCCGTGGCCGTCGTGCTCTCGTCGCTCTACCCGGTCACGACCATCGTCCTGGCACGGGTCTTCCTCCACGAACGGCTGCGGGGTGGCCAGCTGGTCGGTGTCGCGGCAGCGCTGGCAGGCGTCGTCTTGATCGCCGCGTGATGGATCGCGGACGGGTCGAGTACGCTGCGCTGATGGTCGATCAACCTACGTCATGGGGCCGCTCGACGTGACGCCGCTGCTCATGGTCATCCCGCCGCTCGATGTGATGGCGCCGCTCGAAGGGTTCCGATCGTGACCACGGCCCAGTGGCGGACGTTGACCTACGTCCTCGCCGTCGTCTTCCTCATCGTCGTGGCCCTGCTCGTGGTCATCATCCTCAGCCGGATCGGCAACGACGACGGCACCGGGTCGACCACGACGCCCACGCCGACCGCACTGGCATCTGCCTCGTCGAGCCCGAGTGGTGCCGGATCTCCGTCCGCGGAACCATCGGCATCAGCAACGATCGGGGCATCGCCCTCGGCCGCTGCGAGCCCGACCGGGACAGGGGCCGTCCCACCGGCTCGTGCCGTGATCCGCGAGCTCGGCGTCGATGATCGGGCAAGTCCCCAGGCCAAGCCGCGCGTCTTCGTCTTCAGCAGCGAAGGCGGTGGCGACGTGGCCGTCAAGCTCCAGGCGGCGACCGGTGGCCGAGTCGAGATCTGCATCTACCCGGGCACGCTCGCCTCGCCCCTCGGGGATCCGGCGTGCCTCAGGACCGTCGGCGGCACGTTGACCGGTCACTCCAAGGGCAAGAAGCCCTTCACCTGGACGGTGACGCTGGCCGGGACCAAGGCGGGCACGACCCCGGCAGCCGATCTGCGCATCGACTGGCCGACCAGTGCGCCTCGGCTCGAGATCATCGATTTCCGGCTCCAGGGGACGGGTGGCGAGCCCTACAACGGTGTCACCGTGCAGCTCGCCGCTCGGCCGAAGGCGGGCGACGTGATCCTCGCTGCCAGCTGGAGCGATCAGGTCGGCGGCGATTCGCACCCATTCGAGGCCACGATCAAGGACCGCGATTCAGGCAAGACCCTGGAGTCGGCCGAGGGTGATGGCACGAATGTCGCGCTGGGCACAACCCTTCGGGCCAAACAGCGTACGACGGTCTCACTGCGGAATCCTGGGCCGCTCGTCGCCACCGAGGTCCTCGCGCGGCTGACGCTCACCTGGCCTTGAGCCATGCTCACGCTCGAGACGATCCGACGCGCGCCCAAGGTCCTGCTCCACGACCATCTCGACGGCGGACTCCGGCCCGGCACGATGGTCGACCTGGCAGCCGAGTACGGCTACAACGGCCTTCCGACCACTGACCCCGACGAACTGGCGGCCATCATCCGACGTGGCGCCGATCGCAAGTCGCTCGAGCTCTACCTCGAGACCTTCGCCCACACCGTGGGCGTGATGCAGACACCCGACGCCATCGTTCGCGTGGCCGCCGAGTGTGCCGAAGACCTGGCCGCCGATGGCGTCGCCTATGCCGAGGTCCGCTACGCGCCCGAGCTCTCGACCGAGCGTGGCCTGACGCTCGACGAGGTCGTCGAGGCGAACCTGGAGGGCTTCCGCATCGGCACCGAGCGCGCCGCGGCAGCCGGCCGGCCGATCGCCATGAAGGTGCTCTGCACGGGCATGCGCCAATTCGCTCGCTCGACCGAGATCGCCCAGCTCGCGCTGCGTTGGCGGGACGCCGGCGTCGTCGGCTTCGATGTCGCCGGCCCGGAGAAGGGCTATCCACCGACGCGCTACCTCGACGCGTTCGACACCATCAGGCGCGAGAATTTCCACATCACGATCCACGCCGGCGAGAGCTTCGGACTGCCGTCGATCTGGGAGGCGCTCCAGTGGTGCGGCGCCGAGCGGCTCGGCCATGGCGTGCGCATCGTGGACGACATCACGGTCCATGACGACGGGACGGTCCATCTCGGTCGGCTGGCGGCGTTCGTTCGCGACCGGCGGGTGCCGCTCGAGATGTGCCCGACGTCGAACGTCCACACCGGCGCCGTGGCGACCTTCGCCGACCATCCCATCGACCTGCTTCGCCGGCTGCGCTTCCGGGTCACCGTCAACACCGACAACCGGCTCATGAGCGGCGTCTCGCTCTCCTCGGAGTTCCAGGCCATGTCGCAGTCGTTCGGCATCGGGCTCGACGAGATGGAGTGGCTGACCATCAATGCCATCAAGAGCTCGTTCGCGCCGTTCGACGAACGGATCCGTTTGATCAACGCGACCATCAAGCCGACCTACGCCGCCCTCCGCGCGGAGGCAGCCGCCGTCACCGTCTGATGCCGCGCTGGGCCACGATGCGGGCCGGTCACGAAGTTGACGGCCTTCAGCGTGCCTTGAGGCGCGACGCGGCCGCCGTGTCCAGGATCCAGGTCGCTTCGGGGCCGCGGGCGAGCTGTGCCGGCAGGCGCCGCGGATCCTCCGGCCCCTCGAGCACCTCCGCCACGCGCTCGGCCTTGGCGGCGCCCGAGCACATCACCAGGACGGCCCGCGCGGCGGTCGCCAACCGCGGGTTGAGGGTGATCCGCGGGACGTGCGGCTCGATGTGGGTGGGCGCCGGCACGTCAAGGACCAGGGGCGCATCCGGCTCCAGCGCCGCGCTCTCCGGGAAGACCGACAGGATGTGGCCGTCGCCGCCCATACCCAGCAGGATCAGGTCGAAGATCGGATGGCCGGCCTGGTCAGCGGGCACGCCTTCGGCGAGCCGAGCGGCGTAGGTGGCGGCCACCCAGCCCGCACCCAGATCGGCTTCGCGCGCCTCGTCGACCGGGACTGGGTGGATGCGCTCGCGCGGGATGCCCAGCCCGGCATCGGGGGCGAGGATCGTCTGGAACGCCGGCCGCTGATTGGAGTGCGGGTCGGCTCGAGCGACGAAGCGATCGTCGCCCCACCAGAACTCGACCTTCGACCAGTCAAGGGCCGACCGCCGGGCGGGCACCAGGAGGGCGCGGTAGAGCGCCTCGGCGGTCGAACCGCCGGTCAACGCCAGATGGGCCACGCCACGCATCTCGATCGCCCCACCGAGGACGGCCACGGCTCGGTCAGCGGCCGCCTCGGCGACGGCGTCGGCGTCGGCGACGACGACAAGCCGCGCCACGTCGGTCAGGCCCCCGATGCGGCTTTGTGCGACCCGCCGAGCAGCTGCACGGCACTCGACATGGCGCGAGCGAGCAGCCGATCCTGCCCGCCGCGCTCGAGCGCCTCACCGACGTATGGCGCTTCGCCGAATGGTTCGCGGCGGCCTGCCCGCCGCACGACCTCGGCGCCCGCCCAGTCGGCCGTGGCCAGGAGATGGTCGCTGTGCCGCGTCACGCGGGCGCGGATCGGTCGGCTTCGAGTGCCGAGCTCGACCTCGACCCTCGCCAACGACCCGGTGCGGCGACCACCGGTACCCGTGCCCGCCTCGACCGGCCGGACCTCCACGGTCACCTCGCCCCGAGGCGAACGGAAGGCGCCCACCAGGGTTTCGCGGCCGCGCTGCGGGGCCAGTGGTGCCGTGACCCGCCAACCGAGCACGGACGCCAGCCAACCGGCGTACAGGGCAGGCTTGGCGAGGCGGAGCTCCGCCCCCGGTCGGAGGACGTCGAGGCGGAGCGTGCGCGCGGTGGACAGCTCTGGGGTCAGCAGGGGATGGTCGAAGAGCTCGGCCAGGAGTTCACGCCAGAGCGTCAATCGCATCCAGCCGATGTCGTGGACCACGGGCGTGCCCTCAGCGCAGACATCGGCCAATCCCACCAGGCGGGCGAGCCCGTCCCCCGTGAACGCGCCGCTGTCCACCAGGAGACGATCGCAGGTGCGCAGAAGCGAAACGAAGCGATGTCGCCCGACCGGTGGGTCGTCCGGCCACCACAGGACGACCGGCAGGTCGTGGATCAAGAGTGGCTGGACCAGCTCGGCCAGGTGCGCGTCCATCTCGCCGCCGGTCTTGAGCAGGATCTGCTCCGTGCAGGTCTCGGCCCGGCTCCGCTCGGAGATCCGGCACTGGGCGTAGATCGAGGCGTCCATCCAGGCAGGCCCATCTGGATCGCCTGGCGCGATGACCAGAGCGCGTGACGGATGGCGGGAGGAGAGCTCATTGACGGCGTCGAGCGCTCGTTCGGCCGTTTCCGGGCGCTCTGCCACGACGACGAGCGTGAGCACCGACGTTCGCATCCGCACGCTGACGTCGCCTGGTTCGTCGAGGCGGCCGGCCAGGTGCGGGTCGCCGCGCGCGATGGCCGCCTCGCGCCCGGAGAGATGGGCGTCGTGCGACTCCCGCGCCGCCGCGCTCCAGATCTTGGCCAGCTCCCGCTCGATGCCGGCCACGCTCGTCGCCCGCGCGGTCCAGCGATGGCCGCCCGTGACCATCGCGACCCCCGAGCGCTTGCCGTCGTGCCCGTCAGTCATGGCTCACAGCCTCCGCCAGCGCCTGCCGTCGCCCTCGATCAGCCGCTCGGCGGCGGCCGGGCCCCAGGAGCCAGCTTCGTAGGGATGCGGCCGCAGGTCGTCATCATCGGCTGCCGATGCCCAGACCGCATCGATGGGCGCCACGATGCCCCAGGCTGACTCGACTTCGTCGGCGCGCGTGAAGAGCGAGGCGTCGCCGAGCATGCAGTCGAGGATGAGCGTCTCGTAGGCCTCGGGCGCTTCGGTCGAGAACGATGAGCCGTACGTGAAGTCCATGTTCACGCTGCGCACGTCCAATCCGAGCTCCGGCACCTTGGCGGCGAAGCGCAGGAGGATGCCCTCATCGGGCTGGATGCGCAGGGCCAGCAGGTTTGCCTCGGGGTCGGTCGTCGCCTCCCGGAAGAGCATCAGCGGCGGGCGCTTGAACTGGATGGCGATCTCGGAAGCGCGCTTCGGCAAGCGCTTGCCCGTTCGGAGGTAGAAGGGAACGTCTGCCCAGCGCCAGTTCTGGACCTCGAGGCGGAGGGCCACGAAGGTCTCGGTGTGGGAGTCCTCCGCCACCTCTGGCTCGTCACGGTAGCCCGGCACCTGCTGACCGCCGACCCAGCCCGCGGCGTACTGGCCGCGGACGACGTTCCGACGGACCTGATCCTTGGTCCATTCGGTGTCGACGGCGCGCAGGACGCGCAGCTTCTCATCGCGCAATGCGTCGGCCTCGAAGGCGATGGGCGGTTCCATGGCCACCAGGGTGAGCAGCTGGAGGACATGGTTCTGGAGGATGTCCCGGGTCGCGCCGGCCTCCTCGTAGAAGGCGCCGCGCCCCTCGACGCCGAGGTCCTCCGCCACGGTGATCTGCACGTGGTCGATGTAGCGCCGGTTCCAGACTGGCTCGAAGATGCCGTTGCCGAATCGGAAGACGAGGATGTTGCGGACGGTCTCCTTGCCCAGGTAGTGGTCGATTCGATAGACCTGCGACTCGTTGAAGACCCGAAGGACGTCACGATTGAGCGCGCGAGCGCTGGCCAGGTCATGGCCGAACGGCTTCTCGATGACGATCCTCGCCCAGCCGTGGCCCCGCTGCTCCTTGTCCAGGCCGACCTTGCCCAGGTGCTCGACGATGCCCGCGTAGGCCGACGGTGGCGTGGCCAGGTAGAAGAGCCGATTGCCGCGCGTGCCCCGCTCGGCGTCGATCTGGTCGAGCCGATGGGCGAGCGCGCGGTAGGCGTCTGGGTCATGGAATTCGCCTTGCTGGTAATGGAGGCCAGCGGCGAAGTCCGCCCAGAGCGCCGGTTCGATGGGCAGCCGCGAATGATCCGCGATCGCGGTGGCCATCTCGGCCCGGAAGGCCTCGTCGGTGTACGGCCTCCGGGCGGTGGCCAGGATGGCGGTCTGCGGCGGCAGGAGCCCGGCGCGCCGAAGGTTGACGAGTGCCGGCATGATCCTTCGGTGGGTCAGGTCGCCGGTCGCGCCGAAGATGACGAAGGTGCAGGGATCAGGCACTTTCTCCAGGCGCAACCCCTCGCGCAGCGGGTTCTCGACGCCCCGGGCGCGTCCCGCCGCGGCGCGTGCTCCCGACTCGCGCGCCTTTGGCGCCTTCGTCCGGGTGGTGGCCATCAGTCCGACTTGATGGCGTGCCCACCGAACTGCTGTCGCAGCGCGGCAAGCACCTGGGCCGAGTAGCTCTCCTCCTGGCGGCTCGCGAAGCGGGCCAGCAGCGAGAGCGTGATGACCGGAGCGGGTACGTCGAGGGCGATGGCTTCGGCCACCGTCCAGCGGCCCTCACCAGAGTCGGCGACCCAGCCGCGGATGTCCGACAGGCTCTCCCCGTGCTCCTCGAAGGCGAGCCCCGCCAGCTCGAGCAGCCACGATCGGATGACGGTGCCGTGCTGCCAGGCCTTGGCCACGGCCTCGAGGTCGAGCGGATACTCGGATGCGTGCAGGATCTCGAAGCCCTCGGCGTAGGCCTGCATGAGGCCGTACTCGATGCCGTTGTGGACCATCTTCGTATAGTGACCCGCGCCGGGCGGCCCTGCGTGGATGTAGCCCCCTTCGGGCGCCAGGGCCAGGAAGATCGGCTCGAGCGGGGCCACGTCCTCCCGATCCCCGCCCACCATCGTGCCGTAGCCGTTGGTCAGGCCCCAGACGCCGCCGGAGATACCGGCATCCACGAAACGGATACCACGTGCCTTGAGCAACGCATGCCGGCGCTTGGAGTCCTGGAAATTGGCATTGCCGCCGTCGACGATCCAGTCGCCCGGCGCGAGCACCGCCGCGAACTCCTCCATCGTCGCCTCCGTCGCGTCGCCGGCCGGGACCATCAGCCAGACGATGCGCGGCGCGGGCAGAGCCGCGGCGACCTCCTCCGGCGTGAACGCGCCTTCAAGGCCCTCGGCCATGAACTCGCGCGTCTTTTCCGGCGTCCGATTGAAGGCCACCACCCGGTGCCCCGCGCGGTGCAGGCGTCGGGCCATGTTGCCGCCCATCCGCCCGAGACCGACGATGGCAAGGTCCACGATGGGATCTCCCTTCCGTATCACGCTTCGGACGCCCGCTGCCCGCGGTCGGCGTCGGTCGTGCTAGTCCTCCAATGAGGCGATGAGCGTTTCCAGAGCGGCGTCCGGGTCGTCGCCGAGCTGGACCCGGACGACTGGCAGGCCACGGGCATCGAGGGACTGGGCATCGCCGAGGGACTGCGCATCGATGAGCATCCCGAAGGTCTCGTGTGCGCCCGGGATGAGGATGTCGTCGGCGTGCGAGGCGACGAGCTGGATGAAAGCCCCGCGCGCGGGGCCACCTTTGTGGAGCTGGCCGGTCGAGTGGAGATAGCGCGGTCCGTATCCGAGCGTGACGGCACGGCGCGTCCGTCGCCGGATCGCCTCGCGCAGTCGCCCCAAACGGGCGTCGCGCTCGCCGTATCGCGGCAGGTACGCCTGGATGGCCACGTACCCATCCGGGGCGAGGCCATCGAACAGGGCAGCCAGTGAACCACCGGCCGCATCTGGGTCGATCGCGGCGTCGGTCGGGGCGTGGCCGTCCCGGAGCGCCGCCAGGACGCGGGCAGTGGCCTCCTTGGCTGATGTCACGTCCGGCTCGTCGAAGGGATCGACGCCCATCGTGGCACCGGCCACGGCGGTCGCGAACTCCCACCGGAAGTACTCACCGCCGAGCCCCTCGCCGGCGGGGATGACCAGGTCGAAGACAGGATGTCCGGCGTTGGACAGCGCATCGAGCGCCGCCTCCGTCGAGGTGCGCCAGTCCCAGCCCGACGCCCGCGACAGCCGCACGAAGACACGATCGGAGCCATAGGCCGCGGGCTCTGCCAGCGGCTCGCCGACGACCGGCAGGATGCCGTGGCCGCGCTTGCCCGTGCTCTCGGCGATGAGCTGCTCGATCCAGCCGCCGAAGCTCTCGATACCGGGCTCGATGACGAGGGTCAGCTTGTCACGACCGCGGCCCGCCAGCGTTCCGAGCGCGGTACCGAGTGCGATGCCCGGGTTGCTGGCATCCGTCGCCCGGCACGCCGCGGCCATCCGGGCGGCCTCGTCGAGCAGCCCGTCGAGGTCGACGCCCAGGAGCGCGGCCGGCACCAGCCCGACATAGGTCAGCGCCGAGTAACGGCCACCGATGTCGGGCGGATTCAGGAAGACGGCGCGAAAGGCGTCGCTGTGCGGGATCGCCTCGACCGGCGCGCCGGGATCACTGATGGCCACGAAGTGGTCGCCTTCGTCCTTCGAGCCGATCTCGCGGTGACCGGCGTGCTCGAGCGACCAGAAATGGGCCAGGAAGGCCAGGGTCTCGGCTGTCGTGCCGGACTTGGTGGCGATGATGTAGAGGCTCGTCTCTGGGCTGAAGGTGGCCGTTGCCAGGGCGACCGTCTCCGGGTCGGTCGAGTCGAGGACGCCGACCGGGATGCCGCGGTCACCCATCGGATACGCGAGGCCGAAGACCTCCGGGGCCAGGGAGCTGCCGCCCATGCCGCAGACCAGCGCCCGATCGAAGCCTGCTTCGCGCAGGCCGTCAGCAAACGCACGCAGGTCGTCGGTCACCGGTCGGAAGTGGGCGGGCGCATCGAGCCAGCCGAGCCTGCCGCCGACCGTCAGGGCGACGTCGGCCTCGTCCGTCCAGACGGTCGTATCCCGTTGCCAGATGCGCTCCGCCCACCGGCCCTCGATCGCCAGCCGCATCGCGGCCTCGACCGCCGAACGGTGTCCCTCCGGGATCCGGTGGCCGTCGAGAGTTGGGGAGTCGGGCATTCGAGGTCTCCTGAGCTCAGGCGGTGGGGTGGGCGTGGCTGCCCGGCCCTTCCCGGTCTGGTGCTGGTGAAACGACGCCGCGGACGGTGCCGGTCAGCACGCCGCGGGCGACGTGGGCGACGGCATCGACGGTGAACCCAAAGGCCTCGAAGATGGTGGCCGCCGGCGCCGAGGCGCCGTAGCGCTCGATGGCGATCATCGCCCCCTCCTGCCCGACCCAGCGGTCCCAGCCGAGCGAGACACCGGCTTCGATGCTCACGCGCCTGGCGCACGCCGGCGGCAGGACCATCTCGCGATAGGACTCCGGCTGCGCCGCGAACCGCTCCCAGCAGGGGAGCGAGACGACCCGCGTGCGGATCCCCTCGCCATCGAGCGTCGCTCGGGCGCCCATGGCCAGGGCGAGTTCCGAGCCCGTGGCGATGAGGATGAGGTCCGGCTGGACGGGGCCGCCGGCCGTGTCCTCGGCCTCGGCCAGGACGTAGCCACCTCGCCGGAGGCCGTCGGTGGCCAGCTCGGCCGTGCCGGGCAGGACCGGCACCTTCTGACGTGTCAGGGCGAGCGCGACCGGTCCGTCGGTGCGCTCTGCCGCCAGCCGCCAGGCGGCGACCGTCTCGTTGGGGTCGCCGGGCCGCACGAACCAGAGGTTCGGCATCGCCCGCAGCGAGGCGTAATGCTCGATGGGCTCGTGCGTCGGGCCGTCTTCACCGAGCCCGACCGAGTCATGCGTCCAGACGTAGGTCACGGGCAGTCCGGCGAGTGCCGCCAGGCGCACCGCGGGGCGCATGTAGTCGCTGAAGTTCAGGAACGTCGCCGCATACGGATGAAAACCGCCGTGATACGCGATGCCGTTGGCGATGGCCCCCATGGCGTGTTCTCGGACGCCGAAGCGGAGGTTGCGCCCGGCCTCGGTGGCCGTGAAGTCTCCGCCCCCCTTGACGTCGGTCAGGTTGCTCTCCGAGAGGTCAGCCGATCCGCCGAAGAGCTCGGGCAGGGCGGCGGCCACGGCCTGGAGGGCGGCCTGCGAGGCGTTGCGCGTGCCCATCGCGTCGTCCGGTCCGAAGACCGGCAGGCTGTCCGCCCAGTCCGTCGGACGCCGCCCTGCGATGCGCCGGTCGAACTCGGCCGCGGCGGACGGATCGGCGGCGGCCAGGGCGGCGAGCCGCGTGCGCCAGGCCGCGACCAGCTCGTCGCCTCGAGCGGCGACGGCGCCGAAGTGCGCACGGACGTCGTCGGGCACGAGGAACGTGGCGTCGGGATCCCAGCCGTACGCTTCCTTGGTCAGGCGGACCTCGTCCGGCCCGAGTGGCGCGCCGTGCGCCTTCTGGCTGTCCTGCTTGTTCGGCGAGCCGTAGCCGATGTGCGTGCGCACGGCGATGAGGCTCGGCCGATCGTCGGCCTCCGCGGCTGCGATGGCCGCACCGATGGCCTCGAGGTCGTTGCCGTCGCCCACCCGCTGGGTATGCCATCCGTAGGCGTCGAAGCGGAGCGGCACGTCTTCGCTGAAGGCCATCGCGGTCGGGCCATCGAGCTGGATCCCGTTGTCGTCGTAGAGCATGGTCAGCTTGCCCAGGCGCAGATGGCCGGCCAGGCTGGCTGCCTCTGCGCTGATGCCCTCCTGGAGGTCGCCGTCCGAGCAGATGACGTACGTCCGATGGTCGACGAGGTCGATGCCAGGGCGATTGAACTCGGCGGCCAGCCGGCGCTCTGCGATGGCCATCCCGACGGCGTTGGCGAAGCCCTGGCCGAGCGGTCCGGTGGTCGCCTCGACTCCCGGCGTCAGGCCCGACTCGGGATGGCCGGGCGTCCGCGAACCGAACTGGCGGAAGCGTTCGAGCTCCGCCATGGGCAGGTCGTATCCGGTCAGGTGGAGGAGCGCGTAGAGGAGCATCGAGGCGTGCCCCGCCGAGAGCACGAATCGATCTCGACCTGGCCAGGACGGATCGGTCGGCGCGTGGCGCATGACCCGGGTCCAGAGCACATAGGCCATCGGCGCCATGCCCATCGGGGCCCCAGGGTGCCCGCTGTTCGCGCGCTGCACGCCGTCGATGGCGAGCGTGCGGATGGTGTCGATCGACAGCTGGTCGAGGCTCCGAGCGGTCAGCGTCACGAGGCGGCTCCATGGGCGCGGATACGTGTCCGGCAGGGGTGACCCGCCTATGATAGTCGGCGCTCGTGGACGCCCGAACGCGACCTCTGATCGTGACCCTCGGCGACCTCATCGTCGATGTGGTGGCGTCGGCATCCGGGCCCCTGGCGCAAGGCAGCGATCGGGCCGGCAGCATCGCCTTCCGGCAGGGCGGCTCGGCGGCCAACACCGCTCGCTGGGTCGTTTCGGCAGGGGGTCGGGCCGCCTTCGTCGGGGCGGTCGGGCGGGATGAATGGGCGCGCAGGCTGGTTGCCTCGCTGACCGAGGCCGGCGTGCGTGTGCACACGGTCACCAAGGCGGCGCCGACGGCTCGCATCGTGGCGCTCGTCGAGTCGGGCGGCGAGCGAAGCTTCGTGACGGATCGGGGAGCGGCCGATCTGCTGGTCGCGTCCGATCTCCGGCGGACATGGTTCGCGGGCGCCGCGGCGCTCCACCTACCGGGCTATTCGCTCTACAACGAGCCGGTGCGCATGGCGGCGCAGCGGGCGACGGAGTTGGCCCGAGCCAGAGGGGCGATGGTCACGGTCGACCTGGCGTCGCGTCAGCCCATCATCGACCTCGGGCCGACCGAGGCCTGGTCGCGCATCGCGTCCGTGGCGCCCGACGTGCTCTTCGCCAACGCGTCGGAGGCGACCGCCATCCTCGATGGTCGCCTCGAGGGCGACCTGCTCGACCTCGCGCCTGTCGTGGTCGTCAAGCGCGGCCGCGCCGGTTGTCGGGTCCTGGCCCGACCCAGGTCCGGGCGTGCGCCGATCGTGGTCGACATTCCGACCAGGCCGCTCGAGGCCGCGGACACGACCGGGGCCGGGGACGCGTTCGCAGCCGGATTCCTGGTGCGCTGGCTGGCGGCCGATCACCCGACGCCGGCCACGGCGACCAGCCTGCGGCGTGCTGCACAGGCGGGCCAACGCGCGGCGTCGCGGCTGCTGGCGAGTCCGCAGCGGACGATCATCGCCTGACTGACGGGTGAATGCGAGCGTCAGCCTTCCATCCGGATCTCTTCGAGATCGAGCTCCCTTTCGAGCGCCCGGAGCGTCTGATCGTTGATCTCGCGACGGTCCCGTAGCTCGATGACTGCGGCGCGCTGCGCGGCGATGACGCCTCGCTGGATCTCCTCGTGCTCGAGTCGCTCCTGACTCCGTTCAGCCGTCTCGTCCGGATCCTGGGTCGCGAGGTGTTCGGTTCGATCTCGGAGGCCCGACTCGAGGCGATCCAAGAGCGGCTGGTGGTCCGGCCAGGCCATTCGGGCTCGCGCTATCTCATCGAGGCCGGCCTGGTACTCGGCCGCTCGAGCCACCGTCTCCTCGTCACCGTCGGGTTCGGTGCCATCCCAGCCGGCCCACCGCACCACGGATGGCAACGTCAGACCTTGCCCGACGAGCGTGACGAGGATGACTGAGAAGGTCAGGAGCAAGATGAGGTCCCGCTCTGGAAAGTCCGCCGGCAGCGCGAGCGCCGCGGCCAGGGATACGGCCCCGCGGAGGCCAGCCCAGCCCACGACGAACGTGAGCCGAGTGGCAAGCCGCGGATCGCGCCGGGCAACCACCCGCCGCGGCGAGCTGGGCAGAAGGCTCCAAACGAAGACCCACGCGAGCCGCGCGACGACCACGACCGCACAGACAAGGACGACGAGGCCGAAGATCGCCACCGGTGATCGGCCCGCGAGCCCCTCCACGATCGCCGGCAGTTCCAGGCCGATCAGCACGAAAACGAAGCCGTTGAGGACGAACCCGACCATCTTCCACGTGCTGTGCCAGAGGACCCGGCTGTTCGGCCCCAGGATCGTGCCCATCCGGCCGCCGATCATCAGACCCGCCGCGACGACGGCGAGCACGCCGGACATACCGAGCCGGTCGGCCGGCAGATACGCAGCGAACGGGATCACCAGGGACAGGACGACCTCGACCGGCGGGTCGTCGAGCCGGCGGAGGATCTCGCCGCCCACACGCCCGACGAGGCCGCCGATGACGATGCCGCCGATGGCCGCGATCGCGAATCCGGCCAGCGCATCGGACACGATGAAGACGCCGCTGACGACCGCGATGACGGCCGCGCGATAGGCAACCAGCGCCGTCGCATCGTTGAGCAGGGACTCGCCCTCGATCAGGGTCACGGCGAGGCGCGGCACCCCGAGGCGGCGGAACACGGTCGTCGCGGCGATGGCGTCGGTCGGGGCGACGATGGCGCCGAGCGCGAAGGCCGCGGCCCACTCGAGGCCGGTGGCTTGGTGGACCACGGCGGCGACGATCGCCATCGTGAAAAGCACCAGTCCGAATGAGAGCCGCAGGATCGGAGCGAGGTTTGCCCGAAGATCACGGATGGGCGTCTCGACAGCGGCCGTGAAGAGGAGCGGTGGCAGGAAGACGAGCAGGACCAGCTCTGGCTCGAGTTCGATTCGCGGCAGGCCCGGTACGAAGGCGAGACCGAGGCCGCCGAGCACGAACAGCGTGGGATACGGCAGCCCGGAGCGGCGGGCGACCTCGAAGAGGATCGCGATGGCGACCAGGATGGCCAGGACGGCCGTCAGTGCGTCCACGTTCGATCAGTGGGTCCGAGTCATCGGTCGGGCTCCGTCGGGGCCGGGGAACGCTGGGGAGACTGGCCCAGGTATCGCTCGAACCAGTCGAGCATTCGCTGGTGGCGGTCCTTGCGGCGGTCGGGTCGACCGGTGACCGAGAAGGTGTGTGCGCTCTCTGGATAGAGGGCGAGCTCGACCTCACGGCCCAGTGCGCGCAGCGTCAGGAAGAGCTGGATGTTGTCGCCTGGTGGGCAGCGGTGGTCGTCCTCCCCCTGGAGGATGAGCAATGGCGTTCGGATCTGGTCGGCCAGACGCAGCGGAGACTGCGCCCAGAGGCGAGCGACCCCGGCCGGCGACAGGGGCTCGGCGATGCCGGCCCGGCGGTGGAAGTCGGGGCCCGAGTCGGAGAGCGCCCAGCTCGTCCAGAGGTCGGCCACCCCACCGTCCGTGACGGCCGCGGCGAAGCGATCTGGGTGCGCGCCGATGAGCCAGTTCACGAGGTAGCCGCCGTACGAGAGCCCGATCAGACCGACCCTCCGCGGGTCGGCCAGACCATCGGCGACGAGGTGGTCGAGGACCGCCATCACGTCCTCGTCGTCGACCTCGCCCCAGCCGTCACTGTGGGCACGCACCCAATCGGCACCGTACCCGGTCGCCCCGCGGATGTTGGGAGCCGCGACGAGGAAGCCGGCCTCGACGAGGATGCGCACCTCGAGCCATGGCGCTGGCCCCCAGGCCCCGAGCGGGCCGCCATGGAGGTCGATGACCAGGGGGAGGGGACCGGGGGCGACGTCCGACGCCTCCGCGCCAGGCAGGGGCGTCGGCGAATAGAGCCAGGTCTCGATGGGACCACCCGGTCCAGGGATGCTCGATTAGTCTGCCGGGCGTCGGGCGATAGCGACGCTGCCAGGCCGAACCGGCGCGCGTCCTCGTGCGGAACCGCCCGTCCCGGACCTCCATCAGCTCCATGGCGCGATCGCCGAGGGCGCCGATGACGGCCACTCGCCCGCCTGCGACCGCCATCTGGTAGCAGACGCTGTCACCGTTCGCCAGGGCCACGGCCTGCCTCGGCGCGCCGCTGGCCGGGTCGAAGGGCAGACGCCATGGTCGGCTCCGACCGCGGTCGCTCAGGGTCACGATGACGGCGTCGGCCTCGCCGGCGGCGTTGGTGGTGAAGAACGGGCCCGGACGCTGCCACGATGTCCAGCCGGTCAGGTCGCAGTCGAGCCACGAACCGTGCGGCAGGTCGATCTCGGGCCCCAGGCGGATCGGCGTGCCGGAGCCATCGACCCGGGCGAGGAAGATGTGCGGCCAGGACCAGTCCGGGGCACCCGGCTCGATGCTTCCTGAGACCGCCAGCCACCGTCCATCGGGCGAGGGCGTCGCCGCGTCCGCCGTCCCGTCTCCGAGTCGGAGGACCTCGACGGGCGCTTGAGCTTGGCCACGGTGTCCCGATTCGCCATGGTGTCCCGCGTCTGCGCTGACGCGATAGACCCGTGTCACGGGGTAGAGGTCGGCCTCCGGGCCCATGTCGGCCGTGAACACGATCGACCGGCCATCGGCGTCCCAGTTTGGTGCGATGACGTCGTAGTCGCCGCTGGTCAGGCGCTCGGCATGTGCCCCGCGCTGCAGCCCGACGACCGAGATGTGCGTCCAGTGATCGAGGAAGCCGACCTCGTTCCAGTGGTACGACGCCAGGCGGATGCGCCGCACCGTCGGGCGCTGACCTCGAGGCGCCGCGCCCTCGACGAAGCGCGCAGGACCGGCCCAGCCCCAGAAGGCGATGCGCGTCGAGTCAGGTGACCAGGCGAATCCGGACACGCCGTGGGTCTCGCGAGTCACCAGGCGTGGGCGGGCGACAGTTGGTCCCGACTCGGACCAGCCCGGCTCGCGATCGGGTGAGCGGCAGGACATGGACCTGTGGCGCCTGCCCGTGCCCGGTATCCGTGTCGGTGGCCATGAACGCGATCCGTGTCCCGTCCGGCGAGAAGCGCGGGTGGGTCGGGTCCTTGAGCGGGACCTGGAGCGGACGCGGCGGGCCGCCGTCGAGGTCGACCAACAGCAGGTCGCGTCGATAGTCGAGGCCACGCGTCCGGCGGCGAACGATGACCGCGGTGTGGCCGTCTGGCGCGAGGTCGAGTTCCTCGAGCACGACCTGGGCGTCGACGATCTCCGGGGTCACCGGCAGCAGCGGCCGTCGTCCGAGACCCGTGGCAGGCGGCCGGCGGGGCGCGGCGCTGAGGTCTCGGCGGCCTGACATCGGCGCAGCGTAACGGCCGCGGCGCCGGGTACGCTAGGCCGCGATGCCCACACCCGCTCCCGACGTGCAATCCCGGGACCCGCGCGCGATGCTGCGGATCGCCCCCGATGTCGTCGACGCGCTCGAAGCTGGCGCAGCCGTCGTTGCCCTCGAGTCGACGCTCATCTCCCACGGGTTGCCGGCACCGCACAACGTCGACGTGGCATTCGCCGCCGAGGCCGCCGTGCGTCGAATGGGTGCCGTCCCGGCGACGGTCGCGGTGCGCGAGGGCCGCCTGCTGGTGGGGCTGGCAGCCGACGAGATCCAGGCCCTGGCGGGTGCAGCAGCGGAGGCCCTGGGTGCGGCGACGTCTGGCCCTCCGGCGGAGTCCGTGGCCAAGGCTTCGCGCCATAATCTGGCGGCGGCGCTGGAATCGGGTGGCTGGGCCGGGACAACGGTCAGCGCCACGATGATCGCCGCCTCGCTGGCAGGCATCCGCGTCTTCGCCACCGGCGGCATCGGTGGTGTCCATCGCGGGGGCGAGTCGAGCCTCGACATCTCGGCCGACCTCGACGAGCTGGCGCGGACCCCAGTCCTGGTGGTCAGTGCAGGTCCGAAGTCGATCCTCGACGTGCCCCGCACCCTGGAAGTGCTGGAGACGCGCGGCGTGCCCGTCATCGGGCTCGGGACCGATGAGGTGCCCGGCTTCTTCGCCAGCACGAGCGGGCTGCCGGTGCACATCCGCGTTGGATCGCCCGGCGAGGCCGCGGCCGTGGCCGCGCGGCACTGGGGCCTGGGGCTTGGCAGCGGGGTGTTGGTGGTCGTACCCGTGCCAGAAGGTGCCGCTCTGCCGCGTGATGAGGCCGATGCCGCCATCGCCCGGGCCATCGCGGAGGCCGATGTCGCCGCCATCCACGGGCCGGCTGCGACCCCATGGATCCTCGCCCGCGTCGCCGAGCTGACCGATGGCCGCTCCATCGTTGCGAACGTCGCCCTCATCGAGCACAACGCCGAGGTCGCGGCCGAGATCGCCGTGGCGATGACAGCCACGGGCTAACGACTGTTAGACGAACCTATTCCATGGCGCGCGCGCGGGTGCTACCATCGCGATAGCACGATCGGGATCGGCGAGCGCCGCGCCTTCACGAGATCCCGAGCGTCGCCACGGACCCCTCGGGCCAAGCCGTCCCAACGCAAGCTCCCAGTTCGGGTGCATCGCCGCTCGCACAGCCGAGATTCGACGCGCCGTCGTTGCGCCGTCGAGCATGTTCGAGGTCGAACGCGTTCCGAAGGAAGCTCCGAGCCGCAGGGGTCCCAGGCATCGACGTCCACCCAAGCGAGGTCCACCACGTCCGTGTCACAGACCATCACTGCTCCCGCCATCGACGTCCGCGGCGTCACGCGGATCTATAAGGCGAAGCCCAAGGACGTGACCGCCCTTGCGGGCGTGGACCTGCACGTCGAACCGGGCACGTTCTTCGGCCTGCTCGGGCCGAACGGCGCCGGCAAGACGACGCTCATCAAGATCATGACCACGCTCCTGCTGCCGACGAGCGGCACGGCCAGGGTCTTCGGATTCGACGTGGCGGCCGACGCCAAGAAGATCCGCCGGATCATGAACATGGTCGCCGGCGGCGAGCAGTCGGGCTACGGCATCCTGACCGTCCGCGAGCAGCTCTGGATGTTCACGCAGTTCTATGGCCTCGGCCAGCGCGACGGTTGGCGCCGCGTCGACGAGCTCATCGAGGCGGTCGGGCTCCAGGACGAGCAGAAGCTCCAGCGCGTCTCCGCGCTTTCGACCGGCCAGCGGCAGAAGATGAACCTGGCGCGCGGCCTGCTCAACGACCCATGGATCCTCTTCCTCGACGAGCCGACGCTGGGCCTCGACGTGGCTGCCGCCCGGACCGTCCGAGAGCTGGTCATCGCGTGGCGGGCCGCCGTGCCCGGCCGCACGGTCCTGCTGACCACGCACTACATGGCCGAGGCGGACGAGCTGTGCGAGGACATCGCCATCGTGGACCACGGCCGGATCCTCGCTTCGGGCTCGCCGACGGAGCTCAAGCGGCGCGTCCAGCGTGAGTCGATCTTCCGCCTCGAGGTCGATCGCCTGCCTGCTGGCCCCGCGGCGCTGGCCGGCCTGCCCGGCGTGGTCCATGCGGTCGGCGCTTCGGCCGGGGACGCGGGCGCCGCCCCGGACCGCCAGACCGTGGTCGTCAACTTGACCCTCGAGGACGATGCCGCCCTGGGCGGGGTCGTCGGCGCCCTCGGCGGGCTCGGTGCCAGGATCGTCGCCCTCGAGAAGTCGGAACCCAGCCTCGAGGACGTCTTCGTCGAGCTCGTCGGGCGGGGCTTCGACGACGAGGAGGTGAGCAGCGACGACCAGCCGCCGGAGACCCCGAGCTCACCGTCGGAGGCGCAGGACGAGATCACCCACACCGCCCACGAGGGCGAGCCGGTCGAGGTGGAGGCGATGCGGTGAGCATCCTCGCCCCATCAGCACCACGCACGCCACACGCCGACGCGGATTGGGACCGCCGCCAGGTCTTCCTCGCCAACCTGCGATCGGTCGGCGGCCGCGCCTACCCGCGCGTCTTCGGCACCATGCGCGAGAAGTCATGGCTCTTCTTCGAGATCGCGATGCCCTTCCTGACCATGTCGGCCTTCGTCTTCGTCTATCGGGCGATCCAGGCCCCGGAGGACTACATCGGCTTCGTCGTCCTCGGCGGGGCGCTGGCGGCGTTCTGGCTGAACATCATCTGGATGATGGCGGCCCAGCTCTATTGGGAGAAGGACCAGGGCAACCTGGAGCTGTACTTCGCCTCGCCGGTCGACATGATGAGCGTGCTCCTGGGCATGGCCGTCGGCGGCCTGTTCATGAGCGCCACGCGGGCGTCCGTCATCCTTGTCGTCGGCACCGTGGTCTACGGCGTCACCTTCTCGGTCGACCAGTGGGGCCTGCTGCTGCTCGTCTTCTTCCTGACCCTGACCGCCCTGTACGGCCTGGGCATGATGCTCGCGAGCCTGTTCGTACTCTGGGGACGCGAAGCGTGGCACCTGACACAGCTCCTCCAGGAGCCGGTCTACTTCGTGTCGGGGCTGAACTTCCCGGTCGGCAGGCTCGGCATCATCGGCGCCCTGGCTATCGCCATCATCCCGCTCGCGGTCGGCCTCGACGCCATGCGCCAGCTCGCCTTCGCGAGCACCATCGGCCCGACGGGCACGCCGTCACCCGAGGTCGAGGCGCTCATCCTGGTGGCCATGACCGTCATCTTCATCTGGCTCGCTCGAACGATGCTGCGCATCCTGGAGCGGCTGGCGCGCGAGCAGGGCCGACTCTCGGCCCGCTGGCGTTGAGGCACCGATGACCGCCCCGAGCCCACGCCGATGACGACCGCCGCTTCGACCCCGACATCGGCCGCCTCGCTCGACTTTGACCGCCGCCGCGCCGACGGCCGCGGCATCGCCGACAGTGCACGCGCCTTCAGCACCGCGGCCAAGCTCGGCTGGCAGATGGAGGCCAACTGGACGGACCCACTGCTGTTCTTCATCTACTCGATCGCCAAGCCCATCGCCAGCGCGCTCATCCTGGTCTTCATGCTCCTGGTCATCGCCGGCCCAGGCGCCAGCGAGGCACGTGCCTTCGTCATCGTCGGCAGCGCCCTGTGGGCCTTCGTGATGAGCGGCATGGCCGGCCTCGCGTGGTCCGTGCTGGACGACCGCGAGCGCTACCGGATGTTGAAGTACATCTACGTCAGCCCCAGCGACTTCAAGGTCGTGCTCATGGGCCGAGGCGTGGCGCGCATCGCGATCGGCGCCATGGGCGCCCTCATCGTGCTCGTCTTCGGGATCATCTTCCTCGGCGTTCCGTTCGCCTTCGGGGCCGTCGACTGGCCGCTCTTGGCCATCGACCTCGCCGTCGGGCTGACCGCCATCGTGGCCATCGGCATCGTGATGGCCGCCATCTGCCTCCAGACGCGCCAGGAGTCGTGGTCCTATCCGGAGGCGGTAGCGGGTGCCATGTTCCTGGTCGTGGCCGCCGTCTTCCCGCTCTCGGTCCTGCCGCATGCCCGTCCAGGCCATCGGGCTGCTGGTCCCGCTGACCTGGTGGCTCGAAGGCGTCCGACAGGCGGCCTTCCCGGGCAGCCCGACAGGCATCGGCGGGGAAGGCTCGCTGTGGACCAACCTGACGGGCACCCACGCTCCCGACCACGCGACGATCGTGGTCGTGTTGCTGGCCACGACGCTCGTGGTTACACTCGTGGCCTGGGTCGTCTTCCGCTGGAGTGAGGCGCGGGCCAAGGATCGTGGCCTGATCGACCAGACGACCGGCTCCTGAGGGAGGCCGCATGCGCATCTACGAGGGCAGTCCGCGACAGGACTTCGAGGAGGTCCTGCGTTCGATCGGCTCGTTCCTCGACCAGCGCGGCATGCGCGAGATCCTGTTCGTGGAAGTGCCCGATGGCTTCGTCGTCCAGGGCCTGGCCCCCGTCGCGGACGGGGCGGGTGGCTGGTCCGACTCGATCGGCACCATCCACAAGCAGACGCTGACCTTCTTCGACGACGACATCGCACGTTTCATGGACGAGGCCGCCGCCAGGCGCAAGGCCGGCCTGCCCGTCCCGGACTTCGCCGCCGCCGGCACCTACGAGAAGGCACTGCGCGTGATCGGGCGCTGGATCGACGACCAGAAGCCGCGCGACGTCTTCTTCTTCGAGCAGGACGGCGCCTTCGTCCTTCGACTCCTGACATCCGGTCAGACCGGCACCCAACACATGTTGGCCGAGTTCACGCACGAGGACATCGACCGACTGGTGGCGGAGGGGCCGTCCCTGCGCGACGAGCGCTCGGGCGCGAAGGCCGAACCATCAGCCGAACCATCAACGGCGTCTTCCTGACGACCGGCTCGAGATGAACATGCCGGACTCGGTCGGTCGACCCGACCGCCGGCTCAAGCAACGGAGGTACGAACCATGAAGGGTCTCAAGATCGTGGCAGCCGCCCTGGGCATCACCTTGGCCACGCTCGTCGTCCTACCGCTCCTGGTGCTGACCGGCCTGTTCGTCTGGCTGAAGCTGACCGAGGAGGCGGACGAGGAAGCGCTCGAGCTGGAGGCGGAGGCCGTCTGAGCCACCCCGATCCTCCGCGGCCGACGGGTTCGGCCGCCCTAGGTCCGGCCGCAGCCGGACCCGCTGCAGCTCGGGACCGTCGCCTCGCCGAGGCGGCGGTCCTTGGTGTCATCGTCTTCTGGGGCTTCAACTTCGTGGCCATGAAGTACCTCGTCGGCATCCTGCCGCCGGTCTCCATCTCCTTCTTCCGCTTCGCCATCCCCATCGGCTTCCTGCTCGTGGCCACGCGTTGGCGCGAGGGAAGCCTGCTCATGCCGCGGCGCGACCTGGCGGTCGTCCTGGCGCTGGGCGCGCTCGGGTTCGGGCTCTACCAGGTCCTCTGGTCGACGGCATTGCGCTCGACCGGGGCTGGCGAATCGGCGCTCATCGTGGCGGCAACACCGGTGCTCACCGCGCTCGTCGCCTCGGCTGTGGGCACCGACACGCTGACCCGCGAGAAGGTCGTCGGGATCGCCGTCTCGATGCTCGGGGTCGCGATCGTGGTCGCCTCAGGACGCAGGATCGCGTTCGATGCCGGCCTCGTCGGACCGGCGCTGACGCTGCTTGCATCGGCTGCCTGGGCGGTTTACGTCGGACTGGGCGCAACGCTGCTGCGGAGGCATTCGCCGCTCAAGACGACGTCGTGGGCGATCGTCGGCGGCCTGTGCGTGATGGCCCCCTTCGGGCTCATCCCCCTCATCGGCTTCGACCTCGGGAGCGGTGCCGTCGGGCGCTTGGGCACTGCTCCTCTTCTCAGCGGTCGTGTCGGTCGCGGTGGCCAACGTCGTGACGCTGCATGGTGTTCGCCTCCTGGGCCCCACGCGCGTGACGAGCTATCAGTTCCTGACCCCCTTCGTAACGCTCGTCCTGGCGGCCATCCTGCTCGCAGAACCGATCCGGCCCGGCCAGGTCGTTGGCGGCATGGTCATCGGCCTCGGCATCCTCGTCGCGCGCGGCGATGCGCGTCGCCTGGCGATCCGGGCGATCGACCGGCGCCCGCTGGGCACGTGAAGGTCCCGCCGTGACGCGCGCCGCCACGCCGCCGATCCTGCCGTCCACCGGCACTCCGGTCAGCTTCCTGGTCGACTACGACGGGACCATCTCGAGCGTGGACGTCGGCGATGAGCTGATGGATCGTTTCGTCACCGACCGCGCGACCGTGGCCGCGAAGGATGCCGACTACGACGCCGGGCGCGTCGGTTCCCGCGAGCTCACGCAGTGGGACATGGAGGTCCTGCCGCGCGATCCGGAGCTGCTGCGGACGACCGCTGCCTCCCTGCCCCATGATCCGAGCTTCCCCACCTTCGTGACCGCCGTCCAGGCGCTCGGAGCGGCCATCGAGATCGTCAGCGACGGGCTCGGCTTCTACGTCGAGTCGAACCTGCGGGGTCTGGCGCCGCAGCTGGCAGGGCTGCCCATCGCGACCAACGACAACCGGCTTGCGGGACCGGAGGGCATGACCTTTCCCTACGGCCACCCAGCCTGCTTCGTGTGCGGCACCTGCAAACGCGAGCGCGTCCGCGCTCACCAGGTCGATGATCGGGTCGTCATCTTCATCGGCGACGGCACGAGCGACCGGTATGCCGCCCACCACGCGGACATCGTCTTCGCCAAGGGACCGCTGGCTCGGTGGTGCTCCGAGGTCGGGCACCCGTTCCGGTCCTGGGCGACGTTCGATCAGGTCACCGCGTGGGCGATCGGGGCCTTCGCCAGCGGGGCGTTGCCGAGCCGGGCGGAGGACCTGCCGGCGTGGCGCGCGGACCACGGTCGCCCGCCGAGCGACTTCATCTGCGGCCCTGAGGTTTGGGGCCCGGGGAGATCGGTGCCGGTGTCGCCGTGAGTGAGCCACGTGGTCAAGACCGGCCGCTTCATCTACGGCTGCGCCGCCCGACCACCGACCTGCTCGCCTTGCCCTGGTCGACGCCCCTGGCCGATTGGCCAGAGCAGACGTTGACCTTCCGGCGCCTGCCGGTCGGACCATCCCGGCACCTCGTGCGCTTCGTCGTCGTCGGCGACGCCACCATCGCGCTCAAGGAGGAGCCGACCGCCGTGGCGCGCCGCGAGTACGACGTGCTTCGCGAGATGGAGTCGCTCGGCCTGCCCGCGGTGCGCGTCATCGGCATGGCCGAACGGCCGGCCGAGAACGTGGCCATCCTCGCCACCGACTACCTTCGCCTCTCGCTCCAGTACCGACGCCTCCTCGCTCGCATGCCACTCGTCGCCGGCGGCTATCGCGACCGACTGCTTGATGCCATGGCCTCGTTACTCGTGGACCTGCACCGGGCCGGCGTCTTCTGGGGCGACTGTTCGCTGGCGAACACGCTCCTGCGTCGCGACGGCGACCGCTTGCAGGCGTTCCTGGTGGACGCCGAGACGAGCGAGATCCACCCCCGCCTTTCCGATGGCCAACGCGCCGTCGACCTCGAGGTGCTGGTCGAGAACGTCGCGTTCGGGCTCGCGGATCTCGCGGCCATGCAAAGCACCGCGTCAGAGACCCCAGGGGCCGCGGACGCGTGGGCGGGGAGCAGCGCCTCGATGGACGAGCAGCTGACCGCGGCCGAGGCGGTTCGCGAGCGGTATCAAGGCCTCTGGGACGAGCTGTTCCACATCGAGACCGTGGCTGCCGGCGACGCCTTCGCCATCGAGGCCCGAGTTCGGCGGCTGAACGAGCTCGGGTTCGACGTCGAGGAGATCGAGCTCGAACCGGAGGATCCGTCCCAGGTCGACGCCCTGGGATGGCAGGACATCGGCATCTCTTCGGGGCAGGGGAGCGCTCGGCTTCGGGTCGTGGTCTCCGAACGCGACTTCCACACGCGAGAGCTCCGTCGTCTCGGACGCCTGAACGCACTCGAGGGTCAGGCGCGCATGCTGCTCAATGACATGCGCGAGTACCGCGCGTGGCTGGCGGCGTCGTCGGGCGAGCCGGTCTCGCGGGAGGAGGGCGCCGCGCGCTGGCGTGCGGAGCGGCTGGATCCATGCCCTGGCGCGTCTCGCACCGACCATCGGGCCAGGGCGCGACGCGCTGCAGGCCTACTGCGACCTGTTGGAACACAAGTGGCTCCTCTCGGAGCGCGCGGGACGGGACGTGGGGCTTGAAGCGGCCTTCGCGTCGTACGTGGATAGTGGCGCTCCATCGCCCGAGACGGCCGAGCCGATCGCCGACCCTGAGGCGGAGTCCTCCTGAGGCTAGCGGCACCAGGGAGGTCACGCCTTTCGGACCGGTGCGCGTGGGACACTTCGCCAATACCGGCATCTCCCTCTCCGCACTGCGGCCGCCCGATGAATCACCTCGGGCGTCTCGTGCATCTATCGGGCGATGGTGACCATGACCAGCAGCGCGAGTGAGACGTCAGCAGGACTGATGCAGCCTTGCCGCGAACGGCGACGAGGTGGCCTTCGCGCGCATCGTGGACGCCCACCACGCCGACATGAGCAGCGTCTGCTTCGTCGTCACCGGTGGCGACGCCGAGCTGACCGAGGAGGCCGTCCAGTCGGCCTGGCCGATCGCCTGGCGCAGGCTGGACACGCTCCGCGACCCCGAGCGTCTTCGGCCGTGGCTGATCTCGATCGCCGTGAACGAGGCCCGCCAGCTGGCGCGGCGACGGCGCCGAGGTCGGGTGCTGGAGATCTCCGTCGCCGTCGATCAGTCGGCGACGACACGCGGGGACCCCGCCTCCCGTGCCGGCGACATCGACCTCCGCAATGCCCTGGCGCGGCTCAAGCCCGAGGACCGCGCGCTCATCGCGCTCCGCTATGTCGCCGGCTTCGACTCGTCTGAGCTCGCGCGGGCGACGGGCATGAGCCCGTCCGGCACGCGCGCCCGACTGGCCCGATTGCTTGGCCGCCTTCGATCGGAGCTTGGCGATGGATGACATGGACGTCTTCGAGCGGCGCGTCGAGGATCGCGTGCGCGCCTTTGCGCTGACCGGCGTCCGGCCGGTCGATTCGGCGGCCGTGGCTCGCGCCGCCGTGGGCAGCCGGGCCAAGACCGTCGGCGTTGGTTCGGTCGTACGATGGCTCGGTCTGCCGTTCGATCGCCGGGTGTTGGCCATCGTGCTCGCCATCGGCCTGCTTGCGGCCCTGCTCGGCGGGGCCCTCCTGGTCGGCGCTCGTCTGCTCCTGCCGCCGCTGCTACCTGCCGACGCCGAAATCAGCCTGGCCTACGCGCTCGACGGCGACATCTACGTCGCCGACTGGGACGGCACGAACCCGGTCCGGATCGTCGACGGCGACCCGGCGGCACGGTGTGCGTGACCTCGTCGAGGGGGACGGGCTGGTGTCGCCCGACGGTCGACACATCGCCTATCGCTCAGACTGGGGGAACGTTGCCCAGCGCGGTCGCGATCATCGATCTGGATGGCCACCTCGTCGCGTCGTTCCGGCCGGTCTCGGCTGGGACGTCGCCTGGTCGCCGGACTCGACCCGCGTGGCGACGTGGCTCCCAGAACGCTCGACGAGATCGGCATCTACGGGATCGACGGCGTGCTCCAGGCTGTCGTCGACGGTTCCCGCATGTGCTGCGGCGACTACGACCCCGATCTGGTCTCCCGACGGGGCGTCGCTCCTGATCCCGACCATCGACCAGGGCGTGTGGGAGCTACCGATCGACGGAGGAACGCCGCGGCCCTTGCGCGCCGACGACCCGCGCTCTCATCGAACGTTCGCCGCCTCGCCAGACGGAACGCGCGCGGCCTTCATCGTCCCGGAGAACAGGGAACGGCTGTGGGTCGACTCGCTCGTCGTGGCCGCCGCGGATGGCTCAGATCGGCGGGTGTTGGTGGAGCGGGAACCAGGCCAGAGCCTTGCTGGGGGATGGGGGAGCGGCCTCCTGTGGTCACCAACCGGTGATCGGGTCGCCTATGTCGTCGGTCGCGAGTTATCCGACGATGGCCCGCAGGCGTCCGACCTCAGGCTCGTGGATACGAGGACTGGGACGGCGACGACGGTGAGAAGCGCTCCGCTGATGATCGGGCTCATCGCATTCTCGCCGGAGGGCGACCGGATCCTCTTCGCGCAGACTGATGTCGACGATGTCCAGTCCCTGTGGACCGTGAACACCGACGGTTCGGGCGCTCGGATGCTCGTCGAAGGCACGGATGTCGGCGATTGGTTCTCGCAGCCGACCGATGCCGAGGGCTCGCCGACTCCGTAGCCTCCGCTATCGGTCGGCGGCGTTGCGCCCGGTCACCGGGCATCTGCATCATGGGCGTTCCCCTCGGCACGACGAAGTCCGGCACCACCGCGCCATGTTGGCCTTGCGTGCCGCGCTGGCCGCCAACGAACGCGCCCCCCAGCTCGCGAACGGACAGCCCGCATGAAGACCACCGACGACCTTGACCGACGCGACGAGCTCGGGCTCCGCCTGAGCGCGTGGATGGCCGCGACCGCCCCGACCCAGGAGCCCGCTGGGCTGGTTGCGGGTGCCGTGGGTCGGACGGGGTCGATCCGCCAGCATCCGGCCTTCCTCGTGCGCACCGGCCTCCGGGAGCGTCAAATCGCGGTGCCCGATTTGTCGCCTCGAGCGAAGCTGCTGCTGCTGGCCGCGTTGCTGCTCGTCGCGGTCGGGGCGGCCGCTGCCGTCGGCGCTCGCCTGCTACTCCCGCCACCGCTCAACGTGTCACCTACGGTCACCAATGGCTGGATCGCCTTCACCGTGGGGCAGCAGGCTAAGAACGGCCTGGAAGAGGACCTCGACATCTGGCTCGTGGCGCTCGACCGCGATGCCAGGCGCGTCATCGGCAGCGAGACGGATCGAGTCCATCAGCTCTGTCCGGCCTTCTCACCGGACGGTCGCAGCCTCGCGTACGGAAGGGTGGAGGGCCAAGGCACGGACTACTTCATGAACGCGGACGGCACAGAAGGGGCTCAGCCAGCGGCGTACCGGCAGGCTGCCCTCGTGGTCGCCGATGTGAGCGACGACGGACAGGTCTCCGATCGGCTCACGATCGACGTCGGCGACGGGCTCCCGCCACCGTGTCCCGTCTGGTCGCCCGACGGTGGCCGGGTGGCGTTCGGGGTGCCCGCGTACGTCGCCGGTCAACCCTGAGACATCGGCCGCGGGAAGTGAGGTCTGGGTGGTGACCCTGGCGGATCGGGGCATCACGGTCCTGCCGAACCTCTTGGCGACGGACCTCGAGTGGTCGCCCGGATGGCAGCACGCTGGCGATCGCCAGCGGCGCAGACGACCGCGTCTTTGGCGAGGTCCTGCAAGATGGGCGGATCCACCTGTACGCGCCATCGCTTCCGCTGCCATGCGGACGCTCGACGAGACCCTCGGCGCCGGTCCACCTGACGTGGTCACCCGATGGCCGGCGCATCGCCTATGCGACCGGCGATTTGCATCTCCGCGTCATCGATGTCGAGACCGGCAAACAGGAGATCCTTGCCGGCTACTCGAGGCGATGCACGGCATCGGCCCGGTCTGGTCTCCAGAACGGTCAGGCGATCGCCTATCCAGCAGAGCGGCGCGAATCCTCGGCGGCGAACAGCAGCGAGGTGGTCGTGGTGACGCCGGGTGACCTGTCCGACGAATCGTCAGCCCACCCGGCGAGGCGGTCCCGCGTTCCGGACGACCGCGACGAGGATCCGGCTGAGCGCTTGGACCCGTACCGGGTCACGTGGTCGCTGGACGGCGAGTACCTGCTCGAGATGGCCTGGGGCCATCCGCCAGACGCCCCGGGGTCTCTTCCAGGACCCGTTCCTCGTGGCTATACCCGTGGACCCGGAGAAACCTGACGGTCAGTCCTGGCCCAGATGGAGGGCTTGGGCGGAGACGAGGGGTATCCGGACACGACGCTCGTGCCGATCCAGACATGGGGACGCGCGACCGTAGACTGAGCGACACCGCGCGACGTCTTCCACTTGGGGCGTCCCATTCGACCGGTCCGTGGAGGTCCGGGTTCGAGTCGATCTCCGGACGCGGCGCCCGGGACGCCTCGACCCAGCACCGGGTTGCGCCATCCGGTAACATTCGAAAAACCCCGGAGGACCTGACCCATGGCGAAGTATGTCTTTGTGACCGGAGGGGTGACCTCCTCACTCGGCAAAGGCATCACCGCCGCCAGCATCGGGCGCCTGCTCAAGAGTCGCGGCCTGACGGTCAGCATCCTGAAGCTCGATCCGTACATCAACGTCGACCCCGGGACCATGTCGCCGTACCAGCACGGCGAGGTCTTCGTGACCGACGACGGCGCCGAAACGGACCTCGACCTGGGCCACTACGAGCGCTTCATCGACGAGAACCTGACCCAGCTCAGCAACGTCACGACCGGCCGCATCTACCAGGCGGTCATCGCCAAGGAGCGGCGCGGCGACTACCTCGGCGGCACCGTCCAGGTCATCCCGCACATCACCAACGAGATCAAGGAGCGCATCCAGCGTGTCGCCCGCGATGGCCGCGCGGACGTCGTCATCGTCGAGGTCGGCGGGACCGTCGGCGACATCGAGTCGCTGCCCTTCCTCGAGGCCATCCGCCAGATGCGCAAGGACGTCGGCCGGACCAATGTCCTCTACCTGCACGTCACGCTGCTGCCTGCGCTGGCCGCGACCGGCGAGCTGAAGACGAAGCCGACCCAGCACTCGGTCAAGGAGCTGCGGGGCATCGGCATCCAGCCCGACGTCATCGTCCTCCGCTCCGACTCGCCCGTGCCGGACGAGATCCGCGAGAAGATCGCGCTCTTCACCGACGTCCCTGCCGAGGCGGTCATCACGGCCGAGACGGCCGAGACGATCTACGAGGTGCCGCTCCTGCTCGAGGCCCAGGGCCTCGGCGAGCTGGTGGTGCGCGATCTGGGCCTGGAGTCGGGGCCGGCGGACCTGACGGCCTGGCGCGCCCTGGTCGATCGCATCAAGCGACCCAAGCCGGAGCTCGAGGTCGCCCTCGTCGGCAAGTACATCGAGCTGCCCGACGCCTACCTCTCGGTCACCGAAGCGCTACGCCATGCCGGCTGGGCGCTCGACCGGAACATCCGCGTGCGCTGGGTCGACTCCGAGGCCCTCACGCCCGAGAACGTCGAGGCCCGACTGACCGGCGCCGCGGGCATCCTCGTACCAGGTGGCTTCGGGCACCGCGGGCATCGAGGGCAAGGTCATGGCTGCCCGCTTCGCGCGCGAGCAACGGATCCCGTACCTCGGTCTCTGCCTCGGGCTTCAATGCGGCGTCATCGAGGTCGCCCGTGATCTGGCCGGGGCGTCGGACGCCAACTCGACCGAGTTCGACCTCTTTACCAACGACCCGGTCATCGACTTCATGCCCGACCAGCGGGACATGGAGGAGAAGGGCGGCACGATGCGCCTGGGCCTCTACCCGGCCAAGCTGACGCCGGGCTCCAGGGCCGCGGAGGCGTATGGCGAAGAGGTCATCTACGAGCGCCATCGCCATCGTTTCGAGGTCAACAACCGGTACCGCGATGCGCTCGAAGAAGCCGGCATGATCCTCTCGGGCCAGTCGCCGGATGGGCGCCTGGTGGAGATCGTCGAGCTGCGCGACCATCCCTGGTACGTGGCCAGCCAGTTCCACCCCGAGTTCCGTTCCCGGCCCGACCGTCCGCATCCGCTCTTCGACGGCTTCGTGAAGGCCTGCATCTCGACCGCGGCCGATGCCAGGGCCGCAGCGACCGACGTCGCTACCCAGGCGACGGCGGTCACCCAAGCCGCGTCGCCCGCGCCACGATCCTCTTCGGCCCCTGGTGTCGTCGAGTCCGTCCCCAGCGCCTGACCTGACCGTTCGACCAGGGGTCGTCAGCCGCGCGATCAGCGGCTTCGGCACCTCCATCGGCGTCGGCGCCGCGCTCGGCGTCGCGGCCTGGGTCTCGGACCAGCTCGCCTGGCCCTACAGCCTGCTCATCCCGGCCAATGCCATCGGCGCCTGGCTGGGGATCGCCTTCGTCCTCGGCGCGTCCGCAAGGACCATCCCGACCGGCGTCCTGCGCGGGCTCATCGGGCTGCTCAGCGCGGTCGCCGCCTACTACCTCCTGATCGCCGTCCTCGGGCAGGGCTTCCGGGTCATCGGCGCGCCCCACGCCGCGACCGTCTGGGGGGCGGTGGCCCTGCTGGCCGGTCCGCTCCTCGGCGGCGCAGGCTCGGTCTGGCGATACGGGCATGGCTGGCCGCGGGCGATCGGCGTCGCCATCCTCGCCGCGGCCCTGATCGGCGAAGGCATCGTCTTCGGTGCCGGACGGCTGGCCAACCTCGACCAGCTGGCGACCGATCCCGGCGCCCTCCTCCTGGCGGCGGAGATCGTCATCGGCATCGCCCTGCCGTGGCTGCTCCTCCGGCGCGGTGAACGGCTGCGCGGCTACATCGCGACGGCGGTGCTG
The DNA here is from genome assembly GCA_963837215.1 of uncultured Chloroflexia bacterium. Lineage (GTDB taxonomy): Bacteria > Chloroflexota > Limnocylindria > Limnocylindrales > CSP1-4 > CSP1-4. The sequence continues at coordinate 117,681 of CAWIML010000006.1, forward strand.
ACGGTGATCGTGGCGACGGCCATCGGTCCGGTCACCAGCCTGGTCCGCGCACTCGCCGACCGGTTCTGAGCCTGTTCCAGCTCTCGCCGCGGCGGGGCGTAGAATCCGCGGACGCGTCCGACCGACGCTCTCGCGCCCCGACCGCCCCAAGGAGTCGTCTCGTGAAGATCTTCCTGGACACCGCCGACATCGAGGAGATCCGCATCGCCGCCCGCTGGGGCGTGCTCGACGGCGTGACCACCAACCCGACCCTGTACGGCAAGATCGGCGGCAGCTACGAGTCGATCCTCGAGGAGATCTGCCGCATCACGTCCGGTCCGGTGAGCGCCGAGGTGATCGCCGAAGACGTGGAGGGGATGCTCTCCGAGGGTCGCCACTTCGCCAAGTTGGCGCCCAACATCGTGGTCAAGGTGCCCATGAGCGAGACCGGCCTGGAGGCCATGTCGCGATTCGCCGAGGAAGGCATCAAGACCAACTGCACGCTCATCTTCTCGGCCAATCAGGGCCTCCTGGCGGCCAAGGCCGGCGCCTCGCTCCTGTCGCCCTTCGTCGGTCGGCTCGACGACATCAATCAGGACGGCATGGAGGTCATCCGCGAGCTGGTCGGCATCGTCGAGATGCACGGCCTCGACTCGGAGGTCCTGGCCGCGTCCATCCGCCACCCCCGCCACATGACCGAGGCCGCCCTGGCCGGTGCGCACGTGGCCACGCTGCCCTTCAAGGTCCTCCAGCAGATGGTCCACCATCCGCTCACGACGTCAGGCATCGTCCAGTTCCGGAAGGACTGGGAGAAGGCCCGAGCGGAGGCCGCCAGCCGCGCCTGATCGGGGAGGACCAGCCCGTGGCAGCGACAGAGGAGATCCTCGGCCAGTTCCTGGGTGACGCGTCGTTCCCGGTCGACTGGGCTGCCGAGGTCGAGCAGGGCTTCTTCTGGGTCTACGACGACCTGCACATCCCGCATCCGGTCAGCCCGATGTTCTTCGACATCGGCGGCTGGTGGCTGAGCTGCGATCACATGTTCCGGCGGTTCGGGACGCCCTTCGCGGTCGACTGGCTGGCAAAGGCAGTCAATGGCTATGTCTACACGACCGCCATCCCGGCCGATCCGGATCTGCGCATCGACGCGACCGAATACAGCGCTCGCTACGGGGCGCGCGTGCCGCGCGATGCCGCCTTCGCTTCGACGATGGGCGCGTACCTCGACGCGGTGCTGCCGGTCTACGGTCGAGACTTCGCCGACTGGTGGCGTGACCGCCTGCGGCCGGAGATGGAGCGCAACTTCGCCTTCCTGGAGGCTCGGCTCGACCTCGTCGATGACATGGACCTGGCCGATGTCGCCTGCCTGCTCGAGGACGCCATCGACGTTCACGACCGTCACTGGAAGATCCACTGGATGCTCAACTTCGCCCAGCTCTCGGCGACCCTCGCCCTGCGGGCAGTCATGGAGAAGACGCGCGGCGCGGTCGACGAACAGCTCCTCGGGCGGCTCCAGAACTCCGCCTCCGATCGGAACTGGGACTCGATCGAAGCCCTCTGGCGGATGAAGAACGAGGTCCGCGACGACGCCGAGCTGCGTGCCGCCTTCTCGTCCGACGACACCACGGAGATCGCCCGGGCGCTCCGGGCCGGCGAGCGAGGCCGGCGATTCATCGCCGAGCGGGTCGAGCCGTACCAGCGCGAGTTCGGCTGGCACGCCGTCTGGAGCCACGAGTTCATCTTCCCCACCGTCCGTGAGCAGATGGAGCCGGTCCTCGAGCTCATCCGTGGCTACCTGACCACCGACTACGACTTCCCGACCGCGATCGAGGCGATGCGCCTCGACATCGAGGCCGCCTCGCGGGAGATCCTCGAGGGCCTGACCGGCGAGGCGCTCGAGGAGATGCGGGCCGCGAACGCTGTCAACCTGCGCATGGCGCCGCTCACGCCCGACCACCACTTCTACATCGACCAGGGCGCGAACGCCCACATTCGCCTGGTGCTCCTGGCCGTCGGCCAGAAGCTCGTCGAGCTCGGCCGGCTCGACCAGCCCGACGACGTCATGTTCCTGCGCTACAACGAGCTGCGGGGCCTCATCGGCAGCCGCGACGGCGATCGCGGCCCGGGATATCGTGGCCGCCCGCCGGGCAGAGCGCGAGGCACAGGCGAAGCTCACGCCGCGCGACTGGATCGGCACCTGCACGCCGTCGCAGCTGGCCTTCCCGTACCTGGTCAACTGGGGCTACCCGGAGCGCTTCCACCAGAAGCAGTCAGACGACACGCGGCTGATCACCGGCATCGGGGCGTCGCCGGGCCTCGTCGAGGGCATCGCGCGAGTCGTGCGCACGGTCGAGGAGTTCGACGAGGTCCGGGACGGCGACATCCTGGTCTGCCAGATGACCAACCCGGCCTGGGTCGTCCTGTTCACGAAGATCGCCGGACTCGTGACCGACACCGGCGGCCTGACCTCCCATCCGGCCGTCCTCTCGCGCGAGTTCGGCATCCCGGCGGTCATCGGCACCTCGGTGGCGACGCAGCGCATCATGACCGGCGATCGGCTTCGGATCGACGGCACGACCGGCAGGGTCGAGATCCTGCGCGATCAGTCGGCCCGGTCGGCCGCTGGGCCGGCCGTCGCAGTCGGGTCCTGAGCGGGTCGGGCAGGTGGCTGTCGCCCGGATCATCCCCGTCGCATGTGTCCGCCGATCATCCGAGGTCGAAGGAACGACATGAGCGCCGACCTCCAGCTGTCCGAGGAGCTCTCGGCCGGACCTGCCAAGCTCCGCGATCGACGTCTACGGCTCGGAGCCGGTCGAGCACGTCCTGGACGACATGACGTTCCTGGACTATCGCCTCGCCGATGTCCGGATCGAGCCACAGGTCACCCTCGCCGAGCCCGACATCGTCTGGCACCAGGACGCTGACAAGGCCATCGCCTACGACGGCCGACAGATGACGTTCAGCGGACCTTGGCCGGCCGGGCCGATCCAGAAGGTCGTCGTCACGATGCTCGCGCTCCGCATGGAGTCGGTCGGGCTCCATCCCTTCCACGCCTCGGCCGTCCGCTATGGCGGCAAGACGGTCCTCTTCCTCGGCGGCGAGTCGAACCACGGCAAGTCGATGGGCCAGATCGAGGCCTGCCGCCGCGGCGCGACTGCTGGTCTCGACGGAGACGACCGTCATCGACGACAACGGCTGGGCGGTCGTGGGTTCGAAGGCGCCCTTCCTCAAGAAGCGGACCGAGGGCACCGAGCGGGCCGACAAGGCCGCCCCGGAGCGCGGCGTCGAGAAGTTCTTCGGCGCCATGCCGAGCTGGGAGATCCACACCGAGCCGAGCAACGTCGATGTCGTCATCGTCCCGGCGATCGACGGCAACTTCGACCCGTCGTGCGCCGAGATGATCCCCTTCGAGCGCCAGTTCCAGACGTTCCACTCGCTCCAGAACTACTTCCTGACCAACGAGCTGCTGGCGCCCGGCTTCCCGATGCCGGTGGTCGACACCGACAGCTCCGCGCCGGCACGGGCCGACTTCGTGCGCCGGTTCTCGGAGCGGCCCTACTTCTTCGTCCGGGCGGCCACCCCGCAGGTGCTCCTGGATGAGGTGGATCGGGTGCTCTAGGCTCGGACCATGCGAGCCTTCGCCTACGAGCGACCGACCGACCTCGGCGACGCGGTCGCGCTGCTCGCCGAGCACGGGCCCGAGGCGCGGCTGCTGGCCGGCGGCACCGACCTGATCATCCGCCTCCGCGACGGGACGATCCGGCCGCGGGTCGTGGTCGACGTCAAGGGCGATCGCCGAGCTCGACGGCGGACATCCGCGAGCGGCGACGGCGAGCTGATCATCGGGGCGCGGACGGTGATGACCGACATCGCCGCCGACGAGCGCATCCGGCGCGACTACCAGGCCCTGGCCGAGGCGGCGGCGGTCGTCGGCTGCGGTCCAGATCCGGAACCGGGCGACGCTGGCCGGCAACATCTGCAACGCCTCGCCGGCGGCCGACACGGTGCCGGCGCTGCTCGTCTTCGGCGCGCGTGGTCGTGGCTGCCGGTCCGGTCGGGCGTCCGGCGCATCCCCATCGACGAGTTCTTCGTCCGGTCCGGGGTCACGACGCTCGGCCCGCGGCGAGCTGGTCACGGCGATCGAGCTGCCGCGCCCGACGCGACGCGGCGGGGCTCGGTCCACGTCCGGCGGACCCGGCGTCGCGGCCACGACCTCGCCTCCGTCACGCTGGCCTGCGCGGTCGTCGGCCGATGGGGTCGACGCGGCTCGCCTACGGCAGCCTCGGGCCGCGACCGCTGCTCGTCGTCGGACGAGACCGGCCTGCTGGCCGACCCGGCCGCGCCCGAAGGCGCCAAGCTGGAGCGCCTCGCAGACGCTGTTCGTCGACGCCAGCCCGTCGCCGCGGTCGATGCGGGCGAGCCCCGAGTACCGCCTGGCGATGCTCCACGTGCTCGGCCTGCGGGCGGTCGGCGTCGCCGTCGAGCGCCTCGCCGCACGGCGGCGACGGGTCGTGACGACGACGCAGCCGGATCGACCTGACCGTCAACGGGCGCGGCCGCTCGCTCGATGTCGCGCCGCACCACACCCTGCTCGAGGTCCTCCGCGACGACCTCGGCCTGACCGGCACGAAGGAGTGCTGCCTGGTCGGTGAGTGCGGCGCGTGCACGGTCCTGGTCGATGACGTCGAGCGTCGACTCCTGCCTGATGCTCGCGCGTCGAGGCGGACGGCACGACCGTCACGACCGTCGAGGGTCTCGCGAACGGCGACGGCTCGACCCGCTCCAGCGGCATTCCTCGACACCGGCGCCGCCCAGTGCGGCTTCTGCATCCCGGGCCAGCTCGTCTCGCGCGCGCGCGCTCCTCGCCGCGCATCCCGCACCCGACGCGCGCCGAGGTCGAGGAGGGCCTGGCCGGCAACCTCTGCCGCTGCGCCGGCTACGAGCAGATCATCGAGGCGGTCCTGGTCGCGGCCGCCGCCGGGAGCGGCGAGTGACGACCGCGCGCACGGTGCCGACGGCACGTCGATGACCGGGACGACGGCATCGGCGGCTCGCCCGCCCGCGTCGGCGGCCTCGATCGCGTCACCGGCCGCCAGGCCTACGTCGCCGACATCCGCCTCGAGGACGTCCTCCACGCCAAGCTCGTCGGCCTCGACTGCGCCCGGGCGCGGATCGTCTCGCATCGATACCGAGCGCCGCGCTCGCCGTCCCCGGCGTCCGCGCTCGTCATGACCGCCGCCGACCTGCCGCAGCCGATGCCGCGCTTCGGGCCGCAGTGCCAGCGATCGGCCGGTCCTGGCGGTCGGCGAGACGCACTACCACGGCGAGCCGGTCGCCGCCGTCGCCGCCGAGACGCTCGATGCGGCCGAGGAGGCCGCCGGCCTCGTCCGGGTCGACTACGAGGAGCTGCCGGCGGTCTTCACGATCGCCGCCGCCCTCGACCCCGGCGCGCCGCTCGTCCAGGACCCGGCGCTCCGACCCGGCGACCCGCTCGCCGGCCACGAACGTCCTGCGCGAGCACCACTACGGCTGGGGCGACGTCGACGCAGCACGCCGGCCGACGTCGTCGTCGAGGGCACCTACGCCTTCCCGATGGTCACCCAGTTCGCGATCGAGCCGCACGCGCTTCATGGCCGCCCCCGATGGCGACGGCATCGCGGTCTGGAGCTCGATCCAGCATCCCGAACTGGCTGCAGCGGGTCATCGCCGGTGTGCTCGGCCTGCCGCTCGCCAAGGTCCGCGTCTTCGCGCCCGACCCGGGCGGCGGCTTCGGTGGCAAGCAGCACGCCAAGTACGAGCCGCTCGTCGCCTTCATGGCCCTGCGCGACGGGCCGGCCGGTCCGGCTCGTCCTGACCCTCGAGGAGACGTTCCAGGCCGTCCGGCGCGGCGCGTCGGAGATCCACGTCCGGTCCGGCTTCCGCACGCGACGGCACGCCTCGTCTTCCGCGACATCGAGGCGAACTACCTGATCGGCGCCTACGCCGACATCGCCGACCGGACGGTGGCCAAGGGCAGCTACACCGCCGAACGGGCCGTATCGCGTCCCGGCGGTCCGGATCGTCGCCCGGAGCGTCCTGTCGCACACCGACGCCCTCGACCGCGTTCCGTGGCTTCGGCAACCCGCAGCAGATCTGGGCGGTCGAGTCGAACATGGACGAGGCGGCCGCGCGATGCTCGGGCATCGACCCGCTCGAGCTGCGGCTGCGGAACCTCGCCCGACCCGGCGACGCCTTCATCCCCGGCGACACGCCGGCCGACGGCGACTGGGCACGGACCGTCGAGCGGGCGGCCGAGCTGATCGGCTGGGGCGACCCGCCGCCGCCCGGTCGTGGTCGCGGCATGGCGGTCGGGCTCAAGTCGGGGCCGACGACCGGCCTCTCGTACTCGACCGTCCGGCTGCTCGCCGACGGCAGCGTCGTCGTCTACGCCGGCACGTCGGACATGGGCCAGGGCGCGCGCACGATCTTCGCCCAGATCGCCGCCGAGGAGCTCGGCGTGCCGCTCGACTGGGTCACGGTCGTCATGGGCGACACCGCGGTCGTGCCCTACGACCAGCAGACGTCGGCCAGCCGGTCGTCGGTGCTGATGGGCAACGCGGTCCTCGACGGCCTGCCGCGACATCCAGGCGAAGATCCGGACGATGGCCGCCCGGCTCGAGTCCGTCGACGAGGCAGAGGTCGTCGTCGACCGCGGCGAGGTCCGGATCGGCGAGCGCGTCCTGCCCATCCGCGACGTCCTCATCCGCGGCCTCGGCCGGCTCGGCGGCGAGGTCATCGGCATCGGCGAGATGCGCAAGGAGGCCGACCCGGACCATCCGCTCGGCGGCACCGCCGCGTTCTTCGAGTTCAACTGCACGGCCGTCGAGGTCGAGGTCGATCGGGCGACCGGCGACGTCACCGTCGACCCGCCACGTGACCGTCTCCGACGTCGGCAAGGCGCTCAACCCGACCCAGGTCCGCGGCCAGGACGAGGGCGCCGCGGTCATGGGCCTCGGCCACACGCTGATGGAGCACGTACATCTACGACGACGCTGGCCGGATCCGGAACCTCGGCGCCATCGACTACCGCATCCCGACGAGCATGGACCTGCCGCTCGCGCATGGAGAGCGACATCATCGAGAACGAGGACGGGCCCGGGCCCGTACGGCGTCGAAGGGGATGAGCGAGGGCGCGCTGCTGCCCGTCGCGCCGGCCGTGGCCGCCGCCGTCCGCGACGCGACCGGGGTCGACGATCCGCGATCTGCCGCTGACGCCGGAGCGGGTCTGGCGGGCGCTCCGCGACGCAGGACCGGACGAGCCGCGACGACGTGACCGCGGCCGATGACGCCATCGACGTTCGCGCTCGACGCCGCTGCCGGACCGCCGCTCGCCGAGGCCAAGGCGCTCGTCGGCGGCAAGGCCGCGAACCTCGGCGTCATGGTCGCGCGAGCTCGGCCTGCCGGTGCCGCCGGGCTTCGTCGATCACGACCGCGACCTGCCGGACCTTCCTGCGCGACGGCTGGCCGGCGGGCCTCGACGACGAGCTGCGCGACGCGGATGGCGGAGGTCGAGGCGGCGGTCGGGCGCCGCTTCGGCGACCCGGCCGACCCGCTGCTCGTCAGCGTCCGCTCCGGCGCGCCGGTCTCGATGCCCGGGATGATGGACACGATCCTGGACCTCGGCCTGAACGACGCGACGACGGCCGGCCTGGCGACGCGCAGCCGGCGACGAGGCGTTCGCCCGACGCTGTCGCGAGCGCTTCGAGGCGAGCTTCCGCTCGATCGTCGGCGTCGCCGACGTGCCCGGCGGACCCGTGGCAGCAGCTGCGCCTGGCGATCGAGGCCGTCTTCCGCTCGTGGAACAGCGACCGCGCCCGCGCGTACCGCGCAGCAAGGAGGGCATCCCGGACGACCTCGGGACGGCCGTGACCGTCCAGGCGATGGTCTTCGGCAACCGCGGCCCGACTCGGCGACCGGCGTCGCTCTTCACGCGCAACCCGGCGACCGGCGAGCCGACGCTGTACGGCGACGTGCTGTTCGACGCCCAGGGCGAGGACGTCGTGGCGGGGACGCACCGGACCGAGCCGATCGCCGCGCTCGACGAGCGGCTGCCCGCCGTCGCCGCCGAGCTGCGCGACCACGCCGACGCGGCTGGAGCGGCACTACGCCGACCTGTGCGACATCGAGTTCACGATCGAGGACGGCCGGCTCTGGATGCTCCAGGTCCGGGTCGGCAAGCGCAGCCCGCAGGCGGCGCTGCGGATCGCGGTCGACATGGCCGAGGACGCCGACGTTCCCGCTCGTCGCGGGCGGAGGCGGTCGAGCGCGTCGCCGCCGCTGCTCGCCGATCCGCCGACGATCGACCAGCGCGCCGCAGCAGCGTCCGTCCTGCCGCTCGCGACCGGCCTGCCGGCGTCGCCGGGCATCGGCCAGCGGCCCGATCGTGACGAGCCCCGAGGCCGCCGCAGGCCGCGGCCGACGCGGGCGGGCCGGCGATCCTCGTCCGGGCCGAGACCTCGCCCGACGACGTCCACGGCATGGCCCGGGCGGCCGGCATCCTGACCTCGCGCGGCGGCCTCGCGAGCCACGCCGCGGTCGTGGCCCGCGGCTGGGGCATCCCGGCCGTCGTCGGGGCCGCCGGCGATCGAGGTCCGCGACGGCCGGGTCGATCGTCGGCGACCGGATCGCTGCGAGCCGGCGACGTCATCACCATCGACGGCAGCACCGGCGAGGTCTTCGAGGGCACCATCGCCGGGACGCACGAGGTCGTGCCCGAGGCGCGCGACGCTGCTCGCCTGGGCGAAGGAGCTCGGGATCGCGATCGGCGACGAAGCGGCCGGCGACGACACTGCGGCCGGCGCGGCGCAGCGCAGCGACGCCGAGCACGCCGATCGGTCGCAAGGTCACGCCCGACGACTGCCTCCGGGCGATCGCGATCAAGGGCTTCGCGCCGCTCCAGGGTCGTCGCCGACGCCGTGCTGGCGACGCCCGACGACGTCCAGCCGATCCTCGACCAGCTGGCCATCGACGGGCTCGTCGCGACCGTCGCCGGCGCGCTATCGGCTGACCGACGCCGGCGTCGAGCCGGGCCGCCGAGCTCCGCGCCGCCGAGCAGGCCGCCTGGGGCATCGATCGCGCCGACGCCGCGCTCGACGCGTTCGCTCGTCCTCGACCAGCGGATGAAGGACACCGTGACCGCCTGGCAGCTCCGCGACGTCGAGGCGCAGGTCCTGAACGACCACGCCGATGCCGCCTACGACGCGGCGGTGCTGGATCGGCTGGCGGCGCTCCACGCCGACGCCGTCGCGTGGCTCGACGCCGCAGTGAGCAAGGCTGTCCGCGGCTGGCGGACTACCGCGTCCGGCTCGGTCGCGCGCTCGAGCAGGCGCTCGGCCGGCGACCAGCGCTTCGTCGCCTCACCCCGCGTCGACAGCTACCACGGCATCTGGTTCGAGCTCCACGAGGACCTCATCCGGCTCGCCGGCCGCACCCGCGCGGACGAGGTCGCCGCCGGCCGCGCCTAGCATCGCGCTCTGGTGAGGTGACGGCGCCATTCAGCGGCCCCTCGCGTAGCCCAGCGCGGTGAGCTTGTCCCAGAGCGACCCGGCGTTGTTGTTCTGGATGTGATCCATCATGTAGCCCTGTCCGACGTCGACAGGCCCGAAGGCGTCGTCGAAGCGGACGCGGGCGATGGTCTCCTCGCGCGTCCAGCCCTTGGCCACCGCGTCGGCCACCGCCGCCTTCCACGCCAGGAGGACCGCCCGTTGGGTCCGCACGGCGTCGAGCGTCCCGACCGGCCCGTGGCCAGGGATCGAGGTGGTCGACGTCCAGCCCGCGGATGCGCTCGAGCGCCTCGAGCCACTGGTCCACGTTGGACGTCATCAGCCACGTCTGGCAGCCGTGGAAGATCGTGTCGCCCGTGAACACGGCGCGTTCCTCGGGCACGTGGACGGCGAGCTGGCCGGGGGTATGCCCTGGCGTGTGGAGCAGATCGAAGGTGTGGTCGCCCACGCGGAGGGTCAGATCGCCGGTGAAGACGATCGTGCCCTTGTTCGGGTCCTGGTAGTACACGTCCCGGTCGGGCACGAGCGGCGCGGCATCCGGGTCGTCGGTCGGGATCGCCTCGAGCGCATAGGCGAACGGGTCCAGCGCCGCGTTGGGGTCCATGAAGTTGTCGTAGAGACCCCGGTGGTTGACGACCGGCACGCCCTTGAACCAGTAGTTGCCGAAGATGTGGTCGACGTGGTGCTCCGTGTTGATGAGGTAGCGGAGCGGACCATGCGCTTCTGCTTCCGCGCGCATGGCGACGGCGCGGGTCGGCAGCTGCGGCGTGTCGATGACGACGACCCCGTCCGACGTCGTCACGAAGCTCGGGTTGCAGCCGCGCAGCTTCGTCGTCGTGTAGATGTTCGAGCCGACGCGCTCGAGGTCGAGGGTCGAGGTCTGCATGGCGGAGCGCTCCGTGCTGGTCACTGGGTCGCGGTCAGACCGCCATCGATGCCCAGGATCTGGCCGGTCACGAACGAGGCGGCGTCCGAGACGAGGAAGATGGCAGGCCCGACCAGATCGCGGGTCTCGCCCACGCGCCCGAGCGGGATGCGGCTGACGATGCCCGCCTTGAAGGCCGGATCCGCGAGCAGCGAGGCCACCTGGGGCGTGTCCACGAAGGTCGGCATGATGGCGTTGACCCGGATGCCGTGCTTCGCCCATTCGGTCGCCCATTGGCGGGTCAGTGAGCTGAGGGCGCCCTTGGCCGCGACGTACGCCGAGTAGCCGGCATTGATGCCGAGGTTCGCACGGACCGAGGAGATGTTGAGGACGGCTCCACCACCGCCCCGCTCGATCATCGTCCGGACTGCGGCCTGCGTCGGCACGATCGTGCTTCGGACGTTCAGTTCCATGATCCAGTCCCAGTCGGCCCGCGGATACGACTCTGCCGGATGCAGGACCTTTCCGGCACCGCCGCCGACCGCGTTGACCAGGACGTCGATCCGGCCGAAGCGCTCGAGCGTCGCCCGGACCATCCGATCGCAGTCGTCTTCGCTGGTCATGTCGGCCGTGATCGCAAGACCGTCCGACCCGGCAGCCTCGACCCGCTCGACCGTCGCCTCGCAGGCTTCGCGAGTCCGACCGGCAACCGCCACCCGTGCACCCGCGCCGGCGAGGGCCTCAGCCAATGCAGAGCCGATGGCGCCGCCTCCACCTGCAACGAGCGCCACGCGCCCGTCGAGGCTGAAGATGTCGAGCTGACCCATCGAGCTCCTTCTAGACCGTCGCCTGCCGCCCGCGGAACGTTGCCTGATCGATCATCGAGGCTACCGCCCAGGTGGGCGAGCGTCAACGCCGGCCCGGCTGCAGGGCGAGCGCGGGCGCAGCGCGCCGCCGGTGGTATGTTCCGCCGCGATGTCCCACCCAGCCTGGGTCGAGGTCGACCTGGCGGCTCTCGTCCACAACGCCGGCGTCTTCAGACGCGCCATCCCGGCCGACGCGCGCCTTGGGCTCGTGGTCAAGGCCAACGGGTACGGCCACGGCCTGGAGATGGCCGCCAGGGCCGCCGTATCGGGCGGCGCGGACGAGCTCATGGTGGCGAGCATCGACGAAGGGTTGACACTTCGGAGGCGCAGGCGTGGAGGCGCCGATCCTCGTCACCTACCCCATCTCGCCAGAGGATCTTGGGGACGCGGTCGAGGCCGATCTCGAGTTGACGGTCTCTGGCCCGGGGGCGACCCGTCGGACGGTCGACGCCTGGGCATCGATCATCGCCCGGGCACATCGACGCGTGCTGCGCCTGCACGTCGAGGTCGATACCGGCATGGGACGCGGCGGCGTGCGTCCCGAGGCCCTCATCGACGTCGTCCGGCTGATCGACGAAGCGCCAGCCGCGAGCCTCGCGGGCATCTGGTCACACCTGGCCGATGGCGGCGATGCGGCCGTGTCACGCGAGCAGACGCAGCGCTTCGAGTCGGCCGTGGCGTCCGTGGCGGCCACGGGCCGGTCCATCCCGCCGCGCCACCTCGCGGCCACGGACGGCATCATCGCCGCGACCGCCCCCGCCTATGAGATGGTGCGCGTGGGCCTGGGCTTCTACGGCGAGCTCGGCCTTGGGGTCGAGCCCTCGCCGGAGAGGTTGTCGACGGCGGCGGCGTTGCGACCGGCGATGGCGGTCAAGGCTCGCCCGGTACGCCTCGAGGTGCTTCCCGCGGGCGCCACCGTCGGGTACGGTGGCGAATGGACGGCCGACCGCCCGTCGCTCATCGCGACCCTGCCACTGGGCTATGCGGATGGCTGGTCTCGCTCCTACTGGCCGGGCACATCGGCGTTACTGCGCGGCCGTCGCGTTCCGCTGGTGGGGCGCGTCTCGATGGACTCGGTCTGCGCCGACGTGACCGACCTGACCGACATGGGCGAGGTGACGATGGAAGAGGAGTTCGTGCTGCTCGGTGGGCAAGGCGCGGAGCGCATCACGCCGAGCGAGCTTGCCCGCATCCGCGGATCGATCCCCAACGAGGTCTTCACGTCCTTCGGATCTCGGCTGCCGCGCGCCTATCTCGGCGCATCCGCCCTAAAATCGGGCGCCGGGAGCGGTGCTCGATCCACCGATTCGGAGCAGCCATGACCCTCGACCTCAACGGCCTGATCCCGGCGACCGTCCTGCCGATGCACGCCGACGGCGCCATCGACGAGGCCGCCCTGCGCGCCTACATCGGCTGGATAGCGGGCCAAGGACCGGTCGCCCTGGCCATCAATGTCGACACCGGTGAAGGCCCGCATCTCACCCACGACGAGAAGGTGCGGGTCCTGCGAGTCGTGCGCGAGGTGACCGACCTGCCGATCGTGGCCGGCCTGGCCGGACCCTCGACCGACGCCGCCGTGCGCCAGGCGGGGGACTTCAAGGCCGCGGGCGCCGATGCCCTGCTCGTGTTCCCGATCCCGGCCTACCTGAGCGAGCCGCTCGACGTCCGCGTGCCGGTCCGCTACCACGAAGCGATCGCCGACGTCGGGCTGCCGATGATCCTGTTCCAGTTGCAGCCGGCACTGGCCGGGCTGAACTACGAGCCGGACACGCTTCGGGCGATGGCCTCGGTCGAAGGGGTGGTCGCGATCAAGGAGGCCTCGTTCGACGCTCGCCGGTTCGTCGACACCGCCCGCCTCATCGCCGAGCTGCCGCGGCCGATCACGTTCCTGACCGGCAACGACAACTTCATCCTCGAGTCCTTCATGCTCGGCGCGACCGGGGCATTGATCGGGTTCGGCGCCGTGATGACGCGCGAGCAGGTCGAGATGATCGAGGCCTGGCAGGCGGGCCGGATCGATGACGCCCTGGCGCTCGGCCGGCGCGTGCAGCGCCTGGCCGACGTCGTCTTCGCGAGGCCGGTCGGCGACTACCGGGTCCGGCTCAAGGAGTGCCTGCGCATCCTGGGCGTGCTGGAGGCCGCACATGTGCGGCCTCCGCTGATGCCGCTCGGGGACGTCGAGCGGGCCTATCTGACGAGCGTGCTGGCGGAGGTCGGCCTGCTCGAGGAGGCACCGGCATGACGGTTCGGGGTCCCGACCGATGGGGTTTGCGATAGGCTGGTTGCCGCTGAACCGACACGGACTTCCTTGAACCAGCCTCCAGGTCCGCTTGGCCGCCATCGGAGGAGTCAGTCGTGGCCACCGAACCCGCAGATGTCCTCATCATCGGCGCCGGCGCGTCCGGTGGTGTCGTGGCCCTCCGACTCGCCGAGGCCGGCTTCAAGGTCGTCTGCCTCGAGCAGGGGGCGTGGCACGCCAAGGAGGACTACCCGGGCGTGCGGCTCGACTGGGAGCTCCGCGCGCGCAAGGACTGGGCGACCAGCCCGAACATCCGTGGCCTGGCGGAGGACTACCCCATCGTCGCCGACGACTCGCCGGTCGAGCCACTCATGTACAACGGCGTCGGCGGCTCGACACTCATCTTCGCCGGGGCATGGCCTCGGGCGCTACCCTCCGACTTCCGCGTCCGCTCCCTGGACGGGGTGGCCGACGACTGGCCCATCACCTACTTCGACCTGCTTCCCTACTTCTATCGCACCGATCGCGACTTCGGCGTCTCCGGTCTGCCCGGCGACCCGGCCTACCCGCCCGACAGCGAGGACGCGCCGATGCCGCCGCTTCCGATCGGCGCCGCCGGGCTGAGGGTCGCCCGCGCCCACACCCGCCTTGGCTGGCACTGGTGGCCGGAGTTCAACTCCATCAACTCCACGCCGTATGACGGCCGCCGCCCGTGCGTCCAGCGGAGCACGTGCCAGTCGGGCTGCAACGAGGGCGCCAAGGCGTCCACTGACGTTACCCACTGGCCAAAGGCGATCGCGATGGGCGCCCGCCTCGTCACCGGCGCCCGCGTCCGGTGCATCGAGACGAACGGGAACGGCCTCGCGACCGGAGCCACGTGGATCGACCCGGAGGGCGAAGAGCACATCGAGGCGGCCAGGGTCGTCGTGGTGGCCGGCAACGCCATCGGCACGCCGAGGCTGCTCCTGAACTCCGCAACGTCACGCTTTCCGGATGGGCTGGCCAACTCCTCGGGCCTGGTCGGCAAGCGGTTGATGATGCACCCGTTCGCCAACGTGGCCGGCCTGTTCGAGGAGCCGCTGCTGAGCTGGCAGGGCCAGTTCGGCGACCTGATCGAGTCGCTCGAGTTCTACGAGACCGACGAACGACGTGGTTTCGTGCGCGGCGCTCGATGGGGTCTGGCACCCACCGGCGGGCCGATCAACACCGCCCTGCCCAGCCGCGCCGGGACCCAGGTCTGGGGGCCCGACCACCACCTTCACGTCAAGAGCCACCTTGGCCATGGCGCGAACTGGGGGCTGTTCGCGGAGGATCTGCCCGACGAGGCCAACCACGTCACCCTGTCGACGACGATGACCGACTCATCCGGGATACCGGCGCCGGAGGTCCACTACCGGATGTCCGAGAACTCGCGCCGGATGCTCGACTTCCATATCGAGCGAGCGTCCGAGTCGCTGCTCGAAGCAGGCGCCTACCAGGTCGAGGTCGACCGGTTGATGCGCTACTCGGGCTGGCACCTGCTGGGCACGGCGCGGATGGGCGACGACCCAACGACGTCGGTCCTCGATCGTTGGAACCGGACGCATGACGTGCCGAACCTGTACGTCGTCGACGGCAGCTCCTTCGTGACCGCCTCCGGTGTCAACCCGACCTCGACCATCGTCGCCATCGCGCTGCGCGCGGCCGACCACATCGTCGACACGAGAGCCAACCAGCAGGTGCCCATATGACCCGACCTGATGTCGCGGTGGCCCTGCTCGATGCACCGCGCGCGGCGACCTTGGCCGCCGTTGCGGGATCCCTGATCCCGGCTGCGCACGGCATGCCGTCTGCCGCAACGATCCTGAGCGACGACCGGCTGCGCTTCGTGTTCGCCTCCCGGCCGGACCTCGTCGAGCCGGTCATGGCGGCGCTCCGTCCCGAGCTGGGCGACGACGTCGCGACGCGCCTGGCGGCGCTCGAGCGCGACGAGCCGGCCAATCTCGCCGCGCTCCAGCTGGCGATCGTCGGCGGCTACTACACCGACAAGCAGGTCCGCGACCTGATCGGTTACGGCGGCCAGGAGGCGATCGAGGTCAAGTCGTGGCTCGTCCCGCCGTACATCGACGAGGGGCTCATCGACGCGGTCATCGCCCGCGGTCCTTCATGGCGCGATCCGGCGACGGGACAGCGAGCCGCTGCGGGAGCCGAACCCAGAAGCTACGCCGAGCGGTTCGCCGAGGCGGCGGCCGCCACCGAAGGAGGAGACGATGGTCGTCAGCGCAGCTGACCCGACGGCCGAGGCCGGCGCAGGACGCTGGCTCGACCCGTTCCTGGCCGACTGGCATCCGGGCTCCGGCGCGCCGATCGAGGATCGCGAGCCGGCGACTGGCATCCACCTGCTGACGGTTCCCGGGTCGACCACGGACGACGTCGCGCGCGCGACGGCAGCCGCGACGGCTGCCCAACCGGCCTGGGCCGAGACGAGCTACCAGGAGCGGGCCCGGATCCTGCGGCGGGCGGCGGACATCTACGAGGCGCATCGCGAGGAATTCGGCGCGTGGACCATGCGGGAGACGGGCGCCTCCTACAGCAAGATGCACCACGAGCAGAACTTCGCCTACCAGGAGATCCTCAACGCGGCCACGATGCCTTCCCAGCCGTACGGATCGCTGATGCCGACGGCCCAGAAGGGGCGGCTCTCGATGGTTCGCCGCGTGCCGATCGGCGTCGTCGGCGCCATCACGCCGTGGAATTCGCCGACCGTCCTCGGCATGCGGGTGGTCGGTCCGGCGCTCGCCCTTGGCAACGCAGTCGTCCTGAAACCCGACCCACAAACGCCCGTCGTCGGGGGCGCGGTCTTCGCCGCCGTGTTCGCGGAGGCGGGCCTTCCGGACGGGGTCCTGCAGATCGTCGTGGGCGGGGCCGACGTCGGTGAGGCGCTCGTGACCGACGCCGAACGTCTCGCTCGTGTCGTTCACGGGTTCGACGGCAGCGGGTCGCCGTGTCGGCCAGCTCGCCGGGGGCCTGCTCAAGAAGGTCTCGCTCGAGCTGGGCGGCAACAACGCCTTCGTCGTGCTCGATGACGCCGACTTCGATGCGGCGGTGGCCGCCGGCGCCTTCTCGTCGTTCCAGTTCCAAGGCCAGGTCTGCTTCGCGGCCGGCCGGCACATCGTCCATCGGAGCCTCGTGGACGCGTATGTCGACGCCCTGACGACGAAGGCGAAGCGGCTCCGGCTTGGCGACCCCTATCGCGAAGACGTGCAGCTCGGCCCGATCGTCAACGAGAAGCAGATCGCCCGCGTTGACGGCATCGTCCAGGGCTCGGTCGCCGGCGGCGCGCGACTGGTCGAGGGCGGCACCCACGAAGGCCTCTTCTATCGGCCGACGGTGCTGGCCGAGGTGACCACCGACCTGCCTGCCTGGACCGACGAGATCTTCGGGCCCGTCGCCCCGGTGACCGCCTTCGATACCGACGACGAGGCGCTGGCCCTGGCCAACGCCAGCGAGTACGGGCTCGTCGCAGCCGTCTACACGCGCTCGCTCTCGCGGGGGCTAGCGCTGGCCCAGCGGATCAAGGCCGGCATGGTCCATGTCAACGACGGCACGCTCAACGACGAGGCGATCATCCCCTTCGGGGGCATGGGCGCCTCTGGCAACGGCGGCCGCTATGGCGGCGAGGCGAACATGGACACCTTCACGGAGTGGCAATGGGTGACGGTGCGCGACGAGCCACCGTCGTTCCCGTTCTGATGGGGGAGGCGCTGGCCGGCCGCATCGTGCTCGTGACCGGCAGCAGCCGCGGCATCGGCGCCGAAGTGGCCGTCAAGGCCGCCGCCGAGGGGGCCATGGTGGCGGTGCACTATCTCCGCTCGGCCGACGCGGCGATGCAGACGCTCGCGCGCGTCCGGGACGCTGGCGGCGATGGAGAGGCGTTCGCGGCTGACATCAGCGACGGTCGGCAGGCGGAGCAGCTCGTCGAGCAGGTGGTCGGGCGGTACGGACGCGTGGACGCCCTGGTCAATAACGCCGGCCTGACGCAGGTCGGGCCGTTCCTCGAGATCGACCCGGCCGACTGGGAAGCGGTCATCCGAACGGATCTCACGGCCGCCTTCCACACCTGCCGCGCCGTGCTGCCTTCGATGGTGGAGCGGGGCAACGGCACCATCGTGAACATCGCCTCGCGGCTGGCGCAGATCGGCGTCGCGGAGACGGCGGCCTACAGCGCGGCGAAGGCCGGGCTCATCGGCCTGACCCGGGCACTGGCGCGAGAGTTCGGCCCGCGGGGGGTCCGGGTCAATGCGGTCGCGCCGGGCATGACGATGACCGAGATGACGAGCGAGCTCGCGAACAGCGACGAGGGCAGGCGGCGGTTGCGAGACATGCCACTCGGGCGCTTCGGGCGTGCGGACGAGGTGGCCGATGCGGTCATCTTCCTGCTCTCAGACGCCTCGAGCCTGTTCCTGGGTCAGACGCTCAACCCCAATGCCGGGGGCTACATGCCGTGAGCAAGGTCATCGACGTCCGCGAGGCCGTGCGGCTCGTCCGCGACGGCAGCACGTTGTTGATCGGCGGCTCGGGTGCCGGGCACGCGGTGCCCCAGCGCTTCATCGACGAGCTGGCATCGGCGTTCGGCGAGGACGGGCGGCCGCGCGACCTGACCACGGTCCGCGTGGTGGGCATCGGCGACTTCGCCGAACGGGGCTTCTCGCAGCTCGGCCTGCCTGGGCTCATGCGGCGCACGATCGGCAGCAACATCGGCAACGAGCCGCGCCTCGGCGCGCTCGTCGAGGCGAACGAGATCGAGTCGTACTCGTTCCCGCAGGGCGTGCTGTCGCAGCTCATGCGCGAGATCGCCGCGGGACGGCCGGGGCTCGTCACGCAGGTCGGCCTGGGCACGTACGTCGATCCGCGGCAGACCGGCGGCAAGCAGAACGCGGCGACGACCGAGGACCTCGTCGAGGTCGTCACGCTCCGCGGCCGCGAATGGCTGCTCTACCACGCCTTTCCGATCGACGTAGCGGTGATCAGGGGCACGACCGCCGACGAGGACGGCAACCTGACGATGGAGGGCGAGGCGATCCAGGCCGAGATGCTGGCCATGGCCATGGCCGCGCACAACAGCGGCGGCATCGTCATCGCCCAGGTCCGCCGGCTGGCGCCACGTGGCAGCCTGCCGTTGCGCAACGTCAAGGTACCCGGCGCCCTCATCGACCACGTCTTCGTGGACGCCGACCAGTGGCAGACGTACATCACGCAGGACTCGCCCTACTACGCCGGCGCCGAACGGCGACCGGCGGCCGACGACCCGCCGCTGCCGCTCGACGTGCGCAAGGTCATCGCCCGGCGGTCGCTGCTCGAGTTCCCGCCCGGCGCCATCTGCAACCTGGGCTTCGGCATCAGCCAGCTCATCGGCCGGGTGGCGTGGGAGGAGGGCATCACCGACCAGCTCGTGCTGACCGTCGAGCAGGGCATCTTCGGCGGCGTCCCGGTGGCCGGCAACGAGGGTGGCGCCGGCTTCAACTATCAGGCCATGATCGACCAGCCCGACATGTTCGGGTTCTACGACGGCGGTGGCCTCGACATCGCCAGCCTCTCCTTCGCCGAGGTCGACGCCGAGGGCAACGTCAACGTCCACGCCTTCGAGGGTCGGGTGCGGGGCCCAGGTGGCTTCCCGAACATCAGCTCGCGAACTGGGCGCATCAACTTCGTGGGCACGCTCACGGCCCAGGGCCTGGAGCTGGCCATCGACGACGGTGTGACCATCGTCCGCGAGGGCAGCCTCCAGAAGTTCGTGCCGGCCGTGCGCCAGGTCTCGTTCAACGGCCGCCTGGCGCGCGAGCGCGGCCAACAGGTCCGCTACGTCACCGACCGCGCCGTGTTCGCCCTGGCCGACGACGGGCTGGTGCTGACCGAAGTCGCCCCGGGCATCGATCTCGAGCGCGAGGTGCTCTCCCAGATGGGCTTCCGCCCGCGCGTCGCCGACGACCTGCGGACCATGGACGCCCGGCTCTATGCGACGGGACCGATGGGCCTGGCGGCGGACTTCGGAGCGCTGGCATGAGCGAGCTCATCGCGCTCGAGCTCGGCCGAGTGGCCCACCTCGAGCTCGTCAACCCGCCGCTCAACCTCATCACACGCGACCTCCTCGAGGAGTTGCGCCAGGCCTTATCGACATTGGCCGCATCTGCGCCCGGCGACGTCCGGGCGGTCGTTGTCATGGGTCGCGGCGACCCGGGCGTTCAGCGCCGGCTCGCATGTCGGCGAGTTCGAAGCCCAGCGTGGGAGCGCGGGCCGGGAGCGGCACGCGCTCGAGGAGGGCGTAGCGCGCAGCCTCGCCGAGCTCCCGATGCCGACGATCGCGGCGATCGAGGGCAACGCCCTCGGCGGCGGGCTCGAGCTCGCCCTCTGCTGCGACCTTCGGATCGCCTCCTCGGCTGCGAAGCTCGGGTTGCCGGAGGTCCGCCTGGCCGTGACACCGGGGAGCGGCGGCACCCAGCGCCTACCGCGTGTCGTCGGTCCGGCACGGGCCAAGGAGCTGATCCTGACTGGCCGGGTCATCGACGCCGCGGAGGCGGCCCGGATCGGGCTCGTCACTGAGGTCGTGCCGGAGGGCGAGGCACGGGTCCGCGCCGAGGCCATCGCCGAGGAGATCGCCTCCCGCGGCCCGCTCGCGGTGCGCGAAGCAAAGCGTCTCATCGACGCGGCGTGGGATGTCGACCTCGAGGTGGGCCTCGCTGCGGAGATGGATGCATCGGACCGGATCTTCGCGAGCGACGACATGCTCGAAGGGGCGAGCGCCTTCTTCGGCAAGCGCGATCCCGAGTACCGGGGGCGATAAGGTCGAGAACGGATGAGGAAGCAGCCACATGACTGATGTCGGCCGGTTCGGGGTCTTCTTGCCCTCCTACGTCTGGGAGGGCGACGGCGCCGACCGGGCGCGCGGGATCAAGGCATTCGCCCGCGAGGTCGAGGAGCTCGGGTTCGACTCGCTGTTCATCACCGACCACCTGCTCGTCGGGAAGCGGTTCTACTCAGTGAACTGGCTCGAGCCGTTGATGGCGCTCGGGGTGGCTGCCGGCGTGACCGAACGGGTCCGGCTCGGGACCTCGATCCTGATCATGCCGCTTCGCAACCCCGTCCTCCTGGCCAAGGAGCTCGCGACGCTCCAGTTCCTCTCTGCCAACCGGGTGATCCTCGGTGCCGGCGTCGGCTGGAACGACGCCGAATACGAGGCGGTCGGCGTCCACAAGTCGGAGCGGGGGCAGCGCACCGATGAGATGCTCGACATCATGCTGCCGCTCCTCGAGGGCCAGCACGTCAGCTACCACGGCCGCTACTACTCGGTCGACGACGTGTTCATCGAGCCGCGGACCGGTGTCCGACCTGCGCTATGGGTGGGCGGCGGCTCGCAGCTTGCGGACCCCAAGTCGCCCGACCTTCCGAAGTTCGTCACGTCGGTGAAAGCCCGGACGCTGCGAGCGGACGGCTGGATCCCGCGCCCGACGTGCCCGCCGCCGGACATCGCCCGCGACTGGGGCGAGCTCCAGACGTACTTCCGGGAGAACGGTGCGGACCCGCGCGAGATCTCCGTCGCGCACGAGAACTTCCTGCACCTCGTCGTCACGAACGACCCGGCAAAGGCGCGCGAGGAGCAGCATCGAGCGTTCCTGAAGGTGATGAGCGGCGAACGCGGACCGCAGTACCTCGAATCGGTCTACCTGTTCGGGACGCCGGACGAGATCGTCGCGTCGCTCCAGGCGCGGGTCGACGCCGGCGTGGAGCAGTTCATCCTCCACACGATGACGCCCGATCCCCGGCAGCTCCACGACTGGGTGACCGAGATCATCCCGAACGTCGTCTTCCCGACGACCGCCGGGCCGGTCCGCCGGCCGAACCGGACCTCGGTCGCCGTCGCGTCGTGACCCGGCGGGTCGCCCTCCTCGGCAAACCGCTTCGGCGGCGGCATTCCGTCGTCATGCACAACGCCGCCTTCGCGGCGGCGGGCATCGACGGCGAGTACGTGCTCGCGGAGATCGACGAGAAGGAGGTCCCCGACGCGGTCGCCGCGGCGCGTGGACCGGAGTTCCTCGGCCTCGGCGTGACCGCGCCGTACAAGCCGCTCGTCGCGGGACTCGTCGACGAAATGGAGCCCGACGCCCGTGCGATCGGAGCGGTGAACAACGTCGTCCGGACGCTCGAGGGGCGACTCGTCGGCTTCAATAGCGACGCCCCGGGCTTCCGGGCGGGTGTCGAGCTGGCGATGGGCCGGCCGCTCGACGGGGCGATGGAGGTCGTGGTGGTCGGGGCCGGGGGCGTCGCCCGGGCGATCGCCCACGCGTGCCTGGGCGTTGGCCGGATGACCATCGCGAACCGCACCCCGGAGGCGGCCCGGGCGCTCGTCGATCGCTACGCCCGCGACACTCAGGCCGACATGACCGCGTGCGGGCTCGGCGAGTCCGCGTTCCACTCCGCCCTCTCGAGGGCCGACCTCGTCGTAAACGCGACGACCGTCGGGATGATCGATCCGGGCCTGCCGTTTCCGGTCGACCGGCTGCGCGACGAGGCGACGGTCTTCGACTGCGTGTACGTCCCGGCCGAGACGCCGCTTCTCGCCGCCGCCCGGGCCCGCGGGCTACACGCCGCGAACGGCTCGGAGATGCTCATCGCCCAGGCTGCGATCGCCTTCGAGCGCTGGACCGGCGTCTCGGGGATGGCCAACGTCATGCGCGAGGCCGTTGTGCCGCTCCTCGCCGACGCCGCGACAACGGCCTGATCCGATGCGGCTCCGAGTGCCCGAACCCGGCGCCATCTACACCGTTGGCCTGAACTACCGCGTGCCCGGCGAGCCGCCTGCGAGCGGTCCGGAGCGCCCCCTGATCTACGGCAAGGCGCCGAGCTCGATCCAGATCGGTGGCGGCCTGCTCGGTTGGGATCGGACGGTGACCGCGAACGTCGACGCCGAGGTCGAGCTCGGGGTCGTGATCGGGACGGAGGCATGGAACGTCGCGCCGGACGACGCCTTGCGCCACGTGCTCGGCTGGACGATCGTGAACGACGTCTCGTCGCGCGACCCGTGGCTCGACGGCGACCAGTGGCTGATCGGCAAGTCGATGCCGGGCTTCTGCCCGGTCGGGCCGTGGATCGTGACGATCGACGAGCTCGACCCCGCCGACCTGGGGCTCGGGTGCACGATCAACCGCGAGCCGATCCAGGAGGGCCGGACCTCGCAGATGCGGTTCCCGATCGCCGAGATCGTGTCCTTCCTGAGCCGGCACATGAAGCTCCGGCCGGGCGACCTCATCGCGACGGGGACACCTGCCCGGCTGGCGACCCCGCCCGGCCCGGACCGGCATCTCGAGCCGGGCGACGTGGTGACGGCCTGGATCGAAGGCATCGGGGAGCTCACCACCACCATCGCCTGACGCGAGGCAAGGAGGACGTGGCCATGAAACCGCCGACCGTGTTCCTGGGCGAGATGACCAGCCCCGAGGTCGAGGCGTTCCTCGCGGAGCACCAGACCGTGATCGTGCCGACCGGCTCGACCGAGCAGCACGGTCCGCACGGTCCGTTGCTGACCGACGTCCTCATCCCGCAGGAAGTGGCTCGCCGAGTCGCCCACCGGGTCGGCGCCGTGGTGGCGCCACCGATCAACTACGCCCTGTCCTATCCCCACGTTGGGTTCACGGGCGTGGTGCACGTGCGGATCCCCACGTTCATGGCGCTCATCGAGGACCTCTGCCTGTCGCTCGCCGCGGTGGGCTTCACGCGGATCGTCTTCCTCAACGGTCACTACGACAACACGTATGCGATCGCCTATGCCTGTGCGAACGCGGCCGACCGCATGCCCGCCGGCGTGCATGCCTACCCGATCAACTACTGGGACGGCATGACGGCGACCGAGGCGGCGGAGTACTTCGGCCCGTCGACGGGCCTCCACGCCAACCGAGGCGAGACGTCGGCCGTGCTCGCCATCGACCCGACGCTCGTGGACATGGACCACGCGAACGCCGAGATGCCGCCTTTTCCGGAGGTCGGCAGCCCTGCTTCGGTCCATACCGCGTTCTTCTTCTCCGCCCCGGGCTCCGTCCACCGGGCGACCCGGTCGGGGACCTGGGGCGATGCGCGCGAGTCGAGCGCTGAGTACGGCGAGCGCTACCTCCAGGTCGTGACCGATGGGACGGCCCGGCTGCTCGACGACATCGAGCGGACGTTCACGGCGATGCCGCCTCGCTGACGTTTCGCGACGAGGGCCGTGGCGGCTCAGGCCGGTTGCGTCAGTCCGCTTCGCCGGCGTGCCAGATGCCGGCGCGCATGACGCGGCGAACCCTGAGCTCGGCGTCGAGTTCCACCAGATCGGCACGCTGGCCAGCCGCGATCCGGCCACGGTCGGAGATGTCGAGCAGGGCGAGCGGGTTGCGGCTGGCGGCGGCGACGGCGGCCGGCAGCGGTACACCGGAGGCCACGACGTTACGGACCGCTGTGTCCAGCGCGATGACGGATCCCGCCAGGGTGCTGGTCCCGGCGAGGGTGACGCGCTGCCCGACGACCACCACTTCGAGGCCGCCGATCGACCCGCGCCCGTCGCCCATGCCCGCCAGCGATACGGCATCGCTGACGAGCAGCAGCCGGTCCGGCGGCTTCAGCCGCGAGATGAGCGGCCACAGCGCGGGATCGACATGGATCGTGTCGGCGATGAGCTCGACATAGACATCGTCGTCAAGCAACGCGGCCACGGCCACACCAGGGGAGCGGTGATCGACGCCGGTCATGGCGTTGAAGAGGTGTGTCGTGGACGTCGCCCCGGCCTCGTAGCCGGCCCGCGCCTGGACGAGGGTCGCCTCCGAGTGGCCGATCGAGGTCGCCACGCCTCGATCATGGAGCCAGCGGATGAGGTCTGTTGCGCCGGGCAGCTCTGGCGCGACGGTCAGCAACCGGAGCCCGTCGATGAGCGGCTCGAGCGTCGGACGGGTGGTGGCAGCCGGGTTCAGCAGGTGGGTCGGGTCGTGAGCCCCACGTCGAGCCGCGGCGAGGAACGGTCCTTCGAGGTTGAACCCGAGCGGCTCGGCGCCATCGTCCGGACTGTTCGGCAGCCAGGTGCGGACGCGTTCCGCGAACGCGACGAGCGCTCCGAGCGGCGCCGTAACGGCGGTCGGCAGGAACGACGTGACCCCACGTCGCAGCAGCCGGCGAGCCATGCCATCGAGTGCTGCTCGATCGCCCATCGCGTCGTGGCCGCCCCAGCCGTGGACGTGCAGGTCCACGAACCCGGGCGCGAGATATGGGCCGTCGGCCGCTGATTCGTCCTCGAGGTCGATCGCGGCGATCCGGCCATCCTCGATGGTGATCCTGCCAGAGGCGACTCGATCGTCGAGGACCAGCCGACCGCTGACGGTATCCGCCGGCCCGATGGTCACCGGTCGGACCTGTCGGTCAGGCCTGCGGTCACCCCGGTCACTCCGGCCGCAACGGGATCCGGCCGTTCGACGTCGAACTGCACGTCGAGCCCATATCGGTCAGCCGGATAGCGGGACTCGGTCGACTCGAGGCGGCGGCCGTGTGCGTCGTCGATCGTGCGCCGCTCGACGAGCAGCGGCGACCCGACCGGCACGTCGAGCAGCTCAGCGTCCTCGACGGTGGCCGCCTCGGCCGTGATCGTCCCGGTGCCTCGCCGTGGCCGGAAGCCGGCAGCCGTAAGGGCGGCGTGGAGCGAACCATTGGCCAGGTCGGCATGCATCACGGCGGCCTCCGTCCGGCGGTCGAGGATGGCCGTCTCGAGCGCGATCGGCTGGCCGTCGGCGCAGCGCAACCGTCGAACGACCACGATCGGCTCGCCATCGGCGACGGTCATGCGGGCGGCCTCGTCGGGCAACGACGGGCGCACCGTCATGCGAAGGACGCGCGAGCTCGGGATGCGACCACGGCGCGCCATCTCGCGGCTGAACGTCATCAGGCGGTCCGCCCGTCTGTAGGCGGGTGGCTGCGCGACGAAGCTGCCAAGCCCGGGTCGCCGGTCGACCAGCCCTTCGTCCGCCAGCCTTTGCATCGCGTTGCGGGCGGTCATCCGGCTGACGCCATACGTCACGCAGAGCTCGGTGTCGGACGGCAGGCGGTCACCCGGCACCAGGTGAGCGACTTGCTCGCGCAGGGCCTGTTCGATGCGGGCATGCTTCGGGACGTAGGTGGCGTGGTCAGTCACGAGCGCACGGGCACGCCGGGAGCCGCGTCGGGTCCGCGGGCGACGGCGTCTGGTCCCTGGGTCGCTGCCATCTCGGCGCCGTGGACGGCCGCGCCGATGGCGCCTGCCCAGGTCCCGAGTTCGGCCGGCACGAGTCGCACGCGGTCGAGCGCGGTCGTGTGGACGCGCTCGCGCAGCTCTGCCTCGATCGGGCCACGCAGCAGGTCGAAGGCGGCAGCGATGCCGCCGCCGATGACCACCACGTCGGGGTTGATGACCGCGATCATGTTGGCGATGCCGATGCCCAGGTAGCGCCCGACGAGCGCCAGGCCCGCGATCGCTCGTGGGTCGAGCGCGCGCGCCGCCTCCATGGCCGCCTCGGCGGTCTCTGTGCCACACGCAGCGGCGATGCGATCGGCCCGGGCGAAGGCCTCCAGGCAGCCCCGGTTCCCGCAGCCGCACATCGGTCCGTCGGGCTCCAGCGTCTGGTGGCCGAGCTCGCCGCCGGTCCCGTCATGGCCCTGGTGGATGCGGCCGTCGATAGCGATGACGCCGCCGACGCCGGTGCCGAGCGTCAGGCCGACCATCGACGAGGCGCCGCGTCCCGCGCCAAGACGGAGCTCGGCGAGGCCGAATGCCCGCGCGTCGTTGATCAACGCTGTCGGCAATCCCAGTGCCGTGCCGACGGGGCCCGCCACCGGCCTCCCCGCCCAGGCGCCCGGGATGTTGACCAGGAAGCGCGTCGTGCCGGCGGCCGGGTCGTACAGGCCCGGGATCCCGATGCCGGCCGACGTGGCGCCTGGGGAGCGGCTGATCGCCTCGGCGCCGACGGCCGCGAGGCGCGGCACGATGACCTCTGGCCCCGCTGCGGGCGGCGTCGACGACCTGGTCGCGGTCGAGGACATGCCATGTTTCGCCGTCGCGCTTGACGACCACCCATTTGATGTTCGTGCCGCCGAGGTCGAGTCCGAGGTGGAGGCTGGTCGCTGGCGCGCCGCTCGCGGCCATCAGATCTCGCCGGTCACCCGGCTGTAGGCGGCGGCGACGGCGACGATGATCGCCCCGTACAGGATCTGGCGAACCGCCTCGGGGTAGCCGAGCGACGACAGGAGCGACGACAGGACCGTCAGGATGAGGGCGCCGACGATCGTCCCGCCGTATCCGCCGCGGCCACCCAGGATCGAGGTGCCACCGATGACCGCCGCGGCCACGGACGGCAGGACGAACGATTCGGCGAGCGACACGCTCGTGGTGTTCGTGTAGCCGGAGATGAGGAGTCCCGCGACCGCGGCCAGGAGCGCCGAGATGACGTACAGCAGGATGAGCACCTGCCAGGACCGCGCGCCCGAGAGTCGCGCGGCCGTCGGGTTGTCGCCGATCGCATAGAGCATCCGGCCATAGCCCGTACGCCGGAGGCCGAGCAGGATGATGGCGGCGACTGGCAGGAAGAGCACCAGGCTGTTGGGCAGGACCTCCAGGAACCGCCCGGACCCGATCAGGCGCAGCTCGTCCGCGACCCCGGTGAAGGTTTGGAGCGTCAGGATCTGCCACGCGTTGGCGAGCCCGAGGACGACCAGGCTCATGCCCAGGGTCATGATCAGCGGATGCACCCGGAAGACGCCGACGCCGATGCCGGTCACGAGACCAGCCAGGAGAGCGGCGGTCAGGGCCACGGCGAGCCCGACCTCGAGGCCGGGACCATTGATCAGCGTGGCCGTGACGAAGCCCGCCATCGAGGCGACCGCGCCGACCGATAGGTCGATGCCACCGGTCAGCATGGTCAGCGTCTGACAGCCGGCGAGGATCGCCAGAGGCACGGCGGCCTGCAGGATGGCGCCCGACCACTCGGCGTCGACGATGCCCGGCCGGATGAGCTCGGACAGGATGACGAGGACGCCCAGCAGTCCGATGAGCGGGATGATCGGCCGGTCACGGAAGATGCGGAGCCAGGAATCCGCCCTGAGCATCGGCCTGGTGCCCGACGCCGCGCTCACGACCGAGTCCGACGCAGCTGGATGAGGCTGCCGACCATGACCACCCCGATGAGGATGATCCCCTGGGCGACGAGCGCGAGGTTCGTGTCGATGCTCAGGAACGTCATGTCGGAGCGGATGAGCGACAGGATGAGGACGGCCACGATGGGGCCGAAGAGGCCGCCCCGACCGCCGGCCAGGCTGACGCCGCCGAGCACGATCGCTGCCACGCTCAGCAGCGTGTACGGCCCCGGCACCGGCGTGCCGATGCCGGTGCTGGCGGTCAGGCTCAGCCCGGCCAGCGAGGCGAAGAGACCGGTCAGGACGTAGGCCGCGACCTTCGTCCGGCCGACAGAGACGCCGCTCCGGAAGGCGGCCAGCCGGTTGCTGCCCACGGCGTAGATCGACAGTCCGAGCCTCGAGCGCCGCACCGGGACCCAGACGATGGCCACGACGACGATGAGGACGATGGCCGCCTTGGGGATCCATTCGTTGCCCAGCGACCCGATGACCAGGTCCTTCAGCCATTGCGTCGCGCCGCCCCCCGGCCTGTTCAGGACGAGCAAGGTGAAACCCGCCCAGACGAAGCCCATGGCCAGCGTGACCACGATGTCCGGAACGCGCGTGAGGACCACCAGGCTGCCGTTGATCGCGCCGAGCACCAGCCCGAGCACGAGCACGCCGACGACGACGACGATGCCGAACTCTTCGGGCTGACCTTGCATGAGCACGGCCGCCACGACGCTCGTCAGCGCCATCATCGATCCGATCGACAGGTCGAGGCCGCCGGAGATGACGACGACCGCCTGGGCGACGGCGGCCAGGGCAAGCGGCAACACCGAGATGGCAAGTCCCTGCACGCCGGTCACGCCGTAGCTCGGCTGGATGAGCTTGGTGAAGACGAGCAGCAGGACGAAGAAACCGATCAGGCTGAGCGTCCAGCCATTGCGCCGCGCCCACCGGGCGACGGCCTCCTGCCGCGCGCGGCTGCTATCGAGGGGTGCCGCCGCTGCGCTCATCGTTCGCCGTCCGGCTCGACCGGCTCGATCGAGGGTGGATGCGCCGTGCCTCCGGCCGCGTCGCTAGCGCTGGTCGCATCCGTATCGGCGACGCCGGCTGCGACGATCTCGGCTGCGACGACCTCGGCGGCGACCTCCTCGGGCATCAGCGCGTCCGACCGAAGGTTGTACGCGGCGCGGAGGAGCGCCGCCTCATCGGCCCCCGCGGCGTTCATCTCGGCCACCACGCGACCACCGAAGATCACGATGGCGCGGTCGCAGGCGAGCTGGACCTCCTTCAGCTCCGACGTGTACAGGAGAACGGCGGCGCCGGCCTCGGCCATGTCCCGGAGCAGGACGTAGATCTGCTGCTTCGTGCGGATGTCGATGCCGCGGGTCGGATCGAAGCAGAGCAGGGTTCGCACACCGGCCGCGACCCAGCGCGCGATGGTCACCTTCTGCTGGTTGCCGCCCGAGAGGCGTCGCACCTCGCCGCCGGCCCGGGCGTCGATCTGGAGCCTCGTGACCGCCGCGTCGACCGTTCGTCGCTCCCGACCGAGGTTGATCAGGCCCCAACGACGGATGCGGGCGGTCGATGGCAGCGCGATGTTCTCGCGCACGGAGCGCTGCATCAGGAGCGCTTCGGCCCGATCTGCCGCCACGAATACGACGCCGGCACGGATGGCGTCGGCGGGATGGTTGAACGTGACCGCCTCGCCGTCGACCTGCAGTTCGCCACCGCTCGGGCGATCCGCGCCGGCGAGGATGTCGAAGAGCTCGTCCTGGCCCTGGCCCTCGAGCGCCACGACCCCGAGCACCTCGCCAGGGAACAGGTCGAAGGTGACGTCCTGCAGCTTCGTGCCCGAGCTCAATCCACGCGCGGCCAGCCTGGGCTTCGTGTCCGCCGGACGGGCATGCGATGCGGCGCGGTCCGCCATGGCCGGCATGTCCTCGGCGATCTTGCCGAGCATCAGCTCGACGACGCGCTCCTCGGAGCCCTCGACGATGTCGACGACGCCGACGGTCTCGCCTTCCCGGAGCACGGTCGCGCGATCGCAGACCGCAGCGATCTCGATCATCCGGTGGGAGATGAAGATCACGGAGTGCTCGCCGCCACGCTGCCGGCCGATGACCTCCAGGACCCGCTCGGTGAGGTTCGCCGGCAGGGCTGCGGTCATCTCGTCGAGCATCAGCACGTCGGGCTCGATGGCCAGGGCGCGAGCGAGATCGATGATCCGGAGCGAGGCCAGCGGCACCTGCCGCGCCAGGCTCGACAGATCGAGGTCTTCCAGAGCGAGCTCCGCGAGCCAGTGGCGGAACGGCTCGATGGGCGTCTCGGTCAGGCGCAGGTTGGCCCGGATGTCGAGGTCCGGGATGAGCGCCGGCTCCTGGTAGACGGAGACGAGGCCGCCGCGTCGCGCCTCCGCCGGGGAGTGGGCGGTGCGCTCGCGCCCACGGACGGTGATGCGACCGCCGTCGGGCCGAACGGCGCCGGTGAGGATCTTGACGAGGGTGCTCTTGCCGGCGCCGTTGGCGCCCATGAGCGCGTGGACCTCGCCCGGGCGTACGGCGAGCGATGCCGAGCGCAGGGCGACGACGGCGCCATAGGCCTTCGAGATGTCGGTCGCCTCGAGCAGGAGGTCGGTGGCGATGACGGTCATCGAACTCCCTGGAAGGGGGCTGCGTATCGATCGAGGGACGCCGGCGCTGCCGGCGTCCCTCGACGATCTCTAGGACAGGGTTGGGTTACTCGCCGGGGCCCTTGCAGGCGACGGCCTGCTCGGGCGTGTAGGTCGTCCAGCCGGGGATCTCCAGGCCGAGCGGCCAGGTCGGGGTGAGCCCCTCGACCGACGACCACGAACTCAGGGCGGTCTTGCCTTCCTCCGTCAGGTTGTCAGCCAGCACCGGATCCAGAAGGACGGTGTTCGGCTGGGTGGCCGACGCATCGGTCTCGACCGTCTCGCCCTTCAGGAGCTTGAGCGCCAGCGCGACGCCAGCGCCGCCCACGGCAGCGGTATTGGTCACGGCCGCACCCTTCAGGCCGGGGTACTTGGTCTCGTCAAGGAGCTGCGCCGTGAACGAGCCGCGGTCGGTGCCGACGATCGGTACCGGCTGCTTGCCCTTGCCGTAGATCGCGTCGACGACCTCTGAATCGATGCCCGACGTCCAGATGCCGTCGATCTCGTCGTAGGCGCCGCTGTCGATGAACTCATTGGCGAGCTTGGTGGCTTCCGCCGGGTCCCACTTGGTCGCGACGCCATCCGCGCTCGGCACGACCTTGATGTTCGGGTAGTCCTTGAGGACGTTCTTGAAGCCGATGTCGCGGTCGGAGTCGGCCGGGTGGCCGGCGATGCCGCGCATGTAATAGACCGTGCCCTCGCCGTTCAGCTGGTCGAACAGCCATTTGGCGCCGAGCTCGGCGTACTTGACCTGGTTGTTGTAGAGGTTGTAGGTATCAGGGTCGGTGACGTAGGCGTCGACCGCCACGGTCTTGATGCCGGCTGCCTTCGCCTCGGCGAGGGCCGGATTGAGGGCATCGGGTGAGCTCGGGTTGAAGACGAGCGCCTGGACGCCACTGGCGATCAGGTCGCGGAGGTCCTGGAGCTGGCCCGCGGCATCCGTGTCGTGCGTGGTGACCGTGATCTTGGACACTTCGCCCGACGAAAGGGCTTCCGCTTTCGCGGTGCAGTTCTGCTCCTCGCGGAAGCCGTTGCCGGTGCCGCCGGTGTTCGAGAACCCGATCGTGTACGGACCACCGCCGGCACCACTCGGCGACGCGCCACCGGTGCCGCAGGCGGACGCGACGACCGCGACGGCCGCCAGGCCGACCAGCAGTCTGCGAGTCGATGTTCTGAGCATTCGTTCTCCTCCTATCGCGCGACAGTGCCCATCCGGTCACGTCGACGCACTGATTGTTCCCCCCTCACGGGGAACCCACGATGCGAACTAGCGGTCGCACCTCCTCCGCGTGAGTCCCATGGATCTCACTCCTCTGTGCTGATGGTACGACGAGCGATGCGCGATGCGTGCTCTCGATAGGCATCGTCGAACAGCTGCTGCGATCGATCGGCACCCACGACCGAGGCCCGGGTGATGACCGATGGCATCGATCCGCGCTGCACCAGCAGCTCG
Organism: uncultured Chloroflexia bacterium; assembly: GCA_963837215.1. Classification (GTDB taxonomy): domain Bacteria; phylum Chloroflexota; class Limnocylindria; order Limnocylindrales; family CSP1-4; genus CSP1-4. Next base: position 149,429 of record CAWIML010000006.1, read on the forward strand.
GCCGTGCGTACCTTGATGGAATTCACGATCGCGACGGCCGCCAATGATGTGCCAGGACCCACGGGCGTATCAAGCCCCTCGATCTCGATCATGGCATCGGCGTGTGGGGTGCACAGGTCGATGACCAGGTCGGCCTCGTCGAGCAGTCGACTGCCGACCGTGGGGCTGGGTTCGTCCGACATGGACTGTGCGACGGATGTCACGGCGATCACCCGAAGCCCGCGGCGTTTGGCACCCCGAGCCATCTCCACGGGCACGGCGGACAGCCCGCCTGCGGAGAAGACCATCATCACGTCGCTCGGCGCGAAGCTGAAATTGGAGAGGATGACCTCGGCCAGCCCGGGCACTCGCTCGATGAACATCGCCTGGCGCTGACCGTTGGCCCCGACGACCTGAGTGTGGAAGGTCATCGAAAGCTCGACGATGGGATTGAATCCGGGGTACGAGCCGTAGCGCGGGAACATCTCCTCGACCGGGATGCGCGAGTGGCCGGTGCCGAAGAGGTGGACCAACCCATCTGACGCGATGGCTTCGGCGCACCAGTGGCTGGCCTGCTCGATGGCCGTGGCCTGGGTCGCCTCCAGCCGCTCCAGGAGGCGCAGTGCTTCGGCCAGCCAGAGGAGGCGCCCAGTGGTCAAGCTGGCCGCCATCGAGCGGGCGCGCACGGGATCCGTCACTCTCAGTAGCCGCCTTCGGCCGCCGCGCCAGAAGCAGCGGGCTCCGGGAGGGCACCGGAGGCGCGTGCCCGGAAGTCGTCGAGGATCGTGCTCGTGGCGGTCGCTCCTACGCGAGTCACGCCGAGGTCCATGACCGCCAACAGGGCATCGAGCGTGCGCACGCCGCCGGCCGCCTTGACCTGGACCCGCGGCGAGACCGACCGTCGCATGAGGGCCAGGTCCTCGTGCGTGGCGCCGCTCGGTGCGAAGCCGGTCGAGGTCTTCACGAAGTCGGCCCCCACTGCCTCGCTGAGGATGCAGGCGCGGACCTTCTCGTCGTCGGTCAGGTAGGCGTTCTCGAAGATGACCTTGACGATGGCACCGGACGCGTGGGCGACGTCGACCACGGCCGCGATGTCGGCCTGGACGTCGGCCTCCCGGCCTGAGCGCAGGGCGCCGATGTCGATGACCATGTCCAGCTCGACAGCGCCGTCCTCGAGCGCGCGCTGCGACTCGAAGACCTTGGTCGCCGTGACCGAGCTGCCGTGCGGGAAGCCGATGACCGTGCCGACCTTGACGTCTGTGCCCGCCAGGATGGTCGCGGCTCGGACGACGTCGACCGGCTTGACGCACACCGAGGCGACGTCGTACCGGGCTGCAAGGTGGCACCCATCGGCGACGAAGTCGTCGTCGAGCTCGGGGCGCAGCAGGGAATGATCGATCGTCTTGGCGACGTCGCGATAGGTGCGTCCGGCGTAGGTATCGGTCGTCATCGCTCAGACCACGTACGGCCGCAGGGTGTTGCGGGCGAGCAGGAAGCCGCGCTTGACGAGCTCGTCGGCGCCTTCGAACTTACGATCTTCGTGTTCGATGATGCAATCCCCTTCGTAGCCTGCGCGGTAGAGCGCACGGAAGACGATGCCCCAGTCGACGTCGCCCAGGCCGGGCACGCGCGGCACCTGCCAACCGATGCCGGCTGAGAGCGTGCCCCGTTCGTACAGGCCGTCGCGATCGATCATCAGGTCCTTGGCCTGGAAGTGCAGGATGTGCGGCCCGAACTCGCGGATGAACCGCTCCTGGTCGATCATCAGCCAGACCAGGTGCGACGGGTCGTAGTTGAGTCCGACCGTGCCGCCCCACTGCTCGAGGATGCGGCGCCAGATGTGTGGCGACCAGGCGATGTTGTGCCCCGCAGGCCACTCGTCGCGGCTGAAGATCATGGGGCAGTTCTCGATGGTCAGCTTTCGCCCGTGATCCGCTGCGAAGCGCACGATGTCCGGCCAGACCTCCAGGGCGACCTGCCAGTTCTCATCCTGGCTCTTGGCCGCGTCGCCGCCCATGAAGGTGTTGACCAGCGGCACGTCCATCTTCTCGGCGGCCGTGATGACGTGCTTGAGGTGGCCGATGACCTCCTCGCGGTGGGCTGGGTCGGGATGGAGCGGGTTCGGGTAGTAGCCGAGGCCGGAGATCGTCAGCCCTCGAGCGGCGATGGCGCCGGTCAGCTCGGACGCCTCGGGGGCGGACAGGTTGGCGACGTCGATGTGCGACGTGCCGGCGTAGCGCCTGGTCGGACCGGTCGTGCGCGGCCAGCAGGCGATCTCGAGGACCTCGAAGCCGTTGGCCGCCGTCCACTCGGCGACCTCGATGAGCGGCGTCTCGGGGAATGGGGCGGTCAACAGACCAAGCTTCATCGAAGGTCATCCTCCATGGTCGGGCGCGCCGCCAGCGAACGTCATGCGACCTCCCGAGCGACGTCGACCCATCGCCCGAGCCGCGCGCTCTCCGCGATGGCGTCACCGACGAGCATCTCGTCATGGCCGTCGGCAAAGGTGGCATACGGCGGATGGTCGGCCATGCCGCCGGCCCTGACGTCGGCGTAGATGGCCCGGAAGAGTGCGCCGAAGGTGTCCGCGAAGCCCTCGACGTGACCGCCCGGCAGGGCTGCCGCCCTGCGCCCGGCCTCGGTCATCATGGCCGGGTTGCGCTGGAGGATCTCGTTGGGCCGGTCGCGGTGGCCGATCCACAGGTGATCCGGCGTCTCCGAGTCCCAGGCCGCTGCCGAATCGGAGCCATCGATCTCGTATTGGAGCGAGTTCTTGCGGCCAGGGCTGACTTGCGAGAGGCTGACCGCGCCGCGGGCGCCGTCGGCGAAGCGCAACAGGATGGTGGCTGCGTCCTCCGAGGCCATGGCACGGGTGACGGTCTCGCCCGAGCGCTCGGTCGAGAAGGTTTCGACCGGGCCCGTCGGCATCTGGCGCTCGCCGATGAACGTCGCCAGGTCGGCCATGACCGAGGTCACCGGCTGGCCGGTCACGAAGGTCATCAGGTCGAGCCAGTGCGAGCCGATGTCGCCGACTGCCCGCAGCGAGCCGCCCTTGTCGGGCTCGAGCCGCCAGTTCCAGTCGGTCTCGTGGAGCAGCCAGTCCTGGAAGTAGCGTCCGGTGACGAGGCGAACGTCGCCCAGCGCCCCCTCGGCGATCGCCTGGCGCAGGTGCTGGTTGAGGGGATAGAAACGGATGTTGAAGTTGACGGCGCTGACCAGGCCAGACGCGGCGGCGAAACGAACCAGATCGGCCGACTCGGCTGCGGTCATGGCCAGCGGCTTCTCGCACACGACATGACGTCCCGCGGAGAGGATCTGTCTGGCCTGCGGCACGTGCAGGTGGTTCGGCGACGTGATGTGCACGACTTGCACGGTCTCGTCGGTCAGGAGCGTCTCGAGCGACGAGTAGGCCTTCTGGACGCCGAGGGCGGCAGCCCGCTGGGCGCCACGCTCCGGGCTGCTGCCGAGGACGCCGCGCACGTCGACCCCGATGCGACGGAGCGCCTCGACGTGGACGGTCCCGATGAAGCCGGTGCCGATGACGGCGGCGCCGATGGGGGAGGCCATCCGCGATACGTACCCCTCTAGATGGTCTAGACCATTGCCGGGCAATCTACTGCCCGAGTCAGCTCCTGGTCAAGGCCGTGGCACGCTCGGTCGTGCGACATTCTGCAGCCGACGCGACTCAGGCGCCAGCGACGACCCGATCGGTGAAATCGCCCGTGGCGGGGTCCTTGACGATCAGCTTGTGGCGACCATCGGGCAGGATCTCGCGCTTGATGACGACCTGGCCCTCGTAGGTCTCGGGCGTCGACGCGATCCGCGTCGTCGTTCCGCCTCGCCAGTCGAGCGAGACCGGCTCCCAGGCGCGGCTCTTCGCCGAGCGGTAGCAGGCGTCCATGATGCTGTTCACGACGTAGCCGTCATAGAACGTCTCCTGTGGCGCACGCCCCTCGTCGATGGCCCGGAACATGTCGCTGAACATGTCCACATAGCCGAGCTCCGAGACCTCGTCACCGACCGGGAAGAGCCAGCCCGCCGAGGTTTCTGCTTTCTCCGCCACGTAGCCGCTGCCACCACCGGCGGTGAACATCTCGAAGCCGGTGCGCAGGAAGTGGTTCATCCAGATCGTGCCGTGGGTGCCGGCGACCTCGTCGCGCAGGTCCATGCCGCCGCGGAAGGTCCAGCTGACCTCGAACTGGCCGATGGCGCCAGACTCGAATCGGATCAGCGCGATGGCGTTGTCCTCGTCGGCGATGGGGTGCACGAGGGTGTCCGTGTGGCAGAGGACCTCGACCGGTCGGTTGCCCTTGCCCACGAAGTTGCGGATGATCTCGATGCAGTGGCAGCCGAGGTCGATGATGGCGCCGCCGCCGGTCAAGCGACCGTCCCAGAACCAGGCCGAATGGGGTCCTGGATGCGTCTCGCGTGAGCGGACCCAGGTCACGTCGCCGATCGCGCCAGCCCCGCACGCTGGCGATGGCCTTGAGCGTCTTGGGCGTGTAGCAGAGGTCCTCGAGATAGCCGCCGAAGACGCCGGCCCGTTCGACGGCCTCGAGCATGCGCTGTGCCTCGGCCGCTGTGCGCCCCAGGGGCTTCGTGCAGAGGACCGCCTTGCCGGCGGCGGCCACGAGCTTGACGGCCTCCTCGTGGAGGTGATTGGGCACGGCGACGACGACGACGTCGGTTTCCGGGTGCTCGACCGCGGCGGCCATCTCGGTCGTATGCTCGGGGATGCCCCAACGCTCGCTGAAGGCGGCTCCGCGTCCATCGCTGCGCGAGTAGACGACGCGCACGCGGTCACGGCCACGCTGGCCATGCAGGGTGTTGGTGTAGAAGTCGCCGATGAGGCCGCTGCCGAGCATCGTGATCGCGTGGCCGTCCATGATCCCTCCTGCGCGGTTGGCTCCCTTGGCGCGAAGTCTAGGACTCCCGCGACGACCGTCGCAGGCGCGAACGAAGGAAGGGTTGGCAGCACGGCGGTCGCCATCTTGACCGTGGTGAAGTGAGTGCTATGATGCGCAGCGACCCCACGAGATTCCCCGCGCCGCGGCCTACCCGGTCGTCTGCCGTCGGGGACCCCCCGTCGCTGACGCGACCCGCGGTCGAGCCGTCCGCAGCCGGTCGGGATCGTCGGGCCCTATCGTTTCGCGCCGCCGCCCGTGCCCGGACCGTTTCCCACCCACGAGGATCCCCACGCCCGACATGAACATCAACGAACTCAAGTCCAAGAACCATCGCGAGCTCGTCCGCATCGGCGGCGACCTCGATCTGACCGACGCCACCGACATGCGCCAGGACGATCTCATCGAGCAGATCCTCCAGCGCCAGGTCGAGCGCGGCGGCCAGGTCTATGCCACCGGCATCCTGGACATCGTCGACGAGGGCTTCGGCTTCATGCGCCGCCACGGCCTGATGCCCAGTCCCGAGGACGTCTACGTCAGCTCGAGCCAGGTGCGCCGCTTCGGGCTCCGTGCGGGCGACCGCGTCGGCGGCGTCATCCGGACGCCCAAGGACGGCGAGAAATACTGGGGCCTGCTGCGCGTCGAGTCGGTCAACGGGGTGGACCCGGAGACGGCCAAGCGCCGCCCCCACTTCGACGTCCTGACGCCGATCCATCCCATCGAGCTGCTCAACCTCGAGACCGACCCCAAGAACCTCAGTCAGCGCCTGATCAACCTGGTCAACCCGCTGGGCAAGGGCCAGCGTGCCCTCATCGTCAGTCCCACCGAAGGCCGGCAAGACGATGCTGCTCAAGCAGATCGCCAACGGCATCACTGAGAACTACCCGGAGATCCTGCTCATGGTCGCGCTCATCGGCGAGCGCCCGGAGGAGGTCACCGACATGCGCCGGAGCGTCAAGGGCGAGGTCATCTCCTCGACCTTCGACGAGCCCACCGAGAACCACACGCACGTGGCCGAGATGGCGCTGGAGATCGCCAAGCGGCAGGTCGAGACAGGGCGCGATGTCGTCATCCTGCTCGACTCCATCACCCGCCTGGCGCGCGCCTACAACCTGGCACTGCCACCGTCCGGCCGGACGCTCTCCGGCGGTATCGATCCCATCGCCCTCTACCCGCCCAAGCGTTTCTTCGGCGCCGCACGCAAGATCGAGGAGGGCGGCTCGCTGACGATCATCGGCACCTGCCTCGTGGACACCGGCTCGCGCATGGACGACGTCATCTACGAGGAGTTCAAGGGCACCGGCAACTCGGAGCTGATCCTCGATCGGAAGCTGGCCGAGAAGCGCATCTATCCCGCCATCGACGTGCAGCGCTCGGGCACGCGCCGCGAGGAGCTGCTGCTCGAGGAGGGCACGCTCCGGATGGTCTGGACGATGCGCCGGATGCTCTCAGCGGTCGGCACCAATGAGGGCATCGAACTGCTCCTCAACCGGCTCGCGAAGACCGACTCCAATGCCGCTTTCCTGGCCAGCCTGACCAAGGGCGCCGCGGCCGCTGAGGCCTGATCTGATGGTGTCGAGGCGCACCGTCAGGCGTCACGACTCCCGTCATCTGATCGTCGCCGCGGCCACTCGCGTTTGACGGTCTCGACAGGCCTCTGCTACGGTGCGGCCGTCAAAGGCAGCTCGCAGGCGACTCGGAGGAGGGTCAGTGAGCGCCATAAGCGGCGATGTGAGGCCCCAGCACCCATACCCGCCCGCTCAGGACGGCGCGCGCCGACCCCTCTCACGCGCCACACGCGACCCACGCGTCCACAGGCGCCGTCCTCGCCCCTAGGAGATCGTATTGCGACAGGCGACGGTCACCGTGCGCGGCAGCCTCGTGCGCCTCGCTCGTGACCCGCGTCGGGCTTTGGCCCGACTGACCAAGGTCCGGCGTACCGCTAGCCACACCGGAACCCCGGTCAGGCCCGCGGTCAACGCGCGTCCCCAGGGCGTGCCCGCCACCCCAGCCGCGGCCACTTCGAGCCGCCGACTGCCCTTCGAAGGTCGCCTCCGTCGCCCACATCTCTCGGACCTGGCGGCCGATCGTCGCGGCGCCCCGGTCCTCGTCCTCATCCTCGTCCTGATCGCTTCCCTCCTGGCCGCGATGCCCGAGCAGTCGGGCATCGCAGTGGGCTCGACCGCGGGCCGCGGCGCGGCCATCAACCCGCGCATCGCGGCCCTGACCGGCGGCCTCGCGCTGTCCGATGGGCCCATCAACGCCGCCCGGCTGGGCAGCTCCGAGATGGACGGACGGACCTTCCAGGCCTTTGAGATCGCGCCCGCCGCCGAGCTCGCCGATGACGCGGCCCGCATAGGCGAAGGCGATGTCACACCCGACGGCGAGGGTGCCCCGGCTGGCGAGGCGGGCTTGTCGGGCGACGACGCGGTGGCGGGTGATGACACCGGCCTCGAGGCGGCCTCGGCCCAGGGCGAGGAGGCGGTCGTAGCCGAGCCGATCGGTGACGGCGGTGACGCGGCCGCCTACACGTCCGACGGCACGCTGCTCAAGCCGGTCGTCATCGATGACGACGCGAACGGCATCGAGGACCAGGTCAAGGTCTACAAGGTCAAGGGCGGTGACACGCTCGTCGGCATCGCGGCCAAGTTCGACCTCGACATGTACACGCTCTGGTGGGCCAACAAGCTCAAGGCCAAGGACGAGCTCCACGTCGGCCAGAAGCTCTACATCCCGCCGACCGACGGCGTGCTCTACACCGCCCAGGAAGGCGACACGGTCGAGACCATCGCGGCCACCTTCCGCGCCGACGTCGAGGAGGTCATCGCCTTCAACGACCTCGAGGGCGACACGGTCGTCATCGGCCAGCAGCTCATGGTCCCCGACGGCCGCGGCGCCGCGATCCCGACGCCCAAGCCGACGCCCAAGCCCAAGCCACGCGTGACCACCAACCGCAACAACGGCGGTGGTGGCGGTGGTGGCGGCGGCGGTGGTGGCGGCGGCGGCTCCTGCGGCAGCTGCAACTTCGGCGGCTCGATGCGCTGGCCCGTCCCCGGCGGCACCATCAACCAGTACTACCACTACGGTCACTACGGCATCGACATCGGCGCCGACTACGGCGCGACGGTCATCGCTGCGGCCAGCGGCCGGGTCACCTTCGCCGGCTGGCGCAGCAACGGCGGCGGTTATCAGGTCTGGATCAGCCACGGTAGCGGCATCTACACGACCTACAACCACATGTCGTCGGTGGCCGTCAGCCATGGCCAGTCCGTCGGGCGCGGCCAACGCGTGGGACGCGTCGGCCAGAGCGGTTGGGCGACCGGCCCGCACCTCCACTTCGAGGTCTGGATCGGCCCGATCTGGGACGGCGGGCACCGCGTCAACCCGTTGAAGTACCTGTAGGCGCGCTGGACGACCGCGCCAGGGCTCATCGGTCGGGCCATCGGCGATCCGGACATGGCGCGCTGCTACGATGACTTCGATGTTCCTCGACCGCGTGACGGTCTTCGTGCGTGCCGGTGACGGCGGCGACGGTGCCGCGACCTTTCGACGGGAGGCGCACGTCCCCCGAGGCGGACCGGACGGCGGCGACGGCGGACGTGGCGGCTCGGTCTACCTGCGAGTCGACGCCGGGCAGACGACCCTCTCGGACTTCCGATTCAAGCACCACTTCAAGGCGGCTGGGGGAGGTCGGGGGACCGGCGCCAAGCGCCACGGCAAGGCCGGCGCCGACCTGGAGCTGATCGTGCCACCGGGCACCGGCGTGTTCGACGAGCGCTCAGGCGACCTCCTCGCCGACCTGGTCGCGACAGGCCAGCGGGTGATGGTCGCGCGAGGCGGCCGCGGCGGGCTCGGCAATGTCCACTTCGCGACGGCAACGCACCGGACCCCGATGCATGCCCAGAAGGGTGAACCCGGCGAGGATCGCCAGCTGCGCCTCGAGCTCCGGCTCATCGCCGACGTCGGCCTCGTCGGCCTGCCCAACGCCGGCAAGTCGACCTTGCTCGCCGCCCTGACCGCCGCAGATCCCAAGATCGCCGCCTACCCGTTCACGACGCTGACGCCGAACCTCGGCGTCCTGGACCTGGAGGCCATCGATCCCGAAGACCACCGCCGGCCGACCATCGCGGATGTGCCTGGGCTCATCGAGGGCGCCAGCTCCGGCGCCGGCCTCGGGCACGCCTTCCTGCGGCACGTCGAGCGCACGCGGGTGCTCGTCCACGTCATCGACGTGGCTGCCCGCGACCCGGAGGCGGACTTCCAGATCATCCGCGAGGAGCTGCGCCTGCACGACTCGGCGCTCCTCGAGAAGCCGATGCTCGTGGTGGCCAACAAGACCGACCTGCCAGAGGCGGCTGGCCACCTGAAGGCGTTCAAGGCCTCGCGCCGCGCCGAGCAGCTGCCGGTGGCCGCCATCTCCGCCCAGTCCCGCGATGGCCTCGCGGCGATGACCAAGGCCGTGGCCGTCCTGCTGCCCAGCTTCGAGGAGATGGCTGAGCCACCCGAAGGCGAGCGGTGTCGTCGTCCACCGCTTCGATGAGCTGCGTGAGGGCTTCAGGGTCGAGCGAGAGGACGATGCCTTCCGCGTGCGCGGCAAACGCATCGAGCGGCTGGCTGCGCAGACCGACTTCGAGAACGAGGAGTCCGCGGAACGCTTCCAGCGCGATCTGGCGCGAATGGGCATCGACCGCGAGCTACGCCGTGCTGGGGTCGAGAACGGCGACATCGTCCGGATCGGCGCCGTCGAGCTGGCCTGGGAGCCGGAACCGTGGGCGTGAGCCGCGCCCCGAGCGGCGGCCCGCGCACCGCGCGCACGGGCGACCGCCCTCGCAGCCGCGCCTGGGGCATCCTCGGCGGCACCTTCGATCCGATCCACGACGGCCACCTCGCCCTCGCCCAGACCGCGCGCGAGGAGCTCTACCTCGACGGCGTGGTGTTCGTGCCGGCTGGGCTGCCGCCGCACAAGACCGACCGCGTCATCACGGCACCCAGCCACCGCGCCGCGATGGTCGAGCTGGCCATCGCCGACGAGCCTGCTTTCGTCCTCTCGAGCGTGGAGCTGGAGCGGCCCTGGCCCGAGCTACGCAGTCGATACCGCGATCGCACTGCGCGAGCAGCTGCCGGCGCCGGACGCCTCGCCTGACGACATGACCTGGATCATGTCCGTGGAAGCGCTCATGGGCCTGCCGGTCTGGCGGGAACCGCATCGGTTCCTGGAGCTGGTTCGCGTCGCCGCCGCGCCACGCCAGGGGGCCCGCATCCCCGCCCGTGCCTGGATGGCGGAGCATTTCCCCGGCCAGGAAGACCGCATCACGATCCTCCAGGGACCGGAGCTCGGACACGCTGCCTCGACCATCCGCAGGCTGGTCCGCGACGGCCGCTCGATCCGATATCTCGTGCCGCCGGCGGTCGCGGCCTACATCCGCGACCATGACCTCTATCCCGCCGAGCTGTGGAGCAAGAACTGACGATGCCGATACGAGCCACCATGGTCCGACGCACCTGGAGCCCCGCATGACCGAGCGGGCGGCTGCCCGACTGCGCGTGACGAAGGTGCCGCCCGAGCGCCGCGCAGGGCTGCCAGCGCGGGATACGCCGATGCCGCCGATGGGCGACGCCGAGGCGCTCGCCTTCGCGCGCCGGGTCGTCGACCTGGCCACGGACAAGAAAGCCGCCGACGTCGTGCTCATCGGCGTCGCCGAGCTGACCACGCTGGCCGACTACCTGGTCATCTGCTCGGGTGGTTCGGAACGCCAACTGGGGGCCATCGCGGACGGCATCATCGAGGGCCTCAAGGCCGACGCGATCCTTCCGATCGGGCGCGAAGGGCTGCCCGGGGCCCACTGGGTGCTGCTTGACTATGGGGCTGTCATCGTCCACATCTTCGCGCCGCCCGAGCGCGACTACTACGGCCTCGAGAAGCTCTGGGCGGACGCACCGACCCTGCTCCGGGTGCAATAGGCAGCCCGCGATCCGGAGCGCGAGCGTCCTGCGCGCGTCCACGTGCTGACCCCGGACTCGTGGCCAGGAGATCCCGCGCTCACCGAGCGGGTACTAGCCGCAGGCAGGACCTTCGGGGGATGTGGCCTCTTGGCAACGCTTCGCACACTCGCCTTCCACGAGACCGGTGTCACCGGTCCGAGAACGGTGAGGTCGATCGGAAGCGATGTCGCGGCTTCGGGAACGCTGCCCCCAATGCGCCCGCGCACTGGTCAACACGCGTTTCGACACGACCTTTCGCCTCGATGACGGCACCGAGCGCCTCTGCTTCGGCATCCCGGGTGGCCTGTGCGAGGACTGCCACCAGCTGTACATCGATCCCGAGCTGATCGAGCTGCTCGACCTCTCGGAGAGCCGCTGCGTCTTCGCTATCGAATCCGACCGCGTCCTCCAGGAAGAGGCCTGGTCCTCGGCCGAGTAGGCGCCGCCGATCTCAGTCCTTGCGGGCCACCGCCACAGCCAGCCAGACCTGGAGTCGGAGCGCCCGAGCGGGCATCCGACATCGCGCGCGGGTCGCCGTCGAGGCTGATGCCCTTGCTCGCAAGGTCGAGCTCCAACAAGCCCTCAAGGGCGTCGTCGAGCTCGCCGGGCGACCAGACGCCGGCTTGTTCGGCCAGCTTCTGCGCCCGGAACGGCTGCATCTTCAACTCGCGCACCAGGTCCGTGGGCCGCGTGCCGGCCGCGATGTGATCACGCACGACGACGAGCTCCCGCATCCTGCGGTGGAGCTGCGCCAGGATGACCGGCATGGGTGTCCCACCATCGAGCAGCCGCTCCGCGATCCGCGAGGCGTCGGCGGTGTGCCGCATCGCGACCGCGTCCAGGAATGCCCAGGTCGAGCCAGGGATGGCTTCCGGCACCGATTCGGCCACGTCATCCCGTGTGGCCGTCGCGCCCGGACGGAGCAGAGCCAGCTTCTCGAGCTCACCGTTGGCGAGCTCGGTCTGGCGACGCCGGTCGACGTCGCCCTCACGGACGAACGCGCCGACGCGCTCGGCCAACAGTCGCGCGGCGCCAGGGCCGAGCGTCACCTCCAGCTCCCCGGCTCGTTCATTGATCCAGGCTTCCATGCGCCCGCGTGTCAGCGCCGGGTACTCGCGTACCACCCCGCCCGCATCGCCGACTGCGTCGCGCAACGCGTCGGCCGACTTCGCCTGGCGGGACCCACCGTCAACGAGCTCGGCGATGGCCAGGGCATTGCCGGGCGGCACGTCAGCCACCAATGCGATCAGACGTTCCCGATTCGCTTTCTCTCGCTGGAGCGACATCGGTTGGCGGATCATGACCAGTGTCCCGCCGCCGAAGAGTGGTGCCGTACCAAGGCGCTCGGTGATGCGATCGAGGAGGCGCGCGGCCTGGCCGGTGCCCGCGCCCGCCTCCGCATCGCCATCCACGCGCCAGATCTCGAGACTCGTCGTGCCGTCCATCGCAGACCCGCCGAGTGCTGCGGCCATGCGGCGCACGGCGCGCTCGATGCCGTAAGCGTCCTCGCCCCAGAAGTAGGCAAGGTTGGTGGTCGGAGCGCTCATCGGCGGCCGGCGGGGCCGGGGTGGCGCCCGGTGGCGAAGGCAAGAGAGGACCTGGGCCCGCGAGCAGGCCGCGCGGCGGACCCGCCCGTGTCGCTGGAGGCGCCGAAGCGGCGCCGACGGCCCGTTCTGGCGTGGCTGGAGGAGTGGTCCACGGACCGATTCTAGGCGTCGCACAGCGGTAGCGGAGGGCCGGGTCGAGGGCGTCCGGTGGATCAGTTGCGATCGCCGCAACGGCCGGGGTCGTCGAGCGCCGTGATTCGTCGAGTCGCTCGTCTTGCCTCGCACGCTGTCGATCCCGGCCTGCGCTCGTCCGCCTGAGGCCCGCACGCGCAGGGCCCGACCGTCCGTCTCGATGGTCACGCTGCCGTCGGTGTCGGTCCGGTAGACCCGAGCGCCGACCGCCGCAAGGCGATCAAGCGCCTGGCGGGTCGGGTGTCCGTACGGATTCCGTGAGCCAGCGCTGATCACCGCGACCCGTGGCCTGAGCGCGCCAAGGAATGCCTCGGTCGATGCGGTGCGACTGCCATGATGCGCGACCTTCAGCAGGTCGAGACGTCCGCCTTCCGTGATGCCCGCGGCGAGGAGCTGCGGGTCGATGGCTTCCTCGATATCGCCAGACAGGAGCAGGCGCCGAGCGCCGAAGCGCAGATCGAGCACGGCGGACACATTGTTGATGCCGGTGCCGTTGTCCGGCGGTTCTGCCGGCACGCCACCCGGTGGCGGCCATCGGACATCGACGGTCGTCCCGTCCAGCCGCAGCCGGTCGCCGGCGGCCAGGCGTCGTCGGTCCATGCCGAGTCGGTCGAGCGCGACGTCGAAGGCGGCATACCCAGGCCCGGGACCGCGCATGCCGACCTCGGCGACGGTGCGCACGCGGTAGCGCTCGAGGAGGAGGGCAAGGCCGGCCACGTGGTCTTCGTGCGGGTGGCTCAGCACGACCACATCGATGCGGCGATCCCACGCCGGGAGCTGCCCATCGAGCACGATGAGCAGCCGATCGGGGTCCGGCCCGCCATCGACCAGCATCCGGCTCCCGGCATCACCCTCGACCAGGATGGCATCGCCCTGGCCGACGTCGAGGACCGTGATTCGCAGTCGCCCGTCCGGTCTTGCGGTAGCAGAGAGCGCTCCGCCGACGACCACCAGCGCCAGCGCCGCCAGCCACAGACGTCGCGTCTGGCTCCGTGCGTGATCCGCGGCCTGTGTGCGGTCATGCGCGACGGCCTGGGCCGGGCGTGCCACCGCGACCGTCTGCTGATGGGACCTGCGCCAGCTCCGCCGCAGGACGACCAGTCCGATGACCGATCGCCGCGAGAGCCGCCGAGGCGATGGCTGCCGGCGGTGCCAGCGATAGCGATGCGAGCGGCACGCCGGCGGAGACACGGCCGATGGCGATGAGCGCACCGAAGGTCGCGCGACCGGCCAGCGCGATGGGCACGCCGATGACGTCGGGCGCACCCGCCTCGACCAGCCAGCCGACGGGCAGGGCGAGGGCGCCGACGATCATCGCCGGCAGCACCAAGGGTGCGGCAGCCAGGTTGGCGATGGGCGCCACGAGCGAGAGGCGCCCGAAGGCCAGGAGCACGATCGGCAGCGTCGCGAACTGGGCGGAGAGCGAGACGCCGAGCGCTTCCACGATCCAGTTCGGTGTCCTGGACGGCAGCCGGCCGCCGATCCAGGCCGTCAACGGCGTCGCCCAGACCAGCAGTCCGGCCGTAGCCGCGACCGAGAGCAGGAAGCCCGCGTCGGTCACCGTGGCCGGCTCGGCGAGCAGCATCAGGAACGCGGCCATGCCCAGGGCCGCCGCGGCGTGCCCTGGTCGCCCGCCTTCACGTGCCACGAGCACGACGCCGGCCATGAGTGCCGCTCGTACCACGCTCGGCGAAGCACCGGCGAGCACGGTGTACGCCGCAACGGCCACGATCATGGCCACAGACCGGCGACGCCTGGGCCAGGTGCGCAGGAGCGCGGCGATGAGGCCCGCCGACGACCGCGATGTTCCAGCCGCTGATGGCCACGATGTGGCTCAGGCCGGCCGTGGTCAGGGCGTCGGCCACCTCCCGGGCGACACGATCGCGAAGGCCGACCATGATGCCGGCGGCCAGCCCGGCCTCGGGCTCGGTGATGACCGCCGACAGGGCGTCGCCGGCTCGCCGTCGGACCGACTCCACCGGGTCGCCACCGGATCGGGCGATGGCCATGGCCCGCACCTCGACCGTGGCCGTGACGCCGATGCGCGACAGGTAGGCGCCGAATCCGTCGTCGTCGGGGGCAGCCTCGAAGCGGTCGGTGAACGTGATCGTGTCGCCGGGCGCGATGACCGGGTAGCGCGGCAGCCGAGCGTAGACCCGGCCGCCAGCAGGAGGTTCGAGGCGGAGTACGGCACGCTGCCGACCCTCGAACGTGCCGCCGACGCTGACGACCTCTGCGATCCAGGCCGCGCGCTCGCCGATCGGGACACGGTCGATGGCCGTCGGACCTGCACAACTCCGGACCGCAACGAGCAGCATCCCGACGGCGAGGGCCGCCACCGCCGCCGTTCGGGTCGGCCGCCCGCCGACCGCGACGGCCACGCCGACGAGCCCGACGACCACGGCCGCGACCGATGTCGGGGGCAGGCCGAGCTGGACGATGCCATGCGCCGCGCCGGCGGCGCCGACCGCGAGCCAGGCGGGCCGCGAGAGCCGCGCCATCGCAGGGCAAACCGATCGATCGGTCTCAGTGCCCGTCGGCGGTGACGAGTGCCTTGATCTTCTCGAAGGTCGCCGGCCCGACCAGCTTTCTGGTCAAGAGGTCGTCGACACGCTGGAAGGCCGTCTCGTCGCGAGCGGCCAGGATCTTGTTCGCGGTCACCGGCCCGATGCCGGGCAGCGTGTCCAGCTCCGCCTCCGTCGCGCGATCAAGGTCGATCGCGCCGGTCGACGCTCCACCGGCGGCACCGCCGGGAGCGGATGGCACGGCGGCCCCGGGCAGGCGTGACCGAGTCACGATCGGGGACCGTGACCTGATCGCCGTCGGCGAGCGTGGCCGCCAGGTTGATGGCTGCGGCCGCGCGAGCATCGGCCGCCGGCGCGAAGCCACCCGCGGCCATGATCGCGTCGCCGATCCGGCTCCCAGCCGGAAGCGTGATCAGACCGGGGCGTACGCACCGCTCCGTCGACGTCGACCGTGATCGGCGCGGCAGGCGGCGCCCCCGTCTCGGCTACCGCTAGATCGCCGTTCCCCGCCGGCTTCACCTCGGAGCCGCCGTCGATGGTGACTTCGGGGCTCGGTGCGCCGATGGCGAGCAGGACGCTCGAGAGTACGCCGGCGACCACCAGCCCGCCGATCGCCAGCCAGCGCCCGATCGGCAGCGCGGGCGCCGAGCGTTGCGGCTCAGCGTGGACCTCCGGCGCTGATGCAGCCAGCCGTCGCCAGTCGAATCCCGTCTCCGTCATCGGGCCTTGCCTCCACGGCGGGCACGCGGACAGGCGGGTCTTGCGGCCGTCCGGCCGGCGTCCGGTCAGCGGATATGCGCGGGGGGTGGTTCGGCGGGCCGTCCGGCGATGGCGAGGGCGGGGCGGCAGGAACCCGGCGGTCGGATCCTCGAACGGGAAGAGCTGACGTCCAGCGACACCATGGGCACGACGGTGTCGGCGGACGTCGATGCGCAGGCTACCGCTCGATCGTTGTCGAAGGGTTCCCGCCGACTTCGCCGCCGCTTATCGCCTCAAGAGCTGGGCTGCTGACCGGCGTGCACCAACGCGCAGCGATCAGCGCTGGCCCCGACCCTCCCGCAATCGGTCGACGGCCGCGCCGATCCGTCGCTGGCGCGTCTCGGCCGTCTTGGCGTCGTCGATGCCCAGCACGAACCAGCGCTGCTGACTGTACGAGAGCCCATCGAAGAAGTGCTTGGCGTCGGGCTCCTCCGCCAGGGCGACCGCGAAGTCATCGGGCACGATCACCTCGCGCGGCGCCGTGTCGAGCTCGATGTCCACCTCGACCTCGTCACCCGCGGCGACGCCGGCCGCCTCGCGGTTCTCGGCGCTGAGCGGGAGCATGAAGACGTCACCGTAGGCGGCGACCGTGGAGCGATAGACATGCGGCCCGATGGTCACACGCACCGGCGGGCGCTTGCCCTTGCCCAGGGCCTCGACGACCTCGATCGGCACGCGGAAGCCCGTCGCGGTCTTGCCTTCGAGCTGGATCGTGGTCCGGAACTTCATCATCTGACGCCTTCGAGCAGCGGCCGCACCTCGGTCGCGAATCGGGTCATCGACTCCTCGTCGTAGGGCGCCGGGAAGCCAGCCACGAGGTGCCGATAGCCGATGCCCAGGAACGGTGCCAACTTCTCGGCCACCTGTTCGGGCGTGCCGATGGGCTGGTTCTGCCAGCGCGGCGCGTTGCCGTTGCGTCGGAAGATGCCGGACATCACGCGGCGGGCCTCGTCCTCGGAGTCGCGGATGACGACGACGCCGATATTGGTCGTCCGCTCGATCTCGGCCTCGTCTCGCCCGACCGCTTCGCAGTGGGCTCGCAGGATGGCCTCTTTGCGCGTCACCGTGGCCACGCCGCCGCCGATGTTGCAGGCGTCGGCGTAGCGGGCCACGAGCTTGAGCGTGACCTTCTCTCCGCCGCCACCGACGAGCAGCGGCAGGTGATCCTGCAGCGGCTGTGGGTCATTGCGCACCTCCCGCATCGCGTAATGCGGCCCGGCAGCGCTCGGTGCCTGGTCGTGGAGCATGCCGCGGATGACCGGCAGCGCCTCCGCCAGCCATCGCAGGCGATCGGGTGGGCCGTCGCCGTACTCGAGTCCGAAGGCCGTGTGCTCGGTCTTGAACCAGGCCGCGCCGATGCCCAACGTCATCCTGCCGCCCGACTGGTGGTCGAGCGTCGTCGCCATCTTCGTCACCACGGCCGGGTTGCGGAAGGTGTTGGCCCCGACCATCAGCCCCAGGCGCACTCGCTCCGTGCGCTGTGCCCAGGCCGCCAGCGTCAGCCAGGCTTCGAACATCGGGCCCTCGTGGGAGCCGACGATGGGGTAGAGATGATCCCACGTCCAGAGCGATGTAAAACCGAGACGCTCGGCTCGGATGCCCGCCTCGAGGAGCTGCGGCCACGTCGCGTACTGGTTCCAGCAGAGGGCGCCGATCTTCACGTCGTTCATGCATCGAAGTCTATGGGCGGGCGGGCCGGTTCGTCGTCGGCGGCGGAATCGAACGGCGGGCCCGTTGGGAGTCGGGCCCGCCGTGGGTGTCTGGGTTCGATTTGGGCTAGCGTCGAGCGAGTCGGTCAGCGAGTCCGCTCGTCCGGATCGATGCGCCGGGTCGGGCGAGACCGACCCTTGGCCGCCTGGCGGCGCAATTCACGCACGCGGCTTTCGTGTCGGGCTTCGCGGCTGCGCTCCTCGGCGAGCTCGGTCGCTCGGAGCAGGAATGTGGTCCACATCAGGCGGTCCCTCCCGGTGTCATCCGCTCCGGGTCCGGTTGGATCCGCGTCCAGGCATCGGCGGCCGAGACGCGGCCAGCGAGTGCCAGCGCGCCGATGATCGCGATCCACGCGACGATGATGATGGCTTCCATGTGTATGGCCCTCCGGGGGCGATGGGAATCGTTGGGTGCTGTTACCGGGTCGCCGTGCGGCCCTCGAGGGCGACGATGATGGCGATCCAGGCGATGACGATGAGGACGACGGCTTCCATGATCCCGGCCCTTTCTTAGTAACTGCTTTATGGTTCTGAACTGGTTACTAGGAGAGTCTAGCCACTTGCGCGTAACCTGTCAAGCGATCTAGAATGGTTACCTCCTGACATCACGGATGTCCGGGATGTGACACAATCCGCGATCGGACCGATGACCACCTTCACCCACGACCACACCACCAATTCCGACCCCCACGCCGTGCCCCACGGGCATCAGGCGAGCCTGGAGACGGGCCTCGCCTTCATCAACACGCTGGAGTGCGAAAAGGGTTTGCCCTTCGACCACCTCGACACGCCGACCGTTGCACTCGACTGGCTCATCGCCAACGACCTGATGCACCGAGAGGCGATGCTCGCCCTGGTCGGCCGCGTCGATGCCGAGCCCGAGTACGGTGCCAAGCTGCTCGGCCGGATCCGCAAGGTCCGAGGCGCGATGCGTGAACTGGTCGATGCCAGCGTCGAGCGTCGGGCGCCGTCGTTCAGTGCCCTCGACGAGGTCAATCGGGCACTGCGCACCCACTACGTGACCATCCTGGTGCCGTCCTCTGACGGCGTTCACATGGGCCATCGCCACGAGGGCGACCCCATCGACGGTGCCCTCGCCCGATTGACCGAATCCGTCGCCCGTTACCTCGGTGAGGGCAAGACCGAGCGCCTGCGTGTGTGCGCCAGCGAGACCTGTACGTGGGCCTTCTTCGACGCCTCACGGACGGCCAAGCGCAAGTGGTGCGACATGACGACGTGCGGCAACCGCGCCAAGGCCGCGCGACACCGCGAGCGTCAGAAGGTCGCCACCGTGGCCGAGGGGTCAGTCGCTGCGGAGGTCAGTCCGGCCTGACGGGCGCTGCGTTCGCCGGGCGGCCATCCAACGCGCTCCCCGATGGCCCGGAGGCGGGTCAGCCGCGAACGACCAGGTTCACCAGGCGGCCGCCGGCATGGACGATCTTGTCCGGGGGCCGGCCGCCGAGCGCAGCCTGGATCTTGGCCCGCGCCAGCACGATCGTCTCGATCTCATCCTTCGAAAGCCCGGCCGGGATCTCGACCCGGTCGCGCAGCTTGCCGTTGACCTGGATCGGCAGCTCCACCGTCCGTTCGGCGACGAGCGCCGCGTCCCAGTCGGGCCACCGCTCGACGTGGATCGAGTGCCAGGGCTCGCCGGCTGCTGCCAGGCGCCGCGACCAGAGCTCCTCCGTCACGTGCGGCGCGGCCGGCGCCAGCATCATCAGCAGGAGGCGCACGGCTTCGTCCCAGTCGGAGGTTCCGGCGACCGCCGTGCCACGGCGGTGCATCAGCGCGTTGGTCAGCTCCATGAGCTTGGCGACCATCGTGTTGAAGCGGAAGCCCTCGTAGTCGGCGGTCACGCTCTGGAGGGTCCGGTGCGCCACGATACGCAGCTCACGGCCGGCGGCCGCCACATCCGTGACTGGCAGTGCAGGATCGCCAGGGTCGCGACCGTGGGGGTCGATGGCCACGGACCAGACCCGGTTCAGGAAGCGATGCACGCCGCCGATCCCGGATGGGTTCCAGGGTCCGCCCTGATCCCAGGGCCCCATGAACATCAGGAAGAGGCGAACGGTGTCGGCGCCGTAGCGCGCGACGAGATCGTCGGGATCCTGGACATTGCCGCGCGACTTCGACATCCGCTCGCCATCGGCGCCCAGGACCTGTCCCTGGTTGAAGAGCCGCAGGAACGGCTCGCGATGCCCGACGAGGCCGAGGTCGGCCATCGCCTTGGTGAAGAAGCGCGAGTACATCAGGTGCATGACGGCGTGCTCGGCACCGCCGGTGTACTGGTCCACCGGCGTCCAGCGATCGATCATCGTCCGGTCCACGGCCGCCCGTGCGTTCTCCGGCGAGAGGTAGCGGAACCAATACCAGGACGAGTCGATGAAGGTGTCCATCGTGTCGGTCTCGCGCCGGGCCGCGCCGCCGCACGACGGGCAGGCCACGTTCAGGAATGCCTCGTCCCGAGCCAGCGGGTTCTCGCCGCTGCCGTGGTAGTCGACGGTGTCCGGCAGCTTGACCGGTAGATCCTCCTCGGGGACCGGCACGATGCCGCAGGCCTCGCAGTAGATGACCGGGATCGGCGTGCCCCAGAACCGCTGCCGGCTGAAGAGCCAATCGCGCAGGCGGTAGGTGACGGCCGGCTCGCCACGGCCCTCGGCTGCCAGCGCCGCCGTGATGGCCCGACCCCCCTCGTCGGCCGGCAGGCCCGTGTACGGCCCAGAATTGACCAGCCGCTCCCCGGCGGCATGGGCGATGTAGGCGTCGTCGAGCGAGGCGTCGTCGGCCACGTCCGGGGCCGCCACGACGCGGCGGATGGGGAGGCCGAAGCGCTGCGCGAAGGCGAAGTCGCGCTCGTCGTGAGCAGGCACGGCCATGATCGCGCCAGTGCCATAGCCGGCCAACACGTAATCCGCGATCCAGATCGGGATGCGCTCGCCGTTGATGGGGTTGATGGCATCGGCTCCGAGGGCGACGCCCGTCTTCTCCCGGTCGGTCGCGAGGCGCTCGATCTCGGTCTCGGCCTGGGCGCGCGTGACGTAGGCCGCGACCTCTGCCTGCCGCTCCGGATGGGTCAGCCGCTCGACGAGTTCGTGCTCGGGCGCGAGGACCATGAAGGTCGCCCCGAAGAGCGTGTCGGGGCGCGTCGTGAAGACGCGCAACACGTCGCCGCCGGGCTGATGGTCGTCCGGGGCGGTCGTGAAGTCGATCGTGGCGCCCTCGGAGCGGCCGATCCAGTTCGTCTGCATCAGCCGGACGGGCTCCGGCCAGTCGATGCCGTTGAAGTCGAGCAGCTCGTCGGCGTAGCGGGTCGTGCGCAGGTACCACTGCTCGAGGTCGCGCTTCTCGACCTTGGCGCCGCAACGCCAGCAGTGCCGGTCGGCGCCTTCGACCTGTTCGCGGGCCAGCGTCCCGTCGTTGGGGCACCAGTCGACGGCCGAGGTCGTCCGGTAGGCGAGCCCCGCCTTCAGGAACTGCAGGAACAGCCACTGGTTCCAGCGGTAGTAGGACGGCTCGCAAGTGACGACCTCGCTCGACCAATCCCAGGCGGCGCCCATCGTGCGCAGCTGCCGGCGCATCGTCTCGATGTTGTCCATCGTCCACTCGCGCGGGTGGATTCCGCGCTTGATAGCCGCGTTCTCCGCCGGCAGACCGTAGGCGTCGAAGCCGATGGGCAGGAAGACGTTCTCGCCCTGCATGCGATGGAAGCGCGCCAGCGCGTCGGTCGGGGTCTTGACGTACCAGTGCCCGATATGGAGGTCGCCCGAGGGGTAGTCGTACATCGTGAGCAGGTAGTATTTCGGCCGCGTCTCGTCGTCCAGGTCGGTTCGATAGAGCTCGAGCTCTGCCCAGCGCGCCTGCCAGCGCGGTTCGATGGCGGTCGGGTCATAGCGCTCGGCCCGCTCGGCGGGCGACGTACGCTCGGCGTGGGTGCGGTTTGCGGTTCCCTGGTCGGTCACGGGCGGCTTCCCTGCGGCGCTTGGTCCGGGCCCTCAATGGCACACCCCCCGCCGACCGGCGAGGGGTGGGGTGGTCGGGCGACTCGCTGATCTCGAGTGTACCAGCCTGCCTTCAGGGCCTGAGGATGGCGGCCAGCTCCCGGTACTGTGGCAGGCAGAGGTCGCTCGAGGCCGCGGCCCGGAGCTGGATGCAGACGTGGTCGGCGCCAGCGTCGAGGTGCTGGCGCGCTCGCTCGGCGATGGTCGGCGCGTCGCCCCAGGCGATGACCGCATCGATGAGGCGATCGCTGCCCTCGGCGGCCAGGTCGTCGTCCATGTAGCCCAGGCGGCGCAGGTTGTTGGCGTAATTCGGGAGTGCGAGATAGTGACGGGCGAAGGCGCGGGCGATGCGCCTGGCCTCGGTCGCGTCGGTCTCCATGACCGCCGTCATCTCGACCGCCAGGCAGGCTTCCTGGCCGAGGATCGAACGAGCCATGGCTGTGTGTTCGACCGGTACGAAGTAGGGGTGGGCGCCGTCGGTGCGTTCCGCGGCGAGAGCCAGCATGCGTGGCCCGAGGGCCGCCAGCAGTCGAGGTGGGAGCTCCGCAGCCTCTGGCCCGACGTATCGCGCCGCATCCATCGCGTCGAGATAGGCCCGCATCGTCGCGACCGGGCTGGCGTAGCTCCCGCCGCGCGCCGCTACCGATGGGGCGTGGCTGACGCCCAGGCCGAAGACGAAGCGGCCTGGGTATGCCTCGGCCAGCGCACGTGTCCCATTCGCGGCCGCCATCGGGTCGCGGGCGTACAGGTTGGCGATACCGGTCGCGATGACGATACGCTCGCCGCCGCCGAGGAGGATCCCGGCGTGGCTGAAGACCTCCTTGCTGCCGACGCTCTCGGGGATCCAGACGGCGCCGTAGCCCATGGCCTCGAGATCAGTGACCGCCGCCTGCGCCACGGCGGCCGGGTTGGCCTGGAGAGCGAAGCTCCAGGCGCCGACCCGCCCTATCGATGCGGCCGCCGACCGACCACCGACCCGATCCGTCATGCGCCCGTGACCCTCCGTGCGACGCCCCGGGAATCACGCCACCCCTCGATGCCTGACGAGGGGTGGACGGGCCCTCGGGGTCGTTGGTGGAGCTACGGGGGCTCGAACCCCGGACCTTCTGCATGCCATGCAGACGCTCTCCCAGCTGAGCTATAGCCCCATGCGGCCGGGAGTATAACGGAGGCTGCTGGGAGACCCCGCTTGGGGCCGATCGGACCCTCAAGGCGGGGCCGATGGACCTTGTGCGCGGCGGTGCGAAGGCGCACCGTATCACGCAGCAAAGGACCGGCGAGGCATCGAGGGCGCCTCGGCAGGTCAGAGAGAGAGGGAAGGGAAGAGAACATGTCGAACCGGCGGAAACTGGCAGCTGGGATCGGCGGTCTGGCGACCATCCTCCTGCTGCTCCTGCTCTGGCCGATCTTCATCGAGGGGGACCCGCTCCTAACGGGCGACGTCCGCGACATGGGCGACCTGGATCTTCTGGATGCTGGCGATCGCGCTCATCGTGGTCCTCTTCCAGGAGCGCAATTCGGCCGGCGCCGACCAGGTCGAGATCGAGGGTCCGGCCTTCGCGCGCTTCCTCTTCGGCAACCGGCAGGCCGGCCTGCTCTGGCTGCCGATCCGCCTCTTCCTTGGTCGTCTCGTGGCTGGAGGCGGGCTTCCACAAGTTCACGGATCCGGCCTGGACCGGCGGCGGTGAGGCGCTTCATGGCTTTTGGGAACGAGCCGTCGCCATCCCCGAGGAGGGACGGCCCCTGATCAGCTTCGAGTGGTATCGAGACTTCCTCAACTTCCTGCTCAGCATCAACGCCTAGCCCTGGTTCGCCTGGCTCATCACCGTCGGCGAGATGGCCGTCGGCGTGGGTCTCATCGTCGGCCTGCTGACCGGCGTGGCGGCCTTCTTCGGGGTGACCATGAACATGTCGTTCCTGCTGGCGGGCTCCGCCTCCACGAACCCGGTGATGGCGATGCTCGCCATCGGCGTGATCCTCGCCTGGAAGGTCGCGGGCTACTACGGCCTCGACCGCTGGGTCCTGCCGTTCCTCGGCACGCCGTGGAAGCCGGGTCCCGCCGCAACGCAGCCTGCCCCGCAGCCCATGACATCCTGAGCGACCGGCTCGGTCGCCGGCTGTCGCTCCGCGGACGCCTCACACCGCGGGTGCGATCCGTCGGCCCCGCTCAGCTGGTGCGATGCATCGTCGATGCATAAAGAGTCGAAATCCGGCGCGTCTTCCGGCTACGATCGTGTTCGATGATCGACTACACGCTCCGCCGATCCGATCGTGCGCGCCAGACGAGGCTGACCATCCGGCCAATGGTGAGGTCGTCGTCACGCTGCCCAGCCGCGCCCCGGAGCGCTGGGCGACGGACCTGGTCCGGGCTCGCGCAAACTGGATCGACCATCACCAGGCCCGGCTAGCGGCGGCAAGGGACCGACTGGCCGCGCGCCCCACGCTTGGCGCCGGGCGCACCATCAGTCTCGGGGGCGTTGAACACGCCGTTGATGTGGTTCCGCTGCCCGACGGTCGCCGCCGTTCGCGGGTCTTGCACGACGATGGCGGAGGGCCGACCCTCCGCGTCGAGCTCAGCGCTGGCGAGAAGCGGTCGGTGGCCGAGGTCCTCGAGAGCTGGCTCCGTGGCGAGGCCCGGCAGATCATCGTGCGGCGCATGGTCGTCCGCGCACGCGATCTCAGCATCGAGCCGACCGCCGTCGCCATCCGCGATCAACGCAGCCGATGGGGAAGTGCCTCGCGGCGCGGCACGCTCTCGTTCAGCTGGCGGTTAGTGATGACGCCCGCGGCCGTCCTCGACTACGTCGTCGTTCACGAGCTGGTCCACCTGCGCCACTTCGGTCACGGCCCGACCTTCTGGCGGACCGTGCGCGATGCTGTGCCGGAGGCGGATGCCGCCCGTCGCTGGCTTCGAACCCACGAGGCGGGACTCCGCGCCGCGCTCGACTGATCAACGCAAGGGAGGTTGCCGATGGGCCTCGAGAGGTCAACCGTCGGGGCGGCGGAGCACTCGACGACGCCGCAGCAGTCGGTCGGAGCCACGGATACCAGCAGTCAACGACTGCAGATCATGACGACCGAGCACTGGAGCCTCTTGTCGGCACGGTCCCTGGCCTATAGCGAGTCATTCAGCCGCGCGAGCATGTTCCTGACGTTGCTGACGGGGGCGGTCGTCGCACTCGCGCTCGTCGCTCAGGCTGCCGATTTCGGCTCCGGTTTCATGGCCTTCGCCATCCCAGTCCTGGCGGTCGTCGTATTCGTGGGCGTGGCCACCGTGGCTCGATTGCAGGCCATCAACAGCGAGGACCTGCTCTGGGTGGCCGGCATGAATCGACTGCGTCATGCGTACCTCGAGCTCCAGCCAGACCTCGATCGCTATTTCGTGACGGCGTCCAGCGATGACTTCATCGGCATCACCCGGAGCCTCGGGATGTCCCTGCCGGCCGTGACCACGCGGCCATCACTGGCCTCGATCGCCCACGGCTTCGTGACCGTGCCTGGCATGCTCGCCGTGATCGTCTCCGTGGTGGCCGGCGCGCTCGCTTCGACCATCGCCGTGGCCGTCGGCGCCAGCATGCCCATCGCCTTGCTGGCCGGCGTGTTCGGCTTCGGTGTCACTGCGGTGGGACTCGCGGTGTACGGGTATCGATCGGCCACCGGCCCGCCGAGCATGTTCATCACCGAGTTCCCAACGGAGGCGCCTGACTGGCGACGCCGACTGATCGGCGATGCGCTGGCAGCAGGCGGGTCAGCAGGTGACGTGCAGGATCGCTCGAACGTCCTTCGCCGCGAGCGAATCAAGGAGCTCGCACGCGTCGGCGGTCGGGAGCGCCGTCACGGCTATGCCCCGCCGCCCGGCTTCCTCCAGGACTTCGGGCGCCACCGGCAGCTGGCCGTCATGGCCGGTGCCGATGATGAGCCGCTTGCCGCCCCACGGGATCGTCTCCGCGGCCGTCAGGGGCGTGTGGCCGTACTCAGCACGCATCGCCTTCGAGGGACCCTTGTGGCGCTTGCTGACCTTGCCCCGGTCGATGACCACGTCGTGCTCGTAGCGCCGACCCTCGACTTCGATCGTCCCGAAGGCGACCAACCTCACGCGCATCGGACCCTCGCGGCGGCCAAGGTCAATCCCCGCCGCCTCGAGCCGGCAGCTCCCGCCGCGAAACGGCGATCCTGACCGGATCCGCCGGACGCAGGGTGACCGCTGGCCGTAACCGGACGGCGCCATCGCCCGAACGCTGCAGGCGGTAACGCTGGATGATCGAGGCCAGGACCAGGGTCATCTCCTGCATCGCGAACGAGGCGCCGATGCACTTTCGCGGGCCCTCCGAGAACGGGATGTAGGCGCCGCGAGGGAGTCGACGCGCGAGTCCATCGAGCCAGCGCTCCGGCCGGAACGCCTCTGGCTCGTCGAAGGCGTCAGATCGCCGATGTGCCGCCCACACGCTGATGAACGCGATGCCCCCCTTCGGCAGAGGCTGGCCTCCGATCGAGGTCGGCTTGATCGCCTCCCGACTCAGGGCGTAGGCCGGTGGGTACAAGCGAAGGGTCTCGTAGACGACCGCCTCCGTGAAACGAAGGCGCTGGAGGTCGGCCACCGAGGGACGGCGACCACCGACGACATCGGCGACTTCCGCCGAAAGCGCAGCCTCGACCACCGGGTTTCCGGCCAGCAGATGGATACTCCAGGTCAGGCCGACCGCCGTCGTCTCGTGCCCGGCCATGAAGAGCGTCATGACCTCGTCCCGGAGTTCGCGATCGGTCAGCGGATGGCTGTCCGCCTCGCTCGCCTCGAGCAGCATCGAGATGGCGTCGTCACCGCGCACGCCGGCCGCGCGACGAGCCGCGATCAGCCGATAGACGATGCGATCGAGGCGCTCCACGGCAGCGCGCATGCGCCGATTGCCCGGCGTCGGGAGAGCGTCGGGCAGGAAGAAGCGCAGGCTGTTGAAGCGTGAGTCGAAATGGTCGGTCAGCGTGGCGGCCGCGGCCCGGACCTCCTCCACGTCAGCCGGCCCGATCTGACTGTCGAGCAGCGTCCGCCCGACGATGGCCAGCGTCAGGGCCGACATGTCCGCGTGCACATCGCGCACGTCGCGGTCGACCCAGTCTGAGAGCATCCGCTCGGTCTCGTCGACCATGACCTCGCCCCACGCCGTGATGCGATCGTGGTGGAAGGCTGGCTGGACGATGCGCCGGTGCTCGCGCCACGTCTCACCCTCGCTGAGCAGGATCCCGTCGCCGACCACCACGCCGACCCGCCGTCCCGCCCGACCCTTCTGGAAGTCGCGGTGCTTGGTGACCAGGACCTCCTCGATCGCCGCAGGATCGGTGATGAGGAGCGCGGGTGACGGTCCGAACCGGATGGGCACGACGCCGCCGTGCGCCTGCGTGCTGGTGGTCACGAAGCCCAGCGGATCGCGCGAGTAGGCCGGGAAGTGGCCGACGAGCGGCCACGCCCCGGGCAGGGTCCTGACCTCACTCGTCGCCGTCATGTCGGCCTCGGCCTGATCCCGAGCGGTGGTGGAGATGAGGGGACTCGAACCCCTGACCCCCGCGATGCGAACGCGGTGCTCTCCCAACTGAGCTACATCCCCACGGGCCCCGGAGTATAACGCTGGCTCCCGGCCGACCCGTGGACACTACCCAGGAACGCTGAACCAGAAGCGCGTCCCGGTGGGCGACGACTCAGCGCCGACGCGGCCGCCGCCGGCCTCGACGAGCTGCTTGACGATGGCCAGGCCGATGCCGGCTCCGCCGCTGGCACGGTCGCGCGACTTCTCGACGCGATAGAAGCGCTCGAAGACATGCGGCAGGTCGTCGGCCGGGATGGGCTCGCCCGTGTTGACCACGCTGACGAGGACGCTGCCAGGGCCTAGCCTCCCCCGAAACGGTCACGGAACCGCCCTCAGGCGTGTACCGGACGGCGTTCTGGAGCAGGTTCGCGAGCACCTGTGCGACGTGGTCGGGATCGCCGCGCGCGGGCAGCGGCGCCGACCAACGACGTTCGATCTCGATGCCCCGAGCGTCGAGTGCCGGGCGCACAAGGCCCACCGAGGCCTCGAGGATGGGCGCGAGATCGAGCTCGACGTGCCGAGCGGGTTCGGCGCCAGCCTCACCCTCGGCCAGGGCGTCGAGCGAGCGGGCCAGGCGGACGAGGCGGTCGGCCTCGTCCCAGAGCGAGTCGTAGGTCGACGTGTCGGCCTCGATGACGCCGTCGCGGAGGGCCTCCAGGTAGCCCTGCAGGTTGGTCAGCGGCGTGCGCAGCTCGTGCGCGGCGTTGGCGATGAACTCGCGGCGCATCCGTTCCTGCTGCTGGAGGGCGGCCGCCATCTGGTTGAAGGAATTGGCCAGCGAGGCGATCTCCTCCGGCCCCTCGCGCGGCACGCGGGCCGCGTAGTCGCCGTCCGCGATGCGTCGAGCTGCCGCACCGACCTCCTCGAGGGGTCGTGCGAGCATGCGAGCGATGAGGACGGCAAGGCCGATGGAGAGCGCGATGGCCAGCGCCACGGTGGCCACAAGGACCCCGCGGATCGACTGATCGAACATCGCCTGGGCTGCCTCGGCCGTCTCGCCGTGGGCCATCATCAGGGCCGCGAACGCATCGCCACCGACGACCGCGACGCCGAGTGCCAGGACCGCGACCGCGGCGCCGGCCGTGATCATGGCGGCCAGCGCGATCCGCGCGGCCAGGCCGCGGCTGGAGCGGCTCTTCATCCGGGCGGCGCCGAAGCGGCGGCCGCCGCCGTCGGAGCCGGTGCCGCGCGATAGCCGACGCCGCGCACCGTGGCCACGTAGCGCGGCGACGCCGCGTCGTCGCCGAGCTTGTCGCGCAGTCGGCCGATGTGGACATCGATGGTCCGATCGAGCACTTCGGCGTCGTCCTGGCCGTAGACCACGTCCAGGAGCTGGTCCCTGGTGAGCACCCGACCGTCCGCGGAGACCAGGGCAAGCAACAGGCGGAACTCGACGTTGGTCAGCGAAAGCAGCGTGTCGCCGCGACGGACCTCGTAGCGCGCCGGGTCGATGGTCAGGTCGGCCTGGTGGAGCGGCTCGACGGCCTCGGCGCCAGCGACCCGCCCTGGCGTCGGGCTCGGGGCTCGGTGCGTCGGTGCCTCTGCAGTCGGTCGGGCTCGGCGCAGGATGGCGCGCACGCGGGCCGCGAGCTCGGCCGGGCTGAACGGCTTGGGGAGGTAGTCATCGGCACCCTGCAGGAGCCCGTGGATCCGATCGGGGACGGAGCTCCGGGCGGTGAGCATCAGGATGGGCGTATCGTCGACGGCCCGGATCCGTCGGCAGACCTCGTAGCCATCCATCTCGGGCAGCATGAGGTCGAGCACGACGAGGTCGGGCCGCTCCGCATCGAAGGCATCCAGGGCCGAGCGGCCATCATGTGCGGCTACCACGCGGTGCCCGTCGCGCTCCAGGTACGTGCGCACGAGCTGGACGATCTTGCGGTCGTCGTCCACCACGAGGACCGTGGTCTGTAGGGCGCGGGACATGCCGTTCATGCTAGCCCGGCAGTCTATCGACGCCGGATGACGGGTCGGTGACGGCCCTTCATGATGCTTTCATCCGGCCCGGCCAGCATCATCAGGCGCGGCACGCCCTGCGACCGAGCGCCTGACGACCTCGGACACGCGCAACAACTACTTGCGCCGCACGGAGCCCACGATCCACATGCACCTGCTCGTGGTCGAGGACGACGCTCGACTCGGACCCCTCCTCACCCGCCTGCTGCGCGAGGATCGCCACGTCGTCGAGCTCACGACGCGCGGCCGCGAGGCGGTCGAGCTCGCGGCAGGCCTCGACGGCCTCGATGCGATCGTCCTGGATGTCGGCCTGCCCGACGTCTCGGGGCTCGACGTCGCCCGTCGGCTCCGCCGCGAGCGCGTGGCGACGCCGATCTTGATGCTCACGGCCCGCGATACCGTCAACGATCGGGTCGCCGGTCTGGACGCGGGCGCCGACGACTACCTCGTCAAGCCATTCGCCTACCAGGAGCTGGCCGCCCGACTCCGCGCTCTCGCCCGCCGGGCTGGCGGCGCGACGACCGAGGGCGCCGTCCTGACCTGCGGCGCCATCGAGCTCGATGACCGCCATCACGTCGTTCGCGTCGCAGGTGAGCCCGTGGGCCTCTCGGCCCGCGAGTTTGCGCTCCTCGAGACGCTCCTGCGCCGGCCGGGCGCCGTCCTCAGCCGCGACCAGCTTCTCGACCATGCCTGGCCGACCGGCGTGGCCGTGACGCCGAACACGGTCGACGCCTTCATCGCGCTGCTGCGGCGAAAGCTCGGCCCGGATGGCGCGCGGCAGGTCGAGACGATCCGGGGCGTGGGGTATCGGCTGGTGCCCGGATGAGCGTGCGACCGCCGGCATGATCGCCGCCCACGATCCCTCCGCCGCCCTTCTGGCCCGGACCCGCCGCCGGCTGCTGCTCTGGACCGCGGCGTCGACCCTGGCCGTGCTCGTCTTCCTGGGCGGCGCCCTTTACACCGCCACCGCCGTCTCGCTCCAGAACGCGGCGGTGGCACAGCTCCGGGCCCGCGCCGGCCTGCTCCAGAACGTGGTCGTGACGAGGACCTTCGCGGTACCGCCTGGCGCCTTCGAGGCGCCGATCGTGGTCGGTGGCGCGCAACAAGTCGGGGTCGCCGTTGGGGGACCAGCGTCCGGGACGATCGCGGTGCTCGTGGCGGCCGACGGCAGCATCCTGCCACCGGGCATCCCGGCTTCGCTCATCGACCAGGACGGGATCACGCAGGCGTGGTCGGGCGGCGAGGTCGTCCGCTCGACGACGATCAACGATGCTCCGGTGCGGACGCTGAGCAAGGAGGTCGATGTCGCCGGCCAGCCGTTCGTCGTCCAGGTCTTCGGCGATCGGACGGCCGAGCAACGAACGCTCGACGTGCTCCTCGCGATCCTTGTCGGCGGCGGCATCGTCGTCCTCGCCGCCTCGGTCCTGCTCGGTCGGATCTACGCCGATCGGGCGCTGGTGCCCGTCCGGGAGGCGATGCGCCGGCAGCGAGAGTTCGCCGCCGAGGCGAGTCACGAGCTGCGCACGCCGCTGACCGTCATGCGCACCAGCCTCGAGCTCCTGCGCCGGCACCCCGATCAGCCCGTCGCCGAGGTCGGCACCGCGGTCGACGACCTCGAGGCCGAGACCGAGCACATGACCAGCCTGGTCGAGGACCTCCTGCTCCTCGCACGCACCGATTCCGGGGTTGTCGAGCTCGAACTGGCCCAGACCGACCTGGCCGAGATCGTCCTCGACGCGGTGCCGGTTATGGCCACGCTGGCCACGAGCCGCGGCACGCAGCTCGAGGTGGATGCCGAACCGTCGCCGCATGCGCGGCGACGTGTCGCGCCTCCGCCAGCTGGTCACGATCCTCGTCGACAACGCCATTCGCCACGGGAAGCCGGAGGGTGGCCATGTGACCATCCGCGTTCGCGGTGGTGCCGAGGCGACGCTCTTCGTCGAGGATGACGGCCCGGCCTGGCGCCCGACGAGCTGGCGCACGTCTTCGACCGCTTCTGGCGCTCCCCCAGGCCCCGGATGGCGGCACCGGCCTCGGGCTCTCGATCGCCCTCTGGATCGCCGAGCGACACGGTGGCTCGATCGTCGTCGCTGTCCGATCGCCGAGTGGGGCCAGCTTCACCGTGCACCTGCCGAGCGAGGGCCCCGACGCCTGACCGCGCCGCGGCCTGATCACCGCGGTCGACCAAGCGCAGCTTCATGTCCGCTTCAGAGACGGGTCCGATGCTGGGTCCATGACCGGTCGGGCAGCGGCTCGCCGGCGTACAGGAGACCCGAACGATGATCCGATCCGGCGGCAGACGCCTCCAGCCTCCTGGCGGCGGTCGTCGTCCTGCCGCTCGCCTTCGCCGCCTGTTCGACGGGCGCGGGCACGAGCGACGGCGTCGCCAGCCTCGCCAGCCCCGACGCGGCGGCCGTGGCCTCAGCCTCGCCCGACGCCTCCTCGAACCCCGAGGACGCCATGCTCGAGTTCGCCCAGTGCATGCGCGACAACGGCGTCGACATGCCCGACCCGCAGACCGGGCGGGGCGGCGGCGTCCGGATCGGCATCGGGCAGGACGGCATCGATCCCGGTAGCGAGGAGTTCCAGGCGGCCCAGGAGGCCTGCCAGCACATCCTCGAGGACGCCGGCTTCGGCGGGCCGCGCGAGCTCTCGCAGGAGCAGCTCGACCAGATGGTCGAGTTCGCCCAGTGCATGCGCGACAACGGCATCGACATGCCGGACCCGCAGGCCGACGGCGGCGTCAGCATCCAGATCCGTGGCCAGCAGGCCACGGTGGCGCGGGCCCGGCGGCATCGACCCGCAGAGCGAGGAGTTCCAGGCCGCCATGGAGGCCTGCCAGGACCTGCGGCCGGACTTCGGGCCCGGCAGCGGCGACGGACCCTCGACCAACAGCGAAAGCCCCGCGCCATGAGTGGCCACGCCCGACACCGGCACGCCGAGCCCGCTCAGCCGGCCGACCGCGCCCGAATCGCGATGCCGCCCGAGCCGGCGTCGCCCGTCATCGGGGCCGGACGGTCCTCATCGCGCGTCGGACTCTTCGGCGTCATCGGCATCGGCGCCATCGCCATCGCGGCGAGCGGACCAGCCGACGGGCAGCGGCGATGCAGCCGCCACCCCGACGACCGCCGCCGGCGACGGCGACCGTCGAGCGCACGACGCTGGCGGTGACGGAGGACCTGACCGGCACGCTCGGCTACGACGGCGAGATGTCCCTCGTCGGCAACCTCCGCGGCACCCTGACCGCGTCGCCGCGCAGAGCGGCGACCTCCTCGAGGCCGGGAGCATCGCCTACGAGGTCGATGGCAAGCAGCGCGCGACGGTCATGATCGGGTCGCGCCCGGCCTGGCGCACCATGGGGTCGGGCGTCGACGAACGGCGCCGACATCAGGCAGCTCGAGCAGAACCTCAAGGACCTCGGCTACGGCGCTGGCGTCAAGGTCGACACGAAGTGGACCGCCGCGACGACCAAGGCCGTCAAGCGCTGGCAGAAGGCGCGCGGCCTGACCAGGGACGGCGTCGTGGACTTCGGTGAGGTCGTCTTCCTGCCCGAGGCCATGCGCGTCACCGGGCGGAAGGTCGAGCCCGGCTTCAGCACCGGCCCTGGGTCGGTCGTGCTGGAGGGCACCTCGACCCGCCAGGTCGTCTCGCTCGACCTCGATGCCGATCGCCAGGAGATCGTCGACGTCGGCGACACCGTCGCGGTCACCATGCCCGACGGGAGCGACGTGCCGGGCACGGTGGCCGAGATCGGCCGCGTCGCCTCGGCCACCGAGGATGCCTTCGGCAACGCCGGCATGCCGACCGTCGAGGTCATCGTCACGCTCGACGACGC
The DNA here is from genome assembly GCA_963837215.1 of uncultured Chloroflexia bacterium. Classification (GTDB taxonomy): domain Bacteria; phylum Chloroflexota; class Limnocylindria; order Limnocylindrales; family CSP1-4; genus CSP1-4. The sequence goes on from CAWIML010000006.1 coordinate 182,391, forward strand.
CGCCGCTGCCGCCAGCCTCGACGGCGCCCCGGTGACGGTCGTCGTCACCCGCTCCTCGCGACCCGACGTGCTGGCCGTGCCCGTCAACGCGCTCGTCGCCCTGCTCGAAGGCGGCTACGCCGTCGAGGTCGTGGATGCCGGACGGCTCGACCCGCCTCGTGGGCGTCGAGACCGGCATCTTCGACGACGGCTGGGTCGAGGTCAGCGGCGACGGGCTCGAGGAGGGTCTGGCCGTCGTGGTGCCGTCATGACCGCGGCCGTGACGCTCACCGGCGTGACCATGACGTACCCCGGCGCCCCGCCGGTCGAGGCGCTCAAGGACGTCGACCTGACCATCGAGCGGGGTGAGCTGCTGGCCATCCTGGGCCCGTCGGGCTCCGGCAAGTCGACGCTGCTGCACCTCGTCGGCACGCTCGACCAGCCCACCGCGGGCTCGGTCGAGGTGCTCGGCCGGGACGTCAGCCGCCTCGACGACGGCCGCCTCTCCGCCGTCCGGGCGAGCGAGATCGGCTTCGTCTTCCAGCAGTTCCACCTGCTCGAACGGCGAGACAGCGCTCGAGAACGTGGCCGACGGGCTGCTCTACCGCGGCGTGCCCGGTCGCGAGCGACGGCGCCGCCGCCCGCGAGGCGCTGCGGCGCGTCGGCCTCGAGGCGCGCGCGCACCACCGCCCGGGCCAGCTCTCCGGCGGTGAGCGCCAGCGCGTGGCCATCGCCCGGGCCATCGTCGGCCGGCCGCGCCATCGTGCTGGCCGACGAGCCGACCGGCAACCTGGACACGGTCACCGGCGCGGGCATCCTCGACCTGCTCCGCGACCTCAACGCCGTCGACGGCACGACCGTCGTCGTCATCACCCACGACCGCGACGTGGCGGCCCGGACCGCCCGGCAGGTCGAGCTGCGCGACGGCCGCGATCGTGCGCGACAGCCGCCTCGAGGTGGCGGCATGACCGCCGCCGGGTCGTCGCGCCCGCCGCCAGCCCGGCCCTCGGTGGCGCGGTGCGCCCGGCGCCGCCTGGCTGCCCGGACGCCGCCGCGTCGGCCTGCGCGATGTCCTGCGCATCGCCGGCTCCGGCCTCCGCTCGCGCAAGCTCCGCTCGACCCTGACCGCGCTCGGCATCGCCATCGGCGTGGCGGCCATGATGGGGGTCCTGGCCATCTCCGAGTCGAGCCGGGCCGCCCTCCTGGCCCAGCTCGACAGCCTGGGCACGAACCTGCTCACGGTCACTGCCGGCCAGACCTTCCTGGGCGAGGACAGCAGCCTGCCGGAGGAGGCGACCGGCGATGATCGGCCGCATCCGCCCCGTGGAGGGCACGGCGGCCGTGGCCTCGCTCGACGCGACCGTCCGCCGGACCGACTACATCGACTCCGAGCAGACCGGTGGCATCGCCGTCCAGGCGGCCGAGCTGAGCCTGCTCGAGACGCTCCAGGGGAGCATGCGCTCCGGCCGCTGGCTCGACGCGGCGACCGAGCAGTATCCGGCCGTCGTCCTCGGCTCCGTCGCCGCCGAGCGGCTGGCATCGACGACGTCGGCGGCCCGGTCATGGTCTGGATCGGCGACCGCTGGTTCAGCGTCGTCGGCATCCTCGAGTCGCTGCCGCTGGCGCCCGAGATCGACCGCTCGGCCCTCGTCGGGACCACCGTCGCCCGCGGACCTCGTTCGGCTGGGACGGCTCGCCCTCGACCATCTACGTGCGGACGGACCCGACCGCGTGACCGACGTGCGCGACGTCCTGCCGGCCACGACCAACCCCGAGAACACCGAGGCGGTCGAGGTCAGCCGACCCTCCGACGCCCTCGAGGCCAAGGCCGCCGCGGCGACCACCTTCACCAGCCTCTTCCTCGGCCTGGGGGCCGTCGCCCTGCTCGTGGGCGGCCTGGGCATCGCCAACATGATGCTCATGGCCGTCCTCGAGCGACGGGCCGAGATCGGCCTGCGTCGGGCCCTGGGCGCCACGCGGCGCCAGATCGCCGGCCAGTTCCTGGCCGAGGCGCTCCTGCTCTCGGCCATCGGCGGCGTGCTCGGCGTGACCATCGGCTGCCTCATCGGCGTCGCCTACGCGCAGACGCAGGGCTGGCTCGTCGCGCTGCCGCTCGTCGGCATCGTCGGCGGCATCGCGGCCGCCCTGGCGATCGGCGCCGTGGCAGGCCTGTATCCGGCCGTGCGAGCCGCGTCCGTCTCCCCGACGGAGGCGCTCCGGGCGGGGTAGCGCGAGGTCAAGAACTACCCCCGTTGCCTAGGGATTCGCGCGCTAGGGCGCGACCCTGCCCAGCTCGATGACCTCTCGCTTGACAAATAGAACATCCGTTCTATCATGGACCGGGCCATGACGATGAGCACGACCCCACTCGAGACCCCGTCGACGACCCCCGCGGGGGAGCCGCTGGGCAGTGCGCTGGCCCGCCTCGAGGCGCGCTGGGGAAATGCCGCCATCCGCCTCGGTAACGGCGGCCGGATCGATGGACCGACTACCATCACCCCCTTGGCGTCGAGTCGCTCGCGTGCGCCCTCGGGCGTCGGGCCGACCTCCGATACCACCGTGACCCTCGGCGCCCTCGCCCTGGCACCACTGCCGGACATCGATCCTGCGACGGCTCCGACCCCCGACCCGAGCCCACGCTCCGCTCCTGAATCCTGGCACCGAGGTCGTTTCGACCGGCTTCCCGCCCCTCGACGCGCTGCTTGGCACGGGCGGCCTGCCGCGCCGAGCCGGCGCCACGCTGCGCGGCGATGCCTCGTCGGGCAAGACGACGCTGGCGCTGCGTTCGGTAGCCGAGGCCCAGGCCGTCGGCGGCATCGTCGCCTGGCTGGACATCGGCCGGACCTTCGACCCGCTCGAGGCCGCCGCCCGCGGCGTGGACCTGCGCTGGCTCGTCGTCCTCCGACCGGCCGAGGTGGGGGAAGGGCTGCGCCTGGCCGGCGCGCTCGTCTCGGGCCGTGCCGTGGACCTGCTCGTGCTGGACCTGCCGCCCCGCCTGGCGCTCGCCAACGAGGCGCTCCTGCGCCGGCTGGCCGCCCACGCTCGCCGGATCGGCGTCCAGCTCCTCGTCCTCGAGCCGCTCGACCTCGCCGCGCCGCTCCACGGCGCCCTGGCCGAGGCGGCCGGCGTGCGTCTGGAGCTCGAGCGCGTCGGCTGGCTCCGACTCGGTCGGGACATCGTCGGCCAGCGCACGGCGGTGACCGTGTCCAAGAACCACTTCGGGCCACCCGGCCGATGTGTGGAGCTGGAGATCCGCTACCTCGACGACGGCGAGCGCGCTGCCGGCGTCGCCCGGCTCCTCGACGCGAGTCCCGACTCGCGACCGGCCCGCCGCCACGCCAGCGGCCGCATCCGCGCGATCCCGGCTCCGACCGAAGGCCGGGCCCGCGCCCCGTCCGCCTGGCACGACCCGTCCAGAAGCCCCCGACCCCGCTTGTGACCATCGACCATGCGCCTTCTGCACCTCGCCTGGCCCAACCTCTCGCTTCGCCTCGAGCTCGCCCGACTGGGCCTGCCCTGGACGCCGACGACACCGCTCGTGCTGGGCGGTCGGCCGTGGGATCCCGGCAGCGTCCTCGACCGCAGCCCGGCCGCGGCTCGCTTCGGCGTCCGGCCGGGGCAGCCGCTGGGAGTGGCGCACCGGCTCGTCCCTGAGGCCACCTTCCTCGAGGCCGATCCGGCTGCCTATGCGGTCGCCTTCGAGGCCGTCCTCGAGGCGCTGGCCGCGTTCACGCCGGCCATCGAGGGTGAGACCGACTCGACCGCGCCCGCCTTCGGACGGGCGCTCCTCGGTATCGAGGGGCTCGATCGGCTGTGGGGCGACGAGGCGACCCTCACGGCGCGAGTGCGGGCGGCCGTGGCGGCGCGCCTGCCCGCCGCCCCACGAGCAGGCATCGGCAACACCCGGTTCGGGGCGGGCGTGGCGGCCTCGATGGCTCGCCAGGCCGCCTCGCTCGTCACCATCCCGGCCGGCGGCGCGGCCGAGGAGGCCGCCTTCCTGGCGCCGCTCCCCATCCGGCTCCTGCCGGCGCCCGAGCTGGAGGGCAGGTTCGCGCTCTTCGGGCTGCGCCGCATCGGTGACCTGGCCGCGCTGCCGCGTTCCGCGGTCGTGGCTCGCTTCGGGACGCTCGGCGGCGAGCTGCACGACCTCGCCCGTGGCCTGGACGGTCGGCCGCTCCGACCGCGCCGGCCAGTCGAACGGCTACGGGCCGAGGCGGAGCTGGACCCGCCGGTCGAGCAGCTGGAGTCGCTCCGCTTCGTGCTCCACCACCTCGCCGGCGCCCTCTGCGAGCAGCTCGCCGCACGCGGTGCCGGTGCCACCCGTGCGGTCCTGGAGCTCGATCTCGAGGGTCCGGCCCGGCCAACGGATCGTGGCACACCACCAGATCCTGCTCCGCCTGCCCTCCGCATCGAGCAGGTGCTGCCCGAACCGGTCGCCCAGGCGGCCCTCGTGGAGCGGCTCCTCGTGGCTCGACTGGAAACCACGACGCTGACTGCGCCGGTCGTCCGCCTGGCCCTCGAGCTGGACGGCCGCGCCCCGCAGGCCGGCAGCCAGCTCGGCCTCTTCACGCCGCAGTCGGCCAACGCCGCACGCCTCGACTGGCAGCTGGCGAGCCTGGCCATCCGCTTCGGCGCCACAAGCCTCTGGCGGGTCGGGCTGGGCGACCCGGAGGCGGCCCTCCCGGAGGCACGCACGGCATGGACGCCGGCTGGCGAGGGGCCCGCGGCAACCAGTGAGGCGCCCACGGCAGCCGCCGTCGACGGCCCCGTTCCCGTCCGCCAGAGGCCTGCCACCCGCCGTCGGACGTCGACCCGATGACCCGCCTGCTCGGACAGCAGCCGCTCATCGAGGTCGATCTCGATGCACTCGGGCGACCCGCGCGCCTGCGCTGGGACGGTTGGAGCGAGCCGGTCGAGGTCTGCAACCAGTGGCGCATCGAGGAGGCCTGGTGGCGACGACCGATCCGGCGCGACTACTTCAAGGTCGCCGGGCCCCGACTGCTGGCGCTCGTCTACCGCGACGGCATCGACGGCACCTGGCACCTCGAGCGGGTCTTCGACTGACGCGATCGCGGCCTCGATCATCTGGCACGCGGGCCCCGAGCGACCGGCCGGAAAGACGAGACTCGACCCCGGGGGAGACCGGGGTCGAGTCCGAAGATGGGACGTCCATCCGATGTGGACCGGAGAGGAGGAGTGCCCGGGCCACATCGAACGGGCGACCGTTGATAGGTGTCGTTCGAAGAGCTAGGACGGCCGACACCCTGACGGTGTGACGCCGAGTCCAGGTCGGGCAGCGCCGTCGGATCCAGGCGGGTCGCTCCGCCGCTATGAGCGCGCCGCGAGCGCGACGAAGACGACGGTCAGCGCTTGCCGAAGAAGGTGTCGAAGACGCCTCGGATGATGCCCTGTGTCGTGCGCGACGTGAAGACGCGTGTGCCGGCCCGGATGATCTCGCGTTGCGTCCGTTCGGCCTCCCGCTTCGCGGCTGCCTCGGCGCGGGCCTGCTCGCGCTCGGCCCGGGCTTGCTCGCGCTTCGCCCGTGCCTCGGCCTGCCGCTGGGCCGTGGCAGCACGCCGCGCCGCCGCCTCGGCCGCGCGTCGCAGCGCCGGCGTCATCTCGCCTGTCCCGGCGACCCCGCCCACTCCCGCCGCAGCGGCTGCCTTGGCGGAGGCGAGCCTGGCCGTGATCATCTCGTGGGCGCTCTCGCGATCGATGGCCGTGGCGTACTTGGCGGCGAGCTGGCCGCCGCGCGCCAACCCCGCGAAGAGCGTCGGGTCCAATGCGGCCATGAGCGAGTCGGGCGGCCCGAGCCGCGTCGCTGCCAGCGGCGTCGGCACGCCGCGCGGTGAGAGGACGGTGATGAGGGCCTCGCCCGTGCCCAGCGCGGTGATCTGGCGCTCGACGTCATAGAAGTCGGTCATCGGGAAGGTCCGTGCGGTCTTCCGCAGCGCATCCGCGTCGTCGGGCGTGAAGGCCCGCAGCGCATGCTGCACGCGGTTGCCGAGCTGGGCCAGGACGCTGGCGGGCACATCGGTCGGTGCCTGGGTCACGAAGTAGACGCCGACGGCCTTGGAGCGGATGAGTCGGACGGTCCGTTCGACCTGGTCCATGAGCGCTTCCGAGGCGTCGTCGAAGAGCAGATGCGCCTCGTCGAAGAAGAAGGTCAGCTTCGGTTTCGGGAGATCGCCGACCTCGGGCAGCTGGGCGTACAGCTGGGCCAGCATCCAGAGCATGAAGGTCGAGAAGAGGCGTGGCTTGTCCATCACGTCGGACAGCTCGAGCGCGGTGATGATGCCCTTGCCCTCTGGCGTCGTCCGGAGCAGGTCCTCGACGTCGAACTCGGGCTCGCCGAAGAAGTCGCCGGCGCCCTCCTGCTGGGTCGTGATGATGGCGCGCAGGATGACGCCGACCGTGGCCGGCGACATGCCGCCGTAGTCGGCCAGGATCGGCTTCGCTTCGTCCGAGCCGAGGTACTTGAGCGTCGTCTCGAGGTCGGCCAGGTCGAGCAGCGGCAGGTCGTTGTCGTCGCAGTACTTGAAGATGAGCGAGAGGACCGATGTCTGCGTCTCGTTCAGGTCGAGGACCTTGCCGAGGAGCAGTGGGCCGAACGAGCTGACGGTCGCCCGGACCTGGGCGCCCTTGGCGCCCGAGAGCGACAGGAACTCGACCGGGTGCGCTCGCGGCTCGAAGGTCCAGCCGATCGACTCGCAGCGCGAGATGACCTTGGGGTTGGTGCCATCGCCGGGTGCGGCCAGGCCCGACAGGTCGCCCTTGACGTCGGCCACGAAGACCGGCACGCCCGCGTCCGAGAGCTGGCCGGCGAGGAGCTGCAGGGTCTTCGTCTTGCCGGTCCCCGTGGCGCCTGCGATGAGCCCGTGGCGGTTGACCATCGAGAGGCCGAGCTGGACGCGCAGGTCCGGCGCGACAGCGTCTTCGTGCATGGGAGCGCCGAGGGCCAGGGCGGGCTCCTCGAGCGCGTATCCCGCCGCCATCGCTGCGCGGAATCGTTCATCCATCGGGTCCACTCCGATCGTCGGTTGCCGGGCTCCTCAGCCTGTCAGGGTACGTCCGGACCCGGTTCCTCGATGACGGGGCTGGCCCTGATGACCGGGGGCTGGCCCTCGATGGCCGCGCGTTGGGCTTCGAGCAGTGGCGCCGTGGGACCGAAACCCGGCGACCACGCCGGCGGTGGTCGGCCGGGGACCTCGCGCGGGGCGTTCACATCGAAGAGGTTGAAGACCCGCAGTGGGTCGATCCGCTCCCGGGTCCGCTCTGGGTAGTGCCACCGCTTGACCAGCTCGCGGGCGATCGGCACGAAGGCGCCGTCCATGCGTATCAGGCCATAGTGCAGGTGGCAGCCCGTGGCGTGACCCGTCGCGCCCTCGAGCCCGATGAACTGGCCGGCGCGGACGAGCTGGCCGGCCTCGACCTCGGCCCGGCTGAGGTGCGTGTAGACGCTCCGATAGCCGTTGCCGTCGTCGACCACGACGATGATGGGCAGCGCCTTCTTGGTCAGCTTCTTCTTCTTGAGCTGGGCATAGAACGCGTCGGTCGGGCCGTCGTGGCCGAGAAAGGACTCGTACGACCGACCGGCGTAGAGGACGACGCCGTCGTGCGCCGAAAGGATGTAGTCACCGCAGAAGGTGGCGATGTCGATGCCGTCGTGGACGCGCTCGCCGTCGATGACCACGAAGCCACCGTCCACGGGCTGGAACCAGGTCGTGACCCGGCCGCCGGTCATCGGCCACCGATAGCCCTCGAGCTCCTCGGGCGGCGCGCTCGTCGGCGGCGGCTCCGTCGGCGCTGGCGTGGCCGGCACGGTGTCGCCGGCGTGGTCGGTCGGACGCGGGGTAGGGCGGTGGGCCCCGGCCGGCAGGGGCGTCAGGGCGGGCATCGGGGAGGTGATCGGACTGGTAGCGACCGCGGCTGGAGCGGCTGAGCTGGCCGGTGCTGGTGGCGGGCTGAGCAGGACCGGTGCCACGAGGACGGCTCCGAGGCCGATGAGCAGGACGCCGAGGAGGCGATCGAGCGGCAGGCGCCGACGACGCGGTTCGGGCAGCCGGCCGATCGTGCCGAGCTCGGGGGGTTCCGGGAGGGTCATCGGCGGCGACTATAGCCGAGCCCTCGGGTGGTCGTCGGGCGTCGGACCCGTCGTCGTCGGGACGCGCAAGGACATGTGCAGGGATAGAACGGATGTTCTATCATCGGTCGGGCCCCCAAGCCACCCGGAGCGGTGCCCATGTCACCCGCCACGACCGCCTTCAGCGAGCTCCACGCGCACACCAACTTCTCCTTCCTTGACGGTGCCTCGCCGTCCGACGAGCTGGTCGCCCGCGCCATGGAGCTTGGTCTCGACGGCCTGGCCGCGACCGATCATCAGGGCCTCTACGGGGCCGTCCGCTTCGTGGGTGCCGCCCAGGAGGCAGGCCTGCGCCCGATCGTCGGCCTGGAGGTCGAGCTGCTCGACGCTGCTGCCCCGGACCCCGACGGGTTCGTCGTGCCGCATCGTCGCCGTCGCCGCCCTGGGCCGATGGTCGGAGCGGGCTCGGCGGCCGAGGGTCGGCCGGTCCGCCCTGGCATCGAGCGTCAGCGTCCGCCTGGCCATCGTGAGCCGCGCCGAGAGGAGCTTCGCCGCGTTCGCGACCGCGAGCGTGGCCCGCACCTCGTGCTGCTGGCACGCGACCTGACCGGCTATCGCAGCCTCTGCCGGATGGTCAGCGCCGCCCACCTTGCGGGCACCAAGGGCGTGCCGCGGTTCACGCAGGCGCTCCTGGCCGAGCATGCCGAGGGGCTGGTGGCGCTCTCCGGTTGCCGCCACGGCGAGATCGCCCGGCGCCTGCTCGCCGGCGACCGTGCCGGTGCCGATGCCGTGGCCCGGCGCTATGCCGAGTGGTACGCGGCGGTGCCGGGTCTCGGAGCCGGCTTCTTCCTGGAGCTGCAGCACCACCTCCTGCCTGACGACGACTTCCTGGTCGCCGAGACGGCCGACCTGGCCGAGCGGCTCGGTTTGCCGGTCGTGGTCACCAACGACAGCCACTACGCACGTCCCGAGGATCGAGAGCTGGCCGACGTGCTGGTCGCCATCCGCCACGGCCTGACGCTCGACGAGAGCGCTCACCTGCGCCGGCCCAACGGCGAGTACCACCTCAAGTCGGCGGACGAGCTGGCCCGGTTGCCGCCGGGGTTCGGGTCGGGGTCGGTGGACCCAGCGGCGTCAGGGTCGGGCGTGACGCGCGCCTGGGCGGAAGGCCTGCGCACGGCGGGCGAGCTCGGCGCCCGCTGCACCATCGACCTGGGCTTCGAGCGCTATCGCTTCCCGGGCTTTGCGGTGCCGCGTGGCGAGACCCCCTTCAGCCACCTCGAGCGGCTCTGCCACGAGGGCGCCCGCAAGCGCTACCACCCCATGACGCCGGCCGTCGTCAAGCAGCTGGCGCACGAGCTGGAGGTCATCGAGCGCACCGGCCTGGCCGAGTTCTTCCTCATCTGCTGGGATCTCATGCGCTTCGCCCGCGAGCGCAACATCCCGGCCCAGGGGCGGGGCAGCGCGGGGGACTCGATCGTCGCCTATGTGCTGGGCATCACGCGCGTGGATCCCATCCGCCACCGGCTCCTCTTCGAGCGCTTCATCAACGAGGGCCGCACCGCCTACCCCGATGTCGACATCGACTTCGCCTCGAGCCGCCGCGAGGAGGTCATCCAGTATGTCTACGAGCGGTACGGCGAGGCGCACACGGGCATGGTCTGCAACGTCGTCACGTACCGCGCGCGCTCGGCCGTGCGCGAGGTCGGCTACGCGCTGGGCTTCCCGAGGCCGCTCGTCGATCGCGTCGCCAAGGCGCTCGAGACCTACGACTCGGTCATGGTCCGCCGAGACCTCGAGGCCGATGGGGGCTTCGCAGAGTTCTTCCACTCCCCGGGGGTGGGGTCGGGGGAGGGGAGCGATGCGGCAGGGGCCGGGGTGGACGGCTCGGCAGAGGCCGCCGGCGAGCGCGGCCTGGTCGACGAGATGGGCCAGCTCGCCTACGCTCGTGGCGTGCCCGGCGGCCCTGGCTCCGGTGGTCGGGCGGCACGGCCGGTGGGCCAGGGGATGGGATCGGTACCCCGACGCGGCGGGTCGGCGGCCAAAGAGGGACGGCGTCCCCCGCGTGGTGGTGGACCGAAGCCGATCGGCGACATCCTGCCGTTCGTGCGGCCGCAAGGATCGGCGCGCTGGGTGACCGATAGCGACGATCTCCTGGCCGATTCCCCGGAGCGTCTCGCTCCCGTCACTGACACTCCGGCCGAGCCCATCGGACGATGAGGGCGGCCCCGGCGATTCCCCGGCCAGTGTCCGTTGGCTGCGGGCTGGGCTGGGCCACCGCCAGGCACGATCGACGGTCGGGCGATCGACCCCGAGACGGGCGTCCTGCTGCCACCCGAGCGACGGACCGACCGTCTGGGCCGACCCTACGCCTGGGACCCGCCAGCGCCGCCGGTGCAGGCGATGGGTCGCGGTGGTGCCACTGGCGGCAGTGCCACCGCGCACTCCAGCGTCGCCCGCGTCGAGCCGGAACCGCCCCCGCAGCCGCGTGGCGGGAGCACGGTCGGCCTCTCGCCCTGGGAGCGCTGGCTGGAGCTGTGCGCCCGCATCGACGGCTTTCCTCGCCACCTGGGCATCCACGTCGGCGGCATGCTCATCACCCGGGCGCCGCTGGTCGACATCGCGCCCCTCGAGCGCGCCAGCATGCCCAACCGGGTCGTCGTCCAGTACGACAAGCGTGACGTCGAGACCATGAAGCTCATCAAGCTCGACCTGCTGGGCCTGCGCATGCTCTCGGCCATCGACGACGCCCTGCGCGACATCCAGGCCGACTGCGGCGTGTGCGTCGACCTCGATCGCCTGCCGGAGGACATCCCCCAGGTCTTCGCCATGATCCAGGCGGCCGACACGGTCGGCGTCTTCCAGATCGAGTCGCGGGCACAGATGCAGACGCTGCCCAAGAGCCGACCCGAGACCCTCGACGACCTGGTCGTCGAGGTGGCCATCATCCGGCCGGGCCCCATCCAGGGCAACGCGGTCCACCCCTACCTGCGCCGCCGCCAGGGCCTCGAGCCGGTCAGCTACCTCCACCCCAGCCTGGAGCCGGTCCTGGCCGAGACGCTCGGCGTGATCCTCTACCAGGAGCAGGTCATGCGCATCGCCATCGAGGTGGCGGGCTTCAGCGCGGCCGACTCGGACGGCTTCCGACGCGCCATGGGCACGTGGCGCTCACAGCGCGAGATGGAGAAGCTCCACCGTGGCTTCGTCGAGGGCTGCATGGCCACGAACGGGCTGCCGGAGGACGACGCCGAGGAGCTTTACCGCCAGGTGGCGGGCTTCGCCAGCTTCGGCTTCAACAAGAGCCATGCGGCGGCCTTCGCGCGCACGGCGTACGAGTCGGCCTTCCTCAAGCTCGCCTACCCGGCGCAGTTCACGACCGGGCTCATCAACGCGCAGCCGATGGGCTTCTACCCGGTCGAGGTGCTCGTCAACGACGCCAAGCGCCACGGCGTGGCCGTCCTGCCGGTGGACATCAACGCCAGCCGCTATCGGACGACGACCGAATGGGTGGGCATGCCCGGCGAGCCGCTCCCAGCCGGCGTCGGCATCGACCGCCGGCCGGAGATCGTCCGCTCGCCGGCCTGCGTCGTCCTCGAACGCCATGAGCGCGGCTGGCTGGCGGCGGAGAGCGCCGATGGCTATGGCATCCGACTCGGCCTGCATCTCGTGAACGGCATCGGCGAGGAGCTCGGGGAGCAGCTGGAGCAAGCATCGGAGCGTGGGCCGTACCGCTCGCTCCCGGACGTCGTGGCGCGCACGGGGCTCTCGGAGGAGGTCCTGGAACGGCTCATCCGGGCAGGCGCGCTCGACTCGCTGGGTCGGCCGCGACGCGAGCTGCTCTGGCAGCTCCACGAGGTCGCCGGCGCGACACGGGGACGACCGATCGCCGGACCTGCCGCCTCCCGACCCCTCGACCTCCGGCTGCCGGCCACCGAGGCGCCCGACCTGCCGCCACCGAGCGAGCTCGAGCGCCTGGGCGACAGCTACGCCATCCTCTCGCTCGACGCCCGGCGCCAGGTCATCGAGCTCTTCCGCCCGGCGCTCGAACGGCTGGGAGCGGTCACAGCGTCGGCACTGGCCGAACGGCGACCAGGCAAGGTTGCCATCGGCGGGCTGGTCGTCACGCGACAGCATCCGATGACCGCCAAGGGGACCGTCTTCCTGGCCCTCGAGGACGAGACCGGCATGGTCAATGTGACCCTCTGGCCGAAGACCTGGGAGCGGCTCCGAAGCGTCGTCCGTCGCCATGCGCTGCTGTACATCGAAGGCGACCTTCAACGCGAGGCGAACGTGGTCAACCTCGTTGCCCGCGACGTCGTCTCACTGCCCGACCTGGCGCGAGGGGTCGGTGGGCCGTCGCGCCCTGACGGCGTTCGGCAGCTCGGTCACGCCGGGATGCGCCGGCTGGGCTGATGCGCCTCGGCTGGGCCGTTCGCCTTCGGCTGGGCCGAGCGCCCCGATCCCTGCGCTGAGTCGCCAGGCCTCGTCAGCGACCGGTCCGTGCCTGACGGGCCTCCTCGCGGGCCTTGCGCCGTTGCTCCTGAGCCTGCTTCTCGCGCATCTCTGCGCGTCGCTTCGACGAACCCTGGAGCCAACCCTTGTAGATGAACGCGATCCAGCCGAAGGCGGCACCGAATAGGGCGGCCGAGATGATGGTGGTCGCCGAGTACGACCAGAGCTGGTCCTGGGTGACCCCGGCTGGCAGGCCGACGCCCGCGATCTCATAGAGCGCCACGGCGACATAGATGATGCCGTCCGCCAGGCCGAGCAGGAAGCCGATCAGATAGGGCCCACGCCGCGACACGAAGCCCGCCACGAGGATGGGGATCGCGATCGGCGGCTGGACCATGAGCTGGTAGTAGATCGTCAGGACGCCGCCTGCCTCTGGCCCGAGGCGTTCCTTCACCAGGCCGGTCAACGCTCCCGTGAGCAACAGCGCCGTCGCGATCCACCAGCCGCGATTGGTGCGCAGCTCGTGCGGGAAGGCCCGGATGTCGCCTCGCCAGTCGGGCAGCGTGAAGTTGAAGAGGCCTCGTCGCACTGGTGCGGGATCGGCCAGCCCGGTGGCGCTCACGTCACTGTCGGTCGAGGTCTCGAGGCCTTCGGCGGCCTGGCTCGCTCGGTAGCGGCGGCGCGCTTCTGCTCGGGCGGTGCTCTTGGCTCGGGCCAACCTGGCCTCCTGTCGGTGATCGTCCGGTCGACGTCGGTTCCGCTGCCCGCGATCTCGGGTCCGGACCCTCGCGCGTCGACTGTGGCGTCGATGGTATCCCAGCCGGCGTCGAGCATCGCGCGGGAAGCGCCCGGTAAGCGGCACCCGATACGGTCGCACCTTCTCCGCCGGCTGCCCGCCTGGAGGTCAGCCATGCCGCGGCTCGTTCGCCAGGTCGTCCCGGCCGTCATGCCGGTGCTCGTAGCCCTATCGCTCGTCGCCATCGGACCAGGTGCCTCGATCGGCGCCAGCGGTCAAGTCGTGACCCTTGCGGCCGTCGACTGGCCGCCTTCGACGTCCGCGGTCATAGGCGAAGTGGTGACCGGCGGCGCATCGGCATCCGACGAGTACGTCGAGCTCTACAACGCGGGACAAGCGAGCGTCGACCTGGCCGGGCTCGAGGTCGCCTACGTGACCTCGAGCGGCAGCACGGTCACGCGCAAGGCGACCTGGACGACGACCACACTGCTCGAGCCGGGCCGGCACGTGCTCCTCGCGAACAGCTCCGGCGTCTACGCGTCGGTCGCCGACATCGTGTACACCGGCGGCCTGTCTGCGACGGGTGGCGCCATGGTCGTGCGGCCCGTCGGCGGTGGAGCCATCGATGCCGTCGGGTGGGGCGACGCGACGAGCGCGTTCGTGGAGGGCACCGTGGCCGCTGCACCTCCGGCCGGCTCGAGCCTCGAGCGGCGCCCCGGCGGGTCGGCAGGCAACGCCTTCGACACGAACGACAACCTCGCCGACTGGCTGGTGACCGCGGTGCCCGTGCCACAGAACCTCGCCGCGCCGGCCGTCCCGGTCGGCCCGTCCCCGACGCCCACGCCAGGCCCGACGATGAGTCCGACGCCGAGCCCGACGCCGGCCACGACGACCGCGCCGACCGCGACGCCAACCCCGATCCCGACACCGGACACGACGCCCTCCGAGTCCCCGACGCCGACACCGAGTCCGGAGGCGACGCCGGCGCCCACACCAAGCCCGACATCGACCCCGACCCCGGCACCCACGCCCCTGCCGACGGCGACGCCGAGCGCAACGTCGACCGCGACGCCTGTACCCACGCCCACGCTGGCGCCTAGCCCGACGCCCACGCCGACGCCGAGCCCCGCGGCTGGGACCATCGACATCGCCGTGGCTCGCGAGCAGGCCTCCGGCGCCCGGGTGCGGATCCGGGGCACCGTGACCGTCGAGCCAGGACGCATCGTCGACGATCGGACGATCGCCATCCAGGACGCGACCGCCGGCATCCTCGTCCGCCTCGACGGGGGTCGCAAGGACCTCGCGTTGCCGCGAGGGGCGGAGGTCATCGTCGAGGGGCGGCTGACGGCTCGCTACGGGGCGCTCGAAGTCCGTCTCGATGACGACGATCCGCTCGAGTTCGTCGGCAGCGACGTCATGCCGGCCGCGACCGAGGTCCAGCTCGCCGATCTCGGTGAAGCCACCGAGGGTCGCCTCGTTCGGGCGTCCGGCGTCATCGTCGACGTCGACCGTGCAAAGAGCGGGACGACCACGATCATCCTCGAGGATGCGTCCGGGCGTGGTCGGATCGTCGCCTTCGGCGGTGCCGGGACCCTGTCCGATGCGCTACGCAAGCATGCGACTGTCGTCGTCTCTGGCATCGGCGGACAGCGTGCCTCGGCCAAGGGTCGACTCGATGGGTACCGGATCTGGGTCCGAGACGGAAACGACTTCCAGGTCCAGGTTGCTGCCCCGACGGCGTCGCCGTCGAGCGCGGCCACGCCTTCAGCCTCGCCGCACGTGGTGACCATCGCGAGTCGCCCGGGCACATGCTGGCCAGAAGGTCGTCGTCGAAGGGACCGTCACGAGCCCGGGCGGCCTCCTCGACGCTGACGGGCGGCGGGTCACGATCGAGGACGGCACGGGCGCGATCCTGCTCCGCCTGGCTGCACGTCAGACGGCGCCGCCGACCGGCAGCCGGGTCCGGGCGGCCGGATCCACGGGAACGTACTACGGGGCGCCTCAGCTCTCGGCGACGGCCTCGGTCACGTTGCTCGGCAAGGCTGCTGCGACGCCCCGGGTCCTGGCCAAGGCGCCGGGCACCGGTGCTGAGTGGGAGCTCGTCCGCGTCGCGGGCACCGTCATCGACGTGAAGCGCTCCGGGCAGGCGTGGCGCGCGGAGCTGCGCCTCGCCGACGGCACGACGGTCCCGATCGTCGGGTTGGCCAGGGCCGGCATCGCGGTCGATCGCATCAGGGAGGGCCAGGCGGGCAGCATCGTGGGCATCGTCCGACGCGCCTACCCGAGCGCGAAGGACCGGCGCTTCGCCGTGCTTCCGCGATCCCGCGCCGACCTCGACCTCGGCGCGGCAGCGTCGAAGCCCGCACAGGCCGCGGGCGCGAGCCACGGTACGAGCTCGGGCGGCGGGTCAGGCGGGGGCAGCGCACCGGGATCCGCGGGCGGATCGGCAGGTCCCGGCACCGCCGACGACGGAACCACGGCCACGACCATCGAAGCCGCCGAGCTCTCGGCGAATGTCGGCCGCTTCGTTCGGATCGGCGGCCTCGTCGTGCAGGTGACGGCACCACAAGGCCAGGGAGGGGTCTCGATCGTGGTCCTCGAGGACGGCAGCGGCACGGCCACGCTGCGGCTCGCGGCCGGGGCCGCGGCGATCGGGATCATGCTCCGGCCCGATGACTTGATCGAGGCGCGGGGCACGGTCGAGGTCGATGGCGCGGGTTGGGTGATCGTGGTCGACGACCCGGCCGATCTCGTCGTAGCCGGACAGGCGGTCGCCCTGGATCCCTCGCCAGCGGCGGATGCCACAGCGGTCGGCAGCGGCGATCTTGCAGGATCGCCTGCCGACGGGCCTCAGCCTGATGCCGCGGTGACTCCACTCATGGGTGCAGCGGGCGCCGGCGCGATCGTCGCCATGGTCGTTGCCGCCGCTGCGGCTGGCGCCCGATGGCGACGATGGCAGAGGGATCGCCTTGCCTCGCGGGATGCGACGGAACGCCTCGTCGAACTCCTCACGGAGACGCCTGAGGGACCGCCCTTGGCATGATCGGTGCGTCCTCGGAAGCCGTCGTCTGGCCGCACCTGGCGGCACGGCCGGACGGCCAACCGAACACCCGTTCTCGGCGCCAGGCAGCGGCGGCTGGCCGCCGGGCAGCATCTCACGCACGAGCCACGCTTGACGGCTTGACGCTCACTGAGCGTGAGACTATCCTCCGCGCAGCTGCGCGCCCACGCTCAGCCCAGCGCATCGAGGAGCGGCCTTGCCGAACAGCGACCAGGTGAGGAGCTGGCCGTACCCACGCTTGGACGACGTCGACCCCCGCGTCGCGCTTCCCGACAGCGAACGGCAGTACCACATCGCACTCGGACCGGGCGAGCTGGCCGAGTACATCCTCCTCCCCGGCGACCAGGACCGCATCGAGCGCATCGCCGAGCGGCTGACCGACATCGAGATGCGGCAGCGCCACCGCGAGTTCGCCTCGGTCACCGGGCAGTTCCACGGACGACGCGTGTCGGCCGTCTCGACCGGCATCGGCACCGACAACGTCGAGATCGTGCTGGCCGAGATCCTGGCCATCACCGAGCACGCCCGACATTCATCCGCATCGGCTCGTGCGGCGTCCTGCGCGACGACATCGAGCTCGGCGACCTGATCGTCACCACGGGCGCGGTGCGGCTCGAGTCGACGACCAGCTTCTTCGTCCACGACGGCTACCCCGCCGTCGCCGACTACGGCGCCGTCGCCGCCTTGGTCGAGGCCGCCCATCGGCTCGGGCATCCGGTCCACATCGGGCATCACGGCCACGGCGCCCGGCTTCTATGGCGCGCAGGGGCGGCCCATCCCGCAGCTCCCCATCCGCTTTCCCGACCTGGCTACCGAGATGCGCGACCAGCGGGTCATCAACTTCGAGATGGAGGCTTCGGCGTTGCTCGTGCTCGCCGGCCTCGCAGGCTGCCGCGCCGGCGTCGTCTGCACCGCCTACGCACAGCGAACGACGGGTCGCTTCGTGCAGGGCGAGCAGAAGGATCGCGCCGAGGCGGCCTGCATCGATACGGGGCTGGAGGCGCTGCGCCTGCTGGCCGAAATGGATGAAGCCGTCATCGCCGCCGGAGCACGGCAGTGGCGGCCATCACTGTGGGCGGCGCCCATGGCGTCTTAGACGGAGCGATCGAAGGACGGATCGCCGGACGCTCGTCCGGCGCCGCCACCAGACCCGGCACATGCCGGGAGGAGGAAGGCAGAACGATGGTCCAGGCTTATTGTGTCAAGGACAAGATGAAGGTCGAGATGAACAACCCGGTCAAGATCACGATGAAGAACGGCAAGCCGGCCACGCAGGGCATCTGTCCCAAGTGTGGCAACAAGGTCTTCCGCATCGGCGCCTGACCGGCACTCGATCCAAGGTAAGGGCCCCGGTCTCGACCGGGGCCCTTCGATTCCCGCGGGCGCCGGTTCGGTACAATCAACGGGACATGATGGGAAGAGCGGCGAGGCCGCAGGTCGAGGTTCGACCGCGCCCCTCTCTACCCCCTGAGGCAGCCGCGGGGGCCGCTTCCAGAGACCGTCGGCCCCGAGCCGGTCACGGCAACGACCGCTCGTCGAGCCATCACCCCATGCGCCGGTCGGGGCGCCCAGGAGGATCACGAGGATGACCACGCGAGTCGGCATCAACGGCTTCGGCCGCATCGGGCGGCAGACCCTCAAGGCCATCATCGAACGGACACCCGACGTGGAGGTCGTAGCCGTCAACGACCTCGTGCCGACCAGCATGAACGCGTTGCTGTTCAAGCACGATTCGACCTACGGCGCCTATCCAGGGACCGTCAGCCACACGGATGATGCGCTGATCATCGACGGCCGTGAGATCAAGGTCCTGCAGGTCAAGGACCCGGCCGAGCTGCCCTGGGGCGAGTTGGGCGTGGACATCGTGGTCGAGTCAACGGGCATCTTCACCGACGCCGCGAAGGCCGCCGCTCACCGCACTGCTGGCGCCAGAAAGGTCATCATCAGCGCCCCGGCCAAGGGCGAAGACGTGACCATCGTCCTCGGCGTCAACGAGTCGGCCTACGACCCGGCATCGCACAACGTCATCAGCAACGCCAGCTGCACCACGAACTGCCTGGCGCCTGCGGCCAAGGTGGTCCACGATGGCTGGACCATACGCCGTGGCCTGATGAACACGATCCACTCGTACACCAACGACCAGCGCATCCTCGATGTGGCGCATCAAGACCCGCGACGCGCCCGGGCCGCCGGTCAGAACATCATCCCGACGACGACCGGCGCCGCGAAGGCGCTGGCACTCGTCATCCCCGACCTGAAGGGCAAGTTCGACGGCTTCAGCCTGCGTGTCCCGACGCCGACCGTGAGCGTCGTCGACTTCACGGCCGAGCTCGAGCGCCCGGCCACGGTCGAGGAGCTCAACACCGCCTTCCATGCCGCCGCCGAAGGGCCCATGGCGGGCATCCTGGGTGTCAGCGACGACCCGCTCGTGTCGTCAGACTTCCGTGGCGACAGCCGCTCCTCGATCATCGACAGCGCCTCGACCATGTCGCTCGGCGGGACCTTCGTCAAGGTCATCGCCTGGTACGACAACGAATGGGGCTACAGCTGCCGCGTCGCCGACCTCGTCGGGTTCGTCGCCGCGCGGCTGTAGTCGCGGGCGCCACACGACCATGGACAAGCTCACGGTTCGCGACTTCGACCCGGCCGGCAAGAAGGTCCTCGTGCGCGTCGACTTCAACGTCCCGCTCGAGGATGGCAAGGTCGTCGACGATTCGCGCATCCGCGCCAGCCTGCCGACCATCGTCTACCTCCTCGATCGTGGCGCCATCGTCATCCTGGCCAGCCATCTCGGCCGGCCGAAAGGCAAGGTCAACGACACCTTCCGCCTGCGCCCAGTCGCGCTCCGGCTATCCGAGCTCCTGCGCCGTCCGGTCCGGGTGACCGGCGACGCACTGGGCGTGGGCACGCGTCGACGCCATCGCCCGGCTCAAGCCGGGCCAGGCGATCCTGCTCGAGAACCTCCGATTCCACGCCGAGGAGGAGGCCGATGACCCCGCCTTCGCGAAGGCCCTGGCCGCCTACGCCGACGTCTATGTCAACGACGCCTTCGGGACGGCGCATCGCGCGCACGCATCGACGGTCGGGGTGACGGCCTTTCTGCCGGCCTACGCGGGCCTGCTCATGGAGCGCGAGATCATCGCCCTCTCCGCCCTGCTGGAGTCGCCGGCCGAACCGTTCGCGGCGGTCATCGGTGGCGCCAAGGTCTCGGACAAGCTGAAGGTCCTCGAACACCTCATGGACCGGGTCGACACCTTCGTCGTCGGCGGGGGCATGGCCAACACCTTCCTGGTCGCCAAGGGTTGGACGGTCGGCAAGAGCCTGCTCGAACGCGATCGGGTCGAGGACGCCGCGCGCATCCTGGCCCTGGCCGAGGCGAAGGGCGTGACCTTCGTGCTGCCGATCGACGTGGTCGTGGCCAAGGAGGTCACGCGCGGCGCCGAGCACAAGACCGTGCCAGCCTCGAAGATCCCGAACTCGTGGTCCACCGTCGACGCCGGGCCCGCCAGCATGGCCGCCTTCACCGACGCCCTGACCGATGCGCAGACGGTCCTCTGGAATGGGCCACTGGGCGTCTTCGAGGTGCCCACGTTCGGCGACGGCACGCGCGCGATGGCCAGGTTCCTCGCCGACAAGGCCGATGCCGGCGCGATGGTCGTGGTCGGCGGCGGCGACTCCGTGGCGGCCGTCGCCCAGCTCGGGTTGACCTCGCGAATGAGCCACATCTCGACCGGCGGCGGCGCCTCGCTCGAGTTCCTCGAGGGCCGCGAGCTGCCCGGCATCGCCGCGCTCCAGGACCGGCCCCCGGCTTCGAGTGGGGACCGATCGTGACGACCTTCATCGACTCCATCGATGCCCGCGAGATCCTCGACTCGCGCGGTGATCCGACGATCGAGGTCGATGTCGTCCTATCGGGCGGCGCAGGCGGCCGGGCGGCCGTGCCTTCGGGCGCCTCGACCGGCGCCCACGAGGCGGTCGAGCTGCGCGATGGGGACGACGACCGGTATCGCGGCCGGGGCGTGCTTCGGGCGGTGACCAATGTCCTCGAGAGCATCGCGCCGGCCCTCCTGGGCGTCGACGCTGCCGATCAGGCGCTGGTGGACGAGACGCTCATCGAGCTCGACGGCTCGCCCAACAAGGGGAACCTGGGGGCCAACGCCCTGCTCGGCGTCTCGCTCGCGTGCGCGCACGCGGCGGCGGCTGCGTACGACCTGCCGCTCTACCGCTATCTCGGCGGGGCGCGTGCCCACACCCTGCCGGTCCCGATGTTCAACATCCTCAATGGTGGCCAGCACGCCGCCGACTCGACCGACTTCCAGGAGTTCATGGTCATGCCCGTCGGGGCGCCCACCTTCAGCGAGGCGCTTCGCATCGGCTCGGAGATCTTCCATGCCCTGCGCGCAGAGCTCCACGAAGGCGGCCACGCGACGGGCCAGGGCGACGAGGGCGGCTTCGCCCCATCGCTGCCCTCGAACGAGGCGGCCGTGGAGATCGTCCTTCGAGCCATCGAGCGGGCCGGCTACCGGCCGGGCGAGGACGTGGCCATCGCGCTCGACCCGGCCGTGACCGAGTTGCTCGACCTGGACACGGCGCCAGATGCCGATGGCGAGCTGACCTACCGGTTGGCGAAGGAGGGACGTACCCTGCGGACCTCCGAGCTCATCGACTTCTGGGCCGACTGGGTGGCGCGCTTCCCGATCGTGTCCATCGAGGACGGCCTGGCCGAGGACGACTGGCTCGGCTGGCAGCGGCTGACGGCGCGCCTCGGCAGCACCTGCCAGCTCGTCGGCGACGACCTCTTCGTGACCAACCCCGAGCGGCTCGCCCGAGGCATCGAGGAGGATGCCGCCAACGCCATCCTCATCAAGCTCAATCAGATCGGGACCCTGAGCGAGACACTGGCCGCCATCGAGATGGCCAGCGACCACGGCTGGGGCGCCATCATCAGCCACCGCTCGGGCGAGACCGAGGACACGACCATCGCCGACCTCGCCGTCGCCGCGGGCACGGGTCAGATCAAGACCGGCGCCCCATCACGCTCCGAGCGCGTCGCCAAGTACAACCGGCTGCTGCGCATCGAAGAGGAGTGTGGCGCGGCCGCTCGCTACCCCGGCGCGGCCGCGCTCGCGCGTTCCTGAGGGTGTCCCGCGTCGTCGATCGGGGAGCCATCTTCGCGGGCTGGGTCGGCCTCGGGATGGCTGTCGTCATCGCCATGGGCTTCGAGCTGATCGTGGCCGTGCAGTCCCTCGTCTTCCTCTTCGCGCCGGTCGGCGGCCTGCTCATCGGCTTCTACGCGAACGCGCGTTCGGAGCGGCGCCGACCGTGGCGGCGGGTGATCGCCAATGCCATCTACGCCGGCCTCTTCACGGCGCTCACGCTGGCCGTCCTCTACGCCGGCATCCGACTCGTCTTCGTGTACGCGGACGCCGGCTATCGCGACGGCACCCAGGGCGGGCCGCTCGTCTGCACCACCGGTCCCCAGTGCACGTATCAGCGCTATCTCGAGAGCGGCCGCGGGCCGGAGCTGGCCGCAGCGGGCGTCACGGACGCGGCCACGTTCGAGCGGTTCGTGCTCCAGGAACAGCTCAACGGCGCGCTGACGATCATCGCGCTCGTGACCGGCGGCGCCCTGGTGGGCGGTCTCCTCTACGGGGCAGCTGGCTCACGGCCGCCGCGCACGGAGCCCGACGTGACGGCACAGGTCCTGAGCTGAGCATCGCCTCCGGTCAGAGGCGCCGGACCGAACGGGGCTACTTCTTGGCTGGGGCCTTCTTCGGGGCGGCCTTGGCGGTCGCCTTCGGGGCCGAGGCGGCCTTCGCGGCCGGGGCCTTCTTGGCGACCGGTGCCTTCGCTGCCGTGGCCTTCGTTGGGGCCGCCTTGGTCGAACTGGCCTTCGCCGATGCCTTGGCGGCCGACGGCTTCGTCGCGGACGCCTTGCCCGCGGTGGCCGTCGCGGCCGTGGCGGCGGCTTCCGCCTTCGTCGCGGTCTCGGCGCGTGTGGACTTGGTCAGTGCGGCGCGGGCCTTGCCGGCGGCCGTCTGCTCGCCCTTGGCCTTCGAGGCCCTCGAGGCCGCGATGCGGGCCTTGGCCTCCTTGGCGGCAGCGGCCTTGCCGGTCGTTCGCACGACCTTGCCGCCGGTGACCACGGCTTGACCCTCGAGCGCGGCATTGGCCTTGAGCATGAGGCGGCTCTTGCGGCGGTCGGCGGCGTTCCGGTGGATGGCACCCGCCTTGGCGGCCTTGTCGAGCGCCGAGATAGCGGCCACGACGGCGGCCCGCGTCGCCTCGGCATCAGCGCCGCCAGCGACCACCACGGCCCTGGCGACGAGCGTCTTGGCCCGTGAGCGTTGCGGCTGGTTGACGGCGCGCTTGCGCTCGTCCTGGCGGACGCGCTTCAGGGCCTGTGGCGTTCGGGCGCCGCGCCAGGTGCGGGAAGAGTGAGCCAACTCGGGATGACCTCGGACTGCGGGGCGAATGGATGGCGCGGGTGCGCCTGGCGCCGGGATTCAGATGGCGCGACGCGTGATGGTAGCAGAGCCGCGGCCGAGAGGCGCCGTCCGGGTCATGCGACGAGGCGGCGCCGACAGGATGTCGACGCCGCCTCGGACGAGCGTGGGATCTGGATCAGGGGGTTCGGCTGAGCTGGCCGCGCAGGGCGCCGGCGGGGAACGTCGCGTTGTGGACGTTGAAGTAGTAGGCGCTCGGGTTCGTGAGGATGGCAACGATCAGGTCGCGATCGGCGGTCACGCAGCCGGTGCCTCCGGTCGGCTCGTGTCGGCTCCAGCGGGATGACGACCGGACCGGCGACGCCGGCCGGCGCGAGGTGGATGTGGGCGGCTCCCAGCGTCGCGACGCCACTCACCGTGTAGTCGTAGCAGACCTCACCGGTGCCCGGGTTCATCCAGAACCGGGCTGACCCCGTGCCGTCTGGATCGCCCGGGCCGGGCGCCTCGGCGGCGCCGGTCAACGGGGCCACCGTGAACGGCCGACCGCCGGCGACCGAGATGCTGCTCGCGACCAGCGCGATGACGAGCGCCGCCGCTGTGGCGAGCGCGATGGGGATCGTCCGTCGGATCTGCATCGATCTGCCTCCTCCTGCCGCGCGGGCAAGCGCGGCGAGTTCCCGACGTGGGACGCGCCGGGGATGGCCCTTACCCATCGATACGCGATGGCCGTCGCTTCGGATCGCATCGCGGCGATCCTTGTGGTGCGCCGGGGCACCGCCGTTGGACACCTGCCGGACCGACTACACTCCCGCGTCGTGACCATCCCCCAGTCGCGTCTGCGGAACTTCTCGATCATCGCCCACATCGATCATGGCAAATCGACCCTGGCCGACCGCCTCCTGGAGCTGACGCATACGATCGATGCGCGCCAGATGACCAGCCAGGTCCTCGATTCGATGGACCTCGAGCGCGAGAAGGGCATCACGATCAAGGCCCGCGCCGTGCGTCTCGAGTACACGGCCGCCGACGACCTGGTCTACGGGCTGAACCTCATCGACACGCCCGGACACGTCGACTTCACCTACGAGGTCAGTCGGAGCCTGCAGGCCTGCGAGGGCGCCATCCTCGTCGTCGATGCCGCCCAGGGCATCGAGGCGCAGACGCTCGCCAACGTCCATCTCGCGCTCGGGCTCGGGCTGACGATCATCCCCGTGCTCAACAAGATCGACCTGCCATCGGCCCAGCCGGAGTCGGTCATGGAGGAGTTGGAGAACGTCCTCGCCATCCCGCGTGAGGAGGTCATCCTGGCGTCCGCCAAGGAGGGCACCGGCGTACCCGAGATCCTCGAGGCCATCGTCGCCCGCGTCCCGCCGCCGAAGGGCGACCCGGAGGCGCCGTTGCGGGGCCTCATCTTCGACTCGCACTACGACACCTACAAGGGCGTCGTGGCCTACGTCCGACTCGCCGAAGGCACGCTCGCCTCGCACGAGACGATCCGGCTCATGGCCTCGGGCGCGGAGGCCGACCTCCTCGAGCTGGGCGTCTTCCGGCCCCAGCTGGTGCCCATGGAGCGCCTCTCGGCCGGCGAGGTGGGCTACGTGGCGACGGGCCTCAAGAGCGTGCGCGATTGCCAGGTCGGCGACACCCTGACGGCCGCCGGCCGCGCCGCCACCGAGCCACTGCCCGGCTACAAGGCCGCCAAGCCGCTCGTCTTCGCCGGCATCTACCCGCTCAACGGGCCCGACTACCCACTCCTGCGCGACGCGCTCGAGAAGCTCCACCTGAACGACGCCTCGATCACCTTCGAGCCGGAGAGCTCTGTGGCCCTCGGCTTCGGCTTCCGCTGCGGCTTCCTCGGGCTGCTCCACATGGAGATCATCCAGGAGCGGCTCGAGCGCGAGTTCGACCTCGACCTGATCGCCTCGGCGCCGTCGGTCGAGTACCGCGTCCGGCTGCTGCACTCGAACGAGGAACTGGTCATCGACAACCCCTCCGAGCTGCCCGACATCGGTGCCATCGAGGCCATCTCCGAGCCCTGGGTGCGGGTCAAGATCGTGACCCCGAGCAGCTACATCGGCTCCCTCATCGAGCTGGCCACCAACCGCCGCGGCACGTTCGAGACCATGGAGTACCTCGATCCGCAGCGCGTCCTGCTCTCCTTCGAGCTGCCGCTGGCCGAGGTCATCGTCGACTTCTTCGACCAGTTGAAGAGCCGCTCGCAGGGCTATGCGAGCATGGATTACGAGGAGATCGGCTATCGCGAGGCGCGCCTGGTCAAGCTCGACGTGCTCGTCGCCGGCGAGCCCGTCGACGCCCTGTCGCTCATCCTCCATCGCGATCGCGCGCAACAAACGGGCCGGATGCTCGTCGAGAAGCTCAAGGAGCTCATCCCGCGCCAGATGTTCGAGGTTCCCATCCAGGCCGCCATCGGCTCCAACGTCATCGCCCGCGACACCGTTCGCGCGATGCGCAAGAACGTGCTGGCCAAGTGCTATGGCGGCGACATCACCCGAAAGCGCAAACTGCTCGAGAAGCAGAAGGAGGGGAAGGCCCGCATGAAGCGCATCGGCAGCGTCGAGATCCCGCAGGAGGCCTTCCTGGCCGTCCTGCGCACGTCGGAGGGCTGATCAGACGTGGAAGGGGAGCTCGAGGAGCAGCTCCGCATCCTGGTCGGCGTCGGCCTGACCGGCCTGCTCGTCCTGCTGCGCCTGGATGCGTTTCGTTTCGGGACCGCCGAGTACGACGATGAGTCCGCCTCGGGCGGCTGGCGCGGCGCGAGTCGCAGGCTGGCCTGGTACGGGACCGGCGTCGCGCTCGCGGTGGCCATCTGGTACGTCTTCCCGACGCCGGTCACGACCCTGCATCTGGGGATCGGGACCGACCGCACCGAGACGCTCGTCCTCGGCCTCGCCTTCGGTGGCCTCGGGACCCTCGTCGCCGGCCTCTATGCCTGGCTCCGCTATCGGCGCCTGCGCTGGCCGGAGTACCGCCACTACCCGGGTGCCGCCGCCAACGCGATCGGCACCGCGTTCATCGACGAGGCCTGCTTCCGCGGCGCCATCCTGGGCATCACGCTGGCACTCGGCTGGCCGACCGACCTGGCCATCGCCTTCCAGGCGGTCCTGTACGGCATCACCACTCGCCTCGGGGCGCCGGGTCGCAGCCGGGGCATGCTCCTGATCGCCCTCGGGACGGGCGTCGTGGCCGGCTTCCTGACCGTCTGGACGGGCGGCATCGGCGCCTCCTTCGTGGCTCACTCGATGACTCGGTTTGCGACCTTCGTGACCACGGGTCACGCCGGCCTGGTCAAGCCTCCCGGCCAGGAGCCGGAAGAGGCCTTCGCGGCGAGCCAGCCGCCGGAGGGCTGGGAGGTCGTCGGGGAGGGCGACCGCTGACGATCACGGCGTCTGAGCATCCACGTGTCGCCGCGCGGCAGGCGCCAGGCGAGCGACGAAGGATCCCTGCCGCCGGTCGGGCTCTACCTCCATGTCCCGTTCTGCGTCTCCCTTTGCCCGTATTGCGACTTCGTGGTCTACACCGGCCACGCCGCGCGTGGCCCGCGCGCGCGGGTCGAGGCGTTCGTCCGGGCCGTCCACGTCGAGCTGGAGCTGCGCGCCGACGAACTAGACGCACGCTTCGGGCCCCCGCGGTCGGCCGGCGCCGCCGGCACCTCGAGTCGCCAGCCGCTCGACTCCGTCTACCTGGGCGGCGGAACGCCTTCGCTGCTGCCCGCCGCCGACGTGGCGGCGCTGCTCCAGCGGATCGATCGGCGCTTCGGCCTCGCGCCAGCCGCCGAGGTGACCATCGAGGCCAACCCCGGGCCTGACGAGCGGGGCGATCTGGCCGGCTTCCGGGCGGCAGGCGTGAACCGCATCAGCTTCGGCGCGCAGAGCCTCGACCGCGGCGAGCTGCGACGGCTCGGTCGACGGCATCAGCCGTCGGATGTCCTCGAGGCGGTCGAGGCGGCACGCCGAGCCGGCATCGAGCATCGCTCGCTCGACCTGCTCTACGACCTGCCGGAACAGTCCATGGCGACCTGGCGGGCGACCGTCGAGCGAGCCCTCGAGGCGCCCATCGATCACCTCTCCGCCTACGCCCTGACGATCGACGACCCAGAGGCTGAGGGCCTGACCGGGCCGACCGGCGACCATCTCCCCATCCGGCCGGGCGCGCGCCGATGGCGTTTGGCCGCGGCCGCCGAGCAGGACGACGATCGTGCCGCGGACGCGTACCTGTTGCTCGACGAGCGGCTCGCTGCGGCCGGGTTCGGCTGGTACGAGGTCTCCAATTGGGCCCGTCCAGGAGGTGCCAGTCGCCACAACCAGGCCTACTGGCGACGGCAGGCGACCCTCGGCGTCGGGCCGGGCGCGCACCGCTTCGACGGCGCCAGGCTTCGAAGCTGGAATGCCGCCCGGCTCGACGGCTACCTGGCTGCGTTGCTGCCGGCCGACGGGGAGCCAGCCTGCCTGCCTCCCGGTGGCGTCGAGCGCCTCGATGCGCCCGCGGTCCGACTCGAGACGATCTCGCTCGCCCTGCGAACGAGCGACGGCCTGGCCGCCGCCGCCCTCTCGCCCGATGTCGATGGTCATCTCGAGGCGGCCCTGGCGGCCGGCCTCCTCGAGCCTGCCGACGACGGGCGGATCGCGCTGTCGCCTCGTGGACGCCTCTTGGCCGGCGAGATCGCGATCAGGCTGGCTGGGAGCGGCCGCGGGTTCGCCGGCTAGCCGGCGAGCCTCGCGACTACAATCCGCCGATGTCCGCCATCGCCAAGGTGATCGCCTTCTACAGGCTTCAGGCGGAGATGCTGTGGACCTGGCGCGGCGGCTGGGGCGACCTGCTCAAGCGCGGCATCGTTTCCGTGGTCATCGCCGGCATCGCCCTCATCCTGACCATCGCCATCATGCCCGGCATCACCATCACGCGGCCGGTCTCGATCGTGGCCGCGATCATCGTCATCGGCATCCTGAACGCGCTCGTCCGGCCGATCGTCCTGGGTCTCGTGGCACCGATCTCCATCGTGCTCGTCGGCATCGTGACCATCCTCTTCCAGGTCGGCATGATCTGGATCCTGGGGCCCTTGGTGCCGGGCATCCAGGTCGACAGTTTCCTGACCGCCTTCATCGGCTCCTTCGTCTTCGCCACCTTCCACGTGGTCCTCTCGTCGTTCGTCTCGCTCGATGCGGAGCAGTCCTACTACGGCACCCTGGTGCGCCAGCTCGTGGCCCGCCAAGCGGACGTCATCCGGACCGACGTGCCCGGCGTGGTCATCATCCAGATCGACGGCCTGAGCCACCCCGTCATGCGCAACCAGATCCGGGCCGGGCGGGCGCCGGTGATGTCCCGCTGGCTTCGGGCCGACGGCTATCGGTTGAGCCGATGGGAGGCGATGCTGCCATCGCAGACATCGGCCAGCCAGGCGGGCATCCTGCACGGCAACAACGACGGCATCCCCGCCTTTCGCTGGTACGAGAAGGAGGACGGCCGCCTCCTCGTCTCGAACCACCCCAAGGATGCGGCCGAGATCGTCCGTCGCGCCTCGGACGGGGAGGGGCTGCTGAGCAACGGCGGCGCCAGCGTGGGCAACCTGGTGACCGGCGACGCGTCGCGCAGCTTCATGACCATGGCCTCGCTGGCCGACGGCACCAAGGGCATCGGCAACTCGCGGGACTTCTTCGGCTTCTTCGTCAGCCCCTTCAACTACCTGCACATCATCATCCGGACGTTCGGCGAAGCGATCAAGGAGATGGTCCAGTCGCGGCGCCAGATCCGGGCCGGCGTCGAGCCGCGCATGCACCGCGGCATGCCCTATCCATTCGTGCGAGCGGCCACGAACGTGGTCCTCCGGGGCCTCCAGTCGTCGCTCATCATGCAGGAGATGTACCGCGGGACGCCGGTCATCTACTCCGACTTCACCGACTACGACGAGATCGCGCACCACTCGGGGCCCGAGCGGCCGGAGTCGCTCGACGCCCTCGACGGCGTGGACGCGGCCCTCGGGGCACTCCAGCGGGCATCACTCAGCGCGCCGCGCCCGTATCGCTTCGTGGTCGTCTCCGACCACGGCCAGAGCCTCGGTGCCACCTTCCGCCAGCGCTATGGCGTGACCCTCCAGGAGGTCGTCAAGTCGCTCATGGGCGGGGAGGCCTCGGTCGCCGCCGCCACCGACACCGCCGAGCAATACGGTCAGATCAACACCTTCGTCTCGGAGTACACCCGCGGCGAAGGCGTCACGCCGTCGCTCGCGCGGCGCGCGCTCAAGAGCCGGACGAAGGACGGCGTCGTCAACCTGGGCGTCAAGGACGAGACGGCCGTCGCCACGTTGTCGGCCACGGCGCCGGCCGGGGACGGGGAGTCGACCGCTGTCGTCGCGGAAGGCGAACCGCCCCCCGACCTCGTCGTCTGTGCGTCGGGCAACCTGGCCCTCATCTACTTCACGGTCGAGTCCGAGCGCGTCACGCTCGAGGGCATCGCCCGTCACTACCCGGGGCTCGTCGAATCCCTCTCGAACCACCCCGGCGTCGGGCTGCTGCTCGTGCGCTCGGAGACGCAGGGCGCCATGGCCATCGGCAAGGACGGCATCCGCTTCCTCGACCAGGATCGCGTCGAGGGCCTGGACCCGACCACGAAATACGGCGAGTACGCGGTGGGCAGCCTCAAGCGGCTCGACCAGATGGCCCACGTCAGCGACCTGGTGGCCATCAGCCTGCTGGATCCCGATACGGAAGAAGTCGCCGCCTTCGAGGAGCTCATCGGCTCCCATGGTGGCCTGGGCGGCTGGCAGACGAAGGGCCTCATCCTCCACCCCGGTGACTGGCAGATGGAAACCGAGCCGCTCATGGGTGCGCCGGCGGTCTATCGACAGCTCCGGGCCTGGATCGAGTCGACCGGCCACAAGCTGGGCTCGCCGCCGGCGGGTGAGAACGTCTCGCCAGAGGTGGCGGGTCGTAGAGCCTCCTCTGGAGCTGGGCACGACGCGCGCCTGAATCGCGGCGGTCCCTGATCCGCCCCGCCTATGCGCCCAGTGCGGCGCGGACCTCGCCCAGGCGCTCCATCGTCTCCAGGTCGAACGGGTCGCGGAAGATCCACATGACCTCGGCGACGCCGACATCGGCGTAGGCGCGGATCCCCTCGGCGACCGTCGCCGGTGGGCCCCAGAGCGTCAGCCCGCGACGGGTGCCGTCGCTGCCGACCTGGCCCACGAGCCCATGCCGCTCGGCGATCGCGTCATAGGCCGCCAGCGCCGCGGCCGGGTCGTCACGGACGACGACGTCCATGGTCACGGTGCGCGCGATCTCCCGCTCGTCGCGCCCGACGGCCTGGCAGTGGGCCCGCAGGATGGCGTCCCGATCGACGATGCGAGCGGGGTCGCCGTAGCCGTTCCAGAGGTCCGCGTAGCGAGCGGTCGTCAGCAGCGTCTTGCGTGGCCCGGAGCCACCGATGAGGATCGGCAGCCGCTCCTGCACGGGGCGCGGGGCGATCACCGCGTCGCGCATCTGGTAGGTCGGGCCTTCGTGTGTCACCTGCTCACCGTCGAGCAGCCGCCGGATGAGCCCGACGGCCTCGTCCAGACGATCCAGCCGCTCGCCGAAGCCCGTCCCGAAATCGAGCCCGAAGGCCTCGTGCTCGCGCTCGAACCAGCCGCCGCCGAGGCCCAGGATGGCGCGGCCGTCGCTCAGGTGGTCGAGGGTCGTGGCCAGCTTCGCGGTCAGGCCAGGATTGCGGAAGGTGTTGGCCCCGACCAGGAGCCCGAGCCGCACCCGCGTCGTGAGCTGTGACCAGGCAGCCAGGGTCAGCCAGCCCTCGAGCTTGGGGTCCGTCGAGTCGCCCTCGTCGGCCAGCAGGTGGTCGTCGGCCCAGAGCGAGTCGAAGCCGGCCGCCTCGACCCGCACGGCTGCCTCACGGAGTGCCGGCCAGGTCGTGCGGTTGATCCAGAACGCTGCCCCGAATCGCATCGTCCGAGGATATCGGCCGACGACCTGCCGAGATCGCCTCAGCCGGAGCGCCGGAGCCGGTGCCAGAGACGCTCGAGGATGCCCTCGGTCGAAGGACTGGGCGCCGGCAACGGATCTGCGCCGCCGTAGTACTCGGCGCGCTCGAGGGCCCGCAACTCTTCCTCGTCGAGTCGTGCGCGGTCCTCGCGTCCGCCCGTGCGCGCCTCGGTGGCCGCGTCCGCCGTCAGCCCGAGGCGCCCGGCTTCGCCCTGGGCCGGTCCGGGTATCCCGGCCATCCGCATCACCTCCAGATCGAGCACTTCGTGCGTCACCGTCGCGCTCGCGGCACCGAGTGTCGACAACATCGCCGGTGGCGTCAAGGACGGTTGCACTGGGTCCTTCCACCGGGTCGACGCACGCGTGGACGTGGGCCGGACGCGTTGACACTCGGCGCCAGCGACTGCTACCATGCGCCAGACGGAGTTAGCACTCGCAAGCCGAGAGTGCTAACCAGCCGAAAACCGAACCGAGAATCGAGGACCAGCAGGCGTGGCGAGACGCAAGGACCGCCCCGGCCCGCTCGACCCGCGCTCCGCGGCCATCCTGCGGGCCATCATCGACGAATACGTGGCCACGGCCCAGCCGGTGGCCAGCCAGGCGCTCGTCGTCAAGTACGACCTGGGCGTCAGCTCCGCCACGGTCCGGAACGTGATGGCCGAATTGGAGCGCGCCGGCCTCCTGCGCAGCCCGCACACGAGCGCGGGCCGTGTCCCGACCGACGCCGGCTATCGCCTCTACGTCGAGTCCATCTCCGAGGCCGTCCTCCTGGCGCCCGTCGAGCAGCTCATGATCCGCCACCAGTTCGGGCAGGTCGAGTTCGCCAGCGAGCAGTGGTTCCGCCTCGCCGCCTCGACGCTCGCTGGCGCCACGCACTCGGCCGGCCTGGCGACGCCCGCCAAGCCGGACGCCTCGCGCGCTGCGGCGCCTCGACCTGGTCGAGGCCGGTGAACGTCTGGCGAGCCTCATCCTGGTCCTTGCCGACGGCGCCGTCCGACAGCTCCTCGTGCCGCTCGACGCCGGCACCGACCAGGCCGGTCTCGATGGCATCGCCCAGCGGCTGAACGAGCGACTCGCGGGCCTGGCCGCCGCCGAGATGACGCCCGTCGTCCGCGCCCTGCCGCTCGATGACGACACCGACCGGCTCGGCGCTCGCATCGCCGAGCGCGTCGAGCGCGCTATGCGGGAGTTCGACGCCACGACCGTGGACGACGTCTTCAGCGAGGGCCTCCTCAACGTCATGGCCGCGCCCGAGTTCGCGCAGACCGACAAGGTTCGCCGCGTCTTCGCCCTGCTCGAGGATCGGGTCTACTTCGGCGACCTCGTCCACGAGGTGACCGACTCGGGCGACGTGCGCATCTACATCGGCGCCGAGAATCGCTCCATCGAGATGCACGACGTGGCCCTCGTCCTGGCCCCCTATGGCCGCCGAGGCCGGGCGTCGGGCGTCGTCGGCATCCTCGGGCCGACCCGCATGGCCTATCCGCATGCGATCTCGACCGTCCGCTACGTGAGCGCGCTCATGAACGAGCTCGTCGACCACCTCTATGCCTGAGGCCAAGCGCATGCCGACCCACAAGACTCGAGCCCAGGAGCGCATCGACGCGCTCGAGACGCCCAGCGTCACCCAGCTGATGAACCAGGCGGCAGAGCTCGAACTCGAGCGGGATACAGCCATCAACGAAGCTGCGGACAACCTGGCCGGGATGCAGCGCATCGCCGCCGACTTCCAGAACTACAAGCGCCGCACCGAGCTCGAACGCGAGCAGTCGGCCGGCCTTGCGAACGAGTCGCTCCTGCGCAAGGTGCTGGCCATCGCCGACGACTTCGACCGGGCCATCGAGGCGATGCCCGAGGCGCTCGCCGGCGACGGCTGGGTGCAGGGCATGGCGGCCATCGACCGCAAGCTGCGCATGCTCCTCGAGTCCGAGGGGGTCACGCCGATCGAGGCGCTCGGGCGGCCCTTCGACCCGCGCGAACACGAGGCGCTTTCCAACATCGAGACCGATCGACGTGCCAGACGAGACGATCGTCGCCGAGATCCAGCGTGGCTATCGGGTCCGGGATCGGATCCTCCGGCCGTCGCTCGTCGCCGTCGCCAAGAATCCCCGCGGGGGCACCCGTCACCCGGGTGCTGCCGCCGACCAGACCGACCCCACCGCGGGCCGTCATCACCAGTCCGGCCCCGATCAGGGACCTGACCAGCCCGGCCAGGGTGCCGGATCCGGAGGCAACGACTAACCATGGGCAAGATCATCGGCATCGACCTCGGCACCACCAACTCGGTCGTGGCAGTCATGGAGGGCGGCGAGCCGACCGTCATCCCAAGCGCAGAGGGTGGTCGGACCGTACCGTCGGTCGTGGCCTTCACCAAGACCGGGGAGCGGCTGGTCGGCCAGGTCGCCAAACGTCAGGCCATCACCAACCCGGCCAACACCATCTACTCCATCAAGCGCTTCATGGGCCGTCGCTGGGACGACCCGGAGGTCCAGCGCTCCAAGGGCCTCGTGCCCTACGCCGTCGAGCGCGACGGCAAGAGCGACGGCCTCAAGGTCAAGCTGGTCGACGGCACCGGCTACACGCCGCCCGAGATCAGCGCCATGATCCTGCAGAAGCTCAAGACCGACGCCGAGGCCTACCTGGGCGAGAAGGTCACCGAGGCGGTCATCACCGTGCCCGCCTACTTCGACGACACGCAGCGCCAGGCGACCAAGGACGCCGGCCGCATCGCGGGTCTGGATGTCAAGCGCATCATCAACGAGCCGACCGCGTCCGCCCTGGCCTACGGCCTGGACAAGAAGAAGGACGAGAAGATCGCCGTCTACGACCTCGGCGGCGGCACCTTCGACATCTCCATCCTCGAGCTCGGCGACGGCGTCTTCGAGGTCAAGGCCACGAATGGCGACACGCACCTCGGTGGCGACGACTTCGACCAGCGCGTCATCGACTGGCTGGTGGCCGAGTTCAAGAAGGACCAGGGCATCGACCTGACGACCGACCAGCAGGCCATGCAGCGCCTCAAGGAGGCCGCCGAACGGGCCAAGATCGAGCTCAGCTCCGCGGCCCAGACGGAGATCAACCTGCCCTACATCACCGCCGACGCGGGCGGCCCCAAGATGCTCCTGATGACGCTCTCCCGCGCCAAGCTCGACGACCTCGTCGCCGACCTCATCGACAAGACCAAGAAGCCGGTCCTCTCCGCGCTCAAGGACGCCGGACTCAAGCCGGCCGAGATCGACGAGGTCATCCTCGTCGGCGGCATGACCCGCATGCCGGCCGTGGTCGAGGCGGTCAAGGCGCTCTTCGGCGGCAAGGAGCCCAACAAGGGCGTCAACCCCGACGAGGTCGTGGCCATCGGCGCCGCCATCCAGGCCGGCGTCCTGGCCGGCGACGTCAAGGACGTCCTGCTCCTCGACGTGACGCCACTGTCACTGGGCATCGAGACGCTGGGCGGCGTGATGACCCGGTTGATCGACCGCAACACGACCATCCCGACCTCCAAGAGCCAGACCTTCTCGACCGCGTCCGACTCCCAGCCGCAGGTCGAGATCCACGTGCTCCAGGGCGAGCGGGAGATGGCCGCCGACAACAAGACGCTGGGCAAGTTCATCCTCGACGGCATCCCGCCCGCGCCGCGAGGCGTGCCCCAGATCGAGGTCACCTTCGACATCGACGCCAACGGCATCCTGGACGTCAAAGCCAAGGACCGTGCCACCGGGCGCGAACAACAAGTGCGCATCACCGCCTCATCGATGCTCTCCAAGGAGGACGTCGACAAGATGGTCCGCGAGGCCCAGGAGCATGCCGAGGAGGACAAGGCGCGGCGCGACGAGGTCGAAACCCGCAACCAGGCGGACGCCCTCGCCTTCCAGGCCGAGCGGACGCTGCGCGACCTGGGCGACAAGGTCGATGCTGCCGACCGCGCCGAGGCCGAACGAGGGATCGAGGCCGTCCGTGAGGCGCTGAAGGGGAGTGACGTCGAGGCCGTCAAGGTGTCCGCCGCGGCGCTCTCCGAGCAGCTCCAGAAGGTCGCCACCGCCGCCTACGCCCAGACCGGTCCGATCGACTACGACACCCCGGCAGGTGGCGGCGCCGACGGTGCCGGAGCCGAGGAGGCAGCCGGAGAGAGTGCCGACGGCGCCGGTGGCGCGGATGGCGCCGGTGGCGACGGTCGTGCCGGAGATGGCGCCGACGAAGCCGACGAAGCCGACGAAGCCGTCGAGGGCGAGTTCAAGGAGGTCTAGCGCCGCCTCGCCTGGGCAGGCGGAGGCATCGGTCGCAAACGGCTACCATCGCACTTCGTGACCAGCGCCCCGACCGACCAGCCGACCGTCCCGATGCCCGCCGACGCTGCAGCGCCTGCGCCGAGCGGATCTCTCGCGCAGACGGCTCTCCAAGCAACGACGGCGCGCTCATCCACGCGCGCGGGCTGACCAAGCGCTTCGGCGACTTCACGGCCGTCGATGGCATCGATTTCGACGTCGCGACGGGCGAGGCCTTCGGCTTCCTGGGCCCGAATGGCGCCGGCAAGACGTCGACGATGCGCATGATCGGCTGCGTATCGCCAAAGAGCGAGGGCACGCTCCGCGTGCTGGGCCTGGACCCGGATCGCGACGGCGCCCGGATCCGGGCGCAGCTCGGCGTCGTGCCCCAGCAGGACAACCTGGACACCGAGCTGACCGTCCTCGAGAACCTGCTCATCTATGCGCGCTACTTCGAAGTCCCGCGGGCCGATGCCAACCGCCGGGCCAAGGAGCTCCTCGAGTTCGTGCAATTGGCGGATCGGGCGGGGAGCCAGGTCGAGCCGCTCTCCGGCGGCATGAAGCGCCGACTGACGATCGCCCGGGCGCTCATCGCCGACCCTACGCTGGTGCTTCTGGATGAGCCGACGACCGGCCTCGACCCCCAGGCGCGCCACCTCCTCTGGGAGCGGCTCTATCAGCTCAAACGCCAGGGTTCGACGCTGGTCATGACGACGCACTACATGGATGAGGCCGAGCAGCTCTGCGACCGGCTCGTGGTCATGGATAACGCGAAGATCGTGGCCGAGGGTTCGCCCCGGCGACTCATCCAGGAGCACGTGTCGCGCGAAGTCCTCGAATTGCGCTTCGACGAGGGGGTCGATGCCGCAGCGAGGATCGCCGAGATCGATCTCGGCGACCTCGTCGAGCGGATGGAGCAGCGCCCTGATCGCGTCCTGCTCTATACGGCCGACGGCGAGGCTGTCGTCGAACGGTTGCACAGCGCCGGCCTGCACCCGGAGAGCAGCCTCGTCCGGCGAGCGACGCTGGAAGATGTCTTCCTCCGCCTCACCGGCCGCACACTGGTCGACTGATGGCCGTCGCGAGCGGACCGATCGAGGCACGCTCCGGTCGGCTACCCGGTGGTGGCGGCGGCGGGGGCAGCAGTCTCCTCGCGCCCGGGCTACGGGTCCTCCAGCGCCACCTGTGGGTCTACCGGCGCACATGGCGGGGCTCGATCTTCACCTCCTTCCTGAACCCGGTCCTGTTCATGATCGCGATGGGCTTCGGGGTCGGCTCGCTCATCGGACCCGGTGGTGGAGCGGGTGCGGTCATCCCGGCCGGCCTGACCTACCTGGCCTTCATCGCGCCGGGCCTGATGGCGGGCAGCGCCATGCAGACGGCGACCTTCGAGTCGAGCTTCCCGATCTCCGCACGCATCATGTGGTGGCGCAACTACGAGGCGATGCTGGCCACGCCACTCCGAACGTGGGACCTGCTCGTGGGCGAGGTCGGCTGGATCGGCTTCCGCCTCCTGACGACGGCGGCCGCCTTCCTGGCGGTCATGTTCGTGTTCGGTATCCCGCGTGGCCCGAGCGCGATCCTGGCCATCCCGGCGGCGATGCTGACCGGCTTCGCGTTCAGCCCGCTGATGATCTTCGTCGCGTCGAGGATCACGGGCGACCCGGCCCAGATCTATAGCACGATCTTCCGCTTCGTGATCATGCCGCTCTACCTCTTCAGCGGCACCTTCTTCCCCGTCGAGCGGCTGCCCGAGGTCCTTCAGATCGTGGCCTGGGCGACGCCGCTCTACAACGGCGTGGCGCTGACCCGGGATCTCGTGCTCGGCATGGCCGAGCCGCTCGTTTCGCTGGCGCACCTCGGCGTGCTGCTCGTCTATGTCAGCGTCGGGCTGTTCCTGGCGCGTCGCGGCCTCTATCGGCGACTGGTCGTATGAGCGCGCCTGCACCGGCCCGAGACTTCCTGGTCCTGCCGCTGCCGGGCATGGGCGCGCGCCATCTCATCGAGCGCAACATCCTCGTGTATCGCCGGATCTGGCTGGTCATCGTATCGGGCGCCTTCGAGCCGCTCTTCTATCTGCTCAGCCTGGGGTTCGGGTTGGGTGCCATCGTCGGCGACGTGACGCTGGCCAACGGGCAGACGGTCTCGTACGCCGCGTTCGTGGCGCCGGCGATGATGGCCACGGCGGCCATGAACGGGGCCATCTACGAGAGCACCTTCAACATCTTCTTCAAGCTCCACTTCGAGCGGACCTACGACGGCATCCTGGCCACGCCACTGGGCGTGACCGATGTGGCCATCGGCGAGATCGGCTGGGCGCTCATGCGCGGCACGGCGTACGCCATCGGTTTCTACGTCGTGATGGTCATCCTCGGCCTGGTGGAGTCGGCCTGGTCGATCCTCTCGATCCCGGCCTCGGTGCTCATCGGCTTCGCGTTCTCGGCGGTCGGCATGGCGGCCACGACGTTCATGCGCAAGATCCAGGACTTCGACCTCATCGCGCTTGTCCAGATCCCGCTCTTCCTGTTCTCGGCGACGTTCTTCCCGATCACGACCTACCCGCCCCTGCTCCAGGCCATCGTGGCGGTCACGCCGCTCTACCAGGGCATCTTCCTGATCCGCTCGCTGACGCTCGGCGATGTCGGGCCGCAGCTGCTCATCCCGGTCGCCTACCTCTGCGCCATGGGCGCCATCGGCCTGGCCATCTGCTCGCGTCGCCTGGACCTGCTGCTGCGAAAGTAGCGGGCCGTCAGGCGATGCGTCGCTGGCGACTCGGGCGTGGCGTGCCGACCAGTCGAGCCCAGCGTGAGAGGCCGTCGCGCCAGCGCAGTCGGTCGGCGTCGGCGAAGGCGAGGTAGTCGGCGAGGGCGTCCCGCAGGGCGTCGACGAGCCCCGGCATCGCCTTCGGATCCACGCCGTCCTCCCACCACAGTCCGAGGATGGTCACCGTCCCCGTTGCCCGGTCGATGCGTGGCTCGATGCGGCCCACGAGCCGGTCGCCGAAGAGGAGCGGCAGGACGTAGTAGCCCCAGCGTCGCTTGTGCTCGGGCACGTAGACCTCCCAGACGTAGTCGAAGTCGTAGAGCGTGCGCAGCAGGTCGCGATCCCAGCAGAGTGGGTCGAGCGGGGCGAGGAAGGTCACGCCGGGCGCCGTGCCGCCAGGCGGGCGACCGTCGGCGACCTCGGCCTCGGCGCGCTCGAGGTCGGGCAGCGAGCGGGCGGTCACGAACCGAGGCCCGCGGATGCCCTCGACGGTGACGGGGATGAGCGCGCCATCCGAGAGCAGCACGTCCCGGATCGCCTTGCGAACGGGCATCCCGATTCGCTTGCCCTGCTCGTCACGCCGCGTGACGCCCAACCAGAGCTCGGCGTTGCCGGCCATCCCGAGCAGGCCGTTGGCCTGGTGGACGGAGAGCATCTTGTGGCGCAGCTGTTCGTCCTCCGTCACCCGTGCGGCGAGGACGTCGGCCGGGTAGAGGCGCTCCACGAGGTCGTAGTAGCGACGGTTGCCGTCGCGCCGGGCGACGCCGATGACGCCCGAGTTCCAGAGCGCCTCGAGCACGGCACGCGTTTGGTTGGTCGGCCCCCAGTACCAGTCGATGGCGGGTCCGCGCTCGAAGTCGAGAGTCGAGAGCGGCCCCTCCGCCCGGATGCGAGCCAGGATGCGCTCGGTGGCTTCGGCGTGCGTGGCCAACGTCTGACCCGCGTAAAAGGATCGCGATCGGTCCCAGCTGATGCGGTAGTACGGCAGCTCCGACGTCGGCAGGATGCAGAGCGCCTTGTTGACGTTCTCGAAGAGCACGCGATGCTCGTACAGGAGCTCGTCCGTCCAGGCCGGTCGATAACCGGCGATCCGGGCGTGGAGCACGAGGTCGTGGTTGCGACCGGCGACGCCGAGCGGATCGAACTGGAACGAGCCCAGCCGGTCCATGACCGTCAGGACACTGTCGCGCTCCGAGGGCAGGGCGCGAGGCGGCGTCAACATGTGGTGCAGCGCCAGGTATCGCCGCGCGACGGCGGCGCTGATGACACGCGGTTCGGACATCGCTCCGTAGGGTAGCGGCGCGGGTCGGACGGACGCTGACCATCCCGGACGTCGATCCTGCCATCCGAGTCGTGCGCGCATGGGGCGGCAGCCGCTCGAACCTATACTTCGCCTGGCATGGCTTCCCAACGTGACTACTACGACATCCTCGGCGTGCCGCGCGGTGCGTCGGACGCCGACATCAAGCGGGCCTTCCGCAGGCTCGCCCAGCAGTGGCATCCGGACGTCAGCACCGCGGCCGGCGCGGACGACCGCTTCAAGGAGATCAACGAGGCGTATCAGGTCCTGTCGGATCCCCAGCGTCGGCAGGCGTACGACACCTTTGGGCGGGCCGGCCTCGGCGGCCCAGAGGGTGGCGGCCCGTTCGGCGGCTTCCAGGGCTTCGGCGATCTTTTCGATGCCTTCTTCGGCCAGGGCGCAACGGGCGCTAACCGTCGCGGCCGTCCGCCCGCCGGTGCCGACCTCCGATACGACCTGCGGCTGACGTTCGCCGAGTCGATCGCCGGCGCCGACAAGGAGATCGAGTTCAGCGCGCTCGGTCGTTGCGAGACATGCTCGGGCAGCGGAGCCAAGCCGGGCACCACGCCGACCACCTGCCCGCAGTGCAACGGCACCGGTGAGGTCCGCTCGGTGCGCTCGACGATGCTCGGCCAGATGGTCAACGTGAGTGCCTGTCCGCGCTGCAACGGCCAGGGCCGGATCGTCGTGGAGCCATGCGCGACCTGCCGTGGCGAAGGCCGCGTCGAGCGGCGGCGCAAGCTGCGCGTGACCATGCCGGCGGGCATCGACGAAGGCCACCAGGTCCGGCTGACGGGCGAAGGCGAGGCAGGCCCCCATGACGGCCCCTTCGGCAACCTCTATGTCGTCGCCCACGTCACGCCCCACCCGCAGCTCCAGCGTCGCGACACCGAGCTCTTCCTCGACCTTCCGCTGTCCATCGCCCAGGCTGCCCTTGGCGCGACCGTGACGGTCCCGACCGCCGACGGCACGGAGACCATCGAGGTCAGGCCCGGCACCCAGCCGGGGACGGAGATCCGCCTGCGCGGCAAGGGCGTGCCCCACCTGCGCCGCTCGGGGGTGCGCGGCGACCTTCACGTTCTCGTCGACGTCAAGATCCCGACCAAGCTGTCCAAGCGCCAGCGAGAGCTGTTGGCCGAGTTCGCCGCCGAGGCCGGCGAGGGCGGCAACGGCAAGCACGACAAGGGCCTCTTCGACAAGGTCAAGGACGCGATCAGCTGAGCGCAGGCGAGCGGTCGTCGGGCGGTTCGGCGGGCGACCCGTGGCTCGAGTTGGCGGTGAGCGCCGACACCGAGGCCGTAGAAGCGGTCTCCGAGATCCTCTCGCGCGTGGCGCCCGGCGGCGTGAGCGTGGAGCCCGCCTTCGAGCTGGTCGACGAGGGTCTCGGGGCACGCGTGGATCCGCTCCGTCCCGCGATCGTGCGCGCCTACCTCCCCGCGACGGACCGGGAGGCCGCCGCGGCGCTGGTTCGTCAGGCTGAGGCGAACCTCGGTCACCTGCAGGCGTTCGGGCTCCGTCCCATCGGGGCGGTGGAGACGCGTGAGATCCTGGCCGCTGACTGGGCGAACGCGTGGAAGCGGCATTTCCCGGTCCTGCGGCTCGGCCGGCGAGTCGTCGTCCGACCGACCTGGCGGCGACATCGACCGATGGCCGACGAGGTCGTCATCGCGCTCGACCCAGGCATGGCCTTCGGGACCGGCCTCCACCCGACGACCAGGCTCTGTCTCGTCGGCCTCGAACGGTTGGCCGATGAGGGACGCCTGGCGCGAGCCAGCGTCGTCGACGTCGGCTGCGGCTCGGGCATCCTGGCGGTCGCTGCGGCGCGCTTCGGTGCGGCGCGGGTCATCGGCCTGGACGTCGACCCCATCGCCATCGAGGCGACGACCGCCAACGCCCGGCGCAACCATGTCGCTCGGCGCGTCAGGGCGCGGCGAAGGATCATTGCCCGCCGCGGGCGGGCCGTTCGACGTCGTCGTGGCCAACCTCATCGCCAGCCTCCTCGTGCGCATGGCCGCACTGCTCTACGCGGCGACCAAGCCGGGGGGCCGGCTCCTGGCCAGCGGCATCTACGTCGATCGAGAGCCGGAGGTCCGACGAGCCCTGGCGGCAGCCGGCTACCACGTCACGGGCCGGGACGAGGAAGGGGACTGGGTCGCCCTGGCGGCCGAGCGCGTCGACTGAGCATGGCCAGCGGCGCCCGCGCACGCCGTCCCACGGCGGCCCACGGCCATGGCCACGTGAGCGAGTACGATTCGGGACCCGTGTCAGGCCTCTTCCCAGTCATCCTCGGCAGCCACATCATCCTGGCTATCGGGCTCATCCTGCCCAGCCTGCTGTTGCCGTTCGCACTTCGCCGTGGCAGACCCGGGACTGGGCCGGGCCGGACGACGCGGGGCCTGCTCTGGCTCCAGGCGCACGGCACGCTCGTCTTCGGCTTCGGCCTGGCGGTGACCGGCATCCTGCTCGTCCTGGCCATCGGACCGAACGTCTTCAGTCAGCCCTGGCTGGCCGTCGCCCTGGTCATCTATGCCACCAACCTCATCCTCGCCTTCTTCGTCCAGCGTCCGAACCTACGCCGCCTGCTCGGCGCGACCGCGACCGACGACCCGGCCGAGGAGGAACGCTGGCGCGACCGGGCTCGCCGACAGCGCTACGTCAGTTACGTCATGGCGCTGGCCGTCGGCCTCATCGCCTTCCTCATGAGCACGAAGCCAGCGCTCTGGTAGCGTGGCCAGCGATGAGCGACACCGCCTGCCTCTTCTGCCGCATCGTCGCCGGTGAGCTGCCATCGGCGATGGTCCACCAGGACGATCTCGTCGTCGCCTTCCGAGACATCGCACCGCGGGCTCCGACCCACATCCTCATCCTGCCCCGCGACCACATCCCGTCGGTCCTCGACCTGACCGAGGCGGACGCCGAGCTCCTCGGACGGCTCTTCCACGTGGCGGCCGATATCGCGCGACGCGAGGGCATCGCCGAGCGCGGCTATCGGCTGGTCAGCAACGTCGGCGAGTGGGGCGGGCAGTCGGTCGACCATCTCCATTGGCACCTCATGGGTGGCCGCTCGATGGCCTGGCCGCCCGGGTGAGCTTCGACGCCGGACGGACACTCGGCGCCGTCCCCCGACCACGGCGGGTGATCCTGTTCCTCGTCGTGGCGGCGATGCTCGCAGGTTGCGGGCGGGGTTTCGAAGCAGGCGGCCTCGGCGCTGTCGAGGGCGCCGAAACCCCCCGGGCATCCGCAGGGCCGTTCGGACAGGCGGCCGTCCGAGCGCTTCGGGATGCCCTGGCCATCGGCGGCTACGACATCGCGCCCGCGACCCGCACCTTCCAGCCAGCGCAGCCGGCCTCGCTCATGACGGTGCCTCGTTCGGCCTACCAGGTGCAGCTCTCCGATCCCGACGGCGGCGTCGTGCTCATCTACGAGCTGGCCGACCGTGAGGCGGCTCGCGTCGGAGCACAGGCCATGGCGGACTACCTCTCGAGTGGTCCCGGGAAGATCAACTATCCGGGCGACGCCACCTTCTACGTCGGCCTGCTCGACTCGACCGTGATCATGAGCTGGTTCTCGGCGTCGCAGTCAGGTGACCCTGAGGCTGCCAGGGGCGCCTTCGATCTCGTCTCGACGGTCGGCTCGGAGATCCCCGTCCTGAGGTAGCCCTGCCAGGCCCGTAGGCAGGCCTTTCGATCAGTCGGACGCGGCGTGCGAGGCGGCCTGCGGACCCATCGGCTCGCGACCGGGCGCGTCGGCGGCGACCCAGGCCGCCACCAACGGCCGCTTGACCTTGAGCGTGTGCGTGCGCGGGAAGTCGGGCTCGGGCCAGAGCCGCCAGCCGACGATGCGCTGATGCATGCCCAGTCGGGCGTTGGCAGCCTTGACCGCCGCGTCGATCTGTTCGCGCATGCGGGCGGCGTCCTCGGGGCTCCGGTGGCGAGGCTCCGGTGCCGCGCCTGGACGTGGCATGAGCGGCTCGTCCGGCGCCAGGACCACCGCCTCGATCCGGCCGGGCGCGGTCTCGAGCACGACGGTCTCACGGAGGCCCGACTCTCGAAGGACGTTCTCCATGTCCTCCGGGTAGATCTTCATGCCGTTCGGCAGGGCGATCATGTTCTTGATGCGTCCGGACAGGACGTATCGACCCGCTTCGTCCTGGAACCCGATGTCGCCGGTGTGGTACCAGCCGTCGGCATCGAGCGCCTCGGCGGTCGCCTCGGGATCCCGCCAGTAGCCCGCGAACACGTTCGGGCCACGAACCAGGATCTCGCCGGTCTGCGGGTGCGAGGCGGACCTCGACATGGTCGACTGGCCGACCGACAACGCCCAGCGGGTGGTCGTCGATCCGATTGGCGACCGCGAAGCCGCACTCCGTCGCGCCGAAGCCCTGGACGACCACCACGCCGATGTCCTCCCACGCCTGCTGCAGCGCCGGTGGCAGGAACGCGGCAGCACAGATGAAGAGGTCCAGCTGGCCGCCCAGGCGCTCGTGGACCTGGC
Organism: uncultured Chloroflexia bacterium; assembly: GCA_963837215.1. Taxonomy (GTDB): domain Bacteria; phylum Chloroflexota; class Limnocylindria; order Limnocylindrales; family CSP1-4; genus CSP1-4. The sequence continues at coordinate 225,955 of CAWIML010000006.1, forward strand.
CGAAGAGCCGTCGGCGCAGGCCGTACGGCAGCCGGCGGGCGACTGCGATCGCAGGCGCGCGAACTGCGCCGCCTTGCCCTGCTTCTCGACCTCGCGCTCGATGGACGACCAGAACAGCTCCAGCACCTGCGGCACGACGACCATCGTCGTCACCTGATGGGCGCGGATGGCCTCGAAGATGACCCGCGGGTTGCGCGAGCGGATGTAGAGGATGGGGGCCCCGACCAGCAGCGCGTAGCCCAGCTCGAGCTGGCCGAAGAGATGCGAGAGCGGCAGCAGCGAGACGAGGCGATGCTGGCCTGCGCGGCACGACGTGGTCGGCGGCTTCGAGCGTGGCCAGGATGTTGCCGTGCGTGAGCATGGCGCCCTTCGGCGCGGCGGTCGTGCCCGAGGTGAAGACGATCTCGAAGAGCGTCGCTCGCTCGGCCGCGGGCAGCGCGTCGATCTGCGCCTGCCAGTCCGCGGGAAATGGCGGGTCGCCTTCGCCGCCGGGCTCCGCGACGAGCGATGGCACGGTGCGGATGATGGCGTCCGACGAGCTGGACCTCGCGAGGGTCGGGGGCGTCACGGCCTGTGCCGATGGCCAGGTAGCGGGTGTCGGCTCGGGCGGCGATGCGTTCGACGACCTCGGGGGCCATCCGCAGGTCGAGCGGCACGATGGCGACGCCGAGACGCATGGCGCCGAAGGTCACCGCCGCCAGCTCCGGGCCCGAGGGACACCAGGTCAGCAGCCGATCGCCGAGGCGCAGACCGAGCGAGTGCAGGCGCCAGGCGGCCAGGCGCGATCGACGGAGCACCTCCGGCGCCGGCCATTGGTCGGTCAGCCCGGCGTCGCCCGCGAGCGCCATGGCGACCTCGGTCGGGTGCGCCGGGCGGCATCCTCGAGGATCGAGAGGATCGAATCGAACGTGCGCGTGTTGCGCTGGCTCTCGCCCATCCTGCCATTGTGCTCCGATTGACCGACCCGCGACCCTCGGCTAGACTCCGCGAGCCCTCACGCCGGGCACCCGAAGAGGGGTGTTCCGAGCGTGCACGATCGAACCGGACCAGCCGGCCCCGGCGGTGCGTGACGGGCGAAGTCGAAGCCGGCGGGGAGGTGTCCCAGGATTGGCTGAAGTCCGCGTCGGAGAGAACGAGACCTTCGAGAGCGCGCTGCGACGCTTCAACAAGAAGATCCAGCAGAGCGGCATCCTCGCCGAGGCTCGTCGTCGCGAGCACTACGAGAAGCCGAGCGTCAAGCGCAAGCGCAAGGAAGCGAAGCGCAAGAAGGCCGCCCGCCAGGGCTAAGGCGCGCACCGGTCCGCCCGAGTACGGGCACGACCCGCACGCCGCCCCCGGGCGCCACGCCACGGGAGCCGATCCGGTGACCCTCGCAGATCAGACTCCAGGCCTCGCTGACCGCAGCCATGCGGAGTCAGGACGCGCTCCGGCGCGACACCCTGCGCATGGTCACGGCCGCTGCCTACAACGCCGAGAAAGCCGCTCGTCGCCCGCTGACGGACGACGAGGTCGTCGGCGTGCTCGTGCGCGAGGTCAAGAAGCGCCGCGAGTCGGTCGACGCCTACGAGCAGGCCGGCCGCGACGACCTCGCCGCCAGGGAGCCCGCCGAGATCGCCATCATCGCCGAGTTCCTGCCCGAGCCGCTGACCGACGACGAGCTGCGCGACGATGGTCGCAGCCGCCATCGACGAGACGGGCGCCACGTCAGCGCGTGACCTCGGCCGGGTGATGGGCGTTCTCACGCCACGCACCCGCGGCCGTGCGGACGGCAAGGTCGTCTCAGGCCTCGTCGCGCAGGAGCTGGCCCGGCGCGACCTGGTCGCCCACGAGCACGGAGCGTCGAGCTGATGCTGGCCCCAGGCGTCGACTCGACCGCCGCCTTCACCCGCCGCGACGCCATCCGACTGGCCATCGCGGCAGGCGCCCTGGTGGCCGTCCTGACCGCCATCCTGGCGGTCGACCTGTTGCCGCAGGCGGCCTTCACCGGTGGTGTCGGTGACCTCGCACCGGCGGCGGTCTACGCCCCACGCGCCACGACGTATACCAGCGGCGTCGCGACGGACGCAGCCCGTGAAGAGGCGCGCCGGACGGTCGACTTCGTGTACGACTATTCGCCCGCCAGCGGCCAGCTGTCCGCCGCGCAGCAGCTCGCGGCCTACGACCGGACCGTGGCGCCGATCGACGCCGCGTTCGGCGCGGTGCTGTCGGACGAGGCGCGCCTGGCAGCGCTGGCGACCGCCATCGAGGGCCTGACGCCGCGCTCCATCGTCACGCTCCAGGAGCTCGACGGGGGTGCCTGGACGGACCTTCGGCTGGAGCTGGCCAACGTGCTCGATGCCGCGCAGCGACAGGAGGTCCGTGACACCGACCTGCCGGGCGCTCGTGCTGCCCTCGCGTCGCGTGTCTCGCTCGGCTTCCCGGAGCCGCAGCGTGTCCTCGGCGGCGAGATCCTTGCACCGCTCCTGGTCGCGAACTCGAGCTACGACGCCCCGGCCACCGAACAGGCTCGGGAGCAAGCCGCCGCCGCCGTCGAGCCGACGGTCGTGGATATCAAGCAGGGCGAGCTGATCGTCCAGGCCGGCGCCCGCCTGACGGAGGCCGACCTCGAGCGCCTGGGTGCCATCGGCGTCCTGGACGCCGCACCAGACCCGGCGAGGATCGTCGGGTGGCTGCTCCTCTCGGCATTGACCGTGGCCCTCTTCCTCGGCTGGGTCTGGCGCTTCCGGCCCGCCTTCTGGCACCGCAATAACGTGCTCCTGCTGGTCAGCCTCTTCCTCATCGTGACCACGTTCGCGCTGCGCGCGACATCGGACCGGCTGATCCTGCCGTTCTTCCTGCCCCTGGCGGCGACCGCCCTCCTGACGACCATCCTGCTCGACGCCGGGGCGGCGGTCGTCCTGTCAGCCATGATCGGCGTCCTGGCCTCGGTGGTCAGCGGCTCGGTCGAGCTCGGCGTCGTACGTCGTGCTGGGCTCGCTGGCCGGCGTGGTCACCGTGCGTCGGGGCGAACGGCTCCAGCAGTTCGTCCAGGCGGCGGCGCTCATGGCCCTGGTCAACGTGGCCGTCATCGGCATCTTCGGGTTGCTCGGCGAGCACGACCTGACCGGGACCCTGCAGCTCGTGGGCGCCGGCATCGCGGCGGCCATCGGGGCGGCTGTCGTGGCCGTCGGCACGTTCTCGTTGCTGGGCAACGTCTTCGGCTTCACGACCTCGTTCCAGCTGCTCGAGCTGGCCAATCCATCGCAGCCGCTGCTGCGCCGGCTGCTGCTCGAGACGGCTGGCACGTACCACCACTCGCTGATGGTCGGCAACCTCGGCGAGCGGGCAGCCGAGGCGATCGGCGCCGATCCGCTCCTGGTCCGCGTCGCCGCCTACTACCACGACGTCGGCAAGCTGGCCAATCCGAGCGCGTTCATCGAGAACCAGGCTGGTGACGACAACCTGCACGACGAACTCTCGCCGCAGCAGTCCGCCGACGATCCTCAAGGCGCACGTCGCGGCCGGCATCGACCTGGCCTATGAGTACCAGCTGCCCAAGCCGATCATCGCCTTCATCCCGCAGCACCACGGCACGGCCATCATCAGCTACTTCTACGCCAAGGCTCGGGACGAGGCAGTGGCCGCCGCCGGCGCACGTCCAGGCACGCCGGAGGCCGATGCCGCAGCGGCGACGGTCGACGTCAGCCGCTTCCGACACTCAGGGCCCAAGCCGCAGTCGCGCGAGGCCGCCATCCTCATGCTCGCGGACGGCGTCGAGGCCTCGGTCCGCTCGCTCACCTCGCAGGACGAGCCGGCCATCCGGGCGATGGTCGACCGGATCATCCACGAGCGCCTCGACGACGGCCAGTTCGACGAGTGCGACCTGACGCTGCGCGACCTCGAGCACATCCGCGAGGCGTTCGTGGCGCAACTCCTGGGCATGTACCACCGGCGCATCGCCTACCCGCAGAACAAGGTCGTGGAGCTGGAGTCGCGTCGCACGGCCTCGGGCGGTGGCGACGGCGCCTAGCGCTCGGATCCCGGGAGCGTCCGCGCGAGCAGCGCTCCTTGACGCGCGGCCCGGGACCACCGCCGACCATCCACGCTAGGGACATGTGCCCCGTCCGGTCGCAGGCGGCTACCATGCCCCGGTGCCGTCCATCTACCTCGCGCCCTGGCGCGTCGATCTGACCATGCGCCCAGGGATCTCGCGCCTGCTCGCCGCGCGAGCCATGGCGCGCATCGCGGCCAAGGCGCTCGAGGCCGCGAGAGCACCCGCGCCGGCCTCGGTCGGCATCATCCTGGCCGATGACCGCGAGCTGGCCGCGCTCAATCGCTCGGCCATGGCCAAGGACGGCCCGACCGACGTGCTCTCGTTTCCGCTCCTGCCGCCGGCGGACTTTCCGCCACATACCGGCCAGGACCGGACGGCACGACTGCGGTCGCGGACGCCGCGGTTTCGACTCCCACCCGGCCGCCGGCCGCATCTCGGTGAGATCGTCATCTCCGTCGAGCGGGCCATCGACCAGGCCACGAATGGCCGTGGTGGCCAGACCGGAGACGAGTGCTGGACAGGCGCCGAAGAGCTCCGGCTCCTGGTCACGCATGGCGTGCTGCATCTCTGCGGCTGGGATCATGCCGAAGCCGACGAAGAGGCAGCGATGCGGGCCCTCGAGCGGCGCCTGCTGGGAGCCTGACGCTCGCATCCGTTAACGAAACACGGTCGCAACTGGCTGACAAGGCGCGTAAGACTACCGCCGGGATTCGCATCCGCGATCAAGGCGATCGCGCGACGCCCGATCGGCTGCCTGCGACACGTCCGCATCACCGGACAGCGGAGAGATCGAGCGGATGGCAGGAGGACTACGCGGAGATCGTCAACGCTTGGCGGTGCCTCAACCCGGCCGACGAACGGTCGTGGTCAGCGTCTGGCACCGGCAAATCGGAGGTGGACGGCGTGCAGGACCGGATGGCTCGAGCGGCTTCCGCCTGGGTCGCGCTTTCTCTCGTCGTCGCTGCTTGCGGCGGCGGTGGCTCGGCATCGAAGGCAGCCACGGCGACGACCGCCGAGGAAGCCGGCGGCATGGAGGAGCTGGTCAAGGCCGCCGAGGCCGAGGGAGCCCTGAACGTCATCGCCGTGCCGCCGGAGTGGGCCAACTACAAGGGCGTCCTCGAGAAGTTCAAGGCGAAGTACCCCAACATCAAGGTCGACGAGCAGGGGCTGGACTTCAACAGCCAGGAGGAGATCGACGCCCTCAACAACCAGAAGGGCACGGACAAGGCGCCCGACGTCCTCGACCTCGCCCGAGCGTCGCGCTCGCCAACACGGCCCTGTTCGCGCCGTACCAGGTCGCCGCCTGGGCCGACATCCCGGACAACCTCAAGGAGTCGACGGGCCTCTGGGTCAGCGACTACGCCGGGTTCACGTCCATCGGCTGCGACGCCAACAAGGTGCCGGCGCCGGCGACGGTGGCCGACATGCTGAAGCCCGAGTACAAGGGCATGATCGCCCTCAACGGCAACCCCAAGGCGGCCGCGGCCGGCCTCCACGGCGTGGTCATGGCCGCGCTGGCCAACGGCGGCTCGGCCGACGACATCGCCGCCGGGCGTGAAGTTCTTCAACGACCTCAACGCGGCCGGCAACCTGCTGCCGGTCGACCCGACCCCGGCCACGATCGCCTCCGGCCAGACGCCGTGCGTCATCGACTGGGAGTACAACAACGCAGGCCTGACCGCGGACCTCGCCGACCAAGGGCATCGACTGGCAGGTCAGCGTCCCGTCGGACGCCCCGCCGGTGGCCTCGTACTACTACCAGGCCATCAACAAGGACGCCCCGCATCCGGCGGCCGCGCGGCTGTGGGAGGAGTTCCTGTACACGCCCGAGGCCCAGAACGAGTGGCTGAAGGGCTTCGCTCGGCCGGTCCTCCAGGAGAAGATGATCGCCGACGGCACGATCGACCAGGCGGCGCTCGACGGGCTCGCCAAGGTCGACCGGCACGCCGGTGGTCCTGACCCAGGACGCAGCAGACGGCGGCCGGCGACTACGTCAAGGCCAACTGGAACATCGACCTCCCGTAACGCCAGGGCTCGACCTGGACCGACCGACGTGACGGCGTCCGCGCCGGCGTCGGAGCACGCGACCGGGAGCCGGTCCCGCCGCGGGCGGGGCCGGCTCTCAGCGCGGGCGTTGGACGCGGCACCTACCTGCCGATGGTGCCGTTCTTCGCCTACGTCGGCGCTCTTCCTGCTCTTGCCCACGCTGCATCGTCCTCGTCGGTGCGTTCCAATCGGCCGACGGGTCGCCATCACCTCGAGAACATCACGACCGTCCTCGCGGGCCGCGCTACCTGGCAGGCGTTCGGCCGGTCGATCCAGCTGTCGCTCGTCATCCGCGCTGGTCGGCGCCATCCTCGGCGGCCTGCTCGCGTGGGCCGTGTCGATCGGCGGCCCGGGCGGCTGGCTGCGCCAGGTCGTCGGTCGCCGCGTCCGGCGTCCTGGCCCAGTTCGGCGGCGTGATGCTGGCCTTCGCGTTCCTGGCCACGTTCGGCTTCAACGGTCTCGTCACCGATCCTGCTGCAAGGACACCGTCGGGCGTCGACCTGACGGCGGACAGCCTGGCTCTACGGGATGACCGGGCTGATCATCGTCTACACCTACTTCCAGATCCCGCTGATGGTCATCGTCTTCCTGCCGGCGCTCGACGGCCTGCGCCAGGAGTGGTGGGAGGCGTCGACGAGCCTCGGCGGCTCGAGCTGGTCCTACTGGCGCCACGTCGGCGGCCCGATCCTCGCGCCGAGCTTCCTCGGGCGCCCTGCTGCTGCTGTTCGCGAACGCGTTCTCCGCCTACGCGACGGCCGCCGCGCTGGTCAGCCAGGGCAGCCCGATCGTGCCGCTCCAGATCCGCGAGGCGATGACCGGCGAGGTGATCCAGGGCCAGGCCAACCTGGGCAAGGCCCTGGCCCTGGGCATGATCGTCGTGGTCGTCGTCGTCATGACGCCTCTACGCCCTGCTGCAGCGGCGGGCCTCGCGGTGGCTGCGAGTGACCCGCGCGGCGCCGCCGCCTCGCGGTCGTCGCGCGCTGGGCGATCCTCATCCTCGTCGGCGGCTACCTGCTGCTGCCGCTTGGTCGCGATGGCTCGAGTTCTCCACCCGCGGCGACTTCGGCGGCCGCTCGCCTCGACTCCTGGATCGCCATCGCCGAGGACCCGAACCTGGTCGAAGCCATCATCACGACCCTCGCGATCGCCGCCCTGACCGTCGCTCGGCATGCTCGTGCTGCTGGTACCGACGATCACCTGGACGTACCTGCGGGCTCCGCGGCTGAAGCGCCCCGTCGAGTTCCTGTGCCTGCTGCCGATCGCCATCCCGGCCATCGTGCTCGTCGTCGGGATCGTGCCCGATCTACTCGGTCCTCACGCGCGCGACGCGCGGCAATGCCGCTCGACCTCGTGTTCATCGACATCATCCTGGTCCTGCCGTATCGCCCACCGGGCCATCGACGCCGGGCCTGCGGTCGATCGACGTCGGCGACGCTGGCCGAGGCGGCCCGCAGCCTCGGGCGCCGGATGGCCGCGCGTGATGCTCCAGATCATCGTGCCCAACATCCGCGGCGCGATCCTGTCGGCCGCGGTGATCACGGTCGCGCTGGTGCTCGGCGAGTTCACCATCTCGTCGCTGCTCAACTACGACACGCTGCAGGTGGTCATCAACCTGCTCGGCAAGCGCGATGCGTTCGTCGCGGTCGCGGTCTCGCTGGCCGCGCTGCTGTTCGCGTTCGTGCTCATCTTCGGCATCGCCATCGTGGCCGGCGGCCGAGCGGCGCAGGTCGAGGAATCGCAACGAGAAGGGGTCGCACATGACGATCTCAGCCGCCCCGGCGCACGACGCGACTGGTCGCGACGCGGGGTCGCCGTGCAGCTGCTCGACATGCAGCGCCACTACGGGCCGGTCCACGCCCTGGACGGCCTGACACTGGAGCTGGCCCCGGGCGAGCTGGTCGCGCTGCTCGGGACCGTCGGGCTGCGGCAAGACCACGGCGCTGCGCGCGCTGGCCGGGCTCGACGACCCGGACTCGGGTCGGATCGTCGTCGACGGCCAGGACATCACCGACGTGCCGGCCAACCACCGGGACATGGGCATGGTCTTCCAGGCCTACAGCCTGTTCCCGAACATGACGGCCCGCGACAACGTCGCCTACGGCTGCGGCTGCGCGGGGTGGCCGCGCGACCCGCCGCCGCGGGCCGACGAGATGCTCGAGCTGGTCGGCCTGGGCATCCACGGCAACCGCTATCCGTACCAGCTCTCCGGCGGCCAGCAGCAGCGCGTCGCGCTGGCGCGGGCCCTGGCGATCGAGCCGAAGGTGCTGCTCCTCGACGAGCCGCTCTCGGCGCTCGACGCGAAGGTCCGCCGCCAGCTGCGCGACGAGATCCGGCGCATCCAGATCGCGTCGGCACGACCACCCTGTTCGTGACCCACGACCAGGAGGAGGCGCTCGCCCTGGGCGACCGGGTCGGCGTCATGTCGGCCGGCCGGCTGGAGCAGATCGCGCGCGCCGACCGAGCTCTACGAGCGGCCCGCGACCGCCTTCGTCGCCGAGTTCGTCGGGCCTGACCAACAAGATGCGCGGCGATGGCCGGCGACGGGATCGTCGAGGTCCTCGGGCACGCGGCTGCCGCTGCTCGAGGGCTCGGCCGGCCTCGGGCCCGGTCGTGGCCCTCGTCCGCCCCGAGTCGGTCCGGTTCACGCCGGAAGCGGCGGCGACGGCGCGGGTCGTCGCGGTGAGCTTCCTGGGCTCGGTCTGCCGGGTGCAGGTCGAGCTGCCGGCGGCGAGCTGGTCGGGGCCCAGACGTCCGCGGCCGACGCCGCCGGGCCTCGCGCCCGGGCACCGCCGTGCGTGTCGGCGTCGCGCCGTCGCCGGTCTTCGCCGTCGCCGGACGGCGAGCGCCAGCGGGTCATGAGCGACGCCGGGCACATCCGGCCCCAGCGCGATCAGCGAAGCCGCCCGGTCGGTCGACGTCATCCTCGAGACGGACGTCCTCGTCGTCGGCAGCGGGCCCGGCGGTCTGCGCGCGGCGCTGGGCGCCGCGCGCGCCGGGGCCAGGACGGCGCTCCTCGAGCGCAACGGCTGCTTCGGCGGGAACATCACGCAGGTCGGCGTCGAAGGCTTCGCCTGGTATCGCCACGAGCAGACCGTCGACAGCGAGGGCATCGGACTCGAGATGGAGGAGCGCGCCAAGGTGATGGGCGCGGCCTCGCCGAGAGCCACAGTCGATCAGCCACGCCCTCGACGCCGAGATGTTCAAGTACGTGGCCGACGTCCTGGTCGAGGAGGCGGGCATCCAGCCGCTGCTGCACCGACTGTGTGTGGCGCCGATCGTCGAGGCCGGCGTGATCCTGCGCGGCGTCATCACCGAGAGCAAGTCGGGACGCGAGGCGATCCTGGCCCGGCGGATCGTCGACGCCACCGGCGACGCCGACGTCGCCGCGCGCGCCGGTGCGCCGACCGGAAGACACCGCAGGGAGGAGATGCTCGCGGCGTCGGTCATGTTCTCGATGACCGGCGTCAACAAGCGCGTTTCATCGACGCAGGTCAAGGCGGATCCCCAGACCTATCGGGACTGGGCCGGCAACGCCGAATGGGACATCGAGACGAGCGGCAAGGAGGACGAGCTCTTCTCGCCCTTCCTGCGCAAGCCGTTCAAGCAGGCCGTCGGCGGCGGGCCTCATCCCGGCGAACCTGATCACGCTGGCCGGCACCTGGGGCTCGATCACCGACCAGGGCGACCTGACCTACCTGAACCTCGTCCACCTGACCGAGCATCGACGGGACGGACGCCGACGACCTGACGCGTGGCGAGATGGAGGGCCGCCGGCAGGCGATGTACGCGGTTAAGGCGCTGCGCCGCGTTCATGCCCGGCTGCGAGGACGCCAAGCTGCGCAATTTCGGCATGACGCTCGGGCATCCGCGACACGCGCAAGATCGAGGCGCTCTACAACCTGACCGACGGAGGACGTCCGGGAGCAGGGCCGCTTCGAGGATTCGATCGGCATCTTTCCAGAGTTCATCGATGGCTACGGCATCCTCATCCTGCCGACGACCGGCCGCTACTTCCAGGTGCCCTACCGAGCGCTGGTGCCGAAGGGCGTCGGCCAACCTCATCGTCGCGGGCCGGAGCATCGGCGGCGACAAGATGTCCCACGCGGCGGTGCGCAACATGATGTGCTGCACGGTGAGCGGCCAGGGGGCCGGTGTCGCGGCGGCGGTCTCACTCCGGACTGGTCAGCCGTTCGACGGCCTCGATGTGCGCCTGGTCCAGAAGGAGCTGAAGCGCCAGCATGTCCGCCTCGACTGATGCAAGGTGACGCTTCCGACCCGGGCCGCCGCGAGCGCCTGGTGCTCGACCCGATGGGCCCCGATCCCGAGCTGGGGCGCTGGTTGGCGGCCATGGAGGACGGCCGTCGCGACACCCTGCGCGAGCTCGACACCGTACGGGCCGAGATGCTCGATCATGCGGCCAGACGCACCGCTCAACAGCATCGGCACGTTGCTCTACCACATCGCCCTGGTCGAGGCGAGCTGGCTGCTCGAGGACATCTTCGAGGGCGACCCCGGACCCGACTGGCTCCAGGCGCTGCTGCCCTTCGAGGATCGCGATGGCACGGGCCGTTTGATCCAGGTCGACGGGCTGCCGCTGGCGACACACCTCGATCGGCTGGCCGCCGTGCGGGGCTACCTGCTCGAACGCCTGCGACCCATGGCCAACGACGACTTCCATCGACCGCGTCGCCTCGAGCGCTACGACGCGGCGCCCGATTGGGTCCTGCACCATCTCCTCCAGCACGAGGCCGAGCACCGCTCGCACATCGCCTGGTTGCGGGATACCTACCCCGGCGGCTGAACGCTGCGGCGCAGCCTCGTGCGGGCCTCGACCTTGACCCCTGCTACCATCCGGACGGGCCCCCCGCGGATCGGGAATCGGGCCCAGTCCGCATGCTCGGAGGTCAGGTGAGGGTCGTCGTCGGGTTGGGCAACCCGGGCAGTCGCTACGCGAAGACGCGGCACAACATCGGCTGGATGGTCCTCGATCGACTGGCCGATCGGGCCGGCTGGGGCGGTGGCCGCGAGCGTGACGCCGCGCGTGTCGTCTGGGGCCGCTTCCAGGGCCTCGATCTCGAGCTGGTCAAGCCGCAGACGTTCATGAACGAGTCCGGCCTGGCCGTGCGCAAGGTCCTGGCCCGCGAGCATGCGCCGCTCGAGGACCTGCTCGTCGTCGCCGACGACTTCGCCCTCCCGTTCGGGCGCCTGCGCCTCCGCCAGGCAGGCAGTGCCGGCGGGCACAACGGCCTGCGCTCGATCATCGGCGAGCTCGACAGCCAGAAGTTCGCGCGCCTGCGGGTCGGCATCGGCGAGCCCTCCCGGGCGGCCGTCGATCATGTCCTGAGCACCTTCAGCCCCGAGGAGCGGTCGGACCTCGACCGGGTCATCGACACCGCCGCCGACGCGGTCATCGACTGGGCGCGTGACGGCGCGTCGCGCGCGGCGAACCGCTGGAATGCCTGGCAGCTCCATCCGCCAGAGCCGGTACCCGAACCGAGCTGGCCCCGATCAGGCTCGCTCGAGCAAGGAACAGCCTGCGCCCGAGAGCCCGGTCGCAGGCGCTCGGCCCGCAGAGGAGGGCGTCGTCGGCGATGACGGCATCAAGCGCACGCGGACCGGCTGGCGGAAGCTGCTTCCGAGCCCGGACGAGCACGGCGAGCGGGGCGCTCGACGGTGACCGAGGCGGCGAACCCGTTGCGCGGCCGTCGCGGCCGCGATCGCCAGTCGGCCGTCGGAGAACGGCCACGCAGCGGGACGGGCCCGGCGCCGACCGGCGAGCGCCGCGGCCCGGCGGACCTCTCCGTCCTGCCCGCGCTGTTGGCGGCCACGGGAGAGCTTCAGGCCCTCGCCTCTCGTCTCAGCACGCCGGCTGGCGGCGTCGGTCGCGATCGGCGCCACGTGACGTTCGGCGGCATGCCGCACGGCGCCAAGACGTTCCTGGCGGCGGCCCTCACGGTCGCCACCGGCGAACGGCTGGTCTGGATCGCCCGTGACGCCGAGATCGCCGATCGCGTGGCGGAAGAGCTGGCCGCCTGGGCTGGCCCGTCGGCGGTCGTCACGCTCGAGGCTCGGACGGCGCTCGCATACGAGCGCTCGGAGCTGGTCCGTGACGAGACGGCGGCTCGCGTCGCTGCGCTCTCGGCCTGGCATGCCGGCGGCGCCCGCATCCTCGTGGCGGGCGTCCAGGCGCTCGTCCAACGGACCCTGCCGGTCGCCGACCTCGAAGGTCAGCCGCTCGTCGTCCGGCCTCGGACGCGCATCGCCCAGGAGCGGCTGCTGCGTCACATGGTGGACCTCGGCTACGAGTCCGTGCCGGAGGTCGCCGGCCGAGGGGAGATCGCGCGGCGCGGCGGCATCGTCGACTGCTTCCCGCCCGGCCAGCCACTGCCCGTGCGCCTGGAGTGGTTCGGCGACGAAGTCGAATCGATCCGCGCGTTCGACCCGACCGACCAGCGCGGCGTCGGGTCGCTCGAGTCGGTGGCCCTGGTGCCGGCGGGCGAGTTCCGCCTGCCGGCCGAGGTCGAGGAGCGGCGGGCCCTCTTCGCGGCGCGCCTCGGCCGCATCGTGACCCGGCTCCCCGAGCGCCTGGCGACCGATCACGAGCGCCTCGTGGAGACCGGGCAGTTAGGCGACGCGGCGGAGATCTGGAGCGGTGTCCTGGCGCACGGCCCATGGCCTCGATCACGTCGCCGACGCCATCCTCGTCATCGACGAGCCGGACGAGGTCGAGGCCGCCTTCGATGCCCTCCAGGCGCAGTCGGGCGAGCGATCGACGGAGCTGGAGGCGGCCGCCGAACTGGCCAAGGGCTGGCCCGAGGCCTACCTCACGCCACGCGGCTGGAAGGCCGCGCTGCACGCCGCGCGGACCCTGGAGCTCGGCTGGGAGCCTGAGCTCGAAGGCGCGCCGCCGGGCGGCAATCCCTTCGGCTGGCACGAGCCGGCCCTGCCCCCGGCCGCGATCGGCAGCATCGGCGCCACCGTCGCGCGCTGGCGCCGGGAAGGCGCCCGTGTCGTGCTGGCGTCGGACCAGTCGGCGCGCCTGGAGGAGCTCCTGGCCGAATCGGACGTCGTGGCCGCGCCCGTCCATCGCCTCGACGAGATCCCGCCTGCAGGCGGTGTCGCGCTCGCCACCCGCAGCCTGAACGGGGGCTTCGCGGGTGGACCTGACGGCCTCATCCTGGTCACCGACCGAGAGCTCTTCGGCACCGTCCGGGTCCGGCGGCCGCGGGCGCTGCGGCGCGTCGTGCCACGCGACCTCCTCGAGCGCCTTCAGCCGGGCGACCCGGTGGTCCACGTCGACCACGGCGTGGCTCGTTACGCCGGCCTCGTCCGGCGCTCGGCCGGGGGACCGGGAGACGAGGAGCGCGACTTCCTGGAGCTGCACTTCGCGGGCTCCGACCGCATCTGGGTCCCGGTCGAGCAGATCGATCGCGTCAGCCGGTACGCCGGCGCGGAGTCGGCGCCGCTCTCGCGCCTGGGCGGCGGCGAGTGGACCCGGACGCGCAGCCGAGTGCGCAAGGCGGTCACCGACCTGGCCCGGGACCTGGTCGCGCTCTACGCCGCCCGGGCAGCCGTGCGCGGCCGGGCCTTCGGTCAGGACACCCCGTGGCAATCGGAGCTGGAGGCCGGCTTCCCCTACGAGGAGACGCCCGACCAGCTGCGCTCCATCGTCGAGGTCAAGGCCGACATGGAGCGCGAGCGACCGATGGATCGACTGGTCGTGGGCGACGTCGGCTACGGCAAGACGGAGGTCGCCCTGCGAGCCGCGTTCAAGGCCATCGCCGACGGGACGCAGGTCGCGGTGCTGGTGCCGACGACCGTCCTGGCGGCCCAGCACCTGGAGACGTTCCGCGCTCGCCTGGCCGCCTACCCGCTCGTCGTCCGCATGCTCAGCCGCTTCGTGTCGCCGGCGGAACAAGCCGCCACCCTGGCCGGGCTCGAGGATGGCTCGGTCGACCTCGTCGTCGGCACCCACCGGCTGCTCTCCAAGGACATCCGATTCCACGACCTCGGCCTGCTCGTGGTCGATGAAGAGCAGCGCTTCGGCGTCGCCCACAAGGAGCGCCTCAAGCAGATGAAGACCGAGGTCGATGTCCTGACGCTCTCGGCGACGCCCATCCCGCGGACGCTCAACATGGCGCTCGTCGGCGCCCGAGACATGAGCGTCATCGAGACGCCGCCCGAGGATCGCCTGCCGATCCAGACGCGCGTGGCCGAGGCGTCGGCCGGCCTCGTTCGCGACGCCATGCTGCGCGAGATCGACCGGGGCGGCCAGGTCTTCTTCGTCCACAACCGGGTCGAGACCATCGAGGCCCAGGCCGAACAGCTCCGACGACTGCTGCCCGACGCGCGCATCGCGGTCGGCCACGGCCAGATGCCCGAGGGTCTCCTGGAGCGGGTCATGCTGGCCTTCGCCGCGGGTGAGTACGACGTCCTCGTGTGCACCACGATCATCGAGTCCGGGCTCGACATCCCCAACGCCAACACGATCATCGTTGACCGCGCAGACACGCTTGGCCTGGCCCAGCTCTACCAGCTGCGCGGTCGCGTCGGGCGATCGTCGCGGCGGGCCTACGCCTACTTGCTGTACCGGCGGCGTGGCCAGCTCTCAGACGTGGCGCGCAAGCGCCTGCAGGCCATCTTCAACGCCTCGGAGCTGGGCGCCGGCTTCCAGATCGCGCTCTCGGATCTCGAGATCCGCGGCGCCGGCAACCTCCTCGGTGCAGAGCAGCACGGCAACATCGCGGCCGTCGGCTTCGAGCTCTTCACCCGCCTGCTCGCCGAGGCAGTCGAGGTGCGCAAGGCCGAACTCGAGGACCGACCACCGGTCGTCGCGCGCCCGACCGCGGTCATCGACCTGCCCGTGGATGCGTACCTGCCCGACGCGTACGTGGCCGAAGAATCCCAGAAGCTCGAGCTCTACCGCCGCCTCGCGCGGGCCACGACGGAAGCCTCCGTGGCCGCGGTGGCGACAGACCTGCTCGATCGATACGGGCCGGCGCCGGCGCCCGTCCAGCGGCTGCTCGAGGTTGCCCGCCTGCGCCTCTCGGCCGATGCAGCGGGGCTGACCTCGGTGGCGCGCGAGGACGGCCAGCTCGTCCTCCGTTTCCGTGAGGGTTGGTCGAGGGTGACCACGGCCGAGGCCCTGGCGCCGCGCGCAGCTGGCGATCCCATCCGTTCGCTGGCCGGCGGCGTCACCTATGCCTCGAACCAGGTTCGACTGCGGATGCCGCGCGACCCCGACCTTGCCTGGCGGGTGACGCGCCTTGTGGTCGAGCGACTCGCGGCCGCGGCCGTCGACCTGCCAGTGGCGGCCGAAGTGCATTGACGACAGGCCACGGACCCGCCACCCTTCGGCATCGACCGGGACGGGCGGGTGTGCCCGGGCAGGGATGAAGGAGGCAACCGGGTTGGGGACGCGATCGATCCTCGCGCTCTTCGTGGTCGTCGGGCTGGTGGCGGGCTGCGGTGGCGGCGGAGGTGGGGGGCCGGTCGCAAGCGCCGGACGCGCCGACCAGGTCCCGATCACCATCATCGATTGCGCCGGCACACCGGGAGCCATCATCAACGGCGCATTCTTCAAGGTCACGCTCGCACGCGACGACCAGGGCGGCATGCTGGCCGTGGCCGACATGCTGGCCGATGCCCAGGGCACGGCCACCCTGCTGTCGGACAAACAGGCCAAGTTCGTGAGCGACAGCCGCCGTGTGACTGGCACGCTGAGCGTCCAATCGGGGCCGCTGCCGAGCTGCTGAACCCGGTCGCGGCGGGCGCTCGCGACGCGATGCGGGCCCCCGCGGTCTGACCCGACGACCCGATTCCCCGCTTGATTCCGGAGCCATCTGGTGGGACCATCGGGGCGGCTCCCACAGGTCACCTTCGATCGCGGCGGTCAGCACTGACCGCAGCCATCCAGCGCCGGAGGTTCGCGGTGGCAGAACAAGTCGCCCTTGTCGTCAATGGCGTCCCCCGTACCTTGGAGGTCGAGCCGAGACGCATGCTCGTGCAGCTGCTGCGCGAGGATCTCAACCTCACCGGCACGCATGTCGGCTGTGATACCAGCCAGTGCGGAGCCTGCACCGTGGTCGTCGACGGCATGGCCGTCAAGAGCTGCACCATGCTGGCTGTGCAGGCCGACGGCTCGGCGGTCACGACCATCGAAGGACTGGCGCCGGAGGGTGGGCTGCACCCATTGCAGCAGGCCTTCTGGGAGAAGCATGGCCTCCAGTGCGGCTTCTGCACGCCGGGCATGATCATGGCCGCGACCGACCTGCTGGCGCGCGACCCCGATCCCTCTGAGGAGGCCATCCGGCACGCCATCGAGGGCAACATCTGCCGCTGCACCGGCTACCAGAACATCGTGGCCGCCATCCGCGAGGCGGCGACCATGATGCGTGCCGGTACGACCGCGGACGCGCCCGCCGGCACCAACGCCTGAGCGACCTGAGGAGGCACGAACCCATGGCCACCGAGATCCTCGGCGCACCGCTCAAGCGGCGTGAGGACCAGCGCTTCATCACCGGACAGGGCCGCTTCCTGGACGACATCGAGATGCCGGGCATGGCCTACATGGCCATCCTGCGCAGCCCATATGCGCATGCCAAGATCCTGGGCATCGACACCTCGGCCGCGAAGGCGATGCCGGGCGTCGTGGCGGTCTTCACCGGTGCGGATATCCCCTACAACCCACTGCCCATGGCCTGGCCGGCGGGCGGCTCGGCCGGCCTCCAGAACAACATCAACACGCCGCGCGCGCTGGCGACCGACGACGCCAAATGGACGGGCGAGGCGGTGGCCGCCGTGGTCGCCGACACCCCGGAGCTGGCCCAGGACGCGCTGGAGCACATCGCCGTCGATTGGGAGCCACTGCCGACCGTGGTCGACGCGGAAAAAGCGACCCAGGACGGCGCGCCGCAGCTCCACGAGAACGCGCCGAACAACATCGTCTTCGACTGGACGGTGGGCGATCGCGAGGGCACCGATGCGGCGCTGGCCGACGCCGACGTGGTCATCAAGCAGCGCCTCGTCAACCAGCGTCTCATCCCCAACGCCATGGAGGGGCGCGGCGACATCGGCTGGTACAACCCGGGCACCGACGAATACACGATCTGGATGTCCAGTCAGACGCCCCACATCCAGCGGCTCCTCATCGGCATCTTCACGATGGGCATCCCGGAGCACAAGCTGCGCTGCATCTCGCCGGACGTCGGCGGAGCCTTCGGGTCCAAGATCACCTGCTACGCGGACATGATCCTCGTCCTCCATGCCTCCAAGGCCATCGGCGGGCGGCCCGTCAAGTGGGTCGAGGGGCGACGCGAGAACTACCAGGCGACGACCCACGGCCGCGACCACATCACCTACCTCGAGGTCGGCGCCAAGCGCGACGGCACGGTCACCGGGCTGAAGGTCAAGACGTTCGCCAACCTGGGCGGCCGGCTCTCGACCATCGGCCCCGGCACCCCGACGACGCTCTACGGGCACGTCCTGTGCGGCCCGTACAAGATCCCGAACGTCTTCTGCGAGGTGGTCGGCGTCTACACCAACACGACCTTCGTCGACGCGTACCGGGGCGCCGGTCGACCCGAGGCGACCTACGTCCTGGAACGGGCCATGGACCTCGTGGCCGACGAGCTGGGCATCGACCCGGCGGCGATCCGGCGGCGCAACTTCCTGCCGAAGGATTCCTTCCCGTATGCCAACCCGTCGGGTCTCTTCAAGGCGTCCGGCGGCGCCGAGATCTTCATCGACTCCGGCGACTACGAGCCGGCGCTCGACAAGGCCCTCTCGATGGTCGGCTACGTCGATATCGCGACCCGCAAGGCCGAGGCCAAGCGGCGCGGCAAGTTGCTCGGAGTCGGCCTGTCGACCTACCTGGAGGTCTGCGGTGTCGCCCCGTCGAAGTGGATCGGCGCCGTCGGCGAGGGCTGGGGCGCGGCCATGTGGGAGTCGGCCAACATCAAGGTCCACCTGACCGGCAAGGTGGTCCTGACCATCGGCACCCAGCCGCAGGGTCAGGGCCACGAGACGACCTACTCGCAGATCGTCGCCTCGCAGCTGGGCATCGATGTCGACGACGTCATCGTCCAGCATTCGGATACCCAGGGCACCCCATTTGGATACGGCTCGTACGGCAGCCGAACGGCGGCCGTCGGCGGTACGGCGGCCATCAAGGCGGTCGAGAAGATCAAGGCCAAAGCCAGGATCTACGCGGCGCACATGCTGGAAGCCTCGCCCGACGACATCGAGGTCGACGGAGCGAACTACCGGGTCAAGGGCTCACCCGACAAGGTCAAGACGCTGCAGGAGATCTCCTTCGCCATCGGCCTCGGCTTCAGCCTCCCGGAGGGTATGGAGCCGTATCTCGACGAGACGGCCTACTACGACACACCCAACTGCACCTGGCCCTTCGGCACCCACGTGGCCATGGTCGAGGTCGACGAGCAGACGGGCGAGGTCGACCTCGTGCGCTTCATCGCCGTCGACGACTGTGGCAACAAGATCAACCCCATGATCGTCGAGGGCCAGATCCATGGCGGTCTGGCGCAGGGCATCGGCCAGGCGCTCTGGGAGGGCGCCGTGTACGACGACCACGGTCAGCTCCTGTCGGGCTCGATGCTCGACTACGCCCTGCCCAAAGCCTCGCGGTTCCCGACCTTCGAGCTGGACGAGACGGTCACCCCATCGCCAGTCAACCCGCTGGGCGTCAAGGGCATCGGGGAGGCGGGCACGATCGGATCGACGCCGGCGGTGGTGAACGCCGTCGTCGACGCCCTCTCCGGATTCGGCATCCGGCACCTCGACATGCCGCTCACATCGCAGAAGGTGTGGCACGCGATGCAGTCCGCGAAGGGAGGCCAGGCATGATCCCGGCGGCATTCGCCTACCAGCGGGCGGCCTCGGTCGACGAGGCGTTGCGGGCCATCGCGGCCGATCCCGAGGCGAAGGTCCTGGCCGGCGGCCATAGCCTCCTGCCGCTCATGAAGCTGCGGTTGGCGAGGGCCGACAAGCTGATCGACATCGGTGGACTCGCAGGAGCTCAGGGGTCTCCGATATGCAGCCGACGGCAGCGGCACGGTCGGGGCCTTGACGACCTACGCCGAGCTGGCCCGCGACACGCGGCTCGACTTCGTTCGCGAAGCGCTGCTCATGGCGGCGGACGTCCAGGTCCGCAACCGGGCCACGGTCGGCGGCGCCGTCGCGCACGCCGACCCGGCCTCCGACGTGCCCGCCATCCTCCTGGCCCTCGATGCCGAGATCGTCGTGCGCTCGTCGCGCGCGGAGCGCGTCATCCCCGCGATCGACTTCTTCCTGGGCCCCTTCGAGACGGCCATCCGGCCCGACGAGCTGGTCATCGAGGTCCGCCGCCCGCCGCTGCCTGCCGGGGCGGGCGGCTCGTACCAGAAGTTGCCTCAGCCGGCCTCAGGCTATGCGATGGTCGGTGTCTGCGCCGTGGTGGCACGGATGGGTGGCCGCATCGAGCATGCACGCATCGCGCTGACCGGCGTCGGCGAATCGCCCTACCGGGCGACGGCCGTCGAGGAAGGACTCATCGGCACGGACGGCTCGCCCGACGCCATCGCGGCGGCGGCGTCAGAGGCGACCGTCAACCGGACCGTCAACCACGACATCCACGCCGACCGAGAGTACCGGGCGGCGATGGCCGAGGTCTACACCCGCCGCGCGATCGAGGCCGCGCTCGCCCGAGCGACCTGATCGCTCGGTGCAAACCGCGATCCTCCGCCCCGGCCGTCCGGCTGCTGCCGAGATGGTCGGGGCGGTCATCGTTCGCGACCTGGTGGTGGACGGGTCGCGCTGGTCCAAGGGCCGGCAGCTGACCGATGAGGACCTGGCGGTGCTGGCCCGGCCCGGGTCCGTCTCGCCGAGCATCGGAGCGCTCACGGTCGTCATCCCAGGACCAGCCGACCTGCACGAGGACGCGGCCGCGCTTCGACTGGCGGCCGCGGTCGCCGGTCCCGGGCTGATCACGCGCGGCCCGAACGAGAGTCGCGTCGACCTGCTGGCAGCGGCCGCCGGGGTCCTCCACGTCCGACCGCGGGAGCTTGAGTTGCTCAACCGCATCGATCCCCTCGAGGTCTTCACCGCCCTCGACGGATCGATCGTCGCGGCCGGCCAGCTGGTGGCCAGCGTGAAGGTCGCGCCGCACGTCGTCGAGGCGGCGGTCGTCGATGCCGGGGCGCGCCACGCCGGCTTCGGCCAGCATCCCATCGTCTGGCTTGCGCCCTTTCGCCCGATGCGCGTCGGCGTCGTGGTCAAGGAGTCGGTCCGCGCCGCCGACCGCGAGCGCTTCGAGCGCAGCGTGCGGGCCAAAGTTGAGTCGTTGGGCTCGACCATCGTGGGCCTGACATACGTGCCCGACCGGGCGCCGGACGTCGAGTCCGCGCTGGAGGCCCTGACCAGCGGACGGAAGGCCGCGCAGGTCATCCTGACTGCTGGCGGGCGCTCGACCGACCCGACCGACCCCTTCTTCCAGGCCATCGCCGCGCTCGGAGGCCATGTCGTGCGCCACGGCGTGCCGGCCCATCCCGGCTCGATGCTCTGGTTGGCGCGCATCCGGCGCACGGCCATCCTGGGCCTGCCGACGTGCGGCGCCTACTCCAAGGCGACGGCCGCGGACCTCCTCCTTCCCCGCCTGCTGACCGGCGAGCCGCCGACCTTGACGACCGTCTCCCGCCTCGGCCACGGCGGCATCCTGAGCCGCTCGATGCGCTTCCGCTTCCCGCCCTACGCTCGCGACCTCGACGCGCCCGACGGCTAAGCCCGCTCGAATCTCGCCCCGGCCCGACCGTCACGCGGGTGTAATCGCTGGCTGGGATCGACGTTGTCCATAGCGACAACCATCCACAGTGGAGGGATTCGCTCGTGCGGTATACCCGTCTGTCCGGCCTCCTCGGCGCCGCGCTCCTGATCGCGCTACTGCTGCCGCAATCCGCTCTGGCCGCTCCGACCGCGACGCCCACCCTGGCGACGATCAAGCTCGGCTGCGCTCTCGTCGTACCGAACCCGCTCTCCCCCGTCGCGCCCAATCGGGCCGTCGTCTGCCGATGGGCCGCGCCGGAGGGCGTCACGGTCAAGACCTACCGCCTGTGGCGTTCGGTCGACGCCGGCCAGCGCCACCTGCTGGCCACCATCCCCGGCGACGGGACGCTGCGCTTCGCCGATTTCAACATCCGCACCGGCCATGCCTACCACTACCGAGTCGTCGGCATCGGCGATAGTGGCGCCCGCGTGGCAAAGAGCGCGCTGGTCACCGTCCGCGTCCCGCGTGCTCCGCAGCCGCTGGCCTTCAACTGCGTGGTCATCATCGATGCCAGCGAGACGTTCGCCCGATGCCACTGGTCGGACACCACGCGCCCGGCTGCGGTGCGCTACGTCCTCTGGCGGTCGGTCGACGGCGGCCCTCGCGAGGCGATCTATAGGGTCGGTGAGGACGGCCGGCGCTGGTATAACGACCACGACGTCAAGCCCGGCCAGACGATCCGCTACGCGGTAGTGGCCCTCGACGCGCACGGCCGGATCGTCGCCTTCGGCGGCCCAGACCGTGTCGTGATCCCCGATTAGCCGCCGGACGCGAGTCGCTGCCATCGACGCGGCCGACGCCGTCAGACTGTCGAGGTGGGCCGGTACGGTGACGCGGACGACGACGAGCGCACGCTGGTGGATCGCGCTCGTGCCGACCCGTCGGCCTTCGCCGAGCTCTACCGGCGCTACCTGCCCCGCGTATACGCATTCGCCATCCGCCGAACAGGCGCCGCGGAGGCGGCCGAGGACATCACCTCGGCCGCCTTCGAGCGCGCTCTCCGCAATCTCGGTGCGTACCGCTGGCAGGAGGGCGGTTTCGGGCCGTGGCTATTCCGGATCGTGGCCAACGAGCTCGTTGACCACCACCGACGCGCCGGCCGTGCCGCGTCGGACCGAGCGCGGGGCGCTGCACTGCGCCTGTCACCGGCCGAGCCGCAAGACCCCGCTGACGTGGTCGGCACCCGGGATGCCGTCGCGGAGCTTCTCGCGGCGATGAACCGCCTGACGCCGCGCTACGAGCGAGCCCTCTCGCTGCGCTATCTCTCGGGGCTCACCACCGAGGAGGCCGCCGCTGCCCTCGGCACGTCGCGGTCCACGATGGCGGTGGTCGTCCACCGGGCGACGCGCGCGCTCAGGCGCGAACTGGAACGCGAGGATCTGCCATGAGCCGTCTCGTCCGCCGGTCGCTGGAGGAGGCGGGACGACGACCGGTCCCTGGACCCGACCCGGCGTTCGCGGAGCGTCTCGAGACCCGACTGCTCGCCGTCGCCGCGACAGCCCCGCCGCCACCCGAGCCGCCACGAGGCCCGACCCAGTCCCGGGTGCGCCTCGCGCTCGTGGGGTCCGGGGTCGCGGCGACCGTGGTCGTGCTCGCCTTGATCGCCGCTCGTCACCTGGCCGGTACCGTCGGTCGAGCTCACCGCGCCGGTGGGCGTACAGGTAGCGTTGGAGGACGGCACGATCCTCGAGGATCCCGGTGGCCTGCTGCTGCCCGAAGGCGCGGTGGTCACGGTCGGATCGCACGGGTCCGCTCGCATCGGCGACACGCTGCTCGCCCCGGGCGACGTCGCCACCATCCACGACGGACGGGTGCAGGTCCGGCACGAGGCGGCGATCGGGGTCGGCAGCGCGCCACGGACGGCCACGCCGCGACCGACCAGCCAGCTAGTGGGCGCCACGCCGACCTCGCCATACGCCACCGTGATACCCGGCCCCGCAGGCACGAGGTCTGCAGGGCCCACGCCCGCCGCCACGGCTCCTGGGCCGACCTCGAATCCGGACCCATCGCCCACGCAGGTCACGGCCGTCGGTGCGACTCCGGCGCCCACACCGACAATTCGCCGTCCACGACTCAGGGTCAGGCTCCTCGATGGGCGACGCATAGCAGTCACCTGGACGGCGACGGAACGCGCGAAGCGCTA
This sequence comes from uncultured Chloroflexia bacterium, assembly GCA_963837215.1. Taxonomy (GTDB): domain Bacteria; phylum Chloroflexota; class Limnocylindria; order Limnocylindrales; family CSP1-4; genus CSP1-4. The sequence goes on from CAWIML010000006.1 coordinate 248,995, forward strand.
CCTGCTCGTCGTCAGCACATCGCGCTCCGGGCCCGCGGTCAGCCCGACCTACCCTGGCTCTCGGATCCTCGGCGAGTTCGTGGTTCCGCCCACGCCGGCTCTGCGCTACCGCGTGCCGACCGGCGTCGAAGAAGTGCGACTCATGGTCGTCGCGCTCCGCAGGGATGGCTCCGTCCTGCGCCGGAGTCGCGTCGTGACGATCATCCTCCCGCCGTCCGTGGACGCGGCTGGGTCAAGCGCCGACCCGGTTGCATCACCGACGCCCGAGCCGAGCCCCACAGCGAGTCCCACGTCCTAGGCGGTCGATCACGCCGCGAGCCGGCGACGCGGGCTGGCGGTGTAGATTCGCCTCCCATGACAAGCACTGATCAGCGTCCCGAGTCGATGCGCTCGATCGAGGGCGTCCAGGCCGCCTTTCGCGACCACGGCTACATCTGCGAGCGGTCGCTCTCGACCGCGGTCTTCCTCGGTCTCGAGCTCGGGCGCCCTTTGCTCCTCGAAGGTGAGGCTGGCGTCGGCAAGACGGAGCTGGCCAAGGTCCTGGCAGCGGCCCTGGGCACGCGTCTCATCCGCCTGCAGTGCTACGAGGGGCTCGACGTCAACACCGCCGTCTACGAGTGGAACTACCCGCGACAGATGCTCGAGATCCGACTGCTCGAGGCGCGCGGCGACATCGACCGGGCCAAGGCGCATGACATCTTCAGCACCGACTTCCTGATCAAGCGCCCCCTCCTCCAGGCGCTCGAGTCCGACGGCTCCGGGCTGCCCCCGGTCCTGCTCATCGACGAGATCGACCGGGCGGATGAGGAGTTCGAGGCCTACCTGCTCGAGATCCTCTCCGACTTCCAGGTCACCGTGCCCGAGATCGGCACCATCCGCGCCGAGCAGCCGCCGCGCGTCATCCTGACCTCCAACCGGACGCGCGAGGTACACGACGCGCTCAAGAGGCGCTGCCTGTACCACTGGATCGACTATCCGACGCCGGCCAAGGAGTACCAGATCGTGCTCACGCGAGTGCCCGACGCGCCGGAGCGTCTGGCACGCGAGGTGGTCGCCTTCATCCACCGCCTGCGGGAGGCCGACCTGACCAAGGTGCCCGGCGTGGCCGAGACGCTCGACTGGGCAGCCGCGCTCATCTCGCTCGGCGCTCGCGAGCTGTCGCCCGAGATCATCGACGAGAGCCTCGGCGTCGTCCTCAAGTACGAGGAGGACATCCGACGCATCCAGGGTGACACCGCACGCCGCTACCTGGCCGAGGCCACGGCCGGAGCCTAGGCGGCGCGTCATGCTCCCAGCCCAGCATCCAGCCATCGTCCTCGCGCCGGATGGCCGGGAGATCGACGGCCGTCGTCTGCTCGGCGAGGCGATCGGCTTCGGGCGAGCCCTGCGCTCGGCCGGGCTGTCCGTGGATCTTGGCGCTGCCATCGACTTCTCGCGCGCCTTGACCCTCGTCGAGATCGGCGACCGTGAGCAGGTCCGTGCTGCTGGCGCGGCCATCTTCGTCCGCCGACGCGACGATCGCGTGCCATACGACCGGATCTTCGCGCGTTGGTGGCGGCGACGAACCGCGCGCCTGCCGAGCGATGGCCCGGCCCTGCCGCCGCCCGAAGACCAGGCACTCGATGCCGGCGACGACGGGGCCGACCTCGACCCGCCCGATGCTGGGACCCAGCGTGGCGAGACACTGGGCACGCCGCTGGCGGCGGCCGGCGAGGAGGGCGAGCAGGACGCGTCGCCCGATCGGACGGTCATCGCGCCCGACGCCTTCTCGGTCACCGAAGCGCTCCGCCACCGCGACTTCGATCGCATGACCGCCGCCGAACTGCGCGACGCCGAGCGGCTCGTGGACCTGCTCGAGCCCCGGCTCGAGCTGCGTCGGACACGTCGCTATGAGCTCCATCACCACGGCCGGATGCTCGCGCCGCGGGTCATGTTCCGGCGCAACCTCGCGACCGGCGGCGATCTCACTGAATGGGTCTGGCGCCGGCCGACGCGTCGGCCTCGGCCGATCGTCGTCCTGTGCGACATCTCCGGCTCGATGGAGCGCCACGCACGGCTGCTGCTGCGTTTCGTCCAGGCGCTATCGGCCGTGTCGACCGTGCGCACGGAGTCGTTCGTCTTCGGCACCCGGCTGACGCGGGTCACGCGCCACCTGAAGGACCGCGATCGCGATCGTGCCCTGGCGAACGTGGCGGACGCCGTGCAGGACTGGGCGGGCGGAACGCGCATCGGCGCCTCGTTCCGGGAATTCAATCTTCGCTGGGCGCGCCGGACACTGCGCACGAGCGGCGTGGTCATCGTCGTCTCCGACGGCTGGGACCGCGGGGACCCCGCGCTGGTGGCCAGCGAGACGGCCCGCCTGCGGCGCAACTGCCATCGGCTCATCTGGCTCAACCCGCTGGCAGGCGTTCCGGGCTACCAACCGCTGGCCGGCGGCATGCAGGCGGCCTATCCCTACATCGACGACTTCCTGCCCGCAGGCACCGTCGCCTCACTCGAGCGGCTGGGCGAGATCCTGGCCGGCGTCCGTGCCGCCGACCTGCGCAAGGGCAGCGAGGCGGCCGCGTCGACCGACGCAGGCGCTCGTAGCGGGACCTGGAGCGGCACCATGGCCGCCTGGACCGGAGGCGACCGATGAGGGAGCTGAACGAGACGCTGGCCGCCTGGCAGGCGGAAGGCCAGGGCATCGGGCGAGCCATCGTCGTGCGCACCTTCGGCTCCGCGCCACGGCCGGAGGGGGCGGTCATGCTCGTGGCCGACGACGGTCGACTGGCGGGCTCCGTGAGCGGCGGATGCGTCGAGGGTGCCGCCTTCGAGGAGGTCGAACGTGCCCGCCGGACCGGCCGCAGCCGGGTCATCCGCTATGGCATCAGCGACGAGCAGGCATGGGACGTCGGGCTCGCCTGCGGTGGCACGATCGACGTCCTGATGGAGCCGCAGGTGCCGGGCGTGGCGGTCGAGGCGGCCGCCGGTCGCGAAGGCATCGCCGTCGTCACGCCACTCCCCGCCGACTCGCCCGGGCCGGCCTTCGGGCCCCATGCGCCGGGGGAGGGGAGCCCGTCCGTCGAGCCCTTGACCGTGACCGACGATGGCACGCTCCAGGGGTCGCTCGGCGACCCGACGCTCGATGCGCAGCTCGTGGCGGCGGCGCTCGTGGCGCTCGACGCCGGCACCTCGAGGACCGTCGAGCTCGGCGGTCGGGGCATCTTCATCGAGGCCTACCCTTCGCCCTCGCGCCTCGTCATCGTCGGCGCTGTCCAGGTCGCCATGCCCCTCGTGCGCATCGCCAGAGAGCTCGGCTATGAGACCGTGGTCATCGACGGCCGGGCGACGTTCGCGACGCGCGAGCGCTTCCCCGATGCTGATCGCGTGGTCGTCGGCTGGCCCGACGAGGTCGCCGATGAGATCGGCCTCGGGCCGTCCGACGCGGTCGCCGTGCTGACGCACGACGTCAAGTTCGACGAGCCCGCCATCGTCGCCGCGCTCGAGCGCGGCTGCCGCTACGTCGGCGCGGTGGGCAGTCGCAAGACACAGGCTGACCGCCACGCCCGACTGATGGCCGCCGGGGTCGCCCCGGAGGCACTCGCCCGCCTGCGGGGTCCGATCGGGCTCGACCTCGGTGGTCGGGCGCCGGCCGAGACGGCGCTGGCGATCATGGCCGAGATCGTGGCCGCACGATACGGTGCCTCGGGCGGCACGATGCGTGCCAAAGCCGAGCTGGCCGCGACCGCCTGAGCGTCGACCGCCAGGGTCTTCGGTCGCCAGCAGCGCCCTGTCGACCGATCAGCCGACCTCGTCCGTGCCGATGTTGCGCTCCTGGGCATCCATCGTCCGCTCGTACGCCGTCCAGATCGAGCCCACCAACGTCAGTGCCACGCCGGCCAGCGGCGACCAGCAGGAATACCCAGTCGAGCGCGCCGAATTCGCTGGAGCGATCGAGGAAGCCCGTCAGGTGGCTGAGGCCGATGAGCGTGGCGATAGCCGCCAGCACGACCGCGATCCAGGCGCCCGCCACGGGTAGCCGCTTCGATGCCGGGTCGCTTGCCCAGCGGAGGACGACGCCAGCCAGGAGGACCCATGTCAGCACGCCGACGCCGGCCGAGAAGTTCCACACGCCGAGCGTCACGTTGCCCAGCCAGCCGAGGATGACGAGGCCGACGCCGGCGTAGGCCAACCGGGTCCCCCGGTCGCCGCTGGTGAGGACCTCGCGCGGGCTGGTCCAGCGCCGGACGACCCCGGCGAAGAGGGCCAGGCTGGTCACGGTCAGGGCCACGGTCAGGACGGCGCCGACCACTCCGCCCCGCTCATCGAGCTGGTCGAGGTCGAAGAGCAGCTCGAAGAAGTTGAGGACGCTCAGGACGCCGGCCACGATGCCAGCTGCCAGCTCGATGTCACGGCCCGGCAGGGCATCGGTCCGCACCATGCCGGTTGCGCCAGCCCAGGCCACGCCGGCTGCCGCCAGGCCGGCGACGATCATCACCAGGCCCAGATAATCCATGCGCCACGCGCCGAGGAGGACCCCGATGAGCGCGATGATCGCCGTCGCGACGCCGGAGGTGATGATCATGCGCGAGGTCGTGTCGGTGGGCATCATCGACGCCCTGGTGGCTGCGGCCGGCGCGTCGTCGGCCGGTGGCGCGGACGCACCTGGCGTCGGCTCCGCATCCATCGGGGTCATCTCGTCGCTCATGGATCCCTCTCCCTCGTCCGCCCCCATGATCCCGTCCAGCCCCGAGCAGGACCCGCGCCCTACGGTACTCCTCGGCCGAGCCGGTGAGAAGATGAATCCATGCATCGATCGGGTCTCGGCCGTGGTCCTGGCTGCCGGTACATCGAGCCGCTTCGGCGCCCCCAAGCTCCTGGCGCCGCTCTCCGGCCGACCGGTCCTCCAGCGCGTCCTCGACACGCTCGAGGCTGCTGGACTCCGCGAGGTGGTCGTCGTGCTCGGCGCACACGCCGACGCCATCGAGACCGGGATCCGCTGGCGAGCTGAGCGCCGGGTCCGCAACGCGCGCCCGAAGGATGGCCTCTCGTCGTCGCTGCGGCTCGGGCTGGCGGCGGTGGCTCCGACAGCCGGCGGGGCCCTCGTCGTGCTCGGGGACCAGCCCACGCTCCGGGCGGACGTCATCGCGGCGCTCCTGGCCGCCGACCCGTCCGCGACCGCGCCGGCGGTCGTGCCGTCATATGAGGCGGGGGGCGGCGCCAATCCGGTCCTCCTCCGTCGGGCGGCCTTCGCCCTCGCCGACGACCTGAGCGGCGATCAGGGGCTGGGTCGCATCCTCGCCGACATGCCCGGCGTCGTCCGCGTCCCGTTGCCGGGCGGCGTCACCGACGTGGACACACAGGCCGACTTGGCCGGCCTCGTCGAGGCGGCCTGGGCCGACCGGGTGCGCGAGAACCGCGAGCAAGTCGATCGCGTCCGCGAGGTGCCCGACGGAGCCGACTTCTACCGGCCGATCTCGAGCCTCTTCCGCGCCGATCCGACCCGCACGGACGACGCCGTCCTGGATCTCGTGACACGCGAGGCGCGGCCCGACGACGCATGGCTCGACGTGGGCGCCGGAGCCGGACGCTTCGCGCTGCCCATCGCGCGGTTGGTGCGCGAGGTCATCGCCATCGATCCGTCGGAGCAGATGCTGGCTGGGCTGCACGAGATCGCCGCCGAGCACGGCATCGGCAACGTGCGCACGATCCTCGCCCGATGGCCGATGGCAGACCCGCCGACCGCCGACGTCGTGCTCATCGCTCACGTCGGCTACGACATCGAGGACATCGGGCCGTTCGTGGTGGCGCTCGAGGCGGCCGCTGGGCGACGCTGCCTGGCGGTGCTCATGGAGCGGCAACCGGCTTCGACCATCGACCCCATCTGGCTGCTCGTCCACGGCCAGGCGCGTGTCCCGCTGCCGGCGCTGCCGGACTTCCTCGAACTCCTGGCGGCGCGTGGCCACCGACCAGATGTCACCTACCTGCCGCGCCCGGCGGCGCGTTTCGGGAGCTTCGAGGAGGTGCTCGCCTTCGCCCGTCGCCAGACCTGGGTGGCGGAGGGAGGTGAGAAGGACCGGCGGCTGGTCGCTGCCCTGCACGAGCGCGCCACTGAGACGGCCGAGGGCTGGACGCTGCCGGCCGCAGACATGCGCATCGGGGTCATCAGCTGGGCGCCACAGAATGCCCACCACGTACCAGGATCCGCGGCGTGATCGAACAGGCCCTCTGCCCCACGATCGTCGGTCGCGAGCGCGAGGCCGACGCCCTCGAGGACACCTTGCTCGATGCCCTGCGAGGTGACGGCCGACTTGCCCTGCTGGCCGGTGAGGCAGGCCTCGGCAAGACGCGGCTGGCACGGCAGTTGGAGGATCGCGCCGAGCGACTCGGGGCAGTCGTCCTGTGGGGCGGCTGCAGCGAGGCCGAATTCGCCCTGCCATACCTGCCCTTCGTCGAGGCCCTCGGCAACCACGTCGCGGTGGTCGGCGCGGCGGAACTCGTGGAGCACCTGGGACCGGCTGCCGGCGATCTGGCCCCGATGCTGCCGCAATTCGGCGCCGCCTCTGCGGGGGAGGCCACGTCTGACGACCCGATGGGCAGGCTGCGGCTCTTCGAGTCGGTCTTCCAATTGTTGCGCGCAGAGGCAGCCGATGGCGGGTTGCTGCTGGTCGTCGAGGATATCCATTGGGCGGATGCCTCGACCCGCGAGCTGCTCGACTTCCTGGCGCGCCGGTTGCGCTCGACCCGCGCCATGATCCTGGCCACGTACCGCCGCGATGAGCTCCACCGCCGCCATCCGCTGGCGCCGATCCTCCAGGGCTGGCGACGTACGGCTGCCGCGACGTTCGTCGAGCTCGAGCCGTTCGGCGCCGATTCGGTCTCGGCCATGGTCCGCGCCATCTTCGCCAGCGACGAGGTCAGCCCGGAGTTCCGGGACCTGCTCCTCGAGCGCAGCGAGGGCAACCCCTTCGTGCTCGAGGAGTTGCTCAAGGACGCCATCGATCGCGGCGACATCTACCGCACGGCGGCCGGTTGGGAGCGCCGCCAGATCGAAGAGCTGCGTCTGCCCGCGTCCGTTCGCGAGTCGATCCTCCAGCGCATCCAGCGGCTGCCCGAGCAGGCCGTCGAGGTCCTCCAGGCATCGGCGGTCCTGGGTGCGGCGGTCCGGCCGGACCTGCTCCCTGGCGTCTGTGGCTGCGCTGCATCGGCCATCGAGGCCGCCCTGGTGACGCTCGTCGGAGAGCAGCTCCTCGACGTGGATGCGGAAGGCAGCCGCTATCGGTTCCGCCACGCGCTGACGCGCGAGGCCGTCTACGACGACATCGTCCTCCCGCGTCGGCAAGCGCTGCACTCGAGGGCAGCCGATGCCCTGGCTGCTCTGCCGGACGCGCCGACCGGCGATCGGGCCAGGCATCTCTTCGCGGCCGGACGCTTTGCCGAGGCGGTGCCCGTCGGGCTCCTTGCAGCCACAGAGGCCGAGGACCGGCAGGGGTTCTCGGAGGCGACCGACCTCCTGCTGCGGGCGCTGCCGTACGTCGACGAAGAGCTCGAACGGGCTCGGCTCCTGGTGCGCATCGGCCGCGTCATCTGGCGAGCGGGCGATCCGCCGGCCGCCGAGCGCTACATCGCCGAGGCCATCCCGATCGCGCACCGGGCTGGCGATGTCGCGACTGCGGCTTCCGGCCATCTCCTCCTGGGTCGTGTCCTGTGGGAGCAATCGCGCCAGGACGTGGCTCGCACGGAGTACGAGCTGGCGCGCGACCTGCTCGAGCCGCTCGGCCCGAGCCGGGCCCTGGCCGACGCGTATGTCCGCCTGGGTAGCCTGCTCGTCTTCGACTTCGAGTACGAGCGATCCACCGAGCTGTTGGCGAAGGCCATGGCCGTGGCTCTGGCCATCGGCGACGACGCGCCGCGTCTCTGGGCGCTCGGTTTCCAGGCCCTCGCCCATGTCGCCATGGGCGACCTCGACCGTGGTTACGCAGAGTTCCGCCAGGCGCATGACGAGGCATGGGCGCGCGGCATGACGTACGTGGCCTTCAATACGCTGTACAACGAGATGGAACTGCGCTCGATGACCTTCGATGCCCGAGGAGCCCTGAGCATCGCGGACCGCTTCGACCGCGACTACCCGCAGTTCCCGCCGGGCCTGCAGTCCTCGCTGGGCAGGATGGCGGCCTTCCAGGCGTTGGGCCGCCTCGAGGAGGGCCTCGCCAGTGCCGAACGGGTGATGGCCATGGGTCGCGAGGTGGGCGTCACGACGTATGGCCTGTGGGCCCGCAACTGCGCCGTCAACTGCCTGGCTGAGCTCGGCCGGCTCGACGAGGCACGCTCGACGATGGCCGATGGGTCGACGCTCATCGAGCGCCAGGACAAGACCCTCCATAGCATCGGGGCCTTGCGCGTGGCACTCGCCGCAGGCGACCGGGAGGCGGCACTCGAGACCGGCACCGTCGCCCTCGAGGCGATCGACTGGCCCCGGCCGATGCCGTGCGATGCCATGGAGCTGCTCGATGCCGCGACCGAGGCGCTGCTGCTGATCGGTGAGCCCGCCGCTGCCCGACGCGCCGCCGCCGCGCTGGAGGATCGGCGACTGGATGCAGGAGGTGCGTACTCGCTCATGGCGCAGGTCTCGGATCCGCATCGCCGACGGCGAGGGGGCGGCGGCGGTGGACGACATCGAGCGCGTGGCAGCCTTCGCCGCGGACGTCGGTTACGTGCTCGTCGAAGCGCGTGCACGCCTTCTGCTCTCGGCCGCGCTCGAACAGTCGGGGACCGGCTCGAAGGATCGCGCGGTGACCGAGGCACGGGGGGTGTTCGAGCGCATGTCTGCCATCGGCGCGCTCACCTTGGCCGCCGCGGCGCGACGTCGACTGGCCGAGCTCGGGGTCGAGATGGCGCCCGCCCCGGAGCTCGGATCGTCGGGTCCGCGACCGGCGACAGCTTCGACGCCGGGCGGCCTGCCGTCGGCGGCTTCGACGGCGCCCGAAGAGCGCCTGGTGACGGTGCTCTTCGTGGACATCCGCGGCTATACCGCCTTCGCGGCCGACGCCGTCCCCGAGTCCCTCGCCGATCGGGTGACCGCCTTCCATCGCTGGGCTCGGGCCGAGATCGAGGCCGAGGGCGGGCTGGTCGACAAGTACACAGGCGACGCGGTGATGGCGACCTTCAATGTCATCGCCCCGCGCCTCGACCACGCCATCGCGGCGTTGCGCGCCGCCCTCGGGATCCGCGACAAGGCCGCGGCCAGCGGCTTCGCCGTCGGCGCCGGGCTGGCGGTCGGTCCGGTCGTGGTCGGCGCGCTCGTGCCGGGCGGCAACGTCAGTGCCATCGGCACTCCGACCAACCTGGCCGCACGTCTCCAGGCGACGGCCGAGGGCGGGGAGATCCTGCTCAGTGGGGAGGCCTATCGCAGGGTGGCCGCATGGCTCGCCGAGCGCGACCTGACCGCTTCCCGCCGCGACGTCGACCTGAAGGGCTTCGAAGGCCCGGTCGAGGCCTGGTCGCTGCCGCATGGCTAAGGCGGCAGCGATGGGGCACGGCACCCGACGGCCGCCCGATGGTCCAGCCGGACGACCGAGCGGCCTGGCGGGCGTGGCTGGTGGCCAACCACGCGGCGTCCACGGGCGTGTGGCTGGCCACATTCCGCCCTTCGGTCGGTCGCCAGACCGTCGACTATGACGCGGCCGTGGAAGAGGGCCTGTGCGTCGGCTGGATCGACTCGAAGGCGAAGAGGTTGGATGACGAGCGGACCTTGCTCTGGTTCTCGCCTCGCTCACCGCGCAGTGGCTGGTCTGGCTCCAACAAGGCGCGCGTCGCTCGCCTCGACGCGGCCAGGCTGATGCTGCCGGCCGGCCGGGCCGCCGTCGAGGAGGCCAAGCGCCGCGGCACGTGGACGATGCTCGACGACGTCGAGGCCCTCGTCGTGCCGCCGGACCTGGCGGCCGCTCTTGACGCCCGGCCGCCGGCGCGGGCCAACTGGGATGGGTTCAGCCCGTCCGACCGGCGGGCCCTCCTGGCCTGGATCGTCCAAGCGAAGCGGCCCGAGACGCGCAGCGGCGCGTGTCGCCGAGACGGCCGCCCGGGCGGCCCGGAACAAGGCGCACGAACCACGGGCCGGCGCCGCTGGCTGAGCCGCGCGGCAGCTCGACGCCCCGACGGATCCTCGTTGACGGCGCACCGTGCGCGACCTATCGTTGGCCGCGGAGACGGCCCAGGTCGATCGGCATCGACACCGCGCCGACGACCGACGAAGCCGCGATCCAGCAGCCCCGATCACGATCGCGCCCCGGACCGGGATCCGGGACCCGACCGCGTCCGTACATACCGTACCCAGCGCAGTGTCGGCGCCCGACGTTCGCGTCGACGGAAGGGATGGTGAGGACCGGCGATGATCCCTCCGCAGTTCGAGTACTTCCGGCCCGTGAGCCTGGATGACGCGCTTCGACTCCTGGCGGACAACGAGGGCGAGGCCAAGATCCTGGCCGGCGGTTACAGCCTCCTGCCGCTCATGAAGTACCGCCTGGCACAGCCGGGCTTGCTCATCGACATCGGCCGCGTTCCCGGCCTCGATGGCATCGACCAGGTGGACGGCGAGTACCGCATCGGCGCCCGCGCCACCCACGCCGCCATCGCCGTCAGCCAGGCCGCTGCAGCCTACGACGTCGTGCGCGAGGCGGCCTCCGGCATCGGCGATCCCCAGATCCGGAACTGGGGCACGATCGGTGGCTCCTGCGCCCACGCCGACCCGGCCTCGGACTGGCCGGCGGTGGTCCAGGCGCTGCGTGGCCACTTCGTCCTGCGCACGCTCGATGGCGAACGGGTCGTCCCTGCGCGCGGCTTCTTCAAGGATGTCTTCACCACCGACATCGAGGCGAGCGAGGTGCTCACCGAGGTCCGGATCCCGACGCCGGCGGCGATGACCGGCAGCGCCTACCTCAAGCTCGAACGCCGAACGGGTGACTTCGCGACCGTCGGCGTAGCCGCGGTCGTGTCACTCGGCGGCGACGGTCGCATCTCGCAAGTCGGGATCGGCCTGACGTCCGTTGCCGAGCATCCCTTCGCCGCCAACCAGGCCGAGGACGCCATCCGCGGCGCCCACCCCAGTGAAGAGATGTACCACGAGGCCGGCCAGTCGGCCGCCCGCCAGGCGCGCCCAGCCGAGGATCGCCGTGGCCCCGTCGACTACAAGCTGGCCATGGTCCGCGAGATGACCGCCCGAGCCCTCCGCCTCGCCTCCTCGCGAGCGGCCGAGAACGCGTAGGAGACGACGATGAGCACCATCCACGTCAGCGTCACGGTCAACGGTGAGCAGCGCGAGGCGGACGTCGAGCCACGGCTCCTCCTCGTCCACCTCCTGCGCGACGAGTTCGGCCTGACCGGCACCCACATCGGCTGCGACTCGAGCAACTGCGGCGCCTGTACCGTCCACGTCGACGGCGTCAGCGCCAAGGCCTGCACGATGCTTGCGGTCCAGGTGGATGGCCGCGAGGTCAAGACCATCGAGGGCATGGCCGCCGGCGCCGAGCTCCATCCACTCCAGCAGGCCTTCTGGGATCAACACGGCCTGCAGTGTGGCTTCTGTACGCCGGGCATGATCATGCAATCGGCCTGGCTGCTCGAGCAGAACCCGGACCCGACCGAGGACGAGATCCGCGCCGGCATCGCCGGCAACCTCTGCCGCTGCACCGGCTACGTCAACATCGTCAAGTCGATCCAGCAGGCGGCGGACGCGATGCGCGCCGTCGAAGCGCCGGCCGAGCCGGCCACGGCGGGGTGACCGAGATGACCGAGGTACAGGCCACGACCACGACCTTCGAGGTCGGCGGCATGGGTCACTCCGTCAAGCGCAAGGAAGATCCTCGTTTCATCCAGGGCAAGGGCGAGTACATCGACGACGTCGTCCTGCCGGGCATGCTCTGGCTCGACATCGTTCGCAGCCCGTACGCCCACGCCAAGATCCTGGGCATCGATGCCTCCGAGGCGCTCAAGGTGCCCGGCGTGGCCGCCGTCGTGACCGGCAAGGACCTCGAGGGCTACAAACTCCACTGGATGCCGACGCTCGCCGGCGACATGCAGATGGTCCTGCCCGTCGACACGGTCATGTACCAGAGCCAGGAGGTGGCCGCCGTCCTCGCCACCAGCCGCTACGCGGCCGCCGACGGCGTGGCTGCCGTGCAGGTCGACTACGAGCCGCTGCCGGTCGTCATCGACCCCAGGAAGGCCATGGAGCCAGATGCCTTCGTGCTGCGTCCGGACCGCGGCCCGGAGAAGGCCAACAACCACATCTGGCATTGGGAATCGGGCGACGAGGCAGCCACCGACGCCGCCCTCTCCGCATCCGAGGTTCGCGTCAGCGAGGACATCTACATCCCGCGCATCCACGTGGCGTCGATCGAGACCTGCGGTTGCGTCGCCGACTGGGACGCCATCAACGGCCATCTCACCCTCCACATGACGAGCCAGGCGCCGCACGCCATCCGGACCGTCATCGCCCTCGTGGCCGCCGGCGCCGGGCTGCCCATCGTGGAGCACAAGATCCGCGTCAAGACCCACGACATCGGCGGCGGCTTCGGCGGCAAGGTGCCCGTCTACCCGGGCTACGTCCTGGCCGTCGCGGCCTCGTTCCTGACCGGCAAGCCGGTCAAGTGGATCGAGGACCGTGCCGAGAACCTGCAGGCCGACTCGTTCGCCCGTGACTACTGGATCCACTCGGAGCTCGGGACGACGAAGGACGGCAAGATCACGGCGCTCAAGGTCAAGACCATCGCCGACCACGGCTACACCGACGCTGCGGCCGACCCGTCGAAGTTCCCGGCCGGCCTGTTCAACGTCATCACCGGCTCCTACGACTTCAAGGACGCCTTCGTCGAGGTCGACGGCGTCTACACCAACAAGCCGCCCGGGGGCGTCGCGTACCGCTGCTCGTTCCGCGTGACCGAGGCCGTCCACGCCATCGAGCGCATGGTCGACATCGCGGCCCATGAACTCGGCCAGGACCCGGCCGACTTCCGGTTCAACAACTTCATCCAGCCAGAGCAGTTCCCGTACACGACACCGACGGGATGGGAATACGACTCGGGCAACTACCCTGCCGCCCTGCGCAAGGCCATGGACATGATCGGCTACGCCGACTTGCGCCGGGAGCAGGCCGAGAAGCGCGCCCGCGGCGAGCTGATGGGCATCGGCATCTCATCATTCACGGAGATCGTCGGCGCCGGGCCCTCGCACACCTTCGACATCCTGGGCATCAAGATGTTCGATTCGTGCGAGATCCGGGTCCATCCGACCGGCAAGGTCATGGCCCGCATCGGCGTCCAGACCCAGGGCCAGGGCCACGAGACGACCTTCGCCCAGATCATCGCCGAGGAGCTCGGCTTCCCGGTCGCCGACATCGCCATCGAGTACGGCGATACGGACACGGCGCCGTACGGCCTGGGCACCTACGCCAGCCGCTCGACGCCGGTCGCCGGCGCCGCCACGGCCGTGGCGGCGCGCAAGATCCGCGACAAGGCCAGGCTCCTGGCCGCCCATCTCCTGGAGGCCAACCCGGACGACCTGGAATGGACGAACGGCGCCTTCAATGTCAAGGGCTCACCCGACCAGAAGAAGACCATCCAGGAGATCGCCTTCGCCGCCTACACCAACCATCCGGTGGGCATGGAGGCGGGCCTCGAGGCGGTCGACTACTACGACCCGCCGAACCTGACCTTCCCCTTCGGCTCCTACATCTGCGTCGTGGATATCGACCGTGGCACGGGTCAGGTCACCGTGCGCCGTTTCGTGGCCATCGACGACTGCGGCAACATCATCAACCCGATGATCGTCGATGGGCAGATCCACGGCGGGCTGACGATGGGCTTCGCGCCCGCCCTGCTCGAGGAGATGACCTACGACGAGCTGGGCAACAACCTCAACGGCACGTTCATGGATTACCTGCTACCGACGGCGGTCGAGACGCCGCGCTGGGAGACCGGCAAGACGGTCACGCCGTCGCCCCACCACCCGATCGGAGCGAAAGGCGTGGGCGAATCGGCCACCGTCGGCGCCCCGCCGGCCATCGCCAACGCCGTCGTCGACGCCCTCTGGCATCTCGGCGTCCGGAATATCGACATCCCGCTCACGGCGCCCAAGATCTGGCGCATCCTGAACGAGAAGGGGGTGGCGTCCTAGGGCCCGTCGGGTCCGGGCGCTCCCTCCCACCGTGGCCAACACACCGGTCACCATCCTGGCGCGCGCCGTCGAGCTCGAGGTCGCGGCGCGGCCCTATGCCATGGCCACGGTCGTGGCCGTCCGTCGACCGACCTCGGCCCGCCCTGGCGCGCGAGGCCTCATCCATCCCGATGGCCGGGTCGAAGGCTGGGTCGGCGGCAGCTGCGCCCAGCCGATCGTGGTCAAGGAAGCGCTCCGCTCGATGGCCGACGGCGAGCCGCGCCTCCTGCGCCTCAGTCGCGACCAACCGTCGGACAGCCGACGCGGTGACGGGGTCATCGACTACGTCATGACCTGCCACTCCGGCGGCACCCTGGAGATCTACGTGGAACCGCACCTGCCCGCCCCCCAGCTCTGGATCCTGGGCACGACGCCCATCGCCCATGCGCTCGTCGAGCTCGGGGCAGCGAGCGGCTATCGAGTCAGCGTCGTGGACCCCGTCGCGCAGGCGGAGGCCTTTCCGGAGGCCACGGACGTGCATCAAGCGGCCGACCTGCGCGGCCTGGAGGCGGCTGCCCCGCCATATGTGGTCGTCGCCAGCCAGGGGTCGTGGGACGAGGAGGCCGTCGTGGCGGCCTTGCCCGTGACGTCGCCTACGTCGGCCTGGTGGCCTCGCCCACACGTGCGGTGGCCATCCGTGAGTACCTGGCCGGGGAGGGCATCGCGCCCGAGCGCATCGCCGCCGTCCGGGCCCCGGCCGGCCTCGACCTCGGGGCGGTGGCCCCGACCGAGGTAGCGCTCTCCATCCTGGCCGAGCTGGTCCAGGTGCGACGCGGCCGGGCGGCCTTCGTGGCCGCTCCCGGACCAGCCACCTTGACGGGCGACCAGGCCATCGTGATGGCCGAGGCCTCCTCACAGGGCGAGGGCGAGATCGTGCTCCTCGACCCGGTCTGCGGCATGACCGTCGAGCGCGAGCAGGCCCGCCATATCGCCGAGCATGCCGGCGTCGTCTACGCCTTCTGCAGCGTCGGGTGCCGAGCGCGTTTCGTGAAGGACCCCGGCGCCTACGTCGACGTCGCCGCGACCCACGCTCGCCACGCCGACCATCCAGCCAGCTGATCCCTGCCGGAGGAGCGCATGAAGTTCGAAGGCACCGTGACCATCGCTGCCCCGCGGGACAAGGCCTGGGCCTTCCTCCTGGACCCGAACCAGGTCGGGAGCTGCGGGCCAGGCGTGGAATCCATCGATGTCATCGATGCCACCCACTTCAAGGCCAAGGCGAAGGTCGGTGTCGGCTTCATCAAGGCGCATTTCACGATCGCCATGGAGATGACGGACCTCGTGCCGCCCGAGCACGCCACGGTCAAGGCCCATGGCCAGGCGCCCGGCTCCGCCGTCGACGCCACGGCCCAGATGGACCTCCGCGATGGAGAGACGCCCGGGACCACGGTCATGGACTGGTCGGCGGACGTGAACATCTCGGGCATGCTGGCCAGCGTCGGCGCCCGGATGATCGAAGGCACGGCGCACAAGATGATCGACGAGACCTTCGACTGCATCAAGGCGAAGCTCGAGGTCTGACCCGTGCGGCGCGCCGAGATGGAGTCGGGGCCAGCCACGCGGTAGACTCCGCGGGTCGCGTCCCTCAGCGCGCCAGCTACTCGAGGAGCCGCAAAGACCGTGTCTGTCGACGACCTTCGCGCCAAGATCCGCGAGGTCCCCGACTTCCCCAAGCCGGGCATCCTCTTCTACGACATCACGACCCTGCTCAAGGAGCCGGACGCGTACAAAGAGGCCATCGACCTGATGACGGTGCCATTCGCCGATACGAAGGTGGACATCGTCGTGGGCATGGAGTCGCGCGGCTTCATCTTCAGCGCGCCCATGGCCTACCAGCTGGGTGCCGGCCTGGTGCCCGTCCGCAAGTTGGGCAAGTTGCCGGCCGAGACGGTCAGCGTCGAGTACGCCCTCGAGTACGGCACGAACACGCTCGAGGTCCACAAGGACGCCATCAGGACGGGACAGCGCGTGCTCATCGTCGACGACCTGCTGGCGACCGGCGGCACCGTCAACGGCACGAGCGAGCTGGTCCAGCGCCTGGGGGGCGAGATCGTGGGCCTGGCCTTCCTGGTCGAGTTGCTCGCCCTCAAGGGCCGCGAGAAGCTCCACGGCCAGACCGTCCACAGCGTCATCCAGTACTGACCTCGACCCCGGCGCTCGATGGCCATGACCGACGAGCGCGAGCACCAGCCCGACCCGGCCGCCAAGGCAGGCCGATCCGCACAGCGGGCGGGCGCCCCCGCGACGCCGGGCGGCCGCTGCGCCCTCGGGCGCCGACCTCGACCGGCGCGACTTCTTCCGCGTCTTCTCCCGCGAGGCGGTGCAGACCGCGGTCACGGTCGTGAGCGCCGCTTCGGCCGTGCGCAAGGGCACGACGGCAGCCGCCGTCGAGCTGCTCGGCCTGGGGATCGACCCAGAGGCTGGCGCCGATCGGCTGGCTGCGGCGATGGCCGGCGGCATCGGCGGCCGGAGCCCATATCGAGTGGACAGGAACCGGGTCCTTGTCCTCGACCAGCGGCGGCTGCCCGGCGAGATCATCGAGGCCGTCTGTACCAGCGGGGCCGAGATCGCCGGGCTCATCCGGGAAGGCGCCGTGGGGCCGGGACCGGTCCTCGGACCATTGGCCGCCTATGCCATGGCTCTCTCTGCCGACCGCAACGTCGCCTCGCGGCCCTTCGTGCGCTCGGCGACGCTGCGCGGGACCGCCAACGCCCTTCGCAACGCGCGACCGGACTCGGCCGCCATCGAAGACGCGTTGGTGCGCGTCACGACCGCCTGGGAGGGAGCGCGCGGTGAGCCGGCGAACGAGGTCGCCGACACGAACGCCGGGGTCGCCATCGCGGCCGCCGTCCGCGCCGAGGCAGACGCCATCGCCATGGAGGCTTTGGCCGGGTTGGGGCGGCTCGTCGAGTACGGGTCCGAACTCCTGCCGCGACCCATCGACCGACCCCTCGAGGTCGTGACGATCGGCGCCACGGGGCCGCTTTCGGCCGGTGTCATCGGGACCGCCAGCGGCGTCATGGCGGCCGTGGTCGCGGCCGGACGACCCGTCCATGCCTGGGTCCTGGAGGCGCGACCCGGCCGCGCCGGCGCACGTATCGGCGTGGCCGAGCTGCAGGCCTCGGACGTGCCGGCGACCGTCATCGCCGACGGTGCCGTCGGATGGCTGTTTCGCGATCGGACCATCGACGCGGTACTCGTCGGCGCGGACCGCATCGCTGCCAACGGCGATGTCAGCAATGCTGCTGGCACCTACCCGCTGGCGGCGATCGCCGCGCGCCACGGCGTGCCCGTCTACGTCTGCGCATTGCGCACCACGGTCAGCCCGAAAGCGGCGACCGGGGCCGATCTGGCCGTCGTCGTGCGCGGCCGACACGAGCTGCTTTCGATGCCCGGAGAGCCTGCCGCCGAGGGCATCGACGCCCGCGTGCCGCTCAGCGACGTCACTCCAGCGGACCTCATCACGGCCTACATCTCCGACGCGGGGATCCTGCATGCGCCGTTCCCGGCCGCCACGCATGCGGATCCGCTCTCGGGCTCGGACTCGCCCTCGGTGTCGGGCTGATGGCCACGACCGCCAGTCGCACCGACGCCCTCACGGAACGCATCCAGGTCCGCCAGACCAGCGACCGGGTGCTCCTGCGGGCCTTCCTGGAGCGCGACCGGCTCTTCGCCGCCTACGCCATCTGCGACCTCGACGATCGCGAGTTCAACCGGACCCGCTGGGGCGGCGCCTTCGATGGCGACCGCCTGCTGGCGCTGGCCATGGAGTACGTCGGGTTCGCGCCGCAGCCGCTCTTCGTGATGGGCGAGCCTGAGGGCGTGACCGCCGTCCTGCGCAGCGTCATCCGCCCCCGGGCCGCCTATGTCGCCTCGCTCTCGGCGCAGCTGCCGGCGGTCGAGCGAGTCTATCGGCTGGGCGCCGGCCCACCGATGGTCCGGATGTGGGTCGACCGGACGACCTTCCGGCCCACGCCCGGCGGCGTCTTCCGGATCCTGCCCTCGGAGATCGGCGACCTGAATCGGCTCTACAACCTCGGCTTCACCGCCTGGTTGCCCTCCGAGGCCGTATCGAATGGCGTCTACTTCGGCATCCGGATCGCGGGCCGGCTGGTCGCTGCCGCCGGCACCCACGTCGTCAGCCCCGATGCCCGGCTGGCCGTCGTCGGCAACGTCATGACCCATCCCGACTACCGGAACCGCGGCTTCGCCAAGCAGGTCACCAGCGCCGTGACACAGGAGCTGCTGCGCACGAGCGACCAGGTCGTGCTCAACGTCCGGTCCGACAATCCGCCCGCCCTGGCGGCATATGTCGCCCTCGGGTATCGCGAGCACATCCGCTTCGAGGAGCGTCTCGCCCACCGCCGCATCTCGAGCTGGGATAGCATCGTCGCCCCGCTCCGACGCTTCTTCCCGCCTCGCAAGGAGTCCTGATCGATGACCACAGCTGCGCTGCCCGCCCACGACGTGACCGACCTCGGCCTGGCGGCCGAGGGTCGCCGACGGATCGAATGGGCGGAGCGCGAGATGCCGGTCCTGCGCCTCATCCGGGAGCGCTTCGCGGCCGAGCAGCCCCTCGCGGGCCTGCGCATCGGCGCCTGCCTTCACGTCACGACCGAGACCGCCAACCTGATGCGCACCCTCAAGGCCGGCGGCGCCGATGTCGTGCTGGCAGCCTCGAATCCGCTCTCCACCAAGGACGACGTGGCGGCCGCCCTGGTGACCGACTACGGCGTCGCCGTCTACGCCCGGCGGGGTGAGGATCGTGATACGTACTACGCCCACCTGGAGGCGGTGGCCGACACGCATCCGCACCTGACCATGGACGATGGCTGCGACCTCGTCTCATTGCTCCATGGCACGCGCCCGGACCAGGTGGCCGAGGTGCTGGCAGGCACGGAGGAGACGACGACCGGCGTCGTGCGCCTCAACGCCATGGCCGCCGCCGGTGCCCTCGGCTTCCCGGTCATCGCGGTCAATGAGGCGCAGACGAAGCACCTCTTCGACAATCGCTACGGCACCGGCCAGTCGACGCTCGACGGCATCCTGCGCGCGACCAACATCCTGATCGCCGGTCGGCGGGTGGTCGTGGCCGGCTATGGCTGGGTGGGCAAGGGCATCACCTCCCGTTTCAAGGGCCATGGCGCGCACGTGGCGGTCGTCGAGATCGACCCGGTGCGCGCGCTCGAGGCGCTCATGGACGGCTTCGAGGTCATGACCGTCGGGCAGGCGGCGCCCTGGGGCGAGCTCTTCATCACCGCGACCGGCAATGTCAATGTCTTCCGCCGCGAGCACTTCGTGGCCATGCGTGACGGCGCCATCCTGGCCAACAGCGGTCACTTCGACGCCGAGCTCGACCTCGTCGCCCTGCGTGAGCTGGCCGAGGGGCACGTGCGCGAGGTGCGCGACAACGTCCAGGAGTTCGACCTGGGGCCGAAGCGCCTCAACCTCGTCGCCGAGGGCCGGCTCGTGAACCTCGGCGCGGCCGAGGGCCACCCTGCGGCGGTCATGGACATGAGCTTCGCCAACCAGGCGCTGAGCGCGGAGTACGTGGCGCAGCACCACGCTGAGCTGGAGCGCATGGTCCACGTCGTGCCGGAAGCCATCGACGCCGAGGTCGCCCGCCTCAAGCTGGCCGCCCTCGGTATCACGCTCGACCCGATGACGGAGGAACAGCGTCGTTACGTCAGCTCCTGGCAGAGCGGCACGTAACGCGCGAAGCGGGGGAGTTGACACCCATGGCCCAACGAACGGTCGCAGCCTACGGCAGCTGGCGCTCGACGATCACGATCGAGGCGCTGCTCGCCGACCGGATCATCGCCCGGGAGCCGCGCATCGATGGCGAGACGATCGCCTGGCTCGAGATGCGACCATCGGAGCAGGGCCGTTCGGTCGTGGTCCGGGCGGCAGAGGGCGGCGGCGTCGAGGACCAGACGCCGGCTGGCTCGGACGTCCACGACGGCGTCCACGAGTACGGCGGTGGTGCTTGGGCGATCCACGAAGGCGTCGTCTACTTCTCCGAGCGGTCGGACGACCGGCTCCACCGGATCGCAGTCGGCGCAGCGGCAGCTGGCGGTGCGGCCGAGCCCATCACGCCGGCGGGAGCGATGCGCTACGCGGACCTCGTCTTCGACCAACGGCGATCACGGCTCCTGGCCATCCGCGAAGATCATCGTGCCGAAGGGCCGCCGGTCAACGAAGTCGTGGCCATCCCGCTGCTCCCGGCGGGCAGCGAGCCTGCGGATCCCGTCGTGCTCGTCACCGGCGCCGACTTCTACGGTCCACTCGCCCTCAGCCCCGACGGCGACCACCTTGCGTGGCTGACCTGGCAGCTACCCGACATGCCATGGGACGGCTCAGAGCTGTGGGTCGCCGACCTCGACGCCGAGGGACGACCGACCGGCGCTCGGCGCGTTGCAGGCAGCCGAAGCGAGTCGATCGCCGAGCCCCATTGGTCGCCGGATGGGCGCCTCCACTTCGTATCCGACCGGACGGATTGGTGGAATCTCTACCGCCGCGAATCGGACCGCTCGATCACCGCCTTGGCACCCCTGGAGACCGAATTCGCCGGGCCGCAGTGGGTCTTCGGATTCACGACCTACGGCTTCGCCGAGGATGGCTCGATCGTGGCGGTCTCGCACGACCACGCCACGGACCGGCTCTGGCGCATCCCGGCTGACGGCGCCCCACGGAGCATCCCGTTGCCGTACCTCGAGATCGACGGCATGGCCGTGGCCGACGAGCGGATCATCATCGTCGGCGGCTTGCCCTCCGAGCCGGACCACGTGGCCGCGGTGGTGGATCGGGGCGGCGACGTGGCGATCTCCATCCTGCGCCGGACATCGCCGGTCGCCTTCGATCCGGCGGCCGTGGCGGTGCCCGAGCCGATCGAGTTCCCGACCGAGGGCGGCCTGACCGCGCATGCGCTCCTCTACCGCCCGACCAACCCGAGCTTCGTCGGCCCGGCGGACGAGCTGCCACCCCTCGTCGTCCGCAGCCACGGGGGCCCGACCTCGGGCTCGAGTCGGGGCTTCTTCGGCAGCATCCAGTACCTCGTCAGCCGCGGCATCGCGGTCGTGGACGTGGACTACGGCGGGAGCACCGGCTACGGACGCGCCTATCGGTCCCGGCTCGATGGCGAGTGGGGCGTCGTCGACGTGGACGACTGCCTCAACGCCGGGCGCTACCTGGTCTCCATCGGCGAGGCTGACCCGGCGAGGATGGCCTGCGAAGGCGGCAGCGCGAGCGGTTACACGACCCTCGCCATGCTCGCCTTCCGCCCCGGTGCATTCGCCGCCGGCGTCAGTTACTTCGGCATCGGCGACCTGACGGGCTTCGACCTAACGACCCACAAGTTCGAGTCGCGCTACACCGAGCGGCTGGTCGGCCCGCTGCCAGAGACAGAGGCGCTCTGGCGCGAGCGATCACCGATCCTGCACGCCGAACAGATCTCGGTCCCGATGCTCATCCTCCAGGGCCTCGACGACAAGGTCGTGCCGCCCAGCCAGGCGGAGCAGATCGTGGCCGGCCTGGCGGCCAAGGGCATCCCACATGCCTACCTCGCGTACGAGGGCGAAGGCCACGGCTTCCGGAAGCTGGAGAACATCCGTCGCTCGTACGAGGCGGAGCTCTCGTTCTACGGCCAGGTCTTCGGCTTCACCCCCGCCGACGAGCTGCCGCCCCTGGAGCTCGTGCGGGGCTGAGCCTCGCGGCTCGAGGCCCGGCGCGGTCGGGCACACTTGGGTTCGGTTCCTCAGGTCGCCGGTCGCACTTCCTCGGGCGCGGGTCGGCCCCGGAAGCCGAAGTAGAGCGCCACGTCGTAGGTGATCTTCAGGCCTGCACAGGCGATGAGCGGTGCCGAGAGGCCCATCGGGAGCGAGACGAGGGCCGCCGCCAGGAGCGGCCCGGCGCTCTGGCTGACACTGCGCACGACGCTCGTCAGGCCGGCCGTGGCTGTGCGCTCGTCTGGGTCCACGATCGCCATCGTGTATGACTGGCGCGTGGGTACGTCCATCGAGGAGACGAATGCGCGTGCCAGGTAGAGGATTGCCGCCACGCCGGCCCAGGGCACCAGCGTCATGCCGATGAGCAGGATGCTCGCCGGGATGTGCGTGAAGACCATCGTCCGGATGAGTCCGATCCTCCCGGACAGCCAGGCCGCCACCGGGTAGGACGCCGCCGTCAGCAGGTTGCCGGCGAAGAACAGGACGCCGACTGCCGCGACTGACAGCCCGAAGACTTCGGTGAACCAGATGGCCAGGAAGCTCTGGACGATCAACCCGCCGCCGAGGGCGTCGAGGCCGAAGAGGACCGAGAGTCTCACGACGGCCCGGCGCGACCTGTGGACCCCGAAGCGCCGCCTGGCCACCGTCGGCGCATCCTCCGTCGGTGGAGCGAGGGCGGGCTCAGCGCCCCGATCCATGACTCGAGCCACGACGACCATGGCACCGCCGGCTGCGGCGTAGGCGGCGAAGGCCGGCCAGAAGCGGGCCGCACCCTCGAGGCCCATGCTCGTCCCGAATGTCGTCAGGGGCCCGACCGCCAGGGCGCCCACGGCCGTGGCGATCGAGGCCGTCACGCCGTAGGTGGCGAAGGCGGCCGTCCGGTGCCGGTCGTCGGTCGTTTGGGGCAGGATGGCCTGGTCGAGGCTCTGCAGGCCGCTCGACTCGTTGCTCGTCACGGCCACCATGCCCGTCAGCGCGATGAGCACGAGGAAGAGCGGGTCTGCGCCGACGATGGGGATGACGATGGCCAGGAGCATCAGCGCACCGCCGATGCCCAGGATGCGCCGTCGCCCGATGCGGTCGCCGAAGATGGCGATGACGAGGGTCAGGAGCGTGGTGCCGATGAGTGCCGCCGACAGGATCGCCCCGACCTCGCCGGCGCTGAGGCCCAGCTCGACGAGATAGATGCCGAGGACGACCGACCCGAGCCCGAACCCGAACGCCCGCACGGCCTTGCCGGCCAGCACCAGCCGCCCGTTCCGATCGAGTGGCGGGATGACGGGCAGGCGCACGAGCGGCACGTGCCTAGCCTAGCCCTGGCCCCGGACCAACGAGCCAGTGTCGTGACGGTCGTCCGGTGATACCCTTCGGCGCGATGACCAGCATCGTGGACGCCGCCCAATACCTCTTCACTTCCGAGTCGGTCACGGAGGGGCATCCGGACAAGCTCTGCGACCAGGTCAGCGACGCCATCCTCGACGCCATCCTGCGCGACGACCCGATGGCCCGGGTGGCTTGCGAGACGGCGACCACGACCGGCACCGTCTACGTCCTCGGCGAGATCACGACCTCGACCTACGTCGAGTTCCAGAACGTCGTTCGTGAGACGGTCCGCGAGATCGGCTACACCGACGCTCGCTACGGCTTCGACTACCGAACGTGCGGCACGATCGTCAGCGTCCACGAGCAGTCGCCTGACATCAAGCGCGGCGTGGATGAATCCCTCGAGACGCGCGGTGCCGGCCATGCCGACACACACGACCAGGGCGCCGGCGATCAGGGCATGATGTTCGGCTTCGCATGCCGCGAGACGCCGGAGCTGATGCCCATGCCCATCGCGCTGGCGCACCGCATGGCGCAGCGCCTCGCCGAGGTCCGAAAGCTGGGCATGTTCGAGTACCTCCGACCGGACGGCAAGACGCAGGTCACGGTCGAGTATGCGTACGGCCAGCCGATCGCCGTGCGCACGGTCGTGCTTTCCTCGCAGCACGACGACGACGTCGCCACCGAGCGCCTGCGCGACGACCTCATCGAGGCCGTGGTCCGCGACGTCGTGCCCGCCAACCTGCGGGTCGTCGATCCCGTGGTTCACGTCAACCCGACCGGGCGGTTCGTGATCGGCGGCCCGATGGGCGACTCGGGCCTCACCGGGCGCAAGATCATCGTCGATACCTACGGCGGCATGGCTCGGCACGGCGGCGGCGCGTTCAGCGGCAAGGACCCGTCGAAGGTCGACCGAAGC
Organism: uncultured Chloroflexia bacterium; assembly: GCA_963837215.1. GTDB lineage: Bacteria > Chloroflexota > Limnocylindria > Limnocylindrales > CSP1-4 > CSP1-4. Next base: position 273,151 of record CAWIML010000006.1, read on the forward strand.
GCCGCCTACGCCGCGCGTTGGGTGGCCAAGAATGTCGTTGCCGCCGGGCTCGCCGACCGCTTCGAGATCGAGCTCTCCTACGCCATCGGCATCGCCCGGCCGCTCTCGATCTCGATCGAGACGTTCGGCACCGGCAGGGTCCCCGACGAACGACTGCTCGGGCTCATCGACGCCCACTTCGACCTCCGCCCGAGCGCCATCATCGCGGCCCTCGACCTGCGACGGCCGATCTACCGACAGACCGCCGCCTACGGGCACTTCGGGCGCCCCGACCTCGACCTGCCGTGGGAGCGCACCGACCTCGCCGAAGCCCTGGCGGCTGACGCGGGCGTCGCCGTCCCGGAGCCGGTCTCCGTCCTCTAGCCGCGGGTCGGCGGAGCGCTCATCGTGCGCGCCGGACGCGCTCCGCGAGGATGAGCATGGTGAGCGTGGCGACCATCAGCAGGACGGCCATGGCGATCATGACCGGCAGGGTCGTCGTGAAACGCAGCTGCCCGAAGAGGTAGACCGGGAAGGTCGGCTCGCGGCCGATGAGGAACAGCGCCAGGGCGAACTCGTCGAATGAGACGGTGAAGGCGGTCAGGCCGGCCGCGATCATGGCCGGGGCGATGGCTGGCAGCACGACCAGGCGGAGGGCCGCAGGGTAGGTCGCCCCCAGGTCCATGGCCGCCTCCTCGACCTGGGCATCGAAGCCGATGAGACGCGCCAGCATGATGAGGACGACGAAGGGCAGGCCGATCATGACGTGCGCCACGCCCACCGTGAGCAGCGAGCGGTCGATGTCGAAGGCGCGGAAGAGCACCAGGAGGGCGCCGGCAAGGACGACGAAGGGCACGATCAGCGGCAGCACGGAGAGGCCAAGCAGGAGCCACCGCGCGCGGAACCGGAAGCGCACGAAGAGGATCGCCACGCCTGTCCCGAGCAAGGTGGCGACGATGCTGCTGCCGGCGGCCACGATCAGGCTGTTGCCGGCCGAACGCAGCAGCGCAGGCGTTGAGATCACCTGGGCGAACCAGTCGAGGGTCAGGCCGCGGAGCGGGAAGGCAAGGGTCGTGTTGGCGTTGACCGCGAAGAGCATCAGCAGCCCGATGGGCAGGAAGAGGAGCGCCAGGAGGAACCAGTAGTAGGCCCACAGCCAGCGTGACGTCCGGCCGAAGTCGCCACGACGGCGCGGGAGTGCGGCCGTCACGGGTATCGAGGCCGGCGGGTCCCCGCCCCGGCACTCATGGTTCGACGAAGCGGCGGATGTCGACCGCTCGGAGGGCGAGGATCGCGACCGCCAGCGTGGCCACCAGCATGACCACCGAGAGCATCGACCCGAACGGCCAGTTGGCGGCCTTGGTGAAGAAGTCCTGGATGATGTTGCCGTACATCGTGCCGCTCGTGCCGCCGACCATGAGCGGGGTCACGTACTCCCCGACGGTCGGGATGAAGACGAGGAAGAAGGCGGCGATGACGCCAGGCATGCTGAGCGGCAGCGTCACCCGGCGGAACTGCTGGCTCGGGCTCGCGTAGAGGTCGGCGGCCGCATCGAGCACGGCGGGGTGGACGCGTTGCAGGGCCGCGATGATGGGCAACGCGGCGAACGGGATCCAGACGTAGACCAGCGTCACCGACACCGCAAAGCGGTTGTAGAGCAGCGCTGAGAGTGGCTCCCCGATCGCGCCCGTGGTCAGCAGGACCGAGTTGATGACGCCCTCCTCGCCGAGCATCAGCTTCCAGGCCATGACCCGCAGCAGGTAGCTCGTCCAGAAGGGCACGAGGAGCAGGATCAGCAGCACCGCTGCCTTGCGGCCGGCGCGCAGGCCGAGGAAGTAGGCCAGGGGGTAGGCCAGGACCGTGGTCAGCGCGGCGACGACGGCCGCGATGCCGGCCGAAGTCAGCAGCAGGCGCAGGTAGATGGGCGTCTCGGCCAGGGAGACGTAGTGCTGCGAGCGTCGGCGCCCACGGCTCGAGGAGCGGACCGCGCAGGTCGAGGCGGGTGCTGAGCGCGGCCATCATCACCAGTGGCAGGACCAGGAAGATGGCCAGGAAGCCGACGACCGGCAGGAGCAGGGCCCAGAAGGTGCCGCGCCGCGCCCCGACCACCCCGTCCGCTGGGCGGCGCCCGGCTGGAGGCTTGCGCGTAGCGGCGCCCGACGCTGCCACCGAGACCTCAACGACCCCGATGGCTGCGCCGTGTCCCGCTCATTGCGAGGCCTTCACCTCGTTCCACATGGCCGTCCAGGCGTCGCGCTGCTCGGCCGTCAGGTTCGGCGTGAAGTTCGTCTTCTCCAGGATGGTTGGATCGTCGATCGAGAACGCTTGCCGGAGCGTCTCGTCGGTGATGCCGTTCATGACGTCCTGGTTGGCATGTCCGTAGTAGAAGCCGGTGACGAGGTTGTTGCCGGTCGCTTCGCCGAGCTTCTCGTCGATGAACTTCATGGCCAGATCGAGGTTGGGTGTGTCCTTCCGGATGCAGTAGACCCCGACCCACGAGTTGCGCCCTTCCTTGGGATCCGCGTAGGCCACGGGCACGCCTTCGCCGAGCAGCGTCGCGTAGGCGCCCTGCCAGGCGTAGGCCAGCCAGGCGTCGCCGTTCTGGAACATCGAGACGAGGTCGGGCTCGCCGACCCAGTAGGCCTTGTTGAGCTTGGCCTGGTCGGTCCACTCCTGCTTGATCGCTGCCAGCTGCTCGTCGGTGATGTTGGTCTCGTCGTAGCCGTGGATGTACGAGGAGACGGTCACGGCACCGGTCCGTCGTCCCACATCGAGATGTGCTCCGCGTACTGGGGATCCATGAGCGCGGCCCAGGAGTCGACCGGCGTGGTCACCTTCTCGGTGTTGTAGAGGATCGAGCGTGAAGCCCCAGTCGAATGGCACGCAGTACTGCTTGCCATCGATCTGGCCGACGGCCTTGAAGGCCTCTGGCACCTTGTCCCAGTTCGTGAGCTTGCTGGTGTCGATCTCCTGGGCGATGCCCTCGTCGGCGTAGAACTGGATCCAGCCGGTGTAGGGGTGGAAGACGTCGGCCTGGTCGCCGGCCTTCATCTTGCCGTAGATGTCGCCATCCGAGCCGCCGAACTCGAAGCCCACGTTGACCTTCGGGTAGGTGTCCTTGAAGTCCTGCCAGTAGAGGGGATCGTCGTACCCCGCCCAGTCGAGGACGGTCAGGTCGCCGGTCAGGTCGCCCGGCGCTGGCGTCGGCGCCGATCCCCCCGCATGCGCTGGCCGTGAGAGCCACGATCGCCAGCAGCGCCAGGCGCCGCCGACCCGGCCGCGATCCCGATCCACTCATGAGGCCTCCTCGCATGCCGACCGACGGTCGACATCCTCTCCAGTGTTGCAGCGCTCCGACCATCCGGAGTGCAGTAGGACTTCAGCCCTCGTCGCATCGTAGAGCATCGAATCGGAGCGCCGCCGAGCTCCGGAGGCACGCACAGCCGTGGGGACGCAGGCATCGGGCCGGACCCGGTCGATGGCCGCGCCCGTAGAATGACCCGCTCATGTATGCGGTCATCCTGGCCGGCGGCGGCGGCACCCGCCTCTGGCCGATCAGCACGCCCGAACGACCCAAGCCATTCTTGCCATTGCTCGGAGACCGGACGCTCCTCCAGATGACGGCGGACCGGCTCGCCGGCCTGGTCGAGGACGACGCCGTCTATGTCATCACGGACCGACGCCACGCCGATCTCGCGCGGGCCCAGCTGCCGGCCGCGACCGTGGTTGCGGAGCCCATCGGCCGGAACACCGCAGCCGCCGTCGCGCTCGCCGCGGTCGCCATCGACCGTCGTGACGACGACGTCATGGCCATCCTGCCGGCCGATCACCGCATCACCCAGCCGGGCCGTTACGCCGCCGTGCTCCGCGCCGCAGCGACGCATCTCACGGGTCGGCCGTTCGACATCGCCGAACCCTTGGTCACGCTCGGCATCGCGCCCGACCACGCTGCCACGGGCTATGGCTACGTGCGGCCGGTGGCCGCGCGCCGACAGCATCTGGGCGGCCTCGACGCCTACCCCGTCGAACGCTTCGAAGAGAAGCCGACCCCTGCCCGCGCGGCAGCAGCTGGTGGCCATGCCCGGCGTCGCCTGGAACGCCGGCATGTTCCTCTGGCGTCGCGCGGTCATCCGGCGAGCGCTCGATCGCCATGCGCCCGACATCATCGACCGCGTAGCTCGGGGCTGGCAGTCGGGCGACCTTGATGAGGCCTACCCGACCATCCGCTCGATCTCGATCGACTACGCGGTCATGGAACCGGCGTCGATGGCGGGGCAGGTCGTGATGTGCGACATGGACGTGGGCTGGAGTGACATCGGCAGCTGGACGGCCTTGCTGGCCGATCTCGGCGCCGGCGCGGTGGTCGGGCGGGTCGTCCAGGCGGGCGAATCGGCGGTCGTCGGATCCACCGACCTGGTGGTCCATCGGCGTGACGGCCGGCTCGCGATCCAGGCAGGGCCGGGTACGATTGACGACGAGCCGGGCCCGAGCGCCTTGCTCGAGGGAGCGGCCCCCCGACGCGCCGTCATCGAGGCCCTCGTGGCCAGGGTCACCGCAGCGGAGCGCTGAACGAGATGCCCATCATCGCTGAGGTCCCGACACCAACGCAGATCGTCTTCGGCACGGATGGCTGGCGGGCCAAGGTCGCCGACGACTTCACCTTCGAGGCCGTGCGCCGCTGCGCCGATGGCGTGGCACGGTATGTGGACGGCGTCGGCGGCCGGGCGAACGGCGTCGTGGTGGCCTATGACCGGCGTTTCGCGAGCGAACACTTCGCGGCCGCTGCGGCTGAGGTCCTCCTGGCCCACGACATCCCGGTCGCGTATGCGGCCCATGCCGTGCCGACTCAGATGAGCTCATACGAGGTCGTCGAGCGCGGCGCCGCGGCCGGCATCGTCATCACCGCCAGCCACAACCCGTGGACCGATAACGGCTTCAAGGTCAAGTCACCATCGGGGTCTGCGGCCGGACCGGAGATCCTGGCCGTGCTCGAGGCGGCCATCGCGGCCAACGGCGGGACCGCCATCCCTCGGCGCCCCTTCGCCGAGGCGGAGGAGGCGGGGCTCGTCGAACGCTTCGATCCGTATCCGGGCTACGAGCGCTTCCTGCGTCGCTCGCTCGATCTCGATGCGCTCAAGGCGGCGGACCTGTCGATCTTCGTCGAGCCGATGTATGGCGCCGGCGCGGGTTGGATCCCGCGCCTCCTGTCGGGCGGCCGCATCCGGGTGACCGAGATCCACCAGGAGCGCAACCCGTACTTCGGCGGCATCAACCCGGAGCCCATCCGGCCCCACATCGATGAGGCGCTCCGCCTCATCGCCGCCGGCAGCTATGACCTCGGCCTGCTCCTCGATGGCGACGCCGACCGGGCCGGCGCCGTGGACGAGCGTGGCGTCTTCATCCACCAGCTGCAGGTCTACGGCTTGCTGATGTACTACCTCGTCGAGCATCGCGGCCTGAAGCAGCCGGTCGTCAAGAGCATCAACGAGACCTCGATGGCCGAGCGCCTCGGCGCCCACTACGGTGTGGCGGTGTACGAGACGCCGGTCGGCTTCAAGTACGTCGGTCCCAAGATGATCGAGACCGGCGCCATGTTCGGTGGTGAGGAGTCGGGCGGCTATGGCTTCGGCATGCACCTGCCGGAGCGCGACGGGATCTACTCCGACCTCCTGTTGCTCGACCTCTTCATCCGCGAGAAGGCCGCTGGTCGATGGCCGGTCTCGGAAGCCATCGCCCACTTCCACGAGCTGGCCGGGCCGAGCTACTACGACAGGATCGACATCCACGTCGCCCGCGATGCCTACCCGGCCATGAAGGAGCGACTCTTCGTGGCGCTCCAGCGACAGGCCCCGACCGAGCTCGCCGGGCAGCCCGTGACCAGGACGGTGGCGCTCTCGACCAACGACGGCTTCAAGTTCTTCATCGGCGACGGCTCTTGGCTCCTCGTCCGCTTCAGCGGCACGGAGCCGCTCGTCCGCGTCTACACCGAGGCGACCTCCGAGGAGGTGGGCAGGGCCTGCCTGGCGGCGGGCGACGCCCTCGTTCAGAACGCATGACCAGCGGCATCCTGGACGAGCCCGCGGCGCTCAGGCGGCTCGACCGGAGCGACATGCTGGGAGCCGTGGCCGCCCTGCCGGCCGGCCTGACCGACGGCTGGGCACGCACGCGCGGCCTGACGCTCCCGGCCGCCCATCGGGCGGCATCGAGCATCGCCGTCCTGGGCATGGGCGGCTCGGCCATCGCCGGCGACATCGTCGGCGGCATCTTCTCGGATCGGCTGACGCGGCCCCTGTCCGTCGTTCGCGACTATGCGCTGCCCGCTTTCGTCGGGCCGGAGACGCTGGTCATCGCCTCGTCATTCAGCGGTGCCACAGAAGAGACGATCGCTTCGCTCGCGGCGGCGCTCGAGCGGCGGTGCCCGGTCGTCGTCGTGACGACGGGCGGCCCCTTGCTCGAGGTGGCTCGTCGCGCGGAGTTGCCACACCTCGCCTTCGAGTCGGGCGGTCAGCCTCGTGCGGCTCTGGGCCGCTCGACGGGCATCGTGGCCGGGCTCCTCGAGCGCGCGGGCATGCTCACCCTCGACGGTGACGAGATCGCCGACGCGGTGGTCACGGCGGAGGCGACGTCGGTCGCATCGGGTCCGGACGTCGAGCTCGAACAGAACGAGGCCAAGCGGCTGGCCTGGGAGATGATCGATCGCCTGCCGACGATCGAGGCCTCGGGCTGGCTCGCACCGGTCGCGCGCCGATGGAAGACGCAGCTCAACGAGAACAGCAAGACCGCCGCCGTATGGGAGGAGCTGCCCGAGGCGACGCACAACGCGGTCGTGGGCTACGCCGAGCCGGAGACGCTCAGCGACCGTCAGATCGTCGTCTTCCTGTCGAGCCCCGACGACCACCCGCGCAATCGGCGTCGCGCCGAGCTCTCGGTCGACTTGCTCAAGGCGGCCGGCATCGACCATCGAGTCGTCACCCTGGCCGGTCGCGGTCGCCTCGCCCAGGCCATGGCCGGCATCGTCCTCGGCGACTACGTCAGCGTCTACCTCGGCCTTCTGTATGGCCACGACCCGACACCGGTCGAGGCCATCGGCCTGCTCAAGGCACGCCTGGCGGCCGCCGACGGAGACGGCTGAGGCACGTCTTCCCGAGTAGGCCGGGCGCAGCCTCACGGGGCTGCGTTGGCTGCCCGGCGGGTGTACGCTACCCGCTGGGTCCGCCGCTCCCGGTCGCCGGGTGGCGATCGGTTCGGCGCCGAACGTAGGCGCTCGGACGTCGCACGCTCGTCCGCGCCAAAGGAGGACCGGGTCGATGCACTCCAGCCTCATCGGTAAGATCGAGAAGGCCAACCGCTACGCTCGCGAGACGGATCGATTCACCTTCGACCAGCTCTCGCTCGAGTTTCGCGGCGACAACGACACCCACCGCCTCTCACTTACTGCTGATGGCTGGCAATGCAACTGCCACTACTTCGATTCCTGGCAGACGTGCGTCCACATCCTGACCATCCAGAAGCTCTTCGGGAACATGCTCCCGGAGTCCGCCCAGGTCTCGCTGCTCGGGCAGGCCGAGTTGGTGGGCGTCGGCGCGCCGGAGGCCGTCTCGGCCTGACAGGTGGCACGTCCGAGGCCGAGCGGCCCGATCACGGGCCGGGAAGCATCGTGATGCGCGCACCGAGCTCGAGGGCCAGGTCCACGACCCGGGTCAGGCCGTCCTGCGCCGACGCGATAGAGCCGCAGCCGGGCCTCAGGGTCGGCGTCAGGGTCCGCCTCTGTCTGCAGTTCCAGCACCACCGCCAGCCAGCGACCGTCCGGCGACAGCTGGGCGTCGACGACCCGTTCCGCTCCGCGACCAACCACCCTGCCGAGCTCCGCGCCGAGCACGCCATCCTCCGAGACGGTCGCCCTGCGCACGATGGCGGCGCCGAGCTCGCTCGCCGGGTCGGTCATCGCGACCAGACCGCCGCCACCGGAGAGGTGACGGCCGCGCACGCCGACGATCGGAGTGGACGGGCCGCCGACCTGATCGGCGACCAGGCCGCCACCGTCGACGGCGACGAGCGTCCGGCCGTCTGCCAACGGGGCGCACTCTCCGAGCGTGAAGTCGACGTCGCTGAATGGTCGGGACTCGGTATCGGTCACGTCGACGAGGGTGAGTGAGTCGGCGTCCGCGAATACGGGGCGACCGTCGCCGCCGAAACAGGCGGGCAGGAGCACCTGACCAGGCGGCATGGGCGCCGATGTCGTCGCCGCCAGGGTGGACCCGCTGAGCGTCAGCATGAGGATCCGCTCCCCGGTCGTTGCCAGGATCAGCCCGGCAGGCGAAGCAGGGCCGAGCTCGGCGTCCGCGAACGGGACCTGGAGCGGCGTCCGGCGCTGCGGGGCGCCTGCCTCGGTCACGGACCACGTCTCGCCCGACGGCGAAGCAGACCTGACGACGATCCGGGGGGCCCCGCTGATGGCGGGCGAGGCAGGCGCCGAGCTCGGCAAGCCTGTCGAGGGCGTCGGCGCCTGCCTCGAGGTCGGCCCGGGCAAGCCTCCGCACGAACCGACCAGGATCGCAGCCAGGACCAGCTGCACGCATCGGCGGGCGGCGGTCATCAGGCGGTTTCCATGCCGGCGAGCAAGGCGCCGCTGCCGGCGTCGACGAAGACGGCGATGCGATGGCGGGACGAACCGGTCATGGCGATGGTCAGGTCGACGCGATAAGCGAGACGGAGCAGGCGATCTGTGTCTTCGGCGCCGCCACGGGTCAGGAAGTCGTTCGGTCGGATCCAGGTGAGCTCCGTATCGACCACCACGGTCAGATCGCTCGTCGGCACGCCACGGCGCACCGCCCATGCCCGGGCGGCCGCGGCCGCTGCCTCTGGCCCGATGCGCTCCAGGGGCGGCGCGCCGTACACGGTCTCGGCTCGCTTCAAGGCGGCCAGCTGGCCGCCGCGATAGACCCACACGGTGAGCCCGTCGCCGGGCGCCGTGAAGCCGTCGATCCGGCGCACCCAATCCACGCGCCACGCGTCCATGGCGTCATCCCATCGGACATCAGGCTGGGCCGTCGGTGCCACGAGGCCGCCGAGTCTGGCGTGGCGTCGGGCATGCATGGCTGCGCTCGACCGGTCCACTCGCGGGTGATCTGCGTCAGCGGTCCAGTCGAGGCGGACGACGCTTCGAAGTGCGCCTGTCGCGCCATCGGTGCGGATGACCGCCACCGTCCGGCCTCGGCCATCGGCGACCTCGGTCTCGTCCACGATGCCCAGGTCCAGGGCGTGATAGGAGCGACGCGGCAGGCCCGCGAGCCCGGGGATGCCCAGGCCGCGGGCGATCTCCCCGACGTGCGCGCGCGTCGCGGACCGGTCTCCAGCGGCGATGGTCATGGCCTCGACCAGGGGTGCGCCGGGACGCCGACCCGGCGGCGAGTCCGCGCGCGTGGCGAGACCGACGGCCAGGCTGGCGATGGCGCAGGCGGCGATGAGGCTGAGGCGGAGGAGGCGGTAACGACGCTGACCGGTCGCTCGGTCGGAGATCGCATGCATGCCAGGCTCCTCAGAGGCACAGTTCGCATGGCAGGACCGGTGACGGGCGACCGGAATAGGTGTAGGTCCCGAACCATGTCGGGTCGGTGGCGAAGTCGGATCGTGTTGGCGGCGACGGCAAGCTTGAATGCGTCGCCGAGGTTCTTGCCGTGCGTCGCGTAGTCGAAGAAGGCACGCTCGAAGCGCAGCTGATCTGCGGTCCACGCCAGACCCTTGTAGCCGAGGAAGAACTCCGGACCGCGGTACCCGCCGCCCGACGGATCGCTCCGCTTCCGCTCGATGCCGTAGACCTCGGACATCGAGGCAAAGCCGTTCCTGCCCGGCTCGCCGAGGTGACAGGTGGACATGATCACGAGGTTGGCGCCGCCGTTGCGACCCTTCTTGATCTCGCTGGCGTAGACGATGGCCTGGCTGCAATCCCCGCCGTCGTCGCGGAAGCCCTGGATGTCGTTGGCACCGTAGAAATCGCCATGGCTGTGGACGTAGACCCCGGCGTCGGCCGGATTGCGGGCCAGGACCTTGGCCTTGGTGAAGGTGTCGCCGGCGTAGGCCGCTGTCGTGTAGCCGAAGTAGCGATAGGCGTCGCGGGCGATGACCTTGAGATCGGCCGAGATCGTGTCGTCGGTCCCATCGCAGATGTCGAAGGCCGTGATGTTGGAGTAGTCGCTCGCCTGGTAGTCGGCGCGCACGGGCGCGATCCCGAGGGCGAGCACCACGATGGATGCGGCGATGGGTGGTCCGAGTCGATGCCACCAGCGTGCCTCGACCATGGTCGGTGAACCTCCTCCGGCGGATCGATCCTGGCGGGAGGAGGGCGGTCGTCTTCAGTCTGGCTGAGCGCCCTTACCGTCGGCTTATTCGCGCCTTGTGGCGCCATGGGGCATCTGGAGGCGCGGCGCGCCTTGGATGTACACTTCGGCTGACAATCCAAGATCAGGATCACGGGATCCCGCGAAGCCGGTGGAATTCCGGCACAGTCCCGCTACGGTGACCAGCGCGCCGACACGTCGTCGAAGGCTGGAAGTCCGGTCGCCGGGCCCGTGGTCGTGCTCGAGCCTTCGAGAGAAAGGGCAGGCACCCCACCGTGCGACGATCCCGACCGACGACCCCTTCCCCGACGAGGAAGGGGCTTTCGATTCCCCGACACGTGCTGGCCGCTGCCGCCACGGCCATGTTCCTGGCGGCCTGCGGTGTCGGCGGCTCGCCGAGCCCGAGCCCCCAGGTCCAGCCGACCGCCGCGGTCTCGTCGAGCCCAGTGGCGGCCGAGTTCCCGGTCACCCTCGTGGACGACGAGGGCACCTCGGTGGCCATCAAGTCCGAGCCGCTTCGCATCGCCAGCCTCTCGCCGGCCAACACCGAGACCGTCTTCGCCCTGGGTGGAGGCGATCGGCTGGTCGGCGGCTCGGAATACGACGACTACCCGGCCGAAGCCGCCGCGCTGCCGGACGTGGTCACGTTCAACGGCGTGCTCATGGAGCAGCTCGTGGCTTCCGACCCCGACCTCGTCCTGGCGGCCGGCAACGGGTTCAACCCCCCAGCCGATATCGCCCGCATCCGCGAGCTCGGGATCCCGGTCGTCGTCCTCTACCCCGAGGACGTGCCCGGCGTCCTCCGCGACATCGAGCTCATCGGCGACGCCATCGGCAAACGGACCGAGGCCGAGGCGATGACCCAGGCGATGCAGGCACGGATCGACGTCATCTCGGAGGCGACGGCCGCCGTCGAGCAACCGCGCACGTTCTACGAGCTGGGCGCGGAGCCCGAGATCTATGGCCCGACCGACGACTCCTTCTTCGCCGACATGGTCACCCTCGCGGGTGGTGAGCCGATCACCAGTGGCTCAGCGACCGTCTCGAGCCTCTCGCTCGAGCGCCTCGTGGACGCGGATCCAGAGGTCATCATCCTCGGCGACGCGAACTACGGCACGACTCCGGAGCAGGTCACAGCTCGACCCGGATGGGACGTCATGACCGCGGTCAAGTCGGGCGCCATCCGGCCGGTGGACGACATCATCGTGACGCGTCCCGGGCCTCGCCTGGCCGACGGGTTGGCCGCCCTGGCACACGCCATCCACCCCGACCTCGTCCTGCCCAGCACGGCGCCCTGAGGCGCCGGGAGCGGACTGATGACGGCGCGGGCCGATCGATGAGCGCCGGGACGGCCACCGAGGCCCGCACGGCTGTCCGGGTCGGCCGGTTCGGGGCCCTGCGTCGTCGACCGGTAGCGGTCGGACTCGGGGCCCTGGCGGCACTGGCGGTGGCCATCGTGGCCGGAGTCGCGTTCGGCAACATCGCCGTGCCCGTCGGCGACACGATCGGCATCCTGGCGCAGCACCTCGGCTGGCCGGTGGCCACCAGCTGGCCGGCCTCGGCCGAGACCATCGTCGTCGACCTGCGCCTGCCGCGCGTGCTGACGGCGGCCGTCGTCGGCGCCGGATTGGCCGTGGCCGGGACCACGTTCCAGGGCCTGCTGCGCAACCCACTGGCCGATCCGTACGTGCTTGGTACCGCATCCGGCGCGGCGCTCGGGGCGGCCATCGCCGTGCTCATCCCAGTCAGCGTGGCGTGGCTGGGCTTCGGGCTCGTCCACCTGTTGGCTTTCAGCGGGGCGCTCATCGCCGTGGCCGTCGTCTGGCGCCTGGCTCGAACCACGAGCCTGAGCTCCTTGACCGCCCTGCTCCTGACCGGCTACGCGGTCGGGTCGTTGCTCGCGGCCGGCCTCTCGGTGGCCATGTACGCGTCGGGCGCACAGCTGCGCCAGATCGTCTTCTACCTGCTGGGCGGCTTCTCCGGCGCATCGTGGCCGCAGCTCGTGGCGGCGGCGCCCCTGGTCGTCATCGGCTCCGTCCTCATCCTGCTCCGTGCCCGCAGCCTCAATGCCCTGTTGCTTGGCGAGGAGACGGCCGCCAACCTGGGCATGAACGTGCGCCGAGAGCGCGCCATCCTGCTCAGCCTGGCCGCCCTGGTGACCGCAGCCGCCGTCGCCGTCAGCGGCCTGATCGGCTTCGTCGGGCTCATCGTGCCCCACGTCGTGCGCCTCGTGGTCGGACCCAACGCCCGTCTGGTGCTGCCGCTCTCCGCGCTCGTCGGCGCGGCCTTCCTGACCTTCGCCGACCTCGTGGCCCGGATCCCGGGCGAGCTGCCCGTCGGCGTCGTGACGGCCATCGTGGGAGCGCCCTTCTTCCTCATCATCCTGCGCCGGGCCCGCGCTGGATACGAGGTCTGACGGTGGCCGCTCCGACACTCCCGGCCGCCCTCGATCCGGGGCTGGCAAACGCGGGAGCCATCGCCACGCCGAGCGCAAGGGACCTGCGCGAGGACGGCTACGACCTGCGCGCGGTCGGCCTCGAGTACGAGCGCCGGACGATCCTCGATGGGCTCGACCTCCACATCGCGACCCACGAACGGGTGGCGATCCTGGGTCCCAACGGGGCCGGCAAGTCGAGCCTGCTGCGGATCCTGACGGGCCATGCGTCCGAACGACGTGGGACCGTACGCCTCGATGGCCTGCCCCTGGAGAGCTACAGCCGCGAGACGCTGGCGCGACGCGTGGCGGTCGTGCCCGGTGAGGTCAGCCTGCCCTTCGCAGCCAGCGTCAAGGACGTCGTCGCGCTGGGGCGGATCCCGCATGAGGATCCCTTCCGCGGCCTCCGCGACGCGGACCACGCCGCCGTCATGGCGGCCATCGAACGGGTCGGGGTCGGCGAGCTGGCCGGCCGCGATGCTCGACGGCTGTCCCTCGGAGAACGACAGCTGGTCGTCCTGGCCATGGCGCTTGCCCAGGCGCCGCGGGTGCTGATCCTCGACGAGCCGACCGTGCACCTCGATCTGCGCCACCAGGTCGATGTCATGGAGCTGCTCATCGAGCTCAACCAACGCGACGGCATGGGCGTCATCGCCGTCCTCCACGATCTGTCCCTGGCCGCCCACTTCTTCCCGCGCCTGGTGCTCCTCGATCACGGTCGCATCGTTGCCGACGGGCCGCCGGACGAGGTGCTCTCGCCCGATCGCATCCGCGCCGTGTACGGCGTCGACCCGGCCCTCGTGCGTCAGACCTGATCGGCGAAGGCGTCCAGGAAGCGGGCGGTGACTTCGGCCGCGTCGGCGGCCCCGACGAGCGGGTAATTCTCGTCCGGCGCGTGCGCCCGGCAGTCCTCGGTGGCACCACCGAGCGTCGTCATGGGCACGCGGTGCCGGGCGCAGACCTGGTGCATGGGCACGATGCCGGACATCGCGACGAAGCGGAGGGCTGGCTTGCCGAAGACGGCCTCAGAGGCCGCGGCCGCGGCGTCGACGATGGGGTCTTCGAGGTCGGACCAGTACGCGGGCTCGGCTCCCTCGAAGGTGTGCATCTCGATGTCCGCGAAGCCCTGCGCATCGAGGTGGGCGCGGAGGGCAGCCATGACCTCGGCCGGGACCTGATCCGGGATGATGCGCATGTCGAGCCGCGCATGGGCCTCTGCCGGCACGATGGTGTTGCCGCCGGGTCCGGTGTAGCCCGACCACAGACCCTGGATGTTGCAGGTCACAGCGAAGGCGTCTGCGTGCCAGGCTGCCGTCCCCTCCCGCCCACCGATGAAGGCGGTCACGCCGTACTCGGCCTTGATGGCGTCGAGGTCGTCGGTCGGGAGGGCGGCCACCGCCGCCAGCTGCGCCTCGGTCGCCCTTCGGGCGCCGGTCTCCAGGCCCGGCCAGTCCGGGACGCCGTCCTGGCGGTACAACGACGCCAGGGCCAGCACCAGGCGGATGGGCGCGCTCGGCAGCATGGTCGCCAGGCTGGAGTGCGCGTCGTACGTGAGCGTTCGCGCGACCAGTTCGACCGAGAGCCCACCGCGCGCCCCGGCGGTCAGCACGGGTCGGCCGAGTGCGTCGATACTGCCACCTTCGATGAGGGCGCCGTCCGCGCGGCGCAGATCCGCCCGCTCGTCGAGCAACGCGTCGAGGTGCTCGCTGCCGGACTCCTCCTCACCCTCGACGAGGAAGCGGACCCGGCAGGGGAGTGGCCCGATCGTCGTCAGGTACGCCTCGATGCCCCAGATCCGGGACATCATCTCGCCCTTGTTGTCGGTCGCGCCGCGTGCGTAGAGGCGACCGTCGCGAACGGCCGGTTCGTACGCCGGCGTCGTCCACAGGTCGTGTGGCGAGGCGGGTTGGACGTCGTAGTGCTGGACCATGGTCAGCGTCCGCGGTCCCTCGCCGATCTCGCCCACGACGAGCGGCGGCACATCGGGCTGTCCGGGCAGCTCGACGACGTCGACCCGGGCTCCCAGGTGACGAAGCCGCGTCGCCGTCCACTCCGCCGCCTCCCGCAGAGCGCCGATATCACTCGCCTCCGACGGGATACGACAGAACGCCGCGAGCTCCTCGGTCCAGCCCGGCATCCGTTCGTCGATGGTCGGGCGCAGCGGGCCATAGCGGTCGGTCATCGTCAGTCCCCTCTTGGTTGTCGGTTTCGGGTCGCGGAGCACGAGATGGCGGGCGGTCGGGCGGCCTACCCTCGCTTGCGCGGCAGGTCGAGGAAGGGCAGCTCGGTGACGGTCGCAGCCACGCGGCCACGGCGACCCTCGACCGTCCACTCCATCTCCAGCTGCGCGCCGAGCCGCTCGTAGATCGGGGGCACGGAGGCCAGCGCGATGGCCTGCTTGAGGATCGGGCTCCAGCCGTGGCTGGTCGCCTTGCCGACCTGGCCCCGGCCGGGGGCGAAGACCGGCACCGCGGAGCGGTCGACGGTCGGCGAGATGGCCGGTGGCAGGCCCTGCGCGCTGAAGAGCCCCTCGATGCCATTCCAGTCGAGGGTCAGGCCGACGAGCCGGCGGTTCGGGCCACCATCGTCGCGCTCGGACGCCAGGGCGCGGCGGCCGACATAGTCGGCCTTATCGAAGCTGACCAGCCGCCCCAGGCCGATCTCGAAGGGCGAGTAGTTCTGCTCGGGGTTCATCGCGTGGCGGGCGGAGGTGTAGTCCACCTCGAGCAGGATGAGGCCAGCTTCGAGCCGCGTCACGTCGAGCGCGAGCATGCCGGCGGGACGGATGCCGTGGCCGGCACCGGCCCTCATGAGCGCATCCCAGACGACCGGCGCCTTCTCGACCGGGACCCACAGCTCGTAGCCCAGGTCACCGGTGTACCCGGTGCGGGAGACATCCACGGCGATACGCCCGATCCTTGCCGTTCGGCGACGGAAGTAGCGCACGTCGCCGAAGGACTCGCCGCTGGCGGCCTCGAGCACGGCTCGGCTCTGGGGACCCTGGAGTGCCAGCGCGGCCAGCGATTCGGTGACCTCTTCGACCTCGACCTCCAGCCCGGCGGCATTCATGCGCAGCCATCGCAGCTGCGGGTCTGCCGCCGTCCAGCGGAACTCCGTCTCTGCCAGACGGTGGACGGTGCCGTCGTCGATGACCTTGCCGTGCTCGTCGCACCACGGCGTGTAGTAGACCTGGCCGACCTCGAGCTTCGTTGCATCGCGGGTGATGACGCGATCGACCAGCATCTCCGCGTCGCGACCGCGGACCACATACTTGAAGAGTGGGCTGACGTCGATGAGGGCGGCCGCCTCACGGATCGCGTTGTACTCGATGTCGTGGAAGTCGGCATAGACGCTGGCCGCGTAATAGCCCGACCACTCTCGCCACTGCTGCTTTCGGTTGAGGCGCGAGGTGCGCGGGTGGAATGCGGTGCCGACGCTCACGGGTCTTCGGGCTCCTTCTTGGGGCTGCTCGGCCGAGTATGCGTGATTTCGTATGCAGGGTGGATGCTCGCACCGAGTCAACGGGGTGACACTCCCGGACAGCAGCGCTCTGCCATCCACCTCACCACGACCGGGACCATCGTCGGTGCGCGAACCGGGACCTTGTGGTCAACACACGGTGCCTCATGACACCGGCCCACTGCGGCGTGCCTTGTCCCTGTACGACTTTCTCCCTCGGTCGCGGTCTGCGGCGCGGCTACGGTCCTGACATCCCGGGGCATCCCGTCCCGGGCCACACGAGCCTCAGGACCAGCATGCGACAGATCCATCCGAAGACACAGGCCCGAGTCGGCGTAGGTCTCCTGGCGGCCCTCGCCATGCTCGCGATGGCGCCCGGAGCCTGGTTCGTCCAGCCGGCCGTTGCAGCCTCGGCGACGACCGTGGACCTATCCCCGGAGCACGACAGCAATCCGGTGGGGAGTCATGTCGTCCTGACGGCTCGCGTGTACGACGAGGACGGCAACCTCTATGCCGGGCCTGACACGGACACTCGTGTCCGATTCTATTTCGTCGCCGGCAGCGCGAACGACCCGAACCCGCCGGGCAACAGCCCAGCCGATGACTGCTATACGGGCGATGACGGCGAGTGCACCGTCACCTTCACCGCGGCTAACGTCGGGACCGACACGATCTGCGCCATCCTCTCCGGTGGCGGAGGTCAATGTGACGAGCCGGTGGACGATCCCGAGCTGGACGACCGCGTCGATGTCATCGAACACGTGACGACGGGGACCCCGTCACCCGATCCGAACTCGGATCCCACCCCGACCCCCAGCCCGTCACCGAGCCCGTCGCCATCGCCGAGCCCGAGCCCGTCGCCATCGCCGAGCCCGTCGCCCGTCGCCGAGCCCGAGCCCGTCGCCAGCCCGAGCCCGATCGCCGAGCCCGAGCCCGTCGCCCGAGCCCGATCGCCATCGCCGAGCCCGAGCCCGTCGCCATCGCCGAGCCCGAGCCCATCGCCGAGCCCGAGCCCGTCGCCGAGCCCGAGCCCCTCGCCGAGCCCGAGCCCGTCGCCAAGTCCGAGCCCCTCGCCGAGCCCGACCCTGTCCCAGGTGCCCACGGCTGCATCGACGCCGACCGAGGCGCCCGCGCCGACCGACGCCCCCGCGGCCGCTCCCGCTCCCGCCTCCGCCACCGAACCGCCGTCTGACGGCACCGCTCCGGGCTCTGCTCTGACCGGTGAGGTCGACGACCCGACTGACCCCGATCCATCATTCGCGCCGGCCGCCATCGCCGTGGCGAGCACCGGCGGCGGGCCCGGCAGCACGTCTGGCGGCGGGGCCGTTCCGCCGTTCGGCGGCTCAGGCGTGATCGCGGGCGGCACCTCACGCATCTCATTCCTGGAGCCCGTCGGCTTCGTCGGCGGCATCGTCTTCCGGGTCGCTGATCAGGTTCGGGCGTCCGTCCAGCCGGAGGCAGTCCAGGCCGTCGCCGAGACCTTCACCTTCCCGCTTGCCCTGATGCTTGCGGTCCTCCTCTTCCTCTTCGTCCAGCACCGTCTCGACCGCCGCGATCCCAAGCTTCGCAACGGCCCGGCGGCCGGCACCGAGATCGTCATCCCCTTCGTCGAGGAGCGCGAGATCCGATGACCAGCCACGAGAAGGCCGATCACTCGGCCCTCAGCGACCGGATGACCTACCTGGTCTGGCTGCGCATCGGGATGGCGCTCATCGTGGTGCTCTGGGCGGTCGTCCGTCCGGAGGCGCTGGGTGTCCCGCTCACGGTGGTCGCCGCCGGCAGCGCCGTCTATGTCGTGGGCGCCGTCTGGGTGGAGCTTGCCCGTCGCCGCTTCAATCGCTTCGGGTACGGTCTCGTGACCGTTGCCCTGCTGGCTGATGGTCTGTACCTCGCCTGGGCGATGTACGCGACCGGCGGCACGCAGAGCCCTATCCGCTTCCTCATCTACCTGCAGCTCGTGGCGGTCTCGTTGCTCGCGTCCTACCGCACCGGCCTCAAGGTCGCCCTCTGGGATTCGCTCCTCCTCTTCGTGGTCCTCTACGCCCAGGCCGCGCAGCTCATCCCGCCGGTCGATGTGGTGCCCGGCCGCGCCATCGAGTTCGAGACGATGCCGGTCCTCAACGTGACGTCCTTCTGGTTGTTCGCCCTGGCCACGTCCGCGTTCTCGGCCCTCAACGAGCGCGAGCTTCGCCAGCGGCGGGCCGACCTCCAGGCGCTGGTCGATGTCGGCGCCAGGCTCGATGAGGTGACCGACCCCGTCCACCAATCACAGATCGTGCTCGAGGGGCTGGCTGACCACTTCGGCTTCGCTCGCGGCGTCATCGTTGCCGCGGCCGAAGAGCGGATGATCATCCTCGCGTCACGCGGCGCTTCGTCGGTGCCGACCTCGACCGCATCACCCGATGCCGTGATCCAGGCAGCCTGGGATCGCAAGGAACTCCTCGCCGTCCGGCGGCTCGACCCGATCCGCAACCCCGTACTGGCCGCCGCCTTGCCTGGCGCCGAACGGATCCTGGTGGCGCCGATGGTGGCCGATGGCCGGGCCCTGGGCGCCGTCGTCCTCGAGCATCGCGCGCGCGCCGTCCTTGGCATCGAGCGGCGCGTCGCATCGGTCGTGGGGCAGCTCTGCGCCATCGCCGCACTCAACCTCCGCAACGCGGTCTTGCTACGCCATGTCCAGGACCTGGCCGAACGAGACTCCTTGACGGGCGCGGCCAACCGGCACACCTTCCAGGCTGGCCTCGAGCGCGTTCTCGAGGTGGCGCGTACGGCCACGCCGAGCGCGCGGGCGAAGGTCAGCGCCGTCCTCTTCATCGACCTCGACGACTTCAAGGTCGTCAACGACACGCTCGGCCACGCCGCGGGCGACGCCCTCCTCGTCGCGGTCACCGAACGGATCGCCGACTCGGTCCGCGAAGGCGACCTCGTGGCCCGCCTCGGTGGCGACGAATTCGCGATCCTGACCGAGGATGCATCGGACCTCAGCCGGTCGCGCGCGATGGCCGAGCGCCTGACGCGCGAGCTCCGCGCCCCGTATCTGATCGGCGAAAACCACGTCACGATCACGGCCAGCATCGGCATCGCCAGCGCCAGGGATGCGGGCGAGAACGCGTCCGACGTGGTACGCAATGCCGACGTCGCCATGTACCTCGCCAAGGCCAACGGCAAGGCCGGCTTCGCGGTCTTCGATCCGGGCATGCACGCCGTCATCCGTGAGCGCCACGAGCTCGGCGCTCAGCTCCAGCGCGCGGTCGAGCTGGACCAGCTGCGCGTCGTCTATCAGCCCATCGTCCGCCTCGACTCGCGGCGCCTGGCCGGCGTCGAGGCCCTGGTCCGCTGGCAGCACCCGGAGCGCGGCCTTGTCTCCCCCGGCGACTTCATCGAGCTGGCCGAGGAGAACGGCGCCATCCTGCCCATCGGGCGCTGGGTCCTTCGGGAGGCTTGCCGCAAGGCCGCCAGCTGGGGACCGGAGCGCCGCGCCGTCTTCCTGTGCGTCAACGTCTCTGCCCGGGAGATCCAACAGCCCGGCTTCGTCGAAGCGGTCGAGGAAGCGCTCACGGAAGCGGGCCTCGATGCCGGTCGGCTGAAGCTCGAGATCACCGAGACGGCGCTGCTCAAGGCCACGCCATCGACCATCGAGACGCTCGAGTCGCTCCGCGGCCTCGGCGTCCAGATCGTCATCGACGACTTCGGGACCGGCTACTTCTCGCTCAGCCACCTTCGCCAGTTCCCGGTCGACATCCTCAAGATCGCGAGCGAGTTCGTGGAGATCGCGGACGGCGACTCGAAGTCCGCTGCGCTCGCCGGCGCGATCGTGGCCATGGGCCGGTCGCTCGGTATCCAGACGGTCGCCGAGGGTATCGAGACGGCCGAGCAGGCAGCTCGGATGCGCGCGCTTGGCTGCACGTACGGCCAGGGCTTCTACTTCGCGCACCCGGTGGCGGACACCGAGATCGCCAAGATGGACATCCGGGCCATGGCCGGCCGGTTGCCTCATGCCGCCGATGCCACGCCGGTGCCCATCGGGCAGGGGCGCGGACCGGCTCGCAAGCGGCGCCCGACCGTCGTCGGCATCAGCGCCGCCTGACGCGCGCACGCCGGCGCGCCACCGGCGAGGAGCTCTGCCCGTGGGCTAGACTTGCATGATTCCTATGCAGTCTGGATAGTCCGGAGGCACACGTGGCCGAGCGGTACGACGCGGTCATCATCGGCGGCGGCCACAACGGCTTGATCAGCGCGGCCTACCTTGCGCGCGCCGGCATGAAGACGCTGGTCCTCGAGTCGCGCCACGTCCTCGGTGGCGCCGCGGTGACCGAGGAGATCGTGCCCGGCTTCCGCTTCAGCGCCTTCTCGTACGTCGTTTCATTGCTCCGGCCCGAGATCATCCGCGAGCTGCGCCTGCCGGAGCACGGTCTCGACATCCTGCCACTCGACGGCACGTTCACGCCCCTCGACGACGACTACCTGTGGCGCGTCAACGACCATGGCCGGACGATGCGTGAGCTCCGCCGCTGGAGCGCCCCAGACGCGGAGGCGTACGAGGAGTACGGCCAGCTGATGGTCGAGATGGCCAGGTTCATCAAGCCCATCCTGGGCATCGTGCCTCCCGATCCGACAGGCCGGGACCCACGCGAGTTCCTGCCCCTGGCCGGGCTGGCTCGGGCCTTCCAGCAGCTGCCCGAACGCCAGCAGGCGGTCTTCGTGCAGCTCATGACGATGAGCGCCAGCGACTTCCTCGACCAGTGGTTCGAGACCGACCCCCTCAAGGCCACCATGTCGGCTTCGGGCATCATCGGCACCTACCTGGGCGTCAAGTCACCCGGCACCGCCTACGTCCTGCTGCACCACTACATGGGCGAGATCGACGGCGCCTTCCGCGCCTGGGGCATCCCCAAGGGTGGTACCGGTGCCATCAGTCTTGCCATCGCCTCGGCGGCGCGCTCACTCGGCGCGGAGATCCGGACCGAGGCCCCGGTAGCGCGCATCCTGACCCGAGCCGATAGAGCCACGGGCGTCGCGCTGGAGAGCGGCGAGGAGATCGCTGCCTCTGCCGTCCTCGCCTCGACCGACGTCAGGCGAACGTTCCTCCAGCTCCTCGAACCGGGGACGCTCAGCCCGGAGTTCGAGGCACAGGTCAAGCGCTTCAAGTTCCGCGGCTCGTCGGGCAAGGTGAACCTCGCCGTCGACCGCTTGCCCGACTTCACGTGCCTGCCCGGCGAAGGGGAGCACCTGCGCGGCGCCATCAGCTTCAGCCCGTCGGTGGACTACATGGAGCGCGCCTACGATGACGCCAAGTACGGGCGCTTCAGCCAGCACCCCTACATCGACATGATCATCCCGACGCTCGTCGATCCGACCATGGCGCCGCCCGGCAAGCACGTCATCAGCTGCTTCGTCCAGTACGCGCCATACAAGCTCGACCCCAGCCTTGGCACCTGGGATGACCAGCGGGAAGCGTTCGGCGACACCGTCATCGAGACCATCGCCGAACGCGCGCCGAACATCCGGGACATCATCGTCGGCCGCCAGGTCCACACACCGCTCGACATCGAGCGCATCACGGGCCTGACCGAGGGCAATATCTTCCAGGGCGAGCTCTCGCTCGAGCAGCTCTTCTTCAGTCGGCCCGTGCCGGGCTATGCGCGCTTCCGAACCCCGATCAAGGACCTCTGGTTGTGCGGCTCATCGACGCACCCAGGCGGCGGGATCATGGGTGCCAATGGGCGCCTCGCGGCGCTCGAGCTGCTCCGGTCCCGCGGCCGCAAAGCCGCCTGACGAGATGAGCGAGCGATTCGACGCCATCGTCATCGGCGCGGGCCACAACGCCCTCGTCACCGCCGCCTACCTCGGCAAGGCCGGCATTCGCACGCTGGTGGTCGAGCGTCGCGAGCGCGTCGGTGGTGCCGCTGACACGACCGAGCTGGCGCCGGGCGCGCGCGTACCGACCCTCGCTCACACGGTCGGACGCCTGCGGCCGTCCGTCATGCGCGACCTCGACCTCAAGGGCCATGGCCTGTCTCTGCTCTCGCCCATCGTGCGGGTCTTCGCGCCGTCGCCCGACGGCTCGGCGGTCACGCTCTTCGGCGACGTCGCGGCCACTGCCGAGGATCTCCGCGGCCGCTCGCCCAGGGACGCCGACGCCTATGCAGGCTTCGACCGCCAGGTCCGAGCGCTCGGACGCTTCCTGGCCGACCTCGGCGACGAGACGCCGCCAGACATCCAGAGCCCGGGCTTCGGCGACGCCTTGGCGGGCCTCAAGCTCGGTCGGACCTATCGCGGCCTCGGCAAGCTCGACGCTCGTACCTTGCTGCGGGTCCTGCCCATGGCCGTGGCCGACTTCGTGGCTGAGGCCTTCGAGACCGACGCCCTCCAGGCAGCCATCGCCTGGCGGGGCGTGCGCTACGCGCACCTCGGTCCCTGGTCGGGCGGCTCGACGGCCGTCCTGCTGGCCGATGGTGCCGGCAATGAAGGCGACGCCGCGGGCGAGACGATCTATGCGCGTGGCGGGCCGGGCGCGCTCGCCGACGCGCTCGCCGCCGCCGCGCGGGCTGCCGGCGTCGAGATCCGGACCATGGCCGAGGTCGTCGCCGTGACCACCGTCGACGGTCGGGCCACGGGGGTCGCCCTCGCATCCGGCGAGACCATCGAGGCACGCGCGGTCGTTTCCGGCACCGATGCGAGAAAGACCCTGGTCGATCTCGTCGATCCGGTGACCGTCGGGCCGTCGATGCGCTGGCGCGCCGGCAACATCCGCCAGCCCGGCGTGGTCGCCAAGGTCAACCTCGTCCTCTCGGGCACGCCCGTCTTTCCTGCCGCAGGCGACGACCCCCGACGCCTGCGGGGTCGGATCCTCGTCGCGCCCGGCATCGATGCCATCGAGCGTGCCTTCGACGCCGCCAAGTACGGGCGGCCCAGCGAGACACCCATCGTGGAGGCGACCATCCCTTCGCTCGTCGACCCGACGCTCGTCGACGGCGCAGCGGATGGCACACAGGTCATGAGCGTGCTCGCCCAGTACGCGCCCCGCGAGCTGCGCGAGGGCGACTGGGACGGCCGAGGCGAGGCGCTCGGCGACGCCGTGATGGGCGTCCTCGAGTCCGTGGCGCCCGGGATCACGGGGCTGGTCACGGCGCGGCAAGTCCTGACGCCGCTCGATCTCGAGCGCGACTACGGCCTCTCGGGCGGCCATCCGCTCCACGCCGAGCCGACGCTCGACTCGTTCTTCCTCTGGCGGCCCCTCTTCGGTCACGCTCGGTATCGCCTGCCGGTGGAGGGGCTCTACCTGTGCGGCTCGGGCGCGCATCCGGGTGGTGGCATCACCGGCGGACCGGGCCAGAACGCCGCTCGCGAGATCGTCTCCGACCTCAGGAAGCGGCGATCGCGTTCGACCAGCTCAGCTGGCGGCTGACCGAGTCACTCTGCCGGCGCGACCAATTCCCCGGGCGGCGCCGCGGGTTCGGTGGCCGGGCCCGCCCTCGGCTCCGAGGCAGCCGATGGATCGGGCTTCGGCCGGTAGCGGTCGAGGTAGAAGAAGAAGAAGCTCGAGAGGACGGCCGCGATCGGGACGCTGAAGACGGCACCCGCGATGCCCGCGACCTTGAGCCCGATGATGACCGATGCGAGCACCACGAGCGGGCTGATGCCGACCGTACCCGACATCACGCGGGGCTGGACGATGTTCAGCTCCGCCAGGACGCCGATGCCCATGATCAGGATGGCCGGCACGACCTGGTCGGGCGCCGTCAGGGCGGCCACGATGACCGGCGGCATCCAGGCCACGAAGGGCCCGAAGAAGGGGATGGCCATGAGCGCGCCGGAGAGCACCGCCGAGGCCGCCGTGTACGGGAGGCCGAGGACCAGCTGGCAGGCGAGGGCAACGAAGAAGTAGATGGCGCCGAGCGCTGCCTGGCCCCTCAGGAAGCCCCCGAAGGAGCGTGCCACGCTGACGCGCAGGAGCCGGAACTCCTCGATGTAGCGCCCGGGCACGAGACGTTGGAAGAAATCGAGCATGCGATCGCGGTCGACGACGATGTAGACCGAGAAGACGAGCACCAGGATGAGGTTGCCGATCACGCCGATGCTGGCCAGGGCGATGTCGGTCAGTGGCTCGACGATGCTGCCGCCGAGGTCGCCGGCGCTGGCCAGGATGGCCTGGGCGGCCGCGTCGAGATCGATCCGCAGGCCGAACTGATCGAGGAAGCCCTGCCAGGGCGCGAGCAGCTCGGGCAGGTTGTCGATCAGCGCGGGCAGGCTCTCGACGAACGAGGTGATCGAACTGGCCAGCACCTGGGCCGTCACGAGCGTGAGCAGGAAGAGGCCCAGCACGAGAGCCAGGTAGGTGATGACGACGACCACCAGGCGTGGCAGCCGCGGCGCCCAGCGATGCGCCGCATCGGGGACCGGGGAGAGGATGAAGGCCAGCAGCCAGGCCAGGAAGAAGATGAGGATGATGTCGCTGAAGTAGCCCAGGACGCCGACCACGAGGCCGAGCAGGAGCAGGGCCACGGTCAATGTTCCGAGGACGAGGAGCGCGCTCAACCAGCGTCGATCCCGCCCCGACAACCCGGTCATCATGACCGCAGTCTAGCGCCGCTCCGTCCGCCCACAGGGGGTCTGCGTGAGAGCGACCGTCAGTCGACGGGTCCCAGGCCCATCCGTTCGTGCGCCTCGCGCAGCGTGTCTCGCGCCTGCGGCGCCAGCCGCGTGGCGCCTGCGCGCAGGACCTCTTCGACGTAGCCCGGACGCGCCGCCAGCTCGGCCCGGCGCTCTCGGGCCTCGGCGAAACGCTCGATCATGCGGTCGGCCAGCAGGCGCTTCATGTCCACGCAGCCGGTGGCCGCCGTCCGCTCGCCCTCCCAGAGCGCCTCGTAGTCGTCGCCGAAGAAGCGCTGCAGCTGGCAGACGTTGCAGACTTCGGGTCGTCCCGGGTCCGTGCGCTTGATCCGTTGCGTGTCGGTGACCATCGACATGACCTGCTTCCGGACCTCCGCAGGTTCCGCGAAGATCTCGATGACGTTGCCCAGCGACTTCGACATCTTGTTGACGCCGTCGGTGCCCTTGACGATGGGCGAGTCGGTGAACACGGCCTGCGGCTCGACGAAGTAGGCGCCATAGCGGGTATTCCATGCCCGCACGATCTCGCGCGCCAGCTCCAGGTGCGCGGCCTGGTCCTTGCCGACCGGCACGTACTTCGCGTGATAGATGGCGATGTCGGCTGTCTGCAGGATGGGGTAGGTCAGCAGGGCGTGGTTGACGTCGTCCGGCTGGGTCCGCTTCTTCTCCTTGAACGACGGCGTCCGTTCGACCCAGCTGACCGGCGTGACCGAGGCCAGTAGCCAGGTGAGCTCGACGTGTTCGGGGCGATCCGACTGGCGGAAGAGGATCGAGCGCTCGGGGTCGAGTCCCAGGGCCAGCAGGCCAAGCGCCATCTCGTAGGTGTTGCGCCGGATGAGCTCCGCGTCGTGGGTGCTCGTCAGGGCGTGGTAGTCGACGATGCAGTAGATGGCGTCGTGCGTCTCCTGCATCGCGATGTAGTTGCGGAAGGCGCCCAGGTAGTTGCCGACGTGTGGCAGCCCCGACGGCTGCACTCCGCTGAAGACGCGCTCCCGCTTCCCTCGCGCCGGGACATGGGAGGCGGCCGTGGCGGACTCAGCGCTCATGGCCGGCGAGTCTAGCAGCGCGCCCGTGCCGCATGGCCTACGATCGGCCGATGACACCACGAAGCCCTGCTCGACTGCCTCTCAAGGTCGCCATCCTGGGTCTGGGCACGGTCGGTGGGGCCGTGGCCGAGGCACTCATGAAGCGCGGCTCGGACCTCGCCCATGCCACCGGCGGCCGGCCCATCCACCTCGCCGCGGTCGGCGTCCGCGACCCGGAGCGGACGCGCGCCGTCGAGATCCCGCGGGGCATCGTCCGGAGCGCCGACCTGGCCGCCATCGCCTCGGATCCCGGCGTGGACGTCGTGGTCGAGCTGCTCGGCGGGCTCGAGCCAGCGGGCGACCTCATCGCGGCTGCCCTGGGCGGCGGCCGGTCGGTGGTCACCGCCAACAAGGCGCTCCTGGCCCGTCGCGGTGCCGAGCTCGAAGCCGAGGCGCGGCGGTCGGGCGCCGCCCTGCGCTTCGAGGCGGCCGTCGGCGGCGGCGTCCCGGTCCTCGGCCCGCTCGGGGCCGACCTGGCCGCCAACCGCTGGTCGTCCATCAGCGGCATCGTCAATGGCACGACCAACTTCATCCTGACCGCGATGACCGACGAGGGCTGGGACTACGCGACCGTGCTCAGCGATGCCCAGGCGCGCGGCTACGCGGAGGCCGACCCGAGCGGCGACGTCGAGGGTCGCGACGCAGCTGACAAGCTGGCCATCCTCGTCCGGCTGGCGTTCGGCGACTGGCCGGACGTCGCGGCCGTCCGTCTGACGCCGCCCAATCTGGCCGGCGAAGGCGCCCCCGGCATCACCGGCGTGACGGCCGAGACGATCAGCGCGGCCGCCGAGCTGGACCTGGTCATCAAGCTCGTGGCCTACGCGCGGCGGACGGACGACGGCGTCGTCGGCGCGGCCGTGGTGCCGGTCGCCATCCCCGCCGAAGAGCCGTTTGCTCGCATCGGCGGTGTGACCAACGTCATCGAGCTCATCGGCGATCCGATCGGCCGGCTGCGCATCTCTGGTCCGGGTGCCGGTGGCGGCGCCACCAGCAGCGCCGTGCTCGGGGACCTGATCGCCATCGCCCGGGGTCACGGCTCGACCTGGGGCGGGCTCCCGATGGCCGGCGAGATGCTTCACATGGGCGATCCGCTGGCCGACGCGTTGCGCTGGTTCCATGTCGGGCCGGACGGCGGCGCGGTGACCGAGCCGTTGACCCTCTCCGACGCCCGGATGGTGCTGGCCTCGGCAGGCGATCGAATCACGCTCTACCCGGTCCTGGAAGGCTAGGTTCGGGTCGGTGGGGGACCCAGCCACCGCGTTCCCGGTCGCGCGACGCGATCCCGGCGGCGGCATCACCGTGCACGGTCGCTGGTTCGACGACCCGTACGCCTGGATGGAGGACCTGGACGGCCCCGAGACGGAGGCCTGGATCGCAGCGCAGGAAGCCGTCACCCGATCGATCCTGGACGGGGTGGAAGGACGCCATCGGCTTCGGGCGCTGGTCACCCGCTCCGCCCGCTACGCGCGGCTGTCGCGGCCGATCCGCACCGGGTCGCCCGGACGCGAGTTCGTGTGGCAGGGCGATCCCGGTGACGAGAAGCTCAAGCTCATGATGCGACGCCGCCCCGACGCGCCCCTCGAGACGGTCCTGGACCCGAACGCGTGGCCCGCCGAGGAGTCGCTCGTCTTTGCTGTGCCGTCGCCGGACGGAGCGCTGGTCGCCTTCGGAAGTGCTGTCGGGGGCACCCACGACGCGGCGATCCGCGTCCTCGACGTCGAGACCGGACGGGTGCGATCGGACCGGCCGCGTGGCAGGAACCACATGTCCGTCGCCTGGCGGCCAGACGGGTCGGGCTTCTTCTACTCCGCCGATCCCGAGCCTGGCGAGGTGCCCGCCGGCGAGGAGGCGCTCTGGAACGCCATCTACGACCACCGGCTCGGGTCGGTCGGACCGGCACGACGGGTCTTCGGCGACGGTCTCGCGAAGGAGTATTGGTGCACCGTCGAGGTCAGTGAATGCGGCCGTTTCGCGGTGCTCACCGCGTGGGACTTCGTGCACGCCAACGTCGTGGTCCTGCTGCGCCTCGCCGACGACGTGCTCGTGCCGGTCGCTCCCGAGATGCGGTCCGTGAACCACGTCCAGGTCATCGGCGACTCGCTGCTCATCCGCACAGACCTCGACGCGCCGCGCGGCCGGTGTTGCGTGGCCTCATTGGCAGCACCGACCGAGTGGCGGACGCTGATCCCCGAGGGACCGGACACGCTCCTGACGGTCACCGGCATCGGCGGCCGCCTCTACGCCGTCTCCTCCCATAAGGCGTCGCACCGGGTGCGCATCCACGCGCAGGACGGGTCCTTCCTGCGCGATCTGGTCCTTCCCGCCCTCGGTTCGGTCGACCACGACGAGGGTGGTGGCGTCTTCAGCGGCGTCCACGGCACGTGGGCCGGCGAGGAGGTCTGGCTGGACTTCACGTCGTGGGTGCAGCCGGCATCGGTCTACCACTATGACTACGCGGCGGACCGCTTGATCCCGTATCACGTCCCTGACGGTGGCCTCGACGCCGCCGCATACGCCACGGACCAGGTCTGGTACGAGTCTCCCGACGGGACGCGCGTCTCGATGTTCATCATCCACCGCAAGGACCTGCCTCGCGATGGACGCCGGCCGGTCCGCCTGAGCGCGTATGGCGGCTTCAACATCTCGAACGAGCCGCGCTTCGTGGCGCTCAACGCTGCCTGGCTGGAGCTCGGTGGCGTCGTCGCCTACGCGAACGTCCGAGGCGGCGGCGAGTACGGCCGCGCCTGGCACGAGGCGGCCATCAAGACGCGACGGCAGAACGCATTCGACGACACGATCGCCGCCGCGCGCTGGCTCGTCGCCGCGGGCTACACGACGCCTTCGAGGCTGGTCTTGCGCGGCAACAGCAACGGCGGCCTCCTGGTCGCGGTGGCGGCCATGCAGGCGCCCGAGGCATTCGGCGCGGTCTTCTGCCGCGTGCCGAACCTCGACATGCTCGGCTTCCCACGGCACGGCTTCGGGAGTGCGGCGATCGTGGAATACGGCTCGCCCGATGATCCGGTCGAAGGCGCCTACCTCGCCGGATACTCGCCGTATCACAACGTGAGGGGCGACCGTCCCTATCCGGCGATGGTGTTCGTGTCCGCGCTGAACGATCGGGTCGCGCCGCCGCACGACCCGCTCAAGATGGTCGCCAGGCTCCAGGCCGAGGCCCCGCAGGGTGGCCCCTACCTCCTGCTGCCGCTCCGCGACTCGGGACACGGCGGCGGCACCACGCTGACGGCGCTCGTCGAGCAGGACGTCGACGAGCTGAGCTTCTGCTGCTGGGCGCTGGGCGTCGTTCCGCCCTCGTCGGGACGCGACTAGCAGACCGAAGCACCAGCCAGCCGCGCCGCGACGCGCAGCATCTCCAGACGGCGCCGTGGGCTCCTTGTCCGCTGGTACGATCGGCGGCATGCGGACGAGCGAGGTGCTCCGGCACCTCCGACAGCAGCAGGCCACACCCGGCGCGCGCCCGCGGCTCCTCCACCGGTACGCGGCCTTCCTGCCCCTGACCGACGCCACCCCGCCGCTCTCGCTGGGCGAAGGGGCCACGCCCCTCATCCATGCCCGCAACCTCGGCCGCGAGCTCGGCGTCCCGGAGCTCCACCTCAAGGTCGAGGGCACCAACCCGACGGGCTCGTTCAAGGACCGCGGCATGGTCCTGGCCGTGGCCAAGGCGCTCGAGGCGGGCGCCCGGGCGATCATCTGCGCCTCGACCGGCAACACCTCCGCCTCGGCAGCGGCCTACGGCGCGGCGGCTGGCCTGGAGGTCATCGTCGTCCTGCCGGCCGGGCGCATCGCGGCCGGCAAGCTCGTCCAGGCGCAGATGGCCGGCGCGCGTGTCGCGGCCATCGAGGGCAACTTCGACGATGCCCTGCGCATCGTGCGTGAGATGGCCGACCAGGGCACCGCGCCGAGGCCACCCGCTGACCCTCGTCAACTCGGTCAATCCACATCGCATCGCGGGCCAGAAGACGGCCGCATTCGAGGTCATCGACGACCTCGGCGGGGCGCCCGACTACCTCGCCATCCCGGTCGGCAACGCGGGCAACATCACGGCCTATTGGCGTGGCTTCTGCGACTACCGCGACGCCGACCTGGTCGAGACCCGCCCGATCATGCTCGGCTTCCAGGCGGCCGGCGCCGCGCCCATCGTCCTCGGGTACCGCGTCGATGCGCCCGAGACCGTGGCCACCGCCATCCGCATCGGCGACCCGGCCTCGTGGCGCGGCGCCGAGGCGGCCCGCGACGGTTCCGGCGGGCGCATCGAGGCGGTCACCGACGAGGAGATCCTGGCCGCCTACCGGGACCTCGCCCGCCTCGAGGGGATCTTCTGCGAGCCGGCCTCGGCGGCCTCGGTCGCCGGCGTGCGCAAGCTGGTCGCGGAGGGTGGCATCGACCCATCGGGCACGATCGTCTGCGTGTTGACCGGCCACGGCCTCAAGGATCCGGCCACCGCGAGCGACGAGGCACCGGGTACCCTTGCGGCGCCGGCGACGACCGACGGCGTGATGGAGGTGCTCGGGTGGTAGACGAGGCACAGGTGACCGGCGGTCCCGTCGCGGACGAAGGGGCCCAGGCGGCTCCTGATCTGGAGTCGCCGGCGGCCCCCGAAGACGAGGCCTCCGAGGCCCCCGAGACCCCCGAAGCCCCCGTAGGCGAGACCTCCGAGGACAAGGCGCCAGCCGCGACCGGGACACGGAAGTCCGCCCGAGTCGCTGCCAAGCCATCGGCCCCGGAGGGCTTTCGCTATCGACGTGTCATCGTCGACGTGCCCGCCACGACGGCGAACCTGGGCGCCGGCTACGACGCGCTGGCGCTCGCGTTGGACCTGCGCAACCGCATCTCGGTCGAGATCACCGACGTGCCCGGGCTGGAACTGTCGGTCGAGGGTGAGGGTGCCGGTGTCCTGCCGACGACCCGGGACAACCGCTTCGTGGTCGCCCTCGAGACCGGCCTGCGCTGGGCGCTCGGCCAGGTGCCGGCCGACCTGGGCTTCCGCATCCACATGGAGAACCAGGTGCCGATCGCGCGCGGCCTCGGCTCATCGGCTGCCGCCACCGTGGCCGGCCTCGTGGCCGCCGACGCCCTGACCGGCGACGGCCTGGACCAGCGGCGGTTGCTGACGCTGTCGATCGAGATCGAGGGCCACCCCGACAATGCGACGGCCGCGCTGCTCGGCGGTTTCGTGGTCATCGCCATGGTCGACGGCCGGCCGGAGACCGTGCGCTTCGAACCGCCCGCGCGACCTGCGCGCCGTCCTGTTCATCCCCGAGAAGCCGCTCTCGACATCGGCCATGCGCGCCGCCCTGCCGCATGAGGTGCCGCATCGCGACGCGGTCTTCAACATCGGCCGCGTGGCGCTGGCCGTGGCTGGCCTCGCGGCTGGGCGCTCGGAGGTCCTCCGCGCCGCGACCGAGGACCGCATCCACGAGCAGTACCGGGCCGAGGTCTACCCCGAGCTGCCCAAGCTGACGGCGGCCGCTCGGGCCGCCGGGGCCCTCGGCGCCTGCCTCTCGGGGTCCGGTTCGACGGTCATCGCGTTCGGCGACTCGGTCCGCGGCCTGACACAGATCGAGGCCGCTTTCCTGGCCACCGCCGCCGAGCTCGACCTGCCGGGCACCGTGCAGGTCGTCCGCCCGCGCTCGGCCGGGGCAGTGATCATCGAGGCCAGCTAGCCCGGGCCGGGCAGCAGGCCAGGGGCTTGAGAGCAGCACCAAGGCCCCGACAGCAGCAACCCGGGCCAGGCAGCGGCGACTGCCCGCCTGCGTGCGAGCTCCCTCCGAGCGGCACCGTAGAATCGGCGTCATGTCCGCCAGGCTCGTCGTCCAGAAATACGGCGGCTCGTCGCTCGCGACGGCGGACCGCATCCGGCACGTGGCACGGCGCATCGCCGGCGAACGCGCCACCGGTACCGATCTCGTGGTCGTGGTCAGCGCCATGGGCGACACGACCGACGAGCTGGTGGCGCTCGCGGCGGCCATCACCGAGGAGCCCGGACGCGCGCGAGATGGACATGCTCCTGGCGACGGGCGAACACCAGAGCGCCACGCTCGTCTCCATGGCACTCCACGCCCTCGGGCCGACCGGCCATCAGCCTGACCGGCGCCCAGGCCGGCATCCGGACCGATTCGAGCCACGGGCGGGCGCGCATCGCCAACGTCGATCCGGCCCGCGTGCGCCGCGAGGTGGCGGCCGGTCGCATCGTCATCGTGGCCGGCTTCCAGGGTGCCACGGCGGCCAGCCACGTCAGAGGCGAAGTCACGACGCTCGGGCGCGGCGGGTCCGACACGACCGCGGTGGCGTTGGCCGCCCGCCTGCATGCCGACCGCTGCGAGATCTACACCGACGTCGAGGGCATCTTCACGGCCGACCCGCGGATCGTCCCCGACGCGCGGCTGCTGCCCGTCATCGGCTACGAGGAGATGCTCGAGCTGGCCCACCAGGGCGCCCAGGTGATGCAGACGCGGGCGGTCGAGCTGGGCTGGGTCAACGGCGTCGAGATCGCCGTGCGTTCGACCTTCTCCGACCACCCTGGGACGCGCATCAAGGAGGATCCCGACGTGGAGCAACGCAACAAGGTGCGCGGCCTGGCGACGGACCGCCATGTGGCCAAGGTCACCCTCGTCGCGGTGCCGGACCGGCCCGGCGTCGCGCGCAGCGTCTTCGAGCCGCTGGCCGCGGCCGGTATCAACGTCGACATGATCGTCCAGAACGTCGGTCATGCCGGGGCGACCGACCTCTCGTTCACGGTCCCGTCGACGGAGCTGGCGCAGGCCCGGAAGCTGCTCGAGCCCGTCGTCCGCGAGCTCGGGGCGCAGGAGCTGACGACCGACTCGGCGGTGGCCAAGGTCTCGATCGTCGGCGCCGGCATCCAGAACGCGCCGGGCTACGCGGCGCGGATGTTCGGGGCGCTGGCCGACGCCGGCATCAACATCGAGATGATCTCGACCTCGGAGATCCGCATCACCTGCATCATCGGCGAGGACGACGTGGCGCGAGCGGCCAAGGCGCTGCACGCTGCCTTCGAGCTCGAACGTCCCGATGCTGAAGCGGACGGCGTCGGCGCGGCGGCCGGGTGAGCTCCACGTTCCCCGCGCGACTGGAGCGTTTCGCTTCCGTCGAGTCGACGCAGTCGGTCGTCCGTGCCTGGCTCGACGCCGGCGTGCCCGAGGTGGCGGTCGCCGTCGCTGACGAACAGCGGGCCGGTCGCGGGCGGCTCGATCGGACCTGGACCGCGCCGCCGGGCGCCGCGCTCCTCTGCTCGATCGGCTTCCGACCGACGGCGCTGGTCGCCCGGCACGCCTGGCGCCTGGGGGCCATCGTCGCCCTGGCCATGCTCGACGCGGCCGAGGAGGTCGCCGGCCTGTCAGCGGGCCGGCTACAGCTGAAGTGGCCCAACGACCTCGTCGCCGCCGGGCACGACGGAGATCTGCGCAAGGTCGCGGGCGTGCTCGGCGAGTCCGTCTTCGGGGCCGACGGCTCGCTCGATTCGGCGGTCATCGGCATCGGCGTCAACGCGGACTGGTCGGCGGCCGACTTCCCCTGGAGCTGGAGGCGTCGATGACCAGCCTGCACGAGCTCTCGGGCGGTCGCGCCGATCGACCGCGAGGCGCTCTTGGGAAGCTTCCTGGCCGGCCTCGAGCCGCGCTACGAGGCGCTCCTCGACGAGCGCTTCGATGCCGGCGCCTGGTCCGCACGGCAGGTGACCACCGGACGCGAGGTCGAAGTCGCCAACGGGTCGTCGGTGCTGGTCGGTCGGGCGCACGGCGTGGATCCCGAGTCGGGTGCGCTGTGGCTGCTGGTCGATGGTCAGCGAACGTGGCGGTCGACGCAGGCGACGTCACGCGCTGCCGGATCATCCCCTGATCGTCCGTCGGCCGGGGTGACCGGGCGGGGTGTAACGGCTAGACTTCGGCGGTGTTCAGGAGAGCAGGGGAGCGGGCTTCAGGGCGCCCGGTCCCGTTCGACGCGGATCGGCCAGCCGTGGAGGCGGCACGTCGGGACCCGCGCGCGTTCGATCCGCTCTATCGAAAGTACGTGAGCCAGGTGTACAGCTTCGCCGTCTACGAGCTGCGCGATCACCATCGTGCTGAGGACCTGACCGAGGTCGTCTTCCTGCGCGCGCTGGCCGGCCTGCCGCGCTTCGACGATCGCGGCGACGGCGAGCGGTCGACGTTCCGCGTCTGGCTCTTCCAGATCGCCCGCAACGCGATCGCCAACGAACGCCGCCGCGTCCGCCGCCGGCCGGAGGCGCCGCTCGACGAAGCGGCCTTCGTCGTCGCCGCCGACGATCCCGCCGCAGTGGCCGGTCAGCGTGACGCCATCGCGCGCGCCTGGCGGGTCATCGATCGCTTGCCGGAGGATCGACGCCGAGCGCTCGTGCTGCGCTTCGTGGAGGAGATGTCGACGGCCGAGATCGCCGCCATCCTGGGTCGCTCGGAGGGCGCGGTGCGTGTCCTCATCCACCGCGCGCTGCGAGCCGTGGCAGCGACGATCGACGGCCGCCGGGACGCCTCGTGACCTTGGGCTGGCGCAGCCACGAGGCAGAGGAAGCCCTCCAGGTCGACGTCTACCTCGAGTCCTTGCTCTCGGCCCACGACCGCGCGCCGACGCCGATCGATCGACGTCTGGCCGCCGAACTCGATCCCTCCGAGCGCCGTGCGGCACGACTCCTGGCTGACACCCTGCTGCGCTTCCATCCGTCGTTCCGATTCGAAGAGGCGCTGGCCGCCCGCCTGCACGCGGCGGCCGGCGATCCAGGCCCGGATGCCGAGCGGTCGCCGGCCACGATCCTGACCTTTCCGGATGCCGTCCGGGATCGCGTTCGAAGCACGGAACAGGATCGTCGCAGGGTGCTCATCGGCGGCGCCATCGCCTCGGGCGTCTCGCTGGCCGGTGCCGCACTCTTCGCCTGGCGGGCGTCGACGCCGCCCCGGAGCGCCTTCGGGCGAGCCACGCGCGCGGCCCATCGGAGCCGCCGGTCCGTACGAGGGCGTGCCTGATGCCGGTCAAGCTGCCGTTCCGGCCGCGCGGCGGCGAGTACCCGCCGGATCTCTGGACGCGCTGCCCCGACTGCGGCGAGATGCTCTACAACAAGCAGCTCGAAAAGAACCTGCGCGTGTGCACGAAGTGCGGACACCACTTCCGGTTGCGCGTCGATGCGCGCCTCGCGCACCTCCTCGACTCGGACAGCTTCGAGGAGCATGACGCCGGCCTGGAGTCGGTCGACCCGCTCGGGTTCGTCGACCAGAAGCCCTATCCCGAGCGGTTGGTCGCGGCACGCGCCGCGACCGGCCTGCGCGACGCCGCGGTCTGGGGGACCGGGCGGTTGGCCGGGCACGAGGTCGCCATCTGCGTCATGGACTTCGCCTTCATGGGCGGGTCGATGGGCTCGGTCGTCGGTGAGAAGGTGACCCGTGCCGCCGAGCATGCGCTGGACGCGCGGGTGCCGCTGGTCATCGTCTCGGCTTCGGGCGGAGCGCGCATGCAGGAGGGCACCCTCGCCCTCATGCAGCTGGCCAAGACCTGTGCCGCGCTGGCGCGTCTTGCCGAGGCCGGCGTGCCGTACGTCAGCATCATGACCGACCCCACGACCGGAGGCGTCTTCGCATCCTATGCAGCCCTCGGCGACGTCAACCTGGCCGAGCCCGAGGCGCTCATCGGCTTCGCCGGCGCACGCGTCGCGGCGGGCACCATCGCCGAGTCCCTGCCACCCGGCTTCCAGCGCGCCGAGTTCCTCTTCGAGCATGGCTTCGTCGACCAGGTCGTCAGCCGAGACGAGCTGCGCGACCGGATGGCGATGCTGCTCGGCTATCTGCGGCCGCGCGATGTCTCCGGCAGCGCGCCGCCGGTCCCGGCTTCTGCGGCCGTGACGCTCGGCGGCTTCAATCCGCTCGGCCTCTGGGGTGGCGATCGTGAGACCGGCCGTGGCTGAGACGATGACGACGCCGCCGGTCGACGCGGTCGAGGTCACCCGGCAGGCCGTATGGGACCGCGTTCGCAACGCGCGGGACGTGCGGCGGCCGCACACGCTCGAGCTGCTCGAGCTGATGGCGACCGAGGTCGTCGAGCTCCACGGCGACCGGCTCTTCCGGGACGACCCCGCCATCGTCGCCGGCTTCGCCAGACTCGACGGCCGGCCCTTCGTCTTCGTGGGGCAGCAGAAGGGCTCCGAGACCGACGAGAACATCCGTCGCAATTTCGGCATGCCCCACCCGGAGGGCTATCGCAAGGCGATGCGCTGCTTCGCCCTTGCCGAGCGGCTGGGGCTGCCGGTCGTGACCTTCGTGGACACCCCGGGCGCATTCCCGGGTCCCGCGTCCGAGGAGCGCGGCGTGGCCGAGGCGATCGCGCGAAGCATCGCCATGCTCACGCGCCTGCGCGTGCCGGTCGTGGTCGTCATCACCGGCGAGGGCGGTTCGGGTGGGGCCCTGGCGCTCGCAGCCGGCGACGTGGTGCTGGCACTCGAGAACGCGATCTACTCGGTCATCAGCCCCGAGGGTTGCGCGAGCATCCTCTGGCGCACGGCGGAGGCAGCCCAGGAGGCGGCCGTCGCGATGCGGGTGACGGCGGGCGAGCAGCACGACCTTGGGGTCGTCGATGAGGTCGTGCCCGAGCCACCCGATGGTGCCCAGGGCGACCCCAAGGAGACGGCACACCGGCTCTCGGCCGCGATCGCGTTGCAGCTCGACCGGCTGGCGACCGTGCCGGTCGACGAGCTGCTCGAGGCACGCTACGCCCGCTATCGTGCGATGGGCGCCTTCGACGTGGCCATCGAGCCCGCCGTCGCTCCCAGGGTCGAGCGCCCCGGCCTGGCCGATCGGCTGCGATCGCTCTTCGAGGTCGGCCGGATCACGCTCGGCGGGGCTGAGACGGCGCCGCTCCGTCCACAGGCGGCCGACGACGTCGACGAGCCGCCCCTGCGCGAGGAGGTCTAGGTGGACGAGGCGCGCGACATGCCGATGCCCGACGATCGGCCCGGGATGACGGACGAGGGCCCGGCTCCGACGCCGCCATCCGATGACCCGCCCGCCGAGCCGAACGGCGATCCGGTGCTCGATCATGGGCCCGACGTGCCGACGACGGCCGACGCGGCTGCCATCGGGCGCCTGGTCGACGAGATCCTGCCCCTCCTGATCGCCCGCTTCCGAGCCGGAAGGATGGGCGAGCTGGAGGTCCGCAGGGCGGGGTGGCACGTCCGTGTACGCCGCCCGGCGGATGACCTGGCACCGATGGCTGGTGCCGCGGCATCGACCCGCAACGCGGACGGCCGGAGGACCCGGACCGCCAGTGCCGGGCAGACCACGGGCCAGGGACACGCGCCGACGGCCCAGCCGGGCGCGGGGACCGGTCTCGCCGCCGTCGGCCCTGGCCGTCCGTCCGACGGGCACGGCGCGGCGCCCTCCGCGGGCAGCACATCGCTCGTGGCTGCATCGCCCGGCGTCGGCTACTACGCCACGCGCGACGGCATCGCCACCGGCAGCCAGGTCCGATCGGGCGACGTGCTCGGCCACGTCGACGTGCTCGGCGTTCGCCAGGAGGTGATCGCACCCGGCGACGGCATCGTCTCCCGCCTGCTGGCCGAGGCGGGCGAGGCCGTCGAGTACGGCCAGGACCTCGTCCGGCTGGAGCCCGTCTCGCGGACCGATCCGGTCCGGGAGGCCTAGGCCGTGTTCGAGCGCATCCTCATCGCCAATCGCGGCGAGATCGCCCTCCGCGTCCTGCGCACCTGCCGGCGCCTGGGGGTCGGTGCGGTCGTCGCCTACAGCGAGGCCGATCGCGATTCGCGCTCCGTCCAGCTCGCCGATGAGGCGATCTGCATCGGCCCAGCCGAAGCGCGCGGGAGCTATCTCTCGGCGCCGGCCATCCTCTCGGCCGCCCTCGTCACCGGCTGCGACGCCATCCACCCGGGCTACGGCTTCCTCTCGGAGGACGACGCCTTCGCCGAGATGACCCGTGCCCACGGCCTGACCTTCATCGGACCGCCGCCCGAGGTGCTCGAGCGCTTCGCCTCGAAGGCGGGCACGCGCCAGCTCCTGTCCGCGCACGGCCTGCCGACCATCCCGGGTTCCGACGGCATGCTGCGCGACGACGAGCACGCCCTGGCCGAGGCAGAGCGCCTCGGCTACCCGGTGCTCATCAAGCCCTCGGCGGGCGGCGGCGGCCGGGGCATGCGCATGGTCCGTTCGCCGCGCGAGCTGCAGCAGGCGCTGACCATCTGCCGCTCCGAGGCACAGTCTGCCTTCGGGGATGACTCGCTCTACCTCGAGCGATGGCTGGAGGAGAACCGCCACGTCGAGGTCCAGGTCGTGGTCGATCGCTACGGCAACGGGGTCCACGTCGGGGAGCGCGATTGCTCGGTCCAGCGGCGCCATCAGAAGGTGGTCGAAGAGTCCCCCACGCCGGCCCTGGATGAGGACAAGCGCCGACAGCTGTGCGAGGGTGCCGTGGCGGCCGTCGTGGCGGCCGGCTACGAGAACATCGGCACGCTCGAGTTCCTGGTCGATCGCGACGGCGAGTTCTACTTCATCGAGATCAATTGCCGCATCCAGGTCGAGCACCCCATCTCCGAGATGCGCTCCGGCATCGATCTGGTCGCAGAGCAGATCCGCATCGCCGCCGGCGAGCCGCTCGGCTACACACAGGATGCCGTTCGCCTCGAGGGCCACGCCATCGAGTTCCGCCTCAACGCGGAGGACGTGGCCCACGACTTCCGGCCGCAGGCGGGCACGGTCGAGGCCTTCCTCGCGCCGGGCGGCCCAGGCGTGCGCATGGACTCGCACCTCTACGCCGGCTACGAGGTGCCGCCGTACTACGACTCGCTGCTCGGCAAGCTCGTCGTCTGGGGGCCGGACCGACCATCGGCCATCGCGCGGGCGCGGGTCGCCCTGAGCGAGCTGGTCATCGACGGGCTGATCACCAATGCGCCCTTCCATCTGGCCATCCTCGACGACCCCTCCTTCATCGACGGCTCCTTCACGACCAACCTCCTGGACCGGATCGGGAGCGCCGCCTTCGTGGCCGGCGGCCGCCGGTCCTGAGCGCCTCCTGTCCAACCCAGGCAGCATGAGGACCGCATGACCGACGCTCCGACCGCCGGCACGACCGGCGATGCGCTTGCCCCGCCGGGCGTGATCCATACCACGCGGGAGATCGAGGCCCTCATCCCGCATCGCTGGCCGTTCCTGCTCGTCGACCGCATCGTCGAATACGACGCGCAGGCGCAGCGGATCGTCGGCCAGAAGGGCGTGACTGCGACCGAGTGGTTCTTCCAGGGCCACTTCCCGGGCCTGCCGGTCATGCCCGGCGTGCTGCAGATCGAGGCACTGGCGCAGACGATGGCCGTGTACGTGGCCAAACAGCCCGGCTTCGGCGATCGGATCGGCCTCTTCGCGGGCATCGAGGAGTGTCGGTTCAAACGCATCGTCCAACCCGGCGACGTGCTCCGCCTGGAGGTCACCATGGACAAGCTCGGCCGGCGTTTCGGTCGTGGCCGTGCCGTCGCCAGCGTCGATGGCGAGGTGGCCTGCGAGGCGCTCCTGAGCTTCGTCATCCCGCCCGACGGCGCGCTGCGCTGATGCCGGTGCGCATCGCCCTCCTGGGCGACATCCATGGCAACGTGGCCGCGCTGGACGCCGCCCTCGCGCAGATCGAGGCGGCCCGCCCGGATGCCATCGCCATCACGGGCGACCTGGTCATGAACGGACCTCGGCCATCGGACGTGCTGGCGCGCGTCCGCGCGCTCGATGCGGCCGGAGCCTACGTCGTCCAGGGCAACACGGACATCGCCGTCGCGGACTTCGACTTCTCGGCCGCCTTCCCGTGGCTCGACGAGGTGCCCGCCGCCCATCGCGCCGTCGCCGAGTGGACCCACGACCAGCTCTCGGACGACCATCTCGGTTACCTCCGTCGCCTCCCGTCCGAGCGCCGCATCCGGGTGGACGACCTGCTCGTGCTCGTCTGCCACGGATCCCCCGGCAGCCAGACCGAGGGCCTGCCGACCGACCTCGAGCCGTCCGTCACCATCCAGCGCATCACACGGACGGACGCCCGAGCCATCGCCTGCGGTCACACGCATGTGGCCGAGGTGCGCGACTTCGGTCGTCGGCTGATCGTCAACCCCGGATCGTGCGGCTACGCCTTCGACGGCGATGCGGCGGCCGCCTGGGCGATGCTGACCGTCGATGGCGACGATCTCGCGGCCGACCTGATGCGCACGACCTACGATCCCGTCCCGGTCGCCGACGAGGTCAGCGCGCGCGGCCTGCCCGGCGACGTCTACCGGGCAGCCACGATCCGGACGGGGAGACTCGTGCGGTGACGAGCGATCGGCGTCGGGTGGTCATCACCGGCATGGGCGCGGTGACGCCGCTGGGCAACGACCCGCAGACCTTCTGGTCGCGGCTGCTGGCGGGCGAGTCGGGCGTGCGCACGATCACGGCCTTCGACCCCTCGCGAGTCACGAGCCAGGTCGCCGGTGAGGTCCAGGCCTTCGACCCGAGCGACGTCCTCGACCGGAAGGAACAACGGCGCAACGACCGCACGACGCAGCTCGCACTCGTGGCCACGCGCCAGGCGATGGACCAGGCCGCGTTGCCCGCGCACCTCGAGGGCACGATGGCCGAGGAGACAGGCGCCATCATCGGCTCCGGGCTCGGCGGCTCGACCACGCTCTTCGACCAGATCGGCGTCTTCGTCGAGCGCGGGCCGGACCGCATCAGCCCTTTCTTCGTGCCCATGGTCATCGCCAACATGGCAGCCGGTCAGGTGGCCATCGCGACCGGTGCGCTTGGCCCCAACTACGCGACCGTCAGCGCCTGCGCGACCGCTGGCCATGCCATCGGCGAGGCGACCGAGACGATCCTGCGAGGCGATGCCGAGATGATGCTCGCGGGCGGCACCGAGGCGCCCGTGGTCGAGGGCCTCGTGGGCGCCTTCGCTGCCATGCGCGCGCTTTCGACGCGGAACGACGATCCGGCCGGGGCCAGCCGTCCATTCGATCAGGGTCGGGACGGCTTCGTCATCGCGGAGGGTGCGGCGGTGCTCGTGCTCGAGGAGGCCGTCCATGCCCAGCGGCGCGGGGCGGCCATCCTGGCCGAAGTCTGTGGCTACGGCGCGACGGCCGACGCGTCGCACATCACGCTGCCCGCGCCGGGCGGGATCGGTGCCATGCGCGCCGGCCGACGCGCGCTGGCCAAGGCCGGCATCGACGTGTCCGAGGTCGATCACATCAGTGCTCACGCCACGAGCACGCCCGAGGGCGACCCGGCCGAGCTGGCCGCCTTCCGCGCGTTGCTCGGCGACCACGCGCCGTCGGTCAGCATCACGGCCACCAAGGGCGCCATCGGGCACACGCTCGGGGCCGCCGGTGGTATCGGCGCCGTAGCGAGCGTGATGGCCATCCGGGACGGGCGCGTGCCGCCGACGCTCAACCTCGTGGCGCCGGACGAGGCGGTCGGCGATCTCGATTGCACCCCTCTCGTGGCCCGCGAGCGCCCCATCAGGGTGGCCATGGTCAACGCCTTCGGCTTCGGCGGCCAGAACACGGCCCTCGTCCTGCGGCGCTGGGACGCCTGAAGGGCGTGGACGAGCAGCCGATCCCGATGCCGGAGGAGGCCGTGGAGGGCGCCCGACCGGCGGTCGACGATGGCGCCGATGTCACGCAGCTCCCGGCGACCGGCGAGGCGGCCGAGCTGATCGTGCTCATCGACCGCCTGGAGGGCGTCCTGGAGCGCTCTGGCCTGGCCGAGCTCGAGGTGGGATCCGGCGACATGACCATCGTGCTGCGCAGTGCAGCTGCGGTCAGCCAAGCAGCGGTCGTCGGGCCACCGGCCGCGGCCGGGCCGACCGCCGACGACGGGCACTCGCCAGCGGCCGCCGTCGCGGCCGAGCCGGAAGCGAGCCGCCACCATCTGATCCTGGCGCCCTTGACGGGCCTCTACTACACGGCCCCGTCGCCGGACGCGGCGCCGTACGTCCGCGTCGGCGCCCAGATCGTGGTCGGCCAGGTCATCGGGCTCATCGAGGCCATGAAGCTGTACAACGAGATCAAGAGCGATATCGCTGGGCGGGTGGTCCGCCTGGCGGCTGAGAACGGCAAGCTCGTCAAGGCCAAGCAGGCCCTCATCGAGGTCGAGCCGAGTTGAGCGCGGGGAGGCAGGGTTCGATGCGACCGGCCAGCGTCCGGATCACGGGCTGGGGGATGTACGCGCCAGAACGGGTGCTCACGAACGCCGACCTCGAGCGGCTGGTGGACACCTCGGACGAGTGGATCCGGAGCCGGACGGGCATCCGCGAACGGCGCGTGGCCGCCCCGCACGAGTCGACCGCCACGCTGGCAGCCGTGGCCGGCAAGCGGGCCATCGCCGTGGCGGGCCTCGAGCCCGACGCCATCGACCTCATCCTGGTGGCCACGCTGACGCCCGACTACTGGATGCCCTCGACGGCGGCCCTGGTCAAGGAGGCCATCGGCAACCAGACGGCGGCGGCCATGGACGTGATGGCCGCCTGCTCGGGCTTCGTCTACGCCTACGCCACGGCCGACGCCTACATCCGCAGCGGCATGTACCGCAACGTGCTGGTCTGTGGCGCCGAGCTGCTCACGCGCTTCCTCGACTTCACCGATCGCAACACCTGCATCCTCTTCGGCGACGGTGCCGGCGCGGTGGTCCTCTCCGGCTCGGACGAGGAGGGCGGCGGCATGGGCGGCCTGGAGCTGACCACCGACCCTGACGGCGCCTACATGATCTGGCTGCCGTCCGGCGGCTCGCGCAGCCCGGCCAGCCCGGAGACGATCCGGCGTGGCGAGCACTTCGTGCGCATGGAGGGCAAGGAGACCTACCGCTTCGCGACCAAGACCCTGGCCACCTCGGCCCTCAAGGCCATCGAGCGCGCAGGCTGGACGCTCGAGGAGATCGACCTCGTCATCCCGCACCAGGCCAACGTCCGGATCATCGAGTCGGTGGCCAAGGGTCTCGACATCCCGATGGACAGGATGTTCGTGAACGTCGACCGCTACGGCAACACCTCGGCGGCCTCGGTCGGCATCGCCCTGGCCGAGGCGGTCGACTCAGGTCGCGTCGAGGTCGGTGACAAGATCGTCCTCGTCGCGTTCGGCGCCGGGTTCACGTCCGGCGCGGTGGCGCTCGAGTGGACGGCCGACCCCCTCCACGGGCGGCGGGCGGAGGCGGTCGTGCCGGTCGCCAGCGTGCGCGCACCGCTCGACTGGGACTCGGTCGATCCGATGCCGCCCCGTTTGATGGCCGCCCTCGAGGCCGGCCCGCCCGTGCCCCTG
This sequence comes from uncultured Chloroflexia bacterium, assembly GCA_963837215.1. GTDB lineage: Bacteria > Chloroflexota > Limnocylindria > Limnocylindrales > CSP1-4 > CSP1-4. The sequence continues at coordinate 316,357 of CAWIML010000006.1, forward strand.
GACGACGTCGTGCCCGGCGAGCCCGAGCACGCCGCACAAGGAGGTCCCGGCATGATCGATCTGACGGGCAGGAGCGCCGTCGTGACCGGGGGCTCGCGCGGCATCGGCCGTGCCATCGGCCTGCGCCTCGCGCGGCAGGGCGCCGACGTTTGCTTCAGCTACCGCGGCAACGCCCCGGCCGCGGACGAAACGGTCGGGGCCATCGAGGCGGTCGGTCGGCGAGCGCTCGCCATCCAGGGCGATGCCTCGGACCCGGGCGCGGCGGACGTGCTCGTCAAGGCCGCCCTGGAGGCCTTCGGGAAGGTCGACATCCTGGTCAACAATGCGGGCATCACGCGCGACGACCTGATCATGCGCATGAGCGTCGAAGACTTCCGGGCCGTCCTCGAGACCAACCTGTTCGGCGCCTTCTACGCCATCAAGGCTGTCACCCGGCCGATGCTCAAGGCGCGCAGCGGCCGGATCGTCAATATCACCAGCGTCTCGGGGCAGGCGGGCCAGATGGGCCAGGCCAACTACTCGTCGGCCAAGGCCGGGCTCATCGGGCTGACCAAGGCGACCGCACGGGAGCTGGCCAGCCGCGGCATCACCTGCAACGCCGTTGCGCCCGGTTTCGTGCTCACGGAGCTGACCCAGGACCTGGCGGAGCCCCTCCAGACCGAGATCACCGCGCGCACGCCGCTCGGCCGCTTCGGGACGACCGAGGAGATCGCCGATGCCGTCGCCTTTCTGGTCTCCGACGAGGCCGCCTTCATCACCGGCCAGGTGCTCGCCGTCGACGGCGGCCTGGTCATGATGTGAGGAGCAGGCAGGCAGTGGCGCTGCCGGTCGCCATCAGCTGACGACGTCCAGGACGGCCGATCCGAGGAGCACGGCGTCGAGCACGATGACGAGGCCGATGCACACGGCGGCCAGGCCGTTTCGCAGGCGACCGTTGACGTGGCGGCCGAGCAGGACCCGGTCGTTGACCAGCCGGTACATGAAGAGCAGCACGATCGGCAGCAGAAGGCCCTGGAGGTATTGGCTGCCGATGATCAAGCCGATCGGGTCGAGGCCCGGGATGAGCACCACGATGGCGCCGGCGAAGAGCACGAAGGTGTAGAGGCCGAAGAAGACGGGTGCGTCGCGAAAGCGCTTGCCGACCCCCGATTCCCAGCCGAAGGCCTCGCAGATGACGTAGGCGGTGCTGAGCGGCATGATCGTGGCCGCCAGGACGCTCGCCCCGAAGAGGCCGATCGAGAAGAGCAGCGACGAGAGGCCGCCGGCGACCGGGCCCAGGGCGGCAGCCGCGTCGGCGGCGCTGGCGATGCTCGTGCCCGTGGCATAGAGGGTCGTGGCCGTGGCGACGACGATGAAGACGGCCACGACATTGGTCCAGATCGAGCCCACCACGGCATCCGCCTGCTCGAGGCCGAGCTCCTCCTCGTCGATGCCCTTCTCAGCCACCGCTGACTGCAGGTAGAACTGCATGTACGGCGTGATGGTCGTGCCCACCACGGCGACCATCAGCAGCAACAGCGCCGGGTCGAGGCTGCCGAGGTCCGGCGTCACCAACGCCCGACCGACTTCAGCCCAGTCGGGACCGGCCAGGAAGGCCGACGCGATGTAGGCCACGAAGACGAGCATCACGGCCAGGAAGACCTTCTCGACCGTTCGATAGTTCGCGAAGAGGACGAGCGCCCAGATGGCGACCGCCACGACCGGCACCGTCACCAGGCTGGGCACGCCGAGGATGCTCAGCGCGGCGCTTGCGCCGGCGAACTCGGCGACCGTGTTGGCCAGGTTGGCGACCAGGAGGACGGCCATGGCCACGACCGTCCAGCGCACGCCGAAGCGGTCGCGGATGAGGTCGGAGAGTCCCTGGCCGGTGACGACGCCGAGGCGGGCGGCCATCTCCTGGACCACGGCCAGGATGACCATCGTGATGGGGAACAGCCAGAGCAGCTGGAGGCCCGTCTCTGCGCCCATGACCGAGTAGGTCGTGATGCCGCCGGCATCGTTGCCGGCGATGCCCGCCACGAGACCCGGGCCCATGACCGCCAGGAAGGCGAGCAAGCCGCGGCGCCGGTAGCGCGAGCGAAGGCGCAGGCTGCGATCACCCCACAGCCAGCGCAGGCGTGTCCTGAGGCCGACCGACCGGCGCGTCCGGCGGCGTCGGGGCCGCGACGGGCCTCCGGTCACGGCCCGCCGGACCGGTTGAAGAGTCGCGGCAGGCGCCGCTTCCAGGCGTTGGGCACGACCGTGTCGATGGCGTCGTCGACGGTCACGATGCCGACCAGCCGGCCCTCGGCGTCCACGACCGGAACGGCCAGCAGGTTGTAGTGCGCGACGACCTGCGCGACCTCGTCCTCGTCGGCCAGGACCTCGACGGCGGCCGGCTCCTCGATCATGAACTCGCGGATGGGTCGCTCGGGTGGCGAGACGATGAGGTCGCGCAGCGAGAGCACGCCGCGCAGATGCTCGTCGTCGTCGACCACGTAGACGTAGTAGATCGTCTCTGCATCGGGCTCCAGCTCACGGAGGCGGGCGATGGCCTCGCCCGCCGTGAGCTGGTCGCCCATGGTCACGAATTCGGTGGTCATGATGCCGCCCGCGGAGTCCTCGGGGTAACCGAGGAGCTCGGTCACCTCATCGGCCTCCTCGCGGTCCATGAGCGGAAGGATGGTGTCCCGAGCGGCGTCCGAGAGATCGGCGATGAGGTCGGCCGCGTCGTCTGGGCTCATCTCCTCGAGGATGTCTGCCGCACGCTCCGGCTCCAGGTCCTCGAGGACCTCCACCTGGGTCTCTGGCTCCATCTCCTCGATGGCGTCGGCGGCAGCCTCATCGTCGAGCACGGCCAGGACGCCGGCTCGGTCGCGGGGCGTGAGCTGGTCGATGATCGTGGCCAGGTCGGCCGGATGCAGCTCCTGGAGGCCCACATGCGGCACGCGAAGGCGGATCGAGGCGATGGAGGTCTCGACCGGGTCCACGTCCTCCCAGTCGATGTAGCGCTCGGGCACGGGCAGGCGCAGGTTGCGCGCCACCGTTCGGAATGGGCCCTCGATGCCCAACCGACGGAGCAGCCCCGCGGCTCCGACATCGACCGCCACCAGGTGGAGCCTCCCCTCGATCTCGTCGAGGCGGAGGTCGTTGACGCGCACGACCTTGCGCCCGTCGATGTCGATGATCTGCTTGTCCTGGAGGTCGGCGAAGAGCAGGAGCTCGTTGTCGCGCTGCTGGAACTTGTCGATCTCGATGGTCGCCGTGCCGAGCTGGGCTCCGCGCACGTCGAAGCTCGCGACGTCCGCCCAGGGCAGGAAGATGCGACGACGCTCCGTCTTGACGACGAGGCCGGTCACGGGCGGATAGCGGTCGCCGATGGCGACGATCAGGTCGGCGACCTTGCCGATCGGCTCCCCGTGGCGATCGAGGACCGGTCGACCGACGACCTGGCTGAGGTATACCTGCATCTGCCACCTCGCGTGCGGGCCACCCGACCCGCGGAGGCGCGCAGTCGCGCGTCAGGCCGCGAGGAAGGGGTGAACCCGGAAGAGGGACGGGGCGCCATGGGCACCCCAGGATCTGGGTCCGATCTCCACCGTTGGAGGGAGCCTCCGGTGCGCGTTGGGACGCGGCTCGTCGAGGCGCGCGGTCCGACGTGCCGCCGCGAGTCTAGCCGCGCCCATGGCGAGGGTCAACGCCAGCCGCGGCGAGGTCCACGCCAGCGCCAGCGCCCTAGCTCAGGGCAGGATGTCGCTCTCCGAGTCGACATGCATGGGCAGGCTCTCCTCCGCGCCTTGTGCGGCGGCCTCGATCTCCTCGACCGGGCGATCGAGGATGAGGCAGGCCTCGGGCGGGAAGCTGACCGTGACTCGCTCGCCGTCCGCAGGCACCGCGAGATGCGGGTTATTCAGCGTATCGAAGGCGATGACCCCGCCGCCGTCGAGCGCGATACGGATACGGACGACGGAGCCCAGGAAGGTCACCCGATCGACGACGCCGCTCAGGCGATTGGCATCGGCGCCGGCGTCGCGCAGTGTCAGGACCTCGGGCCTGAGCGCGATCTCGATCGTCTTCTTGGTTCCGGCCGCGCCCAGCGGGCGACCCAGGCGAACCTGCTGTCCGCCGACCGAGACGATGCCGGCTGGCGCATCGACCACGTCGGCCTGGAGGGCGTTGAGTGTGCCCACGAAGGAGGCCACGAACGCTGTCGCCGGGAAGTTGTAGATCTCGAATGGCGTGCCGATCTGCTCGATCCGACCCTGGCTCATGACCACCACTCGATCCGAGAGCGAGAGTGCCTCCTCCTGGTCATGGGTCACGTAGACCGTCGTGATGCCCAGTTGGCGCTGGATGCTCTTGATCTCGTTGCGCAACGAGATGCGGATCTTGGCGTCCAACGCTGAGAGCGGTTCGTCGAGCAGAAGGACCTGCGGCTCGATGGCCAGTGCGCGTGCCAGCGCCACGCGCTGCTGTTGGCCACCGGAGAGCTGGTAGGGGTAGCGGTCGGCCTTCTCGGGCATGTTGATGAGCTCGAGGAGCTCGCCGACGCGCTTCTTGATGGCGTTCCCTGGTTGCCGCTTGACGCGCATGCCGAAGCCCACGTTGTTGGCCACGGTCATGTTCGGGAAGAGGGCGTAGGCCTGGAAGACCATGCCCACGTTGCGCTTGTTGGGCGGCAGGTTGGTGATCTCCTTGCCGTCCACCTTGATGCTGCCCGAGTCGGGGTATTCGAAGCCGGCGATCATGCGCAGCGTGGTCGTCTTGCCGCAGCCGGATGGCCCGAGGAAGGACACGAACTCGCCCTTGCGCCGCGGAGAGCACGAAGTCCTCGACCGCGGCGAAGGCGCCGAACTGCTTCTTGACGTTGGTCAGCTCCAGGAAGCCCGCGCCTGCCTCGCTCATCAGTGGGCGCCTCCGATCTCGATCCGGGTGCGGGTGTCGCGACCGATGAAGGCGATGGCGATCATCGCCAGCCAGGTCAGCCCGAAGCTGATGAGCGCGACGGCGGCCGGCTCGTAGGCCTTGAGCCCGCTCAGGAGGTTGAGGTACGGCCCGAAGGCCGGCCGGGCCAGGAAGCTGGCGATGGTGAACTCACCGAGCACGATCGCGAGCGTCAGGAAGGCGCCGCTCAGGAGGGCCACCCGGAGGTTGGGCAGGATGATCCGGACGATGATCGTGAACCAGCCGGCGCCCATGCTCTGGGCGGCCTCGGTCAGGCTCCGGATGTCGATCGCTCGAAGGCCCGTGTCGACCGCTCGAAACATGTACGGCAGCGAGAGCACGACGTAGCCGCAGACCAGCAGGACGGTGCTGCCGATGTCGGTGTGCGTGAGCGGCAGCGGCGGCCGGCTGTAGACGCGGATGAGCCCGAAGACGAGCACGACGGCCGGGATGACGAACGGCAGCAGGGTCACGAACTCGACGGCCGAGCGCGCCCGCGGGACCTTCAACTGGACCCAATAGGCGGTCGGCACGATGAGCGCAAGGCTGGCCACGATGGTCGCGACACCGACGATCGCCGAGTAGCCGAGGCTCGCGAAGAGATTGGGGTCCGACAGCGCGTTCGTGTACGCCGCGAAGGCCGGCTTCGCCTTGAGCGAGAAGGCGAGCGTGGCGTAGAGCGGCAAGATGAAGTAGAAGACCCCGAGCAGGAGGACGAGCCACCAGGCGATGCCGCCGCGCCGTCGCTTCATCGCCGCCACCGCTCCGCTCGCCGCTGGAGCGCGGTGTACACGAGGATCGAGCCAGCCATGATGATGACCATGCCCATGGCCATGGCATACCCGAGGCCCGGGTTGTGGAGCACGTCGCCCGAGATCTGGTTGCCGATCAGGAGCGGCACGAGGGGGATGAGGCCGCCGGTCAGCTGATACGCGGTCGCCTGGGCCCCGAAGGCGTTGCCGAAGAGCAGGATCATGGTCCCGAGCAGCGTCGGCATGAGGATCGGCAGCGCGACGCGCTGCCAGTACTGGCGCGAGCTGGCGCCCATGTTCTCGGCCGCTTCGCGCCACTCGGGCCGCAGCCCGTCGATGGCCGGCGCGATGATGAGGACCATGAGCGGGAACTGGAAGTAGAGGTACACGAGCTCCAGGCCGATCTTGCTGTAGATCGTGAAGCCGGAAGCATACGGATCGATGCCCAGGCCCTTGAGCCAGAGCGTGAGGATGCCGAGCTGCCCGAGGGTGAAGATGAAGGCCAGCGCGAGCGGCACGCCGGCGAAGTTCGAGGCCACCCCGCTGAACGTCATGAGGGCGTCACGGATCACCCTGGGCAGGCCGCCCAGGATGACGGCGTAGGCCAGCAGGAAGCCGAAGATGCCACCGACGACCGCAGTCACCAGGCTGACCTCGACGCTCGTCAGGAACGCGGTGGCGATGTTCGGTGCCCAGAGGTCGGCGTAGTTCTGGAGCGTGAGCTGACCGTCAAGCCCCTGGAAGCTGCCGAGGATCAGGTAGCTGACCGGCAGCCCGATGAAGAGGATGGCGAAGCCGAAGAACGGAGCCAGGGCGAGCCAGCTCCAGGAGAGACGCCGAGCAGGGCGCGTGATGAGCGCGCCCTGCTTGGTCGTTGCGGTCATGGCTGCCGGATGGCCGTGCCGATCCCGCCTATGGCGCCGGCGGCGGCGTGGTGATGTTCGTGGCGCCGGTCGTCGCGTCCCAGCCGCCCGTGATCAGCGTCGTCGCTGCCTCGAGCTGCGCTGGGGTCGGGAAGACGGCACCGGTGCTGTCGGGCAGCTTCGCCGCCAGATCCGCAGGTACGACGCCGCGCGTGACCATGTCCTCATAGCGGATCGGGTTGCAATAGCCCTTCAGCCAGAGGAGCTGGCCCTCATCGGAGTACAGGAACTCCATCCACAGCTTGGCTGCGTTGGGATGGGGCCCCGTCTTGTTGATGGCCTGGACATAGACGCCACCGAAGCGACCGGTGGCCGGCACGGTCACGTCGATCTGCGGGTTCGCATCCCGGCTGGGGAGTCCGTTGTACGACCACTGGAGCGCGATGGGTGTGGCGCCGCTGAGGATCGTCGCCGGGTTGGCGTCGACCGGCACGAAGTTGCCGGCATCGACGATCTGCTTCCAGAAGTCGAGCCCTGGCTGCGCGTCGTCGAGTGATCCACCGTTCGCCAGCCCTGACGCGAAGACGGCCTGGATGGCCTGGTTGGAGTTTCGCGGGTCGCCGTCGAGCGCGACCTGGTTCTTGTACTCGGGCTTGACCAGGTCCGACCAATCCTTGGGCGGATTTGGGACCGCCTCGGTGTTGGTCACGAATGACATGACGCCGTAGTAGTCGCCGTACCACGAACCGTCAGCCCCCTTGGCCGACTCGGGGATCGTGTCCCAGGTCGCGACCTTGTAGGGCAGGAAGAGGTCCTTGTTCGCTTCGCCGAACGCGAAGCCGACGTCGACCACGTCCGGGTTCTGGGGACCGGGGTTGTCGACGTTGGCCTTGATGGCCTCGATCTCCTCGCCGGAGCCGGCCAGCGGGTCGAGGACCGTCACGTCGATGCCGTACTTGGCCTCGAACGTCGTGATGACCTCGCCGTAGTTGCACCAGTCGTCCGGCAGGGCGATGGCGGTCAGGGCGCCCTCGGCCTGGGCGGCGGCGATCAGGTCGGCCATCGGGTCGGCGCTGGCGGCGCGCTCGCTCGGCGAGGCAGCCGCGTCGGTCGGAGCGGCCGGCGCCTCTGAAGGCGCCGTGGACGCGGCCGGGGCGCAGGCGCTGGCCAGGAGGCCGGCGACCGCGATCAGGCCGATCGCGCGGGCGCGTACCCGCGGCTTGGTGGGAACGAACTCCATCGTGTTCTTTCACCTCACTAGTTCGGCAGTCGTCGCGGCGTCGCCCGGTCGGGGGACGCCACGCGGCGCCCACGCCGAGCTCTCGCCGACTCCTCCAGACTGCCCGTCGCTTGATCGCGGCACCGGACTCGGTCGAGCCGGTACGCCGCGGCGGGCCGATCGTGGCATTCGGCGGATCGGCCGTCAAGGCATTGTGCCTGAACAGCCCCAATTCGCCCCCTGACCGCGAGATGGCTGGACACCGGACGCGTGCCCGGCCATGCTCTCTGTCGACGTGGAGCCACGACGACCCGCCACCCCGCAGGCTCAAACAGCTCCACGCGGCGTGGTCGTGGCCCGCGCGGCCGTGGTCGCCGGCTTGGTCGTGCTCGGGCTGGTCGGCCTGACCATGATCGGCTTGACGCCCGGTTCGCCGGCCGGCTGGCTGGTCCTGGCGAGCGGTGGCCTGACGGCGCTCGGGCTGATCCTCCTGCGCCGCGCCGAGCGGCATGTCGCAGCGCGAGCCCGAACGCATGAAGAGGGCATCCGACGGCTGCTCCAGGGCCTCGGGCGGTCGACCTCGCCGGAGGCCGTCGTGGCGACCATCGTCGATGCCCTCCAGGGAGCCTCTGGGGCCGACCATGTCGTCGTCGCGCGCCAGCGAGCCGGTGAACGGGACATCGAGGCCATGCTCGTGACCACATCGGCCAGCGTGCCCCTGGCGGTGACCCGCCTGCCGGCCGACCTGCTCCTGGCACAGGTGCCGGTCGAAGAAGATGCCATCGCGCCCCTCGTGGACCGCCTCAAGCCCGCCTTCGGACTGCGTCACGTGATCGCCAGGCCGCTGCACGCCGATGAGCGGCTGATCGGGGCACTCGTCCTCTCGCGCCGGACCGACGAGGCCTGGTCGCGGTCAGACGTCGCTCTCCTCGAGACCGCCGCCGACGAGCTCTCCATCGCGCTCCAGCGGGCGGTGGCGCAACAGGCCGCTGAGCTCGGGGCTCGGATCGATGCCCTGACCGGCCTGCCCAATCGCGGCCATTTCGACGAGCTCGCCGAGCTGCTCTCACGCGGGCGGCGCGCGGGTGACGCGCTGGGTGTCCTGATGATCGACATCGACCATTTCAAGGGCCTCAATGACACATTCGGCCACGCCGTCGGCGATGTGGTCCTGCGCGCGGTGGCGCAGTCGATCGCGTCCGGCGTACGAGCCGCCGACACGCCCGCGCGCTACGGGGGCGAGGAGTTCGCCGTCCTCCTCCGACGCGCGACGACCGAGCAGGCCTGCGATGTCGCGCTGCGCGTGCGTGCTGCGGTGGCCGCCCTGGACACGCTGGCCCTTGGCGTGGTCGACGGCCGGCCGGTCTCCGTCTCGGTCGGGGTGGCCGTCAGCGAGGCCTCGGGCGAGACCGTGGCGGAGCTCGTCCGCCGCGCCGACGACGCCCTCTACACGGCCAAGCGGCGAGGCCGTGATCGGGTGGTCGTCGACGAGCTGGGGCCTGATCTCCCGGCGGTCGCCGCGGGCTGAGGCCGCGGCCGGCACGTCCAGCGGCGACGCCGCGATGCGACCGGCGCCGCTGGCGCGGCGAAGTCGCCTCCGGCACACTGCTCGGGTGCCCAAGCCACGCCAGGGATCCGAAGCGCACCTCGCCCCCGACGCCGCCGACGATGGGCAGCGCCCGAGCGCAGCACGCGGCGACGACGTGCCCGTGCTCTCCAACGCCGAGCTGGCCGCCATCTTCCGGGAGATCGGCGACCTGGTGGAGCTCAAGGGCGAGCTCGTCTTCAAGGCCCAGGCCTATCGGCGCGCCGCCGATGCCATCGCCGACGCGCGGGCGTCGGTCGTCGAGGCGTACCGGCGCGGCGAGCCACCGGACCTGCCCGGTGTAGGGCGGGCCATCGCGGACAAGCTCGCCGAGCTGGCGGATACGGGCCGCTTGCGTTTCCACGAGCGGCTCCGTGCCGAGGTGCCGCCGACCCTGCTCGACCTGCTGGCGGTGCCAGGGCTCGGCCCGCGCACGGCGCACGAGCTCTACGCCACGTTGGGCATCGCCACCATCGAGGACCTCGAAGCGGCCGCTCGGGCTGGGCGCCTGCGCGGCGTCAAGGGCCTCGGTCCGAAGTCGGAGGAGCGCATCCTCGACGCCCTGGCCGGCCTCGGCGAGCGGAGCGTCCGCATGCGGCTCGGCGAGGCGGCCGGACGGCTGAGCACCGTCATGGGCGCCCTTGTCGGGACGGATGGCCTTCGCGCCCTCATCCCAGCCGGCTCCTTCCGCCGCAGGCGTGAGACGATCGGCGATCTCGACCTGCTGGCGGAGTCCGATGCAGGCGGTGAGCTGATCGGGCGCTTCACCTCGATGCCCGGCGTCGGCCAGGTCCTGGGCGGCGGACCGCAGCGGGCGGCCGTCCAGCTGCGCGGTGGCCCCCAGGTCGACCTGATGGTCATGCCACCAGGCGAGGTCGGCGCCTACCTCGTCCACTTCACGGGTTCGGCGGCCCACAACGTCCGCCTCCGCGGCCTGGCGCGCGATCGCGGCTGGAGCCTCTCGGAGTACGGCTTCGTCCGGCTGGGAGAGGATGGCCGTCCGCTGGAGGGCGCGGCTGCCGATCGGCGCGCCTTCGCCACCGAGGCCGAGGTCTACGCCTTCCTGGACCTGCCCTTCATCGAGCCCGAGCTGCGGGAGGACGCCGGCGAGATCGAGGCTGCCCAGGGCGGTCGACTGCCGGACCTCGTGACGCTCGGTGACCTTCAGGGTGACGGGCACAGCCACTCCGACTGGTCCGATGGCCACCTCTCGATCGAGCAGGTCGCCGAGGCCACTCGGCAGCGCGGCCACGCCTTCCAGACGCTCACCGATCACACTCGCAGTCTGACCATCGCCAACGGCCTATCCGTCGAACGTGTCGAAAGCCAGCGCGCGGTCATCGCCGAGCTGAACGAGCGCTTTGCACGCGAGGAGGCTGCCGGCGACGTGCCCGAGGGCGCGCATCCCGATGGCTTCCGCCTGCTGCACGGCTGCGAGCTGGAGATCCGCGTGGACGGCCAACTCGACTACCCCGACGAGCTGCTGGCGCGCTACGACGTCGTCGTCGCCAGCCTCCACGTCGGCCGCAAGCAGCCGCGCGCGCGGCTCATGGCGCGCTACCGGACCGCCATGCGCAACCCCAATGTCGACATCATCGCCCACCCCTCAGGCCGCAAGATCGGCACGCGAGACGACCTCGACCTCGACTGGGATGAGCTCTACGAGCTGGCCGCCGAGACCGATACCCTGCTCGAGGTCAACGGCTCCGACGAACGGCTCGACCTCGCGGAGGGCAGGATCCGCCGGGCGCATGCCCTCGGCTGTCGCTTCGTCATCGACTCCGACGCCCATTACCGCCACGAGTACGACAACCTGGCCTGGGGCGTGGGCCTGGCTCGACGAGGCTGGCTCGAGGCGAGCGACGTCCTCAACACCCGCTCCCGCGAGGCCTTCCTCGCGTGGATGCAGGGCGACCGCAGCGTCTGAGCGCCTAGACTCACGTCGATGCGGACCGAACGCCAGCGCACCGCGAACCTGGCGGTCCTGCTCGTCATCGTGGCTGGAGTGACCGCCCTGCTCCAGGGTCCGGCGCTCTGGATCGGACAGCTCATCGTCGCCGGGGCGACCGCGTTCGGTGCCTTCCACTACCTTGCCGATCTCGATCCTCGTGGCGTGCCCATCGAGTCGCTGGCCATGCCGATCGTGGCGACCACGGCCACGGCCGGCCTGGCGCACCTCATCGGGCCGGGGCCGGTCTTCGCGGCCATCCTGGCCGGTGGCGGCGTGCTCATCGCTGTGACCCTGCTCATGGAGGCCCGGCTGCTGGGACCCGCCGACGAGATCCGTGCCCGCCGTGAGCGCCAATTGATGCCACTCTGCGTGCTGCTCGCCTTCCTGGGATTCGCGGCGGTCGCAGGCTCGATCTTCGCCGGCCTCGCGACACCTCTGCCCGGGTCGAGCGAAGCGCCGACCATCGACTTCGAGGGCATGCTGCTGCTGGCCGTGCTCGACGCTGCCATCGCCTTCCTGCTCGGCTATCGCCTCACCGCCGCCCGCGAACCGGACCTCCTCGAGGCCACCTGGGCGGCCGGCACGTACGCCGTGGCCATCGGCGTGGCCGCAACGTTGCTCCGAGCGCTGGCCCTGCCACAGCTGCTTGGGCCGGCCATCCTGGCCGGCGTCTTCTACCTCTGGAGCGCCTATCGCGCCGCGCCCGGCGCGGAACGCCGGTCGGTCGGCTGGATCTGGGAGTACGTCGTCCTCATCGTGGCGCTGGTCGGCGTCGTGCTCTGGAACCAGCTCGTCCGCTAGTCGGCTGCCAGGCTCGACGCCTGCCACCGGCCTCCGGCGCGGCGGGCGGAGCGGGTCGAGTTGGGTGGTACAATCCATGGGTTCCCCTGACCACCGTCGGCGCCACGCTGCGCCCCCCGATCGAAGGAGTCCATGAGCCTCTCCCCGACGACCGATACCGCGGGCACCAACATCGTCCGCCTCAAGCGCCAGCTGACCGAGCAGGCCATCGCCGCCGCCACGGCCGCCGAGTGGACCGAAGCTGGTGACATCAACCGCCGCATCCTGGAGCTGGGCCCAGACAGCACGGCCGAGAATCGCCTGGCCAAGGCACTCTGGGAGCTCGGCGAGCTGGCCGAGGCGCGGATCCACTATCAGGCCGCCTTGGCCATCGACCCGACCAACCGCATCGCCGAGCGCAACATCGACCGGCTCCGGCTCCTGCAGGCCGACGCCGGCGAGAAGACCGTGCCGGCCATGAAGGGCAGCAAAGCGCCTGTCTGGATCTTCGTCGAGGAGACGGGCAAGACCGGCTTCGCCGGCCTCTATGACCTGCCGCCCGCCCGGCAGCTTGCGCAGGTCAATCCGGGCGACCTCGTCGAGCTGCTACCAGTCGGCTCGGAGCTCGGGGCTCGCTCGAACGGGGTCGACATCGGCAAGGTCGAACGCGCCGTCGCCGCCCGCCTCCTGAAGCTGATGGCCGAGGGAAACAAGTACGCCGCCGGCGTCACCAGCCTCGGCGACAAGGACGTCCGCATCATCATCCGGGAGGTCTTCCAGGCACCGGCCAACTACGGCAAGGTCTCCTTCCCGACGGCGGCCAAGGCGAGCGACCTCAGGCCCTACACGAAGGGCACCCTCGTGCGCGAGGAGATGGACCTGGAGGAGGACCTGGAACTCGACGAGGAAGACGAGGAGATCGAGGACATCGAGCGGGTGCTGCCCGTGGACGTCACCGACGACGAGGCCTTCGTCGAGGAGCCCGAGGAGCTCGACGAGGCGTAGGCTGGCCGGAGCCAGCGGTCAGCCGCAGCTCCGCCCGCCGGTAGACTGACCGGCGATGTCGGAGCCACTCTCGTCACTCATCCGGCCCGATCACGGACCGAGCCTGCCGGCGCTCGACCGCTTCGCGCCGCCGCCGCCGCTCAACCTGGTGGCGGCGGAGATCGAGTCGCGCTCGATGCCTGGCGACGTGGTCGTCGATCTACACGGCCGTGGCGGCTGGATCGCCAGAGCTGCGGTCTCACGCCTCCGACGCGCCTACGTCCACGAGTCGACGGCGCTCACGCGGCTCGTCGCCGAGGTCGTGCTCCGGCCGCCGGACCTGCGCCACTTCGACGCCGCCGTCAACGCGCTCGGCGCGCAGCCGCGTGGCGAGGTCGGCCTTCGCCAGGCGCTCAACGAGTTGTTCGCGTCGCAGTGCTCGACCTGCGGCCGGCAGGTGGTGGTCGACGAATTCGTCTGGGACGGCGACGCAGACGCCCCGTTCCGCAAGATCTACCGCTGCCCGGCGTGCCGCGACCAGGTCGGCGGCCCGGAGTCGCGCTCGGTGGCCACCGACGGCGCCGATGCCGAACGTGCTCGCTCGCTCTCGAGCGATGGCGCCGCCCGGGCCGCCCTGGCAGAGCGGTTCCCGGTCCTGCCGGGGCGCGAAGGCCTGACCGACGAACTGCTGAACCTCTGGACGCCGCGTGCCATGACCGCCATCGAGGGCATCCTGGCCCGCATCGAGCAGGACCTTCGGGCGGCGCCCATCGAGGCGGCCCTGCGCCTCGCCCTCCTGCATGGCCTGCTGCCGACGAGTCGCCTCAACAGCTATCCGGGGCGCGTCGCAGCACTGCGCATCGTTGGCGGGCACCTGCGTGCGCCCGGCGACCGGCAGTGGCGCGAGCGCAACCCATGGCTCGCTTTCGAGGATGGCTGCCGGATCGTGCGCGGCTTCATCCAGCGCCTCGAGGCCGCGGCGGGCGGTCCCATCTCGGCCCGCATCGGGGACGATCCCGCGCTCCTCGCGGACGGCACCGTCAACGTCGTCTTGCGTCGTGGCCACGCCGACCGGGGCTTCGCCGAGGCCGCCTCGCCGTTCGTCGTCCCTGTCGCCGCCTCGCCCCTGCGGACGGCGCCCCGACCGACTGCCAGCCGCGCTCGGGTCCGCCTGGTGCTCTCCCAGCCTCCGGTCCGATGGACGACCGAGAGCCTCTCGTTCGCCTTCGTCACGACCGCCATCGCGCTCGGACGGGACGCTGCGGCGGCCCTGCCACTCGAGCCGCTCATCGGTCAGCCACCGGGCCCCGAGTGGGGCTCGCACGCCGCCGCCCTGCGGCGATCGCTGGCGTCCGTGACCAACCTCCTGGCGCCCGACGCCCGTGTCGTCGTGCTGCTGGAACCCGGCGGCCCGGAGGGTCTCGTGGCAGGAGCCCTGGGCGGCGTCGAGGCCGGTTACCGCCTGACCAGCGCGATGCTCGCCGAGGCAGGCGACGCCATCGGCGGCACGCTCGAGTTCGTGCCCCCGGGTGGTGCCGCGCCGCGCGGCGCAAGGACACGCGCCAATGTCCCACTCAGCCCGCCGCCGCCTCCGCCGGAGCAGGTCGTCTTCAGGCTGGCCGACGTCGAGAAGGCCGTCACGGACATCGCGGTCGAGGTCCTCTCCGCACGCGGCGAACCGGCGCGAGGGGAGCGCCTGCTCGGGGAGATCCTGGTCGGCCTGGATCGCACCGGCGACCTCCGGCGACTGACGGGCACGCAGACCTTCGCCGAAAGCGAGGCTCGCGGTGAGCGTGCGCTCGACGCGCTCGGCTCGATGGCCGCGGCCAGCTACCTGCTCGGGGGTACGCCAAGCGGCCAGGCGCCGGAGGAGGAGGACGAGGTCGAGGTCGCCGAGGCGACAGGCGAGCCCGGCGCGCCAGGCCCTGATGACATCGTCTCGGCGGCCCCGTCGCCGTCGCCAGCCGGGTCCGCCGCCCATGCGCGCCGGGACGAACGGGTAGCAGGGGAGGCCAGACGTCCCTCGGACCACGTGAGCATGTTGCTCGAGCTCATCGACGGCGAGCTGCGCCGGCCGGACCAATCGCGGCTCCAGGAGATCGACAGCCGCTGGTGGCTGCGTGACGAGCGCGACATCGAGGCCGCCGCCTTGCCCCTCTCGGATCGCGTGGAGTGGGCCGTCTTCAGCCTGCTCTCGACGGCCGGCGGGCTCACCGAGTCGGCCTTCTTCGACCGCATCGCGACCATGTTCCGCGGCCACGACACGCCCGACGAGGCGCTCGTCCGTGCCTGCCTCGAGAGCTACCGTTCGCGTGCCTCGACGCCCGACCTGCTCAAGACGAACGACGAGCTGCAGGCGCGCTATGCGGACCACACGGAGCTGGTCGGCCAGCTCGTCGAGTACGGCCACCGGCTGGGTCTGCGCTGCTGGGTCGGCAAGTCGGAGCAGAAGCGCGTCTATCGTGGCATCCCGCTCGTGGCCCATCTGTCGGACGTCGAACAGCGCGTCTACCTGCCGCTCATCTCGCGAGGTCCGCTCGAGGCGCTCGAGCAGACCGACGTCATCTGGTATCTGCGCAACAAGGCCACCTTCCTCATCGAGGTCGAGTGGACCGCGATGCTCGGCGAGCCGCTCCTCAAGCGCGGGACGCGGATCCAGGCCGAGCCGACGCAGGTGCGCTTCCTGGTCGTGCTGCCCGAGCGTGTCGAGCTGGTGCGCTTCAAGCTGGATCGATCGCCGCTGCTGCGTCGGGCCCTCGAGCGCGACAACTGGCATATCCTGAAGGCCGACCACCTACGCGCCCTGGTCGAGCAGGAGGGGGCAAACCTCGAGCGCCTCGCGCCGTACCTCGGCCTCGACCCGGAGATCGAGCGCGGTGGCGAGCAACTCCCGCTCTTCGAATGAGCCTCGATCACGACCGGAGAGACCGATGACGACCACTCGCGCCACCGTCGATGACATCGCGACCCGCTTCTGGGAGGGCTTCCTCGAGCGCCAGCCCATCTACGCCTCGATGCTCGGCGACCGACGCTACGAGGATCGCCTGAGCGATCCGGGACCGGTCGGACGCGAGCGTGATCGCCAGCTCGTGACCGACGCGCTCGTGGCCATCGCCGATGTCGACCGCGACGACCTCGCTGTCGAGGACGGCATCACATTGGGCATGCTCGAGACGATCGCGAACGTGCACCTGGAGCAGGATGCCCACCGTCTCCACGAGTTCACCTCGGTCGACCACCTCGACGGGCCGCAGGGCCTGCCGGGCGACCTGGCGCGCCTGTTGACCATCGACTCGGACGAGGCCTTCGAGCACCTCCTGGCTCGCCTCGCCGCCTACCCGACCTACGTCGACGCCCACATCGGCAACATCGAAGAGGGCCTGTCCACTGGTCGGACGGCAGCGCCGGTCGTCTTCAAGCGCACCATCGAGCAGCTCGAGCGGATGGTCGGCACTCCGACCGACGAGTCGCCGCTGGTCGTCGGGCTCGGACCGCGCCTCAGCGACCCGCAGCGCGAGGCCCTGACCGCGGCGGTCCGGGGACATGTCGAGCCGTCGATCGCGCGCCTCCTCGAAGCGGTCCGAGGCGCCGCCCCCAGGGCGCGCGCGGGCGATGGCGTCTGGGCGCTGCCGGACGGGGAGGCCGTCTACGCGACGGCCATCCTGGCCTCGACGACACTGCCGCTGCCTGCCCTCGAGCTCCACGAGTACGGGCTCGCGCAGCTGGAAGCCATCGATCGCGACCGCCTGGCCATCGCGCGAGCGCTGGGCCACGACGACGTCGCCTCGCTGCGCGCCGCCCTGGACTCGGATCCTGCGAACTTCGTGACCGAGCCCGATGAACTCGTCGAGCTGGCGCGTCGCCAGATCGAGCATGCTTCGGCCGCGGCGCCGCGCTGGTTCGGTCGGCTGCCTGAGGCACCCTGCGAGGTCCGCGCGGTCGAGCCCTACGCGGCGCCGGAGTCGCCGGCCGCCTTCTACTTCCCGCCAGCCCCCGATGGTTCTCGACCGGGCATCTACTTCATCAACACGTACCAGCCCGAGTCGCGACCGATCCACCAGGTGGCGACCACGACGTACCACGAAGCCGTCCCGGGCCACCACTTCCAGATCAGCATCGAGAGCGAGCTCGACGAGCTGCACGATCTCCGCCGCTTCGGCTCGCGCCTCGCGGGCGTCGCGTTCACGGAGGGCTGGGGTCTGTACAGCGAGCGCCTGGCGGACGAGATGGGCCTCTACGATGGCCCGCGAGAGCGACTCGGCATGCTCGACATGCAGGCCATGCGAGCGGCCCGGCTGGTGACCGACACCGGCCTGCATGCCTTCCGTTGGACGCGCGACGAGGCCGTCGACTTCGTGGCAGGAGCGGGGCTGTCGCGGGCGCAGGCGGAGATCGAGGTCGATCGCTACATCTGTTGGCCGGGCCAGGCACTCGCCTACATGGTCGGCCAGCGCGAGATCATGGCCCTCCGTGCCGAGCTCGAGGCGCGTGACGGCAAGCACTTCGACCTGCAGGCCTTCCACGACCAGACCATCGGCCACGGCGCCCTGCCGCTGGCCACCCTCCGGGCCCAACTGCCCGACTGGGTCCGACCGCGAGCGGACTGAGGGCCCAGGCGCGGCGCACGACGGCTGGCAGGCCAGACCACGCATCGGATAGGATGGGGGCCGATCACGCGTCGTGATTCGCACGTTCTGGCCCGTCACGCAACGAATCTCGCGCTGACCGCCCTCCGGAGGCTTCCATGAGCAAGGCGTTCGAGACCCCGGCCCTGCGGCGTGAGCGGCAGGACGCCATGTACCAGCGTGCGCTGGCCTCGATGCCCGGCGGCACCAACTCCAACTTCCGCGCCTGGGGCGACGCCACGGTCTACGTCGCACGCGGCAAGGGCGGTCGCGTCTGGGACATCGACAACAACGAGTTCGTCGACCTGCGCATGGGCTACGGGCCGGTCATCCTCGGCCACGCCGACGATCGCGTCGACGACTACGTCAACCAGCGCATGCGTCTGGGCACGACGTTCTCGCTGACCAGCGAAGACGAGGTCCGACTCGCCGAGCTGGTCAAGGAGCTCACGGGCTGGGTCGAGATGCTGCGCATGACCGTCTCGGGCACCGAGGCCACGATGCACGCCATGCGCCTGGCACGGGCGTATACGGGGCGCACCAAGATCGTCAAGTTCGAGGGTCAGTACCACGGCGTCCACGACTACGCCCTGATCAGCGTCACGCCGACCACGATGGACGGTCTCGGGGATCGCGACGATCCGGTCGGATTGGCCTGGGGCCGCGGGATCCCGGAAGCGATCGCCGCGACCATCATCCCGGCGCCCTTCAACGACCTCGGGTTCCTGCGACGGCTCTTCGAGCGCCGCGGCGAGGAGATCGCCTCGGTCATCGTGGAGCCGGTGCTCGGCAATGCCCAGGCCATCCTGCCGGCGCCGGGCTTCCACGCCGGCTTGAGGGCCCTGACCCGGGAGTTCGGCATCCTCCTGCACTACGACGAGGTCAAGACCGGATTCCGTTTCGCCCGCGGCGGCGCAGCCGAGTACTTCGGCGTCACGCCAGACATCGTGACCTACGCCAAGGCGATGGGCAACGGTTACCCAGTCGCCGCCTTCGGCGGCACGCGCGAGATCATGGCCATGCTGCCCGACAAGATGAGCCACGGCGGGACCTATGCCGGCAACCGCGTGGCGGCCGCGGCGGGCGTCCGGACCCTCGAGATCCTGCGCGACACCCCCGTGCTGGAGACCATCCGGACGGTCGGTGAGCGCATCCAGGCCGAGCTCCGGCGGATCATCGAGGCTCGCGGTCTGCCCTTCGTCTTCACCGGACACCCCAGCATGTTCGGGATCATGTTCACCGAGCACGTGCCCTACGAGTACCGAGACTGGGCGAAGAGCGACCACGAGCTCTACGACGCGGTCGCGGTCGGCATGCAGACACGCGGCGTGATGCCCGAGCCGGACTCTCGGGAGCCGTGGTTCCTGTGCGAAGCGCACGCGGCAGGCGACCATGTCGACCGGATCCTGGCCGCCTTCGAGGCCTCGCTCGACGCGGCGCTCGACGAGCGGGCGCGGCATGCACCGCAGCCGCACCTCGCGGAACTGGCGCATGCCCGGGTGGGCGAGGACGACTGAGCGCACCATCGTCGGTCGGGCCCCGGGCCGCAGGCCACCACGCTAGGTGCGGCATGGACCTCGCGGACGTCTACGACTCGCTCGGACTGGCCGGCTGAGCGAACCCCATCGGCCGTACGGTGCGTCGTGGACGGTCTGACCGTCACCTATACTGCCGTGGCGGCCGGTGATCGGCGCCGACATGGCAGCGACGGCCGAGCGTCGGCGAGAAGGAGACCGCACATGACAAGCACGAGCGCCCCACAAGCTGAAGCCGCACCGGTAGCACCCGGCCCGACGGACCAGGCCGAGGGCATGCTCCGCGGTATCGGCGGCCACTGGGGCTGGGTCCTGGCCTTCGGCATCCTGACCGTCCTTCTCGGAGCCGCGCTGCTGGCTGTGCCCGGCCAGACGCTCATCACCATCGCCATCTTCTTCGCCGCCTACCTCTTCGTGACGGGCATCTTCATGCTCGTTCGCTCCTTCACCCACGATGGCGGCTCGGGCGGCCAGCGCGTCCTCTCGGCCGTCATCGGCGTGCTCTCGATCGGCATCGGCCTGATGCTCCTGCGATCTCCCTTCCAGGCGCTCGAAGTCATGATCTTCGCGCTCGGCTTCTGGTGGGTCTTCTCTGGCATCCTCGACATCATCCGGGGCTTCCATCTGGCGACGGGCAGGGGCTGGGCCATCTTCATGGGCATCATCACGCTCATCGCCGGCATGGTCATCCTTGCCTACCCCATCGACTCCGCCCAGGTCCTCGCCTTCGTGGGCGGCATCATGCTCATCATCCTCGGGGTCTTCGAGGTCGTGGCCGCCTTCCAGCTGCGCAGCCTGGCCAAGCAGGCCGCCTGATCGGAGGGCGGACGAGATGCCCGCCCTCACCGCGCCGCCATCGGCGCCTCCTGAGCGAGGTCCGGTGTCGACATGACTGGCGTCACCGCCTGGCTGGAGGCACATTGGCTGGCGCTCCTGGTCGGCGCCCTGGTGGCGTTCGTCGTCTATCGCTTCGCGCGACCGCTGGTCCATCGGCTCGTCGCGCGCGCCATACGGCCGGTCGTGGTCGAGGGCATCGACCCGGCGGTCTCGGCCGACGAGGCGGCCAAGCGGGTGGCGACCATCGAGGACCTGCTGGCGAAGCTGATCAGGGCGCTCGTCATCGTGGTCCTCGTCCTCGTCCTGCTGACCGTCCTCGGGCTCCTGCCCGTGCTGGCTGGCCTGGCCGTGGTGGCGGCGGCACTGACGCTGGCCGGGCAGTCGATCGTGCTCGACTACCTGATGGGTCTCCTCATCCTGATCGAGGGCCAGTACTCCAAGGGCGACTGGATCGCGGTCGGCGCCCTCGAGGGGACGGTCGAGGAAGTCGGTATCCGGCGCACCATCGTGCGCGACTCGACGGGCACGGTGCACTCCATCTCGAACGGCCAGATCCGAACGTCCTCGAACCTGACCCGAGTCTTCGCGAACATGGTCGTCGACGTGACCGTCGTCGACGGCGGCCAGGTCGAGCGCGCGATGGCCGTCATCGACGAGGTCGGCCTGGCGATGGCCGCGGACCCAGCCTGGCGTGACGTGCTCCTGGAGACGCCGCGCCCCACGCGCGTTACCGCGCTGACCGAGGCTGGCCTGACGCTCCGCGCGACCGCCCGCGTCCGGGCAGCCGAGCGCTGGTCCGCCCCCAGCGAATTCCGGCGCAGGCTGGTGACCGCCATGTCCGCCGCCGGCATCGCGATGTCGCCGCGCGATCACTACGCCGCGGCCGAACCTCCGTTGCCCTCCACCAGGAGCGCCCCGGTACCGCCGCAGCCGACCGACCAGCCGCCGGCCGGAGGCTAGAATGGCTCAGCGTCCACCGATCGATCGATGAGGCAGCGCCCGTGAACGTCGAACGCCCGCCGGCCGGCGAGGCCGCGCTCGAGAACCTCATGGGGGAGGGACGCAGCTTCCCGCCCGAGGCCGCATTCACCGCCCAGGCCAACGCCACCGCCGCCCTGTATGACGAGGCGGAGGCGGACTTCGAGGCGTTCTGGGCGCGTCTCGCCCGCGAGCGTATCGACTGGATGAAGCCCTTCGAAAAGGCCCTCGACTGGCAGCTCGCCCTTCGCGCGCTGGTTCGACGGTGGCGAATTGAACATCAGCCACGAGTGCCTCGACCGGAATGTCGCCCGCGGGCTCGGCGAGAAGGTCGCCTACCACTTCATCGGCGAGCCCGGCGACACCCGGACGCTCACCTACGCGGACCTCCTGACGGAGGTCCAGAAGGCGGCCAACGCCCTCAAGGAGCTGGGCGTCGGCAAGGGCGATCGCGTGGCCATCTACATGCCCATGATCCCGGAGCTGCCGATCGCCATGCTGGCCTGCGCCCGATTGGGAGCGCCCCACACGGTCGTCTTCGGGGGCTTCTCAGCCGAGGCGCTGTCTGGC
The DNA here is from genome assembly GCA_963837215.1 of uncultured Chloroflexia bacterium. Lineage (GTDB taxonomy): Bacteria > Chloroflexota > Limnocylindria > Limnocylindrales > CSP1-4 > CSP1-4. The sequence continues at coordinate 337,959 of CAWIML010000006.1, forward strand.
CGCATCAACGATGCGGAGGCGCGCGTCCTCATCACCGCCGACGGTGGCTGGCGGCGCGGCAAGGCCGTCGAGCTCAAGGCCAACGCCGATGCCGCGGTCGCCGACACCCCATCCATCGAACACGTCGTCGTCGTGCGACGCATCGGCGACCCGGTCGCGATGCAGGCCGGCCGCGACGTCTGGTGGCACGACGTCGTCGACCGACAGGTCGCCGACTGCCCGCCGACGCCGGTCGAGTCCGAGCACATGCTCTTCCTGCTCTATACCTCGGGTACGACGGCCAAGCCGAAGGGCATCGTGCACACGACCGCCGGCTACCTGCTGGGCACCAGCGTGACCCACGAGATGATCTTCGACATCAAGCCCGACGACGTCTACTGGTGCGCCGCCGACATCGGCTGGGTGACCGGGCACAGCTACATCGTCTACGGCCCACTCGCCAACGCGACGACCGGCGTGCTGTACGAGGGCTCACCCGACACGCCAGCCTGGGACCGCTGGTGGCAGATCATCGAGGACTACCGGGTGACGGTCCTGTACTGTGCTCCGACCGCCATCCGCGCGTTCATGAAGCAGGGCGAGGCGCTGCCCGAGGCGCATGACTTGAGCAGCCTGCGCCTCCTTGGCTCGGTCGGCGAACCCATCAATCCGGAGGCCTGGCTCTGGTACCACGAGCACATCGGCGGCGGCCGGACGCCCATCGTCGACACCTGGTGGCAGACCGAGACGGGCATGATCATGATCACGCCGCTGCCCGGCGTGACGACGACCAAGCCCGGCTCAGCGACCTTCCCGTTCCCCGGCGTGGGCGCCGACATCGTCGACGCCGACGGCCAAACGGTGCCCATCGGCGGCGGTGGCTATCTCGTCCTGACGCGGCCGTGGCCGGCCATGCTGCGCGGCATCTACGGCGATCCGGAGCGCTACGAGCAGACGTACTGGAGCCGGTTCCCGGGCCGCTATTTCGCTGGCGATGGCGCCCGACGCGACAAGGACGGCTACTTCTGGTTGCTCGGGCGGGTCGACGACGTGATGAACATCGCCGGCCATCGCATCAGCACCACCGAGGTCGAATCCGCACTGGTCGACCACCACGCGGTGGCCGAGGCTGCTGTGGTCGGCAAGAGCGACGCCCTGACCGGCCAGGCCATCTTCGCCTACGTCATCCTCAAGACCGGCCGCGAGCCGACTGACGCGCTGGCCCTCGAGCTGCGCGAGCACGTGGCCAGGGTCATCGGCCCCATCGCGAGGCCGAAGGATCTGCTCTTCACCCCCGACCTGCCCAAGACGCGCTCGGGCAAGATCATGCGGCGCCTGCTGCGCGACCTGGCCGAGGGCCGCACGCTGGGCGACACGACCACGCTCGCCGACGGCGGCGTGGTGGAGTCGATCCGGGCGGCGTCGGGCACCGGCGAAGAGTAGAGAGTGCCCTTCAAGCTGTTCGGCCGAGCTGGAGGCGGAGCGGAGGAACAGCGCCCCGCGCCGGCCTCGGCGCCGCTGCCGCCAGGCATCCCCTTCGAGGCCCTGACCGAGGAGTGGCGACTGGTCGGCGTCATGGAGGTCACCGGTCGGCTCTCTGACGCCCTCAACCGTCGGGAGGCGATCAGCCTGGCCGGCGTGTCGTGGGCGCCGATCGATGGCAACGGGCCATTCGAGCCGGCGCCGGGATTGCGTTCCGTCGACCCGTACGACCTGATCGTCGTGCTCGGCGGCGTGGACAGCCAGCCGGCCCTCGACGAGAAGCAGCGCGAGGCGCACAAGCTGCACAAGGTGGCCTACGACGTGGCCCTCGACTGCCCGCCCTTCCGGGTCGTGGGCACGGTCCATCTCTTTCCCGGGACCGAGCCGGCGCGGCTGCTCGATCGCCAGACCGAGCTGTTCGTGCCGGTGACCGACGCCATCACCTTCATCGAGGGCGACAGGGTCGGCGACGAGAGCGAGGTCGCCCTCGTCAATCGGAGCTACCTCAAGGGCGTGGAACAGATCGATCGTCGCACGTTCGAGCCGGTCAGGCCGCTGCCCGGCCGTCCGCTCGGTGGCACCAGCTACGGGAGCAGCTGACGCTCGGTCAGGCCCGGACGACGTCGGTCTGGGGGCGGGTGAAGAGGCCGAGGAAGGTGCGTTCAGCTCCCTTGGCGGTGACCGGCGACTCACGGTCGAGGAGTCGATCGGCGAGGCGCTCGAAGTCCTCGGTGACCTTCTCCTTGGGGAACTTCTCGATGACCGTCACGCCTTCGTTGGCGGCGCGGACGAAGAGCGGCCCTCCGGACCGGATGGTGGCGAAGGCGCGCATGCCGGTGGTGCGTTCGACGTCCGCCACCGCGATGCCGGAGTTGGCCCGATTGACGATGAGCGAGATGCGATCGCGCACGCCCAGCTCGGCATCGGCCAGCTCGAGGAACTTGACGGCCGCGTTGAGCGCCGGCATGTCGGGGGTGACCGGCATCAGGATCCGGTCGCAGCGCGCGAAGATGGCCCGGTTGAGCGGCCCGTAATCGGGGTGGAGGTCCGCCACCAGGACGTCGAAGCCGAGCTTGGAGCCCGACAGGTGGTCGGCCAGTCGGACCGGGTCGATGTGTTCGGTCTGCAGGGGGTTGGCGGCGAGGACCGCCACGCGCATCCCACTCGAGTGCTGCGTGGCCACGCCGGCCAGGCCGCGCGGCAGGGCCTCGTCCTCCTCCCAGGCGTCGGCGACCGTCTCGATCTGCTCCAGCCCCAACGAGTTCGCGATGTGGCCGGTGACCGTGTCGGCATCGATGAGCAGGACTTGCTGGCCGCGGTGCATCTGGAGCATCGCCGCGAGGTTGGTGGCGATGGTCGTCTTGCCGACGCCGCCCTTGGGATTGAAGACGGCCACGATGAGCGCCCGTCGCGCGAGTGCGCTGGCATCGAGGTCGGGGTTGGCCAGGATGGGGCCGCTGCCGTCGTCGAAGGTCTGAGCGCGGATGAGCATCGCCTCTACACGCCAGCGGAGCGCCTCGACGTCGTAGGGGCGGGTGAAGTATTCGGTCGTGTCATCGGCACGCTGGCGAACGACGAACTGGTCGAATGCCCGTGGCGAGACGACCATCAGCGTCGGGATCTGGCGCTCACCGCCATGGAGGTGCTCGTACATCTCCAGCGCGTCATCGAAGTCGGTCTCCCCGTCGATGATCGCCAGGCCGATGTCGCGACGATCGCGGACCAGCGCGCCCAGCTCGGCGGCGTTGGCGGCGCGGAAGACAGGAAACCCGGCGTCCGAGAGGCCGCGGGAGACGTGGTCGAGCTCACCGGCTGGGAGCGAGCAGGCGACGGCCGGTCGGGCCATGAAGGTCCCTTTCTCGAGATGCTGGGGCGACGATCAGGCCTCTGACTCGGGATCCCGAGCAGAGACGTTGACGACCCCATCGCCTGCCGCCACGACGCGAGCGCCGAAGCCAGGCAGCGTGGGGATGACGTCCTTGATCACGACGTCGGCGTCATGCGCGGTCTTGAACACGAACTCGCCTTCGGGTCCGGAGCTGACGCCCACCGACCGCACGCCGGCGACCTTGCCGAGGGTGCGCTTGAAGGCGGCCACGGAGGCGACGCTGACGAGGCCGATGACCACGACGCTGGTCGTGGACTCGGGGGCCGATCGGCCGTTCTCCGAGATGTCGCCGAGGCGGGCAGCGATGGTCGCTTCGCTCATCGCGTCGATCCCAAGGTCCGCATCGGTCGACTCGACCTCAGGCGCGTCCGCACTCAGGCCGAGGGCGGCCAGGCGAGGGTCGCCCTCGTCGATGGTCGCGTCGCTGGGCGTCGACTCGTCGGCGACGGGCGTCTCGACGGCGACGGCGACGGCTTCGACGACCTGCTCACGTGCTTCGGCCTGAGCCTCGACGGGCTCTGGCTGGGCCTCGACGGGCTCTGCCTGGGCCTCGACGGGCTCGGCCTGGGCCTCGACGGGCTCGGGCTGGGCCTCGACGACCGCCTCGGCCTGGGCTTCGATGGGCTCCGGGCGGGCGTCGACGATGGGCTCGGCCACCGCCTGGATCGGCTCGCTCACTTCGGCCTGGGCCTCGACGAGCGCTTCGGCCTCGGCCTCGATGGGCTCCGGCTGGATGTCGACGACGGGGTCGGCGGCCGCCTGGATCGGCTCGCTGTCCTCGGCCTGGGCCTCGACGACGTGCTCGATGGGCTCGGCCTCGGCAGCGAGGCGCTCTGGCTCGACGCGTGCCGCTGTCGTCTCCCGGATGAGCTCGTCGAGGGCGGCGGCGCGGGCAGCCGCACTGGCCTCCTCGAGCGAGGGCGGCTCGGGCATCTCGCCGGCCACGGCACCGAACTCGGACGGGTCTTCGATCTCCTCGAGTCGGACGAAGAAGGCGTCCATCTCGGCTTCGTACTCGGCGATGCGTGCCTGAACGTGCTCGACCTCACGCTCGATGAGTGCCGCATGGCCCTCGAGACTCAGCTCGAGCTCCTGCTTGCGCTCGGAGATGCGTTCCTCGGTCTCGGCACGGATGCGCGCGATCTCCGCCTTGGACCAGTCCTTGATGCCGACCACATCCTCGTCGGCTACGCGACGAAGGCCGTCGACCTCTTCGGCGGACCGGGCGTGGATGCGCTCGACCGAGGTATTCCCCTCGTTGCGCAGGCTGTCGACCAGGCCGGCCCGGCTCTCTTCGGCAGTCGAGCGCATGGCGCGCACGAGATCCGCGAGGAGGCGCGATGGCGGGCGGCCGGCGGAAGCGCGCGGAGCATTGGTCAGGCCCATCGGCGCGGACGAGGGCGCAGTCACCTGGTCCGCCACCGGGGACGCGGCTTGCGCGGGCTCCATCGGCTCGGGCGGCGCGACCTCGGGCGGCGCGACGGTGCCGGCCTCGTCGCGGGTGACGAAGGCCGCATCGGCTGCGGTCAAGGCCTCATCCTCGGCGACCGTCATGCCCATGGTTCCTGTCTCCTGCTGATCCGAAGCCGCCTGGGCCTCGTCCGTCGGGTGGTCCGCCTCCGTTGCGGGCGTATCTGCGTCGGTCGCCGTACCCGACCCCCACGGGAGCCGGAAGCCAGAGCGCTGTTCCGTCGAAGCCATCGTCGTTGCGGTCCTCGTCCTCGTCAAAAGCCGTGTGGTGCGGTGTGGTGACTCGGTGTGCGGGCATGCTAGGTCGAGGTCCAACGCATGACGAGGGCGACAGAGGTACCGAAATCGCTGCCCGGAGGTACCGCTCGATCCGTGGTACTCGCTCGGCCGGACGGTTCGGCTCCGCGCGCTGGTGCGTTCTGGCCACGCCACGGTGCGCGGTGTCGACACGATCTCACTCGGCCGTCGTCGGCTCGGCGAGCGCGCGTCGCCACGGCTCTGACCGCCACCGGGCCGAAGGACGACGACGGGGTACGATGGCCCGCGTGCGCATCGACGATCGGCTCGGCCGCCCGCTTCGGGACCTGCGGGTCTCGGTCACGGACCGCTGCAACTTCCGCTGTGTCTATTGCATGCCCAAGGAGGTCTTCGGGCGGGACTTCCAGTTCCTCGAGCGGGCGGAGCTGCTGACCTTCGAGGAGATGGCCCGCCTCGTTCGCCTCTTCCTCGAGGCCGGCGTCGAGAAGGTGCGCATCACGGGCGGCGAGCCGCTCGTCCGGCGGGACCTTCATCGCTTCGTGGCGCTGGTGTCTCCGCTGCCCGGTCTGCGTGACCTGACGCTCACGACCAACGGCTCGCTCCTTGCCCGCCAGGCGCCGGCCCTTGCCGACGCCGGCCTGCAACGCATCACGGTCAGCCTCGACTCGCTCGACGACGCGACCTTCCGGCGCATGAACGACGTCGACTTCCCGGTCGATCGGGTGCTCGAGGGCATCGCCGCTGCGGAAGCGGCCGGCCTGGCGCCGATCAAGGTCAATATGGTCGTCCGGCGAGGACTCAACGAGTCGAGCGTCGTGCCCATGGCACGCTACTTCCGCGAGCGCGGCCACGTCCTCCGCTTCATCGAATATATGGACGTGGGGCACTCCAACGGCTGGCGCCTCGATGACGTCGTGCCGGCGGAGGAGATCGTGGCCGCCATCGACGCCGAGATGCCGCTCGAGCCGCTACCCCCCAACTACGAGGGCGAGGTCGCGGATCGGTGGCGATATCGCGACGGATCGGGCGAGGTCGGCGTCATCGCGTCGGTCAGCCAGCCGTTCTGCTCGACGTGTACCCGCGCCCGCCTCTCGGCCGAGGGCGGGTTGTATACCTGCCTCTTCGCGGTCCGGAGCCATGACCTGCGAGGGCCCCTGCGCGAGGGCGCCGATGACGCCGCGTTGGCCACCCGCATCGCCGCCGTCTGGTCGGTCCGCACGGACCGCTACAGCGAGCTGCGCTCAGCGGCCACGGTCGCCCTGCCCAAGGTCGAGATGTCGCACATCGGCGGCTGATCGGTCCGTGAGCCGACGCATGGCGGGCCTGACGGATCCGCCGTCCGCGGTCCGATCCCGCCCTGTGCCGTGGCGCTCCTGCGGGACTACGCGCAGACGCGTCGGTCTCGCGCGTGCCGTGCGACCCACGCCTTGTCCACATGGTTCTCCACAGGCGGGCCGGATTCGTGGACAGCTTCGCCCGGAATCGCTCGAAGTTCGTGGATAACCGCGTTGACCCTCGCCGCTCGCCCCGGCTACCGTTCGAATTGCCCGAAGGGGCCGTCGGAACTCCACCGACGCAGGGGACTTGTCCCAGGCGTCAGCGCCGTGATCACCCACGGCGCCCCCGTGACGGCGCTGCGGCGGCTGAGATGATATCAAGGCCGGCGGAGCTGACCACGCGGCGGCGGTGGCCGACCGATCGGTCGCTTCGGGCGCTTCCCTGCCCATGGTCGGGCGGCCCTCCGGGGACGTCCGCGGTGGGATCGGTCGGAGGGGTGCGATCGGCATCCCGGTGTCGATACCTCCTCCGGCCGGAGAAGCCTCTGGTCCGCCTGCGGGCATCTCCCATCACCTTCCCGGCCGACTCGCGGCGCATGAGCGTCGCGCGCGGGCGTATCCTGCGCGCCATGCCCGCCGCCGTCGCCCTGGGCGACCTTCCGGAGCGCCTGGACGCGCTCGAGAGCGCCGTTCGCACGCGCACCGACCTCGTGCCACAGCTCGGCATCGTCCTCGGATCCGGGCTCGGGGGCCTCGCGGCGCGCGTCGAGTCACCGGTCGCCATCCCCTTCGGCGACTTGCCTGGGTGGCCGGCGGCATCCGCCCCGGGTCATGTGGGCCGCCTCCTGCTCGGCTCGATCGGGGGGCTTCCCGTGGTCTGTCTCCAGGGTCGACTGCACGTCTACGAGGGACATCCGCCCGGACTCGTCGTCCAGCCGGTGCTCCTGATGGGGCGGCTCGGGGCGCCGCGGATCCTGATCACGAACGCCGCGGGCGGGGTCAACGCGGCCTGGCCGCCGGGTACGCTCATGGCCCTCACCGACCACCTCAACCTGACGGGCCTCAGCCCCCTGCAGGGCACGAACCCGGACCAGCTCGGGCCGCGGTTCCCGGACCTGACCGACGCCTGGGATCCGGACCTGCGCGCGCGCCTCCACGAAGCCGCACGCCTGGAGGGCATCCGCCTCGAGGACGGTGTCTACGCCGGCCTCCTGGGCCCCAACTACGAGACGCCGGCCGAGGTGCGCATGCTGCGAACCCTGGGCGCTGACGCCGTCGGCATGTCGACGGTCCTGGAGGCGATCGCCGCGCGCTGGGCCAAGATCCGGCTGGCCGGCATCTCGCTGGTCACCAACCCCGGCGCAGGTGTGACCGGCCAGCCGCTGACGCACGAGGAAGTGCTCCAGGCAGCGGACGAGGCGGCGCCGCGCTTCGAGCGCCTCGTGATCAGGTTCGTCTCGCTCCTGTCCGATTGAGGCCGGTTAGCCGGCCATCGATCGCAGCCGGCAGGGGGCGCCCGACCTAGACGGTCGGCAGCTCGCGCCCGACGGCCTTCGCGGCGGCCCGCTTCTCGGCCCATGCGCCCATGACCGTGTCCTTGTGGGGTCGGATGGGGCAGTGCTCATCGCGGTTGCGATCCTCGTCGCAGTAGCCCAGCGGCACGCATTTGGGAGCCAGGAACGAGCCGAGGAACGGGCTGACCTGGAAGATCTCGTGGCGGACAAGCTGGAAGAGCCGGCGGATCTCCCACTGGGCCATCGTGCACAGACGCAGGCCGGACATGTGGATGAGCGCCCGCAGGTTGGTGGTCATGACCAGGTTCGTGCGCGTCGCATTGGGCATCACGAAACGGGCGTCTTCGCCCGGCACGCCGGCCTCGAGCAGCTCGCTGTAGAAGGCGAGCGAGCCGTCGAGCGTCGATTCGTAGCGTTGGCGCAGTTCGTCGGGGGCGTCCGCGATGGTGCCGGGGACCATATACGCCGGGCGCTTGTAGTCGAGGTAGCGCTGGGATTGCTGGTCGAAGGCCAGGCCCGCCCGATGGCGAACCAGCTGGTGGCTGAGGGTTCGGGTCACGCCGCTGATGGCGAAGGTGAAGACGATGTGCTCGATGGTCGAGCCGTGGCCCGACTCGATGACGCGACGGACCAGCTCCTGCTGTTTCTCGGGCGCCACGCGACCATCCGTGGCGCGGTCGAAGATGTCCTCCGGCCGCAGCTCGCTGTAGCAGGTCCGGCAGGCGGTGTAGATGAGCGGCAGGTAGTACGACTCGGCGATCTCTTTGGTCGGGAAGAGGAGCTTCGCCGTCATGCCCAGATCCCGGGTGGCCGGGCTGCGCGGCGTGGCACTCCGGGGCTTGGGATCGGCGGGGACGGCCACGGGCTGCTGGCTCACTGGGGGAGTGTAGCGCCGACGCGGCGTCGGAGCGGGCGGGTCCAAAGGACCCAGGCGGTCGCCGCCACGGCCGACGGGATGGCCAGGGCATAGATCGCTGCGGCAGGCCCATAGGCGCCCGTGACGGCGCCGGCGACGACCGTCGAGACGGCCGCCACGAAGGTCACCAGGCCATAGTCGACGCTGAAGATGCGACCCCGCACGGCATCCGGCGTGGAGCGTTGCAGCCCGGTCGTGGAGAGCGTCCACTGGGCTCCGCCGCCGACGTGCGCGATGAAGACGAGGCCGGCCGCGACGGCCAGCCCGGGCGCCAGCGGCAGGAGCAGGTAGGCGCCGAGGAAGAGGAAGAAGGCGACCCCGATGCCCACGATGAGGCCCCGTTCATCGAAGCCGAAGACGGCGCGGGCGATGAAGGGACCGAGCAGGGCGCCGAGCCCGCGAGCGGCAAAGAGGACCCCGATGCCGAGGTCGCCGGCCTCGTAGACCGTGGCCCCGAAGACGGCGAGCAGCAGGATGACGCCGGTCCCCACGCCGAACGTGGACTTGGCGAGGAGGAAGGCCGCCACGCTTCGGGAGCGGCGGGCCAGTGCGAGTGCCTCGGCCATGGCCGCCAGCATCCCCGCCGAGGCCGCCGTCGTATCACCCGGCGCGCGTGCCGAGGCGCCGCCGAACGAGCGCCGGATGCCGACGATGAGCGCTGCCGAGAGCGCAAAGCTGCCGGCGTCGAGCAGGAAAGCGGCGTCCCGTCCGAAGATGACCGCGACCAGTCCGCCGACGGCGGCACCAACGGCCAGCATGGTGCCCCAGGCCGAGCCGAGGAGGACGTTGGCCACCGGCAGATCCTCCTCGTCCACGAGGTTCGGGAGGGCGGCCGACGAGGTGGGCTCGAAGAAGGCCGAGAGCGCCGAGATGGCGGCCGCGGCCAGGAGCGCGATCCAGAGCATGGACGGCTCGCGCGCGAGCAGGAAGGCCAGGGCAGCGACGGCGCGCAGGATGTCGGCGCCGACCATCAGCCGGCGGCGGTCGAGCCGGTCGGCGAGCACGCCGGCGATCGGGGAGGCGAGGAAGAACGGCAGCATCTGGAGAACGAGCACGAGCGACGCGACGGCGGCAGAGCCGGTCAGCTCGAGTGCCAGGCCGAGCAGCGCGACCTGCGCGAACCAGTCCCCGCCGAAGCTCACCAGCTGGGCCGCATACAGGCGGGTGAACGACCGGTTCCGTCGCAGCAGCAGGAGATACGGGCGGATGGGCATGGCCTCACCATCTTCCCATCCGGGCACGGCTGGCGGTCAGTGCACCGCGCGACGTACGCTAGGCGCCGACGCGGCGATGCAGTCCCCAGGAGGCCAGTGCATGTACGTGCCCGATCTCGGAGCCCTGCTCCAGGAGGCGCAAGGCCGGCGCCTGGCGCTCGAGGCCACCGGCGTCTACTTCATCTCGGAGATCGATCCGCCGCACGCCGAGGACCTCTTCCGCAGTCTGCTGCTGATGGCCCTGCAACGGAAGGGCGAGCGCGAGCAGCCGATCACCCTGTACATCAACTCCGGTGGCGGCTCCCTCGGCGACGGCCTTGCCATGATGGAGTTCATCAACCGGATGCGGCGCGATCACGGCGTGCGCATCGACACGGCCGTGCTCGGCTATGCCTACTCCATGGGCGCGGTCGTCCTGCAGGCCGGGGATCATCGGACGATCGGCCGATTCGGGACGCTCATGCTCCACTCGACCTCATGGATCATCTCCGGTGACGACGAGCGCATCTTCAAGGACTTCCAGCGCCTCGCGTCCCACTACCAGGAGACCGTCGCGCAGCTCTTCGCGGCACGCACGGGCTACAAGGACGCGGGTTGGTGGCGGCGCTTCATCTGGTCCGGCCGCGATCGGTTCCTGGGTCCGGATGAGTGCATCGACCTGGGCCTCGTGGACGAGATCGTCGATCCCGTGCTCGCCGACGGAACCGCTCTCCACGTGCCCGTGGCGGAACGGTCACGGGTGGATACGAGTGCCGGGTTGGACGCGGGTCGCGGGCCGCAGGCGAACGACCCCGAGCCGGCCGCCGAGCGATAGCCGGCGCCGCTGCTCCAGGTGACCCTCAGCCGGCGCCGCTGCTCCAGTGGCCCTCAGCCGGCGCGGTAACGGAAGCAGCCCGGCAGGTGGTCATCGACCCAGCCGACGCTCTGCAGGAAGGCATAGACGATGGTCGGCCCCACGAACCGGAAGCCGCGCGCCCGGAGGTCCTTCGAGAGGGCCAGAGCGGCCGGCGTGAAGGCCGGCAGGTCGGCCATCGTGGCCGTCGACGGTTGACGCGGTGGAGGCGGCGGCACGAAGGCGTCGAGGTGGGCCGGGAAGCCACCCGATGCCGCGGCGAGTTCGAGATAGGCACGCGCATTGCCGATCGTGGCCTCGATCTTGGCCAGGTTGCGGACGATCCCGGCATCGCCCATGAGCCTGGCCTTGTCGGCCGCGTCGAAGGCAGCCACGGTGGCCGGATCGAAGCCGCTGAAGGCCGCGCGGAAGGCGTCCCGCTTGCGCAAGATGGTGGACCATGACAGGCCGGCCTGGAAGGACTCCAGGGCGAGGCGCTCGAAGAGCTCGGTATCGTCGCGCACCTGGACGCCCCAGTCGTCGTCGTGGTACCGGACCATGGCCGCATCCGTGGCCGGATCGCCGCTCCACGCGCAGCGCGGCCGCGCCTCGACCGGCGGCTGGGTCGGCTCGACCATGGTCTCGGGGTCAGTCGTCCGAGGGCTGCTCGAGCGCGACCGGCTGGTCCGGGTCCGATGACTGGATCGCGGGCGCGGGCGCGGGGCTCGCGCTCGGCTGGGCGGCCCTGCGTCGCAGGCTGCTGACGATGGTCACGAGGCCGATGAGGATGAGCACGATCGGCCAGATGTACTGACCGATCTGGCTCGACAAGCCGCCCAGCGCGGCGATGCCCACGAACGTCAGGATGCCGCCCGGGATGAGGGGCCAGAAGCGAGCCTCGGGCATGCGCAGCAGCCCGCCGAAGACCCAGATGCCCAGGAAACCGAGGCCGAGGCAGAGCGGTATCCAGGAGGTGCCCTCCGAGGGCGGGAACTGAACGTCCATCAGCAACCCGACCCCGATGCCGGTCACGATGGCACCGCCGATCAGCGCACCGGCATTCCGGGTGACGATGAAGATGATGAGCAGCCCGAGGCCAACCACCAGCGGGGCATAGCGGCCGATGTCGGGGATGTATTGGTTGGCCAGCAGCCCCGCCCCGATGAGGATGAGGATGAGGCCCCCGATCCAGCGCCCGTCGGCGCCCCGGCGATCGCCCGATGATCCTGACATGCTCGCCCTCCTCACGCTGCGACTGGAGTCTGACGGACCCAGCCAGCCGTGTCGATTCCGTTGTCGCCCGTTCGTTGTTATGGTGCGCACGACGCACGGCCGTCGTCAGAGTCGGGAGGCACGAAGCATGCAGTACCTGCTCCTCATCTATACCGAGGAGATCGACCCCGCGACGATATCCGCGGCCGACCGGGAGGCCGACCTGACGGCCTACCGCGCCTTCACCAGTGAGGTCACCGAACGCGGCTTCATGCGCGGTGGCGACGCGCTCGAGCCCACGGCCACGGCGACGACCGTCCGCGTGCGGGAGGGTCGGACGCTCATCAGCGATGGCCCGTTCGCCGAGACCAAGGAGGTGCTCGGCGGCTACTACCTCATCGACTGCCCGGATCTCGACACGGCCATCGAGATGGCGGCCAAGATCCCGAGCGCGGCCCGTGGCTCGATCGAGATCCGGCCGGTCTGGGAGCTGCCCATGTCGGCCGCGCCCGATACCGTCATGGCCGCAGCCGACGCCGGCTGAGGCTCCGCCCGACGTGGCCCACCGCGGCGGATGAGCGATGCCCGCGCGGTCGCCGAGGAAGCCTTCCGCCGTGAATCCGGCCGGGCGCTCGCGGGCCTGATCCGGGTCCTCGGCGACTTCGACCTTGCCGAGGATGCCGTCCAGGACGCGTTCGTGGCCGCCCTGGAGCATTGGCCGCGAGATGGCATCCCCGACAACCCCGGCGCCTGGATCACGACCACCGCGCGGCGCAAGGCGATCGACCGACTGCGGCGGGCGCGGGTCCTGTCAGAGAAGCAGGCCGTCCTGCAGGCCGAGGCCGACGCCGAGGCCAGGCTGACCACGGGGCGGTCGACCGTCGACGAGATCGAGGCACATGGCGTGATCCCGGACGACCGACTCCGGCTCATCTTCACCTGTTGCCACCCGGCGCTCCCGCCGGAGGGTCGCGTGGCGCTCACCCTGCGCACGCTCGGCGGCCTCCAGACCGACGAGATCGCGCGTGCCTTCCTGGTGCCCGAAGTGACGATGGCCCAGCGCCTGGTGCGCGCGAAGCGCAAGATCCGGGACGCGGGCATCCCCTTCCGCGTGCCGCCCGACGAGCTGCTCCCCGAGCGACTCGACTCGGTGCTCGCCGTCCTCTACCTGGTCTACAACGAGGGCTACCTGGCCAGCAGCTCGACGGTCGCCCTGCGCCACGACCTGAGCGCCGAGGGCATCCGCCTGGCGCGCATGCTGGTGGCCCTGATGCCCGACGAGCCGGAGGCCATCGGCCTCCTCTCACTCATGCTCCTGCACGACGCGCGGCGAGCGGCGCGCGTCGGTCCGGACGGTGCGCTGGTGGTCCTCGAAGAACAGGATCGCGCGACCTGGGATCGGGTGCTCATCGAGGAGGGGAACGGCCTGCTCGAGCGCGCGGCGTCGATGCGCCGACCGGGCCCCTACCAGCTCCAGGCCGCCATCGCGGCCGTGCATGACGACGCGCCGGCCGCCGGGGCGACCGACTGGCCTCGCATCGTGGCGCTCTACGACCGTCTCCGCGCCATGTCGCCGTCGCCGGTCGTAGACCTGAATCGCGCCGCGGCGCTGGCCATGGCCCGCGGGCCGGACGACGGGCTGGCCGAGATCGACCGCCTGGCCGACGATGACCGCCTCGCGGGCTATCACCTGCTCCACGCTGCGCGGGCCGATCTGCTGCGGCGGGCGGGTCGCCGTCGCGAGGCCGCAGCGGCCTACCGGCTGGCCCTCGCCGGGACGGTCAACCCGGCCGAAGTCGCCTATCTCGAGCGCCGACTGGGTGAGGTCACGGCCGAAGCTTGAGTCGGTACTTCATCTGGCCCGGCGCGATGCGGCGGTCTGGCCCAGAATGGCGCCCGCGACCCACCCGCCTGGAGACCCTGCATGCTCGGACCCTCGTCGGACGCGCCCCCGCCCGGACCCGACGTCTATCGCCCGCCGACGGCTGGCCCGCCCCCGCCCCCGGCGGTCGGTGGCAAGCCCATCGTGCTGGGTCTCGTCCTCATCGTGGTGCTTGCCTTCGGGGCCGGCATCGCCGCCGATCGCAGCGGGCTGTTCGGAGCTCCGACGGTCGAGGGCCCGGCCGACATCGGCCCGACGCTCGCGCCAGGGGCGACCATCGGCCCGGGCGCCTCGGTACCGCCGGACGCCCCGGCCGACGTCGGCCTCCTGTGGGAAGCGATCAAGATCATCCGCGACAACTACGTCGACCGATCGATCCTGGAGCCGACGTCGAACCTGACCTACGGCATGCTCGACGGCCTCGTCCGGTCGCTCGGTGACGCCGGCCATTCGACCTTCATGACGCCCGATCAGGTGCGCGAGGCGGGCGAGGATCTGTCGGGCTCGTTCTCCGGCATCGGCGCCTTCCTCGGCGAGCGGGGCGGCGCGCCGATCATCGTCTCGGTCATCAGCGGCTCTCCGGCGGACAAGGCCGGCCTGCGCAGCGGCGACGCGATCATCGAGATCGACGGCGAAGCGGCGGAGGAACTGTCCGTCGAGGATGTCGTGACCCTCGTCCGGGGCCCGGCCGGGACGACCGTGCGCCTGACCGTCATCCACCCAGGAGAGGCCACGCCGGTCGAGGTGCCCATCGTGCGCGACGTCATCGAGGTGCCGCCGGTCGACTGGGCGATGGTGCCCGGCACCGATGTCGCCATGGTTCGCATCGTCCAGTTCTCCGAGGGCACGGTGGATCAGCTCCAGACCGCCCTGGCGGAGGCCAAGGCGGCCAATGCCTCGGCCATCGTCCTCGACCTGCGCAACAACCCTGGCGGCCTCGTGGACGAGGCGGTCGGCGTCGGCAGTACCTTCATCCCCGACGGCGTCGTGTACATCCGCGAGGACGCCGACGGCGACCAGATCCCGGTCAAGGTGCGCGACGAGCCGCGGACAGATATGCCCATGGTCGTGCTCGTCGACTTCGGTTCGGCCAGCTCGGCCGAGATCGTCACCGGCGCACTCCAGGATCAGGGCCGTGCCAAGGTCATCGGGACCCGGACCTACGGGACGGGCACCGTCCTCAACGAGTTCTCGCTCTCTGACGGCTCAGCCATCCGGCTGGGTGTCGAGCAGTGGCTGACGCCCAAGGGGCGCCATATCTTCCCGAGCGGCATCGAGCCCGACATCGAGGTCACCCTTGAGACAGACGTCCTGCCGCTCGAGCCGGTCGACGTCGAGCCGATGACGGCGACCGAGCTGCTCGAGAGCGGCGACGCCCAGCTGCTGCGTGCGCTCATGGAGCTCGGGAAGACGCCGACCAAGGACTAGCTGGCGCCCTCCGGAGCATCGGTCTCGTCAAGACCTTCGAGTTGCAGGCCGGCCAGGGCCGCAAAGGGCGACACCTCGGGCCCATCGCCCCCGTCGAAGGTGGCGCTCGGCGCGTCGGCTGGCCACGCGCGCCCGCCGCGCTCCTCGCCCACCGGATCGTCTGCCTCAGGATCCCGCGCAGCGCGGATGAGGCGCGCGGCGGTCAAGGCATCGCCCTCGTCGTGGCCGCGCTCGATGAGGCCGCGAGCCTCGGCGTCGAGGTGGTCGGCCAGGTCCGCCGCGGTCAGCACGATGAGGGTCGTCGGCTGGAGGCCACCGGGTCGCAGCAAGGCCTCCGGGCCGACGAGCGCGACCTCGCGCAGGCGGTCGAAGTCGAGCTCGACGCCGGTCCGGTTGGCCTCGACCAGGATCAGGAGGCCGGCCACGTCGGGCCATCGATGGCGGAGTATCGCCCGCGCCCTGCCCAGCTGCGACAGGCCACGCCGGACCGCACCGCCGTTGGCGCTGAACTTCATCTCGACGACCCGTTCGGGCTCGCCCGCACGCCCGATCACCGCGTCGAGCTCCTGGAAGCGTCGCACGTACGCCCGCTCCCCCGGCGGCAGCAGGTCGGTGTCGAGGATCCGCTCGTCCAGGAGGGGCAGGCGCTCGCCCAGCCAGGCCCGCACGGCCGCCTCGACCAGCCCGCTGGCACGGTACAGGTCGCCCGGGTCCTGCCGCGGCCCCAATCGACGGTGGGCAGCGGCCTGACGGCTCATCTCCTCGAGGTACGCCGGGTCGTCGATCCGCACCAGGTCGACGCGCCGGACCTTGACGGGCGCTCGCATCAGCGTCGAGGTCTGCCTGTTCGCATGCCGATCCTCCTCCTGGCAGGCGGCGATGATACGGCCCTGGTCGTTGGCGGTGCCCGAGTGACATGGCTGGTAGAATGGTGGGCCCAGCAATGTGAGTCGGAGGAGCCCGCCCTTAAATCCCCGTCTGTCCCCGAAGCCTGTCGACGCCGACGCTCCGCTGAAGCACGTCATCGACGTCTACAAGCATCGCGACCAGACGGTCACCTGCGTCTGCGGCTGGCACGGCAGCTCCGCCAGCCTCGACGGCAGCACGACCTCCCCCTGGACGGCTCACCTCGTCGAGGTGCGCGGCAAGAAGCGCTGACGCCCGTCGCCGAGCGAGCTCGAGGATGCGCGTCCCTACGCCAGACCCTCGCCGCATCGGCTGCCGCTCCGCGCGGACCTCGCGCGTCGAGACATGGTCATGTCACCTCGCTGGGCCGAATCGGTCATGGCGTGGTGACTACCTCACGTGGCACCCTCCGCGGTGAGCCCCGCACGGAGACCGCCCATGCCCCGTCACTGGCGCAGCCGCGTCGCCGTCCTCCTCGCGCTCATGCTGATCGCCACCACCGTCCCGTCGTCGGTCGCCGCCGCCGATCCCACATCGGCCCCCGGTGTCGTGCCGAGCACTCCGCCCCTCGCCGAACCGACCGTCGAGCCATCGCCGGACCCCGGATCCGAGCCCTCGGCCGATCCCGCCACCGATCCGGACGCCGATGCCGTCGGGGACCCCGGCGCTGATCCTGCCGGTGACCCAGGCGCCCCGTCCGCCGCCGCCCTGGCCGACGGTGACCGATTCATCGTTCTGCTCGCGAGCGACGCCAACGTCGGCAAGGCACTCAAGCGCCTCGAGGGCAAGGCTGCATTCAAGGCCGATCGCGCGTTCCGGCACGCGCTCAAGGGCTTCAGTGCCACGCTCAACAAGGGCCAACGCAAGAAGCTTGCCGCCGACCCGGCGGTCGCCGCCATCGTGCCCGACGAGCGCATCGAGCTCGCGGCCCAGGTCATCCCGACCGGCGTCAGCCGCGTCAATGGACGCCTGTCCGACATCGCCGCCATCGACGGCAACGACGAGCGGGTCGACGCCGACGTGGCCATCGTGGACACGGGCATCGCCCTGCATCCCGACCTCAACGTCGTCGGCGGCATCAACTGCTCGACATCCGACCCGACCGCCTGGCGCGATAGACAGTCGCACGGCACGCACGTGGCCGGCATCGTGGGCGCCCTCGACAACGACATCGGCGTCGTCGGCGTGGCGCCGGGGGCTCGACTCTGGGCGGTCAAGATCCTCAACGACAGCGGCTTCGGCTACATCTCCTGGTACGTTTGCGGACTCGACTGGATCCTGGCTCAGCGTGACCCGAACGACTCGTCACGACCGCTCTTCGAGGCCGTGAACATGAGCGTCGGCAAGCCGGGCGAGGACGACCACAACTGCGGGTACTCGATCCCCTCGGCCATGCACCGAGCCGTCTGCCGGGTGGTCGCCGGCGGCATCCCGATCGCCGTGGCCGCCATGAACGAGTCGAAATCTGCCGCCAAGTTCGAACCGGCCGCCTACAACGAGGTCATCACGGTCAGCGCCCTGGCCGACACGGACGGGTTGCCTGGCGGCTACGGCGGCGCGGCGTGCTACTCCTGGGGCGGCTACGACAACGACGACACCTTCGCCAACTTCTCGAACTACGGCGCCGACATCGACATCATCGCGCCCGGCAAGTGCATCCGTTCGACCGTGCCCGGCGGCTACGCGACGATGTCGGGCACATCGATGGCCACGCCGACCGTCGTCGGCGCCATCGCGCTCTACCGCTCGAGGCACCCGAACGCCACGCCGTCCGAGGTGCGCGCCGTCCTGCGCGGTCTCGGCAACCAAGGCTGGAAGACCGGCACGGATCCAGACAGCTCGCACGAGCCGCTCCTCGACGTCCGTCGCATCGACGGGCTGGGCGACTTCGACGTCGACCTGCCGGGTGGCACGCTCGCCCTCGACGAGTCGGGCGGGCCGATCCCGATCACCATCTCGCGCACGCCGGAGGCCTTCGAGCCAGTCGTCTTCTCGGTCAGCGGCCTGCCCGCAGGGGCAAGCGCCACGGTCACGCCGAACACCTCCGCTGGTTTCGACGCGAAGGCTGCGACGCTGCGCGTGAAGCTCCCGGCGACCGTCCCCTCCGGGACCCACCATCTGACCGTCGTCGGCACCATCCAGGGCCGCAGCCGATCCGACACCGTGGCCGTGACCTTCACCGACAAGGCGCCGGTCATGGGCTCGGTCAAGGTCGGCTTCGGCACTTCGCCTCGCCCGACCTCGTCGAGTGCACCGATCCGCGTCTCGTGGCCACCCGCGACCGAGCCGTCCGGGGTCATCGCGAGCTACGAGGTCGAGCGGTCGGTCGATGGTGGCGCCTGGACCAGGGTGGCGATCGTGGGCGGTGCGACCCGCTCGTACCAGACCGCCGGCAGCACCAGCCACAGTTATGCCTTCCGGGTCCGTGCGACCGACGGCCGCGGGCTGATCGGGGCCCGGGTCACCACGTCCTCCCTGGCCCCGCGCGTGCTGAGCCAGTCGAGCTCGGTCGTTCGCTATGCCGGGAAATGGACCACCAACAGCACCGCGTCCGCGATCGGCGGCTCGACACGGCGGACCAAGGTCAAGGGCGCTTCCGCCACGCTGACCTTCAGCGGCCGCCAGGTCGCCTGGGTCGGACCGCGCGGCCACGGCCGCGGCAAGGTCAAGGTCTACATCGATGGCGCCTACGTGACCACGGTCAACCAGTGGGCCAGCGCCTTCAGCAGTCGCCGGGTCCTCTTCTCGCGGACATTCGCCTCCGGAGGGACGCACACCCTGAGGCTGGTCAACAAGGCCACCGACGGTCATCCGCGCATGGAGATCGACGCCTTCATCGTGTCGCCGTGATGCGTCGCTTGCGCGGCGTCGCCCTTGGCCTGGCGTTGTCGGCCATCGCCGCTGCGACCGTGGCTGCGGTGCCGGTCGCGGCCGCCGACTTCCCGCCGGCGGACAGTCGCTATCACACATACGGCGAGATGGTCGCGGAGATCCGGGCCGTGGAGGATGCCCATCCGGACATCGTCAGCCTCTTCAGCATCGGCAAGACCTACAAGGGCCGGGAGATCTGGACGGCCAAGGTCAGCGACAACGTCAACGACGACGAGGCCGAGCCGGAGGTCCTGTTCGACGGCCTGCACCACGCCCGCGAGCACATCACGCTCGAGCAGACCATCGACCTGCTCCACTTCCTGGTCGACGGATACGGCTCGACGACGCGCGTGACCGAGGCCGTCGACGGTCGCGAGATCTACATCATCTTCGCCCTCAACCCGGACGGCGCGCGAGTTCGACCTGACCGGCGATCCCTACCGCGCATGGCGGAAGAACCGCCAGCCGAACGCTGGTTCCAGCTACATCGGCACCGACCTCAACCGCAACTACGACTACCGCTGGGGCTGCTGTGGCGGGTCATCGGGCAGCAAGAAGAGCCTCACCTATCGGGGCCCGAGGCCCTTCTCGGCACCCGAGACGCGGCGCGTGCGCGACTTCGTGGCCAGCCGGGTGGTCGGTGGCTGGCAGCAGATCCGGACCCATATCACGTTCCACTCGAACGGTCAGCTGATCCTTTGGCCGTACGGCTACACCAAGACCGATATCCCGTCCGACATGTCCAAGCACGACCACGCGGCCTTCGTGGCCATGGGCAAGAAGATGGCCTCGCTGAACGGCTACCGACCGAAGCAGTCATCGGGCCTCTACATCACCGACGGCGACCAGATCGACTGGCTCTATGGGCGGCACCGGATCTTCTCCTACACCTTCGAGCTCTACCCGACCGAGCACTACCGGATCTCCGACTTCTATCCGCCGGATGAGATCCTGGCGCGCGAGACCGCCCGCAACCGCTCGGCCGTGCTCTACCTCATCGAGCAGGCCGATTGCCCCTGGCGCGCGGCGGGCTTCGCGGCGGCCGACTGCGGCGCCTTCTACGACGACCTCGAGCTGGGCCACGGCTGGCGGACCAACGCCCAGGGCACCGACACCGCCACGGACGGTCGCTGGCAGCGCGGCAACCCGGCGGGCACGAGCAACCATGGGCCCAAGCAGCTGGGCACCACCTTCAGCGCCTCGCGCGCCCTGGTCACCGGCCTCAAGGCCGGCTCGAGCGTCAATGCCAACGACGTCGACGGTGGCCTGACCTCGGTCACCTCGCCGGCCATCGCGCTGCCCGATCCCGTCGGTCGGCTGACCTTCCGCTACTACCTCGCCCACCGGCCCAATGCGAGCAGCGCCGACGCCTTCCGGGCGGTGGTCATGGCCGACGACGGCGACCATGTCGTCTTCACCGAGCGGGCCGCCGCCAACGACGACGACGCCGCCTGGGCGAGCGCCTCGATCGACATCGGCGCCTTCGCCGGCCAGACCATCCGCATCCGCTTCGAGGCCGTCGATGCCAGTCGCGCCAGCACCATCGAGGCCGCCGTGGACGACGTCCGGGTCCGCCGCCCATGAGGCGTGCCGGCTCCGCGGCAGCCGCCGGCCTGGCGGCCCTCGTGGCGGTCGGCGTCACGGCTCCGGTGGCCGACGCAGCCAACGAATTCCCGGTCGGCTGGGAAGGATTTCACACCTACACCGAGATGGTGGCGGAGATCCGGGCCGTAGCAGCAGCTCACCCGGACATCGTCAGCCTCTCGAGCATCGGCAAGAGCTACAAGGGCCGGGAGATCTGGACGGCCAAGGTCAGCGACAACGTCAACGACGACGAGGCCGAGCCGGAGGTCCTGTTCGACGGCCTGCACCACGCCCGCGAGCACATGTCGCTGGAGATGACCCTCAAGATCTTCCACTGGCTGGCCGAAGGCTACGGTTCCGACTCGCGTGTCACCGACATCGTCGACAGCCGCGAGGTCTGGATCATCTTCTCGGTCAACCCCGACGGCGCCGAGTTCGACATCAAGGACGGCAGGTACCACCATTGGCGCAAGAACCGACAGCCCGTTGCCGGCTCGACGTCCATCGGCACGGACCTCAATCGCAACTACGACTACCGCTGGGGCTGCTGCGGCGGCTCATCGTCGAACCCGGCCAGCCTGATGTACCGCGGCCCGAAGCCCTTCTCGGCACCCGAGACACGGCGCGTGCGCGACTTCGTGGCCAGCCGGGTGGTCGGTGGCTGGCAGCAGATCCGGACCCATATCACCTTCCACACCTCTGGTCGGCTCGTCATGTGGCCGTACGGCTACACGCTCAAGAACGTGCCCTCGGACATGACCAAGCACGACCACGCGGCCTTCGTGGCCATGGGCAAGAAGATGGCTTCGCTGAACGGCTACCGGCCGCAGCAGGCCAGCGACCTGTACATCTCCAGTGGCCGCTTGGGTGACTGGCTCTATGGCCTCCACCGCGTCTTCACCTACACCTTCGAGCTGACCGTGGGCTCGTATCCGGATGACTCGACGATCGGCCAGGAGACCGCCCGCAACCGCTCGGCCGTGCTCTACCTCATCGAACAGGCCGATTGCCCCTGGCGCGCGGCGGGCTTCGCGGCGGCCGACTGCGGCGCCTTCTACGACGACCTCGAGCTGGGCCACGGCTGGCGGACCAACGCTCAGGGCACCGACACCGCCTCGGACGGTCGTTGGCAGCGCGGCAACCCGGCGGGCACGAGCAACCATGGGCCCAAGCAGCTGGGCACCACCTTCAGCGCCTCGCGCGCCCTGGTCACCGGCCTCAAGGCCGGCTCGAGCGTCAATGCCAACGACGTCGACGGTGGCCTGACCTCGGTCACCTCGCCGGCCATCGCGCTGCCCGATCCCGTCGGTCGGCTGACCTTCCGCTACTACCTCGCCCACCGGCCCAATGCAAGCAGCGCCGACGCCTTCCGGGCGGTGGTCATGGCCGACGACGGCGACCATGTCGTCTTCACCGAGCGGGCCGCCGCCAACGACGACGACGCCGCCTGGGCGAGCGCCTCGATCGACATCGGCGCCTTCGCCGGCCAGACCATCCGCATCCGCTTCGAGGCCGTCGATGCCAGTCGCGCCAGCACCATCGAGGCCGCCGTGGACGACGTCCGGGTCCGCCGCCCATGACCATCGTGCGGGTGGTCGCCCTTGACAGCTCGTGGTGCAATGCGCGGCATGGTGCCGGATGGCACCACCGGTCGCGTCGTGCCCGTCGCCCGGAATGTCCAGCCGAAGAGGCTGTCAGTCATGAGCCAGGAGCGACCGGCAGATGATCGATCCGAGACCCACGAAGGGCTGGTGTCCTGGATGGCCATGACCGCGCTCGACCCCTACCGCGTCCTTGGGGTGGACCAGCGAGCGACGCACGAGGCCATCCGCGAGGCGTACCGCGCGCTCGCGCGCCGATTCCACCCTGACATCGCGCCGGGGCGCGATGCCCGGGCGCGCATGGTCCAGATCAACGCCGCATGGGAGCTCATCGGCGACGAGCAGCGCCGGGCGGAATGGGATCGCGCCAACGGTCTGACCATGGCTGCCCAGCGCGACCGCGCCACGAACGGTGATGGCGTCGCCCCGCCTCCACCTCAGGCTGGCCAGTATGCGCCCGGCGGGCACCGCTGGACCGCGGGCATGCCGCCGGGCACAGGCGCCGCAGGGCCGCCACCCGGCCGACCGTCGGGCACCGTGCTTGCGTTCGGGCGTCACCTCGGCTGGTCGCTGGGCGAGATCGCGCGCGTCGACCCGGGCTACCTGCTGTGGCTGGAATCGCGGCCAGAGGGTCAGCCGTACACGGTCGAGATCGACACCATCCTGCGCCGACTCGGCGTCCGCAAGTCGGATGCTCCGCCGGCCGTCGCACGTCGGCGGCGTTTCGGTCTCAGCTAGACCCGGCCACGTCGAAGAGGCCGGATCGCCCGATGGGCTGATTTGCCATCCTACGTTCCGTACCGTACACTACGTAGTACTCTGCTCCGTACACAACCGACCCAGTCGCGGGAAACCCCCGTGGGCCCACAAGGAGCCCCAGGTCTTGGCCGCCACACCGCGCGGACCCACCAGGTGCTCAACGATGAACAAGATCGACCCATACAGGGTCCTCGACATCGGCAGTGAGGCGTCGCAGGAGTCGGTCCGCGAAGCGTACCGTGCGCTCGCGCGTCGATTCCACCCCGACGTCGCCGATGACCCGGAAGCGCAGAGCCGGATGGTCCGGATCAACGCAGCCTGGGAGCTGCTCAGCGATGCCGATCGTCGTGCCGAGTGGGACCTCGCCAACGGAAACTCGACGGCGCCGCAGAACGATCATCCGATGGCGCCGCAGCGCGCGAGCCAGCCGAACACCGACACCACCGACTCGCCGACGTATGGCGAGTACGAGCCGGGCGGACGTGCCTGGCACCCGAGCACGGCCCCGGGCACGGGCGGCGCGGGCGCGCCGCCAGGTCGCCCATCGGGCAGCGTCATGGCCGTCGGGCGCCACATCGGCTGGTCGCTGGGCGAGATCGCCCGCGTCGACCCCGGCTACCTGCTGTGGCTGGACTCGATGCCCGAAGGTCGGCCGTACGCCGACGAGATCGATGCGCTCTTGCGCCGCCTCGGTATCCGCAAGTGGGACGAGCCGCCAAAAGCCACCGGTCGGCGGCGCTTCGGCCCCAGCTAGCTCGCAGTCAGCGGGCTGAGCGCCTTCGCGACCGGTCCCCAGATCCGGATCCGGCTCCGACCGTCGGGCGCGCGCCGCGTCCCTGGCCGTTGCCGCCGGACTGGGTCCGCGGGTGGATGGGATGGACCTCTGCGTTTCGGTCGGGGATGAAGCCTTCCTCGACCTTCCAGGGGATGGCGCGCTTGAGCAGACGCTGGATGCCGCGCAGCAGGTCGACCTCGTCGACACACACGAGCGAGATGGCATCGCCCTCGGCGCCGGCGCGTGCCGTGCGGCCGATGCGGTGGATGTAGTCCTCGGCCACGAAGGGCAGCTCGAAATTGACGACGTGCGGCAGGTCCTCGATGTCGAGGCCGCGTGAGGCCACATCGGTCGCCACCAGGGCGATGACCTCGCCGCGCTTGAAGGCCTCGAGCGCGCGCGTCCGCTCGGGTTGCGACCGGTCGCTGTGGATGGCCTCGGCCGGGATGCCGTTACGGTCCAGCCACGAGGCCAATCGCCGTGCCGCGATCTTGGTGCGCGTGAAGACGAGCACCTGACGGAGGTCGCCCTCGCGGATGAGATGGGCCAGGAGCTGCTCCTTGCGATCGCGATCGACGGGATAGACGATCTGGCGCACGCCCTCGGCGGTCGTGTTGCGCGGCGCGACCTCGACCGTGGCCGGGTCGCGCAGGAGCGAACCTGAGAGGCGCCGGATGTCGTCGCTGAAGGTGGCCGAGAAGAGCAGGTTCTGGCGTCGCTCCGGCAGCAGCTCGAGGATGCGCCGGATGTCCGGCAGGAAGCCCATGTCGAGCATCCGGTCCGCCTCGTCGAGCACGAGGACCTCGACCTGGCCGAGGTTGACGTTCCGCTGTCCGACGTGGTCGAGCAGGCGGCCAGGCGTGGCGACGAGGATCTCGACCCCGCCGCGCAATGCGGCGGTCTGCGGCTCGATGGGCACACCGCCGTACACGGCCGTCAGGCGGATGAGGGGCAGGTGGCGCCCGTACGTGCGCGTGGCCTCGACGATCTGCATCGCCAGCTCACGTGTCGGCGTCAGGATGAGCGTCCGGATCGGGTGGCGAGCCGGCGAGAACGACGCGTTGGCGGTGACCTTCAGGGCCTGCAGGATGGGCAGCGCGAAGGCCGCCGTCTTGCCGGTGCCGGTCTGGGCCGCAGCCAGCAGGTCACGCCCCTGGAGAACCAGCGGGATGGCCTGCGACTGGACGGGCGTCGGCTCGGTGTAGCCCTCCTCGCCGATGGCGCGGAGGAGTTCGGGCGCGAGCCCGAGTCCGTCGAAGGTCACGTGCTCAGCTGATCGTTCAGTCGATCCGGCGCCGTGCACCGCAGATGGGGCAGGTGGCGATACCGGTGAGGCCGTCGAGGTGCATGAAGGTGGCGCAGCCGTTGGTGCGGCAGAAGAGCCGCGCATTCGTGGCGCGCTGGTGTGCCTGGAGGCGGCGCATGGAGGCCGACCGCTGGCTGATGGAGGTGATGGTGTTGGTGCTGCGCGAGATCATCGCGTCTATGTTCCTTCCGACCGGCGCGTCCCTGGACCCTTTCGGTCCCGACGCGGCACGGTGCTGTTCGTTGTGCCACTCGACGGGCACATGGGCCCGGAGTGGTGGTGGTATGGCTACCTCAGCGGCGTCGCGGGAGCTTGGACGATCGATCGCTCAGACCTGCGGACCGTTCATGAGGTGACCCCACTATCCCGCCTCCAGGCCGTTCTGTCAAACGAGACCATCGGCCGGCGTGCGGGGGACCACCGTGCCCGACCCGGCGTACCATCCGCGGATGACAGCCGACCGACTCTATTTCACCGGCGACGACGAGGCTGACCGGCTCCTGGTCCGAGAGCCGCTGGCGCTGCTGATCGGCTTCGTGCTCGACCAGCAGATCACCGTCCAGAAGGCCTTCAGCGGCCCGCTCGACCTGCAGCGACGGCTCGGCGGCCTGGATGCTGCCGCGATCGCGGGCATGGATCCCGGTGAGCTCGACGCGGTCTTCCGCCAGCGTCCGGCCATCCACCGTTTCCCGGGCAACATGGCCAAACGCGTCCAGGAGCTATGCGCCGCCATCGCTGCGATGTATGGGGGCGACGCCTCGCGCGTCTGGACAGAAGCCAGGGACGGAGCCGACCTGGAGCGCCGGCTCCTCGCGCTGCCCGGCATCGGCGAGATGAAGGCCAGGACGATCATCGCCGTCCTCGCCAAGCGGCTCGGTGTCCGGCCGATCGGCTGGCAAGCGGTGGCCCCCGATCATCCGACCCTCGGCGACGTCGACTCGCCGGAGGCGCTGGCCAGCTACCAGGCCGGCAAGCGCGCCCACAAGGCGATCATGCGTGCCGAGGCGGCCTCGAAAGGGGCTTAGCGTGACGGTCGTGGTAGGATAGTTGCACAGGCAACCACCTACCAGGAGTTCATCGGCAGATCATGGACGATCGCATCAGGCAGGCCCTCGATCACGGGCAACTCATCGACATCACCACCACGGGGCGGAAGAGCGGCCAGCCCCGTCGCATCGAGATCGTCTTCCACAACATCGGCGGGCGCATCTACATCAGCGGCATGCCCAGCCGCAGGAAGCGGGCATGGATCGCCAACCTCGAGGCTGACCCGGCACTGACGGTCCACCTCAAGCGGGCCGTCCAGGCTGACCTACCGGCGAGCGCTCGCGTCATCACCGACGAGACCGAGCGACGTCAGGTCCTGGCAGTCGTGGCCCGCGCCTGGCGACGAACGGACGTCGACGTGATGGTCGCATGGAGTCCACTCATCGAGGTCGTCATCCCCGGCTATGGCGTCGCCGCTGCCGCCTGAACAACCGCGCCCGAGGCGTCGAGCGATCCTGCTTAACATGACAAGACCTGTCCGGTTCCTGGGCTATGGTTCGGGCGAGATGAGGCGGTCGAAGACCGCCAGGAGCCGAGGTCTGCATCCCATGCTCAGCCTGGAACTCGCCCGAACCCTCCACGAGGAGCGTCAGCGGGGGATCGAAGCACGATCGCGCGTCGTCGGCCTGCTGCGTAGCCTCGAATCACCGATCGCCGCCGTCGGCCGCTCGTCCACCGCGAGCGGCAAGCCCACTCGTCGGCGCGTGGGCCTGACCACGTCCGACGGACGGAGCTGACGAAGGCGTCGCATAGCGGTCAGCCACGGCACGAGCAACGGCCGCGACTCGCTCACGCACGTCCGCTGGCTCGAGCACTTCGAGCGCCGGGCCGACACCGAGGAGCAGGCTCGGCACCTCGTCGGGCCAGGAGATCCGCAATCGGAGGTGGAGCCAGCCATCGGCATCCGAGGCATCGAGGTGCTCCGCGTCGTTCATGACCCGCTCGCCCACGACATCGGTCAGGCGCCAGGTGCGGTCGGGCCGGATGCGCACCACGACGGTCTGGACCGGAGCGTCACGCTCGTAGGCAGCACTCGACTCGGCCCATCGGCTGGCGAGATCGAAGCCCTGTGGACGCTCGAACCGCTCGTCGCTGGCCGTCGCCCGCGCCACCCGCGACACGCGGTACGTCCGGACCTGGCCGTCCGAGCTGGCCATGCAGTACCACACGCCGGCCTTGAGGACCAGCCCGAGCGGCGCGATCCGACGCTCGACCGATCGGTCGCCGCGCTCGTACTCGATGGTCACGATCCGGTTCTCCCAGACCGCGTCAGAGAGGGTCGCGAGGCAGGGCACCGCTTCCTGGGCATGGAACCAGCCGGAGGCGTCCAGATGGAAGCGCTCGACGAGCCGGGATGCGCGAGCACGAAGCTCAGGCGGCAGGGCCGCGAGGACCTTCAGGCGAGCGGCCGCGACGACGGTCCCGAGGCCGAGCTCGGCGGCCGGGCCCGGCAAGCCGGAGAGGAAGATGGCCTCGGCCTCATCGGGCGTCATGCCGGTCAACCGTGTCCGGTATCCGTCGACGAGTCGGATGCCGCCGTGCGGGCCGCGATCGGTGTAGATCGGCACGCCCGCTTCGGCCAGCGCATCGACGTCGCGGAGGATCGTGCGGACGGAGACTTCGAGTTCGGTGGCCAGCTCGGTGGCCGTCATGCCGCCGCGAGTCTGGAGCAGGAGCAGGAGCGTAACGAGGCGTGAAGCGCGCATCCCGCCATGCAGGATACCCGTATTCATGCCAGCTATTGGCATCAATGTCGACGCAAGCCAGCCGACGCTGGCGTCCACGCCCTTGAAGGGCTGAAGCGATAGGGTGGTCAGCATGCACGCGAACCACGACCCGGGCGCGACCAAGGCACGAGCGCGCGTCGAGGCGCTCGACGACGCAGCAGCACAGCCGATCCCGGCCGACGGAGGGGGTTTGATCCGTATCGGCACCGCATCCTGGACCGATCCCACGATGACGGCCAGCGGCGTCTTCTACCCCTCCGGCACCGACACCGCCGAGGAGCGGCTGCAGTACTACGCCGCGCGCTTCCCGGTCGTCGAAGTCGACGCCACCTACTACGCCCTGCCGGCCGTCCGCACATCCGAGCTGTGGGTCGAACGCACGCCACCCGATTTCATCTTCAACATCAAGGCCCACGCCCTCATGACCGGCCAGCCGACCGAGACCAAGCGCCTGCCCAAGTTCATCCGCGACGAGCTGCCCGAGGCTCTCCGGGCAAAGGCGCGGATCTACGCCAAGGATCTCCCGGAACCCGTGCGCGACGCCGTCTGGGCGACCTTTCGTGAGGGCCTTGCCCCGCTCGCCGAACGCTCGCAGCTCGGCTCGGTCCTCCTTCAGTACCCGCGATGGGTCTTCCCGTCGAACGAGAATCGCGCGGCCATCGAGGAGGCGGCGGAACGCCTCAGCGGCTGGCACTGCGCCGTCGAGTTCCGGAACGGCTCGTGGCTGAACGAGAAGAACGCCGAGCGTACGCTCCGCTTCCTGAGCGACCACGACCTCGCGTTCGTGATGGTCGATGAGCCACAAGGCTTCAAGAGCTCCGTCCCGCCGACCGTTGCCGTCACGTCACCGGACCTGGCCATCGTTCGGTTCCACGGTCGCAACGCCGATACGTGGGAAGCGCGGGGGATCACACCGGCCGAGCGATTCCGATACCTCTACGACCGAGACGAGCTCCAGGAGTGGGTGCCCCGTATCCGCCAGGCGGCGACCAAGGCGCGTGAGACGTTCGTGCTCATGAACAACTGCTTCAGCAACTACGGCACCACGAACGCTCGCGAGATCGCGGCACTGTTGGCCGACCTCAAGCTGCCGGAGGGTGGTTCGGATCCTGGCTGACCAGCCCTCCACCCTTGACCACCACGGCGGGCCGCTCGAGCACCGTGACATCCGCGAGCGGATCGGTGGCAAAACCAACGAGGTCCGCCCGATGTCCGGGCGTCAGCGAGCCGACATCGTCGGACCAGCCCATCAGCTCCGCGGCCACGAGCGTCGCCGACCGGATGGCCGCCAGCGGCGTCATGCCGTGGCCGGACCATGTAGCCGAACTGCCTGGCGTTCCAGCCGTGCGGGTAGACGCCCGAGTCGGTCCCGTAGGCGATGGTCACGCCGGCCTCGACGGCCAGACTGAAGGCACGGCGCTGCGCGTCGGTCGTGGCGGCGTTCTTGGCCATCGTTTCGGCGGGCCACCCCGCGCGCCGGCCCTGCTCGTCGATCCAGTCGCCGTCATAGATGTCCGGCACCCAGAACGTCCCGTGGCGGAGCATCAGCTCGATGCCCTCCGCGTCGAGCAGCGAGCCGTGCTCGATCGAGCGGACGCCGGCACGGATGGCCTGCTTGATGCCCTCGGTCCCGTGGGCGTGGGCGGCCACGAAGGCACCCCGTGCGGCGGCCTCCTCGACCGCGACGTGCATGAGCCGCTCCGGCAGCTCGACCTCGTTGACATCCGTGCCGCGCGTCAGGACGGCGCCGGTGGCGATGACCTTGATCATCGTGGCGCCGCCATCGAGGATGCGCCGGACCGCGGCACGAACCTCGGCCTCGTCACGGACGACGCCGATGCGTGCATTCGCGGGCCGTTCGGTGCCCAGCGGCAGGCCGGTCAGCTCGCCCCCGCCCTCTGGCGCGGTGACGTAGGCGCCTGCGCACTGCATCCGCGGCCCGGCCACCCAACCCGCATCGATGGCGTCGCGCAGTGCGCAGTCGAGGAACGCCCTGAAGGTGCCGACATCGCGGACGGTCGTGAAACCGGCCCGCAGGGTGGCTGCCGCATTGCGGGCGCCGATGAGCACCTCCTGCGCCTCGCTCAGGCCGATCGAGGGCACGTCCGAGCCCTCGATGTCGCCGATCAGGTGCGCGTGGCAGTCGATGAGGCCGGGCAGGACGGTGAAGGCCGAGAGGTCCACGATCGCGGCATCGTCGGGCAGGGGAGCGGCCGCAGGCAGCACCGACTCGACGCGCTCGTCGCGCACGACGATGACCTGATCGGGGAGGAGCCGGCCGTGCTCGAGGTCGAGCAGGGAGCCGGCGCGGATGACGGTCGGTCGGTCGGGCATCGACGAAGGGTAGCCGGGGCAAAGACAGGGCGAGTGGCATCAGCGCGGCCGGACGGTTCGGCGGCCGTCGGGAGGGCTGATTCGCGGCTCGCGCATATAGTCCGCAGCATGGACCGCGCCGATGCCGCCCCGTGGCGGATGCCCGACGTCCTGGCCCTGATCGTGGCCTCGGTGGGCGGGCTGGCCGTCGCCTGGATCGACGCGAGCCCTGGCTGGGACGACACGGCGATCACGGCGACCCTGCTCGTGCTCGTGGCTGGCGTGGCGGCGGGCATCTCGCGTCGCCGACCCTGGCTCTGGGCGCTCCTCGTGGGCTTGCCGACGCCGTTCGTCCAGCTCTCGCTTGGTGGCGATCCCGCGGCACTTGCCGCGCTGGCCTTCGCTGCCATCGGGGCAGCCGCAGGCTACCTCGTCGGTCGAGCGATCCGGCCGATGACGATGGCCTGAGGCACCGACCTAAGGCCCACGGAGGCGGCTACCGCGAACGTCTCCGGGAGCCTGCAAAGTGGCGCCGTGCGTCGTTGGCACGACGAGTCCGCTGAGCACCCTTCGCCGGCACCGGGCACAGACCGGCATCTGCTGGCTCCGGGATGACGTCGTTCAGGAATGCGGGCTGCGCCCGAACGCCGAGCGCCTGCTCGAGGTCGTAGGAATAAGCGATGAGCTTGGGCTCCTCGAGGAAGCCGGCGTACATCCAGATGCCGGCCGGCTTGCCGTCTTCGGCCAGACCGACCGGCACGCTGATCGACGGATAGCCGGCCACCGCAGGCGCTGACGAGCCGAAGGCGTATGAGGGTGAGATGACCGCGTCGAGGTCGTGCTCGGCCATGACACGGTCGATGCCCTCGTCCCGCGCGAGCCGAAGCGACTCGGACCTCGCCTCCAGGTAGATCGGGTCGCTCAGGTCGCCGCTCGTCGCCTCGGCGAGCTCGAAGACCTCCTGGCCGAAGTACTTCATCTCTTCCGTGCAGTGCGCCTGGTTGAAGGCGATGAGGTCGGCCAGCGTGCGCATCCGCGTGTGGCGCAGGGTGGCGAGGTAGGCGGCGATGTCGACCTTGAACTCGTAGAGCAGGACATTGAACTCGTGGTCGAACCACGCGAACGTGTCTCCCGTGTCGACGGGGTCCACGATCACGGCGCCGAGGTCGGCCATGACCTCGATGGCCTGCTCGACGACGGCGTTGATCTCAGGCAGGGCGAAATAGTCGGGCGAGAACTGCCGCCGGTCGATGCCGATCCGGGCCCCACGGAGGGCGCCGCGCTGGAGGAAGGCCGTGTAGTCGGCCGGCAGCGCGTGGCCTGCCACCGGCCCGAAGGGCGTCTTCAGGACATTGAGCATGATCGCGGTATCGGTCACGCTGCGGGTGATCGGACCGGCGGTGTCCTGGCTGTGGGCGATCGGGATGATGCCCTGCTGGGCGATCAGCCCGAGCGTCGGCTTCAAGCCGACCACGAGGTTGTTGCCGGCCGGGCAGACGACCGAACCGTCTGTCTCCGTACCGACCGTGATGGAGCACAGGTTGGCGGCCGCTGCCACGGCCGAGCCAGAAGACGACCCGCACGGGTCCCAGTCGAGGACGTACGGATTGCGAGTGAAGCCGCCGCGAGCGCTCCAACCGTTGGGGAACGGCGGATCGATCGGGATGAAGCCGCGGAAGTTGGCCCACTCCGACAGGTTCGCCTTGCCCAGGATGACCGCCCCTGCCTGGCGAAGGCGGCGGACGAGCGGGGCGTCGTCCGGCACGTGGCTGCCCTCGAGGGCGAGCGAACCGGCCGTCGTCTCCATGGCGTCATCGGTCGCGATGTTGTCCTTGAGCAAGACCGGGATGCCATGCAACGGTCCACGGATCCGTCCGCGGCGGCGCTCGGCATCACGTCGCGCAGCGATACCGACCGCCTCGGGGTTGGTTTCGATGACGGCGCCCAGCAATGGGTTGAGCTCGTGGATCCGATGCAGGTACGCCTTCGTCAGCTGGCGACTGGTCAACCGACGCGAGCGCATCAGCGCCTGGAGCTGAGGAACGGTGGCCTCGAACCAGGGCGCCTCCTCGTCCGGGACGCTGGACGGCGCGGCACTCGCGATCGAGCCCAATCCGCCGACCATGAGGGCGGCACCGCCGGCGGCGGTGGCACCGAGAAAGGATCGCCGGCTGATCCGGCGGTCGATGACGCTGTCCATGGCCCCACCTCTCGAGCGCATCGGGTCGTTGCGGAGAGTCAACACCCGGTGTCAAGAACGCGCGTTGCAAGCTGAGCGTGGCGGGTGGCCCACCCTGGACGTTGTGGTGCCTGTCGGCACCAGCAAACGACCCCGGTGCGGGAGGGGAGCAGGTCGGGGCGGCTCGACCGCATCGGCGCTAGGCTGTCGCAGTCATGCGTCCCCGCCGATCCGTGGTGCCGATCGCACTCCTTGTCGCCGCCGCGCTCGCGGCCTGCCAAGCCTCGCTCCCAGATGACCCCACTCCGACCCCGGAACGGATCTCCAGCCCGTCGGCGTCTTCGCCGGCCCTGCCGACGGCCACGCCATCGGTGCACGTGAGCTTTCGGGAGTATCGCGTGCCCACCGGCTCGCATCCTCACGACGTGGCGCCCGCCGCGGATGGCGGCATCTGGTACACCGCCCAGGGCGCTGGGGCCCTCGGCTGGCTCGATCCCGTGAGTGGAGCGATCGGCACCACGTCGCTCGGCGCCGGCTCGTCGCCACACGGCGTCATCGTCGGCCCGGACGGAGCGCCCTGGGTCACCGATGGCGGACTGAACGCGATCGTCCGCGTCGACCCCACGACCTTCGAGCCGACCTTCTATCCACTGCCGCCCGAGCGTGCTGGCGCGAACCTGAACACCGCCACCTTCGATGCTATGGGTGTCCTCTGGTTCACCGGGCAGTCCGGGATCTACGGTCGCCTCGATCCCGCGACCGGAGCCATGGAGGTCTTCGACGCGCCGCGGGGGCGTGGCCCCTACGGCATCACGACGACACCATCAGGCGATGTCTGGTACGCATCGCTGGCCGGCGATCACATCGCCCAGATCCATGCCCCTTCGGGGCGGGCGGAGGTCATCGAGCCGCCGACGCCCGACCAGGGCGCGCGGCGCATCTGGGCCGATTCCCGGGACCGACTCTGGGTCGCCGAGTGGGACGCGGGGCAGCTCGGCGTCTACGACCCGGCGACCGAGGACTGGCAGGAGTGGCAGCTCCCGGGCGACGCGGCGATGGCCTATGCGGTCTTCGTCGATGACCGGGACATCGTCTGGCTGACGGACTTCGGCGCGAACGCGATCGGGCGCTTCGACCCTGTCAAGGAGACATTCAGCTCGTTCGTGCTTCCGACGGAGGCGGCCGAGGTCCGTCAGCTCCACGGCCGGCCAGGCGAGGTCTGGGGCGCGGAGTCGGGCGCCGACAAGCTGATCGTGGTGACCGAGGAGTGAGCGGATCGAGACCCACGCCACACGCGGTACAGCGGCCCCGATCGGGCGCTCAGCCCTCCACGGGGCGTGGCCAGACCGGCGGCTGAGGCTCGAGCATCGCGAAGTCCCAATCGTCGCGGATGGGTGCGAAGACGTCGATGGCGATGGCGCCCTCCGAACCGACGCTGACCTCGTGCGGCACGTTCGAGGGGATCCGCCAGGTCCCACCCGCGCCGAACCTCCGCGTTTCGCCGTCGATCGTGAATGTCATCTCGCCCTGGACACAGATGCCCAGCTGCTCGGCCGGGTGACGGTGCTCCGGCACGCTCGAGCCGGGGGCCAGCTCGACGACGGCCATCGTGATCCGCTCACCTTCGACTTTGCGGGCGCGGACCTGGTCGCCCCAGACCTCGAAGGGTGGGATGGCCTCCAGGTCGACCAATCGAGTCACAGGGTCCTCCTCAGCCAGCCACGTGGACGATAGTCTCGCCACCGAACGCCAGGGCGTCGGCGATCTGGTACGTGTCTGCCTTCGCGTTCCATGCCGCGAATTGGGGGTCGTTGTCGTGCTCGTGGTGCCCCTCCCCGGTGGCGAAGACCGCGACGACCAGGTATTGCGTGGCCCCCTTGACCCCCCGGGAGGAGATGTCCAGGCGCGAGAGCGAGGCACGCGTCAGCACCCCACGCGCGTTGAGATCCTGCCAGATGGGCAGCTCCTGATCCTTGAAGCCCTGCTCGAACGCGGCGACGTGGTCGGTGCCGACGCTGAGGACGACGGCGACGGTCTCCATGGCAGCCTCACTGTGACGGTCGGGACCCGAGCATCCTAGGATGAACGGCATGTCGTTGACACCATCCATCCGCGACTTCATCGCCACCGGTCCGCTGGCGCACGTCGTGACGCTCGGTCCGGCTGGCGATCCACACGTCACGATGGCCTGGGTCGGCATCGAGGACGACGAGGTCGTCATCGGCACGCTCCACGATCAGACCAAGCTACAGAACCTGCGGGCGGATCCTCGGATCGCGATGTCATTCGGCGCGCCGGGCCGGAACGCCTACGGCCTCGACCACTATCTCGTGCTACGCGGCCAGGCGAGGGTCACCGAGGGCGGTGCAGCCGACCTGCTCCAGCGCCTGGCCCATGTCTACCTCGGGCCCGACGTCGTCTTCCCCGGGATGCCGAACCCTCCGCCGGGCTACGTCATCCGGATGACGGTCGAGCGCATCTCCGGCATGGGCGACTGGGACTGACGGGATGGCCATCGACGACCAGAGCCCGGACGCCGACGCCGACCGCATGGCCCTCGAGCGCGCCCTCGAGGGGCACGGCGCGTACGAGCTCTTCGCCTGCGACCCGGAACTGGCCGACACGGCCGCCTTCTGTGCCGCCTACGGTTTCGCCCTGGAGGATTCGGCGAACACGATCGTGGTCATCGGCAAGTCCGACCCGCCGCGCTACGCCGCCTGCATCGTGTTGGCCACCCACCGCCTCGACGTCAACCGCGTGGTCAAGGCGATGCTCGGCACGCGAAAGGCCTCGTTCGCTTCGCAGGACGAGACGCGCACGCTGACCGGCATGGCCATCGGTGGCGTGACCGCCTTCGGCCTGCCCGACGGGCTGCCACTCTGGGTCGACGCCGCGGTCATGGCCCGCGAGCGCATCGTCCTCGGCGGTGGCAGCCGGAGCTGGAAGGTCATCGCGCCGCCATCGATCCTGCTGACGCTCCCCGGCGTCGAGGTCGTGGAAGGCCTCGCGAAGCCAGTCGAACCGGTGACCTAGGCGACCTCAGGCAAACGAAGAGGCGGAGGTCTCGGGACCTCCGCCTCTCGCCTTCAGGGCAGGTGGGGTCAGCTGCAGCCGGACGTGCTGCCGCAGTTGAGGCACTTGTAGCAGCTGCCATTGCGGACCATGATCGAGCCGCACTCGGCACAGGACGGCGAGTCCGCACTGACCGAGAAGGCGACCTTCGTGGTGCCGCCGAAGCTCAACGGCATGACGTTGCCGCCCCCGTTCCCATTCGCCTTCCCGTTGCCGTTCTTGCCTTCGACGACCGGTACCTGGCCCGACGCGGCGGGAGTCGGCTCCGACGCCTGAAGCGATTGGCTGGGCACGTCAGTGGTCAGCCCAAGCGAAGCGGGAGCTGAGGGCGCGGAGTCGACGACCGGCGTGTCGGAGGCGGCGGGAGCTGAAGGCTCGGAGTTGACGACCGGCGCCTCAGTGACGACCTCATGAGCGATGATGCCAAGGGCGTCGCGCTCGTCCTTCGGCAGGAACCGTGCCCCGAGCCACCTGAAGATGTAGTCCACGATCGACTTGGCGATCGGGATCTCTGCATTGCCGGTGAACCCAGCCGGCTCGAAGCGCACGTGGCTGAACTTGTTGACGAGGTCTCGGAGGGGCACGCCGTACTGGAGCGCGACGCTGATCGTCGTGGCCAGCGTGTCCATGAGCCCCGAGACCGTCGAGCCCTCCTTGGCCATCTTGAGGAAGATCTCGCCGGGCTGGCCATCCGGGTAGAGCCCGACCGTGATGTAGCCCTCGTGGCCGGCGATGTCGAACCTGTGGGTCACGGCAGCGCGCTCGGCCGGCAACCGTCGGCGATGCGGTTTCTTGGACTCGGCCACGGCGGCCGCCAACTGCTGCTTGAGCGCCTCGACCTCGGCCGTGTCGACGACATCGCCGTCCGCCTTCTTGCCTGTGCTCAGCGGCTGCGAGCGCTTGGAGTTGTCCCGGTAGATGGCGATGGCCTTGAGCCCGAGCTTCCAACCCTCGAGGTAGACCTGCTCGATGTCCGCGACGGTCGCCGCTTCCGGCATGTTGACGGTCTTGCTGATGGCCCCCGAGATGAACGGCTGGACGGCGGCCATCATCCGGACGTGACCCATGTAATGGATGGAGCGTTCGCCGTTGACCGGCTTGAAGGCGCAGTCGAAGACCGTCAGGTGCTCAGGCTTGAGGCTCGGCGCCCCCTCGATCGTCTCGCGATCGTTGACGTACTGCACGATCTCTTCGACCTGCTCTGGCGTGTAGCCGAGCTTCTTGAGCGCGCCGGGCACGGTCTGATTGACGATCTTGAGGAAGCCTTCGCCGACCAGCTTCTTGTACTTGATGAGCGCGATGTCCGGCTCGATGCCGGTCGTGTCGCAATCCATCATGAAGGCGATGGTGCCGGTCGGCGCCAGGACGGTGACCTGCGAGTTGCGGTAGCCGTACTGCGTACCGAGCTCGAGTGTCTCGTCGTAGATCGCGCGCGTCGCCTCGAGCATGCCCTCCGGCACACCTGACGGCGCGATGGCGTAGGCGGCCTCGCGATGCTTGGCGATGACGCGCAGCATCGGCTGCTCGTTGAGCGGGTAATCCATGAACGGGCCGCCGTGGTCCCGGGCGATGATGGCGCTCTGGCGGTACGCCTCGCCGTGCATGATGGCCGTCAGTGCGGCTGCGAAGTGACGACCCTCGTCCGAGTCGTAGGCCAGGCCGCGGCTCATGAGCAGGGCCCCGAGGTTGGCGTAGCCCAGGCCCAGCGGTCGGAAGCGGTGGGAGTTCTCCTCGATCCTGGGCGTCGGGTAGCTGGCGTTGTCGACCAGGATCTCCTGCGCCGTGATCGTCAGGCGAGCGGCGTAGCCGTAGGCCTCGATATCGAACTCGCCGTCGTCCCGGACGAACTTCATGAGGTTCAACGAGGCCAGGTTGCAGGCCGTGTCGTTGAGGAACATGTATTCCGAGCACGGGTTGGACGCGTAGATGCGGTCCGAGTTGGCGCTCGTGTGCCAGTCGTTGATGATCGTGTCGTACTGGATGCCCGGGTCTCCGCAGAGGTGGGCGGCCTCGGCCATGGCCCGGAAGACCTCTCGTGCCCGGAGCGTCTCGACGGTCGTGCCGTCGAGCACGGCGTGGGTCGACCAGAGGGCGTCGGTCTCGACCGCGTGCATGAAGTCGTCCGCTACGCGCACGGAGTGGTTGGCGTTCTGGAAGAAGACCGAGCCGTATGCCTCGCCCGTGAACGAGGGGTCGTAGCCGGCCTCGATCAACGCCCAGGCTTTGCGCTCCTCCGAGGCCTTGGAGGTGATGAACTCCATGATGTCGGGATGGCCGGCGTCGAGGATGACCATCTTGGCCGCCCGGCGCGTCTTGCCACCCGACTTGACCACTCCGGCGAAGGCGTCGAAGCCCTTCATGAAGCTGACCGGCCCGCTGGCGATGCCGCCGCCCGACATCTTCTCCTTCGAGCCGCGGATGGTGCTCAGGTTGACGCCGGCGCCCGAGCCGTACTTGAAGAGCATGGCCTCGGTCTTGGCCAGGTCCATGATCGAGGACATGGTGTCTTCGACCGAGTTGATGAAGCAGGCCGAGCACTGCGGCCTTGCTTCCACGCCGACGTTGAACCAGACCGGGCTGTTGAAGGCCATCTTCTGGTGGACGAGGAGGTGGGTCAGCTCCGCCTTGAAGGCGGCCAGGTCCTCCGCCGTGCGGAAGTAGCGCTGCGTCTGGGCCCAGGCGGTGATGGTGTTGACGACGCGGTCGATGAGCTGCTTGACGGAGCGCTCGCGGCCGGGCGTGCCGATATGGCCGCGGAAGTACTTGCTGACCACGACGTTGGTGGCCAGCTGGCTCCAGAAGGCGGGGACCTCGATGTCCTGCTGCTCGAAGACCATCTTGCCCGACTCGTTCTTGATCTCCGCGGAGCGCAGCTCCCAGGTGATCTCGTCGTACGGGTGGACGCCGGGTCGCGTCCAGCGGCGCTCGAAGGTCAGGCCGCGGACCCCCTTGCCGTTGAAGCTCGCGGGATCCTTGGCGGAGCGGGTCCGCTCGGTCTGGATGGCAGTGGCAGCTCGGGCCATCGTTCCTCGTACCTCCTCGCGCCTCGGCGCGTCTCTTGCCGCCTGGCGTCTCGTCCCGCGTAGCTGCGAGACCTCCCTCGGTGTCCTCCGCATCGCCGATCCCGGCGCCGGCATTCGCCCATCATGCGGGGCGGCGAACGGAGGCGAGAGGAGGGGTCGGCAGGTGCGGCCGTAGACCACTGAATTTAGGGTCTGGTGGACCGCATGTCAAGCCGAAAAACACAAGATGTGGTGGCTCGCGGCGAACGCGCACCACAAGATGTGGTGGAATGAGCCGGCACGCCTGTTTCGTGCTCGAGGGTCGCGTTGGGCCGCGCGAGAAGGTCCGGTGGACCGATTGTGGACGGCCGGTGGACGCCCAGTTGACGGGCTGGGGACGACTGGCTCGGCACCGATGATGGCGCGTTGCTGGGCCGCCAGAAGAACAGGTGTTCGGAACGGCCGGCGTTCGAGGCGAAGGGTTCGCGGCCTTGGCCTTCGGGTCGCGGCCACGCAAGCGCGTGCCCGCCGTCGCGAGGCCGGTGTAGGCTCTCGGTCGTGGGCGAAGCGCCCCGCGATGGTGGACGCGAAGCTGACGAGGGCGTATGCGCTGTCCGAACTGCCAAAGCGAAGTACTGCCGGGGCAGAAGTTCTGCCCCGAGTGTGGCGCGCGACTCGAAGCCGGCTGTGCGAACTGCGGCGCCCCGCTGCCATCGGGCGCCAAGTTCTGTGCTGAGTGCGGTGCGGCGACGGGGGCCGGCGCTGCGCCAGTGGCCGAGTCCGTGGCCTCGGCCCCGATCGCCGAGCGTCGCGTCGTGAGCGTGCTCTTCGCGGATCTCGTCGGCTTCACCGCCCTCGCCGAGGGTCGCGACCCCGAGGAGACCAGAGACCTCCTCGGGCGCTACTTCGACCTCGCGCGTGAGCGGATCGAGCGCTACGGCGGGACGGTCGAGAAGTTCATCGGGGATGCGGTCATGGCGGTCTGGGGTGCGCCGCAGGCATTTGAGGACGACGCGGAGCGGGCCGTCCGAGCGGCTCTTGACCTGGTCGCCGACGTCACCCGCCTGGGCACGACCGAGCTGCCCGTGTCGGCGCGCGCCGCGGTCCTGACCGGTGAGGCCGCCGTGACCCTTGGGGCGCAGGGCCAGGGCATGGTCGCGGGCGACATCGTCAATACAGCCAGCCGACTCCAGACCGTCGCCGAGCCGGGCAGCGTCCTGGTCGGCGAGTCGACGTTGCGGGCGACCTCGGCAGCCATCGCCTACGAGCCCGTCGGTGACCAGACGCTCAAAGGCAAGGCGCTGCCGGTCGCCGCCTGGCGAGCCATGCGAGTCGTCGGGCGCCGTGGCGGCCAAGGTCGCAGTGAGGGGCTCGAGGCACCGTTCGTCGGGCGCGACGACGAGCTGGCCATCCTCAAGGATCTCTACCACAACACCGTCCGGGAGCGACGGGCGCGGATCGTCTCCATCACCGGCCAGGCCGGCATCGGCAAGAGCCGACTGGCCTGGGAGCTGGCCAAGTACCTCGATGGCCTGTCCGAGTTGCTCCGCTGGCAGCAGGGCCGCTCGCCAGCCTTTGGCGAGGGAGTCTCGTTCTGGGCTCTCGGCGAGATGGTCCGCGGCCGGGCGGGCATCCTCGAGGACGAAGGACCGGAGGCTACGGCAGACAAGCTCCGGGCGATGCTCTCCGAGTACGTGCCGGACGCGGGCGAGCGGGCCAGGCTCGAACCCGCGCTCGTGTGCCTGCTCGGCGTCGGCGACCCTGGCCTCGAGCGTGGCGAGCTCTTCTGGGCGTGGCGGACGCTCTTCGAGCGTGTCGCCGCTACCGGCACGGCGGCAGTCCTCGTCTTCGAGGACATGCAATGGGCAGACGGCGGTCTCGTCGACTTCGTCGAGGAGCTCGTCAGTCGCTCACGCAGCCACCCCATCCTCGTCATCACCCTGGCGCGGCCGGAGTTCCTGGAACGCCGCCCGACCTGGGGCGCTGGCCAACGGAACTTCACGAGCCTGCACCTCGAGCCGCTGGCGGCGTACGCGATGACCGCGATGCTCGATGGCCTCGTGCCGGGCCTGCCGACATCGACGCGCAGGGCCATCCTGGATCGCGCCGAAGGCGTGCCGCTCTACGCCGTCGAGATCGTCCGCATGCTCGTGGCAGACGGGAGCCTCGTTCGTGAGAACGACCGATACCGGGTCGCCCGACCGCTCGACAAGCTGTCTGTGCCGGAGTCCCTTCACGCTCTCGTGGCCGCCCGGCTCGACGGCCTGGCGTCCGAGGATCGCGCCCTGCTCCAGGATGTCGCCGTGCTTGGGCAAAGCTTCACCCTGGCGGCCAGCGCCAGCCTGACGGGCGAAAGCGAAGACGAGCTTCGTCGTCGATTGGACGAACTCGTTGACCGTGAGTGGCTCGTGGTCGAGGAAGACACACTTTCACCGGAGCGTGGCCAGTACCAATTCGTGCAGGGCGTCATCCGGGAGGTGGCCTACGCAACGCTAGCCAAGCGGGACCGCCGCTCGAGGCACCTAGCAGCCGCTCGGTACTTCGAGTCGCTCGATGACGCAGAGCTGCCGGGGCTCCTCGCGACCCACTACCTGGCGGCTCACCAGAGCACCCCGGAAGGCCCCGACGCGGAGGCTTTGGCGGGCCAGGCCCGGATCGCCCTTCGGGCTGCGGCCGACCGCGCGGCCAGCCTCGGCTCTCAGGATCAGGCATTGGCCTACCTGCGCGAGGCACTCGAGATCACCCGGGATGCCGGTGAGCGGGCCTGGCTGGAAGTGCGCGCTGGGGAAGCGGCCAGCGATGGGGGTCGATACGAGGATGCGCTGGCCCTGCTCGAGTCCGGCTTCCAGGCCTACCTTGCCGACGGCCACCAACCGCTCGCAGCCTCGGCTCTGGCCGGCGTCAGCCAGACCCTCATCTTCCTCGGGCGTCCAGCCGAAGCGGCCACCCGCATCGAGACCAGTCTCGAGGCCGTGGGGGCGACGGACGATGAAGGCCACGCTCGCCTGTTCGCCGAGTTGGCCCGGAGCTACATGCTCGACTGGCGGCCATATGAAGTCGTCATCGGAGCCTGCGACCGGGCGCTCGCCATCGCCGAGCGGCTCGACTTGGTCTCGGTCATCACCTCGGTCCTGATCACCAAGGGCACGGCCCTGACGAGGGATCACGCGCGCGAAGGCATGGCCATCCTTGTCGGCGCCCTGGCCCTGGCGGAATCCCGCGACGACGTGCACGCGCAGCTCCGGGCTCTTAACAACATCGGCGGCTTCGTCGAGGACGACGATCCCGCGACAGGCGTCGAATACGGTCGACGCGGTGTCGTCTTGGCGAGGCGTCTCGGCTCGAGCGATACCGTCGCGAACTTCGAGATGGGCATCGCCTGGAGCTACTTCAACGCGGGTCGTCCGCGCGATGCCCTGGCCGGCCTGGAAGCCATCGATCAGGACGGCATCGGTCCCTTCGTCCGAGCCCAGATCGAGTCCGGCCGCGAGGGCCTGTTGGCCCTGCTGGGCGACAGCGACGCCGCAGCAGAGGTCCGGCGGTCACTGGACGAGTTGATGGGATCGATCACGAACCGCGAGTTCCGGTCCTGGGACATCGGTAACAGCGCGTTCCTCGCCCTCCTGGACGGCCGCATCGACGAGGCCGCCGAGCAGGCTCGTCGCTTCATCGCGACCGAGGTCGATCCCTACTTCGGCAACCTTATCGCCGCCCGCTGCGCGATCCGACGCGGCGATCTCGACCGAGCTCGCGCGACCATCTCCCTGGTGGATGAGGCGCCACGTAAGGGCCGGGCTGTCGAGGCGCGTCGGCACGCGCTCCGCGGAGCCCTGGCTGGACTGGAAGGCCGCCATGCCGACGCGCTCGCCGCGTTCGCCGAGGCCTTCCGAGGCCTCCGCGAGCTGGGCCTCCTCTTCGATCTCGCGTGCCATCAGCTGGACATGGCAGTGGTCCTAGCGGGCACGTCGGCGGCGGTCGCTGCGGCCACCGAGGCGCGGGCGGCGTTCGAGGCGATGGGCGCCGTCTCGCTCGTCGCGCAGATCGACGACATCGTCGCCCGTGACAAGACGGCGACGGCAGCATCGGCGCGGAGCGCCACAGCGACGGCGCCGAGCGAGGTTATCTAGGCGCTCGCACGCGATCAGGTTCAGGATTCTGAACCTCCTTCCTCATCGTTCCTTCAGGTTCGGTCGCGATAGTCCGAAGCGACGGGCACCGACTGCCTGGCCGAGACCACTTCGGCACCCGACGACGAGCCCACCGCAGCGGAGACACCCTGTGATCGAACCGACGACCGAGTCCCGGCGCGACCTGCGCGCCCTGCCCGATCCCGAAGACCCACGCGCCACGGCAGAGGCCATCCTCTTCGAGGTCCGACGCGTCATCGTCGGCCAGGATCACATGCTCGAGCGTGTGCTCGTCGGCCTCCTGTCCGGCGGTCACGTTCTGCTCGAGGGCGTCCCCGGCCTGGCCAAGACGCTGACCATCAAGACGCTTGCCGAAGTGCTCGGCGGCACCTTCAAGCGCATCCAGTTCACGCCCGACCTGATGCCCTCCGACCTCGTCGGCACCCGCATCTACCGTCCCGGCCAGGCCGAGTTCGAGACAGAGCTCGGCCCGGTCTTCGCCAACTTCCTGCTGGCCGACGAGA
Organism: uncultured Chloroflexia bacterium; assembly: GCA_963837215.1. Classification (GTDB taxonomy): domain Bacteria; phylum Chloroflexota; class Limnocylindria; order Limnocylindrales; family CSP1-4; genus CSP1-4. The sequence goes on from CAWIML010000006.1 coordinate 381,104, forward strand.
TCAACCGCGCACCCGCCAAGGTCCAGTCGGCGCTGCTCGAGGTGATGCAGGAGCACCAGGTGACGATCGGCGGCACGACCTATCCCGTGCCCGAGCCGTTCATCGTCCTGGCCACCGAGAACCCCATCGAGGCCGAAGGCACCTACCCACTGCCCGAGGCGCAGGTCGACCGCTTCATGCTCAAGGTCCTGCTCGGCTACCCGAGCGCGATCGAGGAAGCGCAGGTCGTCACCCGCTCGCTGCAGCCGGGGCTCGCCCCGCATGAGGTGCTCGACGCTGAGGGCCTCCGGGGCCTCCAGGCCAAGGTCCATGAGATCTACGTCGACCCGCGGGTGACCAGCTACGCGGTCGGTCTCGTCGAGGCGACCCGCCGCCTGGCGTATTGGGGCGCGGCCGACCTCGAGCCCTATGTCAGTTACGGCGCCAGCCCGCGCGGCTCGATCAACCTCATCCACGGCGCCCGCGCGCTTGCCCTCCTCCACGGTCGTCGCTACGTCCTGCCGGCCGACGTGGCCGCCCTCGCCCCGGACGTGCTGCGCCACCGGCTGGTCATGAGCTACGCGGCGCTGACCGATGGCATCACGCCGGACGCGGTCATCGAGCGCGTCCTGACGCTGGTCAAGGCACCCGCCATCGAGGCCGCCGGCGAGGCGAGCGCGTGACCGACATCAGCCTGGTCCCAGGCCGGCTGCGGACGCCCGCCCGCCCAGGGCCGGGGCCCATCGCGGACGAGATCGCGCGGCATCTCGAGATCGGCCTCTCCCGGCGCGTCGGCGGCCTCCGGAGCGGCGACCATCGTGGCCTTGGCGCGGGGGACGGGCTGGACCTCGACCGCATCCGGCCATACGCGCCGGGCGACGACGTCCGGCGCATCGATTGGAATGCCACGGCCCGCAGCCTGGTGCCCCAGGTACGCGAAGACGTGCCCGACCGCCAGCTGACGGCCTGGATCCTGCTCGATACCTCGGCGTCCATGCACTTCGGCACCGCGCATCACCGCAAGGCGGATGTGGCCGAAGGCGTCGCCATCGCCCTGGGACGGGCCATCGTGCGCCGGCGCGACCGCCTGGGCGCCGTCACGTTCGGGTCGACCGATGGGCCGGCGCGCCTGACGCCGCCGAGCGGTGGGCGGCTGGCGATGGCCCGCCTGGCCGGTGCGCTCGCGGTCGAAACGCCCGACGAAGGTGGTGGCCGAACCTCCGTCCGGGCGGCACTCCGGACCGTGGCCGCATCGCGCACGACCGGCGGTCTGGTCGTCGTCATCTCCGATTTCAGGGGGCCGCTCGACTGGCGACCTGAGCTGACCTCCGTCGCGGGACGCCACAGCGTCCTGGCGATCGAGGTCTTCGACCCCCGCGAGGAGACATTGGTCGACGTCGGTGATGTCACCCTGACCGACCCCGAGACGGGACGGACCCTGCGCGTCGATACCGGGGATAGCCGGCTCCGGCGCGCCTTCGACGAAGCCGCTGCAGAGGAGCGCCGGTCCGTCGCCACCACATTCAGGGGCTTGGGCATCCGCCACATCCGCCTCTCGACCGACGGCACCTGGCTGGCAGCGCTGGCGCGCGGCCTCGACAGCAGAGGACGACCCGCATGACCTTCCTGGCACCGACGCTCTTGTTCGCCCTTCTGCTCGTGCCCGTGCTGGCTGCCCTGTACGTCTGGACCCAGCGGCGCCGATCGCGGTACGCCGTCCGCTTCACGAACCTCGACCTGCTGGCCAACCTCGCACCGAGTCGTCCGGGCTGGCGTCGGCATCTCCCGGCCGCCCTCTACCTCCTTGCCGTGTCCGCGCTGGCCATCGGCCTCGCCCGGCCGACGATGATCGTGCCCACGCCGCGCGACGACGCCACGGTCATCCTGGCCATCGACATCTCGGGCTCGATGAAGGCGGAGGACGTCGCGCCGACCCGGCTGGATGCGGCGCGCTCGGCCGCCCAGGACTTCGTGGACGGCTTGCCGGCCAGCGTCCGCGTCGGCCTCGTCGCCTTCGCCACGCGGCCGGTGACGCTGGTCGCGCCGACCGCCGACCGAGCGGCCGTCCGGGCCGCCATCGACGGGCTCACGCCCCGCGACGGTACGGCCATGGGCGACGCGCTGATGCAGGTGCTCGACCTGGCCGAGGCCGTCCGGATGGGCGGGCGCGACGGCTCATCGCCGTCCGGCGACACCGTGCCCGGTGGCGACGCCCCGACCGGGGGCTCAGGCTCCCCCGTGGCCGCCATCCTTCTCTCCGACGGCGCCAACTCGGCCGGCGACACGGAGCCGCTCGACGCCGCACAGCGGGCCGCCTCGCTCGGCGTACCGATCTACACCATCGCCCTCGGTACCGCCGCGGGCACGGTCGAGGTGACCGACGAGAACGGCATGCCGGTGACCCTCGACGTGCCGCCTGATACCGCCACATTGCGGCAGATCGCCGAGACCACGGGCGCGACCGCCTTCGATGCCCCGACCGCGGACGAGCTGAAGGTGGTCTACGACGACCTCGAGTCGCGCGTCGGCTGGACCGACGAGCAGCAGGAGGTGACCTGGCTCTTCGCCGCGGGCGCACTCCTGGCCGTCGTCGCGGCGGCTGGCTTGTCCGTGCTCTGGTTCGGCCGGCTGCCATAGCAGCCCGATCTGCGGATACCGCGAGCTCCTTAGAGCTGCTTCTCCAGCGTCAGCTCGTCGCGCATCGGGATCCCGGACGCGCCGAGCTCCGGGATGGTCGGCTTGAGCGTGCGTCGAGCGTCGTCGACCACGCCCGGACGCACGGCCACGATCCGAAAGCCGCGGCGCTGGTAGAAGCCCAGCGCTTCCAGGTTGTCGTTGGTCGTGTCGAGGACCAGTCGGACGCAGCCTGCGTCACGGGCAGCGGACTCAACGGCCGTCAACAGGGCCGACCCGATGCCGGCGCCGGAGGGCTCGGCGTCGATCGAGACGAGGTACGCACCGCCGTCCGGTTCCCGCCGCCACGCCGCGTGTCCCACGATCCGTCCGCTCGCGTCGAGGGCGGCGTAGCCCGGATGATCCGCCGGCCGCATCAGTTCGCCACGCGCGGCGACCGCCTCGCCTGACCAGGCTTCGCGTACGTGCGCGCGCAATGCGTCCGGAGCGACCTCGGCGGCCGGGACGATGCGATACGTCAGTCGAGGCCGCTATAGGCGTGCAGGCCGGAGAAGTAGAGGTTGCCGAAGTAGGTGAAGAGGACGGCGCCGAAGCCGATGACCAGGATCATGCGCCGCCGGCCGGCCGGCCCAGCCGCGGGCGGTCCGGGCATGCAGGTAGACGGCGTAGATCAGCCAGGTCACGAGCGCCGAGGTCTCCTTGGGGTCCCAGCCCCAGTAGCGGCCCCAGGCGATCGACGCCCACCACGAGCCGAGGATGATCAGCGTGGCGAAGATGGGGAAGCCGATGATGACCGCCCGGTAGGCGACCTCGTCGAGCGTCCGGTGCGACGGCAGCCAGGCGAATCGGTCCTTCGGGCCCTGGACGAGGTAGCCGACGGCCGCACCGAAGGCCGTGGCGAAGATGCCGTAGCTGATCATGGCCATGGCCACGTGGATGGTCAGCAGCGGCGCGTTGTCGAGCGCCGGCACGAGGGGCTCGATGGCGTGCGGCAGGGTCGCCGCATAGCCGACCAGGAAGACAGCCACGCCGAGCGGCAGGAAGCCGAGCGAGCGGATCGGGTAGCGGCGCTGCAGGAAGAGGTAGCCGGCCGTGATCCCGAACGCAAAGGCGACCCAGAACTCGTACATGTTGCCCCACGGCCCGCGGCCGACGATGACCGCCCGCAGGATCATCGAGCTGCCGATGAGCACGGCCGCCACCCACGTCGCCGAGATGGCGAAGGCGCCGCTGGTGACGCCGGGCATCGAGGTCCGAGCCGATCGATCGTCGATGCCGGACCCTGAGCCACCGAAGGCGACGGTCGTCGAGCCGCCTGCCGGCACCGATCCCCACCCCTGCAGGGGTCAGCCTGCGACGGGCGACCGCTACGCCCGACTGCGCCAGGATCGTGGTGTACGCGACGTGGCAGGCAAAGGCGAAGGCGAGGGCCAGCCCGCCTGCGACGAAGAGGTAGAGGGAGAGCGTGGCCATGCTCAGTGTCTCCGGAAGTCATGCTCTGCTGTCGATCCGCGCTGCCATGTCGCCGTCGATGCGACTGGCTTCAGGCGACCGCGGCGCCGCCGGCTGGCGGACCGCTCCGCCGCTGGACGGCGATCGCCGTCTCAGACGCACCAAGGACGTATCGGGTGCCGCAGGTGATGCAGGTCTGCTCCGTCGCACTGCGCAGCGTGTCGTCGACCGGGCAGCGCACGCTGAGCTCCTGGCGGCATTCGGTGCAGCGCGTCTCGCGGGCCGGGAACAGGAGGCCATCGAACGAGCAGTACGGGACAGACGCAGGGATGACCGGCTGTCCGGCCTCGTCGCGTGGCACGGGCACCGGTACGACCTCGGCCGGGCGCACATGGAAGCGCGGCATGTGCACCCATTGGTAGAGCCAGTACAGGACGAGCAGGGTGAGGATCGGACCGACGAGGAAGAGGACGACGGCCGCCGGCAGCATGTGCTGGATGACGTCGTTCCAGTTCGGCAGGATGAAGAACGAGGTCAGCTCCAGCAGCTCGTTGAAGAAGCTCTCGAGGCCGGCCTGGATCTCGTTCACGGGCGCATCTTACCTGCGCCTCGACCGCGGCGGCGCATCGGGTTGCCACGCTTCTTGGTGGCGCCGCGCCCAGGCGTCCAGGGGATGCGCTCGGCCTCGATGTCAGTGCCGCCCGTGTCCTGCTCGGCGCCAGGCGTCGCCGGTCGAGATGGCCGGACGCCAGGACGGCCGATCGGCGCGCCGGCCGCGGAAGCACCGGCCGACGAGCCGCGCGGGCCACGGGGTGCGAGCTCCAGCACGTCCTGCAGCCAGGCGACCCGCCGATGGAGAGCCCCGAGGCGCTTGACGCGTTCGGCCAGGGCACGGTCGTCGGTGACCACGATGGTCCGCGGCCGCTCCCCGTAGCCGCGATGCTCGACGACCTCGACGATGGCGTCGTCGGCCGACCGACGGCCGGCATGAGCGATCGTGACCGAGCCGACGTGTTCGCGGATGGGGGCGCCGTGGTCCGCCATGCCGTCGAGGACGAGCGAGACGCCGACGCCTGCCGGCAGCACGGCACGCAGTCGCGGGATGAGGACCCGCGCCGCCGATGGCCCGGGGCCGCCGGCGGTCCGATGGAGCAGGTTGTTGCCGTCGATGACCAGCAAGCTGACGTCGTCGAATGGCGAGCGGCCGCTCACGCCCCTACCATCCGCGAGTGCTGCTGATCGTCGATCTCGATGGCGTCGTCTATCGCGGTCATCGACCCGGTGCCCGGCATGCCCGAGTTGCTGACCGCCCGCGTGGCGTCTGGCGACCGTGTCGTCTATGCCACCAACAACTCGCGCTGGCACCGGACCGAATACGTCGAGCGACTGCGCGGCATGGGTGCCCCCGCCGACCCGGCGATGATCGTGACCTCTGCCCGCGCCACCGCCGTCGTCCTGGTCGAGGGCACGCCACCCGTCCGCTGCGTCATGGTCCTCGGTGGCCAAGGCCTCGCGCGGGAGCTTCGTGACGTTGGCGTCGAGACGGTCGCCCCGACCCGCTTCGGGCTCGAGGCGAGCCCTGATGCGGTCGTCGTCGGGGTGGACTTCGCCCTGCGCTACGACCGCCTCAGCCTTGCCGCCGAGGCCGTTCGCAACGGAGCACGGTTCGTGGCCACCAATCGCGATCCTGTCTACCCGGACGCGGAAGGCCTCAAGGCGGGCGCCGGCTCGATCGTCGCCGCCCTGGCGGTGGCAGCCGGTCGCGAGCCGGACCTCGTGGTCGGCAAACCCGGACCGACCCTCTTCCGCGCGGCGGCGGAGACGGCGGGCATGCCGGTCGAGGCGGCGGTGGTCATCGGCGACGGGTTGTACACCGACATCAAGGCGGCCCATGCCGTGGGCGCGCGCAGCGTCCTGATGCTCACCGGGGTGACGACCGATGCGCACCTCGACGAGGCCGACCCCGACGCCCAGCCCACGGCGGTCGCCCACGACGCCGATGAGCTGGCGATCATCCTGGAACAGCTCGCCCCGATCGCCTGACGTCAGCGTGGACGCGACGGCACGGATGCCCATCACGCCCCGCCGGCCAGGGCGGGCTCCGAGGCGGCGAAGCCGTCGAACTCGGCCAGCAGGCGCGCTCGCGTCGGCTCGTCGTCGTGCAGGAAGGCGACCTCGAGGGCATGCCGGTCGAGGCGCCAGAGCTCGGCCAGCTTCAAGTCAAGCGTGGCTCGGGCGCGTGCGTACTCCTGCGTCAACGTCAGCGCGCTGACGGTCCGATCGTCGGTGCTCAGGGTGGCCGGCACCCCGGCCCGAACGATGCGTGGCAGGGGGTGGTCGGCCAGGGTCGGGCAGAGGTCTGCCTGGAGGTTGCTGGTCGGGCACAGGTCGAGGGTGATCGTCGCGGGCGACCAGCTCGGCCATCAGCGCGGGGTCGTCGCCGGCCGGCGCGCCGTGGGCGATGCGCGTCGGCGCGAGCGCCAGCGCCCGCCAGACCTGGGCGGCGCCGCCCCATTCGCCAGCGTGGACGGTGATGCCCAGACCCGCCTCGCGAGCGATGGCATAGGCGCGCGCGTGCAACAGCGGGTCCGGATAGGCGGCTTCCAGCCCCGCCAGGTCGAAGCCAGCCACGCCATCCGCCATGGCGTCTGCCGCGGCCCGTGCGACGGACTCGTTGCGCGCCGGCTCATGGGAGCGCAGCGCGACCGCGATGAGCCGTACGACGATCGGCTGCGGCCCGTTCACGGCGACCGATGCTGCCCCGCTGCGGGCGCCGGCGGCCACGGCCGCGATCCCGTCGCGCAGTGAGAGGCCGCGTTGGCGATGGAGCTCCGGGCCCCAGCGGATCTCGACGTAGCGCGTCCCGTCGCCAGCCACGTCCTCGACGAGCTCGTGCGTGATGCGCTCGAGCGCTTCGGCGTCCTGCATGATCGCGATGGGCAGGTCGAAGGCGCGCAGCAGGTCAGCCTGATCGACGCAGCGCTCCGGGGCGACGAGCCGGTCCGCCATGCCCGCGAGGTCGAGCCCGCCATCGACCCGCCGCGGCCGCGCCAGCTCGAGCGCCGTGGCCGGCCGCAGGGAGCCGTCGAGGTGGAGGTGGAGCTCGGCCTTCGGCAGGCGCCGGAGGAGCGCGAGGTCGGCGTCGGCGATCCCGGTCGACAGCGGATCGTCCTCGATGGGCCGTCGCAGTGCTGCGGCCCGGGCGTTGATCATCGGTCGAGAGCGAGGTCGGGCACGGGCCGAGGATAGCCCGCGCCGGTGGCCGCCGTTCCCGGGCGATAGACTGCGCGCCGATGCGCATCGTCTGGCGACTCGTCCGCGCCGTCGTCTGGCTCCTCGCCGCCGCGCTCATCGCGATCGGCGCGGCGGGCCTGGCTGTGGCCGCCAACCCGGTCCCGGACGACGCCGCCCGGCCGGAGGTCTTCGCGCGAGCCGACGCTGCGGTCGCGCCCGGCCTGGCGGCCATCGATGCCCAGCTGCGCGACGCACAGGGGCTCGTGGCGGCCCTCTCCGGCCTCTCCCGAACCGCCCTCGTCAACCTCAACGCGGGCGACCAGGAGGCGCTCGTGCAGGACCTCGACAACGGGGACCGGCTGGTGCTCGAGATCGGCAGCATCGCGACGGCCGCAGCCGCGGACCTCCGGGCCCTGCCGTATGACGCCGACTCGTACCAGATCAGTCGCTCGATGGCTGGGCGCATCGCGGCGGCGGGCGAGGCGGTCGAGACGGTCCGGCCCCTGGCCGACCTGTGGGGCCGGGTGGCTCGCGGCGCCCTGCCTGCCAGCGAGATCGCAAAGCGCCTTGCCGATCACGACCTGGCCACGTTCGCGGCCACGCAGGACGGTACCGCCGGCCGTTACGCCGACGCCCTCAAGGGCCTCGGCAAGGCTCGGGCGGAGCTGACGGCGGCGCTCGAGATCCGCGACCAGCTGGTCGAGTCGGTGGACACCACGACGCTCGACATCTGGGTCGATCGGAACCGTACCTACGATGACGCCCTGGCCCGCCTCTACCAGGCGCTCCACGGATCGCGAGGACGGGTCACCGATGCCGCTCGCGAGGCCTTCGCCGACGTCCAGCGTGCGCAGAAGCTCCTGCCGCCCGACACGCGCGCCATCGTCGTGATCATGAGCGACCTTGCACAAGGCGGGCTCAACCAGGCCGCCATCCGGATCGACGAGGCCCGGGGCGCGCTCACCGCCGCGGTGGCAGCGGTAGACTAGGCCGCCCGATCCCCGCGCACACTGCGGCCGGCGCCGCCGCGCTCTCGATGGCCAGCCCGACGCGGGCTCGCTCGCCGACGTCCACCCCCGCCCGCCACCGAAATGGGAGCCCGACGACCGATGCAGACCCATGTCACGGACCGCCAAGCCTGGGATGTCGAGACCGACCTATTGGTCGTCCCGATCCGAGCCGACGGCGAGCCGGACCCCGCTCTGGCCGAGCTCGACCGGCGCCTCGACGGGGCGCTGGCCGCCTACCGGACGCTGGGCGAGCAGGTCGGCAAGGCGCACGCCGCGACGATCATCAGGGGCCGCGAGATGGGTGCGGCCTGGGTCATGGCCGTGGGCATCGGCAAACTGACGCGACTTCGACCGGCTGGCCGCCCTGCGCTTCGGGTCCGCCGCCGAGCGACGGCTCGGGGGCCGGCACGTCGAGCGGGTCGCCGTCTGGCTGCCCGCCGCCTTGGCCGGCCACGATGAGCTCGACGAGCGGATCCTGGCCGAGCTGGTCACGCGCGGCGTGGTCGAGGGCATGCACGACCCGTCCACCATCTACCGGGACGACGTCGAGACCGCACCGCCGGACCTGGCGGAGCTGATCCTGGTCATGCCCGACGTGGACCTGGCTGCGGCTGGCACCGCCGCCGAGCGGGGCCGGCTCATCGGCGAGGGCACCAACCGCGCGCGACACCTCTCGCAGCGCGCCGCCAACGATGTCAGCCCGGAGGTCCTGGCCGACGAGGCGCTGGCGATCGCGAAGGCCCATGACCTTCAGGTCGAGATCCTCGGCCCAGAGGAGGCGACGGCGCTTGGCATGGGCATGTTCATGGCCGTCGGGCGTGGCAGCGACAGCCCGCCCCGCTTCATCGTCCTGCGCTCCGGCGCCACGGGCGCGACCGACGCCCGGGGCGGGATGCTGGCCCTGATCGGCAAGGGCGTGACCTTCGATTCTGGCGGCATCAGCATCAAGCCTGCCGAGCGCATGGAGGAGATGAAGACCGACAAGACGGGCGCCTGCACGGTCATCAGCGCCATCGCCACCGTCGCCGCGTTGGCCCCAGGCCTGCCCCTCATGGCCGTGGCGCCAGCCGTCGAGAACATGCCCGGACCTCACTCGGTTCGCCCAGGCGATATCGTGCGGGCGCTCAACGGCAGGGTCGTCGAGATCCAGAACACCGACGCCGAGGGGCGGCTCATCCTCGGCGACGCGATGGTCTGGGCGGAACGCAACGGCGCCACGCACCTGGTCGACGTGGCCACGCTGACGGGCGCCGTCCAGCGCGCCCTCGGCTCGCAGATCACCGGTGGCTTCGGCACGCCGCAGGCCTGGTGGGACGAGGTCGCTGCCGCGGGCGCGCGGCAGGCCGAGCGGACCTGGCAGTTGCCACTCGTCGCCGACTATCGCACCGACATGGAGACGGTCTACGCCGAGCTCAACAACTCCGGCGGCCCCGAGGCCTCGCTCGTCAAGAGCGGCCTGTTCCTGCGCGACTTCGCGACCCGGCCGTGGGTCCATCTCGACATCGGCGGTTCCGGCTATGTCCGCAAGGCCACGCCGTACACGGCTCGCGGGGCGACCGGCGTGATGCACGCCACGCTCGTCGAACTGGCCCTTCGCGGCGCCTGAGCCGCGCTCACCACCCGACGGGTCTGCCTGACGTGTCCCTCACCCTCCTGGTCGTCGCCTTCGCCGTCCTGGGGCTCGTCGTCGGTCTGGCCGCCGACCGCCTGTCGGCGCGGTGGCCCGCGCACGACGATGGCGCCGTCCGGCCCCTCGATTGGCGAACTGCCGTCCTGGCGTTCGGGGGCGCGATCGCCTTCGCGGCCCTGGCCGGGCGCTGGAGCGATCCTCGTGACCTGGCCATCCTGAGCGTCTACTTCGGTGCCCTCCTCCTGCTCATGGCCACCGACCTCGATCAGAAGCTCCTGCCCGACCTGATCACGCTGCCCCTCATCGTGGTCGGGCTGCTTCTGACCGTGACCGGCCTCAACCCGTTGCTGGCCGGCAAGGACCTGCCCATCGCCAGCGCCCTCATCGCCGGCATCGGGGCGCCGGTCCTCCTCTTCGCCCTCGACGTCGTCGTCAAGGGCGCGCTGGGCATGGGCGATCTCAAGCTCGTCGCCGGGCTCGGCCTGATGTCCGGCGTGACGCGCCTCTTCGCCGGCCTCGTGGTCGCGTCGATCGCCTCGGCGGTCATCCTCATCGTGCTCATCGTCGCCCGTCGCCTGACCATGAGGACGGCCATCCCGTTCGGGCCCATCCTCATCCTCGGCGGCATGCTCGCGGCCCTGGCGCCCTGATCCGGCGGCCTGGCTCGAGCGTCCGGGTGCACGCACAGGACCTTCGGGCTGGGGGCCGACTGGACCAGCCGGGGTATCATGCCCGCCAGCCGGAGTCGTCCAGGCGCGGGGTTCTCGCGGAGGGCGGCGCACCACCGGCGGGCTGCGAGGCCACTGACCGCCCGGGAAGCGGGAGGGAGCAACGCCTGCACGATGATGCGAACCTGATGCGCCGAACCCGCACGCACCGACTCCGCGCGCTCGGCGCTCTGCTCCTCATGGTTCCCATCCTCCTGGGATCCCTCGCCACGGGCGGGCCTGCCGTGCGGGCCGACGAACTGTCCGACGCGATGGCTCAGCAGAAGGCGCTGCGGCAGCGGATCCGTGACCAGAAGGACGCCCTGCGCGAGCTTCGTGGCGCCGAAGTCAGCCTCCGCAACGCCCTGAGCGCGACGGCCAACAAGCTCGACGACATCAATACCGACCAGGCCGTCGTACGCAAGCGGATCAACGAGGCGGCTGCGGCGCTCGCCAAGGTCGAGGCGCGCTACGCCGAGCTGGTCGCCGAGCTGGAGCACCTCGACTGGACGCTCGGCATCCTGGAAGGGGAGCTGGACCAGGCCCGGGCCGATCTGGCCCAGCGAAAACGCCTGCTGGCCCAGCGCGTCGCGGACGCCTACAAGCTCCAGCAGACCAGCCTCCTCGAGCAGGTCCTGACGGCCAATTCGTTGACCGACGTGCTGGCCCAGGTCGGGACCTACCTGCGCGTCGGCCAGCAGGATGCGGACCTCGCCGCGCGCATCGAGCGCGACAAGGTGGCCATGGCCGAGCTCCAGCGTACGACCGACAGCACGCGCTTCCGGACCGAGGAAGTCCGCCAGGAGGTGGCCGTCCAGGCGGACACGATCCGCGACCAGAAGGCGAAGCTGGAGGCCGCGCGCCGGCGTCTCGACAAGCTCGAGGCCGAGACGCGGAGACTCCAGGAAGCACAGCTGCGGAGATTCCAGCAGGTCGCCAGGAGCAAGGCTGCTGCCGCCGACTTGCTTCGAGCACAGGTCCGAGCGCAGGGCAAGCTGAGCTCCGAGATCGACCGCATCGTCCGTGACCAGCTCGGCCGCGGCAGGATCCCATCCCAGTACAACGGCAGCCTGCGCTGGCCGATGTCAGGCCGCGTCTCTCAGGAGTTCGGTTGCACCGGCTTCGCGTGGGAGCCGCCGCTGGGCAGCTGCGACCACTTCCATCGGGGCATCGACATCGTGGCGCCGTCCGGCACGGCGATCCACGCCTCGGGCGACGGCGTCGTCGTCTTCGTCGGCTACAACCCCTGGGATCCACCGGGCGATCGCGCCTGGATCGTGATCATCGCCCACTCGGCCGACCTCGTGACCTGGTACGCGCACATGCAGGCGAGGAAGCCGTCGGGCATCTTCCAGGGGGCGCGCGTCGATGCCGGCGACGTGGTGGGCTGGGAAGGCAACACTGGCAACTCGACCGGAGCCCACCTCCACTGGGCTGTCCAGTTCAAGGACGACTTCTCCAACCCGCGCCTGTTCCTCTGATCGCTCCGTGCTGCGGTCGTGACGAGGCCGCCGCCGCGCGGTAGCATCGTGTCGTGAAGCGAGTCCTTGCGGTCATCCTGGCTGGCGGAGAGGGCGAGCGGCTGTCGATCCTCTCGAGCATGCGGGCCAAGCCCGCGGTGCCTTTCGGCGGCAAGTACCGGATCATCGACTTCGCGCTCAGCAACTGCGTCAACTCGAGCATCGACAACGTGGTCGTGCTGACCCAGTACAACCCACGCTCTCTCAACGATCACATCGGCCTCGGCCGACCCTGGGACCTGGACCGCAACCGCGGCGGCATCCGGATGCTCCAGCCGTACATCGCCCGCGGTCGCGCCAGCGAGTGGTATCGCGGCACGGCCGATGCGGTGCTCCAGAACATCGAGACCATCCGTCAGACCCCCGGCGACCTCGTCCTCATCCTGGCCGGCGACCACATCTACAAGATGGACTACACGCCCTTCGTGGCCGCGCACCGGCGACGTCGCGCGGACGTGACCGTGGCCGTCCGCCGCGTGCCCATCGGCGACGCACACCGTTTCGGGATCCTGGCGCTGGGCGAGAGCGACGTCGTCGTGGACTGGGACGAGAAGCCGGCCAAGCCCAAGAGCGACCTGGCATCCATGGGCATCTACGTCTTCAGCAAGAAGGCGCTCCTGCGCTGGCTGAGCGATGAGCTGACGGACTTCGGGCGGGATGTCATCCCCGCCATGCTCGACGCCAGGGCCCGTGTCTTCGGCTATCGCTTCGACGGTTACTGGCAGGATGTCGGGACCATCGAGAGCTATTGGCAGGCCAATATGGACCTGCTCGTCGATCGCCCCGAGCTCGACCTTTACGACCGCGACTGGCTCATCCACACGCGGTCCGAGGAGCGCGCCCCGGCGCGCATCGGGCCGACCGCCAACATCCACAACAGCCTCATCAGCCACGGCTGCCTCGTGGCCGGCACCGTCGAGCGTTCCATCCTCTCGCCCGGCGTTCGCGTCGATATCGGCGCTGTCGTCCGCGACAGCATCGTCATGTTCGACTCGGTCATCCGGGCTGGCGCCATCGTCGACCGCTCGATCCTCGACAAGGAGGTCTCGGTCGGTCCCAACGCCCACATCGGCGAGGGCAACGACCTGACCATCGCCAACCGCCAGGAGCCGACGCGCCTGAACACCGGCATCACGGTCATCGGCAAGCGAGCGGTCATCCCCCGCGGCGTGCGCGTCGGACGCAACGTGCGCATCGCCGAAGGCGTGCGTGCCGTCGACTTCCGTTCGCGCGTCATCCGCACGGGCGGGTCGGTCGAACGGCGCTCTGGCGTGGCGGATGCCGGTGAGGCCCCGGTCCGCGAGGTGGGGACCGCATCGCCGCGGGTGAGCCGCTGACCGGAGCAAGGCGGACGGCGCCGATCGACGGCTGGCTGGCCGAGCTGGAGCTGGTCCCCATCGAGCGTGCCGAGCGTGACGGTGTCGAGAGCCGAGACCTGCGTCTGGACGGCCGCCGCCGGGCAGCCATCCGCGTGACGCTCATCCTGGCGCCGGACGTCGGCCTGCTGGCCTGGGCGCATTACGCGCCCGCCCTCAACGACAGCTTTCGCAAGACGTATCGGCGGCTCCTGCGCTGGAACGACGAGCTGCCCTTCGTCAAGTTCGCCCTGGCCGAGGACGAGCGGATCATGCTCACGGCCGAGGTCCCCGGCGCGGTGCTCGACCGGGATGCCGTCGGTCGCACCCTGGCGCGCCTGGTCGCCGTCTGCGACCTGCTGCACGAGGAGTCGAAGCCCTTCCTGGGCGACTGGGGCAAGGCGACGCCGAGCGTCCCGAGCGCGCTGCTGACGCGGTACGCCGCCGAGGTCGCCGAGCTCGTGGCGCCAGACGGTCGCCGAGCTCGAGGCGCCAGCGGAGCTCGTCACGTGACGCGGACGTCGCTGGCGCCGAACGGCCGCCCGCTGGCGGCCCCGCTGGCGGCGCTGGGGATCGCTCTGGCCGCGTTGCTCGGCGGCCTCGGTCCGACTGGCGTGCACGTCGTCCGTGCCATCGAGCAGCCTGAGGTCACCGGCGCCACCACCCTCACCGTCCAGCCCGAGAAGCGGCGCATCCATGCCCAGGTGGAGCTGCGCATCAAGAACGTCCAGCCGGACACCATCAGCGGCGGCCAGACGACGGTCTGGTCGGTGGTGGAGTGGCAGATGGCGGTGCCCGACGAGGCCACCCACGTGCGGGTGACACGGGGCGGCGAACGCCTCCCGACGACCATCCGCGAGCGGAACGGCTTTGACGAGATCCGCTTCGATATCCGGCCCAGGGTCGCCTACGGCCGGACGGCCACCGTGCACATCACGTACGACCTCCCGGACGGCGGGGCCCGCTCGTCGAGTCCGATCCGCGTCGGGCGTGCCTACGTCAGCTTCTACGCCTTCGCCCACGGCGACGATCAGGCGACCATGCGCGTCGTGCTGCCCGAGGGCTTCGAGGTCCAGACCCGCGGCGGCGACATCGGCACCGAGTTCGACGCCGAAGGCCGGACGATCCTGACCACGAATGGCTCGGTCGACGATGCGCGCTGGTTCGTGGTCGTAAGTGGCGACCGCCCGGATGCCCTCGAGGCCGAGATGCTGCGCGTCGAGATCGGTGGCCAGGAGCGCGCCCTCGAAGTCCGCTCCTGGCCGGAGGACGACTTGTGGGCCGAGCGCGTTCGGGAACGCCTGACTGACGGCCTGGTCGCGCTGCACGAGCTGAACGGCCTCGATTGGCCGGTCGTCGGGCCGCTTCGCGTGAGCGAATCGGCGACGAGCAGCCTCGAAGGCTACGCCGGCTTCTACGACCCGGGTGAGGGCCGGATCCTCGACGAGATCCTCATCAGCGAGGAGCCCGACGACATGGTCATCGTCCACGAGGCCGCCCACGCCTGGTTCAACGATCGCCTGCTGAGCGGGCGCTGGATCAGCGAAGGCCTCGCCGACGCCTATGCCGCCCGCGCCCTCGACGGCTGGGGTCGGCGCAGCCACCGCCCGAGCCTGTCTATCGCGACACGCGGGTGGCCTTCGCGCTCAACCTCTGGGCCCCGCCGGCCCTCATCGACAGCGCCGCCTCGCAGGCCCGCGAGGCCTACGGCTACGACGCCGCGCGACAGGTCATCGACGCCGTCGTCGACGAGATCGGCGAGGAGCGCATGCGCGAGGTCCTGGCTGCGGCCAACGACCGATCGATCGCCTTCCCGGGCGCCGCACGGCCGGAGAGCCAGATGAACGTGGCCAGCTTTCGTGACTGGCGATACCTGCTCGACCTGCTCGAGCAGGTCGGTGGCTCGACCGAAGCGGCCGAGCTCTACGAGACCTGGGTCGTTTCGGACGTGGAGCGGCCCATCCTGGCTGACCACGAGGCGGCCGTCCGTCGCTACGCGCAGCTGGTCGACGACGCGGACGGCTGGCTGCCGGCGTATGCCCTTCGCGCACCGATGGCGCGCTGGGCCTTCGACTTCGTGGATCGCGAGCTGGAGCTGGCCGAGACGGCCCTCGGTCGGCGGGCGTCCGTCGAGGCCCTCGAGGACCGCCTGGGGCTCGACGACGGAGGGGCCCTGCGCACGGCATTCGAGAGCGCCGAGATCAGCTACGACGGCGTCGTCAGCCTGGCTGATGCGATGATCGAGGCGCTCGGCGACGTGCAGACGGCGCAGGAAGCGGTGTCGGCGGAGCGCGACCTATTCGTCACGCTGGGGCTGGTCGGCCTCGATCCGTCGCTCGACCTCAGTGAGGCGGGCGCAGCCTATCGATCGGGCGACCTGCACGGGGCGCGGATCCAGGCCGCTGAGGCGGTCGCGCTCATCGACGCTGCCGACGAGGTCGGCACGCAACGGGCGGCGACGGCTGGCGGCATCGCGCTCGTGATCGTCCTGCTCGGCGCCGGAGCCGTCTTCGTGCGTCGTCGGCGACGGAGACTGGCCCCCGCCTCCGCGATCGCGTCCGCGGCCGACGATCCGGCCTGGGTCGGGTCGCCTGAGGCCCCTGCTACACTCGCCGCCCGGACGGAGCTCGCGGCCCCGGACGAGCCGAACCAGGCGGGGGCAGCGGAGGGGGAGGAGGGCACGTGAGGCGGCCGAGGGTCCGGCATGGCTGACCGCGTCATGCAACGGCGGCGCCCGTCGATGGAGATCCTCTCCGGCGAGTCGGCCGACGTCTACTTCGCACGCGCCGAGGAGATCCTCCGCCGCGAAGGGCTCGACCCGCTGGTGTCCATGGAGATCTTCGCCCGCCAGGACGCCGTGCTCTGCGGCATCGACGAGGCCAAGATCCTGCTCGCCCATGCCCTCGAGGGCGCCGCCCAGGGTGAGGCCGTCGTGGAAGCGCTCGACGACGGCGACGCGATCGCGCCCAAGGAGGTCGTCCTCCGCATCCGCGCCCGGTACCGCCAGTTCGGGCTCTACGAGACGGCAGTCCTCGGGCTCATGTCGCAGAGCACGGGTTGGGCGACTGCAGCTCGCGAGTGCGTCGAGGAGGCCGCCCCCCAGCCGGTCATCTCCTTCGGTGCCCGCCACGTGCATCCCGACGTGACCGACAACCTCGACTACTCGGCCATCGTCGGCGGCTGCGTCGGCGCGTCGACGCCGGCCGGCGCCCGGCTGGCCGGCCTGCGCCCCACGGGCACGATGCCGCATTCGCTGGTCCTGATCTTCGGCGACACGGTCAAGGCGGCCGAGGCATTCGATCGCGACCTCGGGCCGGAGGTGCCGCGCATCGTCCTCGTCGACACGTTCCGGGACGAGGCCGAGGAGGCGCTGCGTGTCGCCCACGCCCTCGGCGATCGGCTCTACGGCATCCGCCTCGATACGCCGTCGGAGCGCGGTCGTGTGACCGCCGACCTCGTCCACGAGGTCCGGGCCCGGTTGGATCAGGCGGGCTTCGACAAGGTCAAGATCATCGTCAGCGGTGGTCTCGACCCGGAGCGCATCCGCTACTTCAAGGAGCAGGGTGCGCCGGTCGATTCCTTCGCGGTCGGCTCCTACATCAGCGGTGCCCGGCCGGTCGACTTCACGGGCGACCTCAAGGAGATCGACGGCAATCCGATCGCCAAGCGCGGCCGCATCCCCGGCCTGACCCTGAGCCCGCGTCTGCGGCCGATCGATCTCGACGCCTGGCGGGCGCCCTAGGCGGACCCACGGTGCGACCGGACGACGAACCCGAAACACCGTCGCCCGACGACGCGGTGCTCCTCGACGCCCTGGCCGAACGTGAGTCGGCTTACGGCCTGCTCCAGCGCGGCACGTCACTCCTGGCCCGGCGCCACCATGCCCAGGCGGCCGTCATCCTCGAGCGCGCCCGACGACTCGAGCCCGGCAAGGGCTCGATCATCGAGCCGCTCGCCCGTGCCTACTACAACGGCGGCCGCATCCCGGAGGCCGCCGAGGCCTTCGCACAGCTCATCGAGATCGACCCCAGCGCCGCCTATGGTCACTTCGGCCTGGGCCAGGCGCTCAAGCGGCTCGGCCGGCGCGACGACGCGCGGCGGCACCTGCGAATCGCGGTCGCGCTTGCGCCAGGCTCGAGACTCTATCGAAGCGCCCTCGAACGACTCGGCTGACGGGTCAGTCGAGGACGGAGCCCAGGATCTGGCGCGCCTGGTCGAGCGTCGGCATGCGAGGGGCGTTCCGGAGGGCGGCGTCGGCCATGGCGTCGGTCGCGACGAGATCGAGCATCGCCTCGTCGAAGCCGAGCGCGCGCAGCGTCTGGCGTTGGGCGACCGATGTCAGGAAGGCACGCAACGCGCCGCTTGCGGAGAGAGCGCCGGTGGCATCGTCCTCGGTCGGCGACGCCGCGCGCATGGCGACGGCGATGAGCGCAAGCTCGCGGTCGCGCAGGCCAGGCTCGGCCGCGTAGAACGCAAGCACCTCGGGCAGCACGGTCGCCAGGGCCGTCCCGTGCGGCAGCCTACCGCGTGTCCCGATGGCGTGCCCGAGCGCGTGGACCAGCCCGACGCCAGTGCCACTGGCCTGCCCGAGGCCGGCCAGATGCGAAGCCAGCAGGAGCTGCGACCGTGCCTCGAGGTCGTCGCCCGTGGCGACCGCCCGCGGCAACCAGGTGGCGACCGTCCGGATGACCTGGAGCGCCACCGCCTCGGCGAACGGGTTGGGATTCGCGGACAGGAGCGACTCGATCGCGTGGGTCAGGGCGTCGACGCCCGTGGCCGCCGTGGCGGCCGGCGGCAGGTCGACCGTCAATGACGGGTCGAGGATGGTCGAGGCGGGCAGCAGCGACCGATGGCCGATGTAGTCCTTGCGGCCGGCCGCCTCGTCGGTGATGACGCCGTACGTGTTGGTCTCGGCGCCGGTGCCAGCCGTCGTCGGCACGGCGATCAACGGACCGCCCGGTACGAGGTCGCCGCGGTCATAGCCAAGTGCCAGGACCTGGCCGCCATTGACGGCGTGAAGCGCGATGACCTTGGCCGAGTCGATCGACGAGCCGCCTCCGACCGGCACCACGATCGTGCCGGCCGTCCCGAACGCGACCAGCGCCTCGCTGCCGCGCAGGATCGATGCCGTGTCAGGATTCGGCTCGACCGCGGCATGGACGCCGACCGGGAGGCGCCGAGCCTCGAGGATCGCTCGTACCCGGTCTACGACACCGGCGCGGAGGACGCCCGGGTCGCTGACCACGAAGACGCGCCGACCACCGATCTGCACGACCAGGTCAGGTAGGTGCTCGATGGCTCCGACGCCGAAGCGGACGTCGTCGCGCAGCACGAGCTCGAGCGAGCGATCGGCAAGTCGGGCCATGTCAGAAGGCCGCGCCTTCGCCACGCGCCACTCAGCGCACGTCGAGCACGACGTCGATGCTCGTGTCCCGTCGGACGGTCAGCCAGCGCCGGCACCCGAAGGCATGGAACCAGCGCTCCGTGGTCGGTCCGTCGGGGTTCTCGAAGACCCAGACCTCGTCGAAATCGCGCGCGTCAGGGTCGCTGATCGAGTCGGGCACGGACCTGCGCTCGCCACCGAAGACGTACTCGTCGAGCGGGCGGCGACCACAGCGGGGGCACGCCAGCCAGTGCATCAGCGCGTCCCCGCCGAGCCCTGGTCTGCCAGCACGTGGTCGCGCTGGAAGCGGTCGAGCGCGAAGGGCGCGATGAGCGCAGGGGTCCGACCGGTCGCGATCAACTCGGCCATCGCCTCGCCACCGGCGGGGATGGCCTTGAAGCCCCAGGTTCCCCAGCCGGTGGTGACCAGGAAGCCGTCCACCGGCGTGGCGCCCATGATCGGGCTGTAGTCGGCCGAGATGTCGCAGATGCCGGCCCACGTTCGAAGGATGCGCATCTGGCGCAGGAACGGGAGCAGCTGCGTGATCTTCCAGGTGTAGCCGCGCAGGGCGCTGAATGACGACTGTCGCGAATAGGAGGGCTGCGAGTCGAATTCGGCGCCGATGAGCATCTGGCCACGGTCTGTCTGGGAGGCGTAGCACATCAGCTCCGTGCTGGCCACGATGTGTTCGAAGCCGGGGGCATGGTCGTTGGTCACGAACGCGTGGAGCGGATGGGTCCGGATGGGCAGCCGCAGGCCGGCCATGGCGGCCACGGCCGTGATGCGACCGCCGACGGCGGATAGCACGACCCCCGCCGAGATGGGTCCGGCTGGCGTCTCGACGCCGGTCACGCGCTCACCGGTCCGGCGAAGGCCGACGACCGGCGTGTGCTGAACGATGTCCACGCCGCGCTGCGAGGCGCCCGACGCGTACGCCCAGGCGACCCGATCGTGGCGTGCGGTCGCCGCCTCCCGGTGGTACGAGGCGCCCAGGACGGGATAGCGACCGCCGCCCGTGAGGTCGATCTGGGGCACGATGGCCTTGATCTGGGCCGGCGTGACCATCTCGGTCTTCGCGCCGCAGGCCGTGTTCATGAGGCAGCGCCCACGCTCGGTGCGCATGGCCATCTCCGTGTGCGCCATCCACAGGATGCCCTTCGTCTGGTGGAGGATGGCGGCGCCCGTCTCCGCCTCGAGACCCTGGTAGAGCTCGAGGGAGTGCTGGTAAAAGCGGATGGCCTCGGGCAGACCGTAGTTGGCGCGGATGATGGTCGTGTTGCGGCCGGTGTTGCCCGAGGCGATGTAGTCGGCCTCCACGACCGCCACGTTCGTGATCCCATGCCGGGTCGCCAGGTGGTAGGCGGTCGACAGGCCGTGGCCGCCGCCGCCGATGATGACCACGTCGTAGGCTGCCTTCGGGCTGTCCGGCCAGCGGATGGCCGGAAGGGTGCGGGTGTAGTCGCTCACGGCAGCCAACCAAGTCGCGTCGCCAGCTCGTGCGCGTAGGCGGCGTGCGCGTAGAGGACGGCATGCTCGTCGTCGACGAGCCAGAGCTTGACCGGCACGCCTGCCACGGCGCCCTGGGTGAAGGTGGGTCGCTCGATGGGCAGGCTCCATTCGAGATGGTCCGCGATCTCGGACAGCGCACACCACACGAAGACGAGGCCGCGTTCGTCGACGACGATGGCGTGCTCGTCGTCGACATCGACGCTCGTCGCCCCGAGGGCGAAGGCCTCGTCCGGCGCGAATCGCAGCACCGCCGCGGTCGTATCGGGATCGGTCGTCCAGCGCGCGCCGTCGAGCGCCGCGGGCTCGGCCACCACCCGCAGGCCGCGCACGCCCTCAAGCACGCGCACGATGACCCTCCGGGTCGTAGAAGGGCGTGGGCGCGACGACGGCCTCGCGGCCGTCGATCTCGACACGATCGGCGAACGGCGTTCGTTTCTGCCAGCCGAGCATGACCGCCCGGCCGAGGACCGGCGACGTCCAGCTGCCGCTGACGTGTCCGACGACCTCGCCCCCGACGAGGATCGGGCTGCCCTCGGTCGGGGCCGGACCGGGCATGGAGAAGCCGAAGAGGCGCCGGTGGTCGGGCAGCTTGCCGGTTCGCTCGAGGGCGGCCCGGCCGATGAAGCGCGGCTTCTCCATGCGCACCGCCCAGTCCATGCCCAGGCGCCGTGGCGTCGTGTCGAGCTCGGTGTCCATGCCCACGATGACGTGACCCTTCTCGAGCCGCAGCCCGAAGAGCGCCTGGAGGCCGTGTGGCCGGATGCCGAGGTCCGCGCCCAGGTCCATGAGCGCTCGCCAGAGCTCGACCGATCGATCCACCGCGTGGTGCAGTTCGAAGGCAGCCTCGCCGGTGAACGACAGCCGCATCACGTGGCAGGGGACGCCCTCGACGTCCGCGTGCTGGTGGCCGAGGAAGCGCGGCGGGTCGGCCACGCCTGCCCGCCTGAGCAGCTCCCCGGCGAGCGGCCCCGTGACGTTGATGGCCGCCAGGGACATGGTCCGGTCGAGGACGTGGACGCGCAGGCCCCAGGTCTCGACCCAGTCGCGGATCCACATCTCGGCGTTGGCCGCCCCGCCCGATGTGAAGCTGAGCACGAACCGTGACGCCGACTCGCGCAGGATCATGCCGTCGTCCATGACGTGGCCGCGCTCGTTGAGCAGGAGCGCATAGCGCGAGCGACCCGGCTTGATGTCTGCCACGTGGCAGGGGTACAGGCGCTCGAGCGCCTCGACCGCATCCGGGCCGGAGACCACGAGCTTGCCGAGCGTGCTCACGTCGCCCAGCGAGACAGCCTCGCGGACGGCCCAATACTCGGACACCGCATCGCCGTAGTGCCACGGCCGCCACCAGCCGCCGAAGCGGTCCATGCGCGCCCCGAGCGCAAGGTGCTCATCGTGGAGCGCGGTCCGTCGGAAGGCGTCGATCGTGACCTCCGCGGCGGCTTCCGCGAGCGTGATCTGGCGCGATGCCGGGCGCGCCGTGAACGGTGCCGGCACCTCGCCGCGACGCGCGGCGATCCAGGCGCGGACATGAGGCAGGCAGGCGCCGCCCTGGCAGGTGCCGATGCCGGCCAGCGACGCGCGTTTGAGCAGCTCCAGCTCCGTGTAGCCCTTCGACCAGGCCTCTTCGAGGTTGGCGACGGTGACGTCCATGCAGCGGCAGACGACGTCGTCAGGCTCGCTGGGCGACGGCGGCAGGTGGTGCTCGGCGGCGGCTGCCCCGACCGTTCGCAGCGGCACTGACGGGCCGGCCATCCGAGCCAGCAGGTCACGTGGAGCGAAGCCGAGCCCGACGATGGCCGTCTGGCAGGTGGTCGTCGTCTCGGATCCGGTGGCGGGATCGGCGGTCACGACGGCGCCGACGCGACCGGACCCATCGTCCTCGAAGCGCACGAGCCGGCCACCGACGGGCTCGCAGGGAACCCCCACCGGTGGCGTGCCCACGGCGACCGCTCGACCCAGGTCCACGCCGGCCGCGTGCAGGCGCTCGGCGGCGCGAGCGGTGACGATGCCCGCCAGATGGCTGCCCGGACAGACGGGCTGGATCTCGGCCGCCCCGGTGGCCACCACGATGTCGTCGGCGCCGACGTGGAGCATCCCTTCGGTCGTGCGTGCCACGACCGTGGGACCCGGGTAGACGGCCACGACCTCACGGCCCTCGCCCGCGTCGAGCAGCAGGACGTCCCGGTCCGCAGCCTCTGCTTCCGCGATGGCGTGCTGTCCGGCCTCGCCGCCCCCGATGACCGCGACATCCACCTCTCGGCGCAGCACGGCGATCCTTTGGCCGAGCGGGGGCCGCGTAGCGTCCGTGCCATCGACGACGGGCAGCGGTGGCAACCCCGCAGCCGGATGGCGCACGACCTCGAGCCCGGGCCGCGCCGGCGCCTGGCAGGTCCGAACGTAGGCAACGCCATCGACCGTGGCCAGGCAGTTGCCGCAGTCGCCCGCCAGGCAGAGCGTGCCGCCCCGTCCGGGCACCTCGCCCGCGCGAACGGCGGCCACCGCCACCGAGTCGCCGACCTCGAACGCGATCGGCTGGCCGTCGAGCACGAGGCGCCCTGCGGACTCGGTCGTCACTGGCGCATCCGCAGGCCCTGCGGGTCGAAGAGCGGCTCGGGCTGGAGCCGGGCTGGACGCCGCCGGCCGATGATCTCGATCTCGAAGCCCTTGCCGCCCGGACCGTCGGGCGTCGGCCAGGGCCGGTGGGCACGTAGCCCAGGGCGATCGACTGCTTGACGTGGTGCCCGTAGCCGCCGGAGGTGACCCAGCCGACGACGGCGCCGTCGTGCCAGATGGGCTCGTCGCCGATGACGTCGGCCGGGTCGTCGGGATCGGGTTCGACGACGAAGGCGGACAGGCGCCGCTTCGGGCCACCAGCAGCCAGCTCGGCTTCGTGGGCCGCCCGACCGATGAAGTCGTGGTCGAGCCGGATGTAGCGGGTGATCCCGGCCTCGAGCGGCGTGTAGATCGGACGGTACTCCCGGAACCACGTCCCGTAGCTCTTCTCGAGCCGCAGCGACATGAGCGCGCGCATCCCGAACAGCCGGATGCCGTGCGACGCGCCGGCGGCCATGATCCGGTCGAAGAGAACGCGCTGGTATTCCGGCGCGACCCACAGCTCGTAGCCGAGATCGCCCGCGTAGTTGATCCGGCCGAGGTGGACCGGGATCATCGCCAGATCGACGGGCCGGAACGACATGAACGCGAACGCCTCGGTCGAGAGGTCCAGATCCGGCGCCACGGCCGAGAGGACGTCGCGCGAACGCGGGCCTGCCAGGGACAGCCCGGTCAGGCCCAGACCGAGGACCTCGAAGCGGACGCTGCCGTCGGTCGGCAGGTGGTGCCTGAACCAGCGCGAGTGATGGACCTCGGCGGGCAGGGAGCCGAAGAGGTAGAACGCGTCGGCGTCCGATGGTCGCGCGACCGTGAACTCGCCGACGATGCGGCCCTGGTCGTTGAGCATCGCCGTCAGCGTGATGCGCCCGACGGCCGGCATCCGCGCGGTGAGCAGCGACGACAGCCAGGTCTCGGCACCCGGGCCGGTGACCCGGTACTTCGCGTAGTTGGAGATCTCGGTCATGCCGACGCGCTCGCGCACGGCCGCGACCTCACCAGCCACCTGGTCCCAGGCGTTCGAGCGTCGGAAGGTGACCTCCTCGATCGGCGGCAGGCCCGGCGCCTGGAACCAGAGCGCGTGCTCCAGCCCGAACGTCGCGCCCCAGACGGCGTTGGCGGCCGTCAGGCGGTCGTGGATGGGGGTCGTCAGGAGGGGCCGCGCGGCAGGCAGCTCCTCGTTCGGGAAGGTGATGCGGAAGCGCCGGCGATAGTTCTCCTGGACCTTGGCGTTCGTGTAGGCGAGCGTCGCGTAGTCACCGTATCGCGCCACATCCATGGCCCAGATGTCCATGCCCGGGTCGCCGTCGTCGCCGGCCGCCATCCAGGTCGCCAGCGCGAGCCCGACGCCGCCGCCCTGCGAGAGGCCGGCCATCACGCCGCAGGCGACCCAGTAGCCGCGCAGGCCGCGCACCGGGCCGACGAGAGGATTGCCGTCGGGCGAGAACGTGAACGGGCCATTGACGACCTTCTTGATGCCGATGGTGCCCATGGCCGGGTAGTGCTGGAAGGCGACCTGCAGCTCGGGCGTGATGCGGTCGAGGTCGGGTTTCAGGAGCCGCGAGCCGAAGTCCCAGGGCGTCTGCCTCGGCGACCAGGGCACGCATGCCTGCTCGTACGTGCCCAGGAGCATGGCTCCGCCCTCCTGGCGGATGTAGATCTCGCCTGAGAAATCGAGCGCCATGGGCATCTCGTGGCCGGCCGCTGCGACGTAGTCGGCGACTTCGCGCATCGGTTCGGTCAGCAGGTACATGTGCTCCATGGCCAGCACCGGAAGCTCCAGGCCGACCATGCGCCCGACCTCGCGGGCCCACAGGCCACCGCAGTTCACGACGTGCTCGGCATGGATCGAGTCGCCGCTCTCGAGCCTGACGTCCCAGGTGCCATCCGGGCGCTGCGAGAGGGCGACGACCGGCGTCTGTTGGTGGACCTCCGCGCCCGCCGCCTCGGCGCACTTGACGTAGGCGCGGGTGACCCCGGTGGGGTCGACGTGGCCCTCGACCGGGTCGTAGAGCGCGCCCACGAAGTATCGCGGGTCGAGGAGCGGAAAGACGTCACGCGCCTCGGTCGGCGAGATGAGCTCGAGCTCCATGCCCAGGTAGCGCCCGCGGGCCTGGGCCATGCGCAGGAAGTCCATGCGCACCTCGGTGTCGGCGAGCATCAGGCCGCCCGGCAGGTGGATCGAGCAGTCCTGGCCACTGACGCGCTCGATCTCTTCGTACAGTTGGATCGTGTACTGCTGGAGCCGGGCCACGTTCGGGTCGCCGTTCAGCGTGTGCATGCCGCCTGCGGCATGCCAGGTCGAGCCGGCGGTCAGCTCTCGGCGCTCGAGGAGCATCACGTCCGTCCAGCCGACCTTGGTCAGGTGGTACAGGACGCTGGCGCCGACGACGCCGCCGCCGATGACGACGACACGAGTGTCCGACTTCAAGGCTCGATCCCTCTGCGGCGGTGCTGTCTCATCGGCTGCGCGTAGGATGTCAGACCCGGGCATCGGTCGACGGGGAGGATGCGCTTGAAACGGCACGACGGGCCCGATGCGTTCGGCCAACGGGGGCCCGCCGCCCTTGGCGTCACGTTGTCGCTGACGACAGACCTGCGGGCCGCGGAACGAGCAGAGATCGTGGACATGTGCTCATGGGCACATGGCGTGGACTTCGGTCAGCTCTTCTCCCTCCTGCCACCGGATGGCGTCCACGTGATCGCGCGCCTCGACACCGAGGTCGTCGGCCACGCGGTGATCACGACCCGATGGCTGCGACCCGACGGGCTGCCCTTCCTCCGCTGCGCGTATGTGGACGCGGTCGCCACGGCGCCGACCCATCAGCGACAAGGCGTCGGGCGCGCCGTCATGCTCCGACTTGCGGAAGCTGCGGCGGCCGGGGGCTACGAGATCGCTGGCCTCGAGTCGGAGATCCGGGGCTTCTACGAGCCCATCGGCTGGGAACGATGGCGCGGCCCGCTGGCGGCACAGACCGAGACGGGGCTCGTGGCGACGCCCGACCAGGAGGGGGTCTACGTGCTCCGTCTCGCCCGAACTCCACCGCTCGACGTGCACGAGCCACTCACCATCAGGGCCGACGGGCGGTTCTGGTAGCCGGAGGGACCGATTCCGCGGATCGCGACTAGGCGCGGTCCTCGACCTCCGACAGCGGTCCACGCGCGACTTCCTCGAACGGCGGCCCACCGAAGTGGTCCCAGCACTTCGCGTGAAACCACTCTCCGACCAACCATTGCTCGACCTTCTCGCCGGACACATCGTCGCGGCGGTCGACTTTTACCGTCCGTACGACGTTGTCCGATGGCCGGAGCAGCGAGCCGCAGCTGTAGCACGGGTAGACGGTGTCCGTCATGGGTCGATTCTGGACCCAAGGTCCCGGCCTGTCCATGCCCGTGGCTGCACGAAGCCTAGTAGTCGGTCGGCACGCCGCCCTCCGCCACCCGGCGGGCGACGAAGGCATCGAGCTCCTCGCGGACAGCGGCCTCGACCATCGGCGGCTGATACGCGGCCAGGAGCTCCTTCCAGATCCGGTTGGCCTTGCCCGCCGCTTCTGGGCTGCCGGCCTCTTCCCAGGACTCCCAGTTCCGCCAGTCGCTGAGCATCGGCTTGTGGAAGGCGGTCCGGTAGCGGGCCTGGGTGTGTGCGGCGCCGAAGAAGTGCCCGCCGGGCCCGACCTCGCGCATGGCGTCCAGGCCCAGCGACTCCTCGTCGACGACCGGCGGCTCCAGGAAGGCAGCGACCATGCCCAGCAGCTCGGCATCGAGGATGACCTTCTCGAAGCCGGCATGGAGGCCGCCCTCCATCCAGCCAGCGCCATGCATCAGCAGGTTGACACCGCCCATGATCGCGCCCCACAGGGAGAAGACGCTCTCGTAGGCGGCCTGGGCGTCGACCGCGTTGGCGGCGCAGACGTTCGAGGAGCGGTAGGGCACGTTGTACCGGCGGGCGAGCTGGCCGCCGACCATGGCCGTGCGCATGTACTCAGGGGTCCCGAAGGCGGGCGCCCCCGACTGCATGTCCACGTTGCTGGTGAAGCCGCCGTAGACGACCGGCGATCCGGGCCGCACGACCTGGGTCAGGACCATGCCCGCCAGGGCCTCTGCGTTCTGCTCGACCAGCGCCCCCGCCAGCGTCACCGGCGCCATGGCGCCGGCCAGCGTGAAGGGGGTCATCACGATGACCTGGTTGCGTCGCGAGAACTCGAGGATGCCCTGCAGCATCGGGGTATCGAGACGGAGCGGCGAGCTGGAGTTGATGACCGTGAAGATCGATGGCTCGCGCTCGAGCGTGGCGTCATCCACGCCGCGGGCGATACGAACCATCTCCAGCGCATCGATGTTCCGCTGACGGCCCAGCGAGTAGGCGTGGATGGGTTTGTCCGCAAGGGTCAGGAGGTCGAGGACGGCATACAGGTGGCGGACCGACGGGTGCAGGTCGATCGGCTCGACCGGGTAGCCGGCGAAGAAGTGGACGACGTTGAGCATCTGGAGGAGGCGGATGAGGTCCTGGTAGTCGGCCCGGTTGCCGACCCGCCGCCCGCCGTCCGCGGAGAAGACGTTGGGCGCGCTGGCTACGGAGCCGAAGGCGATGTGGTCGCCGCCGATGGCCAGGTCGTGCGCCGGGTTCGGAGCGTGGAGGGTGAACGACGCAGGCGCGGTCCGGATGCGCTCCAGGACGAAGGCGCGCTCGAAATGGACGCGCTGGGTTCCCGGGTCGACGGTCGCGCCGGCGGCCACCAGGAGGTCGCGCGACTCCGGCTCCAGGAAGTCCATGCCGATCTCTTCGAGGACCTGGAGCGAGGCGTCGTGGATCAATTCCAGCTCATCGGCCGAGACGACCTCGGTCGGGCGGTAGGGGAGGCGTGGCTGTACCCAGTCCGGTTGCTGCGGGAGGCGGCTCCGCTCACCCGTCTCGCGGCCGCCGCGGCGCCGGTGGGCCGGCAGCGCCTCCGTCGGCAGCGCCTCCGTCGGCAGCCCATCGTCGGTCATGGTCGGGTCATCGGTCCGAGAGGTCGAACCAGGTCGTCTTGAGCTGGGTGTAACCGTCGAGCGCATGCAGTGACTGGTCTCGCCCGAAGCCCGACTGCTTGTAACCGCCGAAGGGGACCGTGATGTCGCTGGTGTCGAAGGTGTTGACCCAGACCACGCCGGCCCGGATGGCGCGGGCGAGCCGGTGGGCGCGGTTGAGGTCGCGCGTCCAGATGCCGGCCGCCAGGCCATACGGCGTGTCGTTGGCGATGGCCAGCGCGTCCACCTCGTCCTCGAACTCGGTGACCGTCAGCACCGGCCCGAAGATCTCCTCGCGCGCCACACGCCACCGGTTGTCCACGCCGTCGAGGACGGTCGGTTCGACGTAGAAGCCGCCGCTCTCGATCCGCGCCCGATGTCCTCCGGCCACGACCCGGGCTCCTTCGCGCACACCGAGGTCGACGTACCCGAGGACCTTCTCGAGCTGTCGGGCGTCGATCATCGCGCCGAGGCGAGTCGTGGGGTCGAGCGGCTCGCCCGGCGCCATCTCACGGCCGACGGTCGCGATCCGCTCGACGAGCTCCTCGCGGAGGCTGCGGTGGACGATGAGGCGCGAGCCCGCGTTGCAGGTCTGGCCGCTGTTGTAGAAGATGCCTGTGGCGATGGCCGACGCCGCGACCTCCAGATCGCCGCAGTCGGCCAGCACGACCTGCGGGCTCTTGCCGCCGAGCTCGAGCGTGATGACCTTGATGTCGGTCTCGCCGATGTCGCGCATCAGTGACCGAGCGACCTCGGTCGAGCCCGTGAACGCGACCTTGTCGACACCCGGATGCCGCGCCAGGGCGGACCCGACGACCGCGCCAGGTCCGGTGACCACGTTGAGGACGCCTTCGGGCAGGCCGGCCTCGATGGCCAGTTCCGCCAGGCGCAGAGCGGTGAGCGGCGTCTGCGAAGCGGGCTTGAGGACCACGGTATTACCGGTCGCGAGCGCGGCTCCCACCTTCCAGGCGGTGATGATCAGCGGGTAGTTCCAGGGCACGATGGCGGCCACCACGCCGATCGGCTCACGCGTCACGAGCGAGAGCGCGCCGGGCCCCGTCGGTCCGACCTGCCCGTAGACCTTGTCGATGGCCTCGCCGAACCACTGGAATGTCGTGGCCGCCGACGGCACGTCGACGTCCAACGCGTCGCGGATCGGCTTGCCGCCATCGAGGGCCTCGAGCAGGGCGAGCTCGTCGAGGTGCTCGCGGATGAGGTCGGCGAGGCGGAGCAGCACGGTCTTTCGTTCCTCGGGCGTCCGATCCGACCAGCGACCATCGTCATAGGCCAGGCGGGCTGAGCGGACGGCGCGATCGACGTCCTCGGTGCCGCCCTCGGCCACCTGGGTGATGACCGAGCCGTCGCGACCCGCGATGTCGTCGAAGGTCCTTCCGGTGGCGGCAGCCTGCAGCCGACCGCCGATGAAGAGCTGGGCGGCCGGGTCGATCGACGCGGCGCGGGCGATCCAATCGGCGGTGGTCATCTCGTCTGCGGTCAGGGCATCGGCGGCGGTCACGTCGTGCTCGATCATGCCGCATACCGAGCGATGGCGGCGTCATCGAGGACTGCCCCGATGCCCGCCCGAGCCGGCACGTCGCAGCAGCCCGTCGCGGTCAGGCCGGATGGGCTCGGCCAGGAAGGCGTCGCGGCGCTCGGGCGTCCACTCCGGTGGGTCGTACGGGAACTCGATGAACGGCCCGCCGCCGACGCCCGCCGCGACGTGCAGGTTGGCCAGCAACCCGATCCCGTTCGTCCAGGTGTGGGGCGTGAACCAACGATTGCGCGCGAGGGCCAGCTCCCCGATGGTGCGGGTGCGGAGCATGCCCGCGGCCAGGACCGCGTCGGGCTGATAGACGTCGAAGGCGTCCGCGTCGAGCGCCGCCAATGACTCGGCGAACGTGCGCGTCATCTCCCCGCCCGCGACCCGGATCCACGGCGCCGAGGCGCGCAGAGCCGCAAGCCCGCGCAGGTCGGTGCCCAGGAGCGGCTCCTCGATCCACAGCACGCCGTGCTCGGCCAGCAGGGCCGCGATGCGGCGGGCACCGACGGGGTCGAGTGAGGCGCTCGTATCGCCGGCCATCCGCCATGCCTGGTTGAGGTCGACCATGATGGCCATCGTGTCGCCCACCGCGGCTCGCGTCGCGGCCACCGCGGCCAGGCCGTCCTCGAGCTCGCGCGGATCGAGCCGGATCTTGACGGCCCGGAAACCCTCCTCTCGCATGCGCAGGACGGACTCGGCGCGCGCCGACGCGGGCCGCAGGAGGCCGCACGAGGCGTAGGCCGGGATCGCCTCGACCGCACCGCCGAAGAGGGTGGCCACCGGCATGCTTGCGACCTGGCCGGCGATGTCCCAGAGGGCGACCTCGAGGGCCCAGTAGCGCCCGGCGTGGAAGTCGATGGTCTCCAACGCCCGCACGTGGCGAGCGATGGCCAGCGGATCCTGCCCGACGAAGAGGTGCTCGAAGGCCTCGAAGCCGTCCATCGTGTCGCCCGACCCGACGCCCACCACGCCCTCGTCGGTCTCGACCCGCACGAGCGTGACCGCGAAGCTCGTCCGTGGCACGGGATCCCAGGCGGCCGGGAAGGGCGGTTCGAGCGGGATCCGCAGGCGCTGGACGTGGATGGCGCTGATCTTCATGCGTCGAACCAGTATCGCCGACGGCACTGCCTGCGGCGTGGCCGGCTGGTCGCCGAGGGTAGCCCGGACGGCGCCCGATGCGCTACATTCCGCGTCACCCGCAACCTCGAAGCCCGCGAGCGATACGGGCCGTTCCGCGACATCGGCACCGAAGCAGGAGCCTCGTCCCATGACCGCTGGAACACAGCACGGCGCAGTCGTCGAGTTCGACCATGTGACGAAACACTACGACGCGGCTGCCGCCAAGCGGGCGGGCGGGACGCCGGGCGCGGTGAACGACCTGTCGATGACCGTGCCGGCGGGCAAGATCTGCATCCTCGTCGGGCCGTCCGGTTGCGGCAAGACGACCTCGCTCAAGATGGTCAACCGGCTGATCGAACCGACCTCGGGCAAGATCACCATCGACGGCGTGGACATCACGACCCGGGAGCTGACGGAGCTGCGGCGGAGCATCGGCTACGTCATCCAGCAGGTCGGCCTCTTCCCACATCAGACGATCGGCGAGAACGTGGCCACGGTGCCGCGCCTGCTCGGCTGGCCGAAGGCGCGCCAGCAGGCTCGAGCGGAAGAGCTCCTCGGCCTGGTCGGGCTCGACCCGGCGAAGTATCGAGACCGCTACCCGACCCAGCTCTCTGGCGGCGAGCGTCAGCGCGTCGGCGTCGCAAGGGCGCTGGCCGTGGACCCGCCGATCATGCTCATGGACGAGCCATTCGGCGCCGTCGATCCGATCGTCCGCGAGCGGCTGCAGAACGAGTTCCTACGCCTCCAGGAGTCGATCGCCAAGACCATCCTCTTCGTCACCCACGACATCGACGAGGCCATCAAGATGGGCGACCTGGTGGCGGTCTTCCAGCACGGCGGGCTCCTGTCTCAGTTCGCGACGCCCCTGGAGATCCTGGCCGCGCCCGCGTCCGAGTTCGTGGCTCGCTTCGTCGGTCAGGATCGCGGCCTCAAGCGCCTGTCGTTGCTCCGGGTCTCGGACGTGGAGCTGCGGCCGGCGACGACAGCCCAGGTCGGCGACTCGGTCGACGCCGCCCGCCGTCTGGCCCAGGCCGACGCCATGCACTACCTCCTCGTCGTCGATGCGTCGAACAAGCCGCTGGGCTGGGTCTCCGCTGCGGACATCCCCGCGGAAGGCACGATCGAGGAGGCCATGGCCAATCCGGTCTCACCCCTCGTGAACAAGCGAACGACCCTCAAGGACGCCCTCTCGATGATGCTCGACGCCGATGTCCAGACGGGCATCGTGGTCGACCGGAACGGGGCCGTCCATGGCCTCCTGACGGTCGAGACCATCGCCAGCAAGATGCGCGCCGGCGAGCACGCCCCGGCGCTCCTGCCGACCGACGAAGCCGAGGAAGCGGCCGCGCCGGACGATCTCACGCCCAGCGAGGCTGAGCGGGCCGTGGCCGACGTGGCGAGCTGAGGCGATGCAGGAAGGCAAGCCGATCGTCGACTTCGTCTGGATCCTGGACCACCTGGACGACATCGCCGAGGCCACGTTCCAGCACCTCCAGCTGGTCGCCATCCCGCTCCTCATCGGCTTCATCCTCTCGCTCATCCTGGCCGTCTGGGCGATCCGACGGCCGCGGACCTACGGGCCCATGACGGCCACGGCCGGCATCCTCTACACGATCCCGAGCCTGGCCGCCTTCGCGCTCCTGCGACCCATCTTCGGGCTCTCGCTCCTGACCGCCATCATCCCCTTGACGACCTACACGTTGCTCATCCTCATCCGCAACAACGTGGCCGGCTTCCACGCCGTGCCGAACGACGTCCTGGAGGCGGCGGAAGGCATGGGTTACACGCGACGAGAGCGCCTGCTGCGGGTCGAGCTGCCTCTGGCCGTGCCGCTCATCCTGGCCGGCGTCCGGATCGCCAGCGTGACCCTCATCGGACTGGCCACCGTCGTGGCCGTGCTCGGGAACTCGTTCGGCGGCTACGGCCAGCTCATCACCGAGGGCCTCCAGAGCTTCTTCCCGACCAAATACCTGCTCGGCGCGTTCCTGTCGGTCGCCCTGGCCTTCGCGGCTGATGCACTCTTCGTCTTGCTCGAGCGTCGCGTCACGCCCTGGGCACACGTCAAGGCGACGCGCTGATGGACGAGATCCTGGGCTTCTTCCTCGACCCGGCGAACTGGCAAGGGGCGCGTGGCATCCCCTCGCGCTTGGTGGAACACCTGTTGCTGTCCGCCCTGGCCATCGTCGTGGCCACCGGCATCGGGCTGCCGGTCGGCCTCTACATCGGCCACACCGGCCGTGGAGCGAGCCTGGCCATCAACCTCGCCAACATCGGACGGGCCGTCCCGTCCTATGCCATCCTCGTGATGGTCCTGCCGGTGGCGCTGGCGCTGGCGCCGGTCATCGGCTACTCGCCGACGCTGGGGCTGAACTTCCTGCCCATCATCGTGGCCATGACATTGCTCGCGATCCCGCCCATCCTCGTCAACGCCTACGCCGGCCTCCGCTCGGTCGACCGGGACCTGATCGAGGCCGGCCGAGGCATGGGCCTCCGCGAATCGGAGATCCTGCGCCGCCTGGAGGTCCCCATCGCCTCGCCGATCATCATCGGTGGCATCCGGACGGCGACCCTGCAGGTCATCGCGACGCTGACCATCGGCGCCATCCTGTCGGGCGGCGGGCTCGGCCGGTTCATCTTCGACGGGCTCAACCAGGGACTGGCCGGGCGGGCATCGATCTACGCGGGCGCCATCCTGGTCACCCTGCTCGCGCTCGGCGTGGACCTCGTCCTCGCGCTCGTCCAACGGCTGCTGATCCCGAAGGGGTTGCGTGCGGTATCGAAGCGCGAAGACGTCACGTCGCTGCCCGTGGGCGTCGAGCCGACGACCGGAGCGGCCTGAAGCGGACGAGGATCGTCGGGGATGATCCGCTTGCGCGCGGCATCGGTCCGAGGACGAACTCGCGGGGCGCGAGTCACGGGTCTCGCTGGTAATGTACGCGGGCGATGTCGCCCATGGGTCGGCACCACGAGGAGAGGAGACGCCACATGCGGAAGATCCGCGTGATCGCCCTGATCGCGGCAATGGCCATCGTGGCCGCGGCCTGCGGGAGCCTGGGCGGCAGCAAAGCCCCGATCAAGATCGGCTCTGACAACTTCTACGAGTCGGAGCTGATGGGCGAGATCTATGCCCAGGTGCTCGAGGACGCGGGCTATACCGTCGAGCGCAAGTTCGGCCTGGGTTCGCGCCAGGAGCGCATCCCGACCATGGACGCGGGCGAGGTCGACCTCGTGCCTGAGTACGTCGGGTCCGGTCTCGGCTTCTACGATCAGAGCAAGATCAGCGGCGACGGCGCCGCCAACCAGGCGGCCCTCCAGGCGGCCGTGGCGTCGAAGGGCATGACCGTCCTCGGCATCACCCCGGGCGAAGACACGAACGCCTTCGTCGTGCGTCCGGATACCGCCACAGAGCTCGGTCTGGCGAAGATGAGCGATCTGGCCGCTGTCCAGGATCAGCTGAAGTGGGGCTTGCCGTCCGACTGTGATACGAACCCGCTCTGCGCGGGTGCGCTCGAGAAGTACGGCATCACGTACCCACCGAAGCAGCGCGAGGCGCTCGGCGCCTGCGACGTGCCCATGGCAGAGGCGCTCAACGGCAAGGCCATCGACCTGGCCGAGCTCTGCTCGACCCAGCCGGCCATCCTGCAGTTCGGGTTCGTCACGCTCGAGGACGACCTGGACACGCAACCGGCCGAGAACATCGCCCCGCTCGTGCGGGACGACTACCTGGCCAAGGTCGACAAGGCCGCTTTCGCAGCTTTGCTCGATGCGGTCTCGGCCAAGATGACGACCGAGGAGCTGACCAAGCTCGGCGTCGAACATGTCGTCAACACCAAGGACATCGCCGACGTGGCGACGGCATGGCTGACCGAACAGGGCCTGCTCAGCCAGTAGGCCGGCCGCGTACCGAGATCTAGACGAGGCCCGCCCGGCGACGGGCGGGCCTCGCCATGTGCGCCGAAGGTGAGGACCGGATGGCATCCCGACTCGCACGAGCCTCGGTCGATCCGACGACGACCGCGCGCGACCGCCCGCCGGAGGAGGCCCCAGAGGACACCTCCTTCGCGCGCGGCCTG
The DNA here is from genome assembly GCA_963837215.1 of uncultured Chloroflexia bacterium. Classification (GTDB taxonomy): domain Bacteria; phylum Chloroflexota; class Limnocylindria; order Limnocylindrales; family CSP1-4; genus CSP1-4. Next base: position 415,869 of record CAWIML010000006.1, read on the forward strand.
CGCGTCTTCCTGGCGATCGCCGATCGCGGCCTCGTCCGCGCTGACGAACTGGCCACGCTCCTCGAGACCCCCCTGTCGACCGTCTATCGCTACCTGCGAACGCTGACCGAGTTCGGTTTCGTGGACCGCCACGACGGTGCCTATCGGCTCGGGCCGCGACTGCTCGTCGGCGGCGGCTCGACCGTCAGCACGGAGGAACTCATCCGGCACGCGGACCCCATCCTCGCCATGCTCGCAGCGGAAAGCGGCGAGACGGCCATCATCAGTCGCAGGGTCGGGCTGGCGGCCGTCTGCCTCCACGAACAGCCCTCAAACCAGGCGCTGCGTATCGTGCTCGAGCCGGGGGGATCCTCGGCGCTCGGGGTCGGCGCCCTCGGCCGCGTGCTCCTCGCATACGCGCCACCAGACATCCAGGACGAGGTCCTGGCAGCGACCTCCGCCGACCTGGTGTCGGACCTGGCCGCGGTGGTCGCCGACGGCATCGCGGTCACGGAAGGCGAGCTCATCGCCGGGACCGTCAGCATCGCCGCCCCGGTCCTGCGCTACGACGGGATCGTGGCGGCCGTCGGCGTCATGGCGCCGAGCGGACGGGCCACCGGGGCATGGCGGAAGCGGACCGCCAGGCTGGTGCCTACGGCGGCGGCAGCCATCAGCAGGGCACTCGGCGCATCCTGACCAAGGCACTCACCGACGCCTCTGGCCATCACAGACGCCGGCGCCCCATCGCCGATTTCCTGGGCATGGCTTGCCACGATGTGGGGATGGGACTTCCCGCGGATTGACAATCAGCCGAAAGTCCCTAAGCTCGGGCTCGATGGATGCGTTCGACCGACTGCAGCCAGTCTCGGATCGCTACGCGACGCTGCCCATCGAGCAAGCCTTCGACTGGGCGCCGGTCGGGCGTCAGCTCGGGGCAGGGGAGTGGTACCTCGTCGTGTTTCGGTCGATCCGACGCCCGGACGCGGATGAGCGACGCCTGAACGAGTTCGATGCGCGCGCTCACGCCGAGGCCGCCAGCGCGCCCGGGTTCGTCTACTACTTCAAGGGGCCATCGGCGCCCGACGGCTCCTGCCTCTCGTTCTGCCTCTGGACCGGGCGGACCGAGGCTCGAGCGGCCGCCGGCCGACCGGATCATGTCGAGGCGGTCGCGATCCTCGACGAGATGTACCTGGCCTACCGGCTCGAGCTCCTTCGCCTTCGGTGCCATGCCGATGGTCGGCTCGAGTTCGAACCGTACGACCGACCGGGACTGGACGACCTCCAGGCGGCCTGACCGGCGCGTCCGGGCTCAATCGCCCCGTAGTCGCGCCACCCACAGGATCCCAGCCACGGTCTTCGCATCGGCGAACTCGCCTCGCTCGGCGGCTCCGACCGCGTCAAGCCACGGCATGCGCACGAGGTCGAGGCGCTCGTCAGGCTCCGGGCCTTCATACCCGTCGATGGCTGCGAGATCCGTCGCCAGGTAGAGGGTCATGGCTTCGCTGGCGAAGCCCGGTGCCGTCCAGAACGTGCCAAGCCGTCGCCAGGTCGAGGCGTGATAGCCCGTCTCCTCGCCGAGCTCACGAGGCGCAGCCAGCTCGGGGTCCTCGACGCTGCCGTCCGCATGCCGATCGAGCGTGCCGGCGGGGATCTCGAGCAGGACTCCGCCTGCAGCCAGTCGGTATTGGCGCACCAGGAGCAGGTCGCCGCGGTCGAGGGCCACCACGGCCACGGCCCCCGGGTGCTCGACGATGTCGCGCTGGTGTCGGCCGCCGTCCGGGTCCTCGACGGTGTCCACGCGAAACGTGACGTACGTCCCGCGGTGGACGATGCGCGACTCGACGAGGGTCTCATGGAGGTGGTCGTCACTCACCGTGGGAGCATACCGGGACGCCGCGGGTGACGATCCCGGCCACCGATGGTCCTATGGCGACCCAGGACCTCTCTCCCATTCCATCCGGCCCTCTGGCTTCCGATGATGGCCACCTAGTCTCGAAGCAAGGTCTCCGGGACCGTCGGACATGGTGATCAACGTCGGCATCGGAGGTCGGATGCATGGATAAGGTTCAGCTCAAGGCGCTGCTCTACCGGCTGGCGCCTCTCTTCGTCTTCGTCGTCCTTGTGGGCCACAAGAGCTGGCGCTGGTAAGGGAACTCCCTCGTCATCCAGACGGATCGATCGGCGCGCCGGGAGGCGCGCCATCTTCGTTCTCGCTCCCGATAACGGCGCGCCGAAGGGCGCGTCGTCTTCATGTCCTGGGTCCACGAATGCGCGGCGCCAGGACTTCGACCGATCATCCGATGCCCATCGCGGCGCGTGGATCGAGCCATGTGACGGCACCGACGCTTCGGCGGCGGACCTAGTTTGTCCACCGACTTGACATAGCCTCTGCGGGTGGCGCACCATCCGACTTTGTCAAGTCTCTTGCCAAAGCCGCGCGGCAAGAGGTAGCGGGGTCTCGGTAGGAGGAGCGTCCGTCCGCGCATGAGTGCCAGCCAGACGGTGAAGAGCGTCCATCCGCGCATGAGTGCCAGCCAGACGGTGCTGCCTGAGAAAGCCACGCACCAACAGACGCGGACGTTCAACCAACAGCTGGTTCTACGCGCGCTCCACGACGACAGCCCGCTGTCGCGCGCCGACCTCGCCCGTTTGACCCGCCTGACACGAACGTCCGTCAGTGACCTCGTCGGCAGCCTCATCGACGACGGCCTGATCGAGGAGGTCGGCCGCGGTCAGTCCAGCGGTGGCAAGTCACCGATCCTGCTCCGCGTCGCACCGGACGGCCGTCACCTGATCGGCCTCGATCTTGGCGAAGCGCAGTTCAGCGGCGCGGTCGTCAACCTGCGCGGCGATATCCTGCGCTCCATCCATCTGCCCCTCGAAGGGCGAAACGGCCAGGCCGCCGTCGAACTCGTCTTCCAACTTGTCGACGCCCTGCGCGCCGATGACCGGTCTCCGCTCCTCGGCATCGGCATCGGCGCGCCTGGCGTCATCGACACCCGCTCGGGCACGGTCCGCTGGTCGGTGAACCTCGACTGGGCCGAGCTACGCCTTGGGCCGCTCGTCACAAGCCGCTACGGCGTGCCGGTGCTGGTGGCCAACGACAGCCACGCGGCTGCGCTTGCCGAGCTGACCTTCCATCGTCGGCCACGGCCGAACAACCTGATCGTCATCAAGATCGGGCGCGGCATCGGCGCCGGGATCATCGTCAACGGTCAGCTGTTCCAGGGCGACGGCTACGGCGCCGGCGAGTTCGGCCATATCTCGCCGGGTCACGACGGGCCGCAGTGCCGATGCGGTCGCAAGGGCTGTCTCGAAACGCTGACCAGCATGCGAGCGCTGGTCGAAGCCGCCCAAGCGGTGGAGCCCACGATCACCGATGAGAGCGGCCTCATCGCCGCCTTCACGGCCGGCGTCGCCGCCGTCCGGCGGATCGTCCTCGACGCCGCGCGCCAGCTCGGGTTGGCCGTCGGCTGGCTGATCGGCGTGCTCAACGTCCGCCACGTCCTGCTGGTCGGGCCGGTGGCGGCGCTCGGCGAAGACTGGCTGGGCGAGGTCCGGCGCTCGGCGCGTTCGAGCGTCCTGGCATTGCTCGCACACGACACGCAGATAGAGTTCGGCCAGGTCCACGACGATGTGGTCGTGCTGGGCGCGTCGGCGCTGCTCATGGAGCAGCAGCTGGGCCTTGGGTTGGCGCGATGATCGCGACCTATGAGCCCGGGCCGAACGGGCCGCTCGTCGCCGGTGTCGACGTTGGCGGCACGACGACGTCGGTCGTCATCACCGACGATCGGGACCGCGTCCTCTACGAGCATGTCGCACCGACGGACCGGTCGTCGCTTGTCGGCCAGATCGCCGGTCTCGTCGACGACGCCCGGCGCCACGTGGGGCAGGACGTCGCCGCGGTCGGCGTCGCCATCCCCGGCCACGTCGACCCGGAGGACGGCTCGGTCAGCATGGCCGTCAACCTGGGCATCACCCACCTGCTGCTGGGACCGATGCTGCAGACGGAGCTGGGAATACCGACCTTCGTCGAGCACGACGCTCGCGCGGCGGTGCTCTGGCTGAGCGACCAGGCGGCCTACGGGTCGGCTCAGGCGCCGCTGAGCGTCGCCTTCCTTGCGATCGGGACCGGGATCTCGGCCGGCGTCGTTCTCGACGGGGTGCTCCTCCGCGGCGACAACAGCTTCGCCGGTGAGATGGGCCACATCGTGGCCGATCCGGATGGAGTCGTCTGCGCGTGTGGTCTGCGAGGCTGCCTCGAGACGATCGCCTCTGGTCCGGCCATCGGTCGCCAGGCCGACGAGGCGATGGCTGCCGGGCGCAGCACCGTCCTGTCGCCCCATTCGAGCGCCGCAGATGTCTACCGCGCCGGTTCTGCCGGCGACAAGGTCGCGGTCGAGATCACCGACCGGGTGGCCGACCACCTTGCTCGAGCGATCCGATCGCTCGCCCTGACGCTCGGCGTCAAGCGATTCGTCATCGGCGGCGGCGTGGCGGCAGCCGGACCGGCCCTTCTCGAACCTATCCAAGCGCGCATCGCCCGCGAATGCGCGGCCTCGCCACTCGTCCAGGCCGCCTTGGGCGATGCGACCATCGAGCTGCTGTCGCCGACCGAGGCGCCCGGCGCGCGCGGGGCGGCAGCGATCGCTCGCCACCGCATCGGCTTGCCTGAGCGAGAGGGGGTGGGCGAGCGATAACCCATATAGCGGCTATCGCTGGAGTGTGGAATCATGCTGGACCCAGCGGAGCCACTCGTCACCCACAGTCATAGCAGTTCTCAGGAGGAGGAATCCATGACCAAGAGACTTAGGACAACGTCCGCTCTGGCGGTCGTCGTCTTGATGCTCGTCAGTGCATGCTCGAGCGCCGCGTCGCCGACGCCCGGTGCGTCTGCGCCGGCCGCGTCTGAACCGGCTGCGTCTGCCTCGGCGGGTGCGTCTGAGGCGCCGGCTGCGACTGCCGCGCCAGCGGCAGCTGTGCCAGCGGTCCCGACCGGCTACACCGAGCTGGACGAGGCACTTGGCGCCGACAAGCCGTTCAACGGCAAGAAGGTCAACATCCAGGTGCAATGGCCTGGTGGTGAGCTCACCAACTTCACGAACTCGGTGGCCGACTTCGAGAAGGCGACCGGGATCGACGTTCAGATCGACAGTGTCGTCTCGAGCCACGAAGACGGTGCTGAAGACGCGCATCGATGGTGGGAAGCCGCCGGACCTGGCGGTGCTCGCCCAGCCGACGCCCGTCCTGGCCTACGCCAAGGCAGGCAAGACCATCGACGTCGCGACGTTCATGGATGCCGCCAAGCTCAGCGCGGAGCATCCGGCCGACGATCGGCCTGGTCACCGAGGGCAGCAAGCATCTGGGGCATCCCCTACAAGGCCGACGTCAAGTCGACCATCTGGTACCCGATCAAGGCCTTCGAGGCCAAGGGCTACACCGTCCCGACGACGTGGGACGAGCTGATCGAACTGTCCGACAAGATCGTCGCCGATGGCTCCAACCCGTGGTGCGTCAGCGCAGGCGGCCCCGGCGCCGCGACCGGCTGGCAGATCACCGACTGGATCGAGGAGGTGGTCCTCAAGACCAAGGGCCTCGACTACTACAACAAGTGGATCAGCCACGAGATCACGTTCCACGGACCCGGGCATCAAGGCGGCCTTCGACGACTACGTCGGCAAGATCTTCTTCACGCCCGACTACGTCTTCGGCGGCAACACCGCCATCGTCAACACCGACCAGAAGACGCCGATGGATCCGATGTTCACCGACGATCTGGCGAATCCCGAGTGCTGGATGCAGAAGATCCCGACCTGGTACGGCCCGGACTTCTTCCCGGATCAGCGGGCCACCAGGCAGCCGTCGAAGTACGTCATCGGTGAAGACGTCGGCATGTTCCCGTTCCCGACCATCGACCCGGCCCAGACGAACGCCGAGGGCTCGGCCGACACGCTCATGGTGCTCGCCGACAGGCCCGAAGTCCGTGCCGTCGCCGAGTTCCTTGCCACGCCGGAAGGCATCCAGAAGTGGATCGAGGCCGGCAGCGCCATCTCGACCAACACGGCCACCCCGGCCGAATGGTACGAGGGCGCCTACAAGCTCAAGGTGGCTTCGGAGATCGCGAACGCCGCCGCCGGTATCGGCTTCGACGCTTCCGACCTCATGCCAGCGGCCGTCGGCTCCGGAACCTTCTGGACCAAGACGATCGAGTGGGTCAACAACGGCGGCACCAATACCGACGCCGTTCTGAAGGCCATCGACGACAGCTGGCCCAAGTAGTGATCTGATCGGCAGCGATCTGATCGCTTGCGGGGCGCGCCACCTAACGGTGGCGCGCCCCGCTACTATGTCTGGGAGGAGGGTGGAATGGCCGTAGCTCGAACTGAGACGTCCCGGACTCTCGCGCTTCGTCCTCCCGATCGCAGGGCTGATCGCCCTCGGCCTGTGCGGCGCCGGCCTCCTCGTCCTGCTCGACCCGCAGGGCGGGCCAGAACCTCCTGGCCTCGATCTACGAGGCGCTGGGCAACCCCACCGGCGCGACCGACCTGCGCAACGGCTCTGGCGATCAAGTGATCGCCAAGATCCTGCTGGCGGTGATCGCTCTGGCCATCGGCGTCGGCGGCATCTGGCTGCTGTTCATCGGCGTGGGCGCGCTGGTCAGCCTGCTGCCAGCCCAAGTGGCGCGACCGGATCCTGCCGTGGGTCTTCGTCGGCCCAGCCCTGGCGCTGCTGGCGGTCTTCCTTGTCTACCCGGCGGCGGGAACGATCCTGCGCAGCTTCACGGACAACGAGGGCCAGCTCACGCTCGACGAACTTCCTCGTGATGGCCGACGCCGAATTCATCCAGATCCTGCGCAACAACGCCATCTGGCTGATCGTCGGCACCGCTGGCAGCGTGCTGCTGGGGCTCATCATCGCCTGGCTCTTCGATCGCGTCCGACGCGAGGCGCTGGCCAAGACCTTCGTGTTCCTGCCGCTGGCGATCTCGCTCGTCGGCGCCTCGGTCATCTGGGGCTTCATCTACGCCTGGCAGCCCGCCGGCTAACCGCAGATCGGACTCCTGAACGCGATCGTGGTCGGCTTCGGTGGTGAGCCGATCCCGTGGCTGACGACCAGCCCGATCAACGTCTTCGCCGAGATCGTGATCCTGGTCTGGCTCCAGACCGGTTTCGCCATGGTCGTCCTGTCGGCCGCGATCAAGGGCGTGTCGACCGAGGTCATGGAGGCGGCCCGGCTCGATGGCGCCAACGAGCGCCAGCTCTTCTTCTGGGTGATCGTGCCGATGATCCGCGGCTCGATCATCACGGTCGCCACGACCATCGCCATCGTGACCCTCAAGATCTTCGACATCGTCTACGTAACGACCGGCGGACTGTTCAACGACGACGTCGTGGCCGTCCGCATGTTCAAGGAGGTCTACCAGTTCTTCAACGACGGTCGCGGCGCTGCGCTCGCGACGCTGCTCTTCCTCGTCGTCCTGCCCGTGATGTACTTCAACCTGCGCAACTTCAGACGTCAGGAGAGGGAAGGATGACGGCGCCGGCGCAGCCGATCAAGAGCAAACAGGTCGCGCGTGTCGCCGCCTGGCGGCCGCCTTTGTTGCGCAGCCTGCCGCTGCGCTTGTCGGTCATCGCCATCTGCTTCCTGTGGACGCTGCCGACGCTCGGCCTGCTGGTCACCTCCATCCGCGACCCGCATCTTGATCACGAGCTCCGGCTGGTGGACTGCGGTCCTCAGCCCATTCGATCCGCCCAACCAATGGACGCTGTCGAACTACGAGACGGTCATCTCGAGCGACGGCATGGGCGACGCGTTCATCAACAGCCTGATCGTGACCATCCCGTCGACGGTCATCCCGATCACCATCGCCGCATTTGCGGCCTATGCGTTCGCCTGGATCCCGTTCCGCGGGCGGGGGATCCTGTTCACGATCGTCGTCGCATTGCTCGTCGTGCCGATCCAGATGTCGCTGATCCCGATCCTGCAGATCTACAGTTCGGCAAACCTGTACGGCTCGTTCCTTGGCATCTGGCTGGCGCACACGGGCTTCGGCCTGCCGCTCGCGATCTTCCTGCTCTACAACTTCATCTCGCAGCTACCGCGCGACCTGTTCGAGTCCGCTGCCATCGATGGCGCTTCCCATCTGCAGGCATTCATCCGGATCGTCCTGCCGCTGTCGTTGCCGGCCCTGGTCGCATTCGCGATCTTCCAGTTCCTGTGGGTCTGGAACGACCTGTTGGTGGCGCTCGTGTTCCTCGGACCGGGTGCCGAGGTCCGCGTCATGCCGACCGCCCTCTTCCAGCTGATCGGCAGCCGTGGCGGCTCATGGCATCTCCTCACCGCCGGCGCGTTCGTCACGATGGTCGTGCCGCTGATCGTCTTCCTGGTTCTCCAGCGTGCGTTCGTGAGAGGGATCCTGGCCGGCTCCGTCAAGTCGTGACGCTGGCGCGGCTCATGATCGCCTTCGCCGGCACCGAGCTGCCGCCGTCGGCGGCGAGGCGGATCAACGAACAGGGCGTCGCCGGCGTGACGCTCTTCCGCGTCCACAACATCGTCGATCCGCCCCAGATCCGCAGGCTGACCGCCGCCATCCAGGAGGCACGGCCGGCCGGAGCACCACCGTTGCTGGTCGCCGCCGACCAGGAGGGCGGCCAGCTGGTCGGCCTGGGCGACGGGACGACGCAGTTCGCGGGCGCGATGGCGCTCGGCGCGACCGGCGACGAGGAGCTGGCCGAGCGCGTCGCCGGCGCCACGGCGCGCGAGCTGCGGGCCCTCGGCGTCAACGTGAACTACGCGCCCGTGTGCGACGTGGCCAACAACCCGGCCAATCCGGCGCTCGGCATCCGCAGCTTCGGCGACGATCCCGAGGCGGTGGGAAGGCTTGCGGCGGCGACCGTCCGCGGCCTGCAGGGCGACGGCGTTGCCGCGACGGTCAAGCACTTCCCGGGCGCCGGCGACACGGCAGCGGATCCGCACCACGAGCTGCCGCTGGTGCCGCGGACGAAGGCCGAGCTGGCCGAACGAGAGCTGGTCCCGTTTCGAGCGGCATTGGACGCAGGCGCGCGGATGGTCATGACCGGCCACTTCGCGCTGCCCGACCAGACCGACGAGCCTGCCGACGAGCCTGTCCGCCGCGGTCCTGCGCGACCTGCTGCGCGGGCAGCTGCAGTTTCGACGGCGTGACCGTCAGCGATGCCCTGGACATGCACGCCCTGGCCCAGGGATCGGCGCAGATCGTCGACGCCATCGCCGCCCTCCGCGCCGGCGAGGACGTGCTGCTCGGGACAGCGGACGAAGCCGGCGCTCGAACGGCTGGAGGAAGGCCTCGCGCAGGCGCAGCGGCGTGGCCTGTTCGATGCCGACGACGATGCTGCAGCCAAGCGCCGGCTGGGCGAGCTACGCCGGTGGCTGGGACGCGGTGACCAGCCGCCGCTCGACGTCGTCGGGTGTGGCGACCATCAGGCACTCGCCGCCGAGCTGGCCCGACGATCGATCACCCTCGTCCGCAACGACGACCGGCTGTTGCCGTTGAAGCCGGCCGCCGACGCGCGGATCGCCGTCGTCCAGTCGATGCCGGCCGACCTGACGCCGGCCGACACGTCGTCGACGGTGCGGCCGACGCTGGCGTCGGCGCTTCGCCGCCGGCTCGCGGGTGTCGAGGAGATCCTCCTGCCGGCGATGCCAGCCGAGGCTGACATCGCAGGTCTGGGCGAGCGGCTTGCACCCTTCGACCTCGTCGTCGTCGGGACGTTCTCGGCGCACCTCCAGCCGGCGCAGGCGGCGCTCGCCGCGGCGGTCCTGGCGTCCGGCAAGCCGACGGTCACCGTCGCCCTGCGCACGCCGTGGGACCTGCTCGCCTATCCGTCCACCCGAACCCATGTCTGCAGCTACGGCATCCTGCCGCCGTCGATGGAGGCGCTGGCCGCCGGGCTGCTGGGCGAGACGCCGTTCGTCGGCCGGTTGCCCGTCGACATCGCCGGTCTGTATCCACGCGGTCACGGGCTCATGGCATGGGGCTGAGAGACGAGATCCTGGAGCAGCCGGCCGCCGCTCAGCGGCTCCTCGACGCTGCGCCGACGGCGTTCGCGCCGATCTCCGCCGCGGTCATGTCGCGCCGGCCCCGGTTCGCCGTCATCGCCGCCCGCGGCACCTCGGACAACGCCGGCATCTACGCGCAGTACCTGCTGGCGATCCGAAACGGCTTGATCGTCGCCCTGGCGGCGCCGTCGACGATCACGCTCTACGGAGCGCGCCCGAACATGGCCGACGCGCTGGTCGTCGGCATCTCGCAGTCAGGTCGCTCACCGGACATCGTCGCGGTGGTCGAAGAGGCGCGGCGGCAGGGCGCGCTGACCGTCGCGCTGACCAACGACGCGGCCTCCCCCCTGGCCGACACGGCCGACCACGTGGTCGACCTGCGCGCCGGACCGGAGCGGGCGACGGCCGCGACCAAGACCTACACGACCGAGCTGCTCGCGGCCGCCCTGCTGTCGACGGCGCTCGACCCGCCCTCGTCAGGAGAAACGGTCGATCTGGCTGGCCTGCCCGACCTGATCGTCGGCAGCGCTGACGGCGGAGCCTCACGCGCGCGACCTGGCCGCCGAGCACGCCAAGCGCCAGCGCGCCGTCGTGCTCGGCCGCGGCTACAGCTACGCGACCGCTCGCGAGTGGGCGCTCAAGCTGCAGGAGCTGGCGTTGGTCGCTGCCATGTCCTATTCGTCGGCCGACTTCGAGCATGGTCCGCTGGCCCTGGCCGAACCCGGGTTACCCGTGCTGGCGGTGGCCCCGAGCGGCGCCGAACTGGAGGCCCAGGTCGAGCTCTTGGCGCGCCTGAAGGACGACCACGGTGCGCGCCTGCTGGTGATCTCAGACGCGCCGGCTGCCCGCGAGATCGACGAGGGGCTGGCGCTGCCAGACGGTATCCCGCCCTGGCTGGCGCCGATCGTCGAGATCGTGCCCGCCCAGCTATACGCCTATCACCTGACCGTCGCGCGCGGCCTCGACCCCGAGCACCCGCGCACGATCAGCAAGGTCACCGAGACGCGCTAGCCCCGGGCGATGAGCCGCTGATACCAGCGCGCGCTGTCCTTCGGCGTGCGGCGCTGGGTGCCGAAGTCGACGTGGACCAGGCCGAACCGCCGGCTGTAGCCAAGGCTCCACTCATAGTTGTCGAGCAGCGACCAGACGTAATAGCCGGTCAGCGGCACACCTGCGCCAAGCGCGTCAGAGGCCGCGGCGACGTGGCGTGCCAGGTAGTCGAGCCGGCCCCCGTCGCGCACCCGGCCGTCCTGATCGACGGTATCGGGGTACGCGGCGCCGTTCTCGGTGACCACGATCTCGGGCGGTGCGTACGTCTGGTTGAGCTCGAGCAATACGTCGCGCAGACCGTCGGACGCGACGTGCCAGCCCATCTGCGTCTGCTCCGAGCCCGGCACTGCGCCGATCTCCCAGTCGAATGCGCGGTCCGACGTGGCGCCGACCGAGTCGCGCCGGTAGTAGTTCAGGCCCAGGTAATCGAGATGGCCGGCCGGCGGCTCGGCGAGCTCGATGCCTTCGAGGTGACCCGCCTCGCGGTGAGCATCGAGTCCCAGCGCCGGGTAGCCGCGGCCGAAGAGCGGATCGAGGAACCACGCGTCGCGAGCGGAGCTCCACTGGCTCGGCGGCGACTCGATCCCGCTCCGAATCGGTCGCCGGCGCGACCTGATTGACGTCGATCGCCACGCCGACTTTCGAGTCGTTGACCACAGCACGGATGGCCTGGGCGGCGCCGGCATGAGCGCGCAGTTCGTTGTCGGCCACCCGGATCGCCGTCGGCCAGTCACGCAGCCCCGGCGCATGGATGCCGTCGGCATGGCCGAGGAAGGCAAAGACGGCCGGCTCATTGAACGTCATCCAATCCTTGACACGGTCGCCCAGGTTCGACGCGAGCAGCCCGGCGTAATCGGTGAACCAGCCCACGACCTCCGGGTTGGCGAAGCCGCCGCGGTCCTGCAACGCCTGCGGCAGGTCCCAGTGGAACAGGTTGATCAGCGGTTGGACGCCCGCGCCAAGCAGGGCGTCGACGAGGCGCTGGTAGAAGTCGAGGCCAGCGCTGGTTGATGGCGCCGGTCCCCATGGGCAGGACGCGCGACCAGCTGATGCTGAAGCGATAGGCGCGCGCCCCCAGATCGGCCATCAGTCGTACGTCCTCTGGGTAGCGGTGGTAGTGGTCGCAGGCGACGTCGCCCGTGCTGCCGTCGGCGATGGCGCCCGGCTGGCGGGCAAAGGTGTCCCAGATCGACGGTCCTCGGCCGTCCTCGGCCGCTGCTCCCTCGATCTGGTAGGCGGAGGCGGCGAAGCCCCAGGCGAAGTCAGCCGGGAAGGGCTGGGCGAGCCGGGCTGGGTCGGTGTCGAACGTGGGCGATGGACTCACCCGTCGATGGTAAGCGCATCACGAGGTGAAGACCCACCCACGGTGCTGAGTCGACGCTCAGACCAGGGCGACGATGACGGCCTCGAGCGGCCGCAGACGGATCCGATCGCCGTGGAGCAGTGGCGCTACCTCCGGCCCAAGGCTCGAAAAGACGCCCTGGGGTCGGCCCGGCAGGCCGCTGAGCTCGACCGTCCGCTCCGCCGAGGCCGTGGTCAGGGCGACGAGCATCCGCTGATCACCCGCCGTGCGCAGCCAGGCCAGGACGTCGTCGGTTCCGCGCACGTGCCAGCCGAAGCGACCGACCGAGAGGGCCTCGGACCGATGGCGGAGCGCGACGAGGCGCCGGTAGACAGGCCAGGATCGAGGTCGGATCCGCCGATTGCCGGGCGACGTTCCGGGTCGGGTAGTCGGGCGCCATCCGCGACCACGGCTGGCCGGTCGTGAAGCCACCGTTCCGACCGCCTGTCCAGGGCATCGGCCCGCGACAACGGTCGCGATCGAACCAGACCGGCAGCGGCCAGTACCTCCGCGCCGGCGGATCCTGCATCGCCCAGCGCGGCACGGCCACGTCGCCCAGGCCGATCTCCTCGCCGTAGTAGAGGAACGGGGTGCCGCGCATGGTGAACAGCATCACGGCCGCCGCACGGGCGATGGCATCGCGGTCACGCGCGCGACCACGCGACAGCCGCGTGGCCTGGCGCGGCTGGTCGTGGTTGCTGAGCACGACGGCAGGCCAGCGGTCGGGCCCGAAGGCAGTCTCGGCGTCGTCGATGGCGCGGGCCAGCCGATCGGCCGCCCAGGGCTGCTGGAGAAGCCCGAAGTCGAAGATGAGGTGGCGAGGCGCGGCGTAGGAGGCCGCCCATGCCGGGTCGCCGGTGAACAGCTCGCCGACGCTCATCCGCCCGGGTGCGGCGTCGACGATGGCGCGGAACTCTGCCAGCAGGCCGGCCATCTCGGGCTGGTCCTTGTCGTAGATGTGCTCCTGGCGGTCCCAGGCGCGCCAGCCGGCCCGCCGCCAGCGCGAGACGCGTCGCCGAGGATTGTCCGGCAGGTCGGGATGCTTGAAGAAGACGTTGAAGACGTCGAGTCGGAAGCCGTCGACGCCGCGAGCCAGCCAGAAACGGACGACGTCGAGCATGGCCGCTCGGACCGCCGGATGCCGCCAGTTCAGGTCCGGCTGCTCGGGCAGGAAGGTGTGCAGATAGAACTGGTCGCGGCGCGGCTCCCAGGTCCAGGCCGGACCACCGAAGAAGCTGACCCAGTTGTTGGGCGGCCGCGGCCTCCCGCGCCTGTCGCGGCCCCGCGGATCGCGCCATAGATACCAGTCCGCATACGGACCGCTGCGGGCGGTCCGAGAGGCGCGGAACCAGGGGCTCTCGTGGCTGGTGTGGTTCATGACCAGGTCGAGGACCACCCGGATGCCGCGCGCGTGGGCCTCGGCCACGAGCCGGTCGAAGTCGGCGAGGGTGCCGAAGCGCGGGTCGACCGCAGCATGGTCGGCGACGTCGTAGCCGAGGTCGTGGCCGGGGGAGGGGTAGATCGGCGAGAGCCAGATGGCATCCACGCCGAGCGAGTCGGGCGTGCCGTCGTTCAGGTGGTCGAGGTGCGGCAGTGATGCCCGGCAGGTCACCCAAGCCGTCGCCGTCCGAGTCGGCGAAGCTACGTGGGTAGACCTGATAGACGACGCCCCGCTGCCACCAGTCGTCGCCGCCGTGGCCGGAGCCCGGCTCGGGCATGGCCGCCGTCCGCCGGCGGATCAGGCGGTCGCCGCGACCATCGATGGCGTGAGCGTCTCGCCGGTCTCGTTGTCGAAGAGGTAGATGTTGTCGGTCGCGTAGGTCAGGTCGAGGACATCGCCGGTCTGGACCCGAAGATTCGCATCGACGACCGCCACGACGTACAGCTCGTCGGCGCGGATGTGGAGCAGCTCCTCGTTGCCGAGGTACTCCACGACATCGACATTCGTGCGGACCGTGCCGGTCTTGCTCGTCGGGCTCGCCGACCTCGAAGTGCTCGGGACGGATGCCCATCAGGAGCTGCCGGCCGGTCATCGCACCGACCGCCTCACGCAGGCGCTCCGGCAGCGGGGAATCGAAGGCGCCGCCCTTGAGACGGGCATCGGGACCTGCGCCCTCGACGGTCACGTGCACGAAGTTCATCGCCGGGCTGCCGATGAAGCCGGCCACGAACCGATTGGCCGGGCTGCTGATAGAGCTGCTGGGGCGTGCCGACCTGCTGCAGCAGGCCGAGGTTCATGACCGCGATGCGGGTGCCCATGGTCATCGCCTCGACCTGGTCGTGGGTGACGTAGACGATGGTCGTCTTGAGGCGCTGGTGGAGGCGCGAGATCTCGGCCCGCGTCTGGACGCGGAGCTTGGCGTCGAGGTTGGAGAGCGGCTCGTCCATCAGGAAGACGGCCGGCTCGCGGACGATGGCCCGACCCAGGGCCACGCGCTGCCGTTGGCCTCCGGAGAGTTGCTTGGGCTTGCGGTCCAGGAGGTTCGTCAGCTCGATGGTCTTGGCGGCGTCCTTGACGCGCCTGTCGATCTCCTCCTTGGGAACCTTGCGCAGCTTGAGGCCGAAGGCCAGGTTGTCGTAGACCGACATGTGCGGGTAGAGCGCGTAGCTCTGGAAGACCATGGCCACGTCGCGGTCCTTGGGGGCGACGTCGTTGACCACGCGCTCGCCGATCTTGAGCTCGCCCTCGGTGACGTCTTCCAGGCCGGCGATCATGCGCAGCGAGGTCGTCTTGCCGCAGCCAGACGGTCCGACAAGGACCAGGAACTCCTCGTCCTGGATCTCCAGATTGAGGTCGTTGACCGCGATGAAGTTGTCGTACTTCTTCCAGACGTGGTCGAAGGTGACGGTCGCCATCAGATGCTCCCGGTCGGCTCCACCGTGCCATCGCGGACCCTTGCATCCTGCCGCCGAGGCGGACCCGGACGAGTCCCGTACGTGGTCAGACGCGGAGTCCACGCATCATACTGAACTCCCCGACGACCGTTCTGATCATCCGGGCGGAGGCCGACGAGCTCCGCCAGCCCCCCGGCTCAGCGTTCCACGCGATCACATGGGATGGTCACGAACCAGTCGGAGCTGGCAGGAAACGGTGAGATCCGAACGATGATCGAGGTCGCACCATCGCGGCAAGCGGGGATGGCGGCTTCATAGCCGGCGATGTAGTCCGGTCCGCCGGACGCGCGGGACTCGAGGAAGAACGAGCGGGTGAAGCCCACCAGGAGCACGACGCTAGCCGTCGGGACGGCAAGCAGACAGGCGACGCGGACGCCACGACGGATCAGGCCGCCGTCCGGTGGCGGCACGATCGCGGCCATCGCCGCACCGATGAGCAAGGCCTCGACCGCCAGGGCGCTGGGGATGTACGCGTAGCGTGGGTTGGCCTGACCGTTGACGAAGACAGAGATGATGAATGCCACGATCCCGGCGCCGACGCAGGCCACGACCACACCGATGGCTCGGATCGGGCTGGGCCTGTCCGGCCCGCCTCCGGGCGCGCGATCGCGTAGCAGCCAACAGGCGGCCAGCACGGCCAGGACGACCGCGATCCCGACCGCCACGAGACGATCGGATGGGAAGCGCAGCCCGCCGAATGGGCCGCTGCGGATGACGTCGAGGTAGCCATCCAGGTACGCGACGAGGGAGCCGACCTCGCGGGGTGCCTCTGCGCGTGGCATGAGCACCGCGACCGTCACCTGCAGCAGCGCCGCCACGACGACGATCGCGATGATGGCCCTCCAGCGAGACGCGCGTAGGAGCGCGGTCACGATCGCCAGCGGCACGAGCAGGGGAGCGAACGCGGAGGACAGGCCGTAGAGCGCGACCAGGGCCAGATCGAGCCGACCCACGGGCCGCCCGAGCCAGCCGGTCGTGATGACCACGACGCTGGCGACGAAATAGGTGAGGTGGGCGTTGGCCATCTCGCCGCCGACCTCACGACCCGCCTGGTAGACGAGGGCGAGCGCGCCACCGCCCAGCAGGCCAGCCGCGATGGACCCCGTTGCCTCGTAGATCGCCCGGCAGGTCACCAGCGCCGCGAACGCGGCCATCAGCGCCGCCAGGACACCGACGGCAACGGACAACTCAGCGGGCGAGGCGAACGAGGCGGTCAGCGCGCCAAGTCGGGGGATGACATGGACGTATCCGGCATACGGCTGTAGGAGGCAGGACAACGGGGCAGGGTCGAAGTAGGCGCATCGCATGAAGACCGCCCCGTCCTCGGCCCACAAGGTGTGGGACTTCGGTATCCCGAGCTGCCGTGTGAGGGTCGCAACGAAGACGACTGCGCCTGTGAGGAGGGCGATGGCCATGCCAACCCTCGGGCCTTCGAGCTGTGGCCACATCCGGGCTCGTTCCCGGGCGCTCCGGGGATCGACGGCTGGTGTCGCGTCGGCTGATCGATCAGACATCGCGGCGAGCAGCCTCCTCGAAACGACGCAGATCGTGCGCTAGCTTGCCATGACTGGGATACTGGTGCCCACGCCGCTTTCGCTGATCCCCCGGTGGACTGTTGGTCGACACCAGGCTGACGAAAGTCGGGCTTCCGATTTCTTGTGGCGGCGGCCATCGTCGCAGCGATCCATGCGCTGCGTTCCGGTAGAGAGGAGGCACGACTGTTGATCGATGCCATAAGCGGCGCCCAGCGGGCGTCTGGCCATCCATCACTTCGCCTCGCCGTCGTCGTTCTGGCGGCGATGCTTGCGATCAGCGGGCTGGCGGCGAGCCCGCCCTCGGCGGTAGGGGCGGTCGCGCCCAAAGTCGTGATCATCGTCGGCCCCATGGGCTCGATGACCGCGAGCCTCAAGGACCAGGCCGAACGGCTCGCGGCCACGGCGCGGAGCTACGGTGCCTCGGTCACCCGGATCTACAGCCCCAACGCCACCTGGGGGAGAGTCAAGCGAGAGGCGCAGGGAGCGAAGCTGCTGGTCTACATGGGCCACGGCAACGGCTGGCCGAGCCCATACAAGCCGTACCAGCCGTACACCGAAGGACGGGCTGGGGCTCAACAAGTCGGCCTACAACGGGAACTCGAACCTCAAATACTGGGGCGAGTACTACGTTCGCCGTGATCTCCACCTGGCCGCGAACGCGGTGGTCATCCTCAACCACCTGTGCTACGCGAGCGGCAAGTCGGAACCCGGTCGTGCCGACCCCACGAAGTCGGTGGCCGTCAAGCGCGTCGACAACTACGGCGCGGGGTTCCTGCGGACGGGTGCCAAGGCGGTCTTCGCCGAGGCGCACAACTCGATCCAGTACATCCTCTACGGCCTGTTCAAGACCGACCAGACCGTGAGCCAGATCTTCTGGAGCGGTCCGAACACGACGAGGACCTACTCGTTCGGCTTCATCTCATCGCGAACGACGGGCATGACGGCGCTCATGGATCCCTACAGGCCCTCGAAGTACTACCGGTCGGTCATCGGCAAGCTGAATCTGACGGCAGCGACCTGGCGAACGGACTGACCGCCGGTCATTCGCACAAGCAGATGGCACGAAGCCCCTCCGAACCGGTCGGAGGGGCTTCATCACGCTCAGGGAGTTGGGGTGGCCTACGGGGATTGAACCCGTAACCTTCGGAGCCACAATCCGATGCTCTGCCGATTGAGCTAAGGCCACCAAGGCGCCTTGCTGGCCTGACCACCGTCGGGTCAGGCGCGCTGGCGAGGTCGGAGTGTACCGGAACCGGAGCGGCCCGAGTGGCGAGCGACCTCAGCCGGCCAGGTCGCGCCGCTTCAGACCCCAGGCCCCGACCAATAGCCCGCCGACCGCCAGGGCCGTATAGAGCCCGAGGCCGAACGGGTCCCACTCGCCGACGAGCGAGCGACCGAGATGGGCGGTCAGCGCCAGCTCGGTCAGCCACATCGGCCAACCCAGGGCGGGCACGAAGATCTCATCGAGGAAGAAGATGAAGGTCAGGGCCGCTACGATCGGCCCACCCCAGCCCGGGCGGCCGAGCCCCGAGATAGCGATGCCGATGCCGACCATGGCCACGGTGTAGAGCGTGGGTGCTGCGATCCCGATGCTGGGCGCGGCGGCCTCACCGCCGTCGAGCACCGTCCCGAGCCCGATGCTGGCAGCCACCAGGGCGCCCAGGACGGCGACCGCCAGATAGGCGCCAAGGCCGCTGCGGACGGCCCAACCGATCCGCCCGATCGGGGCCGAGAGGACCGACTCCAGCCGCCCGCTCGATTCGTCGGACGCCCAGCCGCTGACGATGGTCGCCGCCGCCAGACCGAAGACGAAGACGGCCAGCTGCATGAAGATGAGCTGGAGCATGGCGCCCGTCGTCGCGTAGTCGACGCCAGGAAAGATGACTCGCATGATCGAGTCGACCACCGGGTTGGCCTGGAAGACCGCGATCATGGCCGATGCGGAGCTCGCGATGAGCAGGCCGAAGACACCGATGCCCAGGCCCCATGCGACGCCCTGGGGCAGTCGCTCGCCGAACGAGCGGCTCGTCGGCCCGGCCACGCCGAGGAGGGCGGTCGGCAGGCCCGGCAGGCGGAGCCGGATAGCCTGGCCGATATCGCGGCGCTCGAAGGCGATGATGCCGATGATCCAGAGGGCGACGGTCACGACGGCCGGCAGCACGAGTGCCGACCACTGCGGCTGATGCGCCAGCGGGATGTGGTCGGACGTCCAGGCGTACCAGGAGAGCGGCGTCAGCAGCCGGAAGGGCTCGATCGAGGCCTGGAAGCCGTTGGCAAGGTAGGCGGCGAAGAGCCAGATGGCCGCCACGCCCGCGGCGGCACCTCGCCCGAGGAAGGCTGAGAGCGCGAAGGCGAGCGCGCCGGGTACCAGGATCATGAGCCCGAAGAGGGCCGCGTAGCCGATGGCCGCGTCGGGCGCGATGGCATCACCGGGCAGGACCCCGAAGGCGTTGCTGACCAACCATAACGAGACCGCCATGACGACCACGGCGACGAGCACCATGCTGACGTGTCCAGCCAGCTTCTCGAGCGCGATGCGCCGCCGCGACAGGGGAGTGGCGGCAACGAATTCGAGGCTCCCGCGTCGTGCCTCGGCGGCGAGGGTCCCGGAAAGGGCAACGATGCCCCAGAGGCCGGGCAGCAGCAGGAATACGACTCCGTATCGCCACTCGAGGATGCCACCCAGGGTGTCCATGGCGATCGGCTTGCCCAACAGCCCTTGGAAGGCGGCCGGCAGCGTCAAGGCGATGGTCTCCGCCTCCTTGCGAGCCTCGACCGTGCCGAACGCGGTCGCCGTGGCGGCCGCCGCGACGAGGGTCATGACGGCGACGACGATGACCACGAGCAGGAGGGCCCGGCGGGAGTCGCGGACGGTCTTGCGATAGACGCTCCTGGGTCCTGCCAGCGGCACCGCCACGCCCTCAGCGACCATCGCCGGCCTCCCGTCCGTACTGCGCCAGGAAGGTCTCCTCGAGGCTCGGCTCGCGACTGACGAAATCGAGCAGCTCGTGGGCGCGCAGCAGCGCGCACGACCGGCGTGATGGCGCCCGTCACACGGAGCCGCAGGACGTGGTCGTCGACGACGACGTCGCTGACACCGGGGAGGCCCTCGAACTCCGCCAGCGGCACCGGGCCGGCGAAGCGGAGCTCGACCTGGTGGTGGGCGAGATCGCGCAGGGCGTCGATGCGGTCGACCTTGACGATGCTGCCCTCACGGATGATGGCCACCCGGTCGCAGGTCTTCTCCACCTCGGACAGGATGTGGCTGGAGAGGAAGACCGTCCGTCCCTCCGCCTTGGCCTCTCGGACGAGCTCGAAGAACGACTGTTGGACGAGCGGATCGAGGCCGGACGTCGGCTCGTCGAGGATGAGCAGCTCCGGCCGGTGCTGGAGGGCGACGATGAGCCCGACCTTCTGCTTGTTGCCCTTGGAGTACTCCTTGAAGCGTCGCGACGTGTCCAGGTCGAAGCGCTCGACGAGGCCGGCCTGGTAGCCCGCCTCGACGCCGCCGCGCAGGTTGGCGAAGTAGGCCAGCGTCTGGCCGCCCGTGAGCCGATCGTAGAGCGCGAACTCGCCGGGCACGTAGCCGATGCGTCGGTGGATGGCGACCGGGTCGGCAGTCGTCTCGATGCCGAACACGGACGCCCGGCCGCTCGTCGGGCGGATGTGATCGAGCAGGATCCGGATCGTCGTCGTCTTGCCGGCGCCGTTGGGACCGAGGAAGCCGAAGACCTCGCCGGTCTCGACGACAAGATCGACCTCGACGATGCCGCGATGCGGGCCATACGACTTGCTGAGCTGTTGCGTCTCGATGACGGCGGCCATGTGGATCCTTCCGGCCGCCACACGTGGCGGGCCCGCTGCGCGATCGTCGATCCCGATGGTAAGGTCTCGACGATGACCCGGCTGTCCTGGCCACGTCGGGTCGCCCTCGCGACCTTGGCGGCCATCACCATCGGCGCGCCTGCGGGGTTGGCCGACCCTGCCACCGCCCAAGCGCGTGCCCCGTACGAGATCGACCTGTACCGGTCCGGTGACTTCGTCTCGCAGACGAATCTGGTGCAGTGCGTCGGGGCGAGCATCCAGATGATGCGCAACATCGGAGTCGGTCGCAACGATCGCACGGCCGCGACCCAGCGCCGCTTCTGGGCGATGGCGCGCAGGCTCAGCCCGCCTCGACCGCCCGGCTTTGGCAAGCGTCAAGGTGCCTCCGTGCACGGCTGGTCGGCCGCCCTCAGACGCCTCGACGTCGGGCCTTACACCGTCCTCGGGTACCCGACCATGCAGCAGGCGCTCATCGCCGCGGCTCGGTCGATCCAGCGCTCGGGTAAGCCGGTCGGCCTGCTCGTCTGGGGTGGCCGCCACGCATGGGTCATGAGTGGCTTCCAGGCGACCGCAGATCCTCGACGTCGCGCAAGGCCCGCGTCACGCACGTCGACGTCCTCGACCCCCTCTACCCCAGGGGCGCGACGTCGTGGGGCCGCAGCCCGCGGCCCGGTGAGCGGCTCTCCCTGGCGGAGCTCAGCCGGTACTTCGTGCGGCGTCAGAGCAGCTGGTCGGGACCGATGTCCGGGCGCTGGGTGGTCGTCATGACGACCGACCTCGAGCCGCAGCCGAGGATGCTCTGAGCTCCGACCATGGCCTTCCTCGAATACCTGGCCACTGAGGTCGCCGAGGACTGGACGGACGGGCTGATCTCCCGTCGGGAGGCGCTGCGGCGCCTCGCCATGCTTGGCCTTTCCGCAACGGCCGGTGCTGCCATCCTGGCTGCCTGTGCGGCTCCCGCTGCACCGGCCTCGGGCCCCGGCTCGTCGAACGGCATCGCCGCCTCGCCGACCACAGCGCCGACACCCGCGGCGTCGTCGTCAGGCGCCCCTGGCGCCGGTGAGTCCATCACCTTCGCCGGAGAACAGGGCGAGTTGCAGGGCCACCTGGCCAGCGCGATCGGCCCGCCGGCCGGGGCCATGCTGGTCATCCACGAGAACCGCGGCCTGACCGACCACATCCGCTCGGTCGCCGACCGCCTGGCTGCCGAGGGCTATACCTCCCTGGCGGTCGACCTCGTTTCCGAGGAGGGCGGCACGGCCGCGCTCGGGGACTCCGCCAACGTGACTGCGGCGCTATCGCGCGCGCCCGTGGAGCGCCTCGTGGCAGACATGCGTGCCGGGCTCGACGAGCTGGCGCGCCGGGCGCCGGGCGCGCCTCTCGGCATCATCGGCTTCTGCTTCGGAGGCGCCATGGTCTGGACGCTGCTCGACGCGACTGAACCGCGCCTCGCGGTTGCGGTGCCGTTCTACGGGCCTGCCCCCGATGCGCCCTCGTTCGCCGGCAACGAGGCCGCGGTCCTGGCGGTCTACGCGGAGCTGGACGATCGAGTCAACGCCTCGCGCGATCGGGCTGAGGCGGCGCTCGCCGCGGCCGGACTGCGCCACGAGGTCAAGACCTATCCGGGCGTCGATCACGCGTTCTTCAACGACACGGGCGGCCGCTACGACCCGACCCAGGCCGCTGCGGCCTACGCGGACGTGCTGGCGTGGCTGCGCGAGGCGTTCGGCGGCTGAGCCCGACGGACTGACAAGCGCGGCTAGACTGCCGGCCATGCAGGTGCCAGGCTTCCTCGCTCGCCGCTTCTACGTAGCCGGCAGCCTGCGCAACACGCCGACCGGCTTCCAGCTCCAGGCCCAGAACCCGATGGGCGCCGGCACGCTGGTCGGCATCGGTCGCCTCGACGTCGACGGCCGGCACATCCCGGTCGAGGCCGTCTCCGCCGTCCGCGACGGCGACCCGACGCCACTCCACGCCAGCGAGGTCTCGCCACGTCGCCCGATCCGCGTCGCCGTCGGCGATCGCATCACGCTCTTCGTCGAGGGCCAGACGCTCGCGCCTGGCAAGCATCGACTCGAGGTCGAGCTGTACGAGGTCAACATGGGTCGCCTGCGATTTTCGATCAGCGACAACCTGGCCGCTGACGCCTGAGCGGGCCCCGTGTCGCCCGCCCGCGTCGTGGTCATCGCCCATCCGGGAGCGGGTCGAGGCGCATTCGCACGGGTCTGGCCGGCCGTCGCAGTGGCCCTCGACGCCCTTGGCGTGGGCTACGACGTCCGCCTCACCACCCGGGCCTTGGAGGCCGCCGAATTCGCCCACCAGGCGGCAGAGGCAGGATCCTCGCTGGTGCTCGCGGTAGGCGGCGACGGGACGCTTCACGAGGTCGTCAATGGCCTCTTGCATGACCACACGACAGGATCGGCGCATGCCGACCATCGGCTGCCGACGCTCGGCCTCGTGCCGGCCGGCCGCGGCGGCGACTACGCGCGCGGCCTCCACGTACCGAGCGACCCGCTCGTTCTCGCGGAGCGGTTCGCGGCGGTCGTGGCCGGCGATCCGACGGCCGCCCGTCCGGTGGACATCGGCCAGGCGACCTACCGCGCGACCGCGCTGGTGGCCGGCCGCCCGACGCCGGAGCCGCCGATCGTGGAGACGCCGCTGGAGGTCGGGGCAGATGGCGGCGGGGACCGCCAGGCACGCTACTTCATCAATGGTGCTGGGGTCGGCTTCTCGCCCTTCGTGGCCCAGCGCACGGCCCGCTTCCCGCCGCGCCTCGGCGCCTACCTCTACACGGCGGCGTCCTTGCTGACGATCGTGGACTGGCGCGACCGAAGCCTTCGGCTGCGATGGGGCGACGGCGACGAGGAGACCCGCGCCGTCGAGTCGATCGAGCTGGCGCTGGGCGGCTATGAGGGCGGGGGCATGCACGTGGCGCCCGACGCCGACCCGACGGACGGCCTCTTCGACGCCGTCCTCATCGATGCCACCTCGCGTTGGGAGCTGGTGACCTTCGCCTGGCGCATCCGGAGCGGCGACCACATCCGCTCGCCGCAGGTCGAGGTCCGTCGCACGGATGCCCTGTCCGTCGAGGTCGCCGACGGGCGCGGCCCGGTCTACCTGCAGGCCGACGGCGAGCTGCTCGGTCGTGACCCATTCACCTTCCGGATGCTGCCTTCCGCGCTCCGTTTCGTCTGGTAGCATCGGCCCGTGGTCAGCACAGCCCGGCTCCTGCGCGTCCCGCCGGTCGAGCGCGGCCTGACCCTCGGAGACTTCCTGGTCCCGATCCGGGTCAGCGAGCACATCAGCGCTCGCGTCCGCAGCCTGATGCTGGTGGCCATCGGGACGCTGCTCATCATCCTCGGCGCCCGGATCAGCTTCTACCTGCCCGGCAATCCGGTCGTGCCCGTCACGCTGCAGACCTTCGGCGTCATCTTCACCGGCGCCCTGCTCGGATTCCGACGCGGGACGGCCGCCGCGCTGCTCTATCTCGCGCTCGGCGCCATCGGGCTGCCGGTCTTCGCCTGGGATGCCGACCTCGGCGTCTACCGATCGGGCCTGGCCACGATCGCCGCCTGGTCGGACGGCCACCTCGTCCTCGGCGTCACGGGTGGCTATATCGTCGGGTTCGTCCTGGCCGCGGCCGTCGTCGGCAGGCTGGCGGAGCTGGGTTGGGATCGTCGCTTCGGCGGTGCGCTGGCGGCCATGGTCATCGGCGAGGCCGTCATCTTCGCGTTCGGTGTCGGCTGGCTGAAGGTCGCCCTCGACGTGCCGCTCACGACGGCGCTCGACTACGGGCTCTGGCCGTTCCTGCTCGGTGACGCGCTCAAGATCGTCCTGGCCGCAGCCGTCCTGCCCTTCGGCTGGTGGGTCGTGAACCGGCGACCAAGCGACCGCTGAGCAACGCCTGATGGAGGCCTGGAGCCTCGACGAGCTGCGGGCGGCACGAGAGTCGGGCAGTCGCCTCTACCACGAGTTCCTGCGGGTGCCGGCCATGAGCGCGGGCTACTACCGACTGCCGGCCGGGGGGACCGACCCGCAGACCCCGCACCTCGAGGATGAGATCTATGTCGTCGTCGCTGGCCGCGCCTGGGTCACCGTCGGGGACGAAGAGCGGGAGATCGGAACCGCCGACACGGTCTTCGTCGGCGCCAACGTGCCGCACCGCTTCCACGACATCGCCGAGGACCTCGAGCTGATCGTCTTCTTCGCTCCTCCGGAGTCGCGCTGAGTACAATCCCCCGGCGCGCCTGTAGCTCAGTGGATAGAGCGGATGGCTTCGGACCATCAGGTCGCGGGTTCGAATCCTGCCGGGCGCGCCAGAACAACCTGAGGCGCCCGAACGAGGCCACCGAGCGCGCCCGGAGACGGCCATCCCCACCTTCGTTTAGCCCCCTTGCATTCGCCGATTCGTTGGCGCATACTGAACCGTATGGTTCAGTATGCGAGCGGCCGACTCGATGCCTCCTTCGCCGCGCTCTCGGACGCCACCCGACGCGGCGTTCTGGAGCAGCTCGGACGTGCCGACGCTTCGATCACGGATCTGGCCCAAACGTTCCACATGACCCTCACGGGCATGAGGAAGCACGTCGGCGTCTTGGAGCAGGCCGAGCTCGTCACCACGGAGAAGGTCGGGCGCGTGCGGACTTGCCGGCTCGGCCCGCGCCCACTCGAAGAAGAGACGGCATGGATCGAGCGGTACCGCCAGCTCTGGGACTCACGCTTCGACGAGTTGGACAAGGTTGTCGAGGATCTGAAACGGAAGGAGAAGGTCGATGGACGCAACGAGAGAGAGTAAGCCCAGCCTCATGGAGGACCCCACGGCAGTGGAACGGAAGTCGGAGCGTGAGATGGTCATCACGCGAACCGTCAACGGCCCGGCGCGCCTCGTGTTCGAGGCGTGGACCAAGCCCGAGCTGTTCAAGCGGTGGTGGGTGCCGAAGTCGGCTGGCCTGAAGCTGCTTTCCTGCGAGATGGATGTTCGTGTCGGGGGCGGGTACCGCCTCGAATTCGACGTCGGTGCCCCCAAGCCGGTGGCGTTCTTCGGTAGGTACCTCGAAGTGACGCCGCACTCGCGCCTCGTCTGGACGAATGACGAAGGTGGCGAGGGTGGGGCCGTCAGCACGGTGACCTTGGAGGAAAAGGGCGGCAAGACGCTGCTCGTGATGCACGAGCTCCATGCCTCGAAGGAAGCGCTCGACGCTGCTCTCGGGTCTTACGACGGGATGGGCGAGACGTTCGAGCAACTGGACGAGCTTCTCGTCACCCTGGGCGCGAGCGAAGGAGGGTCATGATGTCGTCGATCGCCACTGCAGCTGGCTGAACGTGCCGAGGTGAATCGGGCAGGAATGGGCGTCGCGGGCGAAACACCCGTGCCAACGGGTAGGCGACGGCGGTCTCCGAGTGCTAGGTAGCTGGTTGTTGTTCGTGCGCGCTCGAACCCTGCCGGGCGCGCCATCCCTCACGCCTGCTAGCATCCCCCAACGTTGTCCGACCCGACCTTCGGGCGCCCCGGCGCCGACCCCGACCGACCCGGCCCGCTCGATCGCCCGACGGCGCTCGCCGTCCTGGCGCAGGCCGAGGCGCTGGCCAACGCCGGCGACTATGCGACGGCCTTGGGCGCCTACTACCGCTGCGTCGGCAATCCCGACGCCGAGATCCATGTCGCGGGGCTGCTCGGCCTGGCGGAGTGCTTCTATCGGCTGGACGACGGCGACCAGGCCCTCGCCACATGGCGGCAGGCGGTCGCCGCGCCCGAGACGTCGCTCGCCTGGTTGGCCTGGAAGCGGCTCGCCGCGGAGTTGGTTCGCCGCGACGACCTGAAGGGCGCGCTGGGCGCCTACCAGCAGGCCGATTCGCGGGCCCCCGACGCCGAACGGCCGGAGATCGCCTCGCGCATCGGCTGGCTCCAGAAGGAGCAGGGCAACCAGGGGGCCGCGAATCGGGCCTTCAGCCGCTCCCGCCGCGGCGTGGCACCGATCCCGTACGTGACATACACCATCCTGGCCATCACCGTCGGCATCGGCATCAGCGCGCTCTTCGATCCGGGCGCGCAGGCGCTCTGGTTCACGCTCTTCGGCCTGGACAAGGCCGGCGTGGCCGAGGGCGAGCTCTACCGTCTCGTCTCGGTCACCCTGGTCCACGGCGGCATCATCCACCTGCTCTCGAACATGTACGCCCTCTACCTCGTCGGGCCGATCGTCGAAGGCCTCTACGGGTCCGCGCGCTTCCTCCTCTTCTACATCCTCACGGCGGCCGCAGGCTCGATGGTCAGCTACGTCGTGACGCCCAACGATGCCGTGGGTGCGAGTGGCGCCATCTTCGGCCTCTTCGGCATGCTCTTCGTCGCCCAACGCATCCACCATCCCCTGATGCACCGGCAGGCGCGTTCGATCGCGACGCAGATCGGGGCCCTCATCGTCATCAACCTGGTCATCGGTTTCGGGCTGGCTGGTGGCGGCGTGGGCATCGACAACGCGGCCCACATCGGTGGCCTGCTCGCCGGCGCCTGGCTGGGGCTGACCATCCCGCCTCGGGCGACGACGCTGGCCACCGCGTTCACGCGTCCCGGTGAGGCGCCCGCCTCGTCGAGTCCGCGCGGCATCCTCATCCAGCTCGCCGCCGTCTTCGCCCTGGTCGCGGTCATCGGGGTGGGGGTGGCCTTCGGGACGTCGCAGCGAACGGGCCCGCTCGAGCTTGGCCCGCTGGCGGATGGCCCGTGGGTGGTCCGGGCGCCGCCCTAACGACCGCGGTTCGCGACGAGCAGGTCGCGGCGTGACCCGAAGCGATCGATGATGCGGTAGAAGTTGCGCTTGCTCAGCCGGTCACGCTCATCGGCCGGCACGCTTGCGTAGCCCCGGTGCTCGTGGCGGATGAGGGGCAATGGCTCGGTACGCACGGCCCGGCGCGGCGGTTGATCCTGGCCCTCGTCGCGCAGGACGAGGCTCCACCAGATGTCGAGGTTGCGGTAGAAACGGAACCGCTCGTCGAGCGGGCCGCGGCCGACGACGTCGGCGCGCCGGAAGGCCTGGCAGTAGCCCTCGATGGCATCGACATCGCCCGGCGGCGCTTCGCGAAAGGTGCGCAGGTCGTCGGAGACGATGCCCCAGCCGCCCACGACCGCGACGGTCGGGTCGGTCAGCGCAGCGACCAAGGGCGTGACGAGATCCCCTGTCGGCTCCAGGCTCGTGTCGAACAGGATGACGATCGTGCCGCCGGCCCGCCGGAGGCCGCAGTCGATGGCCGCGGCGGTGCCAAGTCGTGCGCTCGTCCAGACGACCTCGGTGCCCGCCGCTTCGACCGGCTCGAGCGCCGCGGCCTGATCGGCCGACGGGTCGTCGGCGACGATGACGAGCTGGGTCCCCGGCGGAACGTGCGCCTGGAGTCCGGCCAGCGCGCGGGCCAGGTCGTCGGGCCAGTCGGTCGCCACCAGGATGATGGTGGCCGGCGCGGTCGCCGGTTCGTCGAGGCGTGAAGGGACCGAGCTGCTGGCCCCATAGCGCAGGCGGCCGCCGTCCGCGAGGTCTGGCGGATGGGCAGGCTCGAGCGTGAAGTCGGTGCCCCGGTCGACGACCTTCCAGCCCGACGCTTCGATCTCGGCGCGCAGGCGATCGGCGGTCGCGTAGTCGCGGGCGATGCGCGCGTCGGCACGTTGGCGGGCGAGTGCGGCGATGGCTTCGGGTGGTTGGGCCGGGGCGTCGGGTGGCGAGAACGGCGCGGCGTCGGAGCGCTGCTCGGTCATGGCCGTGAGCATAGCGACCGCGTGACCGGGTACCCTGCCGCCGTGGATCGCTCCCTGTTGGCCGTGCTGCTCGGCACCTTCACGCTGCGCTTCAGCACCGGCCTGACGGGCGCCCTGCTGGGCTTCTTCCTGGGCAGTCTGGCGGACGACCCGAACAGCGGCGTGACGGCCCTCACGGTCGGGCTTATCTCGGCCACCTTCTACCTCACCGAGCTCGTCCTCTCGCCGCCCTTCGGCCTGCTGTCCGACCGCATCGGCCACCACCGTGTGATGCAATTCGGGCCGGCCTTCGGCGCCGTCGCCGTGACCATCACGGCCTTCACCACGAACCTGCTGGGGGCCACGCTGCTCTTCCTCGTGGTCATCGCGCTGACCCGGGTCCTGGAGGGGGCCTCGACCGCCGCCTCCGTGCCCTCGATCCTGGGCTATATCGCGTTGGCCACCGCCGGCGACGAGGACCTGCGCGGCAAGGCCTCGGCGCGCTTCGAGGGCGCCACGCTGGCCGGCCTGGGCGTCGGATTCATCCTGGCCCCGACGCTCTACGAGACGATCGGCGCCCTGGCCTTCCTGGTCAATGCGGTCGTCTACGGCGTTTCGTGGCTCATCTATCGCTACGGGGTGGGCGACCCGAGGGGCGAAGCCGAGGCGCTGTCGGGATCGCACTCGGGCTGGCGCAAGTACGGCGAGCTCGTGCGCAGCACGCACGTCATGCTCCTGGCGCCGACCTGGATCGCTATCAACGCCTCCATCGGGCTCTGGTTCAGCCAATCGATCTTCCAGTTCTCGCGCCGGGACGAGCGCTTTCCGGACCAAGTCCTGCACCAGGGCTTCAGCTCGCTCGAGATCACCCTGGCCGCCGTCGCCATCGCGCTGGTCTTCGCGGCCGGCCTGGTCTACTGGGGCAATCGCTTCAAGGCCATGCGCCGGACGACGATCATCCTGTACGGCATCCTCGGAGGGGCAGGCATGGTCGTGGCGCTGGTCGCACTCAACCACCTGGGCGGCTTCGGCGCTGTGATCACGGTGGTCTGTATCGCGGCAGGCGCGCTCGGGCTGTTCGTGCTGGCGGGGGCCACGCCCGCTGCCCTCGGCCTGCTGGCCGACATCTCCGAGGCCTTCCCGTCGGACCGCGGCGCGATAATGGGCCTCTATAGCGTCTTCCTGGCCATCGGCCAGATCGCGGGCTCGATCATCGGCGGCTTCGCGGCCACCGCCGCCGGGATCGATGGCCTGCTGGTCTCGACCTTCGTGCTCCTCGGCGTGGCCCTGGTGCCGCTGGCCGGCCTGCGCCGGCGCGAGCACTTCCTGGCCGGGCCCTGGTTCGCCGGCGACGATCGACTAGCGCTCCGGGTCCTGCTCAGGGGCTGGCGGCCGGCCGGCGTCCTCCCAGTCGACCCAGTCGACGTCGTGATCCTTGACATAGTCGTCGACGGCTGCCCCGACCGTCGGATGGAAGTGCAGTTCGCCGACGAGGTCGAAGAGCCCGTACTTCCGAAGTTGGTCCTTGGCCGGACCCTTGAGCTCGGCGAAGGCCAGCTCCACGTCCTGGGCCTGGAGCTCGGTCACCATCTCGTCGAGCACGTCGGCCGCGGTGGTGTCGATGTCGGTCACCGGCTCGGCCGCGATGACGAGCCGGCGGACCGGCGTCGGCGAGGCCGCTAGGGCATCCTCGACGGCTGCTCGGAACATCTCGGCGTTGGCGAAGAAGAGCGGCGCGTCCCAGCGGAAGAGGACGAGGCCGGGCACGCGTCGTGCCTCCGGGTGGCGGTCGATGTCGTGGTAGCCCTGGATGCCCTCGAGGCGCCCGAGCACGGCGCTGTACGGCCGCCAGGCGCGCCACACGAAGGCGATCAACGCGACCCCGACCGAGAAGAAGATGCCGGCCACGACGCCGATGGCGGCGACGCCCAGGAAGCAGATCATCGAGATGGCGAACTCGGAGGGGCGGATGCGCCAAAGTCGGACGACCCCGCGGACCTCGACGAGGGCCAGGCAGGCCGTGATGACGACCGCAGCCAGGGCGGCGCTGGGCAGGTTGGTGGTGATGCCCGGCAGGAAGACGAGCATGACCGCGACGGCGAGGGCGCCGATGACACCGGTCAGCTGTGTCTTCGAGCCGGCCGACTCCGCGACCGGCGTCCGGGAGCCACTGCTGCTGATCGGGAAGCCCTGCAGGAACGCCGTCGAGACGTTGGCCGCACCGAGGGCGATGAGCTCCTGGTCAGCATCGGGCCGTTGCCCGCCACGGCCGGCCATCGTGCGCGAGAGGACGCTCGTATCGGCCATCGAGACGAGGGCGATGGCCGCCCCGGCCACGATGATGGTCACGATCTCACCGTCGGGAAACGCTGGCAACGCGAACGACGGCAGGCCCTGCGGCAGTGGCCCGACCGTGGCCACGCCGAACGTCTCGGCCGCGGCAGTGACGGCCACGACGATGGTCGCGACGACGACGGCCAGCAGCACGCCCGGGACTCTCGGCAGCCAGACTCTGCAGCCGACGATGATGGCGATGGCGCCGACGCCGATGGCCAGGTCGACCGGGTTGGTCAGCCCCTCCGCGACCCCCTGGACGAAGGCGACGGTCTCCGGCAGGAGCCCCTCGGCGTCGGTGGAGAAACCAAATAGCTTCGGCAGCTGGCCGACGAAGACCGTCAGAGCGATGCCGTTGAGGTAGCCGTAGCGGATGGGTTTCGAGAGCAGGTCGGTGACGAAGCCTGCGCGAACGATCCCCGCACCGAAGCTGAACAGACCAGCCACGAGGGCCAGGCCACCGGCCAGGGCGACCGCCTGGGCCGAGTCGCCCGCGGCGAGCGGCACGACCGTCACTGCGATGAGCGCAGCGAGCGACGAGTCGGGTCCCAGGACGAGGATCCGGCTCGGGCCGAAGATGGCGTACGCGACCAGCGGCACCATCGTCGCGTAGAGGCCGTTGATGGGTGGCAGGCCGGCCGCCTCGGCGTAGCCCATGCCCACGGGCACGAGGACCGCCGTCAGGACGAGTCCCGCGACGATATCTCCGGACAGCCACGCTCGGTCGTACCTCCGGATGGTGGCCAGACCAGGAACGCGTCGGGCGAGGCCGGTTGGCGCGGCCATCCGTGCCGGTGCGGCGTTGGTTGATGGAGGCGGCGCCATCCGCGGATTGTGCCCTCGCCGGCCAGCACGTGCGAGCCTAGAATGCCGGTCATGAGCGAGCTCCTCGACCGCGCCGCCGACGCCGTCCAAGCCGCGACGACGCCTGCCTTCGGCAACTTCGTGGGCGGCGAGTGGCGACCGAGCCACACGGGCCGGACATTCGAAAGCCGCAACCCGGCCGACACGCGCGATCTGATCGGCACGTTCGCGGCCTCGGACGCGGCCGACGCGGCGATGGCCATCCGGGCGGCAGAGACCGCGTTTCCCGCCTGGCGCGCGACCCCAGCGCCCAAGCGTGGCGAGATCCTCTATCGCTTCGGAGCCTTGATGTCGGAGCACAAGGAGCGACTCGCCAGGGCGATGACGCGCGAGATGGGGAAGGTCCTGGCCGAGGCCCGGGGCGATGTCCAGGAGGGCATCGACATCGCCTACCTGATGGCCGGCGAAGGACGCCGCATGTTCGGCGACACGGTGCCCTCGGAGCTGCCCGACAAGTGGGCCATGAGCATCCGCCAGCCGATCGGCGTGGCCGGCATCATCACGCCCTGGAACTTCCCCATGGCCATCCCGTGCTGGAAGACGATGCCGGCCCTCGTGACCGGCAACACCGTGGTCATCAAGCCGGCCTCCGACACGCCGCACTGCGCCGTCCTGCTCGTCGAGCTGATGCACGAGGCGGGCTTTCCGCCGGGCACCGTCAACCTCGTGACCGGTTCCGGCGACGAGGTCGGAGTGCCCATCGTCGAGAGCCCCGACGTGGCCGTCATCAGCTTCACCGGCAACGGGGAGACGGGCACGCGGATCGCCGGACTGGCGGCCAAGCGCCTCAAGCGCCTGAGCCTCGAGCTGGGTGGCAAGAACGGCGTCATCGTGATGGCTGACGCCGACCTCGACCTGGCCGCCGAGGGCATCATCTGGTCGGCCTTCGGCACGACCGGCCAGCGCTGCACCGCCTGCAGCCGCGTCATCGTCCACGAGGCGGTCGCCGACGACCTCGTCAAGCGCCTCGTCGACCACGCCGCCAAGCTGCGGCTCGGGTCGGGCCTCGATCCGACGACCGACGTCGGTCCGCTCATCAACGCCGGCGCGCTCGAGAAGGTCGGCCGCTACGCCGAGGTCGGATCACGCGAGGGCCGGTTGCTCGTCGGCGGTGCCAGGGCGACGAACGAGCCGGGCCTCGAGCACGGCCACTTCTACGAGCCCACGATCTACGACGGCATCGCGCCCATGGACCGCATGGCCCAGGAGGAGATCTTCGGCCCGGTCCTGTCGATCATCCGAGTGCCCGACTTCGATGCCGCAGTGATGGCCGCCAACCAGACGCGCTTCGGCCTCTCCGCCAGCATCTTCACGCGCGACCTGAATGCCGCCTTCCGCGCGATGCGCGACCTCGAGACCGGGATCGTCTACGTCAACGCGGGCACGACCGGCGCGGAGACCCACCTGCCATTCGGCGGCTGGAAAGGGACCGGCAACGGCCATCGGGAGGCCGGCCACGCGGCGCTCGACACCTTCACCGAGTGGAAGGCCATCTACGTGGACTACTCGGGCCGACTCCAGCGCGCCCAGATCGATAACCAGCCCGACTGAGCTATAGGGACCCTCCACGCCCCAAGATACGGCGACTGCCCGATGTCGAGGCAGCCACCTTAGGTCGACCGTCCGGACCGAGCCGGCGATGACGCCGGTCTGTTCGGAGGACGACCGGTGGTCGATGCAGGACTCGCATCCGGGGCGGCAAGCCCTTTCACATCACAGACATCTGGCGTTTGGTGCAGCGCAACCGATCGCTCGGAAGCGCAGTGGGGGGACAGCGATGTGACCGTGGCGTCGATCTACGAAGCCGATCGGTCGTCCCTCGAGGGTTTCGTGCGCACCATCACGCGTGATCACGAGGCGGCCCAGGAGATCTCCCAGGAAGCCTTCACCCGGCTGCTCCAGGAGGTCCGAGCCGGGCGCTCGCCGGACAATCCGCGAGCGTGGCTTCGGCGGGTGGCAAGCAACCTGGCCATCAGCCGGGGTCGCCATAGCCAGGTCGTCGACCGAAAGCGCTCGTCCCTCGTCTCACACGAGATCGGCGACTCAGCGGAGGTCGCGGCCGTGAGGCACGAGGACGCACAAGCGATCGTCGACGCTCTTGGCCGACTCCAGACCACGGACCGGGCTGCACTCCTTCTGGCGGCATCGGGACTCAGCGGGGCGGAGATCGGGCAACGCCTCGGGCGGTCCGATGGGGCTGCGCGCACGCTCCTGTGTCGCGCTCGGCACAAGCTTCGTCTGGCCATGGAGCCCGCGGTGATGTCCGCCTGACCGACTGCCGCGGGCCGATAATGGTCGCGTGGCGGGGAGCGAAGCGCGGGTCTTTGTCGGTCGGACGTCGGAAGTCGCCCGACTTCGGGCGGCCCTCGAGGTCGCCCGTTCGGGCCGACCCCAGGTCGTCGTCGTTTCAGGCGAGGCTGGCATCGGCAAGTCGAGCCTGGTGGACGAAGTCGCCGGCAGGGCCGTGGTCGAAGGTTGGCTCCGGATCGGTGGCACGTGCCTCGAACTCGAGGGCGGTCAGATCGCCTATCTGCCGTTCGTCGAGGCCCTGCGCTCGCTTGTCGCCCAGGTCCCCCCAGAGCGCGTTCGGCCGCTGCTCTGGCCGGCACGTGACGTCATCGGGCGCCTCCTGCCCGAGCTGGCGATCGAGCCCTCGCCCGGCGCGTCGGGCGCGGGTCAGTCGGGCAGCGGCGAAGGGGGGGACCTCGATCGAGCGCACCTCTTCGAGTCACTGCTGACCGTCGCCGGACGCTTGGCCGGCGCACAGCCGCTGCTCGTCATCATCGAAGACATCCAATGGGCGGACGCCGGTTCGCTCGACCTCGTGCGCTTCTTCGTGCACGGCATGACGGTCGGGCCGATCCTGCTGATCATGACCCTGCGCACCGACGGGCCGATGCGCTCTGGTGTGACCCTGCGGTTCATGACCGAACTCGATCGCAGCGGGAGCGTCGAGCGGCTCGAGCTCGGACCGTTCGGTCGCACGGAAGTCGCCGCGATGCTCGAGACCATCGAAGGACGGCCGCCCGACCCCGATGGCGTCGCCGCTGTCGTCGCCCGCAGTGGTGGCAACCCACTCCTGGTCGAGGAGCTTGCCCGAGCGGGCCTTGACGCGTCCACCGCCGCCGAACCGCTGCGGGCTGGCTTGCGTGACCTCCTGCTGGCGCGCGTCTCGGAGCTCGGCCCAGAGGCACAGGAGATCGTCCGGGTCGCCTCGGCGGCCGGCCGAGTCGTGGACGACGAGCTGCTAGTCCGAGTGGCCGGGCTATCGGAGCCTGATCTTGTTCGTGGCCTTCGAGAGGCCATCGACCGAGGGGTCCTGACACGTGTTCGGGGACCGGGCGTCGATGGGTACAGCTTCCGTCACCCGCTCCTCCGCGAAGTGGTGGCCGACCGCCTTCTGCCCATCGAGGCGCGACGACTGCACGCCGCCTTCGCTGCGGCTTTGACCAGCACCGGGGCGCCGCCGTCGTCGGCAGCGGAGGTCGCCTTCCATTGGGATGCGGCCGGAGATGCAGGTCGTGCGCTCGAAGCGTCGGTCGAGGCGGGGACCGCGGCCGAGTCCGTCTACGCCTTCGCCGAGGCGCGCAGCCACTACGAGCGGGCGCTCCGGCTCTGGGACGCGGCTCCGTACGCCGACGACAGACTCCCGCTCGACCGCCTTTCGATCATCGACAGGGCCGCCGCCATGGCCGCCCTGATGGGCGACCAGCAGCGGGCCATCAGCCTGGCGCGAGAAGGCCTGGCGGCCATCGACCCGACGACCGACCCGGAACGGGCGGCGCTCTTCCACAGCTCGTTGCGCTGGTACCTGTGGGATGCGGGCGACCACGAGGCCGCGCTGCAGGACGCCCTGGAGGCGGTCCGGCTCATGCCGCTGGAGCCGCCGACCGTCGCCCTCGCCAACGTCCGCGCGCACGCGGCGGGCCTGCTTCTCTTCGCCGGTCGTCTCTCCGCGGCCGAGGCGGAGGCGACGCAGGCGCTGGCCACCGCGCGAGCGGTGAGTGCTCGGGCCGAGGAAGCCGTTGCCCTCGGCGTGCTCGGCTGGGTCGAGGTCGTTCGCGGCGAGGCCGATCACGGCATCGAGCTCGTCCGCGAGGCGTGGGGGATCGCGCGAGAGCTGGCCCACGTGACCGGCCTCGCGATCGCCTACAGTCACCTGGCGGCGGTGCTCGATCTCGCAGGCCGTGTCCGCGAGAGCCTGGATGTCGCTCGAGAAGGGATCGCCGAGGCCGAGCGGCTCGGAACGGCACGGTCGTTCGGTGCCCTCCTCGAGGGCAATGCCGCACACGCCCTGCTGCGGCTCGGCCGATGGGACGAGGCGACTGCGATGACCGACGCGGCGCTCGCTAGAGGCACGTCCGCGGGCGCCCTCGCCTGGCTTCGCATCGTCCGAGCGCGGCTCGACATCGCTCGTGGGCGGTTCGACTCCGCGGACGGGGAACTGCGAGCCCTGGCGGCATCGGGCGATCCGACCGCGGTCGCGCCGTTCGTAGGATGGTCGTACGTCGCACGCGCCGAAGCCGCGGCCTGGCAGGGTGATGCGAGCGGCGCCCTTGCGGTGGCCCTGGCAGCCTTCGACGACACGCGACTGCCTGGCATCGACGCCTCGATCGGGACGCTCGCCGCGCTCGGCTTGGCCGCCGCCGCCGACCTGGTCGAGACCGAACCGCCGGGCTCGACGCGCTCCGCGGCCGCCCGGGTCGCCGGCCAGGGCATCCACGAGCGCATCCTCCGACTCCGGCGAGCCGGCCTCCTCGCGCCGCCCGACATACCGACCGCCGGGCCGGCTCGCGGTCAGGGGCGGCCGACCGCCAAGGTCGTGCTGGTCGAAGCCGAGGCGGCGCGCCTGCTCGAGGACCGTCACGAGGTCGCGGCCTGGCGGCGGCTCGTGGTGGCTGCCGAGGCGGAGGAGCGCGTGCCGCTCGCGGCCTACGCGCGCTACCGCCTTGCCGCCGCGATGCTTTCGGCTCAATCCGGTCGCGACCAGGCGGCGGCCACACTGCGCAGCGCATACGCCACCGCGGTCGAGCTCGACGCTCGGCCACTGGCCTCGATGATCGAGATCCTCGCGCGCCGGGCCAGGATCGCACTCAAAGCCGTCGTCGGGCCGAGCACGGCAGCCGAACAGCCGTTCGGCCTGACCGAGCGCGAACAGGAGGTGCTGGCGCTCGTCGTGGCCGGCCGGTCGAACCGCGAGATCGGCGAAGCGCTCTTCATCAGCCCCAAGACGGCCAGCGTGCACGTCTCGAACATCCTGGCCAAGATGGAGGTCGACGGGCGCGTCGAGGCGGCGACATTGGCGGTCAGGATGGGTGCCGTGCCGCCTCCAGCCACGGCGGGCACGCGGTAGCGCGCTACGACACGCCCGAGGCAGTCGACGGCCTCGCAGCTCTGCGCTAGAATCCGCGACCGCGGGCCGCTAGCTCAATGGTAGAGCAGCTGACTCTTAATCAGCTGGTTGAAGGTTCGAGTCCTTCGCGGCTCACCAGCGAATCACTCACGAATCGACCCCCTGGACGCCACCAGGGGGTCGTTCGTTTTGAGCGCCGTACCCCTCACCGTACCCCTGAGGGGCCAGTCCGTGGCGACCTGGACGCTGATGACCCAGACCGACGCCATCGGCGGCGAGCTCGGCGAGGTCGGCGGGAACCGCTCACGCCTGGCTCGTCAACAACGACTTCGCGGACCTCGCGATCGACAACATCACCCGGGTCCAGAACTAGGGATAACCTCGGCGAGGCTGCGAGGTCCAACCTCAAGCCTCAGGCCGGCGACGAACGCCGGGGCCTCCGCGCGGAGACCCCGGTCTTCTTGTGTCCAAAGTCGCGACCAGCGCCCAACTCCCGCAGGTGGCACGCCATCTCGTTCCAGCCAGTCGACGGCCAGTACGTGCGACGCGACGGGGGCTAGAACAAGCGATCGGTCCTGACAGGTGGGAACTCGTCGAAGTTCGCCCCGCAGTATTGGCACGATCGATCATCGGGCGAGAGCGGCTTGCCACACCGGCCACAGTCGAAGACGCGGCCGTGCGCCGCCTCTCGATAGAAAGCGGCCTCGGCCGCCGACCTCGGGGTGGCGCTCGGAGCCGACCGCCGGTTCATCCAGCCTCGCACCGCCGTGATCACGACCGGTCCAAAGAGAACGAGGATAAGGATGAGAAGGATGAGCTCACCCATCTGGTTTCCTTCCAAAGGTCGCGAAGCGCCGCCCTCGTCATCGCAGGAGACGGCTCGCACGCCCTGGACGTTACGAGGCCCGATCCAACTGTTGGAGGTTATCTCGGCGCTCTACCTTCGCCGATCTCCCGCAGACACCTGGCCATCTCCAGCAGGACGCCAACCTCGCTGTCCGCGATCGCCGTCCACTCACGGCTACTGACGCCGACGCTGGGGCGGGCAGGCCACCATCGGGTCGCAATGGCCCTGGGCCCCTAGGCGCCAGCCTTGACGGGAGGATGCGCCTCGTACCACGCCCCGCAGTGGTGGCACTTCCCGCGCCAGTAGGGGCTCAGTGGCTTGCCGCACTGCCCGCATGTCGAGCCCGCCGGGGCCCGGAATGCAGAATGCAAGCGCTCCTCGGCGGCCTCTCTAACGAGCAGGTATTTAGAGATGGCGCCGACCAGGTACGGAGTCCCGACAATGACTAAGGCAAGGAGCAGCTGATCCGGCGGGACGTTGTCGGGGAAAAGGATCGTCCCGACAAAAGTGCCGGAGACGACGCCGACGAAGCCTCCGCCGACCTCGACGATGCGCCCGTGTGCGGCCGACATGATGCCGAGGACGAGGCCCGTCGCGATCAATCCCGCCGGCACGACGACCAGCCAGAGTAATCCGAGCTGGGCCCCGAACCAATAGATCAGGAGCTGAACGGCTAGCCCGCCGATGAGCAGGGCTCCCGCTCGCGTGTACGTCGTCAACACATGCACTCTCTCGCTGCTAGGACGGCCCAGGAGCCTGCGCGTTACGCAGCCAACTGTCGCCCGCTTGCGCAGCGCCCGTCCTAGAGCGCCACCCGACCCTCGCCGATCTCCCGCAGGCATCGCGCCATCGCCAGCAGGACCTCGAACTCCGTTGGACCCACCGCCGTCCACTCCCGGCTCCTGACGCCGGCCTTGGGGCGCTCGCGCTGGTCGAAGGCGTACATCGTCCACTCGTGGCGCTCGTCGTGATAGCTCGGCCTTCCGACGTACCAGTCAGGCGGCGTTGCGTCGTGGACGGCGCCCCAGGCGCCCCCGAGGTCGGCGTCGGTCATGGGGCTACGGTAGCCCCTGTGGGTGCCAGCTAGGTCGACATGCCCACGCATCTCGCTGCTAGTCTGACTCGAGGATGGCCCGACTCCGTCTGACCAATGATCGGCGCCCGACATTGCGAGCGGCCAGCGGCCTCATCGCCGTTGCGCTTGCTCTCGCCGCGTGCATCGGAAGGCCTCCGGACATGCCGTCCTCCGCCTTCCGCAACTATCTCGCGGGCTACGGTCAGGTGTTCACACCTGTCGCCCCGCCGCCCGGCGCCGCCGACTGGCATGCCGCCGTACTCGGCCGCCACTCTGGGACGCCCGCGAAGGCGATCTACGGCACCGTCAGCTGCGTTGATCCATCCAACTGCGCGACCGACAGAGGATTGGCGCGGCCCGGGCAGCCCATCGCGATCTGGTACATCGGCTTCGCGGACAGTCCAGCGGCGCAGGGGTGCGTCCTGTCGTGGGCGACGGTCGATGCCCACTCGGGTGCCTTCATCAACGGCGACGGTCCACCGTGCTGAGGCGCGTCGTGGACGGCGCCCTAGGCGGCCTCGAGGTCTGTGTCGGCGGCTGTCACGTCTCATTGCCCGCGATGAGCAGCAACACGATGTCCCAGACGACGACGGCCGTGATGCCCAGCGCGACCGGAACCATATAGCGCGTGACGCCCGGGAGCTCCCAGAACTCCGCCCATGTATTGCCCCAGACCAGAACACGGTCTCTGACCAGGAACACGATCAGCGGCGGGAGGATGGCGCCGCCCGCCATGACGAGCATGACGATGATCGGATCCGTCACTAGCTCGTTCTTCGCCCGCCCATCGAGCATCCCGTAGGAGAACAAGGCACCGAAGGCGGCCAGCGCGATGTAGCCGGTCAGCCTGCGCATCCGCACCGGGGCATCGTGGCCCTGACCGTCCAGCCTGGCGGCGTCGCGTCGTGGACCGCGTTCCAGGCGGCCTCGAGGTCGGCATCGGTCATCAGCAGGGCCCGCCCCCCATGTAGCCTCCGCCGATACCGTTGGTGGCGTCGACGACCGCCCAGCCGACGCCGTTCCCATCGCGGTCGGTGCACTCGGGATAGAGCACCAGCCAGACGGTCCGGGCTGGTCCACCGGGCATGCCCCCGGGCCCGGGCCGGCAAGACGGGAAGCCGTGGCAGTCGACGAGGCCGAAGACCGGGACAGCGCGACCGCTGTACCACCTTCCGTTCTCCGCCTCTAGGGCGGCAACGACATCTTGCCCGGTCGCAGCGGCGGGCGGCGCCTGAAACAAGATGGTCGCCTCGCCCGGATGGCCAAACGCGGTGAGCACGTCAGCGGGCACCTCGGGCCCCGCTCGGGGCAGGCAGCCAGCGACCACGACGACCATCGGGACCAGCCACCAGCGCCATCTCGCGACCCGCATCGCGGCATCGTAGCCCGTGCGTCGCGCCAGCCTAGGTGGCGACGTGGACGGCTGCCCAGGCGGCCTCGCGGGCCTCGGTGGTCAGAAGATCAGCCCCAGTCCAGTTGGCATGCTGCCGTCGTGTCTATTCAATGTGATCAGCCAGAACGATGCGCATGGGCGTTGCGAGCACTTCCAGCAACTGTTCCCGCGTGCCGGGGTCGAGCGACTGTGACCAGGCCACACGCTCCTCGTTCGACTTCCAGTCGTAGATACCGATGACGGTGTCTTCATCCTCGACGTTGCGGTAGTGCTCCGCGGCGATGAAGCCCGGCGCATCGACGGCTGACATCTGCTGCAGCGTGCTCAACAGCTCGTCGCGCCTTCCGGGCTTCGCCTTCATTTCGACGATTGACTTGATCGCCATTCGTCCCCTCCACGTTCACTGCGCCGAATCGGTACCCATTCTGTACCGCACTTCGGCTGGATTTGTGGGAACGACCGCACCGGCAGTGCGTCGTGGACGGCGTCCCAGGCGGCCTCGAGGTCGTCAGCGTCGGTTAGGTGTCGACGGACCCTAGCGAAACGCCGCCTGGACCTCGTCCTCGGCGCCGCATTCCCCGGTCAAGTCGATCCGACCCGTGCCATCGGTTGGCGAGAGCGAGGAGCGGACGTCGCCGCACCGTTTGCATACCGCGGTCACCACCACGCTGGCCTTTCCGCTCTCGACGATGGTGTTCGCGGAGATGCGCCAGTCGTGTGCTCGATAGGTCGTCATCTCCGGCTTCGCTTCACCGTTTAACTACGCCGTTTCCTGAGTGGATCCCACCCTTGCTGTCACTGCGTTTCGGGTGGAACGCATGTCAAGCAAGTGCTCTAACCAGCTGAGCTAGCCGCCCGCAAGTGCGACGCGAGTTCGTCACGCCGCCGCGGCATTCTAGCGCAGGGTGCCTTGGCGGCTTCCCCTCTGGCCGGCGAGCGCCTGATCCAGTCCGAAGCGAGTAGACCCGATTGGCACGGCCAACCCACGAAGCCTAGCCTTACTGCGAGTCCGCTCAGCTGCACTTTGGTGTCCGCATGGCGTTTGATCTCAAGTTTATCGACCTGCCAAGTGGGGTGAGGCTCCAGTACGCCGAGCAGGGAGATCCCTCAGGAATTCCCTTGCTGCTTCTGCATGGTTTCGCGGACTCCTGGCGGTCGTTCGAGCTGGTACTCCCCCATCTCCCGGAGTCGATCCACGCCTTCGCGCTGACGCAACGGGGACATGGCGTGGCGAGCCGGCCCGCAGCAGGCTACGGCGTCCGCGACTTCGCCACCGACCTCGCTCAGTTCCAGGACGCAGTGCATCTGCGGGCAGCGGTCATCGCCGGCCATTCGATGGGCAGTGGCGTGGCCCTCCGCTACGCGATCGACCACCCAGAGCGGACCACGGGACTCGTTCTCGTCGGAGCGACGCCGACGATGGGAGCCACTGGTACCGCTCGCGAGTTCTGGGATTCGACCATTTCGAAGCTCACCGATCCGGTCGATCCTGCCCTGGTTCGCGGGATGACCGAGAGCATGCTGGCTCAGCCGGTACCGCAGCCGTTCCTGGACGCTGCGATCCAGGAGGGTCTGAAGGTCCCCGCGTTCGTGTGGAAAGCAGCATTCGAGAGCCGTTGGCATCTCGAAGGCGACTACTCGGGTGAGCTCGACAAGGTCAATGCTCCGACCCTAATTGTGTGGGGCGACCGGGATACACGGTATGTGCGAAGCGAGCAGGACACGCTGGCGTCCGCGATCGCAGACTCGGGGCTCCTAGTCTATCCGGGCGCTGGGCATTTCCTCCATTGGGAGGAACCTCAGCGGTTTGCGTCTGATCTCGTGACGTTCGTCGAGGGACTCCGTGGTCGCCGGTGACGGAGATTCGCGGGATGCGCCATTGCGGCCGGTCGGCAGCTCCGGCATCGATCAGTCACGGCGTCGCGCTCGCGATTGTGTGGAGTTCCAGGTCCGTCATGGGGTGCGCGATGCCTATCGGGCGCGCCGTCCGCTGGATGCCGCGACCATGACCGCGGATCAGCTCGAGTTCCGTGACAATCGGACGTTGACGCAGTCCACCACGGCCACGAACGAGTTGAGGGCGCCCGCTTCGTACCCCATCCCGTACCCCTTAGCGGGTGGAATTTGGGGGTATGGATGCACTCTGGTGGACGGTCTGTACGCTCAAACCCTGCTCTTTTGCATGGCCCGAACCGGACTCTTAATCAGCTGGTTGAAGGTTCGAGTCCTTCGCGGCTCACCAGCGAATTACTCACGAATCGACCCCCTGGACGCCACCAGGGGGTCGTTCGTTTTGAGCGCCGTGGCACCCGCCGTACCACCTGTTGGTGAGCCGATGCCCTCGAAGATAGCGTCCATGCGAGCGGCGGCACGCTCGGTCGTCCGGCTCAGCGCGGCTGTGGGCGCCCGATCGCGCGTGTCGCCGTTAACGCTTTGACGCGGCAGGTCGCCCGCCGTCAGTCAGCGCGTGTCCGGAGGCGAATGAAGTCGACGATCTGCCGATTGGCGCGGTTCGCCTCGGGGACGATGGGCGCGAGGTTCTGGAAGACATGCATCATCCCGGGCCAGATGACCGTCTGAGCGTCGACCCCGGCGAGGGCCGCGCGCTCGCCGAGGAGAACCGCGTCGTCGAGCAGCACCTCGTGGTCGCCCGCGTGGATGAGCATCTGAGGGAGGCCGCGAAGATCCGCGTAGATAGGCGACACGCACTCGCTCATCGGGTCTGCCGATCCGACGTATCGCTCGACCATCGGTCGGAGGTCCACGTGCGCGAGGTATGGGTCGACCGCCTTGCGCGTCGTGTGCGAGGCTCCCCTGAGCCCAAGATCGACGATCGGGGAAAGAAGGACCGCCGCAGCCGGGAGTGGCCTCCCCGCGTCGCGGAGTCGCAGCATGAGCGCTAGCGCGAGGTTCGCGCCGGAGGAATCGCCGGACACGACCAGCCGCTCCGGATCGATGCCGCTCGCGAGGAGCCACTCGTACGCCGCCACGCAGTCGTCGAGGCCAGCCGGATAGGGATGCTCCGGGGCGAGCCGGTAGTCGAGGGAGACGGCCCGGACTCGCGCCTTCCGTGCGAGGTCGGCGACAAGCGCGCGGTGGGTTCTCGGCGAGCCCATGAACCAGCCGCCACCGTGAACGTAGAGCAGGACAGGGTCCGTCGCGGCGTCGTTCGGGATGAGCCACTCACCGGCGACACTGCCGTCGCGGATGGGGACGACACGGACGCCTGACCACGGCGGGACGCGTGGCGCACCCCGCTCGAGCCGAGCGCGGAGCGTCGGCGACGTCCGCCCCGTCTTCGCCGAAGAGGTGGCGCTGCCGGATGATGCGGTCGAAGACCCGGGCCCGAAAGCTTGCCATGGTCTGATCAGGAGGAGCTCTACGGGCAAGCCTTGAGTTGGACAGACCCCGAGAAGAGGGTCGTTGCGAAGCTGCCGAGGGCAATGGCCTCGCCGTTCTTGAGGGCAGCCACCATGCCATCCCGCCACGTAGCACTTTCGGCGTCGGTCCCGAAGTCGTAGGCCGTTAGGGCCGCGGCGATCTCGTCGCGTTGCGCGACCGACAGGTCCGCGAGGTGATCGAGGTTCTGCTGTAGCAGGTCTCGCGTCGTCGTAGGCATGCACGCTGAGCCGAGAGGGGTTGCGCTCGCCGAGGGGCCGGCGGTCGCAGACGAGGCCGGTGGTTCGGCCGACGGCGCTGTCGATGCAGATGTGGCAGGCGCGGACGCCGGAGCGCTTGCGTCGATCGGGGCGCTGGCGCAGCCTGCAGTCAGGGCCCCAAGGATGACGATGGCCACGAGCGTGGCCGATCGGTTGACCGACATAGTGCCTCCTTCGGCATGGGCATCGAGGCAGGTCGGTCTCGCCAGTGGCTCGGCGCGGTCCAAGGCGACCAGTGATAAGGACCGCGTGTCAGGGCCTCCCCCCAGATGAAGGCCGGAAGTACACCACACCTCGCCGATATCCGCAGAACCCACGCAAAGGGCACGCCGACTGGTCTACCGCGGTGGCCGACCGGCGCTGATCTCGCGCAGGCAGCGCGCCATCTCCAACAGCCTACGTCCCGGAGTGATCGCTTTCGCGCCGGATGTCGATGCGGGCCCAGCCGCTCCGCTGGTTCCAGGTCGGCAGGGCGCGCGCGAGCGACGGAGGGCCCGCCACGGCGATCCTGCCAGCGCCGAGTGCGTCGGCCCATTCGATGCGACCGAGGTGCCACTCCGCGAAGAAGGCGGAGTCCGCTGTCACGATCAGGTCTTCGTCGAAGCCGGGGTGCGTTCGACAGACCTCCGTGCGTTCCCCGTCGAACAGGATCCAGAGCTGCTCGGCCTTCTTGGGCCTGTCTGGAAAGTCGAACCTCACCGTCACCCGGCGATCGGGCAGCCGGTCCTTCGCGAGGTACCAGCGGCACCAGGAGTCGAGCACGACGCCGGGGTCGAGGTGCTGTGGCGCCAGCTCCATCCAGCGCTCGCCCCACGTTCCCATGGCCAGCATGACGCCATGCAGATCCCTGCCAGCCTTCGTCAGGCCATATGTCGGGCCGCGCTTGCCCGCGAGGACCCCGCGTGTAATGACGCCGGTCCGCTCGAGCTCACGCAGCCGTGACGTCAAGAGCGTCCTGGGGATTCCCGGCGCGCCGTCGGCGATCT
Source organism: uncultured Chloroflexia bacterium (assembly GCA_963837215.1). Taxonomy (GTDB): domain Bacteria; phylum Chloroflexota; class Limnocylindria; order Limnocylindrales; family CSP1-4; genus CSP1-4. The sequence goes on from CAWIML010000006.1 coordinate 460,761, forward strand.
CCGTGAACGTCGTCGCGCCGAGGAGCAGGTTCCGAAGGATGATTGGCGTCCACCTCTCGGCCAGGATCTCCGCGGCCCGTGCGATCGGGCAGTACTGTCCATAGGTTCGCACGGCGCAAGTCTCGCTCCCGAGCGCGGCGCGCGCCAGTCCATTTTTTGTCCTAGCAACGCGGGCGAAGCGGCGAAATGATGACGCAGGTGAGGTTCGAGTCGAACCCATAGCACAATCGGAGGCCAGCCATGAGCAGCCAGTCGATCGCCACGCCGCAGGCGGCGTCGAAGACCGAGCGGTATCGGGAGCGCGAGCGGGCGCTCTGGGACCACTACGGGCTCGCGCCGACCGAACGCTTCATCGAGCTCGCCGCGCCGAAGGTCAAACTGCGGGTCGTCGAGGTCGGCTCGGGTCAGCCGATCCTGTTCATTCCCGGGACCGCGGGCGTCGGTCCCGCGTGGGGAGCCCTGGTCGCCCAGCTGCCTGGGTATCGCTCGATCATGCTCGACCGCCCGGGCTGGGGCCTGTCCGAGCCGATCGACTACCGGAAGCACGAGTACCGGCGCGTCGCAGCGGACGTCGTTCGCGGCGCGCTCGACAGCCTCGGCATCGACCGAGCCCACGTCGTGGGCGGGTCGGTCGGGAGCAACTGGGCGCTGCGGTTCGCTCAGGCCGAACCGGCCCGGGTCCGCAGCCTCGTCCTCCTCGGCGCCGGGCCGTTGAGCCCCGAGCTGGGACCGCCGGGGTTCTTCAAGATGCTGGTCTCGCCCATCGGGTGGGTCATCGTCCGGCTGCCGTCGAACACGAAGCAGCTCAGGTCGATCCTCACCGGGCTGGGCCACGGGCCGAGCCTGGCGGCCGGTCGCATCCCCGACGTCTACCTCGACTGGCGGGTCGCCTTCGACCAGCTCACTGACTCGATGCGCAACGAGCGTGACATGGTCAAGACGATGATCGGCGGTGGCGGCTGGCGGCCGGGGATCACGATCGGCCCCGAGGAGCTGGGACAGATCGCAGCACCGACGCTGTTCGTCTACGGCACCGGTGATGCCATGGGATCCGTTGATGTCTGGGGTCGATTCACCGGCCAGTTGCCGAACGGCCGGCTGCTCGTCATCGACGACGGCGGTCACCTCCCGTGGCTCGATGATCCAGAGCGGATCGGCTCGGCGATCCGCGCCTTGTTCGGCGAGGCCGCGTAGCCGCGACCGACGTCGCGCTGGTAGATCGATCCGGCTGGCACGGCCAACCTGTTCGGCCGCCACGGGCAACCGAACCGCATTGGGCCCTACGACAGCGTCCTTGCCGGTTGTAAGCAATCGGCGAACCGCATGTCTGCCGAGTGTGGTGAACTACCTTGCACCTTCCCGGCAGCAGTCTTGCTTCCGCGCCCGGGGACCGTGCACAGCCGGGCGGTCGGGCGCGCAGACATCCGTGCGGACCATCGCAGTCATCTCAGACCACGCAGCATGAACCACGGCGGCACCCGGCCCGCGCTCAGCTCCCGCAGACAGCGCGCCATCTCGAGCCGAGGTCAGCTCCGTCCTTCGTCCTTTGGCGCGGGCGGTGGGCCGACGATTGTGGTCCCATGTCGTGCGGCGATCGCCCCAAGCTCAGCAAAGTCGGGCATCGAGGGCGTTGGCGGCTGGAGACTGTCAGCAGGTTGACCCATCTCCCGGAAGAGCCCCTCGTGCCCGGCGTTCCCCGGCGTGATGAGAAGCAACAGCTTCGCCTCGGCTGAATCCAGCCGGAAGGTGTGCGCGACGTTGGCGGGGACGAGCGCGAATGAGCCGGGCGTCCCTTCGATCTGCTCATCGCCGATGAAGATCGTGACCTGCCCGTCCACCACGTAGAACGCCTCGGCCTCGTGGTCGTGGACGTGGACCGGCGACGCGAGTCCGGCCGGTCCCCGCACCTCGAAGAGTGAGTAGACGTCGGCGGTCTCGTCTCCAACGGCCCGGTATCGATATAGGCCGCCGAGGAGCCAGACCGACTCCCCCTCGGTCGGCCCACGCCGCACCGATCTAACCTCGGGAACGCTCAAGGGTTCGCCTCCTGGCAGGTGAAGCCGACATCGTACCGTTTCAATACGGCTACCGCGGCACTCGCGCAGGCAGCGCGCCATCTCGCATCGGTCCCGGAGCGTGCCCTGAATCGGACTCTTGAACAGCTGGTTGAAGGTTCGAGGCCTTCGCGGCTCACCAGCGAATCGCTCACGAATCGGCCCTCCGGACGCCACCGGAGGGCCACTTGTTTTGGTTCCCCGCTGCCGTGGGGTTCCGGCGCGGGCTCAGGGCTCCAGCTGATCGAGCACCCGCCGAATGGCCTCCAGGACGACCTCGGGCCGCTCCTCTTGGATGGCGTGGCCAGTGTCGACTCGGGTGACGTTCGGGTCGTCGGCGAGGCCTTCGACATCGCGGAGCAGCTCCTCGATGGCCGCGTTGAGTCGTGCAGCAAGGTCGGGTTCGAAGCCCGGCCACACGGTCAGTTCCGTGTCGGTCGCCCAGAGGATCTCGGTCGGCCGAGCGCCGAAGCCGGGAGCGGCCAGCACCTGCACCTCGCTGTCGGCGATGTGGAGTCCTTCCGGGTTCATCGACGGGTCGGTCCGGAAGGCCGTGAATTCCTCCCGGGCCTGGCGGATGACCTCGGGCTCGTCGGCCGTCTCGGGCGGCAGCTCCTCGAGCATCCGGCGTTCGAGTCCGGGCGGCAGGATGTCGACGAGGACGGCCCCGACGACCTGCTCCGGGTGATCGGCCGTGTACAAGATCGCGTTCCAGCCGCCGAGGCTGTGCGCGACGAGGACGATCGGCCCTCTGATGCCGGCGGCCTCGAGCAGGATGTCGAGGTCGTTGACCTGGTCTCGCGTGGTCCATGGGGCGCGGGCGGCCTCGCTGAGTCCGATGCCGGCTCGGTCGTAGGCGCAGCTTCTGTCCGTCGCCTGGAGCTCGTCCATGACGCGGGACCAGGTATGAAAGGTCGGGCCGCTACCGTTCTCGAAGACGACCGTCGGGCGGCCCGTGTCGGCCGGCCCGGAGCAGACGATGTGGAGGGTCCGGTCGCCCTCGACCGCGATGTCCGCGACGTATGGGGCGAGCGTCGCCGATGGGGCCGCCGGACCGCACGCTACGAGGAGGAAGGCAAACGTGATCGCAAGGGACGCTCGCCTTCGCATCGCCCGACCTCCAGCTTCGAGCCCGATCCGGCCGGCGCCGGCGAGGCTCATTGCCGAGGATACGATCCTGGCGGCCGCCGAGCCTCGCTGTGAAGAGGTGGTGACGATCCTCGCCAAGGATGCCCCGCCCTACGGCTCGCTGCCCATCGCCGGCGGCGTCAGTCGGGCCGGGCCCGCTGGATGGCCTTGAAGATGAGGTCGAGCGTGGCCGGACTGGCCGCCGGGTCGACGATGCTGTCGTGCGAGGTCGCCGGGAACTCCTGGAACTCGGCGTCGAACCCGGCCGCCTTCAGCGCCTCCAGCGCATCCGGGCCCATCAAGGAGGCAAGATCGTCCGCACCACCGGCCATGAAGATGGGCGGCCCGGGTGCCGCGGCGGCGTCCAGCGCGGCCCCGAAGCCGGCCACGCCGGGCCCGAAGCCGGCCAGGCCGACCGCCGCCTCGGGTCGTCCGTCGCCCTCGGCGAGGCAGCCGGGCGTCTCGGTCTCGGCGCTGACCGCCGTCAACAGCGCCAGTTCGCTGCCGTAGGAGTGGCCGACGAGCACGACGCTGGCCGGATCGCCGCCGTACTCCTCGGTCACCGAGCGGGCGAAGCGAATGGCACAGGTGACGTCCTCGATCGAATCCGTGACCGGATTGCCGGTCGCGCTGCTGCGATACGAAGCCAGGAAGACGACCGCGCCACGACGAGCGGTCTCGGCAGCCAGGCGGTCGAGGTAGCGGCGCTCGAGGAAGTGGACCGGGCCACCGTGCAGGAGGACGACGGTCGGCAGACCCGCAGCGTCGGTCGGCGCCAGGATGTCGAGCGGCACGGCGCAGTCGCCCCACCCGGCACAGCTCACGACGCCGGTGTACAGCACATCGACCTCGGTCCGCAGCCCGTCGGCGATGGATACCTCGAAGGGGCCGGCCGAGGCCGCTGGGGAGACTGGCTGCGCGGTCGGAGCTGCGGCGTCCGAAGGTGAGGCACTCGCGGCCGATGGCTCAGCCGACGGCGTGGCAGCCGGCGCCGATGGCGATGGAGACGTGGCGCAGGCGACCACGAGCAGCGCAAGGGCAGCGACCATACCGTGGCGTGCCGTCAGGAGCATGGCACGTTCAGGCTGCGGACGACTCGACCCCCGTTCCATGGATCTGATCACGTATCGTCTGCCTCCCCGTTCACCGCAGGCGCCCACCAGCCTTGAGGAGCGTGAGGGCGAACAGCGTGATCGGTTCGCTAGCAGCCTTCCGGTCGCTCGGGGTCCAGTCCACGACCTCGACCAGGCCCGACGCCGACCCGGGCCTCCGGTAGTGGGCCTTGTCCGCCGCCCACGCACCGTCGCCGCGGCGCTTCGACGCGAGGAGGTCAAGGGCTGGTGAGGTGCGCGGGTCCGCGAGGTGGCCGCTCTCCGCGAGGATCCGCAGCCCGACTAGCACGTCGTAGTGCCAGTACGGCGGCTAGTGAGCTCCACGACGACCGGTGCATGACCTCGCCGATCCGCTCGAGTAGGCGACGTGGTGCCGAAGGAAGAACTCCGCGCTCGATCCGCTGCCGCTCCTGATCCCGGGTCGCCGGTCACCCGAGCGAAGGCAGCCAGGCCCCGCAGCGGGGCGAGCTGCGTTGACGGACGAGTGGGTCGTCGCCGCACGACGATCGCAGTTCCAGCCCCCGTCCGGCCACTGCCATCCGACGAGCGCCTCGGCGAGGAGTCGTGCGCGAGGATCGTCAGCGAGCCCGAAGTGAACTGCGACCGCGAGCGCGTTCCCATCCTTCGAAGCGCGGACTCGTGCCCGGCCATCGGCGATCGGGACCTTGCGGCGTCGTGGGACGCTGCCTCGCCCGGTCAGCCAGGCGAGTTCCGGGTCGAGTGTCGTCGGGTCATCGATGGTCTCTGGCGGCACGCCCAGATCCATCAGCGAGACGAGACGCCAGTGCAGGCCCACCGCATTTGCTGTAGGGGTGCTTGCCGGGCCGCTCGATCTGGAGCGCCCGGACGATCGGTCCGCTCGGGATGGCCTCCCGGTGCCTCTAGGACTCGCGAGTCATCCGGGGTGACCTCAGCGATGTCTAAGAGTGTCCGGCACCGGATCACCGGCTCGGTGGACGAGAGCAGCATCTCGATTGCCGGCTCGAGGACCGCGGTTGCCATGCGGTCATGCTACGGCGCTCAGCCTCTGTGTGGACGGCCGCCCAGCCAGCCTCGAGCTCGTCGCCGGCGGTCATCGGTCGCCCGACAGCCAGAGCCCGCCTGCCGTCCCATCGGCTGCGACCCAGCCCACGGGGTCCTCAGGGCTGGGCCCGCCGAACTGGAACACCCAGATTCCGTTCGGGTGTACTCCCTCCTCGCACGGCGTCTGTTCGATGCACGACACCATGCCAAAGATCGGCTGCCCGAGCGGCGGCTGGTGCACGAACGGCGGCGGATCCTGCATGCGCCGGATGCGAGCCAGTGCGTCAGCCGGAGGCGGCAGCTGGTCCCCGAGCCGATCGAGGAGCCGGAGAAGCGGATTGGCCCGCCGACCGCTGGCCTCCGGATCAGTCGTCATGGGTGGCAATGTCCCCTGTCGCGACACGGCAATCGTCTGTCGGCTGTCAAGGCGTCGTGGGCGGCGTCCCAGGCGGCCTCGAGGTCGTCGGTGGTCTTCGGAGCTCGGGGTCCAACGAATGGCCCTCCGGTTGGGGGCCCAGCCCGGCCGGGTCCATCTTGACCGAGCCCCTACCATGGCGGGAACTGCGTGGGGAGGTGCGCTCGTGAGCGCAGATGCCAAGGTCGCGGTGAGGCCGGTGCCCCGGAGCCGCGTGGCCCAGCTTGGGGAGGCGCCGATCGAGCCGATGCGCGTGACGTGTGCTCGCTGTGGCTGCTGGCACGCCCTGGTCCTGCTCCAACCGACGCAGCGTGGCTCCGGTATCTGTCCACGATGCAGTTGGGGCGTCGACCACAGCGACGAGCGCTGACCGCCCTCCGAGGGCTTGGACGTACGGCGCGTTGCTCCGAGAAGATCATTCGAAGTGCGGTGGCCCGCACGAGTCCACGCTCGGACGCCCTACTCCCAGCCCTCGCCGAGACCGCGGATCCATTGGTCGGGCACGGCCGTCAACTCGAGATAGGTCGCCGTCGGCGTGGTCGTGGTCATGATCGCCGCAGGTCCCTCCAGCCAGCGGCCCTCCCGAGAACGGGCCGCGATCACGGCAAGGCCATTGATCGGGACCATGTTGAAGGTCGAAACCCAGGCCGACCAGTTACGCATCGCCGGCCCCGTCGGCTGGTCCTGCAGCCCGTCGACATCGGTCCGACGGATGGCGAGGAACTGCCCCGCGCGGATGGGCACGGGCCGGCCGTCGATGCTGAGGCTGGTGAGGGTCAACTGGACTTCGGACTCCATTCGGCCGAGCATCGGCGGTCCGACGTTGCAGGGACATCAATGGCCGACCCGGAAGGGCTTACAACGGCGCCCGACCGGCCCCTAGCTCCTGCTTGTGGCGCCGTCTGTCACGCATCCGCAAGCCCTCGGTTCATTCCACACATCGGTCGTCGAGGGCGCCGAGCCTAGCCTGAGATCGTGGCCATCCTCGCAGCGCTGTTCGCGTTCGGTTCGAAGTTCGTCGGCAAGATCCTCACGACTGCCCTCGGCTGGGCGAGCACCCTCCTCTTCGGTCGCGTCCCGCAGTCGCGCCAAGTCCTCTTGCTCGGACTCACCTTCGGGTCAGTCATCTGGATGGTGCTTCTCGTCGGTGTCCTGTTCCCGGACGTCGGGACGCTGCTGCTGCTGTTCATACCGCCACAGGACGTCGTGCCCGAGGGCGTGATCCGACTGGTCATGTTGGCCGGGGTGATCGTCGTGCCGGCGATCCTGGGGACGCTCACCCTGGCATTCGAGCCCGCTGGTTCAAGGACGGCTCGGGGTTCGATCGGCGCCGCCCTACGCGGCTATCCGATGACGCTGTTGCTGGCACTCCTGCTCGTCTTCCTGGCTGGCCTGGCCATCTGGCGTAAGGTCTGGAGCCTCGCCAAAGGGTGGACAGACGCCCATGTGCCGCTGGTCGTCAAGCTGGGCGCATACGATCAGGTCGCCGATGACCTCGACCGGGCGGTCACCGCGGCTGGCATCGAGGTCGAGGCGACGGAGGCACCGGCCGTCATGACGAAGCCGGTACGCTGGCTCGCGGCGGTCGCCGGAGGCGCGTCCGGAGCGCTCGTCCCCGACCGCCTGGTCCGGCTGAGCGGCCAGGAGCTGGACATCCTGATCTACCCGATGGACCTGCTCATCTCGGGCAAGCCAGAACGGGTTGCGCGTGCGCGAGCCGCGATGGCCAGCCGACTGACGACGTCGGCGGCGCACCTCACGGCCAGCGCGGAGACGCAGGCCCTCGAGGACCGCTTGGCGGCCCTGATGAAAGCGCCGGACTCGGCCGCCGATCGCCCGGCCCGGTTCGGCGCCGCTGCCGCCACAGAACTCGAGTCGATCGATGTCGAACTCGCGACGCTCACCGTGCCCTATGACGAGTGGGAGGTGCTGTATCGCCAGCGTCTGCAGGTCGAGCGCGACTTGCGCGCCAGGACCATGGCCGACGTGGCAGTTCTCGGTGCGAGTGAAGTCGGGACCTCGACCGTCGGCGAAGAGGCCGTCGCTGGCGCGATCGACATCGCCGGGGACGTCATGCGGGCCGGCATCACCGCCGTCGCCGCGGCCGCCGACGACGAGGAGACGGCCAAGGCTCTAGACCGCGCGGCCGGCCGCGAGTGGCGTTGGGCCGCGCGGGTCGCCACCATCGCGGTCGCTCTCGCGCGGGCCGTCATAGGGTTTCCAGAGCGCCCTGCGGGAGGAGGTCCGGACCGGCGCGTCGGTGAACCGATCGCGGCCCCTTCGGATGCCACCGGCGTCGGGAAGGTGACGTCCCCCGACGGCGGCTAGCCAACGCCCAGCGGCCTCGCTGTCCTGGCAACGGGACCAGAGGCCCGGCTCGACTTGGGCCGATCACCAAGCCGATTTCTTGGCCCGGGTATCGCTGGCCGGCCGGCACTACCCGGGTTCTTCGTCGCCCTTTGAGTCCTCCTGCCAGCCGAGGTGTTTGCGGAGCCATCCGACGGAGGCAAGGTGGTATGTCGCCGTCTCGTTGTAGTCCCCGATCGCCTGGACTTCAGTCGTGGTCAGCCTCGTGCGGACACCGTCGGCGGACATGCTGGTGACGTCGTCGGCGGCGACCATCACGTCTCTTCCTTGGCTCGCAAGCCGCACGCGCAACCCATGGAAGATGTCTTGCGCGTCAGACCCGAGGACCTCGTATACCTCGCCGACTCGTTCATCGTCGCTGGAGATGACCGATGTCCCGTATACGATCGTTCGCCAGGAGGTGGGCTGCTCGTCCGGCATCTCAGTCTCTTCGGCAATGGGCATCGCTGTCGGTTGGCTCGACCACTCTGTGACCAGCTAGCGTCGGAGCAGGAACCAACCGAACGCGATCGCTCCGACGAGGATGATGAGGATACCAACGGCACCGCCGGGAACGATCGCGGCCAGGTCGCCGACCGCCGCAGAGAAGGCGCCGAGCAGGCCCGAGAAGAGGCCGCTGATAGCGTCGCCCGTCGTCTCCAGCAAGCCCCCGAGCGTGTTGCCGATCTGATCCATCGGCCGAGCGTACGCGCCGGCGTCAAGCCCCGGCCCAAGACCACGCCGGACACGTTGTGGTCGGCTCTATCGCGGTCGGAGAGGCAGATCGCCGCGCTAGGCTACGGAGATGGATCCGCTCGGACTCGGCTTGCTCGGGCTCGCCGTCCTCATCCTGGTCAAGGAGGCGGGCCTGCCCGTGCCGGTGCCGGGCGACCTCCTGGTGGTCGGCGCCGGTGTGGCCGCCAGCCAGGGTGAGCTCGATGCGCCGCTGGCCTTCCTGACGATCCTGGTCGCTGGGCTCGTCGGTGGCGTCATCCAGTTCACGCTCGTGCGGGGCGCCGGACGCGAGCCGCTGTTGCGGATCCTGCGGCGAGTAGGGGTCTCCGAGGCGCGACTCGAGGCGGTCGCCGGACGCCTGCGTCGGCAGGGCGCACGCGGTGTGGCGCTGGCCAGGGCGACGCCAGGCGTACGGATCGTGGCGGTCGCCGCCAGTGGTCTGGCGGCCCTTCCGCTGGCGGGCTTCGTGGCTGGCCTGGCCGTCGGAAACGCGCTGTTCGTCGGCGCCCACTTCGCGGCCGGACTCGTCGTCGGGCCCTCGGCGGTCGCCCTCGTCGCCGGCTCGGCCGGGCCGATGCTCATCGGCCTCGCTGGCTTGGCCGTCGTCGGCGCCGTGGGTTGGTGGCTCATCCGTCGGTTGCGCCGCGGACCGAGCACGGCGGTCGGAGATTGGGCCGATGCCTGCTGTCCGGCGTGCCTGGCGCTCGGGGCCATCGGGCGAGCCGACGCCTGACCCACAGCGACGCTCGAGGAGGCCCTCTGGTAGGCTTCCGACGGTCCCTTCGGACGCGGTCCTGTGAGGCCGCAGGCGGCCGCATTCGAGCCGCGATCCGGGCCCGGGAGGCCCACATGAGGAGGACGGATATCGCCGCGACCCATGCGCCTTCGCCCATCGCGCCGATCCCTGACAGAAGCCGACGGCCGATCCCGGTGCCTGCCGACGCCGTGGTCGATCCGCGCATCGGATCCCACGGACCCGCACTGGTGGCGCTCGAGGACGGCACGATCTTTCCCGGTATCGCCTTCGGTGCACCGATCGGATCGGGCGGGGACCTCGTCGCCAATACCAGCCAGACGGGCTACCAGGAGGTCGCCACCGACCCCTCGTATGCCGGCCAGGTGGTGGCCATGACCTATCCGCTCATCGGCAACTACGGTCGCCTCGTCGAGGACGACCAGTCCGAGCGGCCATGGCTCCGTGCCCTCATCGTGGCGCATGCCACGGCGGCCGTGGTCGGTCGGGCGCGGCAGGTGGTCCACCTGCTCCGCGCGACGGGCGTGCCAGCGATCGCGGGCGTGGACACGCGGGCGCTCGCCCGCCATCTGCGCGAGACCGGGACCCAGCGAGCCTACGTGTCGGCGCCCGGCGAGACCGACGTCGAGGCGGCCGTGGCGGCCGCCCGTGGGCTGACTCCCTGGGAGGACCAGGACTTCGTCGACCAGGTCTCGGCCTCGGCGCCGTACGACATCGGCACGGGGGAGGGGCCACTGGTGGCGGTCATCGACTTCGGGCTCAAGACCAACATCGTGCGTGGTCTGCGCCGCCGAGGTGCGCGCGTGCGCGTCTTGCCGCATTCCGCCACGGTCGAGGCGGCCCTGGCGCCGGAGATCGCCGGACTCGTCCTCTCGCCCGGACCCGGTGACCCTGCTCGGCTCGAGGGCCCGGTCGCCCTCGCCCGGGCGATCATCGACGACGGGCGTCCGCTCCTCGGCATCTGCCTCGGCCACCAGATCGTCGGTCGTGCCGCCGGCGCCGAGACCGGGCGCCTGCGCTTCGGTCATCACGGCGCCAACCACCCCGTGCAGGACCTCGAGAGCGGCAAGGTCCAGGTCACGGCGCAGAACCACGAGGTCCAGGTCATCGGCGAGACGCTGCCGACGACGGCCGGCTTCTACGTCAGCCAGCGCAACCTCAACGACGGCTCCGTCGAGGGGTTGCGGCATCGCGAGCGCCCGGTCGAGACCGTCCAGTACCACCCCGAAGGCTCACCTGGGCCACTCGACGCGCTCGACGTCTTCGACCGCTTCGTGACCAGCCTCGCGCGATGACCGTGTCCGTCGATGGGCGATCAGCGCCGCGTTCGGTCCTCATCATCGGCTCCGGGCCGGTCGTCATCGGCCAGGCCGCGGAGTTCGACTACGCCGGCACACAGGCCTGTCGGGCGCTCCGCGACGAGGGCATCCGAACGATCCTGCTGAACTCCAATCCGGCCACGATCATGACCGACCCCGGTGTCGCCGACGTGGTCTACCTCGAGCCGCTGACCGTCGAGTCCGTGGAGCGGATCATCGAGCGGGAGCGACCGGACGGCATCCTGGCCGGCCTGGGCGGCCAGACGGCGCTCAACCTGGCCGTCGCCGTGGCGCGTGCCGGCGTCCTCGAGCGGACCGGGGTCCGGCTCCTGGGCACGCCACTGGCGGCCATCGAGATGGCCGAGGACCGGGAGCGCTTCCGCGACCTGCTCGAGCGCATCGGCCAGCCCTACCCGCCCTCTGAGATCGTCGAAGGGGGGAGCGTCGAGGCACGCGAACGTGCCACGGCGACCGCCCTGGAGCGGATCGGCCTGCCGGCCATCGTCCGGCCCGCCTTCACGCTCGGCGGCTCCGGCGGCGGCATCGTGCTGACCGAAGCCGACTACCGCGAGCGGGTCCGCTCGGGCCTGCGTGCCAGCCCCATCGGCCAGGTCATCGTCGAGACCTGCCTGGTCGGCTGGCAGGAGATCGAGTACGAGGTGATGCGTGACGCCGACGATACGTGCATCGCGGTCTGCTCGATGGAGAACGTCGATCCCCTCGGCGTCCATACCGGCGACTCGATCGTGGTGGCGCCGGTCCAGACGCTGCCCGACCAGGTCCACCAGCGCCTGCGCAGCGCCGCCCTGGCCATCATCCGAGCCCTCGGCGTGGAAGGTGGCTGCAACGTCCAGTTCGCGCTCTCGCCCGATTCGCGTGACTATGCCGTCATCGAGGTCAACCCCCGCGTGAGTCGCTCGTCGGCGCTGGCCTCGAAGGCCACCGGCTACCCCATCGCCCGCGTGGCCGCCCAGATCGCCGTCGGGCGGCGCCTGGCCGAGATCCCCAATGCCGTCACGCGCACGACCGTGGCGGCCTTCGAGCCGGCCCTCGACTACATCGTCGTCAAGCTGCCGCGCTTTCCGTTCGACAAGTTCCCGACCGCCGACCGCCAGCTCGGCTCGCAGATGAAGGCGACCGGCGAGGTGATGGCCATCGACCGGACCTTCGGCGCCGCGCTCAACAAGGCGTTGCGCGGGCTGGAGCAGGCTGGCGCGGGCTTCCTGGCCGAAGATCCGGCCTGGAATCCGACGCTCGACTACCTGGCGGGCCCGTTGTCTCGCTTCGGGGAGCGGAGCCAAGGCGCATCGCGCGAGGAACTGCACGGCGAGGTCTTCGTGGGCGACGAGGGGCTCATCGGCGCGAGTGCAACCAACGCGGTCCGCGCCGCCCGGCCCCTCGTCCTGGAGCGGTTCCTGGCTCCCTCCGACTCCCGGCTCTGGCGACTGCTGGCGCTCTTCCGCCGGGGCCTGCCGGCGGCCGAGCTCCAGCAGGCGACCGGCATCGCGCCCTGGTTCCTGGCGGAGATGGAGCGCCTGGTCGACCTGGAGGGCTCGCTCCGGGAGGCAGGTGCGGTCATCGGTTCCGGGCGCCCGTTGCCCGACGCACTGCTCGTCTCGGCCAAGCGAGCCGCCTTCGGCGACCGCGACATCGCACTCCTGACCGGCCTTTCGGAGGCCGATGTCGCTGCGCAACGGCTGGCCATGGGCCTGGAACCGGGCTTCGCCATGGTCGACACCTGCGCCGCCGAGTTCGCCGCCCAGACGCCCTACTTCTACGCCACCTACGCGGCAGCCGGATCGCCGCCCGAGGCGCCGCCGGTCCAGCGCCCGGCCGCCCTGGTCATCGGTTCTGGCCCCGTGCGGATCGGACAGGGCATCGAGTTCGACTACTGCGCCGTTCGCGCGGCAGCGTCCCTGCGCGAGCAGGGTTGGCAGGCGGTCATGGTCAACTCCAACCCAGAGACGGTCTCGACCGACTTCGACGCCTCGTCGCGCCTCTACTTCGAGCCCCTCGACGCCGAGAGCGTGCTGGCCGTCGTGCGTGCCGAGACAGGCCCCGATCAGCCGACCCTTGCGGCGCTCGTGCAGTTCGGCGGCCAGACGCCCCTCAACCTGGCCGCCACGCTCGCCGCCGCCGGCGTGCCGCTCCTCGGGCTCGACGTCGAGACCATCGACCAGGCCGAGGAACGTGTCCGCTTCTCGGCCCTCCTCGATCGGCTCGGCATCCTCCAGCCGCCCGGCGGCATGGCGACCTCCATCGGGGAGGCCATGGCCGTCGCGGATCGGATCGGCTACCCGGTCATCGTGCGGCCCAGCTTCGTGATCGGTGGCCTGGCCATCGATTTCGCCTACGGGCCGGAGGACCTCGTCGCCCAGCTGGCCGCGGCGACCGTGGTGGCGCCTGACCGCCCGGTCCGGCTCGACGCCTACCTCGAGGGCCTGGAGGTCGACGTCGATGCCCTTGCCGACGGCGAGCGCGTCCTCGTGCCGGGCCTCATCGAGCACGTCGAGCGGGCAGGCGTCCACTCCGGCGACTCGCTGGGCTTCTATCCACCGCAGACGCTCGACGCGGCCCAGCAGGCGTCGATCGTCGAGACGATGACACGCATCTCGCTGGCGCTCGGCGTCCGTGGGCTGGTCAACGCCCAGTTCATCGTCCGGGACGACGGCATCTTCCTGCTGGAGGTCAATCCCCGGGCGAGCCGCACGGTGCCCTTCCTGAGCAAGGTCACGGGCGTGCCGATGGTCGACCTCGCGACCCGCATCGCCCTGGGCGCCACGCTCGCCGACCTTGGCTGGAGCGGCGGCCTCGTCGAGCCGCCGGGGTTCGTGGCCGTCAAGGCGCCGGTCTTCTCGACCGCCAAGCTGCGCGGTGTCGATCCCTCACTGGGACCCGGCATGCAATCGACCGGCGAGGTCATCGGCATCCACCGCGATCCGCGCGTGGCCATGGCCAAGGCGCTCCTGGCTGCCTCGCTGCGTCCGCCGATCCCCGGGCCGGATGGCGCCCTGGCCCTCGTCTCGATCGCCGATCGGGACAAGGGACGCCTGGCAGAGCTGGCAGCGGCCCTCGTCAGCGTCGGCTACCGCCTGGCGGCGACACGCGGGACGGCGACGCGCCTCCGAGCGCTGGGGCACCCGGTGACGGAGGTCGCACGCGTGGCCGAGGAGGACGGCCGGCTGCCGACCATCCTCGACACCATCCGGACCAGCGACGTCCGGCTGGTGGTCAACACGCCATCGCCGCTGCCAGGCCCGGTGCGCGACGCGGAGTCGATCCGCGCGGCCGCCCTGGCCGAAGGCATCCTCTGTCTGACGAGCATCGATACGGCCATCACGGCGGCACGTTCGCTCGAGCCAGACGCGCGCGCGGGCATCGCCGACGTGCGGCCGCTCGGCGATTGGACTCTGGCCCTCGCCCGCGGGGCCGGCCGAGAGCCCGCCTCGTCGATCTAGGCCGGCCGTGCCTCGGCCGAGCCGCACGGGTCGGTGTCGGCGTCGAGACGCTGGCCGGTGCCGACCAGCCATCGTCCGAGGCCCAGCCTCGCACGAGCGATGACGGAGCGCCCTGTCCTCGCATGACTGCCGGCCGCATCAGCGGCCAGCCGGCGGATGCGAGCCTCGGCGTGAAGGGCGGCCTGGTGGTCGTCCGCCAGGAGTCGTTCGCGGTCGATCATGCTTAGATCCTCCTCGAGAACGCGTGGACAGGGTCGACGTGGCGATCGGTCGGCATCTGCATCCTCCTGTCTTCCCTTCGTTAGTCATGCATCTAACACTCAACCGCGAGAGAGGCCGCACGTCGGTCGCCGACGGCGGCCTCGGCGCGGCGATTCAGGCCAGGAAGCGCATCAGGTCGTCTCCGGCCTCGGAGAGTCGGTCCCTCCGCAGGCTGTAGTAGGTCTGGGCGCCCTGGTCGGTGACCGTGACCAGGCCCGCCACGCGCAGCTGGGTCAGGTGGTGCTTCATGGTCGGCTTGCTGACCTCGAGCTGCTGTGCCAGCTCGGTCAGGTACATGTCCCGGTCGCGCAGCAGCCGCAGGATGCGCAGGCGAGACTCGTCACCGAGCGCTCGATGGAGGCGGATGAGGGCCGGCGGCGGATCCATGGCGTCGCCCCTGTCGAGGGCTTCGTCGGCGGCGGGATAGGCGAAGAGGCGCCAATCGAGCCCCGCATACAAGTAGTTGAACGGCCGGGCGAAGTAGCTCGGGCTCATCACGACCCGGGTCACGCCTGCTTCGCCGAGCCAGCGCACCCCACCCGTGGTCCGCTCGATGAGCTCGGTCGGCGTGAGCGTCCGGCGGTCGGCCGCCCGCAGCTCGAGGTCGCGCTGGATGATGCGGCTCACGCGGGCTTCGACCGTCTCGAAGCGCACGACCCACTCGCCGAGCAGGCCTCGGATGCGATCGATCCAGGCGGTGGGCGCGGACAGGAACTCGGCGATGGCCTCGGCGTGGTACTCCTCGCCGCGCTTGGCGAACTCGGCGATCTCGTCGTCGGCGCCGTCGAGGATGCGCTCCAGCTGCGCATCCGCCAACGGATCGCGGCGCACTTCGCCGAGCATCTCGCGCACGATCGAGCGCGTGTCGGCGGTCGCGAGCGAACCTACGAACTCACGGGCAGTCCGCGCCGACGGCGTTACGACGGCCAGCGCCCCGGTGGCGTAACAGAACGCCTTTGGCGACTCCCCGAAGCATTCGTCGAGGTCGCGGCGTCGCTCGGGTGATAGCGATGCACGCGCGTCTTCGAGCCACTGCCGATCCTGGGGCAGCAGGTCCTGGTCCTCGGGTCGCTCGACGGCCAAGCTGACCAGGAAGTCGTAGACGGTCCGAGCGTCGAACTCGATGGCATAGCTCGTCGTGCTGGAGGTCATGCCCCGCACGAGCGCCCGCTTGCGCTGTTCTCTGGACCCTCGGCCCGAGGCTTGGCTGCGAACGGTCACGTCCTATGTCCTCTGTATGCCATGTGTTAGATGGAAAGCTAACATTGCGCGTGGGCTGCTGTCAAGCCTTTGGCCGATCGACCCAGGCCGGGATCGAGGCGACGCCTGAGGGACGCGGTCGGCGGGCAGTCGGCAGGGACGGCCTGGACCGCCCCCACCGAACCTCAGTCCTGCTCGATCCGGTCTCAGTCCTGCTCGATCCGGATCAGGAGTAGCTGACCGTCCTCGAGCCGCTTGCGGAACGTCAGGCCACCTTCGGTCGTGGGCGGCTGATCGAGCGGCGGCGAGAAGCCCGGCGGCGTGACAGCCACGCCGTGGGCCTGGACGGTGACCAGGAAGGCACCCGGGCCGAAGGCCCACGAGGCATCGACGATGCCACTGGACTCCCACGTGCCCTTGAACGCGGTCGGAGCGTCGTTGGACTGGTCGACTTCCGCGATCACGCTCGTCGTACCGGTCGCCAGGTCGTACCACCAGATGCGGGCGTTGGTCGCGTCGGCGAAGCCGCTAGGCCGGACGACGTTGCCGCTATTGTGCTGCCCGGGTCTTCCTGGAAAGGATGCCGCCCTTGGCCGACTCGATGTTGTCCGGCTGGTGGACGACGTTCGGGTTGCTGTATCCGCCGGCGTCGAAGTCGGCGCCGGGCAGGATCGAAAGGCTGGTCACGATGGTCGGGTCCGTCGGCGTCAAGGACCATCTTCCACAGGCGCCCGTTCATGTAGTCGCCGCGAGTGCCTGCGATCGCTCTGCCGAGGCGCGTGCCAGACGTGGCGCTGTAGGCTGCACGCGGCTCGCCGGTGTCGGCGAAGTAGATGACGTTGGGATGCGTCGCGGTCGTAAGCGATGTCCTCGACGCGGATGAACTGGAAGACGTTGTTCTCGTTGGACCAGTTCTCGAGGCCGGTCTGCCCGCCATCGGCGATTTCGTCCGGCACGGGATGAATCGGCCGTTGATCGACTCGCCAGCGGTGACGTCGCCGTAGTCGTTCTCGGTCGCGGCATCGGCGCGTCGGGAGCGGCAGCCTGGAAGGCCCACAGGTGGCCGGTGTCGTTCCAGACGGCGTCGCCGTCGGCGCCAGGTACATGTAGAGCTGCGAGCTCGGCGCGCGTGAACGTGTCGTCGCCAGAGAGCGACGACGGCCTGGTCGTAGCCAGGGATGGCGACCGCGTTCTCGTGGTTGTGGCGGCCCATGCCGGGGATCGACTTGACGGCGCCCGTCATGCAGGTCGACGGCCACGACCATGCCCGCCTGTTCGCCGGTCTGGCCCGCCGGCACCGGCCAGGACGGCTTCCTGGCGCACGACGAAGTCGGTCGCCTCCTCGTTGGTCAGCAGGAGCGGGTCGGCGAAGCCCGCCTCCGGCGCCGGCGATGAAGTTGGAGCAGAAGCGCTGGTAGCCGCGGCTGCTGGGCACGACGAGGTCACCCGAGAGGATCTTGCCGTTGCCGCGCTTGACGACGAGGTGGCTGACCTCGCTGTTGCGATAGTCGGTGACGCCCTGAAAGGGCACCTTCGACGTCTCGTGGTTGACGTACAGATCCACACGCTCGCGATCGCGGGGCCAGATCGCCATGCCATCGGGGAGGGACTCGAAGCGGTATGCGCCGACCATGTCGCCGACGCTGATGAGCGCCTTGACCGTGACGTCATCGGCCACCGGGTCGAGCATCGCCGGTCGGTCGGTCGAGAAGCCGCTCGAAGGCGAGGCGCCCACGGCCGGCGTGACAGCGGTCAACAGCAGAACGAGAGCGACGAGGATGGCGATCGGGCGACGGCGTCGCGCGGACGACTGCATCGATGGTGCCTCCAGCTGCGAAGGGTCGAGTTGGGTCCGGGAGTCTATGGTGCCCTCGCGGCTCGGACACGGCAAGGACGCCGGCGCCGGTGGACGTGCGTGATGGTGCCTGGACGCACCGCTGCTCGCACCCGTGCCGTCCGCGCGGGTCGTCGGACCGCGCCACCGAGCCCGATGATCGCTGCTACGATCGGCCGCGACCCGCCACGCCAAGGAGCCCTGAGCCACCATGCCCGGCCCCGATCCGGACGTCCCGACCATCCGCTTCAGCCAGCGTCGCCTGGCCAACGGCCTGCGCGTCATCGTCGCGCCCGGACCACCTGGCGCCGGTCGTGGCCATCAACCTGTGGTACGACGTCGGCTCCAAGCACGAGCCAGCCGGGCCGGACCGGCTTCGCCCACCTCTTCGAGCACTTCATGTTCCAGGGCTCGGCGCACGTGGCCAAGACCGAGCACATGGCCATCGTCCAGGGCGTCCGGCGGCGTCTGCAACGCGACGACCTACTTCGACCGCACCAACTACTTCGAGACGCTGCCCTCGCAACCAGCTCGACATCGGCCTCTGGCTGGAGGCCGACCGGATGGCCACGCTGCTCGACGCGCTCAGCCAGGAGAACCTCGACAACCAGCGCGAGGTGGTCAAGAACGAGAAGCGGCAGAGCTACGACAACCGGCCGTACGGCTCGTTCTACGAGCGGCTCATCGCCGCCGTGTTCCCCGAAGGCCACCCCTACCACCACACGCCCATCGGCTCGATGGCCGACCTCGATGCCGCCGCGCCGGCTGACGTGCAACAGTTCTTCCGGGACTGGTACGCGCCCAACAACTGCGTCATCTCGATCGTCGGCGACGTCGACGAAGCGGGCGCCCACGAGGCGGTCGAGCGATGGTTCGGGGCCATCCCCGCGAACCCCGGGCTGACGGCCTTCCGCTCGCAGGAGCTGCCTCGCCATCTCGGTTCGGAGGTCCGCCTGACGGTGCCCGACGCCGTGCACCTCACGCGCATCCATTTCGGCTTCCGTACGCCGCCGTTCGGCACTGCCGCCTTCGATGCCCTCGAGGTGGCCGGCCAGATCCTGGCAGGTGGCAAGGGCAGCCGCCTCCACAAGCGCCTCGTCCGGGAGCTCCGCCTCGCCCAGGACGTCGCCCTCTTCTCCCTGCCCATGGTCAGCGGCGCGTCGATCTGCGCCGGTTGGGCGACCGTCCGGCCGGAAGTCGAGCCGGAGGCGGTCGAGGCGGCCTTCCTGGCAGAGCTGGAGCGCATCGCGCGCGAGCCGGTGAGCGACGACGAGCTCGAACGCGCCCGCGCACTGATCGAATCCAGCGAGCTCGCCGCCCTCGGCAGGGTCGAGGAGGTCGCCGATCGCCTGAGCCAGTACGCCATGCTCTTCGACCGGCCGGAGCTGGTCAACGAGCAGCTGCCGCGTTACCTGGCCGTGGGTGCCGAGGCCATCCTGAGCGTCGCCGCGGACGTCTTCCGGGCCGACAATCGGGCCGTCATCACGTTCGTCCCGAGGCCCGGCGAGGTGGCGGCCGCATGACCGACCTGGCCTACCTCGCGACGCGGCCGGGCGCGACGGCGCCGCGCGAATACCACTTCCCTCCGTTCACGCGGCAACGCCTCGACAACGGCCTGACGATCATCGGCGCCCACCTCGCTGGCCGACCCCTGATCGCCGCGCAGCTCATCCTCGAGGGCGGCGCCGGGCTCGAACCGACCGACCTGTCCGGCGTCAGCGCACTGCTTGCCCGGGCCCTCCCGGAGGGCACCGAGGTGCGCGATGCGGTGGCCTTCGTCGAGGCCACGGAGCGGCTCGGGGCGGAGATCCACGCCGACGCAGGTTGGGAGACGCTGGTCGCCACGGCCGAGGTCCCGCGCCGGCACCTCGGGCAGGCCCTCGCGTTGATGGCCGAGATGCTCCTTCGGCCGGCACTCCCCGCCAACGAGGTGGACCGACTGCGCGAAGAGCGCCTCAACGATCTGCTCCAGGCCGCCGCCGAGCCGCGTCGGCGTGTCGAACGGGCCTTCGCGGCCGCCGTCTTCGCGCCCGGTGTGCCCTATGGTCGTCTGCTTGGTGGCGACGAGACGACGGTCCCACGCCTGGATCGCGATGCCCTCATGGCCCGCCACGCAGCGATCCTCGATCCACGCGAGGCGACGATGGTCGTGGCCGGAGACCTGACGAACGTCGATCTCGCGGCTCAGGTCGAGGCAGCCTTCGGTGCCTGGCGTGCCAGTGGTGTCCGTCCGGTGCTCGGACGCCTCCCCGACGATGCCGGCCCCAGGCGGATCGTGGTCATCGATCGCCCAGGGTCGGCGCAGTCAGAGGTCCGCGTCGGCCACGTCGGCCTGCCGCGCCGGATCGACGATTTCCATGCCGTGGCGGTCATGAGCGTCATCCTCGGCGGGCTCTTCAATTCGCGGCTGCAGCGCCTCCTGCGCGAGGAGCGTGGTTACACCTACAGCATCGGCGCCGGCTTCGACTTCCGCCGCTCTGCCGGCCCGTTCGCCGTCCGGACGGCGGTGCAGACCGAGGTCACCGGGCCTGCCATCGTCGATATCCTCGGCGAGCTTCGCAGGATCCGTGAGGCGCCCATCGCCGAGGCCGAGCTCCGTGAGGCGCGTGACTTCCTGATCGGCGTCTTCCCGCTCCGATTCGAAGTCGCCGCCCAGGTCGTCGGCGCCATCAGTGGACTCGTCGTCCATGGCCTGCCCGACGACGAGCTCGACCGCTACCGACCGGCGGTCGCAGCCCTGACGACCGACGAGGTCCGCGAGGCTGCCCTCCGCCACGTGCGCCCCGACGATGCGTCGATCGTGCTCGTCGCCGACGCAGAGCTGGTCCTGCCCCAGCTCGAGGCGGCCGGCATCGGGCCCGTCGAGGTGGTCCGGGAGGCCGTGCCGGCGCCGGCGGAGGACGCGGCCTAGAAGCCGATGCTCTGAGGCAGCGTGAACTCGACGATCGCGCCGATGGCGAAGACGATCAGGGCCACGCCGATCATCGCCCAGCGGATGCCCTGCGGCCGGAACTTCGCGGCCGTGCCAGCAAAGAAGAGCACCGACGCAAAGAGGACGGCCGTCAACACGAAGTTGTCGCTGACCTGGTTGGCGCTGCGCGCCTCGGCCAGGGCGGCGTCGGCCTGGGCATTGAGGTCGTCTGCCTGGCTCTGCGCGGCGAGCGTGTAGTCGGCCTCGGTGAAGGGCGTACCCGTTGGAAAGCCGTCCGCGTCCGGTGGGGCATCAGCCACCCAGGAATCGAAGGCCAGCAGGAACTCGGGCCGGAACCGTGCGCGCAGGAAGTCCGCCAGGCGGTCGTCGTCGGTCGCCTTCGCCTGCGCCCAGCTGAGGAAGGCGGTGACGTCGATCTGGATCTGGCGCGAGGCGATCGCCGCCTGCCGACCAGCCGATGCCCGCAGGGCCGCGGACTCGGCGTAGGCGTCGGCCTGTTCCCCGCTCCAGCGCGTGGCCTGGTAGGCGCCCCAGGCCGCCAACACCGTCGCCAGGCTGAGGAGGATGGCGGCCACGATCTCGACACGCTCGTCCTGCCACAGGCCGCGCGCCGTCTGGGCGAAGCTCTGGTCGGCCTCATGTCCAGGGGCACGAACCTCGTCGGCGGGCGCCTCGGGTGTCGTCGTCTCCATGGCCGCCATCATCGCCGGATAGCAGGCAGGGTGTCGAGTCCGCCGCTCGACGCCGGTTCGAGCGAGGCTGTAGGCTCGGTGCGTGATCATCGTCCTTGGACGCCCGTCGAAATCCGACGGTCCCGATGGCCCTGTCCCGGCAGGACTCGCCTGCGCCGTGGCGCTCGCGGTCGCGGCGGCCGGCGGCCGCGTCGAGCTGGTGGGTAGCCTCGGGGACGATGCCGCCGGCGACGCCGTGACCATCGGGCTGGCGCGGGCCGGTGTCGGTCACGCCGCGCTCCTGCGGATCCCTGCCTCGGCCACCCCGCGCGCCGGGACGGACGACGCGCCATCGCGGCTCGATGCGGCCGACGTCGAGCTCGGGCTCCGGTACATGAGCGACTTCCGCGTCCTGATCGTGGCCGAGACGATGCCTCCGGACGTCATCGCGGTGGCGGCGGACGCGGCGGCCTATGCGGGTGCCGCGATCGTCATCCTCGTCGCGCGCGGCGATGATCCGCCGGTCGGATTCGGGCCGGCGGCCACGATCCTCGAGGCGCCGGAGGACGCAGAACCGCCCTTTGCGCTCGCCGTTGCGCGGTATGCCGCGGCGCTCGAGGCGGGCTCCGACCCCCAGCTTGCGTTGCGCGCTGCCGTCGAGGCGGCCGGCTGGGAGCCCGTCGGCTGACTGGCCAGAGCCCATCGATCATCGACGCTCGGCCGCTGCTCGTCTACGGTCCGCGCTCGGCGAGCTACGACTTCGGGTTCCTCCACCCCCTCACCCCGCGTCGATTCGGACCGGGTATCGATCTCCTGGGAGCGCTCGGGGCGGATCGGTTCGTGGCCCCGGAACCGGCCGACGATGGAGCGCTCGAGCGGCTCCACGAGGCTGCCTACATCGAGGCCGTCAAGCGGTTCTCGGTCGACCCCGACCGGGTCGCCGAACGAGGCATCGGACCGGGCGACGATCCCGCCTTTGCCGGCATGCACGAGGCGGCGGCCTCGGTCGCAGGAGGCTCCCTGGCGGCCATGGCCGCGATCCTGGCGGGCGACGCGCTTCACGCCTTCCACCCGGGCGGCGGCCTGCACCACGCCATGGCCGGTCGTGCGTCGGGCTTCTGCATCTACGACGACGTGGCCCTGGCGGTCGCGCTGGCTCGCGACGCCGGCCACCGCGTCCTGTACCTCGATCTCGACGTCCACCATGGGGACGGCGTGCAGGCGCTCTTCTGGCAGGACCCGAGCGTCTTGACGCTCTCGATCCATGAGTCGGGCGAGACGCTCTTCCCGGGCACGGGCTTCGTGCACGAGCGGGGAGGGCCGGGCGCCGAGGGCCTGGCCATCAACCTGCCGATGGTCGCGGGCACCAGCGACGCATCGTGGTTGGCTGCCCTGGAGTCCATCGCGCCGGTCGTGGCCGAGGCGTTCCGGCCGACGATGCTGGTCACGCAGCACGGCTGCGACTCGCACCTCCTCGACCCGCTCGCGAACCTGCGTTTGACGACGGCCGCCTACCGTCGCGCGACGACGCTGGCCGATGAGATCGCCCACCGCTGGTGCGACGGCCGCTGGCTGGCGACTGGCGGCGGGGGCTATGACATCTATCGCGTGGTGCCCCGATCATGGGCGCTCGTCTGGCTTGCCCAGGCGCATCTCGATCCGCCGCCGGAGACGCCTCCCGAGTGGCGCGATCGTTGGGCCGGGGAGGCCGAGCGCTGGCATCAGGCCCCACCGGCGGAGGCGATGATCGATCGGGCCGACCTCGCTGCGCCAGAGACGAGGTCGGTGGTCGATGCCAACGCGCGGATGGTCGAGCGCGTGCGCGAGCTGGTCGCGGAGACGCCTCCTGCTCCATAGAACGCTTGTTCGATTTCCGAGCTCGTCCTATACTCGGCGCCCGTGCCCAGACGAACCCGTCCAGCTCCGGCGATCGACCCCCTCGACGCGTTCCAGCCCGCCACGCGCGACTGGTTCGCGAGCGCCGTTCGAGCACGCCGACGGCCGCGCAGTCGCAGGGCTGGCCGAGCCATCGCGCGGGGCGAGCACACGCTCATCTGCGCGCCGACCGGCAGCGGCAAGACCCTCGCCGCGTTCCTGTGGTGCCTCGACCGCTTGCTGCGAGACGAGCGCGCCGCGGACCCGCAGCCGAGGCGCTGCGCGTGCTCTACGTGTCGCCGCTCAAGGCGCTCGTCCACGACGTCGACCGCAACCTGCGCTCGCCGCTGCCGGGCATCGCGCTGGCCGCCCAGGCGCGCGGCGAGGCGACACCGTCGGTCCGCGTCGGCATGCGCACCGGCGACACGCCCGCCGACGAGCGGCGCGCGTTCGGCAAGGCGCCGCCGGACATCCTGGTCACGACGCCCGAGTCGCTCTACCTGCTGCTGACGTCGGCCGGCGCGCGAGGCGCTGCGCAGCGTCGAGTGGGTCATCGTCGACGAGATCCACGCCCTGGCCGGCACCAAGCGCGGCGCCCACCTGGCGCTCTCGCTGGAGCGGCTGGCGGCGCTCACCGGCCGCGCCGCCGCAGCGCATCGGCCTCTCCGCCACGCAGCGACCGCTGAGCGCCGTGGCCGCCTACCTCGGCGGCCGCGTCGACGGCGGGTGACGGCGCCGCGCCAGGCGCCCCGCGCCCGGTGACCATCGTCGATGCCGGCGTGCGCAAGGCGCTCGAGCTCCAGGTCGTCGTGCCCGGTCGAGGACATGAGCCGGCTCGGCGAGCCGATCCCGCTCGAGGAGGCGCCCGGCGGCCCGGCCGCCGGCCCGGACGCGCGGACCAGCATCTGGCCGTCGGTCTATCCGCGCATCCTGGAGCTCATCCGGGCCCATCGCAGCACGATCGTCTTCGTCAACAGCCGACGGCTCGCGGAGCGCCTGGCGCTCAAGCTCAACGAGCTGGCCGGCGAGG
Source organism: uncultured Chloroflexia bacterium (assembly GCA_963837215.1). Lineage (GTDB taxonomy): Bacteria > Chloroflexota > Limnocylindria > Limnocylindrales > CSP1-4 > CSP1-4. Next base: position 484,908 of record CAWIML010000006.1, read on the forward strand.
AGCTCGTCCGCGCCCACCACGGCTCGCTCGCCCGCGAGCAGCGGCTCCAGATCGAGGACGCGCTCAAGGAGGGCCGGCTGCCCGGCATCGTGGCCACCAGCTCGCTCGAGCTGGGCATCGACATGGGCGCGGTCGACCTCGTCATCCAGGTCGAGTCCCCGACTCTCGGTCGCCACGCGGGCTCCAGCGCATCGGGCGCGCGGGGCACCAGGTCGGCGAGCCGTCGCGCGGCGTCATCTTCCCCAAGTACCGCGGCGACCTGCTCGAGGCGCCGTCGTCACGCGCGTGATGCACGAGGGCGCCATCGAGCCCACGGTCGTGCCGCGCAACCCGCTCGACGTGCTCGCCCAGCAGATCGTGGCCACGGCGGCCGACCGGGCGTGGCCGGCTCGACGAGCTGTACTGCCTCGTCCGCCGGGCCGAGAACTTCGCCGAGCTCGGCCGCGACGCGTTCGAGGCGGTCGCTCGGCATGCTCGCCGGCCACTACCCGGCCGACGAGTTCGCGGAGCTGCGGCCGCGCGTCGTCTGGGACCGCGTCGCGGGCACGGTCCAGGCTCGCCGCGACGCGCGGACCGTGGCGGTCATCTCGGGCGGCACGATCCCCGACCGCGGCCTGTTCGGCGTCTACCTTGCGGACGACGGCGATCGCGGCGACGGCCCGGCGCACGCGCACGGGCGGCGCGGGCGGCGGCCGGCGGGTGGGCGAGCTGGACGAGGAGATGGTCTACGAGGCGCGCGAGGGCGAGGTCATCCTGCTCGGCGCCAGCGCCTGGCGCATCGAGTCGATCACCCACGATCGCGTGCTCGTCTCGCCGGCGCCCGGCGAGCCGGGCAAGGTGCCGTTCTGGAAGGGCGACGCGGTCGGGCCGGCCGGTCGAGCTCGGGCGGGCGCTGGGCGCCTTCACGCGCGAGATCGGCGAGGCTGCCGTCGGGCGGCACGCGCGGCGCGATCGGCGGCCATGACGCCGACTGCGGACGAGCACGACCTCGACGAGCTGGCGGCCCGCAACCTGCTCGCCTACCTCGCCGAGGAGCGCGAGGCGACCGGCGCGCTGCCGACCGACCGGACGATCGTCCTGCGAGCGCTTCCGCGACGAGCTGGGCGACTGGCGGATCTGCCTGCTGACGCCGTTCGGCGGCCGCGTCCATGCGCCCTGGGCGCTGGCCATCGAGGCGCGCCTGCGCGAGCGCCTGGGCGTCGAGGTCGCAGCCGCATCTGGTCGGACGACGGCATCGTCGTGCGCCTGCCGGCGACCGAGGATCCGCTCCTGCGACCTCTCGACGCCGAGCCCGGGGCGGACGGCGAGCCATCCGACGGACGCCCTGCGAGGCGCTGCTGGGCGTCGGCGGCGCGGCGGCTGCGGAGGCGGCAGTGCCGCATCCCGTCCGACGAGGTCGAGGAGCTGGTCGTCGGCGCGCTCGGCGGCTCGGCGCTGTTCGCGAGCCGCTTCCGCGAGAACGCGGCGCGGGCGCTGCTCCTGCCGCGCCGGCGCGGCGCCGAGCGCACGCCGCTGTGGCAGATGCGCCAGCGGTCGGCGCAGCTGCTCGCCGTGGCGAGCCGCTACGGCTAGCTTCCCGATCATCCTCGAGACGTACCGCGAGTGCCTCCAGGACGTCTTCGACCTGCCCGCGCTGCGCGAGATCCTGGCGCGCCATCGAGCGGCGCGAGATCGCGCGTCGTGAGCGTCGAGACGCGTCGCGCGTCGCCCTTCGCGAGCTCGCTGCTGTTCGACTACATCGCCACCTACATGTACGAGGGCGACGCGCCGCTGGTCGACCGGCGGGCCCAGGCGCTGGCGCTCGACCGCGACCTGCTGCGCGAGCTGCTCGGCGCCGAGGAGCTGCGCGAGCTGCTCGACGCCGACGCCCTGGCCGAGCTCGAGCTCGAGCTCCAGGCCCTCACCGACGAGCGCGCTGCGGGCTCGGCCGACGCCGTCCACGACCTGCTGCGCCGCCTGGGCGACCTGTCGAGCGACGAGGTCGCCGCCCGCGTTCGGGGGCGCGACGAGCGGGCGCGCGAGCGCGCCGCCGGGGAGTGGCTCGAGGCGCTCGCGGCCGACCGGCGCGCCGTCCGAGTCGCGGATCGGCGGCGAGCGGCGCTGGATCGCGACCGAGGACGTCGCGCGCTACCGCGACGCGGTCGGCGCGTCGCCGCCGGTCGGCGTCGCCGAGGCATTCCTTGCGCCCGCGCCCGACGCGCTGGAGCGGCCTGCTCGCCCGCTGGGCGCGGCGCCACGGCCCGTTCCTGGCCGCCGAGCCGGCGCTCGCGCTGGGGCCTGCCGGTCGGCGTCGTCGAGACGGCGCTCGAGCGGCTGATGGCCGCCGGGGTCCTGCTGCGCGGCGAGTTCCGGCCGGGCGGCGTCGAGCGCGAGTGGTGCGACCCGGAGGTGCTGCGCCTCCTGCGGCGCCGGTCGCTGGCCCGGCTGCGCCGCGAGGTCGAGCCGGTGGACGGCGCGCGCTTGCGCGCTTCCTGCCCGGCTGGCAGGGCATCGGCGGCGGCGCGGCGGCATCGAGCGGCTGGCCGAGGTCATCGCCCAGCTCGAGGGACTGCCGCTGCCGGCCAGCGTGCTCGAGCGCGACGTCCTGCCGGCGCGCGTGCCCGGCTACCAGCCGCGGCTGCTCGACGAGCTGGGCGCGGCGGGCGAGGTCGTGCTGGGTGGGGCAGGGGAGCCTGGGCCGCGACGATGGCCGCGTCGCGCTCTATCGGCCCGATCGCCTGCGCGCTGTTGGTCGCCGAGGTCGCTGGCGACATGCCGCCGCACGATGCGCCCGCCGGTGACCCGTGGCTTCGCGACCTCCTGCGGGCACACCTCGACCGACGCGGCGCGTGCTTCTATCGCGACCTGCTGGCGGCCGCCGCCGCAGGCCGCACGTGAGGCGGAGCGGCCGGTCCCGACGAGCGCGAGGTGCTCGACGCGCTGTGGGACCTGGTCTGGGCCGGCGTCGTGACCAACGACACGTTCGCCCCGTTGCGCGCGCTGCGCTGGGCGGCGCCGCGCGGCGTGGCGCAGATCGACCGCATCGCGGCATCGCGCGGAGCGGCCCACCCGAGGCCGCCGGCCGCTGGTCGCTGGTCGCGGACGCTCGAGCCAGCTCAGTGGCGCTGGCCGGGCGGGAGCCGACGCCGACCGAGCGGCGCCATGCCCTGGCGCTGCGCCTGCTCGAACGGCAGGGCATCGTGACCCGCGACGGCGTCGCGGCGGAAGGGATCGTCGGCGGCTTCGGCGCGGTCTATCCGATCCTGCGCGAGCTGGAGGAGCGCGGCCGCGTCCGCCGCGGCTACTTCGTCGAGGGGCTCGGCGGCGCGCAGTTCGCCCAGCCTGGTGCCATCGACCGGCTGCGTGCCGCGAGGTCGATCGGCGGCGACGAGCGCAGCGGACGCCGGCGGTCGTGCTGGCGACGACCGATCCGGCCAACCCCTACGGGGCGGCCCTCGCCTGGCCGCGACGTGGTGACGACGACCGGCGGCCGCTGCCACGTGCCGCCGGGGCCTACGTCGTGCTCGTCGATGGCGTACCAGCCCTCGTCCTCGAGCGCGGCGGGCGCTCACTGCTGACACTCCCAGCGGCAGACGATCCCGAGGTCCTGACACAAGCCATCGAGGCGTTGGCGGCCGGCGTCGTGGACGGGCGACGCGCAGCCCTGGAGGTTCATCGCGTCGACGGCCTGCCCGTGGGTGGCTCGCCAGTCGCCGAGGCCCTGGCCGCGGCGGGCTTCCGCGCCTCGTACCGAGGCTGGGTGCTGCGCACGACGACCCCGCGGTAGCATCCGCGGACCATGTGTGAGCACGTCGTCGCCCGAGCCTCGGAGCCGTTCACCCTCGGCCGGCTCTGGGAGGTCGTCGACGGCCTCGAGCGCTACGGCGTCGGCGGCTGGGGTTGGGGCGCGGCCTGGACGACGACGGACGGTCGCCTGGCCGCCCACCGTGACCCCCGCGCCTTCCGCGACGACCCAGCCACCGGCGACCTGGCCGCCGTCGAGACGACCGCTCTCCTCGTCCACCTGCGACGACCATCCCGGCTGAGCACGATCGGGCTGGCCGACACGCAGCCGTTCCTCGACCCGGCCGGCCGGTTTGCGTTCAGCCACAACGGCGACCTGCGCGACTACCAAGCGATGCGCCGGCAGTACCTCGAGGCCGGACGCATCGAGGGCCGCGCCGATTCGGAGGTCGGCCAGCGCTGGCTGGAGGACCACTGGGCGGACCACGACGACGCCACGCTCGCGCTGGCCGCGATGCACGACCGATTCGACGGTCAGGCCAACCTGATGGCCTTGGGCGCCGACGGGGCCGCCCACGTCTACGCGGGCAACAGCGAGAACCCGGTCTTCACCTACCGGCTTGGTCCTATCGGGATCGCCTCGACGGGCATCTACTCGCTGGACCGCTCGCTCTTTCGCTTCGTCGTGCACGGCGCTCGGCAGCGACGGGTCGTTCGGCCGGGCCACGGCGTGACGCTCGGCCTCGACGGTGCTCCGCACGCGCCGGCGCGGGAGCTGCGCGTCGTCGGCTGATGGCCGTCCGCCGCCAGTCATCGGCCTGATCGCCGGCTGAGCGAGCGACATGCCCGAGGGCGACACCCTCTTCCGGACGGCGGCCGTGCTGCGCGACATCCTGCTCGATCGGACGCTGATCTCAGCGCGCGGTCGGCCTGGCGGGGCCCAGCTCGAGCGGCTCGTGGGCCGCCGCATCGTGCGCGTCGAGTCGATCGGCAAGCACCTGCTCATCGACGTCGACGGCGGCCTGAGCCTGCACACGCACCTCGGCCTGCACGGATCCTGGCATCGCTACCGATCCGGCGAGCCGTGGCGCCGCGGAGCGACCAGGGCGGTCGCCGTGCTCGAGGTGCCGGGTGCCGTGGCCGTCTGCTTCGATGCCCCGACCGTCGAGCTGATGGAGACGCGCGCCCTTGGACTCCATCCAGTCCTGCGGGCGCTCGGGCCTGACCTGGTGACGAGCGAAGCCCCGACCGACGCCCTCGTCGGCCGGCTCCGCGCCCTGCCTCCGGCGACACCGGTCGGGGAGGCGCTCCTCGACCAGCGGGTCATGGCAGGGCTCGGCAACGTCTATCGCAGCGAGGTGTGCTTCATCGAGCGTATCGACCCACGTCGACCCCTGGACTCGCTCTCCGATCCGACCCTGGCGCGCCTGGTCGAGACCGGCCGGACCCTCATCCGCGCCAACCGGATGGCGCCGGGGCGAACGACCGTGCCCGGGGCGCGGAGGCCGGGCGAGCGGCTGTGGGTCTATGGCCGGGCCGGCAGGCCGTGCCGCCGATGTGGCGACCTGATCATGAGCCTGGCAGGCGGCGATCCTCCCCGTCGAGCGTGGTGGTGCCCGACATGCCAGTCGGCCGTGCGTGCGTAACGCAAGGGCCAACTGCGCGTCGGACGCCCTGTACGATGCATCGAATCGATGGGAGGGCGGCGTGACCGAGATCCTGGCGGGGACCGAGTCCGCGCCGACGAAGCCGGACGGGAAGCGGCGGCTTTCGCGGCTCGAACTCCTGCGCATCAGCCTCTACTGGCTGGCGATCAGCGGCCTCTGGGCTGGTCTGCACTTCACACTGCTACCGCTCATCTCGCAACTGCTCATCTGTCCCGCCGGCGTCGATGCGACGGCCTGCGCCACGATGCCGGTCGGGGAGCTCGCTCCGATCGTCGGCGAGCTCCGATTGCGCCCCGAGGTCGCGCTCGGCCTCGTCCTGCTCGTTGGCTCCGCGGTCGCCTTCCTGGTCCAGCCGATCGCGGCCGCCTTGAGCGACTACACGCGCAGTCGCCTCGGACGTCGGCGGCCCTGGATCCTGGTCGGGACCTCGCTCGACGTCGTCTTTCTGGTCCTGCTCGCGGTCCTGGTCAGGGAGCCGGGCTCGCAGGCCTTCCTGGCCATGGCCGTGCTCATCGTGCTGCTCCAGTTCTCGAGCAACCTCGCGCAGGGCCCGTTCCAGGGCTACGTGCCGGACCTCGTGCCAGATGAGCAGGTCGGCCTGGCATCTGGCCTTGTCGGCACGATGACCGTCAGCGGTCAGCTCCTGGGCGCCGGCATCGCCGGCGTGGCCGTCGCGCTCCGTCAGCCCGCGCTGGGCATCCTCGGACTGGCCGTCCTCGAGGTGAGCACGATGTTGCCGGCCGTCTTCGGCGTCGCCGACCGACCGGTCGAGATGCCCAAGCGCTCGGGCGGCGTCATCGATGGCGTCAAGGGTGCGGTGGCCGAGGCCTGGGGCCATCGAAGCTTCGTCTGGCTCCTCGTGAGCCGCTTCTTCATCCTCATGACCGTCGGCTCCGTGACGGCACTCGCGTTCTTCTTCCTGACCCGCTCGCTCATCTATTCGAACGAGGAGGCGGCCACCGCCATCGTCATCCTGCTGGCCATCACCGTCCTGACGGCCGCCGTGGTCTCGGTCATGGCAGGCCCGTTCTCGGATCGCGTGGGTCGTCGCCAGGTCATCTGGCTGAGCTGCCTCATCGGGGCCATCGGGATGGCGCTCCTGGCGATAACGCCCGCCCAGCCGGAGCTCGTCATCGGCGGCGCCCGGTTCCCGCTCGGCGGGCTTGCTGCCGTGCCCATCGGCGTCGGCGCCGGGATGTTCATCTCCGTCGACTGGGCCCTGATGGTCGACATCATCCCGAAGGTCACCGCCGGGCGCTACATGGGCATCAGCAACGTGGTGACGGCGACCGCGGGCGCCATCGCCGGGGCCATCGGGGGCCTCGTCATCGCCTCGACCACCAGCCTGACCGGAGACGCCGGCCTCGGGCCTCGCGTCGCCTTCGGCCTGGCCGTCGCCTTCTACGGGCTCGGCGCGCTGGCTCTCGTCCGCGTCGACACCCGGCCGTTCGAGGTGCAGATGGCGGACCGGCGTTCGCGCGATCCCGTGCCTGCCCAGGCGACCTCCGCCTGAGGTCGCAGTCGGGCTTTGGATGAGAGGCCCGCCGCTATACTCCCGCGATGGCCGAAGGGCACGTCATGATCATCGGCGGGGCCGAGGACAAGGTCCGCGAGCGGGTCATCCTGGCCCGCTTCGTGGCGCTCGCCGGTGGCACCGACGCGCGCATCGCCGTCATCAGCACGGCCTCCTCGCTGGGCCCGGCCGCCGGCGAGCTCTACCGACGCGTGTTCGGTGAACTCGGTTGTCACGACGTGCGGCCCGTCCACGCCACGACGCGGCCCCAAGCGAACGACGAGTCCGGCGCTGCCGCTGTGCGCGATGCCACGGGCATCTTCCTGACCGGCGGCAACCAGCTGCGCCTCAGCTCGACGATCGGTGGCACGCGACTCGCCGAGGCGATCCTGGAACGCCATAGGGACGGCGCCGTGGTGGCCGGCACGAGCGCCGGCGCGAGCGCCATGAGCAGCCACATGATGGCCTTCGGTGCCAGCGGGGGGTCGCCGCGCCAGCGGATGGCGCAGATGGCCGCCGGACTCGGCGTCCTGCCGGGCGTCATCGTCGACCAGCATTTCCAACAGCGGAACCGGCTCGGTCGCCTGCTGGCCATCATCGCCCAGAACCCATCGCTCCTTGGCATCGGCGTCGACGAGGACACCGCCGGGGTCGTCGGCCCCGACCAGGTACTCGAGGTCATCGGGCGACGCAGCGTGACCATCATCGACGGCTCCGGTGCCGACACGGACGCGTGGGAGGTGGCCGCCCACCGTCCGATCATGATCAGCAACGTGGTGCTCCACTCGTTTCCGGCCGGCTATCGCTTCGACCTCCGGCGTCGCGTGCGCCTGGCGAGCCCACGGCTGCATGCCATCGAGGGTGGCGGGGAGTCCATCGCCTCGAGCTGACCCACACGGAGGGAACGGTGACCCAGACGAACGCCCAGCCGGCAGCGCCGTCGAAGCCGCGCCCGGAGATGCGCATCGTCGAGACGCGCATCCTGCGCGGCCCGAACTACTGGGCGCGCGAGCCCGTCATCCGCATGATGGTGGACCTCGGCATCCTCGAGGCGTTCCCCTCCAACCTCATCCCGGGCTTCACCGAACGCGCTGGTTGCGGCCATGCCCTCGCTCGAGGAGCACGCCTGCTCGTTGGGCCGCCGCGGCGGCTTCATCAGCCGCCTGCGCGAAGGGACCTGGATGGGCCATATCGCGGAGCACATCGCGCTCGAGCTGCAGACGCTCGCCGGCACCGAGGCGCGCCATGGCAAGACCCGCTCCACCGGTACCCACGGCCAGTACAACGTCATCTACGAGTACGGCGAAGAGCGCGTGGGCATCGAGGCCGGCATGATCGCAGTCGCCTTCGTCAACCACCTCGCGGCGCCCGACGACCCCACGACGGCCGGCTTCGACTTCCAGACGGAGCTCGAACGGCTCATCCGCCTGGCCGAGCGACAGGCCTTCGGGCCCTCGACGCAGGCGCTCATCGACGAGGCCGTACAGCGCGACGTGCCCTGGATCCGCCTTGACCGCTACAGCCTCATCCAGCTCGGCCAAGGCGTCCACCAGCAACGCATCCGCGCGACCATGACGTCGCGCACGGGGGCCATCGCGGTCGACGTCGCCTCGGACAAGAGCCTGACCAACTCGCTCCTCAGCGCCGCGGGCCTGCCGGTGCCGCGCTCGGAGGTCGTCGACGACGTCGAGGCCGCGGTCATCGCGGCCCAGTCGATCGGCTTTCCGTGTGTCGTCAAGCCGCTCGACGGCAACCACGGCCGAGGCGTCAACCTCGACCTGCGTGACGAGGCCGACGTCCGCAAGGCATTCCCGCTCGCGCTGGCGCAGTCCCGTGCCGGTGATGTCGTGGTCGAGAGCTACGTGACCGGCAACGACTACCGCTGCCTGGTCATCGGCGGCCGGATGGCAGCCATCGCCGAACGCGTGCCCGCCAGCGTGACGGCCGACGGCGAGCTCACCGTGCGCCAGCTGGTCGAACGCGAGAACCGGGATCCGAGGCGCGGCATCGGCCACGAGAAGGTGTTGACCAAGATCAGCCTCGACGCCGCCGCCGAGGAGCTCGTCCGGGACCAGGGCTGGGAGCTCGAGGCGATACCGCCCGCCGGCACCTGGATCAAGCTCGCCCTGACCGGCAACATGTCCACCGGCGGCACGTCGATCGATCGCACGGTCGAGGCGCACCCAGAGAACATCGAGGTCGCCGAGACGGCGGCGCGCGTCGTCGGGCTCGACGTGGCTGGCATCGACTTCATCGTGCCCGACATCGCGATCCCGGTCCGCGAGCAGGGCGGCGCCATCGTCGAGGTCAATGCCGCGCCGGGCTTCCGGATGCACACCCATCCGACCATCGGCGAGCCGCAGTTCGTGGCCAAGCCGGTCATCGATCTGCTCTTCCCGCCGGGTACGGCTTCGCGCATCCCCATCCTGGGCGTGACCGGCACCAACGGCAAGACGACGACCGTGCGCATGATCGCCCACATCCTCAAGCTCATGGGCCGGCGCGTGGGCATGACCACGACCGACGGCATCGTCATCGACGGCCGGCTCATCAAGCGCGGCGACATGTCGGGCCCGAAGTCGGCCCAGATGGTGCTCCAGAACCCGAGCGTGGACACCGCCGTGTTCGAGGTCGCCCGTGGCGGCATCCTGCGCGAGGGTCTCGGGTATGACCGCAACGACGTGGCCGTGGTGACGAACGTGACCGGCGACCACCTGGGCCTCGGCGGCATCAGCACCCTCCGCCAGTTGGCCGACGTCAAGGGCGTCGTCGTCGAGGCCGTGCCGCGATCGGGGACCGCCGTCCTGAATGCCGACGACCCGCTGGTGGCGCGCATGGCACGCAGCTGCCGCGGCCGCATCGTGTACTTCTCGATGGCCACGGATCGCGACCACGCCGGCTGGCTCCGGGTGGACACGCACTGCGGTCGAGGTGGCGCCGCCATCGTCCTCCAGGAGACCGACGAAGGCGAGCTGGTCGTGCTTCGTCATGGCCCACGAGTCATGCCGCTCCTGCACACGCACCTCATCCCGGCGACCTTCGGCGGGCGCGCCCGGATGAACGTCGCCAATGCCCTGGCCGCGGCCGCCGCCGCCTGGGCAGCCGGCGCCCACATGCACGACATCCGACAGGGCCTGCGTACGTTCTCGACCTCGTTCTTCCAGGCACCGGGGCGCCTCAACCTGATCGAGATGAACGGCTACCGGGTGATCATCGACTACTGCCACAACGTCGACGGCATGCGTCGCCTGACCGAATTCGTCGACCTCATGATGGCCGGCGACGAGCGAGGGCCGCGACGCGGTCGCGCCCGCAGTCGGAATGGCGACGGCATCAAGGCGCGCGAGGCGGAGGCGCCGAAACGGACCGGACGGGCCTTCGGCGTCATCGGCATCCCCGGTGACCGGCCGAACGGCGACCAGCGCACATACGGTGCCTTGGCCGCCGGCTCATTCGATCGCATCTATGTCCGCGAGGACCGCAACCTGCGGGGACGCAAGCCGGGCGAATCGGCAGCCAACGTGCTGGCCGGCGTGGCGTCGGCACAGAAGGCGGGCAAGGCGCGCACAGAGGCCGCCGAACCGATGCTCGACGAGCTGGAAGCCGCTCGCCGAGCGCTTGCCGAGGCGCGCTCAGGCGACCTGATCGTGGTCTGCGCCGACGATGCCGCCGGCGTCTACCAGGAGGCGATGGCGCTCAACCGGGCACCGCGCCGCGCGACTGCCATCGTGGCGCCAGGCGAGATGGCGGTCCCGGAGGGTTGAACGGCGGGTCGCCCGCAGGGACCCTCCTTCAGGCCTTTGGCATGTTCCGCTGGACGGTCCGCATGACCCATAGGATCTCGACGAGCGCGATGACGACGAGGATGACGCCGACGATGGCCTCCACAGGTCCCTCCTCTGCGTCGGCGCCAGTGGCCGACCTCGGCCGCCATGATGCGCCTGCGAATCAGACGAGCGCAACTCGGCATCCGGTCAGTCGCCGCGATATGGGCGAGCCTGCAGCCGGGGCATGAGGTCGGGCAAGTCGACGAGTGGGTCGACAGGCCGAGCGCCGAGCTCGGCCAGGAGCGCCTCGACGCCCTCGCGCTCCTCGTGGCACATGAGGGCCACGACTCCACCGTCGTTGGGGACGTTCGATGCCGCGCGGCCGTGGCGGCCCGCCAGGACTGCTGCCAGAGCTGCGGTCTCGCTCCGGTAGACGGGCACAACTCGCGGGTTCACGCCGGCCTCCTTGAGGCCCGCCCGGAACTCGCCGACGACCGACTTGGCGGTCCTGCCCCGCAGGTATTGGAGCGTCTCCTTGATGACCACATGGTCCGCACGTTGGCCGGCGATGCGGGCGATGCCACGGAGGCTGTCGTCTGGTCGGTCGCCGGCCGTGCCGATGATCAGGGTGACCGGTCGCGCCCGACCGGCGGCGCCGCCGGCGATGCCCTGGGCGACGTCGAGCAGCACACTGACCCCGGCTTCGTTGTGTGCGAAGTCGACGATCACCACACGGCTGCCGAGCCGGTAGAGGTTGAGGCGCCCTGGGGTCTGGACGGCGCCCGGTTGGAAGGTGCGGAGGCCATCGGCTACATCGCCGACGCCTGCGCCAAGCGCCATCGCCCCGGCCGCCGCGGCGAGCGCGTTGGCGACGTTGTGGGTGGCCAGCCCGAAGAGCGTGGCAGGTACGTCGGTCACCGGGACGATCGGGTCGCTCTGGCTGCCATGGTGCGCGACGAGCCAGCCGTCCTCGACAGTGATCGCCCATCCGCCGCGCGCCAGGTGGCGAGCGAGGGCCCGGTCCGGTCTGCGCGAGTGAGAAGAAGGTGACCGGGGCGCGGACGTGGCGCGCGCGGGCGGCGACCAACGGGTCGTCGGCGTTGAGCACGACCCGACCGTCTGGCCGCGTGATGCGCGTGATCACGGACTTGACCTCGACCAGCTCCGGCAGGGTGTGGATGCCCTGGAGGTCGAGGTGGTCGGAGCTGACGTTGGTCAGCACGCTGGCGTCGTTCGACTCGTAGCCCATCCCGCGCAGGAGGATGCCGCCACGGGCGGTCTCGAGGACGGCCACGTCGACGTCCGAACGGTCGAGGATCTGCCTGGCCCCGCCGGGTCCGGTCCAGTCGCCCGGCTCGACCAGCCGTCCGTCGACGAGCACGCCATCGGAGGTCGTGACGCCGACCCGACGACCGGATGCACGCAGGATGGCCGCGATCATCCGGGTCGTGGTCGTCTTCCCGTTCGTGCCGCTGATGCTGATGATCGGCAGGTGTCGGTCCCTGTCCCGGATCCAGGCCGGCGGCGTGGTGCCCGCGGAACGGATGCGGGCGAGGGCGCGGGTGACCGTCCGACTGCGGCGCACCGGGACCGTCGGCGCCAGGTCCCGCTCGCAGCAGCGCCAGGCCGCTTCCGCGATCTCCAGCGCCCGCTCGTGCTCGCGCCAGGGGAAGGCGACGATCCAGGCACCGGGCTCGCTCGTGCGGTGGACTGCGATGGGCAGCGCCCGTCGACGCCCGCCGGGCACTCGGCTCGTCCGCCAGCCACGCATCGGCCTCGGTCAGCCGGTGCAGGCGTCGGACCCAGAGGCTCAGGTCCCGAACAGGACCAGGCACATCGCGGGCAGGCACCGCCCGACCCAGCTCGACGACGGCGTGGGCGCCTGGCTCGCGTTGCCCGTACCAGGTCCGGCGGCGTCCGATGCCGACCTCGATCTTGACGGCCGGCTCCAGGCGGTAGAGGTTGGGGCCCTCGAGGAGCCGGATCTCGATCAGGCGCACGGTCGGGGGAGTATAGGTCGACGGACCTGCCGTAGACTGCCCGCCGATGCGCCATCCGACCGCCACCGACCGACGTCACCGACGAGGAGGCCGCCGCCGTCCGCGCCTCGGTCGAGGAAGGTCTGCCGCGCTACTTCGACGAGCTCGCCACGCTGGTGAACATCGACTGCGGCTCGTACACCAAGGCCGGCCTCGACGCAGTCGCGGGCTGGATGGCAGCCGCGCTGGCCGCGCTCGGGGCGCAGGTCGAACGTCGCCCGGATCCGACCGGTCGACTCGGCGACACGGTGGTGGCCACCTTCGAGGGCCGGGCGGCGGGGCCGCGTGCCCTCCTCATCGGGCATATGGACACCGTCTTCGAGCCGGGCACGGCCGCCGCTCGACCGTTCCGGATCGAGGACGGCCGCGCCTACGGCCCCGGCGTGACCGACATGAAGAGCGGCCTGCTCGCCGGCCTCCACGCCCTCAGCGCCCTGCGCGTGACCGCGGCCGACGGTGCCGACTGGCTGCCGTTCGGGCGCCTCGTCTTCATCGCCAACCCCGACGAGGAGATCGGCTCGCCGAGCAGCACGCCGCACATCCGGGCCGCGGCGCTCGAGTCGGACGTCGCCTTCGTGCTCGAGTGCGCGCGGGCGAACGGTGACCTCGTCAGCGCCCGGAAGGGCATCGTCGACCTGCGACTCTTGATCCATGGGCGCGCTGCCCATGCCGGCGTCGAGCCCGAGAAGGGGCGCAACGCGATCCTGGTCGCTGCCCACCAGGCGATCGCCCTGCAGGCGCTCAACGGTCGCTGGCCGGGCGTGACCGCCAACGTCGGCGTCGTCCGCGGCGGCACCCGGCCCAACGTCGTGCCGGAGACTGCCGTGCTCGAGGTCGACTTGCGCAGTCCGTCCCGGGCGGACCTCGAGGCTGCCGAGGCCGAGGTGCGCGCCATCGCGGCCGCGAACCACGTGCCAGACGTGACGACGACGGTCGAGGAGATGGGCCGCCACTGGCCGATGGAGAAGCTGCCCGGTACCGCGCGGCTCGTCGAGCACGCCGCCGCCCTCGCCATGCGCCTCGGCTTCAGCCTCCGCGACGCGGCGACCGGCGGCGCCTCGGACGCCAACACCACGGCCGGCCTGGGCGTGCCCACGCTCGACGGCCTGGGGCCGGTCGGCGGCGACGACCACGCACCGGGCGAGTACGTGGAAGTCAGTTCGATCGTGCCACGGACGACCCTCCTGGCCCTGCTCCTCCTTGCCGTCGGGCGCGACGGGACCCTGACCCGCGAGGTCGAGGCCCGACTGCCGGGCTGATCAGCCGGGGGCGGCCAGCCGGACGACCGCCACGATCAGGACCGCTGCCAGGATGCCCAGGAAGACGTTCCGCCGCCAGCGCACGACGGCCACGCCGATGACGACGGCGACGAGCTCGACCCCGACCTGTAGCCGGTGCGCTCCGGAAGCCTCGGTCACGACCAGCACGCCGACGGCGGCCAGGGCCGCCAGGACCGCCGGCCCGACCAGGCGCAGATACTCGATGGCCAGCGTCGGCAGGCGGTCGAATCCGGGCGCCAGCAGCGGGATCGCCCGCCAGGGGTAGGTCACCGCGCCCATGAGGATGGCGAGCACGACGAGGTCGTCGCTCATGCGTCGCCCATCCTGCCGTCGGCCGACTGCCTCGCCCCGCCGTCGGCCGGCTGCGCAGCCTGATCGTCGGCCGGTTGCCCCGCCCCATCGTGCGGGACCGGTCCGAAGGCGAACCCTTCGGCCATCCCTGCGACCTCGGCCGCCTCCCCATCCGACGGTGGCGTGGCGGGGCGCACGAGGAGCGCCACCAGCGGCGCCAGGAGCCCCCCGGCGACGATGCCCGCCGGGGGCCCCAGCGAGACCCCGAAGGCGACCGCGATCGCCGCCCCCGCCACCGCCGCGACCAGCTCCCGGCGCCCGCTCACCAGCGCGGCTGCGATGCCAGCCATGGCCGCGGGGAAGACGACGTCGATGCCGAAGCGGGTCGGGTCCGGGATGCCCTGGCCGCCGAGGTAGCCGATGAGGTTGGACGCGATCCAGGTCGGCACGATGAAGGCCGAGGCGATCCAGTATCCGCCCGGATCGGCCCGTCCGAGGCGACGGAAATGGGGCAGCGCGAGGCCGAAGGTCTCGTCGGTCAGGACGTGCGCCATGGCGGCACGCTCGAGTCGTGGCCTGCCCGTCAACCATGGCGCCAGGGCCGCCGCATAGAGGATGTGGCGGGCGTTGAGGAGGCTGGTCAGCACGACGATCGCGAGCCACGGCACGCCACTCGCGATGAGGCCGATGGCCGCGAACTGGGCCGCGCCCGCGACCACGAAGACGCTCATGGCCAGCATCTCGACGAGCGAGAAGCCGCCGGTCCTCGCGGCCAGGCCGTAGACCAGCCCGAAGGCGATGGCCGAGACCGAAAGCCCGGCGCCGTCGAGGATCAGGCGCCGGCGCGCCGCTCCCAGCGACGGCCCGTCGGACTCAGCGGAGGTAGGTTCGGCCGCAGGTGTCGCAGACGGTGTAGACGGCATGCCGCTCGCGAGCGTGTCCGGCCGCGTGGAGTCGGCCCGTGAAGTCGTCCTGGGGACAGACCCATACCCACCAACGGCCGCCTTCGTGTGGCTCGCCGAGCGGCGTGGACTCTGCGGCCACACGATCGCGGAGCCCTTCGAAGCTGCCCATCGCCCGTTCCACGGCCGTCGCGCGCTCGGCTTCGGTCTCGCTGCCGTAGGGATAGTTCTGGGCAACGTTCGAGGTCACGGGTGGCGCTCCTCGGGCGTGGTCAGTGCAGGTCGGGATCGGATGGAGATGGCCAGTCGCGGAGGTCGTGAGCGCGGCGCGACCGGCCGGAGCGGAGTATATCGCGCGTCACCAGACGGTCAGCCGCGGGTCACCAGACCGCCGGCGCACCCTCGCTGCGGGGGTCGGTCGCCGCCGCGAAGGCCGTCACGGCGCCGGAGTCGCCGTCGCGCAGCAGCTCGATGGCATGTGCGTGGCCCATCCCCGGGTCGTAGTCAGCCCGCTGCAGGACGTCGTGGCCGCGCGCGCGAAGGCCATCGACGACCTGGGCGTGGTAGCGCGACTCGACGACGGTCAGCGTCGGCGGGCCGTGATGCTCCGCCATGTCCGCGGCCCAGCGCGGCGCCGCCACGGCCGTGGCCACGTCCACGCCGCCGTCCACGAGCGCCGAGACGACCTGCGCGAAGACCTGCGGCTGGATCTCGCCGCCCATCGAGCCATGGACGACCCACGGCCGGCCGTCGCGAAAGAGCATGCCCGGGCTCAGGGTGTGCATCGTCCGCTTCCGTGGCGCCAGGACGTTGACGTGGTTCGGGTCGAGGCTGAACGAGGCGCCCCGGTTCTGATACCCGATGCCGGTCTCGGGATCGACCAGCCCCGAGCCGAAACCGTAGGAGTTGGACTCGATGAGGCTGACGACCCCGCCCCAGCGATCGGCCGTGGCGAGGTAGACCGTGCCGCCTCCGGCAGGCGCACTGAGGGGAGCCAGTGGCCGCGTGCGGTCCGGGTCGATGCGCGCTGCGATGGCGGTCGCTCGCTCATCCGACAGGAGCGTTTCGAGCGCGCCGGGCGCCATGGCAGCGGGGTCCGTCAGCCAGCGATCCCGGTCGGCGAGGGTGGCCCGCGCGGCCTCCAACGCGAGGTGCACCCAGGCAGCATCGGCGACCCCGTGGGCGTCGAAGGCGTCCGAGGGCGGCGGCTCGAACCGGCTCAGCACGTTGAGCAGCTCGAGCGCGATCGGGCCGCAGCTATTGGGCGGATGGCTGGTCGCTTCGACGCCCCGGTACGAAGTTCGTACGGGCGTCGTCCAGGTGGAAGCGTGGTCGGCCAGGTCGCGAGCGTCGATCGGCGCGCCGCGCGAGGCGAGAAACGCGGCAGCCTGCCCTGCGAGAGGGCCGTCGTATGCCGAGCCGGGCCCCTCGTCAGCGATCCGGCGCAGGGTGGTCGAGAGGCCGGGTACGACGACGATCTCGCCCAGGCGCCAGGGTCGGCCGTGGGGACGGAAGGCCCGGGCCCAGTCGGAGTCAGGCCCGAAGATCGGCGCCGAGCGCTCCACGGCGGCTTGCCAGCTCCACGACGCCGGGAAGCCCTCGGCCAGCTCGATGGCCGGCGCCAGCAGGTCGGGCCACGGGAGTCGGCCGAATCGCGCGTGCGCGTCGCCCCAGGAGCGGATGGCGCCGGGCACGGTGACCGTCCAAGGGCCGCGCAAGGGCAAGCGATCGCCGTTCGCGGTTCGGGCCGCCTCGAGCGTGGCCGCCGACCCGGATCGGCCGCTGCCGTTGAGTCCCTGGAGCTCGACGCCATCCCAGATCAGCCAGAACGCATCGCCACCCAGGCCACACGCGTGCGCTGCCACGACGGCGAGGGCGGCGTTCGTGGCTATGGCCGCATCGACCGCGTTCCCGCCGGCGCGCAGGACGCCGAGCCCGGCCTCGCTGGCCAGGCCGTGCGGGCTGACCACGGCGCCGGATCGGCCCAGCCGGGGACGGTGCGGTACGAGGACGTCCGCGTCTTCTGGTCGCGCGGGCTTGGGGCTCATGCGGGCACGGGCTCGGGCATCGGGCGATCCTCGGACGGCGGTGGCGAGACGGGCAGCACCACGCCGATGCGGGCGCCGCCTCCGGCCAGATTGTCGGCGAAGGCGCGACCTCCGTGGGCCTCGGCGAGCTGCTCGACGATGGCCAGGCCCAGGCCCGTGCCCGGCCCGGACCGGGACGGATCGGCGCGATAGAAGCGTTCGAAGATGCGCGGCAGGGACACCGTGGGGATGCCAGGGCCATCGTCGCGTACGGCCAGCAGCAGCTCGGCACCTGGCAGGCTGGCCACCTCGACCGAGACGATGCCGCCCGGCCGGGAGGCGTGGGCAAAGCCGTTGCCGATGAGGTTGGCCAGGATCCGGTCGATGGCGCCGCGGTCGGCGGCGAAGGGGAGGGGGCCCACTGCGGGCAGGGCCATGAGCGTCTGGCCGTCGTTGCCGGCCATGGCGGCGAAGCGCTCGATGGCCGCCGCGCAGACCTCCGTCGCCTCGAGCTGCTCGAGATGCATCGGCCGGCCGCCGGACTCGAGGTCGGCCAGGTCGCCGAGCTCGTCGATCATGCGCTCATCGTCCACGACCAGGATCGTCTTCATCGCCGCGAGGATACGATGCGTGCGCGTAGAAGCCCGCCCGCCGTGTAGGCGGACGGTAAGCGCAGACCACCCGCCCCAAGCGCCGGGTCACCCGCCCGAAGTGTCGGAGGCTCATGTTCGCGACCATCGTCGGTCCCTATCCGCGCCCAGACGGCCTGGACGACCTGGCAGCCCTGCGCCTGGCACTGTCCGACCAGCTGGAGGCCGAGCTGGGCATCCTCGCCGATGGCGCCCCGACGCCCGATCCCGACGCCGAGCCCGCCTGGCGCCGAGCCGACGCCACGGCCCGCGCGCTGGCGACCGAGCTCGACCTCGAGCCTCGCCCGGTCAAGGCCCGACTCCTGGGACCCTGGACGGTGGGGTCGCGTAGCCCTGACCGTCGACGCCGCCGGCGCGAGACGATGGCCGCCGCAGAGGCCGGCAACGAGCAGCTCCGAGCCCTGTTCGCGGCGGGCGCTCCGCTCGTCCAGGTCGAGGAGGACTCGCTGGTCGCCATCGACGCCGATGACGAGTCCCACGCGCTGGCGAGCGAAGCCCTGCTGACGCTCATGGACGGCGTGGATGGGCACGTCTCGCTGAGCATCAATGGCGGGGACGCGTCCGCGGCCGGTCTGGAGGTCCTCTACGCGGCGCCGTTCTCGAGCCACCTCTTCGACCTCGTGCTCGGTCCGGATGGCTGGCGGGTCGCCCGCGTGGCGCCTCGGGAGCGCGGCCTCATCCTCGGTGTCGCCGATTGCCGGACGACCATCCCGGACGACGTCCCCGTCTCTGTCTGGGCGGCCCGTTACGGCGCCTCGATGGGCGCTCGCGGCCTCGATCGCATCGGCCTGGCGCCCTCGGCGGGTCTGGAGCGCCTGTCGCTCGAGGCGGCGCGTTCGAAGCTCCGTGCCCTGTCCGAGGCGGCCGCCGTGGCCGGCCTGGCTGGACAGGGACTGCGGAGGGCGATGCCGAAGCAGGCGCTCGTCCGAACGGCGCGACCCGGTCGGTCGCCTGGCGCGCTCTCGCCCATGGCGAAGCCGAAGCCGGAGCCCTGACGGGTCATGGAGATCCTCCACCGTGTGGCCGGCCCCGTGGCCACCAACGTCTGGGTCCTCGGCGACGAGGCGAGCCGCGAGGCGATCGCGATAGACACCGCCACGCCCTGCGTCGCCTGGCTGACGGAGCGCCTGGCCGCTCGCGGCTGGACCCTCAAGCTCATCGTCTCGACGCACCGCCACTGGGACCACATCGGCGACAACGCGGCGGTAGTCGAGGCCACCGGAGCGTCGATCGCCGTCCACGCCCTGGACCGCCACGGTCTCGAGCACCCGACGTCGACCTACGCACCCTTCGCCATCCCGCCGAGCGTGCCGGCCATCGAGCTGGCCGAGGGCGGTCGGATCGCCTTCGGCGACATCGAACTTGACGTCCTGCATACCCCCGGCCACACGGAGGGCTCCGTATGCCTGCTCGCCCGTGAGGCGGGCGTGCTGCTGAGCGGCGACACGCTCTTCGCCGGGGCCTGGGGCCGGACCGACCTCGCCGGCGGCTCCGACGACGAGATGGTCGAATCACTCGCTCGCCTGGCGCGACTGGAGCCCTCGCTCCAGGTCCTACCTGGCCACGGCGCGACGACGACCATCGAGCGCGAACGACCCTGGCTCGACCTCGTCGCCCGGGAGGGTCGCCTCTTCGCCTGAT
The DNA here is from genome assembly GCA_963837215.1 of uncultured Chloroflexia bacterium. Taxonomy (GTDB): domain Bacteria; phylum Chloroflexota; class Limnocylindria; order Limnocylindrales; family CSP1-4; genus CSP1-4. The sequence continues at coordinate 504,408 of CAWIML010000006.1, forward strand.
ACCGAGCCGGACGCGGTCAGGCCCGATCGCGAGCCGGGTCGATACGCTTCTCGTAGGCCGCGCCGCTGGCCTGGATGACGAAGCCGCACGACGTGTACAGACCGAGGGCCTCGTTGGGGTTGTCGATGTCGACGCCCAGCGTCGCGCGTGTCTCGCCGTGATCGCGGAGGGCGACCAGCGCCCGCACGATGAGCGCCCGCGCCAGGCCGCGACGCCGCCAGGCACGGCGCACGGCGACCGAGTCGAGCACACCCTCGCGACGCCCGAAGCGGGCATTGGCCGCCTCGTTGATGGTCACCAGCACGAGGCCCGCGACTTCGTCGCCGTCCCAGGCGACCTGCCACAGAGCGGGTACCTGGTCGGGCTCGCCGAGGAAGCGTTGGAAGCCGGTCTCGCTCGCATCGTCCGGGTCCCAGTCGTCGCTGAACGCCTCGACGTCCGCCTCCCAGATCGAGCGCCAGTGCTCTGGCAGGACGGGACGCACCTCGAGGCCGGCGGGCAGCCCGACCCATGGAAGGTGCTCGAGGTCGGGGCGGGCCATCTCGTAGAAATGGTGGACGGCTCGGTAGCCGGCAGCGCCCAGCGCTCGCGTGGCGACCGAGTCAGTGTCCCAGGTCCAGATGCGCAGGACGTCGTCGGCGTGGGGAGCCCGGTCCGCGCGCGCAGCCGCCAGGCGCGCCTCGCCGTCGAGGAGCAGCGCGAGGTAGGTGGCCTGATCGTGGAGCGATGGGTGCAGGACGACGCTTGCCTCCTCGACCCGCCCACCATCGGTGCCTTCGATCGAGGACGTTCGGCAGTAGCCGACCAGCATGCCCTCCCGCTCGAGGACCAGGCAATCGCGGTATGGGTCGGATCCCGTCAGGTTGGCATAGAGGTTGTCGAGCTCGGCGAGGGTGACGAGCTCGCTGACGCCGATCGACTCGCGCCAAGCGTTGTTGATGGCGACCATGCCGGGGTGGTCGGAGGGCCCGGCGTAGAGGCGGACGACGAGCCCGGGATGCTCCGGCAGTCCGGCGATGGAGATCGCGACCGGTCGGATTGCCATCAGCTCTCTTCCGAGCTGCCGACCCAGCCGCGCCGGCGCGCGGCTGCCCGTTCGCTGCCGGCCTTGGCGAGCTTCGCCCACCGCCGCTTCTCGGCATGCGCCGCTGCGGGAGATGAACGCCTCGCCTGCGACGCGATCTCACGCTCGAGCTTGCGTCGCGCATCCAGTCGCGTGACCGAGAGCGTGCCTTCGTCGATGGCCGATCGGACGGCACAGCCCGGCTCGCGGTCGTGACGGCAGTCGTTGAAACGGCACGCCGCAGCCAGGACCTCGATGTCGGCGAACGTGCGCTCCATGCCCGCGTCGTCCCAGACGCCCAGCGAACGCAACCCCGGCGTGTCGAGGACGAGCGCCCCGCCGGGCAGCGGGATGAGCTCCCGGCTGGTTGTCGTGTGGCGCCCGCGTTCGTCGTCGGCCCGCGTCTCGCGCACGAGCTGGCGCTCCTCGCCGAGCAACCAGTTGACGATGGTCGACTTGCCGACGCCCGACGATCCCAGGAGGACGACCGTCCGACCAGGCCGCAGGTGAGCCTCGAGCCCCTCGCGCCCGAGCCCACTGACGGCACTGACGACCTCGATCGGCACGCCGATGGCGACCTGGGCGACACGCTCCACGACGGCGCTCGAGGTCGAGCCACAGGTCGGCCTTGCTGAGCACGACGACGGGATCCGCGCCGCTCGACCATGCCGCGCCGAGGTAGCGCTCCAGGCGACGCATGTTGAGGTCGCGGGTCAGGGACTGGACGATGAAGACGGTGTCCACGTTGGCGGCCACGACCTGGGGGTCGATGCCGCCCTGCGGCGCCTGGCGGACGAAGGCAGAACGGCGCGGCAGGACGGTCTCGATGGTCATCGCCGCGTCCGGGCCGCTCGGCGGCTCGATGGGTCCGACGACCCAGTCGCCGACCGAGGGCCGGTCGGTCGGGATGGTGGAGGGGTGGCGGAGGCGCCCGCTCAGCCGCGTCGGCCAGGGGCCGGCCGCGGTCATCACGGTCGTGCCACCGGCCGAGGCGGTGATGACGCGACCTGGGAGGGCGTCACCCGAAGCGTCGGCCGCCATGGCCTCCGCGAAGGCTTCCGCCAGGTGATCGTCCCAGCCCCAGGCCGCGAGATCGATGGTCGCGCCGGATAAACCGGTGCCTGGTCCGCCGATGTCGTCCATCAGCCGACCCGCTTGAGCTTGCCGGTCCGCTTGGCATAACGCTCGGCGTAACCGAAGACCTTGATGCCCAGCGGGATGAAGACGACGGCCATGACGATCAATGGCCAGACGTCATAGGTCAGCTCGTTGACCGGCGTGCCATCGATGAGCCCGGCCCGCACGCCGTCGAGGATGTAGGTCGCCGGCGACAGCCGCGAGAGGACCTGCATCCACTCGGGCAGGATGTCGACGCGAGTAGTAGACACCGCTCACGAGCAGGAGCACCGACTGGAGCACGAAGGTCATCTGGGCGCCCCGTTCGACGTAGAGCAGCGGCAGCACGGCTGCCATCATGCCGATGCCCACGAACGAGACGGAGCCGATGCCCATGAAGACGGCGGCCGTCGCAAAGTTCGCGTCCGACAAGTCGAGCCCGAAGAAGGCGACGAGCACGACAAGGATGATGATCGTGCTGACGAGCCCGTAGAGGATGGCGTAGGCGGTGGCCCCGAAGAGCTGGGACGTGCGCCGGACCGGCGCCATCATCGTGTACTCGAGGGTGCCCTCCCAGCGCTCCCACTGGATCGTCTCGGCGATGAAGCTGAAGACGACCGAGAGGTAGTTCCAGAAGATGGCCCCGATCATGAGGGTCAGGATGAGCGTCGGGTCGTTCTGCTCCTGGCCGATGAGCGTGACCGAGAGCGCGCCGGCGATGGCGTAGACCATGAACGCCGCTTCCCAGCCCCAGTAGCGTCGCGTCAGGTTGAAGTTGCGCTCGATGAAGGCGTAGCTCGCCCGCATCTCGCGTGCCATGGTGGTCATGTCGGTTCTCCAGGTGGGGTGCTCCGGCCCGCCCTACCGAGGGCGGGCCGGCGTCATGCTCGGGTCGGCCGCGAGGCGCGAACCGAGCCTGACCATCGAGCGTCCGACCGAGCGACGCAGCGAGCGTCGCCCGGCCGGCAGGCCCTGATGGCGGTGGATGCGCTGGACCTGAGCGGACCGGCGCAGATCGTCGATACGGCGCTCATGCAGGCGCCGGACCAGGCGGTCATCGTGGACGAACATGATCTGGCTCCCTTCCTTCAGTCATCGTCTGGCTCGTCTTCCTCGACGTCGTCGTCGAGGGAGCGGCCGGTGTAGGCCATGAAGACGCTCTCCATGGTCGGTGGCAGGTCCCGGTCGATGGCGACCCGGACCTTCAGCTCCTCCGCCGTGCCGCTGACGATCACCCGACCCTGGTCGAGGATCACGATGTGGTCGCAGAGGCGTTCGGCCTCGGTCAGGTCGTGCGTCGTGAGCACGATGGTTGCGTCGTGGCTGTCTCGCAGGTCCTCGATGAAGGCCTGCACGTCGAGCTTCGATCGTGGATCGAGGCCCGTCGTCGGCTCGTCGAGGAGCAGGAGGGTCGGGCTGGTCAGCAGGGCCCGCGCGATGGCGACCTTCTGCTGCATGCCCCGGCTCATCTGCTCGAGCGGTCGGTCGAGGCGCGACTCGGCGATGCCGAGCTGGCCAAGGATCCGGATGGCGTCGCTGCGCGCGACCTTCGGGTCGAGCCCGTAGAGGCGCGCCGCGTAGCCGAGGTTCTCGGCCGGCGAGAGCTTCTTGAAGAAGGCCGCATCCGCGCTGACCCGGTTGATCAGGCGTTTGACAGCCATCTCGTCCCGCTCGACGTCGTGTCCGAAGACCTCGATCCGGCCGCTGTCGATGGTCAACAGCGTGCTGATCAGCCGGATGAGCGTCGACTTCCCGCCGCCGTTGGCGCCCAGGATGCCGAGGATCCCGCCACGCTCCACGCGGAGCGAGACGTCGTCCACGGCCACCACGCGCCGCTTGCGACGGCCGACGATGAAGGCCTTCGAGACGTGCTCGAGGAGGAGGGCCGGCACCGGTGACGGGGCGTCGACCGGAGCACGCCCATCGAGACGGGCGGCATCCAGCACGACGGCCGGGGCGTCCCCGGTCCGACGGGGTTCGATGACGATGCTCATGGTCGTTGCTCCTGTGGTCGGGTGCGCTCTGGCTCGAACGAGGTGGACTGGCCCCCGCGATGGCGGGACGTTCGGCTCTCTGGCACCCTGGCTCGCAGGGCAACAAAAAAGCCGGGGGGCCGATCCGGGCCCTCCGGCTTCCAGCGTCCTGGCGGCTCAGCCGCCGTTCGCTAGGTCGTGAAGGGCACAGATCTCCCGCTTTCGGCGGCGCCGAGAGGCGCGGCCGTCCGCGGCATGACCGCGGTGTCGGAGCGGAAGGTGATGGACATCTGTGCGCGACTCCTGTCATCTGGTCGTGCGCCGGCCCTGGCCGGGCGGCGGGGACGGGGCAGGATAGTCCACGCTCCGCGACCATGTCAAGGTGCCCAGGGTGTCGGAGATTTGACAGCACGGGCGTCGCCGGTCGGTCGCTGGTGGATCGCGCGCGGGCTCTAGACTGCGCTGCAGACCGGGCTCGTGGGACTTGAGCGCGGTGGGATGGAGAACGACATGACGAGACAGACGATCCAGATCCTGAGCGATCCAGGCAGCGGCGGCATCAACGCCACGGTCGACTCGTTCGAAGCCGAAGAGCTCCTCGCGCTGCTCGGCAGCTCCGAGGGCCAGTTCGAGCTCGGGCTCGCGCCCGAGGACGAGGACGACGTCGAGGGCCACCTCTTCGGTGCCGGCGCCATCGTTCGGCTCATCGTTCGCAAGCCTGGCAGCGAAGATGACGTCGAGGGCCACGCCCTGACGCTCCACTTCATCTCGGCTGAGGAAGCGTCCAAGTTCAAGACCAAGGTCCTCGCGGGCGGGCTGCTCGTGGGCACGCTCATCGCGCCCGCAGCCGGCCTCACCGGTGGCACGGCGGCAGCGGCCGACCTCAGCGATACGGGCGTCCCGCAGGCCGCCGCGACGACGGTCGTCCAGCACTACGAGGCGACCGGCGACCAGCTCCAGATCGTCCTGCCCGACGCCTCCGACTCCGGCGAGAACAACAAGATGGGCTCGGCAGCCGGCTGGGCCAGCCGGGTCGACGAGGGCCGCTGAGCACCTCGAGCCCGAAGGGGTTCCCGAACCGAAGACCATCCATCCCGTCGCACCAGGACGGCGGCCGACCCACCGGCCGCCGTTCTTGTCGTTTGACGAGCCATCGACGCGACACCTAGGCTCATCCGGTGCCCGAACCCGAGCCTCTCCCGCATCCCGGTTCCGCGGCACCGCTTCCGGAGAGCATCGTCGGCTGGATCGTCGACGGGGCATTGGATGCACCGCTGGCGGCAACCGTGTGGCTGCTCGCTGAAGGCGGCGTGCCGGTCGTCGTCGCCAGCCGCGATCCGATGGCCGGCGCCAGCCTGGCCGAGGCGCTCGATGCCTTCGGTCGGCCACCCACGCTCCTGGCGGCCTTCCCGCATCGCCTCGACGCCGCGAGTCTCGAAGAGGCCCAGGCACGTCTCGTCGAACCGCCCCATGCGATGACCGAGGATGCCATCCGATCAGTCGGCGTGGTGCTCGTGCTGAACGTGGAGGCCGACGGTCGGCGACGGATCCGAGCCGCCCACTACGTCAGGCCGCTCGAGCAGGATCCGCATGGCCATGTTCAGCGACGCCCGCCCGCCCTCCTCGCTGCCTGGGACGCCGAGACCGATCGCTTCGATGACTACGCCTGGGGCATCACGGCAGAGCTGGCCGGTCGCATCGGTCGCGAGCCGGCAGCCTTCGAGCTGGCGCGCGCCGATCGGGCGCGGCTCCTCGAGGACATGGCCAGCGCCGGCGCCGTGGCCTCGGATGCGGTCGCCCGCGCCATCCTGGCGGCCGGACGGACGCCGCAGCCGAAGCACTGAGGATCGCGGCAGCCGAGGATCGACCCGCCAGCCGGGCAGGGTAGGATTCGCGGGCACCATCAGGCCATCCTCGCCATCGGCGAGCGGGAGACCCCATGTCGCAGCCGACCGTCGCCCCGACCATCGCCGCCCTGCTCGCGGCCACCGACCAGAGCATCGGCGTCGACGGCAATGGCCTGACCATCCGTGACGAGACGCGGCTGCGGACGGACGCCATCCGCGACCTCGTCTGGACCGCCACCTTCACCGAGGACGACGCGACGCGGGACGCGGCGCGATGGATCGTCGCCCGGGCTGCCTCGCTGCTGGGCTGTGGCTCGGCCTCGATCCACGAGCTCTACATGGCTCGCGGTCGCGGCGAGGTCGGAGGCTTCACGGTGCCCGCCCTCAACCTGCGCACGCAGGTGTTCGACATGGCCGCAGCCACGTTCCGGGCCGCCACGGCGCGCGATGTCGGCGCGGTCATCGTCGAGCTTGCCCGAAGCGAACAGGAGTACACCTACCAGCGGCCCGGCGAGTACCTCACGAGCGTACTGGCGGGTGCGGTGGCCGCCGGCTGGTCGGCGCCCGTCTTCGTCCAGGGCGACCACTACCAGTTCAACGCCAAGAAGTACGCGGCCGACCCGGAGGACACGGCGGAAGGCGTTCGGCGCCTGGCGCGCGAGGCGGTCGATGTCGGCTACGGCAACATCGACATCGACAGCTCGACGCTGGTGGACCTGTCACTGGATACGGTCGACGACCAGCAGCGCGTCAACTACACGCGCGCCGCCGAGATCGCCGAGCTCATCCGTACGCTCGAGCCCGCCGACATGACCATCAGCATCGGCGGCGAGATCGGCGAGGTGGGCAAGGAGAACTCGACCGAGGACGAGCTGCGCGCCTACCTCGAAGGCTTCCGTCGCGAGCTCGACCGGATGCTCGGACCGTCGACCATCGGCCTCAGCAAGGTCAGCGTCCAGACGGGGACAAGCCATGGCGGCGTGCCCCTGCCGGGGGGTGGTGTCGCGGACGTCAAGCTCGACTTCGGCACCCTCGAGCGGCTCTCGACGGTGGCCCGTGAGTACGGCCTGGCTGGCGCCGTTCAACACGGAGCGTCGACCCTGCCCGACGAGCTCTTCCATCGCTTCCCGGCCGTCGAGACGGCTGAGATCCACCTCGCGACCGGCTTCCAGAACGCGCTCTACGAGCATCCCGCCTTCCCGGCCGAGCTGCACGCCGAGATCGAGGCCTGGTGCAAGGCGAACTGCGCCGACGAGCGGAAGCCGGACGAGACCGAGACCCAGTTCATCTACAAGACCCGCAAGAAGGCGCTCGGGCCATACAAGCGCACGCTCTGGGAGCTGCCCACGAAGGACGAGATCATCGCCGCGCAGGAGGCCAAGATCGGCTACCTCATGGAGCAGCTCGCCGTGCAGGGCACGACGGAGCATGTGGCGAGGTACGTGCGGGCACCGCTTCACGTCCGGCCGCTGCCCGTAGCGCTGGTCGAAGCTGCCGGGACGACGGCCTGAGCCACGACCACGCACGGCGCCGGCGCGTCGGCGCTCGGTTGGCCGCGTCCGGCGATCAGGCTCCCGCGGCCTCCATCGACGCCGACAGGATGGCCAGCGCCTGGTCGACTTCGTCGGGCGTCGTGACCAGTGGCGGGATGATCCGGACGACCTGTCCGTAGCTGCCCGCCGAGAGGACGATCAGGCCGCGATCGAGCGCCCCGGCGATGATCCGCTTGACGAGGTCGGGGTTCGGCACCCGTCCATCGCCCACTCCAGGCTGGATGAACTCGAGCCCGACCATGCAGCCCAGGCCACGCACGTCGCCCAGGCTCGCGAAGCGCTGGCGGACGGCCCGCAGGCCGGCGAGCAGCTGCTGACCGCGAGCCGCTGCGTTGGCCACCAGGCCCTCGTCCTCGATGACGTCGATGGTCGCGTTGGCCGCCGCACAGCTCACGACGTTGCCGCCGTAGGTGCCGCCGTGCGCGCCCGGTGCCCAGCGGCCGAGCAGCTCCCGGCGCGCGAGGATGCCCGACAGGGGCAGCCCCGACGCGATGCCCTTGGCCATGACCAGGATGTCGGGCTCGACGCCCCAGTGGCGAACGGCGAAGAAGGCACCGGTCCGCCCGAAGCCCGTCTGGACCTCGTCGGCGATGAGCAGGATCCCGTTGGCGCTGGCGATCTCGCGCAGGCGGGGCAGGAACCCCGCCGGCGGCACGATGTAGCCGCCCTCGCCCAGGACCGGCTCGACGATGAAGGCGGCGACCTTCTCCGGGAAGATCATCTGCTGGAAGAGCAGCTCGAGGCTCGCCTCCCACTCGCAGGAACAGGCGTCGATGGCATGTGGGCTGCCTGGCGCCCGGTAGCAGTACGGGTAGTCTGCGTGGTAGATGGAGCCTGGCAGCGGCTCGAAGTGGCCGCGGTAGATGGTCTTGGCGCTGGTCAGGGCCATGGTCTGGGCGGTCCGCCCATGGAAGCCGCCGCGGAAGGCGATGACAGCCGGGCGACCCGTGGCCACGCGCGCCAGCTTGACGGCCGCCTCGACGGCCTCGGCGCCCGAGTTGGAGAGGAACGCGCCCCACGGACCGCCCGGCAGGAGGTGCGCCAGGCGTTCGTAGAGTCGGAGTCCGGGCTCGTGATACACGATGTTCTGCTGGCCGTGGAGGAGCTTGACCGCCTGCGCCGCGATCGCCGCCGCGACCCTGGGATGGGCGTGACCCGTGTTCGTCACGCCGATGCCGGAGCTGTAGTCGAGGTATCGACGTCCCTCTTGGTCGATGAGCCACGACCCTTCGCCGCGATCCACGTCGATGTTCGTGATCCGGCTCCAGACGCCGGGCACGACCGCGTGGTCCGGCAGGGCGACCGGCATGGACGTGGCGGTCGTGCTGCTGGTCACTCGGAGGCCTGTGGCACTCGGATGCGGAGGGCCTGCCGGGCGCGCCAGTTGGAGATCAACGACGAGATGACGACGAGGCCGACGGCAACGCCGAAGATGATCGTGCCGATGACGTTGATCTGGACCGGCAGCGCGTTCTTGATCGTGCCCCAGACCCAGACGGGGAAGGTGTTGACGATGCCGGAGGCGAAGTTCGTGACGATGAAGTCGTCGATCGAGAGTGAGAACGCCAGCAGGCCGCCGGCCAGGATGCCCGGGAAGATGAGCGGGAAGGTCACCTTCCAGAAGGTGTGCCACTCGTTGGCGTAGAGATCGGCGGCGGCCTCCTCGAGCTGTCGCTCATAGCCCTGGATGCGCGCACGCACGGTCACGACCACGAAGCTGATGCAGAACATGACGTGGGCGATGAAGATCGTGTTCAGCCCCAGGGGATAGAGCATCCCGTCGGGGATGATCGTCTTGAACGGCTCCAGCGTCGCGGAGCCGACGAAGAGCGTCAGCAGGCTGGCGCCGAGGACGATCTCCGGCGTCGCCATCGGGACGAAGACGAAGAGGTTCGTGCCCGACCGACCGCGGAACGAGTAGCGCGTCAGGGCGAGCGCGATGAGCGTGCCGAGGACCGTCGCGACGATCGACGCCGCGAAGGCGATGATCAGGCTGTTGCCGAGCGCCGCCGGCAGGCCAGGCCGACCGAGCGGGTTGAGCCAGCCGTCGAGCGAGAACTCATTCCATTGGTAGTTGAAGCGCCCGACCGGGTCGTTGAACGAGAAGACGATCATGATCACGATCGGCACGAGCAGGTAGCCGATGGCCAGCACGGCGATGATCGGCAGCACCCAGTGGTCGACGACCTGCGCGAAGCGTCGGCCGGACGATTGGCGATGTGCGACAGCGACTTCGCGGGTGTCGGCGATCGAGGTCATGCCGCCGCTCCACCGGAGAGTTCATCGGTGCCCAGCGCCCGGGCGTAGATGGCGATGCCGACGAGGATGGCCGCCATGAGGATGAACGACAGCGCGCTCGCGGTCGGGTAGTCGTTCTGCTCGAGGAAGCGGCCCTGGATGACGTTGCCGATCATCTGCGTCTTGGGACTGCCGAGCAGTTCCGCGTTGACGTAGTCGCCCGTGGCAGGGATCAGGGTCAGGATCGTGCCCGCGAAGACCCCGGGCAAGGAGAGCGGGAACGTCACGCGCACGAAGGCCTCGGTCACCCACAGGTGACAGATGAGGGCGCCGATGAGGGCGCCGACACCGGCACCGATGGCGACGGTCAGCGGGTTGGCGTCCTCGCCGACAAGGCCCGCGTAGCCGAGGCCCACGATGACGAATGCGCCCGAGCAGCCCGCCCAGGACGCCGCCGACGATCGTGCCCCGCGGTCGCCAGCGCCCGGCATACAGGTCACGGGCAGCCTCGATGAGCCGGATGTCCACCTTCTCCAGCGAGACGTAGAGGGGCAGGACCATGAAGGGCAGGAACTCGTAGGTCAGGCCGGCGACGACGGCCAGCGGCGTGCCGATGACGCTGAAGTTGGCTGGCACCAGGTGCAAGAAGTCGCGCGTGACGCCGAGGAATGGACCGTTGTTGCCGAGGATGATCTTCCACGAGATGGTCCGGATGAGGAAGCTCGTGAAGAACGGCGCGATGACGAGGAACAGCAGGACGTTCTTGTAGCGGCCGCCTCGGAACGCGATGGCATAGGCCAGCGGGTAGCCGATGAGGAAGCAGAAGATGACGGCCAGGCTGCCGTAGACGATGGAGTTGGCGAAGTTGGCCTGGAAGCGGATGACCGCTTCGGGATAGTTCTGCCAGGCCCACACCTCCGGCGGTTGGACGAAGCCGGTCGCGAGCGTGCCCTCCGAGAGGGAATAGATGAACATGGGCACGTTGGGCACGACGAAGAAGAGCAAGAGCCAGAGCAGGCCGGGCAGGAGCAGCAGGTATGGGATCGCCCGCCGGTAGCGGTGGATCAGGCGGCCGAGCATCTTCGATCGAATCGAAGGCTGGTGGTGATCGCTGGCCTAGATGCCTTCCAACAGGTCCGACAGGTTCTGGAAGTACAGGTTCTTCTCGTCGTCGTAGGCGGGGTACGGGTACGTCCGGGCGATGACATCCGCCGGCGGGAAGAGGAGCGGGTTCGTTGCCAGCTCCGGGTCGAGGTCCTTGATCGCTTCGGCTGCGCCCTCGACCGGCGAGATGTAATAGATCCAGGCGGCCAGGCGGGCGGCGTTGGCGACGTCGTAGACGAAATCGATCATCGCCTCGGCGGCGGCCTTGTGCTGGGCGCCCTTCGGGATGAGCATGTGGTCGGTCGCCGCCACGAGGCCCTCGGTCGGGTACGCGAAGTGGTCGTCAGGGCCGGCCGAGGAGGCCAGATCGCCGGAGTAGACGAGCGCGACCCATGTGTCGCCGCTGTTGAAATCCTGGATGTAGTCGTTGCCCGCGAACTTGCGGATGAATCCATCATCCACGTAGGGCTTCAGGAAGGCGTAGATCTTGTCGCCGTCCTCGTTCGTGAAGTCGGCCGGCAGGTTCTCGATCTCACCCTTGTCGCGCAGCAGCAGGCCGATCATCGAGAACGTGTCCTGGTAGCCCGTCAGCATCTGCAGCTTGCCCGCGAACTGGGGCAGGAAGAGCTCCGCGGTCGAGAACAAGTCCTGGCCCGAGCTGACCCGGTTGTAGCCCACGCCGTCGGCAAACGTCTGCCACGGGTAGTGGTAGGTCTGGTCCGGGTCCCACGGCTGACCCTTCAGGGCTTCGCGCAGGTTGGCCACGGCATTCGGCACCCTGGCCTGGTCGATGGCCTCGATCCAGCCCTTGCCGATCAAGCGAGCCGCCATATAGTCCGTCAAGGTGATGATGTCCCAGCCGGTGTCGAGCCCAGCATCGAGTTGTGGCTGGATGGTCGCCACGAAGTCCTCGTTGGACTCGATCTCTTCGACGTAGTTGACCTCGACGCCGTACTTCGCGGTGTAATCGACGAGCGTCGGCGATGCGGTCTCGTCCTCGTTCAGGTCGATGTAGGCGGGCCAATTGGCGAAGTTGAGCGGCCCGGTCAGATCCGCGGGCGGTTCGGCCGTCGGGCCGGCTCCCGCCGTGCTCGCTGCCGGCGAGCCCTCGCCGCCGCCACCGCATGCGGCAAGGAAGGCCGCGGCGCCGGCGGCTGCGGTGCCTTGCAGGACGACTCGCCGGCTGACCGGCGTCGCCAGCAGCCCGTCGATTCCCTGGTCTCGGATCATGACTCCTCCAACCGCGTCGATGCCCGGCGGGGTTACGACGCCAACTCCTGGGTCGCCGGCTCCCCACCGTCGACCGCGAACGTGTGGTCCGGGGACCAGACGACCTGGGCCTCCTCGCCACGATCGAAGAGCGAGTCTCGTTTCGTGCGCGCGACATTCTGCTCGTACACCGTGACCTTGTCGCCAGAGCGGAGGTCGACGATGTATTGGGTGCTGACGCCCAGGTAGCTGGCGTCCTGGACCACTCCGCGGGCGACGTTCATGCCCGACGGCACCGCTTCGGTCACCTCCAGGAGCCGCACCTTTTCGGGGCGCACGCCGACCTGATGCTGACCGTCGCCGGCGACGAGCGCGGCCGGTACGCGCACCGGAGTGTCGTCGCCCAGGCGGCAGACCGCGTACCCGTCGGCCGTCCCGTCGGTCCGGATCTGGAGCAGGTTGCTGACGCCCAGGAAGCCGGCCACGAACCTGGTCTGAGGGCGCTCGTAGAGGTCCTCCGGCTGGCCGAGCTGCTCATATCGGCCCTGGTTCATGACGGCGATGCGATCGGACATCGTCATCGCCTCCTCCTGGTCGTGGGTCACGTAGATGAAGGTGATGCCCACTTCCTGCTGGATGCGCTTCAGCTCGACCTGCATCTGCTTGCGCAGCTTGAGGTCGAGGGCCCCCAGGGGCTCGTCGAGGAGGAGGACGGCCGGCCGGTTGATGAGCGCCCGGGCGAGGGCGACGCGCTGCGCCTGGCCACCCGAGATCTGCGTCGGCTTGCGCTTGTCATAGCCCTTGAGCTCGACCAGCGCCAGCATGTCCGCCACGCGCGAGCGGATCTCCGCGTCGGCGACGCGTTTCCGGCGCAGGCCGAAGGCCACGTTCTCGAAGATCGAGAGGTGCGGGAAGAGGGCGTAGTTCTGGAAGACGGTGTTCACATTGCGTTGGTAGGGCGGCAGCCAGGTCACGTCCTGGCCCTGCAACTCGATGAGCCCGCTGGTCGGCTGCTCGAAGCCACCGATCATGCGCAGGGTCGTCGTCTTGCCGCAGCCCGAGGGACCAAGGAGCGAGAAGAACTCGCCATCCTGGACATCCAGGCTGATGTGGTCGACCGCATTGAAGTCGCCGAACGACTTGGTCACGTCGACGAGGCGGACGTCGATGGTGGACACGGGCGCGGGCCGCTCCAGCTCTTCGGGACACCAAGGCGTGGCACCCGTTCCCTCGCGGGTGACCGCGCCCGAGTATGCGGCGGACGCGATGGAAGTGTCAATTCGTCGGGATATCGGGGCTCTGCTGCGAGATTCGTCGGATCATCGCTCGACAGGCGCGCTATTCGCAGCGCGGCGCGTGGCTTCGCTCGGCGCCTCGTGGCCGACCGGTGTCGGACTGCTCCCGGGTCGAAGGCCGCCCGCGATCGTGAACCTCGTGCCTGGCCGACGCCGACGGCGGGATGCGACCACCCGTTCTACCATGTGGCTCATGACCCTCCTGACTGAACCGGCCATTCGTGACGCCCTGCGCGAGGTCCAGGAACCCGAGCTGGGCGGCGACCTCATCTCGCGCGGCATGGTCAAGGCCGTCGACATCAGCGGTGACCGGGTCGCACTGACGATCGAGCTGACGACGCCGGCCTGCCCGCTCAAGGACGAGATCGAAGGCAACATCAAGGCGGTGCTCACACCGCTCGGGGCGTCCGCGATCGAGGTCGAGTGGACGTCGATGGTCCGCCGGGCTGCTCCGCAGGCCGCCCAGCAGCTCGTCCCGGGCGTCAAGAACATCATCGCCGTCGCGTCCGGCAAGGGCGGCGTCGGCAAGACCACGGTGAGTGCCAACCTGGCCGTCGCCCTGGCCATGGAAGGTGCCTCGGTCGGTCTCCTGGACGCCGACATCACGGGCCCCAATGTGCCGCTCATGATGGGTCTGGAGGGCCAGCCGGCCTCGAGTGCCGACAACAAGATCGTGCCCCTCGAGCGCTACGGCGTGAAGGTCATCTCGATCCAGTTCTTCGTCCCCGACGGCCAGCCCATCGTCTGGCGGGGGCCGCTCGTCGGTGGTGCGATCCAGCAGTTCCTGCGCGACGTGGACTGGGGCGAGCTCGACTACCTGGTCATCGACCTGCCGCCCGGCACGTCCGACGCGCAGCTGACCCTGGCGCAGGCGGTACCCATCAGCGGCACCATCCTTGTGACGACCCCGCAGGACGTGGCGGTGGCCGACGTGGAGAAGGCGCTCGCCATGTTCAAACGCATGAGCGTGCCGGTCCTGGGCGTCGTCGAGAACATGAGTGCCTTCGTCTGCAGCCATTGCGGCGAGGTGACCGAGATCTTCGGCCGCGGTGGCGGAGAGCGCTTCGCCCAACGGCACGAGATCGAGTACTTCGGCGCCATCCCGCTCGACGTCCGCGTGCGCCAGGGCGGCGATGCGGGCATCCCGGCCGTGGCTCAGCGAGAGCCGGGACCTGCCGCCGAGGTGCTCCGCGACCTCGCCCGCACCGTGGCGGCACGGATGAGTGTCCGTGCGGCACGCCAGGCGCCGGTCCTCTCGATCAGCTGACGCCCGTCTCACCGAGGCGACGCCAGAGCTCGGCGGCCGCCGCGAGCGCGGCCCGACGTCGTCCCTGATCGCCGGTCAGGAACGCGGTCCGCGTGATCCTCGAGCGCCTGCCCTCGATGTCCGTGGCGACGGTCACGCTCGTGTCGCCACGACGCTCGCGAGCCCGCACGGCCAGGCCACAGTCCGTTGCGGCGACCTCGCGCACCCGCGTCGCGAAGGGCTCAAGTCCGTGGTGTGCTCGAGCGAGCGGTGAATCGGGCGACAGGGTCTCGCCGAAGACGAACCATGGTGCCGCCGCAAGGAGCGCGCCGAGTTGGCCGGCCGTGCCGATCTCGACGACGGCCAGCCTCCGTCCCGCCAACCGTGCGCTCAGGGCGTCGATCCAGGTCTCGTCGCCGCGCGCGAAGCAGTAGGCACCGAGCAGGGGCATGACCTGGGATTCCGCCTCGGCCACGAGGTCGGCGGCGCGGATCCCTGCGTCCCCGACGGCACTGATGCGCAGGTCGACGGCATCGAACCGGGCGTATGTCGCCATCTGCGGGTTCGACCGCCGCAAGCGTTCCTCTCCGATCAGGTCGGCCAGGGCGGACTCACCGATGCCCGTCAGGCGCAGGGTGGCGGATGCTCGATCGGCTCCCGCGCCGCGGAGCCGGAGCCTGGGCAGGACATCGTCGTGCCACATCGGCTGCATCTCCGAGGGCGGCCCGGGCAGGGCGACGATGAGCCGCCCATCCGGTCGCTCGACCCACCAGCCGGGTGCGGTGCCGCGCCCGTTGTCGATGGGCGAGGCGCTCGGGATCAGCCAGGCCTGCTTGCGGTTGATGCTCGGCATGGGCAGACTGCGCCGCGCGAAGAGGTCGCCGAGCCACGTCTCGAGCGCCGGATCGACCTCGGGTGTCTCGCCGCAGGCGGCTGCGATGGCCTCCCGGGTCAAGTCGTCCGGCGTCGGGCCCAGCCCGCCGGTGACGACCACCAGGTCGGCCCGAGAGAGGCCGTCGCGGATCGCTCCCGTGACGGTGGCCAGGTCATCAGGCAGGGCGACCATGCGCTCGATGGCCACGCCCAACGCCGCGAGGTCCCGCGCCAGGTCGCCCGAGTTCGTGTCGCGCGTGGTGCCGATCGTCAGCTCGGTGCCGACGGCCAGGATCGAGGCGCTGACGAGCGTCCGCGGCGTCATGCCCGGACGGTAGCGCAGACGGGCGGCCGATGATCGACGGCCGGACCTTCGGGGGATGGCATGGACGTCGCGGACGACCGCTATGCTGCTGCCATGTCCGAGCACGACGCTCCGACGGGACCAGGCGGCTTCGAGCCGACAGGCTTCGCCGCCTTCGATCGGCTGGCCGACCTCTTCCGGGCGACCCGGGCGCTGCTCGATGCGGCGATGCGCGACCCGTCGCTCCCTGCGGGCGGTGCGGCGCTCATCGCCGACGCGGTCCTGCCGCACGTGGAACAGGTCGCCATCGGCTTCCGGGCCACACTCCGCGCCCACGATGGCGACGCGGCGGAGCTGCGGGCCCTCGTCCGGGCGGTCGGGTTGGCGGCTCCGGCATCATCGCGCGCCGAGGTCCAGGCCGCGCTCGCCGAGGCGCTCCAGACGCAGACCGGGACCGGCGGCCGCCGACCGCTCCTGCCCGCGCCGTCAGAGCCACTCACCGCGGTCGGTCATGCCCGCGTGGTCTGGGCGCTCATGCCGCGCACGCCGACCGACGACGTCCACTTCCCGGTCGGGCCGCGGACCTACGGCGACATCCCTGCGCCACGAACACCGGGCGAGCTGGCGACCCGGATCGAGGAGCTCGAGCGCGAGCTCTGGTCGGTGGCCACGGGACACGGGCCGCGTGATCGGATCGGCGCATACCGACGGACGTACGGCTTCTTCGACACGGCGGTCCGACTCTCCGACGGTGGTCTCCGACTGGCCGGCTGACCCGGCCTCGGAAGGCACGCTGCTATCCTTCGGGCCTCCTGACCTGACAGCGAGCGAGGCCCGAGCTGACCGACGAACGCCCAGATCCCATGCCGCCCGCCGGCGACGACCTTCCGCCGATCGACGATGGCGGCCTGCCGCCCGGTCCGGGCGCGCCTCCGGATGCGCCGCCGCCGAGCCCTGGCTCAGGCGGTGATGGCCCCGTGGGGGGTGAGCGACCCGGCGTCCGCGAGCAGCTCGGCCGGGTGCGAGCTGCGGCCATCGGCCTGGTCAACGCCCACGTCACCCTGCTCAAGGCCGAGCTGGCCGAGATCGGCGAGCAGGTCAAGGCGATCGCCGCCTTCGTGGGCGGCATCATCGTGCTGGCCCTCTACGCCATCTCCCTCTTGGCCATCGGGGGCACCCTCTTCCTCGGGGAGTGGATCTTCGGCTCGATCGGCTGGGGCGTCCTGCACGGTACGCTCCTGGCGATCGGAGTCATCCTGACGCTCGCGCTCCTGATCATCGAAGCGCCGCGTCCGCTCATCACCCGGCCGCTCATCTGGGGCGTCGTGACCGGCGTAGCGGTCACGCTCGTGCTCGGCCTCAACGTACCGCGCAACCTATCCGAGTGGGCGGCCGACCTCGTGATCGCGAACGTTGCTCCCACCCTCGATCCGCAGTACGCGCCGGCGGTCGTGGCCATGGTCGTCTTCGCCGTCGTCATCGGCATCGTCGGCCTCGTGGTCGGCGCCCGAGGCCAGGGCGCGCTCGGCGCGGTCTCCGGCCTGATCGTCGGTGCCCTCCTGGGTGCCCTCATCGGCATCCTCTTCGGCGGCCTGGTCTTCGATTGGCGGGTGGCGGCCGCGATCGGCTTGACCATCGGCCTCATCACCTGGATCGCGCTCATGGCCTGGCGCGCGTCGAAGGCCGACCTCGATCCGCAGAAGCGCTTCGAGAAGCTGTGGCCGCGCGAGACGTACGAGACGGCACTCGAGACCAAGACATGGTTGGAGCAGGAATGGACGAAGCGACTCTCGCGGCCCGGCAGCAGGTAGTCGCGGCGCGGGCGGCCCTCCTCGTCGAGGTCGACGAGATGGGGGCAGCCACCCGCTCCGCGCTCGACGTGCCGGCCAAGGTTCGTCGGAACCCAGTCAAGTTCGCAGCCGGGACGGCGGGGCTGGCATTCATCGTGCTGCGCGGCCCGCAGCGCACCGCCAGGCGCCTGACGCGGACGCTGCGTGGCGGCAAGACGCCGCCGCCGGCCTCCGTCCTGCCCGACGAGATCGAGCGATTGGTGGCCGAACTGGGCGGCGACAGCGAGAAGATCCGGGCGCGCCTGGACCGTGAGTTCGCAGACTACCTCGGGGTCCAGAAGAAGAGCGGCAGGCTCCGCAGCGGTGCCGCCAACTCGTTCTGGCGCGGCGCGAACGTCTTCACCACGGTCTTCGCCGCACGGGTCGCTGGCGAGCTGGCTCGGCGCCTCTTCGTAGGCGGACGCGGTGGTCCCGAATTGCTGGAGGATTCCGACTTGATGCCGTCTGACAAGGAGCTGGACGACATCTGAGGTCCGGAGCGGAGCGCGCCAGCAGATTCGAGCGCGCCGGGAAAGGTCGAGCGACTAGACTCGCCGCGGGCGAGTGGCGGAATGGCAGACGCGCCGGCCTTAGGAGCCGGTGCCGCGTGAGCGGCGTCCGAGTTCGAGTCTCGGTTCGCCCACCAGCCGCGGTCCGCGCTTGACTTGACCCGACACACGCGTAGGCTGGCGGCATGTTCATGGAACCCATGTTCATGGACCGGCCGCCGCTGCTGGACCTTCTCCTTGCGATCGGCCTTGTCGGCTTCGTGGTCGGCCTGATCTGGCTGCACCGCATCACGGGCCTTGGTGAGGATCCCGGTCCGGCGATCTTCCGGTATCGCGGTCAGGGCGCCTCCCGGCGCCTGGCGGAGCTGCTCGACCTGGCTCCGAGCCTGTCTGTTGCCGAGCCTGCGGCTGCCAATGCCCGGTCCGTCGGCGGTTGACCTTGCGCTGGCTGGTGACCCGCCTGGAGCTCGCGGTCGCGGTCGTGTGCTTGGCGTTCGCTGCCTCGCCATTCTGGTTGGCCAGGCGCAGCAGCGGCTACATGTCTCCGGGCCCGGACTGGGGCATGCTCATGCCTATCGCGGGTACGGCGGGCTGCGTCGTCGGATTGGCATGGATGATCCGGATCGCCCGGCGACCCGCAGAGACCGGCCCGACCATCTGGCGCTCACAGCGCGATTGAGCCGCGAGACGCTCGAAGCCGGCGGCCCCGCGGGGCCTAGCCGAGGGTCCCGCCCTATACTCGGCGGCGATGAATGTCACCGCCACGCCCTCCGACAGGAGCACTGTCGTCCTGGACGTCGAGCTGCCCGCGGCCACCGTCCAGCGCGCCATCGACGAGGCCGTCCGCCACCTCGGTCGTCGCACCCGGGTACCCGGCTTCCGCCCCGGCAAGGTGCCGCGTCCGATGCTCGAGCGGGCCCTCGGCGTGCGCCGCTCGGACCCGACCGCACCGGACCCCGTCTACGACGACGCCAAGGAGCACCTCTACGAATCGTCCGTGGTCGAGGCCATCACCGAGCAGGACCTCGACATCCTGAGCATCCCGCAGCCCGAGTGGACCCGCTTCGTCGAGGGGGAGGGGGCCGCCTACCGGGTCGTCCTGCCCATCCGCCCCGAGGTCAAGCTCGGTGCCTACACCGACTATCCCTTCGGCATCGACATCGACGAGATCGACGATGAGAAGGTCGATCGGGTCATCGAGCAGCTCCGCGAGCAGAACGCCAGCCTGGTGCCGGTCGAGGGCCGCGGTGCCCAGGAGGGCGACTACGCGGTCATCGGTTTCGTGGGCCGTCGCGACGGCGTGCCCTTCGAGGGTGGCAGCGCCGAGCGCTACCCGCTGCGCCTCGGCTCGGAGCGCATGATCCCGGGCTTCGAGCAGGCTCTCACGGGCATGGTCGAGGACGAGGAGCGGACCTTCCCGCTGACCTTTCCCGCCGACTACGCCGAGGCGTCGCTGGCCGGTCAAGACGTCGAGTTCACGGTCACCCTGCGCGAACTTCGGGTACCCGAGCTGGCCGATGCCGACGACGCCTTCGCCCAGTCGATCGGCAGCTTCCGCGACCTGGCCCATCTCAGGGACGACGTCGCGCGGCGCCTTGCAGCCAACGCCCGAGACCGCGCCCGCCATGTCTTCTCCGAGCGCATCATCGAGTACGCCGTGGCAAACGCGACCGTGACCATCCCCGAGCTGCTCGTGGAGCGCGAGGTCGAGGTCATGCACGACGAGCTGCGCGTCCGGCTGGCCGAGCAGGGCATCGAAGAGGCCGCCTATCTCCAGGCGGTCGAAAAGACCATCGACCAGCTGCACACCGAGTGGCGCGAGCCGGCCGAGCACCGCGTCAAGGTCCTCCTCGTGCTCTCCGCCGTGGCCGATGCCGAGGGCGTCGAGGCCAGCGACGAGGCCGTACAGGCCGAGATCGATCGAGCCCGGGCACGCAACCCGGAGAACCCCAAGCTCACCAGCTACTTCGAGTCGCCTCGCGGCCGCGCCTACCTGAAGGCCACGCTTCGTCGCACGCAGGTCGTCGAGCTGCTCGTCGACCGCTGGCTGGAGGCGCATCCTGAGATCGGGCCGTTGCCGCACCTCGAGGACAGCCCCGAGGCCGTGGCGGCCCCGGTCGGCGTCGGCGACGACCGAGAGCATCACCATCACCACGAGCACGATGGCGAGCCCGATGGGGCCGCACCATCCGAACCGCAGCCCCAGCCGCGAGAAGGGATCCCCGCATGACCCGACTACGAACGCCCAGCCGGCGTGCCGCCCTGGCCGCCGCCGAGACGACCACACGGGCTGCCCTTGGCGGCGGGTCTGTCGTGGTGGGCGCCACGTCCGTCGCTCTAGCGGCCGCCCTCGAGACGCGGGCGATGCTGGTTCCGATGGTCGTCGAGAGCAGCAGCCGCGGCGAGCGCGCGTACGACATCTACAGCCGCCTGCTCAAGGAGCGCATCATCTTCCTGGGCGACAGCATCGAGGACCACGTCGCCAACCTGATCATCGCCCAGCTCCTCTTCCTCGAGTCGGAGGATCCGGAGAAGGACATCAACCTGTACATCAACTCGCCGGGCGGCATGG
The DNA here is from genome assembly GCA_963837215.1 of uncultured Chloroflexia bacterium. Classification (GTDB taxonomy): domain Bacteria; phylum Chloroflexota; class Limnocylindria; order Limnocylindrales; family CSP1-4; genus CSP1-4. The sequence goes on from CAWIML010000006.1 coordinate 525,139, forward strand.
TCACCTCGGGCCTCGCCATCTACGACACCATGGAGCACCTGCGAGCGCCGGTGGCCACGATCTGCATCGGCATGGCCGCCAGCATGGCCAGCGTGCTGCTGGCCGCGGGCGCCAAGGGCAAGCGATATTCCCTGCCCAACAGCCGGATCATGATCCACCAGGGATCGGGCGGATTCCGGGGCAACACGCCCGATGTGATGATCCAGGTCAAGGAGCTCGAGACGCTCAACGTGCGCCTGCACGAGATCCTCGCCCAGCACACGGGCCAACCGGTGGACAAGATCGTCAAGGACACCGAACGGGACTATTTCATGAGTCCCGGGCAGGCCCAGGCCTATGGCATCATCGACGAGGTCATGTCCCGCCCCGGCGGCTCACTCATCGCGCAGGCGAAGGACGAGCGCGCCAAGGGCGGCGACAAGGCGACCGCCGAGGACTGACTCGGCGATACGGCACAGGGAGGTCGAACGGGAGACTCGTGGCCACGACATCTGGCAAGAGCCCCAAGGTCCCGTACCGGTGCAGCTTCTGCGGCAAGAGCCAGGAGCAGGTCCGGAAGCTCATCGCGGGTCAGGGCGTCTACATCTGCGACGAGTGCATCAACCTCTGCCAGGAGATCATCGAGGAGGAGATGCTGGAGACGCCGCGCACCAAGCCGGCCGCCTCCAAGCTGCCCAATCCGCGACAGATCAAGGACGCGCTCGACGACTACGTGATCAGCCAGGATCGCGCGAAGAAGGTCCTCTCGGTCGCCGTCTACAACCACTACAAGCGGGTCAACGCCGGCCATCAGGTCGACGACGTCGAGCTCCAGAAATCGAACGTCATGCTCGTCGGGCCGACCGGCTCGGGCAAGACGCTCCTCGCGCAGACGCTGGCCCGCGTCCTCGACGTGCCCTTCTGCATCGCCGACGCGACGTCCCTGACGGAGGCCGGCTACGTCGGCGAAGACGTCGAGAACATCCTGCTTCGCCTCATCCAGGCGGCAGACTTCGACGTCGCGCGCGCTCAGCGCGGGATCATCTACATCGACGAGATCGACAAGATCGCGCGCAAGGCGGACAACCCCTCGATCACCCGCGATGTCTCCGGTGAGGGCGTGCAGCAGGCCCTGCTCAAGATCCTCGAGGGAACGGTCGCCAATGTGCCGCCACAGGGCGGTCGGAAGCATCCCCACCAGGACTTCATCCAGATCGACACCACCAACGTCCTGTTCATCTGCGGCGGCGCCTTCGAAGGCCTCGAGAAGGTCGTCGAGGAGCGCGTCGGCAAGCGCTCCATCGGCTTCGGCTCGCAGGCCCAGCTCGATCGCGTGCGACGCGAGAAGATCCTCGAGCAGCTGATGCCGGAGGACCTCCTCAAGTTCGGGCTCATCCCCGAGTTCGTGGGCCGGCTGCCGGTCATCGTGACCCTCGCCGCGCTCAACCAGGAGGACCTGGTGCGCATCATGACCGAGCCCAAGAACGCGGTCGTGCGCCAATTCCAGAAGTTCCTGTCGCTCGACAAGGTCGAGCTGGTCTTCACATCAGGCGCCCTCGAAGCAGCCGCCGAGGTGGCGCTCGATCGCAAGACGGGCGCCCGTGCGCTGCGCGCCATCGTCGAGGAGGCGCTCCTGGAAGTCATGTACGACATCCCGGAGCGGACCGACGTGCGCAAGTGCATCATCACCGAGGAGACCATCCGCTCCCATCGCCTGCCACTGCTGTTGACGAAGGCCGAGCTCGACAAGGGCGTCGACGAGACCAACTACGAGTCCTGGCTCGCCGAGCGCGGCGCCTGAACCGGCGGCCGTGAGCGCCGCGCCGACCGACCGCGCGGCGGCCGAGCACCTCGACGCCGACGATCCGCTCAGGGGACTGCGCGCCGCCTTCGAGATCCCGGAGCCCGAGCCGATCTACCTCGACGGCAACTCCCTGGGCCGCCTGCCCAAGGCGACCCTCGACCGCGTGTCAAGCCTCGTCCGTGACGAGTGGGGCGGCCACGGGGTTCGCGCGCTGGGACGACTGGATCGACCTGCCGACCCAGGTCGGCGACAAGATCGCGGCGGGCTTCCTGGGCGCGCGACCGGGCGAGGTGATCATCGGCGACTCGACCACCGTCAATCTCTACCGCCTCGCCGATGCCGCCATCGATGCCCGACCGGACCGCCGCGTCATCCTCGCCTCGGCCGGCGAGTTCCCGACCGACCGGTACGTCCTCGCCGGCCTGGCCAAGGCGAGAGGATTGGAGCTGCGGCTCTTGGAGCCCGATCCGGACGATGGCCTGTCCCAGACAGCCATCGAAGCGGCGCTCGGTCCCGAGACCGCGCTCCTGTGCCTCTCGCTTGTGGACTATCGCTCGGGCGCCCTCGCCGATCTGGCAGCCGTCACGGAGACGGTCCACGATGCCGGCGCACTGATGCTCTGGGATCTGTCCCACGCCGTCGGTTCGGTGCCCATCGACCTCGACGGCAGCGGCGCCGACCTGGCTGTCGGCTGCACGTACAAGTACCTCAGCGGTGGGCCAGGTGCGCCGGCGTTCCTGTATGTCCGCCGAGAGCACCAGGAACAGTTCCGGCAGCCCATCCAGGGCTGGTTCGGGCAACGCGACCAGTTCGGGATGGGTCACCCCTACGACCCGGTCGCGGGCATCGGGCGCTACCAGGTCGGCACACCGCCGGTCATCGCCATCGTGGCCGTAGAGGTTGCGGTGGATCTGTTGGCCCGGACCGGCATCGTGGCACTGCGTGAAAAGAGCCTGGCGCTCACCGAGTACCTGATCGCGCTCTGGCGGGCATGGCTGGAGCCGCTCGGCTTCGACCTCGGGTCACCGGCGGATCCGGTGCGGCGTGGGGGACATGTCGCGCTCCGCCATCCGGATGCGTATCGCATCGACCGCGCGCTCATCGAGCGGGCCAGCGTGATCCCCGACTTCCGGCCACCGGACGTCATCCGCCTGGCACCGGTCGCCGCATACACGCGCTTCATCGACGTCTGGGAGGCGATGGATCGACTGCGCCGGTTGGTCGAGGCCGGCGAGCACCTGACGCTCTCCGAAGACCGGATGCGGGTGACCTGACCTCGACCGCGCGTCGACCTCCGATGCTCATCGCCCCTGACGTCCATGCCGTGCGGCTGCGCGGCGCGAATGCGTTCCTTATCGCCGAGCCTCGGCTTGCGCTCATCGACGCCGGCCTGCCGGGCTCGCGGCCGGCGGTCGAGCGCTACGTCGCGGGCATCGGGCGTTCGCTCGAAGAACTCGACCTGATCATCTGCACGCACGGCCATCCGGACCATGTCGGCGGCGCCGCTGAACTGGCGGCGGGCGGCGCCGAGGTGTTCATGCACCCGGCCGACGCCGAGAGCGATCCGAACTCGACCTTGGCGACGTCATCCGCTCGCCGTCTCGTGCGCGCTTCTTCTCTGCCATCACCCGTGCCCCGTCGACGATCCGGCCACTGGTCGATGGCCAGGTACTGCCGGTCTGCGGCGGCCTGGAGGTGGTGCATACCCCGGGCCACACGCCGGGCAGCGTCTGCCTGTACGGGGCGCGTGATCGGATCCTGTTCACCGGCGACGTCCTGCAAGTGCGTCGGGGCCGGGTGACGTTCGCGAGCAGGATCTTCAGCGACGGACGCCAAGGCCGCCCGCCACAGCATGCAACGCCTGGCCGAGCTCGACGTCGATACCATCGTGTTCAGCCACTTCAAGCCCTGGCGCGACGATGCTTCGGCCGTTCTTCGTGAGCTGGCGGCACGCGCGGTCCGCGGATGACCGACACCGACACCGGACACGGTGAGCCAAGGACGCTCGTGGCGCTGCTTGCGTTCGGGGCCGCGCGCTACGGGGATCGCCCGGCGCTACTGATCCGACCGGGCTTCCGGACCCGCATCTGGACCTACGGAGAGCTGGCTGACGTGGTGGCCCGTGCCGCCAGGACCCTCGCCGAGGCAGGCGTCACGCAGGGCGACCGGGTCGTCATCTGGGCGGTCAACCGGCCGGAGTGGGTCATCGCCTTCCTGGCGACTGCCCACCTTGGCGGCGTATCCGTACCGCTCGACGTGCGTCATGCCGAGGACTTCGCTGGCCGCGTGGCACAGCGGACCGGCGCTCGCCTCGTGCTCGCCAGCCGACAAACGGCGGCCGGCGCTCGGTCCCTCGGCCTGCCCATCGTCTGGATCGAATCCCTGCCCGACGCGGCTCGACGCGCCGGAACGGGTGCCGTCCGCCGCTGTGGCGGCGGCCGACCTGGCCGAGATCGTCTTCACCAGCGGGACGACCGGCGAGCCGAAGGGCGCCATGATCGGACACGGCAACCTGCTCGCGAGCGCCGTCTGCCTGCGCCGAGGTCTTCCCCATCGGGCCACAGGAGCGGCTCATCTCGGTCCTGCCCCTCTCGCACCTCTTCGAGCAGGGCCTCGGCCTCATCACGCCCATGCTGGTCGGCGCCAGCATCGTCTATCCGGTCAGCCGACAACCCGCCGTCCTGCTGCGCACCTTCCGCGACTACGGCGTTTCCATGCTCCTGATCGTGCCGCAGGGCCTGCGCCTCCTGGACAACGCCATCGAACGACGCGTCGATCAAGCCGGCAGGCGCGCGGCCTTCGAGCAGCTCCATCGGCTTGCTCGACTGCTACCCCCGGTCCTCCGTCGGCTCCTGTTCCGGCCGGTCCTGGTCCACATCGGGGGCCGACTCCATACGGTCGGAGTGGGCGCGTCGGCGCTCGACACTGATCTCGCCCAGCGATGGATGGAGATGGGTGTGCAGGTCCTCCAGGGCTATGGCGCGACCGAGATGAGTCCGACCATCAGCTTCACACGCCCGACGCGCAATCGCCTGGGCACGGTCGGCGAGCCCGTCCCTGGTGTCGAGGTACGCGTGGCTGACGACGGGGAGCTCCTGGTCCGAGGGCCGAACCGATTCCAGGGCTACTGGCAGGCGCCCGAGGCGACCGCCGCCGCCATCGATGCCGACGGCTGGTATCACACCGGAGATCTGGGCAGCCTGTCACCGGATGGCGTCCTGACCTTGCGGGGCCGGAAGAAGGACATGCTGGCCCTGCCGGACGGACAAAAGGTCTATCCCGAGGACGTCGAGGCGGTCCTCGTGCGCGATCCGCGCGTGATCGACGGCGCCGTGGTCGGCTGGCCTGTGGGCCGGGACCTCAAGGTCCATGCCGTGCTCCTGCTCGAGGATCCAACGCAGGCCGCCGCCGTCGTCCGCGACGCGAACTCCAAGCTCGGCGCTCACCAGCAGATCCGGGGCTTCACGGTCTGGCCCGACGAGGACTTGCCGCGCACGCATGCGCTCAAGGTCAAGAAGTTCGTGGTCCTCGAACGCCTCGCGACGATGGCCGCCTCGGAGCGTCCAGAGCAGGCGTCGATCGACCCGTCCGCGCAGGCCGAGCCGCCCGCCGGAGCCGCCGTCGACCCCGTGGTCGTCCTGGTCGCTGGGGTGGCAGGCGTGTCGCCCGGCGACGTCGCCGCGGGCGCACGCCTGTCGAGCGACCTCGACCTCGACTCGCTTCAGCGCGTCGAGCTCCTCGGTGTCATCGAGGAGGAGCTCGGCGTCTACATCGACGACGACGCGCTCGATCCCGAGGCCACGGTCACCGACCTGATCGCTCTGGTCGTCGCCGCCCGCGGGGCCGAGCGAGACCAGCAACGCATGCCTGGCCACTCAACCCGGTCGTCAGGGCCGTTGGCATCGTCCTGCAGGCGCTCATCGTGTGGCCCTACGTGCGGTTCTTCTACCGCGTGCGCGTGACGGGCCTTGAGCGCCTGGCTGACGTCAGGGGACCCGTTCTCTTCACGCCCAACCACTGCCTGCACACCGACAACGCCATCATCCTGGCATCGTTGCCGTTGCGCTGGCGGTGGAGGCTCTCGATCGCGGCGGCCGAAGACGACATCTTCGGCAATCGTTTGCGAGGCTTCGGGGTCTCGGTGCTGGCGAACGCCTTCCCGCTTGCACGGGAGGGCGCGGTGCGCCGCAGCCTCGAGCTGCTCGGCACACGGCTCGATCGGGGGTTCAGCATCCTCATCTTCCCGGAGGGCAAACTGACGGTCGGTGGCCCGATGCAGCCCTTCAAGTCCGGGGTCGGGCTCATCGCCGTGGAGGGCGCGCTGCCGGTCGTGCCGCTCAAGCTCCACATCCGCACGATGTCCCGGGTCGACGCGCCCGGCAACCGGCTGCGCGGCGAGGTCGAGCTCGTCGTCGGCGAGCCGATGCGCTTCGACGCGGACATGGACCCAACCGCTGCCACCGCCGCGCTCGAGGGCGTGATGGCGGGCCTCTGAGTCGGCGTCATGGCAAGCTCCAGGACAGCGGCAACGCCATGGTATCCTCGCCACCTCACGGCAGGGACCGAGAGGAGTAGCGCGCCGGACGGCCGGCAGAGACCGCGGGTCATGGGCTGAAAGCTCGCGGCGGCAGGGGCGCGCGAAGGTCGCTCGCGAGTCGTGACGGGAGGCGCCCGATAGCGCGCCGCGAGGGCCGCGGCCCGAACCCGACCGGGATGACCGGCCAGGCCCCGCGACCGAACCAGCAGGTGGTACCACGACCCCGTTCGTCCGCTGGGACGAGCGGGGCGTTCGATTTCTGGAGACAGGCGATGAGCAAGGATGCCGAGGCGATGGAGCTCCCGAAGGCCTACGACGCGGCAAGCGTCGAGGCCGGCATCTACGCGCGCTGGCTGGCGGCCGACGTCTTCGCCCCCGATGGGAACGGCAGTCGTGCGGACCCGGCCAGGCGGCCATTCGTGATCATCCAGCCGCCGCCCAACATCACCGGCGCCCTGCATCTCGGGCATGCGCAACGGACGACGGTCGAGGACGCCATGATCCGCCATGCACGGATGACGGGTCGCCCGACGCTCTACCTGCCGGGCAAGGATCACGCCTCGATCGCCGCGCAGTACGTCCTCGACAAGATCATCGCCGTCGAGGGCGAGTCGCGCCAGTCGCTCGGTCGCGAGCGCTACCTCGAGCGGATGCGCGCTTTCACGGCCGAGACGCGCCCGTTGATGACCGCCCAGCTGGAGCGCGTCGGCGCCTCGCTCGATTGGGGTCGCGAGCGCTTCACCATGGACGATGGTTCGGCGCTGGCGGTGCGCACGGCGTTCAAGCGGCTCTTCGATGACGGCCTCGCCTACCGCGCCGAGGCACTCGTCAACTGGTGCCCGACATGCCGGACGTCCATCTCCGACCTGGAGACGATCGCGACGCCCGAGACGGGCACGCTCTGGACCGTCCGCTACCACCTCGTGGACGCGGCCGGGCAGTCCGACCCCGCGGCCTGGATCAGCGTCGCGACCACGCGGCCGGAGACGATCCTGGGCGACACGGCGGTCGCCGTGCATCCAGAGGATGAGCGCTATCGGTCGCTCGTCGGGCGGACCGCGCGCATCCCCTTCGTCGAGCGCGATGTGCCGATCATCGCTGACGACGTGGTCGAGCGTGCCTTCGGCACCGGCGCGGTCAAGATCACCCCGGCCCACGACTTCGACGATCTCGAGACGGGCAAACGCCATGGGCTGGCGCAGATCACGGTCCTCGACGACGAGGCGCGGGTCAACGAGGCCGGCGGGCCGTACGCGGGCCTCGATCGCTACGAGGCGCGCCAACGGATCGTGGCCGACCTCGAGGCGCTGGGCGACCTGGAGGGAGCGCGGCCCCACGAGATGGTCGTCGGGCGCTGCCAGCGCTCGAACGACGTCGTCGAGCCGCGTCTCAAGACGCAGTGGTTCATCCGCACCGGGCCGCTCGCGGCCAAGGCCATGGCGGCAGTGCGTGAGGGCCGAGTCGACATCCTGCCCGCCCGGTTCGAGAAGGTCTTCTTCCACTGGCTCGAGAACATCCGCGACTGGAACGTCAGCCGCCAGCTCTGGTGGGGCCACCGCATCCCGGCCTGGACGTGCCCGGACGGCCACGTATCGGTCTCCGATCGGATCGCAGGCCCGGAGGCGTGCGGGACCTGCGGTCGGCCGGCGGCCGAGCTGACGCAGGATCCCGACATCTTCGATACCTGGTTCTCGAGTGGCTTGTGGCCATTCTCTGCGCTCGGCTGGCCGGAGCGGACGGACGACCTGGCCCGCTACTACCCGGGCACGGTCATGGAGACCGGCTACGACATCATCTTCTTCTGGGTCGCCAGGATGATGATGCTCGGCGAATGGCTGACCGGCGTCGCGCCATTCGAGACGGTCTACCTGAGCGGCCTGGTCAAGGATCCGCACGGCCAGAAGATGTCCAAGACCAAGGGCACCGGCGTCGATCCGCTGATGACGATCGCCGAGATCGGCGCCGATGCACTCCGCTTCGCCCTGGTCCACGGCATCGCGCCGGGCGCCGACGTCAAGCTCGGGCCGGCCAAGCTCGAGGGCGCGCGGAACTTCAGCAACAAGCTCTGGAACGCCGCACGCTTCGTGCTCGGTGCGCGACCGCCAGAGGTCCCCCTGGGTGCACCGGCGGCGCTGCCGACATCCACGGACCTCGGACCGGCAGAGCGCTGGATCCTCGGTCGTTGCGCCGCGACCATCGAGGCCGTCTCCAAGGCGCATGACGCCTACCAGCTTGGCGACGTTACCCGGCTGCTCTATGACGCGGTCTGGAACGAGTACTGCGACTGGTACCTGGAGCTGGCCAAGGCCAGCCTTGCCGATCCAGCGACGACGCCTGCCGCGAGGGCCGCCACGTGGCAGACGCTGGCCTGGGTCCTCGAACGGTACGTGCGACTGCTCCACCCCGTGATGCCCTTCATCACGGAGTCGATCTGGGCACGGTTGCCGCACGAGGCTGACGACGCCGACCTGCTCATCGTGGCCGACTGGCCGAGCTCGGACCGCGAGCGGGCGTTGGCGGATCCGGCCACCGAGGCTGCCGTCGAGCTGCTCCTCGGTCTCGTGCGCGCGGTCCGCAATGCGCGGGTCGAGGCGGGTCTGGACGCGACCAGAACGCTCGAGGCGGACCTCGTGCTGCCGGATCCGGCTGTGCGCGCCGCGTACGACGAGCTTGCCGAGCCGTTCGGCCGGCTGGCGCGCCTGAAGCCGGTCCGCAGCCATGCGGGGCTCGAGACGCTGCCGGCCTCGGCGGCTGCCGCGCTCGTGGTCATCTCGCCGGCGGGTGAGGCGCGCCTCTCGCGCGGTTCCGCCGATCGCGATCGCGAACGCACCCGACTCGAGCGCGAGCTGGCGGATGCCGAGCGGCGGCTGGCGGCTGCCGATGCCCGATCGGCCGACCCGGCCTTCGCGACCCGCGCGCCGGCAGCGGTCGTCGAGGCTGCCCGCCTTCGCCGAGCGGAGCTGGCAGCGCAGGCAGCGACGCTGGCAGCGCGGCTGGCCGAGGTCTCGGGCCCCGAGACTCGGGCGTAGGCGCCCCTCTGACTGTCTGTGCCTGGGCGCCCCGCCCCCTGCACGCTGGTAGGATGAGGCGTCGGAACGCTGCCGACGACCCGCGACATCGACCCAGGAGGCATCGTGCCCCTCGACTTCCTCAAGCGCAAAGGCCCCGAACCGGAGCCGATCGCCACGCCGGAGCCCATCCTCGAGGAGCTGACGGCGCAGGACTACGCGCTCAAGCTCCACTACCACGGCAAGAGCAGTGAGGGCGTTCGGATGAAGGCGGGCCCGAAGGCGCATCGACGAGCTGCCCGGCATGCTGCACGGCCTGGCCATCTCGGAGGTCGAGATCATCGAGCCGCTGCCGGTCGAGTTCGCCGAGGCGCAGCCCGTCATCCAGCGGCCCTCCGAGGCCATGCAGTGGCTGAGCGCGCATCATGCGTTGAGCCCCATCGCGCGCCATGCCCTCGTCGTCCTGGAGTCGATCGGCGCCCTCGACCTGGCGTTCGACACGTTCGCCTGTGCCATGCTCCACGGCGAGACCGACACGAGCGACTACCCCGAGTACAACGCCATCATCGGCGGCGTCGTATCGCATTGGGACGAGACCACCGGCGATCTGATCGTCCGGGCCGTCGTCGGCTGGGGCGGCAAGGGCGTCCGAGGTGACACCGACCGGATCGGGCAGAAGACACTTGGTGGCCTGCTGACCCAGATCCTTGCCAGCCAGTACGCCGTCGGCCTGACGCCCTTCGAGCGGCCCGTCCCGGCGGCCGGCCGCGGCGGGCTCGTGTGCGCGCATTGCGGCTTCGCGTCGGCCCACGAGCGGGCCTTCTATTGCCCCAAGTGCGGCATGCGCCTGCTGCGCGGCTGAGCGGAGGATCGCCGGCCCTCGATGCCGATCTACGACTACGCCTGTACGGTCTGCGGCCGCGTGGTCGAGGTCGTCCACGGGGTCAACGGCCCTGCGCCCGAGGCATGCGCGACGTGCGGCGGCTCGATGCGGAAGCTGCTCTCCACGCCAGCGGTCCACTTCAAGGGTTCCGGCTGGGCCAAGAAGGACCGTCGTGCCATCAGCCAGACGAAGGCGGGCGCACGGAGTGGGTCGAGCACCGACGACTCGCGTGCCGACAGCACGAGCGCTGACAGTTCGAGCGCGGACAGCTCGGGCAGTGACAGCTCGCCCACAGACAGGGCCGGCACGGACAAGTCGGACACAGACAAGTCGGACAAGTCGGGCAGGGACCGGGCGAGCACGGGCGGGTCGGACAGCGATCGTTCGGGTACCGATCGCTCGAGCCGCGATCGCTCGACTCCCTCGAGTCGCGCGAACGCCTCGAAGTCCGGTGACACGACGTCCGAGTCCTCCCGCGCCGCCGCGTCCACCGTCGGCCACGATCCCGCCTGAGATGCCCAAGCCGGCCTCGGACTGGATCACGCTCCGGGAGGCGTCGGACATCTTCGCCGCGGCCAACATCGCCATCAGCCGCGACACGCTCGCGCGCTGGGCGAAGTCAGGCAAGCTCCAGAGCATCCGGCCTGGACGCCAGATCTACGTCCGTCGGGCCCAGGTCCGCTCGATGCTCACGCCGAAGCGCCGCGGCGTGCCCATCGAGCAGCTCCAGCCCGGCCTCTTCGAGGGCTGGGACGACTGACGGGAGGCACCTTCGATCGCCTCCTGAGTCGCGTGCTCGCGTTGAGCGAGCGGCTCTTGCGCATCCGTTGGATCGCGGAGGTTCGTGCGGTCGTGGATGCCGACGCCGAAGCCGGCGGCTCATTGCTCTCAGCCGCGCTGGCCTATCGCGCCCTCTTCGGTCTCCTGTCGGGGCTCATCCTCGTCGCGGGACTCATCGGCTGGGTCTTCGAGGATCCGGCCGCGCGTGCCTCGGCCGTAGACGCGGTGGCGGGCATCGTGCCCGGGCTCGAGCCGATCGTCTCCGCCGGGCTGGAAAGCCTCGTTGCCGAACGGGGGACGCTCTCGCTGCTCGGGCTGATCGGCGCCGCCTTCGGCGCCTCGATCTTCTACGACGCCCTGGACGAGTCGATGAACCGGGTCCTGCCCGGTGGCGGCCAGCGCAACCCGATCCTGCGCCGTGCGCTCGGAACGGGCGGTGTCATCTTCCTGGCACTGACCGGCGTGGCCGCGCTCGGCATCGGGATCGCCCTGGAGCCGACATCCGCGACGCTCTCTCCGGCAGGCCAGGTGGCCATCGCCCTGCTGCGCCCCTTCGTGATCATCGCGCTCCTGTCGTTGGCGCTCGGCGCCATCTACCGCTGGGTGCCGATCCAGCGGCCGACCTGGGTCGACATCCGGCTGCCGGCGGTCGTCATCGCCACCGCCATCTGGCTGGCGTCCGAGATCTTCGGCATCATCGCGCCCCTGATCGTGCGGCAGCTGGCCGTCTTCGGGGTCTTCGTCTCGCTGCTTGCGCTCTTGATCTGGCTGAGCTGGGTGACCCAGCTGCTCGTCATCGGCGGCTCATGGAGTCGCGTCCGACGCGACATGCGGGCGGTGATCAGCCTTGGCGAGAGCCACAGCGACGACAGAAACGGGCCGCCGCCGACAGCGGCAGACCACAGCTGACGCAGGCCTGGACGCCCGAGCCCGGCCGGCTGATGACGCCCAGGCTCGACTCTTCCCAGACGGCCTGGGCCGCAGGCACCGAGAACGCTGCTGGCGGCAGTGTCGGCCAACTCGGTTGGCCTGGCTGGCCCGGCATCGGCGGTGGTGCCGCGGGGCTTGTGGGCGGCGGCTGGTAGACCGGGGCACGGGGCGGCCAGGCGGGCGCCCCTGACGGCGCCTCGGTTTCCGGACCGTCGGGGGCGACGATCGTCCAGCCGGGTGTCGGCGTCCGCGTGGTGGGAATGGGTTCGGGCTCCGGCTCGGGGGCGGGTTCTGCGGCCACGACCGCCTCTGCGGCCACGAGCCCCTGCGACCGCGACCGGCTCCGGCTCGGGTGCCTCTTCGACGACCCCGACCGTTTCGAGCGCGGCGACCTCGGCGACGACGGCCTCGATCTCGGCAGGTGGCGCCAGCTTCTTCGGCGGCCGCCTCTTCGGCCGCCACCGCTTCGACGGCCACCTCTTCGGCGGCCACTATCCTGGGCCGCCACCACTTCGGCTGCCGCTTGCGGCACTTCCGGTGTCTTGTCCGCCGCCAAGGAGGCCGCTGCCACTGCGCGCAGGAAAGCCCCACGGCCGGAGGTTTCGCCCTCGGGCGCCGCGACCTCGGGGGTCTCTGCCCCCACGTCCGCCACCGAGGCGACGGCGGCAGCATCGGCCGCCCCGACCATCATCTCGACCTCGTCGTCAGGCAGGTCGACGGGGCGCAGGTCGGTCGGCATGTAGGGAACGGCGCTTGACGCCGCCTCCGCCGCCATGGCAGCTGCCGCCGCCCGTTCGGCCGTCTCGGCCGTCATGGCGGCTGCTGCCGCGCCTTCTGCCGCCTCGGCGGTCATAGCGGCTGCCGCCGCCGCTTCTGCCGCCTCGTCGCCGGAGAGGTCGGTGGTCGGCCAGGCCATGGGCGCGTCGGCGCCGTTGACCGCGACCAGACCCTCGATCTGCTCGGGCAGGGGCGCACACGTCTGGCAGCGCCCTTCAGCCTGGTTCCAGCAGTCCATACAGGTGTACTGCCGGCAGTCCATGCAGAAGTTGAAGGTCTGATGGAACGCTTCGAGCTGGGCCGAGGCGAGGCCTCGCTCCTCGTCGCGACGCGCGTCCGCCATGGCCGCCTCGATCGAGCGACCGTCCTCCACGACCCAGTTCTTCAGGCCGCGCGTCAGAACGCGCGCACGACCGAGGCCCGGCCGGCGGGCCTTCGGCGCTTCGCTCTCGAAGGTGTAGCGGGTGCCACACCGCTCGCAGAACGATTCGGTCAGGAGCTCTGGAGTGGGCGGTGCGATGGTATGGGTCCTCGCGGCCGGGGGCACAGCCTGCCCCGCGGGACCGAGAGTATAGCCCGACTGGGCCAGCGCCCCTGTGACTGGCGTACCGGTCTCTTCGGGAGATGGTCAGGGGTGCCTCTGCTAGATTCGCTCGACCCCATGGCCCCAACCCTGACCGCGCTCGAGCGGTTCCTCGAACGCCTCGTGGAGCGGCCGATCGGCCGCCTCTTCCGTGCCCCTGTGGAGCCCGAGCAGTTGCGCCGCCGAGTGGAGCGGTCGATGGAGGAAGGCCGGCAGACCGAACGAGGCCGGACGCTCGCGCCCGACCGATTCCGGATCCTGCTGCAATCGGATGACCTCGCGGGCCTCCTGCGCCGGCACCCTTCGCCCGAGCCGGCGCTCCGCGAGTCCGCCCATGGGTATGCGCGCCAGCGTGGCTGGCTCCTGCGCGAGCGGCCGCTGGTCACGCTCCATCCGTCGAAGGCCGTCGCTCGCGGCGACATCGTGGTCACGGCCACCATCAGCGACCCACCTGGCCCGGCCTCCATGGGCGGAGGCGGTGAGGGCCGGCCGTCGCTCGAGGTGACCGCGCTCATACCGGCGGCCTCACTTGGCGACCTCACGCTGATCGTCTCGAGCCACGGTCGGCCGGACCGCCGCGTGGCCCTGGCTGGTTCCGTGCTCCGCATCGGGCGCGCGGTCGACAACGAGGTCGTCCTGTCGGACGAACGCGTCTCGCGCCACCACGGCCTCATCGCCGCGTCCCACGGCTCCCTGGTCTACCGGGACCTGGCCAGCGCCAATGGGAGCTATCTCCGGGGACAGCGCGTGAGCGAGGTCGCGCTGGGCCCCGGTGACGAGCTGACGCTGGGGTCGACCTCCCTGCGCCTCGTGCGCGACTGACTCGATGGATCCGCTCGACCTGACCCTCTGGGTCCTGCGCCTCGCCTTCCTGGCCGGCATCTACGGCTTCCTCGTCGTCGTCATCCGCACCCTCCGACGCGACCTGCGTGCCGCCAGCGAGGCCGCCGATCGGCCCCTCGGGCGGCTCGTCGTGGTTGCTTCGCCCGAGGGCGGCCCGCCGCTCGGTACGGTCTTCTCGTTGGCCGCGGCGAACACCATCGGCCGCGACGTGAACAACACCATCGTGCTCGATGACGCCTTCGCGTCGGGTCGGCATGCGGCCCTCACATTCCGGGGCCGCACCTGGTACCTCGAGGACCTGGGCAGTCGCAACGGGACGCGTCTTGGGGGCCAGCCACTCTTGGCGCCGACGCAGGTGGCCTGGGGCGACGAGCTCGAGGTCGGGCACGTCCGGCTGAGACTCGACCGAGCAGCGGCACGTTGACCACCGACTGCCGGCGATGAGCGCCTCGATCCGATCCGGCCCGCGGTTCCGCCCCCGATGGCGCGGCCGGGAGGCGCGCCTGCTCGTGCTCGTCGCCATCGTCCTCGCCGTCGGCTGGATCGGCCTGGCCTCGACGGCCTCCGCGCGGCTGACGCTCGGCGATCCTCGAGCGCTGGTGGTCCTGCTGATCATGCTGGCCGTCGTTCATCTGGTCCTGACCGTCGACGGCCGCCGTCGCGACCAGGTCCTGCTGCCGGTGGTCGGGCTCCTGATGGGCTTCTCGGTGCTGCTCATGAGCCGGCTGCCACAGGACCTCGTCGTCCAGCGCTTCGGCTCGCTGGAGTTGCCGTTGGCCTCGGTGCAGCTGCTCTGGATCGGGCTCTCGCTGGCCATCGCTGCGCTCATCGCCGTCGGCCTGCGCAACGACCTGCTCCTGCGCTCCTACAAGTACACCTGGGCGGTCGCCGGCATCGCCCTCCTGCTGCTCGTCTTCGTGCTCGGCCAGGAGACCAACGGCGCCCGGTTGACGCTGCGCATCGGGCCGTTCGCGGGACAGCCCTCCGAGCTGCTCAAGATCATCCTGGTCATCTTCCTCGCGGCCTACCTGGCCGACAACCGGGCGCTCCTGGCGGGCCGAGATTCGCGCCTCGGTCCGATCCGCCTGCCGCCCTTGTTGTACCTGTTGCCGATGCTCGTCATCTGGGGCCTGGCCCTGGCCACGGTCGTCGTCCAACGCGACCTCGGCGCCGCGTTGCTCTTCTACGGCGTCTTCCTGCTGCTGCTCTACGTGGCCACCCAACGACGCGACCTGCTGGCCATCGGCGTGGTCCTCTTCGTGGCCGGCGGAGCCGCCCTGTACGCGTTCTTCCCGCACGTCCAGGATCGCGTCCAGATCTGGCTCGACCCCTTCGCCACGGCCCAGGGCTCCGGCTTCCAGGTCATCCGGGGCCTCTACGCCCTCGGCCGGGGCGGCGTCCTGGGCACGGGCCTCGGAGCCGGCCTGCCCGGCGTTGGCGGCGCGCCGTCGATCCCGGCCGTGCACACCGACTTCGTGTTCGCCGCCCTGGGCGAGGAGCTCGGGCTCGCCGGCGGCCTGGCCATCCTCGCCCTCTACGCCATCTTCGCCGAGCGCGGTCTGCGCATCGCGGCCGGTGCCCGAGACGAATTCCGGACGCTGCTGGCCGCCGGCCTGACCCTGGTCATCGTCTTCCAGGCGGCGATCATCGTGGCCGGCAACGCCAAGCTCATCCCGCTGACCGGCATCACGTTGCCCTGGATCGCCTACGGCGGCTCGTCGATGCTCGCCGGTGGCATCGTCCTCGGGCTCCTCCTGGCGATCGCGGTCGAGGATCGGCCCGGCGCGCCGGCTGAGCGGATCGGCTGGCGCGAGCGGGTGGCCGACGCGTCGCGAGCTGCCGCCGGCCGCGTCGAGCGGGTGGTCCGGTGAACCGTCGCCGATGGCGCAGGGCACCGGCCGAGCCGCCGCTCGCGGCGGGCACGGGAGGCCCGCCGGCCATGGCGCCGGCGCTGCTGCGGGTGGGCGTCGGGCTCTTCGTCATCTACGCCGCGATCGGCATCGGCCTCGGATGGTGGGGTGTCGTCGAGGCCGGCCGACTGACCGCCGATCCCGGCAATCCGCTCGTCCTGGCCGCCCGCGAAGCTCCGCGCGGGCAGATCGTCGACGCGCGCGGGATCGTCCTGGCGGAGAGCGTCAAGGACGGTGACGGGGGCTACTCCCGCCGCTATCCCCACCCAGAGGCGGAGCCACTCCTGGGATATCTGAGCCCGCGCTTCGGCGCCTCGGGGCTGGAGCGGAGCTATGGGCCCGAGCTGCTTGGCATCGGCGACGGGACGGGTGGTGGCGGCCTCCTGCGCAAGCTTCGACGCGACCCCTATGACGAACAGGACCTGCTCCTCTCGCTCGACCTCCGGCTCCAGCGCCGGGCGATGCGGTTGCTGCGCGGCGAGCGCGGCGCCATCGTGGCCATCGAGCCTGCCACCGGTCGCATCCTGGCCCTGGCCAGTACCCCGACGTACGACCCCAACCGGATCGTCGATCCCGAGACCGGTGCCGCCTACTTCCAGGCGCTGCTCGACCGGCCTGAGAAGGACTCGGCGCTCCTCGACCGGGCCACACGGGGCGTCTACACGCCGGGCTCGGTGCTCAAGATGGTGACGGCGGTCGCGGGTATCGGCAGCGACGCCATCACGCCTGAGACCGTCTACCCGACGCAACCCGCCGAGGAGAAGACGGGCATGCCCGTCGAGGGCTTCAAGATCCGCGACGGTCACCATCCCCAGACCGGTGACGAGGCGCTCGCGCTGCGGGATGCGACCGCGGTCTCGTGCAACATCTACTTCGCCCATACCGGCCTGAACGTCGGCGGCGATGCCTTCCTGGCGTGGGGCGCGCGGCTCGGCTTCGGCGCGCCCATCCCCTTCGACGTGCCGACGGCCGCCAGCACGCTCGACGGCGGGGACGGCTTCGTCGACGACGTCGAGCTGGCCAACGCCGCGTACGGGCAGGGCCAGACGCAAGCGACCCCGCTCCAGATGGCGCTCGTGGCGGCGGCCATCGCCGAGCGCGGCGCGCTGATGGTGCCCCACGTCGTCGACGGCCTCCGCGACGCCAGCGGGTCGGTCGATCGGGTGGAGCCGAGCCTCTGGCGCCAGGTCCTCGACAGCGGCCGGGCAGAGTCGATCGCCAGGGCCATGCGGGCCGCGGTCGAGAGCAGGCTCGGCAGGCCGTATGCGGGCAAGGCCAAGATCCCCGGCGTGCCGACGGCCGGCAAGAGCGGCACCGCGGAACTGGGTGGCGAGGGCGAGCCCGACAGCTGGTTCATCGGCTTCGCACCGGCCGACGATCCGCGGATCGCGGTCGCCGTCATCATCGAGGGCGGCGGCACCGGGAGCGAGGCGGCGGTGCCCATCGGCGGCCAGCTCATGGGCGACTGGTTGGACCTGCTGGAATAGTGTCGGAGGGGATGTCGGGCGCCAGATAGGTCGGCCTCGACAGTCTGGCGTACCATTCGTGACCGCGCCGGGGAGACGGCGCAGGTGATCCCGTTGGGAGGACGGCCGTCGATGCCCATCCAGGAAGCCGGCGAGAAGGTCATCGCCAACGTCGAGCGCGTCATCGTGGGCAAGCACGAGGAAGTGCGCCTGGCGCTGGTCGCGCTGCTCTGTCAGGGTCACCTGCTCATCGAGGATGTGCCGGGCACCGGCAAGACGGTGCTGGCGAAGGCCATCGCACGCAGCCTGGGTTGCACCTTCCGACGCATCCAGTTCACGCCGGACATGCTGCCCTCGGACGTGACCGGGCTCTCGATCTACAACCAGAAGACCCAGGAGTTCGAGTTCCGGCCGGGGCCGATCATGGCCCAGATCGTGCTCGCCGACGAGATCAACCGGGCGACCCCGAAGACGCAGTCCGCGCTTCTCGAGTGCATGGAGGAGCGGCAGGCGACGATCGACGGTACGACCCATCCGATGCCGTCGCCGTTCCTCGTCATCGCCACCCAGAACCCCATCGAGTACGAGGGCACCTTCGCCCTGCCAGAGGCCCAGCTCGACCGATTCATGCTCCGGCTCCGGCTCGGATATCCGGCGCCGCTCGAGGAGATCGTCATCCTCGACGAGCAGAAGCGGGCCCATCCGCTCGAGGAGCTGGGCGAGGCCGCCTCGCTGGAGGAGCTCCAGGCCGCTCAGAGCGCCGTGCGCGAGGTCTACGTCGACTCGACCATCAGCGATTACATCGTGCGGCTCGTCAACGCCACGCGGACGCACCCTGACGTCTACCTCGGCGCCTCGCCGCGCGGCTCCCTGGCCCTCTATCGCGCCGGCCAGGCCTATGCGGCGCTGCACGGCCGCGACTACGCCATCCCCGACGATGTCAAGGCCGTCGCCGAGCCCGCCCTGGCCCATCGTCTGATCATGCGCACCGCGGCCACCATCCGCGACGTCGAGCAGGCCACGATCGTCCAGGAGCTGCTCGAATCCGTGCCCATCGAGGCGTCGACCGCCGGCCCCGACCGCTCCGGCGTGCGGTCGGCCTAGGCTCCGGAGGCGCCAGCGCATGCTGCGTCGGCTGCCCATCATCATCGTCAGCGGGGCGCTGCTCATCGCAGCCTTCTCGACCGGCGCCGACTTCCTCTTCTTCCTCGTCTACCTCGGCATCCTGGTCATCGGTGGCGCCTACGTGGTCACCCGCTTCGGGCTGGCGGACCTCGAGGCGGGCTACGCGCTCGACCGCGTCACGGCGGCCGTCGGCGAGACGCTCCGGGTGACCTACACCGTGCGCAACGCCGGGCGCCTGCCGAAGCTCTGGCTCGAGCTGCACAACCCGACGACGCTGCCCGTGCCCCTGCCCGGGCGGGCGCTCGCCCTCGGCCCCCGAGCCGAGCGCGCATGGGCGGCGCGCGTGCCGCTCGTCCGCGCGCGGCCACTTCCGGGTCGATCCGCTGGTCATCCGGACCGGCGACCCGTTCGGGCTCTTCGAGGCCTCGGCGAGCGTAGGCACCGGCACCGCCGTGACGGTCTACCCGAGGGTCGAGTCGCTGCCGCGCTGGCGACTCCCGGCCAGCACCCTGGAGGGCTCGAGCTCGATGCCCGAGCGCACGATGCAGACGACGCCGTTGGTCACCTCCGTGCGACCCTACGCGCCCGGCGACGCCTACAACCGGATCCACTGGAAGAGCACGGCCCGCCAGGGCGAGCTGCAGGTCAAGGAGTTCGACCTCGAGCAGACCGCTGACCTGTGGATCGTGCTCGACCTTGACCGCCACGTCCAGGCCGGCGCGGGCGAGGAATCGACGCTGGAGTCCGCGGTGCGCGTGGCGGCGGCGCTGGCCGCACACGCCCTGCTCGAGAACCGAGCCGTGGGCATGACCGTGGCTGCCCAGCGCATCACGACGCTGCCGGCCGACCGGGGTGGCCGCCAGCACCAGAAGATCATGTCGCTCCTCGCGGCCGTCGGCGCCGACGGGTCCAGCCCGCTGGTCGAGACCTTGCTGGCCGCCATGCCGCGCGTCCGGCGAGGGATGACCGCCGTGGTCATCACCGCCTCGATGGACCGCGCCTGGGTGCGGCCGCTCGGTACCCTGCGCAGTCGGGGCATCTCGGCTGCTGTCTGCCTGCTCGATCGCACCGCCTACGACACCTACGGACGCCGCGCCGGCGGCCGCGCGCCAGCCGCTCCTGACGTCCTCGAGGAGCAGGAGCGAGGCGCGCGGGCGATGCGGCACGCGCTCGCCGAGCACGACATCACGAGCTATCCCGTGCTGCCCGCCACCAAGCTCGGTGAGCTGCTCGTGGCGCGTGGCCCGGCGGGCGTCGGAGTGCGTGTGTGACCACCTACCAGGCCACCCGCGCCATCGACGAGCCCGACAGCCGCGAATGGTCGCCCGCCGAGGGCTGGACGGCAGTCGCCCTCCTGGTGGTCATGCTCCTCGCCCTGGGCATCGCCGTGGACAGCGCGCGATGGGTCGGCACCACGGTCGCCGGGGAGAGCCGGACCGGCTTCCTGCCCGTCGTGCTCCTGGCGGGCGGGGTCTGGGGTTTCGTGGGCGCCAAGTCGAGGCTGCCCGCGGCGATCGTGCACCTCGTCGGGGCAGTGCTCGGGACGATCCTGGTCATCTACCTCGTGGCCGGCGTGAACTCGCAGGCCACGGAGCTGGCGGCCCAGCTCGCGCACCTGAACGCGTCACTCGATCGCTTCTGGATCGACCTCGTCATCCGCCAGGTGCGTTCGCCCGAGACGTCGGCCTTTCTGCTCGTGACCGGCTGCATCGCCTGGGCCACGGGCGCCTACGCGGCCTTCGCCGTCTTCCGCCGCCACCGGCCGATGGACGCGCTCGTCGTGCTCGGCCTGCTGCTGCTGGCGAACCTCTCCCTGACATACGAGTCGCTCTTTGCCCACCTCGTCATCTTCGCGACCGCCGCGCTCCTCCTCTTGGTGCGTGCCAACCTCAACGAGCAGCGCACCGGCTGGGCGCGCCGGCGGATCGGCGACGCCGGTCATGTCTCGGGCCTCTTCATGCGCAGCGGCCTGACCTTCGTGACCGTGGCCATCGTCGGAGCGGTTCTCCTGACGACGGTGGCCAGCTCCAACCCGCTGGCTGGCTTCTGGCGGACCTACCAGAGCGACCTGGCCGCGTTCGGCCAGCAGCTCAACCGCTGGGTCGGCGGCCTGACCGCGCCCGCACGGGGGCCCAACAGCCTGTTCAGCGCGACCCAGGCTATCCAGAGTCGATGGGAGAGCGATCCGGCCATCGCCTACATCGCCAAGCCCAGCGACGGCAAGGCACATTACTGGCGCGTGGGCACATACGACCAGTTCGACGGCCTGGCCTGGAACCAGACCGAACGGGTCGGCCAGCGGGTCGATGCGGGGCAGAAGATCCTCGGGGGGACGACACGAGAAGGCGTCGAGGATGCGTTCCGCGAAGAGATCACCGTCGACTTCACGGCCGTCCAGCCCAGCGGCGACGCGGTCCTCTCGCCCGAGGCGCCGTACTCGATCGCCGATCGAGCCGTGAACGTGACCCTCAAGGGCGAGGGCGGGCCATTCCTGACGGCCGACTTCGCCGACGGCCTGCGCGAAGGCGAGACCTACACCGTGACGGCCCTCGTGCGCCCGGCCGACGAGGAGGTGGGGCTGACCGAGGCCAAGCTCAAGGCGGCCTCGCCCGTCTATCCGTCCTACATCGCGGCCTTATGGTGCCGATTGCCATCCTGCCCGGTTCGATCGGCCAGGTGACCGTCGATGTGGCCGAGGACATCCTGGACAGTCTGCCCGCTGACCGAGCGGGACGCCTACAGCGTGGCCAAGGCGACGCAGGACTACCTGCGCGACACCAACAATGGCTTCGTCTACCAGACGAACGTGACCGGCCTGTGCGATTCCGGCCAGCTCGTCGACTGTTTCCTGCGCGAGGACGTCCGCAAGGGCTTCTGCCAGCAGTTCGCCTCGGCCATGGTCATGCTCCTGCGCCAGAACTAGGTCGCGGCCTCGCGCTGGCCATGGGCTACCTGCCCGGCGTGGAGCAGCCCGATGGCATCTGGGAGGTCGATCGCGGCTCTGCCCACGCCTGGGTCGAGGTCTTCTTCCCGGACCACGGCTGGGTCCAATTCGACCCGACGCCGGGCACGCGCGGGCGCGGCGGGGTGCCGACGGTGCTGCCTCCCGGCCAGCCGATCGCGGCCGCCAGCCCGGGTGCCGGCGCCAGCCGCGCGCCATCGGATCGCACGTTCGAGATCGACGAGCCCGGCCAGGACGAGCTCAGCGGCGGCGCCCTGCCTCCGCCGCCCGGCGGCGGCCCCGGTGGCGGCTGGCTGGCGATCGTGCTCATCGCTGTCCTGATCGTCGGTTTCGCCGTCGCGGGCTACTCCGTCCGCCAACGACGCAAGCCGACGCAGGCGCCGGAGGTCGTCTACGGAGGCGTGGCCCGCCTGGCCGGCCGCTTCGGCTACGGTCCGCGCCCGACGCAGACCGCCTACGAGTACGCGACCGCGCTCGGCGCGATCATCCCCGCGGCGCGCGAGGAGCTGGCCCTGGTGGCGCGCGTCAAGGTCGAGACGCAATACGCCCGACGAACGCCCACGCCGGACGTCCTGCTCGCCGTGCGGCACGCCTACCGGCGCATCCGCCTGCGCCTCCTCGCCCTCATCATCCGTCGTCCACGGGGCAGGATGCGCTGACCGGAACGCACCTAGAGCGCGCCTTCGCGTCCTGCGGGCGGCGCCACGTCCATCGGTCGGAACTGCGTCTGGAGCGGCGCCAGATGCTCGTCGAGGTCGTGAGCGCGGATGATGGCCATGCCGCCGCGAAACTCGATGACGCTGATCCCGGCGGGCACGAACGGAAAGGTCCAGAAGCGCTCGAGCGGCAGACCAAGCAAGGCCAGCATGGCGATGCGCATGAGGCCGTCATGCCCGACCACGATGCCCCAGGCACGCTCGTCGGGCGGACCGTCATAGCCGATGACCGGCGCTCGGTCGGGGTCCGGTGCGACTCTCGAGCGGCTGGCATCGGTGAGGGTCGCCACGATGCGCGCCAGCGCGCGCCGTGCCCGCACGTCCACCTCGACCAGGGCCTCGCCGCCGGGCGCCTCGTTGCCCACCGGCGCGCGACGCCACGTGCGAAGGCGTTCCCCGTCCGAGGCGAGGATGTCGGCCACGAACCGGCCTTCCCAGTCGCCCTGCGCGATCTCGCGCAGGTCCGGGTCAGCAAGCAATGGGGTGGCGAGCGCGGTGCCAACGGCCGTCGCGGTGGCGGTCGTGCGGGCGAGGGGAGAGTGCCAGATGGCGACTGGCGACCCGGTCGGGACCGGTAGCGCCGGCGGCCGGTAGGGGTCCGCCAGGCGACCCGCGAGAAGGGCGGCCTGGAGCTCGCCGAGCGGCGAGAGGGGTGGGTCCGCAGCGCCCTGGAAGCGACCCTCGGTGATCCATGTGGATTCGCCGTGCCGGCAGATGACCAGGCTCGCCTCGAGGTCGTACGGCAGGTGGAGTGGTTGAGGCGCTGTGGGTACCGGAGCCGGGGCCAGGGGGATCTGCGGAGGCGTGGGTTGCGGTCCGCGCGCTGTCCTCGGACGTGCGCTCATGTCAGGTGCACGACCCACAGGTCGACGACCGCCTCGAGGCCCCGGATACGCTCTGCGACCTCGTCCGGGATGGCCTCATCGACGGCCAGGATCATGAAGGCATCCTCTCGCGGGGCGCTCCGCGCCAGGTGCATCTCGCTGATGTTGACGTCGGCATCGCCGAGCATCATGCCGATGCGACCGATCGTCCCGGGCCGATCGTGGTGGCGCGTGATGAGCATCCATCGGCTGGGCGTCATGTCCAGCCAGAAGTCGCCCAGGCGGACGATGCGCGGCTCCCCTCCGGCGGCCACCGTGCCACCGACCGTGACAGACCCCTCGAGGGTGATGACCGAGGCATGCCGACCCGCATCGGCGGTGCGGCGCTCGACCAGCTTGATGCCCCTGGCGCGTGCCAGCTGCACTGCGTTGACCTGGGTGACGCGCTCGGCCGTGGCGATCTCGAGCACGCCCCGCAGTGCCGCTGCGGCGAGCGGTGCGGCGTCGTATCCCGACAGCTCGCCTGCGACCTCGAGCGTCAGGGCGCCGATGCCCCTGGCGAACTGGGCGTAGAGCTGACCGAGCGTCTGGGCCAACGGCAGGTACGGCGCCAGGGCATCGGCTGTCTCCGGGGTCAGGAGCGGCGCATTGACGGCGTACCGCGCGGGCCGGCCGGCCAGCACGTCGCTGACCTGCTGGGCGGCTTCCTGGGCCACCCGGACCTGCGCCTCGCTGGTCGAGGCGCCGAGATGCGGTGTGAGCACCGTGTTCGGAGCATCGAGCAGTGGCGAGCCGGTCGGCGGCTCGCTCGCGAAGACGTCGATGCCGGCACCACCGAGATGTCCTGACCGTAGCGCGTCGGCGAGCGCGGCCTCGTCAACGACCCCGCCACGGGCGACGTTGATGACGATGGAGCCCGGGCGCATGGTCGCGATGGCCCGGGCATCAAGCAGGTTGCGCGTCGAGCGTGTGAGGGGGACGTGGAGGGTGAGGACGTCGGCGCGGCGGACCACTTCGGCCAGGTCGACAAGCAGCACGCCGTGATTCGCGGCCGCCTCCGGCGTCACGAAGGGGTCGTGGCCGATGACCTCCATCTCCATCGCCCGCGCGCGGTCGGCGATGGCCGTGCCGATCTTGCCCAGGCCCACGATGCCGAGCGTCCGGCCACGCAGCTCGACGCCGGTGAACTGGCTGCGCTTCCACTCACCGCGACGCATCGAGGCGTCGGCTGGGGCGATGCGCCGGGCCACGGCGTACATCAGCGCGAGCGTGTGTTCAGCGGCGGCGACGGTATTGCCCGTGGGCGCGTTGACGACGGTGACACCCGCGCGCGTGGCCGCGTCGAGGTCCACGTTGTCCACGCCGACACCGGCCCGGCCGATGACCACCAGACGCCGGGCGGCGTTGATGGCCTCGGCGTCGACCTGCATCTGGCTGCGAACGAGGAGCGCATCGTAGTCGGGCAGCGCGGCCAGGAAGGCATCACGATCGAGGTCGGTCCGGACGTCGACCTGGTGCTCAGCGCGCAGGAGCGCCAGGCCCTCCTCGGCGAGCGGCTCGGCGACCAGGATCCTCATGCCCTGACGGGCGTACGGGCATCGACGGCAGCACGCGAGGCCAGGGCCAGCGCTTCGCCAGGTTCGGCCACGGGCAACCCGAGGTCGACACACGCGGCCTCGACGATGGAGATCGCGGCCAGGACGTCCTCCACGGTCACCGAGCCGAGGTGGCCCATGCGCAGGATCCTGCCGCTCAGCTTGCCCTGGCCGCCGGCCAGGACGAGGCCGCGCGCCTTGAGCGCGCCGTTCAGCGTCGCCCATTCGACCCCGTCGGGCAGCCAGGCCGCGGTGACCGTGTTCGAGGCATGGGCCGGATCTGCCAGGAGGGCGAAGCCGAGGGCACTGAAGCCCGCGCGGGCGGCGGCACCGCAGGCCCGATGGCGAGCGTGGACGGCGTCCCAGCCCTCGGCCTCCAATTCGGCCAATGCGACCTCGAGCCCGAAGCAGATGCCGACGGCAGGCGTCCAGGGCGTCTCGCCCTTGAGCGCGCTCTCGCGATGGGCGCGCAAGTCGAGATAGAAGCGCGGCATCGTGGCCTGCTCTCCGGCCGTCCAGGCGCGGGGTGAGACGGCGACCATGGCCAGGCCGGGCGGCACCATCCAGGCCTTCTGGGAACCCGTCACCAGGACATCGATGCCCCACGCGTCGGTCTCGAAGGGGAGGGCGCCGACACCGCTGATCCCGTCGACGAGGATGAGGATCTCCGGCACGGCGGCACGTGCCACCGCCGCCAGCGCATCGATCGGATCGGTGACGCCGGTCGACGTCTCGTTATGGGTGAGCAGGATCGCAGCGGGCGGGCGTCCTGCGGAGACCATCGCCTCGAGCGCGGTACGGACCACGGCCGGATCGGCGGCCGAGCCCCAATCGACATCGAGGCGCGTCACGTCGGCGCCGTAGGTCGTGGCGATCCTGGCGAAGCGCTCGCCGAAGGCGCCCACGCTGACGGCCAGGATCGGATCGCCGGGCGAGCAGTGATTGACGACGGCCGCCTCCAGGCCGCCGGTGCCCGAGGCGGTCAGGATGCAGACCTCGTGCTCCGTGCGCATGGCGCGCTGCAGGCCGCCGTGATGCGGCCGAGGAGGGCGCGGAACTCGGGGCCTCGATGATTGATCATCTGCCGCGCGCCAGCCTCGCGGACGCTGTCGGGCAGCGGCGTCGGGCCAGGGACATGCAGGCGGGTCGGCACGGGGCTCACGGGTCGAGGTCTCCGAGTCTCGGTCAAGGGTGTCGGCGGGCTGGGCCGGGAACGTCGGCTCGGATGGTACCGCGTGCCCACGTGCGAAGGCCCGGCAAGCGGTCCCGTCGGCTCCGGCCCTAGACTCCGTATGTGCCCGGACGACGCCCCGATCCAGCCACCTCGACCGGTCTGACGCTGCCGCCGGCCGGCCTCGACGGCCATGCCCCGTTGGCGGCGCGAGTGCGGCCGCGCGACCTCTCCGAGTTCGTGGGGCAGGTCGCCCTGGTCGGCGAGCGCGGGCCGCTGCGTCGCATGGTCGAGCACGGACGGCTCGGCTCGATGGTCTTCTGGGGGCCGCCTGGCTCTGGCAAGACGACGCTGGCCCGGCTCCTCGCGGAGGCGGTCGGTGCGCGCTATGTGACGCTCAGTGCCGTGATGAGCGGCGTGGCCGACGTGCGCGCGACGATCGCCGGCGCCCGCGAGTGGCTCGACCGCGGCGGCGCGCCGACGGTCCTCTTCCTCGACGAGATCCACCGCTTCAACAAGGCCCAGCAGGATGCCCTCCTGC
Source organism: uncultured Chloroflexia bacterium (assembly GCA_963837215.1). Taxonomy (GTDB): domain Bacteria; phylum Chloroflexota; class Limnocylindria; order Limnocylindrales; family CSP1-4; genus CSP1-4. The sequence goes on from CAWIML010000006.1 coordinate 551,573, forward strand.
CGCAGGTCGAGGACGGCACCATCACGCTCATCGGGGCGACCACCGAGAACCCGTACTTCGAGGTCAACTCGGCGCTCCTCAGCCGGACCCGCGTCTTCCGCCTCGAGCCGCTCGAGGACGCCGACGTCCGGGTCGTGGTCGAGCGGGCGATGGCCGACGAGCGCGGCTACAGCGGTCGGGTCAGCCTGGCGCCCGACGCGCTCGACCACCTGGTCGGTATCAGCGGCGGCGACGCTCGGGCGGCGCTCAACATCCTGGAGGCCGCCGTCGGCATCGCCGAGGTGGACGGCCACGACTCACCGACCTTGGAGGCCATCGAGACCGCCGCGCAGCAACGCGTGCTGGCCTACGACCGGGCGGGCGACGGTCATTACGACACCGTCAGTGCCTTCATCAAGAGCATCCGCGGCAATGACCCCGACGCCGCCCTCTACTGGCTGGCGTCGATGGTCGCCGCCGGCGAAGACCCCCGCTTCATCGCCCGGCGCCTGCTCATCGTCGCCTCCGAGGACGTCGGCAACGCCGACCCGCGCGGGCTGGAGATCGCCGTCGCGGCAGCGCAGGCGCTCGATTGGGTCGGTCTGCCCGAGGCGCAGTACGCGCTGGCCCAGGCGACCGTCTACCTGGCTGCGGCGCCGAAGTCGAACCGCGCCGGCCTGGCCTACTGGGCGGCCATGGCCGACGTCCTCGACCGTGGCTCGCTGCCGGTGCCGATGCACCTACGGAATGCGCCGGTCGGTCGGATGCGGGCGCATGGCATCGGTGTCGGCTACCGCTACCCGCACGACTACGAGTCGGCCGACGTGGCGCAGCAGTACTTGCCCGACGCCCTCGCCGAGCGCCGCTACTACGTGCCGTCCGACCAGGGTCTGGAACCGCGCATCGCCGAACGCCTCGACCGACTGCGGGCTGATCGGGACGGCGCTGGAGGTGGCGCCGGTCGCAAGCGGTCCAAGTCAGACCTGCCTTCGGTCGATCCGATGCGCACGGCGGGCGGCGTCATGAAAGCTCGCCAGGCCGGCCTGAAGCGGCCGCCACCCGACCCGCCAGAGCCCGCCTCCGGCTGACCCGGGCCCAGGGTGGCGCCTCGTCTACTGGCCGAAGAGCCCGAGGGCCTCGATCGCGATCCAGAGGCCGAAGAGGATGCCGAAGAGCAGCACCGCGACCAGAGCGATGCGACGCAGGTCCTGGGCGACGTAGATGTACTCTTCGGCCGCCCGCGTGGCGAGCAGCGTGTTCGGTCGGGCGCGCGCGTCGCGCGGCTGGCTGGCGGCGGCCCGTTCGATCTCGTTGGCAGCCGCGGCCGGGCGCCCCTCGACGATGTCCTCGGCGGCGATCTCGGCCGCCTCGAGCTGGCTGACGGGTCGGACCGGCCGGTTGGCTTGGCGCCCCCGCTGGCTGGCTCGGTTGGCGGCCGAGCGGCGGCCGCCGCGTGTTCGCTTGCTCACGGCGCGCAGGATAACGCATCACCAGCCGGCGACCCGCCGCGCGTGCGAGAATGCCGCTTCCACCGCCCTGGAGACCCGACCCCGTGCCCGATCTCACGATCCTGCTGGCCGTCCTCGTCGTCGGGCTGGGCCTGGCCGTCGCCATCCTGTGGCGTCGCGTCAGCTCGCTCGCCGCGCGTCTCTCTGGTCTGACCCGTGGAGAGGGCGGTCATTCGCTCGAAGCCGTCCTCGAAGGTCACGTCCGGCGAGTCGGGGAAGTCGACGCCAAGGTCCGGACCATCGACACGCGCACGACGGCCCTGGAGGCGCAAGGCCGCAAGGCGATCCAGCGCGTCGGCCTCGTACGCTTCAACCCATTCGAGGATACGGGCTCGAATCAGAGCTTTGCCATGGCCCTCCTCGATGAAGACGGGGACGGCGTCATCGTCTCCAGCCTCCATACGCGTCAGGCCACGCGCGTCTACGTCCGGCCGGTGAACGGCGGGGTGGCGGAACGGGCGCTCTCGGACGAGGAGCAGCAGGCGCTGGCGCAGGCGACGTCAGCCCGCGGAGGCCTGCGGCCCGCCTGACCGCGGTGCCAGCCTAGCTGTCACGGGGCGGCGCGAGGATCGCCGCATGACCAGCCCCCGGATCATCAGTCAGCCCGCTCGACGACTCGTTCCAGCCGCCCCCGCCCCCATCGACCTCGAGGTCGTGGCCGGGCTCCTGCGCGGGCTCGATCGCCAGCAGCGACAGGCCGTCACCCATGGCGACGGGCCGATCATGGTCCTGGCCGGGCCGGGCGCCGGCAAGACACACGTCGTCACGCGGCGTATCGCCTGGCTCATCGCTACCAAGCGGGCACGCCCGGAACAGATCCTGGCACTCACCTTCACCGAGCGGGCCGCGGACGAGATGCAGGCGCGGGTGGACCTGCTCGTGCCGTACGGGCAGGCCGGCACGGACGTCATGACCTTCCACGCCTTCGGCGATCGGCTCGTCCGCGACCATGCGCTGGAGCTCGGCCTGCCGGGTGAGCCGCGGGTCCTCGGCCGTACGGAGGCCGCCATCCTGCTCGGCGGTGCCATCGACCGGCTCGACCTCCGACAGTTCCGGCCCCTGGCCGATCCGACGCGGCATGTCGGCGCGCTGGTGGAGCTCTTCGGGCGCGCCAAGGACGAGGGCGCCGCGCCGGCCGACTTCATGGCCCTGGCCGCTGACCTGGAGGCGCGGGCCGCTGCCCTGGGCCCGGGCGCAGTGGCGATGGCGGAGGCGGGCGCCATCGCCGAGCGCGCGGCGAAGATCCGCGAGCTTGGCGGGGCATACGAGGCCTACCAGCGGCTCCTGGTGGAGGCCGGTGCCATCGACCACGGCGACCAGCTGGCCTCGGCCGTGCGATTGTTGCGCGACCACCCGTCGATCCGTGTCGAGATAGGCGATCGCTATCGGTACCTGCTCGTCGACGAGTTCCAGGACACGAACCCGGCTCAGCTCGATCTCCTGGAGTTGATCGGCTCAAGGACGCGGAACGTGACCGTCGTCGGCGACGACGATCAGGCGATCTACGCCTTTCGCGGCGCGGCAGTCGAGAACCTGCTGGGCTTCGACTCGCGCTTCCCAGGCGCTCGCACGATCGCCTTGCGTCGGAACCACCGCTCGCGCCGCCCGATCGTCGATGCCGCCCGGCGGCTGATCCGGCACAACGATCCCCATCGTCTCGAGGCCCGCGCCGGTGTCGACCGGTCGCCGATCGTCACCCGTCGCGCCAGGCCGCGGCCGGTCGTCGCGCGGACCTTCGCGACGGTCAGCGAGGAGGCCGACTGGGTGGCCGCCGAAGCGCGTCGCCGCATCGAGCGCGGTGCCCACCCGAGGGAGATCGCGGTCCTCGTGCGTACGAACGCCGATGCGGAACCGATCCTCCGCAGCCTCAACATGGCAGGCCTTCCGTGGACGTTCACCGGCGTCTCGGGCTTCCACGCCAGGCCCGTGGTCCGCGAGCTGATGGCCTTCCTGCGCCTGGTCGCCGATCCCGCATCGAGCACCGATTGTTACGCCGTCGCGACGGGCGAGCCATATGGGCTGGGTGGCGCCGGGTTGAGCGCGATCCTGGAGCGCTCGCGACGGCGTCGCGTGCCGCTCTGGGGGACGTTCGAGGAGCTTCTCGAGCAACCCGGCTTGGTGCGCCTGGAGACGCGTGACCGGGCTGCCGTGAGCCGCTTCGTGACCGACGTGCGCGCATCGATCGCGTCCAGCCACATGCATCCGGCCGGCGAATTGCTCTACGACCACCTCCGGCGCAGCGGCCGGCTGCAACGGTTGGTGGACGTCGCCGGCGATGGCGACGCCAGCACGCTCGACGAGGTGGCGCGCTTCTTCTCGGTCATCCGCTCGGCTGGGCTCCTGCTGCAGGACGATCGACTGCCGATCTTGATCGGCAACCTCGAGGCGCTGGTAGCGACGGCCGAAGCGCCCGGCGCCGCTGGCATCGACGAGCGCGAGGCGATCTCGGTGCTCACCGTGCACAAGGCGAAAGGCCTCGAGTTCGCGACCGTCTTCGTCGTCGGCCTGGCGGACGGTCGTTTCCCGGGTCGCGGCCGACGAGAGCCCATCGAGCTGCCGATCGAGCTCCGCCGCAGTGCCATCGGCGCGACGGAGGAATCCCTCCACGCGGAGGAGCGGCGCCTCTGCTACGTGGCCATGACCCGCGCCCGCGACGAGCTGGTGCTGACCATGGCAGCCAGCCCGGAACGTGGACGCCAGCGGCGCCCATCGCCCTTCCTGGCCGAGGCGCTCGACGGCATGCCGGCCATGCCACTTGCCACGGTCGCCCGCCGACCGACTGGATGCGGTCGCACTCCGGCCCCCTATCGCGGCCATCAAGGCCGGCGACCCGACCGACGGTCAGGACGAGGATCAACCGCTTGTCCTCAGCTACTCGGCGCTCGAGTCGTACCTTGGCTGCCCGGCCCGATACCGTTTCCGCCACCGACTGCGCGTGCCGGAGCCCGCCCACCATGCACTCGGCGTCGGCAGCGCGCTCCACCAGGCGGTGGCCGCCTTCAACCTCAGCCGCATGAAGGGGCGGCCTCTCGACGGGGCCGGGATCGTGGCTGCGCTCGACGCCCACTGGTCCGGTGAGGGCTTCCTGTCGCGCGACCACGAGGAGGCGCGCTACGCCGCGGCGCGTACCGCCGTGCTCGATTTTCGCGCCACCGACCTGGCCGCCAACGCACCGCCTGCCGCCGCGATCGAAGCGCGCTTCAGCGTCACGCTCGATGGCGTCCGCCTCGATGGCCGATACGATCGCGTCGACCGGAGCGTCGACGGCGTCGTGATCACGGATTACAAATCGAGTGACGTCCGCGACCCCACCCGGGCGCGACAGCGGGCTCGGGAATCGCTCCAGCTCGCCATCTATGCGCTGGCGCACGAGGCGACCGAGGGCCAGCTGCCGGCCGCCGTCCAGCTCCATTTCCTGGAGTCCGGGATCGTCGGGCGCGTGCCGATCGAGGACAAGCGATTGGAGTCGGCCCGGACCAAGGTCCGCATCGTCGCCGACGGGATCCGGGCCGAGGCTTTCGAGCCGCGGCCTGATGTCGTGACCTGCCGCAGCTGCCCCTTCCGTCGCATCTGTCCGGCGTCGGCGGCATGACCGCTGGTCGGCGGTTCCGAGCATGGCCGGAGGCGGCCACGGGGCCGTCTGTCCGGCCGCTAGACTCGGCCGTGATGTACGCCCGGGACCGCCTCTTCAATCTCGGACTGCTGGGCGCGGCACTCGCGGCCTGGATCGTCGTCGTCGTCTTCGTCACCACCCGTTCGCCGGCCGGCGATGTCGCTGTGGCCATGCTGGGGGCGGTCCTCATCGGGACCGCGTTCGCCCTGACCACCATGCCCCTCTTCTGGCTGGCCGCCTTCCAGCGCCGCAAGCGCATCGCCTACCACGGGGACTGGCTCCGAGCGGTCAGGCGTGGCATCGAGGTCGGCTTGGTGGTCACCTTCGTGGTCATCCTGCGCAGCCAGGACGCGTTCAGCTGGCCGCTGGCCGCCTTCGTCGCCACGATGGTCATCTTCGTCGAGATCAGCCTCTCCGTGGAGCGCTGACGACAGGTAGGATTGGCGGGCGCCCCGCTGGACCGCGGCCCGGCACCGGCGGCGTCCCTGACCTGGAGATGCTCAGTGGCTGAGCCCGAGATGCCTGACTACGCCGCGCTCCATGGTTGGGATCAGCCCTTCGAGACGTACGCCGATGCCGACCTGCCCCACTACGTCGGGTCGGGTACGTTCGCCAAACGCGATTCGGTGACCGACGCCGCCGAGTTGACGCGGCGGCGCCCCGACGTGGCCATCGTCGGTGCGCCCTTCGACGACGCGGTCAGTCGTCGGCCGGGCGCACGCTTCGGACCGCGGGCTATCCGGCAGGCGACCTTCGGGGAGGGTGCGCACTCGCTCCAGCTGGATATCGAACCGTGGCTGTACCTCGACGTCGTCGATGTCGGGGACGCCAATATCGCGCCCTCCTGGCTCGAACGCAGCCACGCCATGATCTACCGCAAGGTCATGGAGGTCGCCTCGGCCGGGGCGGTGCCCCTGATCCTGGGCGGCGATCACTCCATCACCTGGCCGTCGGCGACGGCCGTGGCGGCGGCCATCGCACCGAGGACGATCGGCATCGTCCACTTCGACGCGCATGCCGACACCGCCCCGGACCAGTGGGGCCAGCTCGGTGGCCACGGCACGCCCATGCGCCGGCTCATCGAGTCGGGCGCGGTCCAGGGCAAGAACTTCGTCCAGGTCGGGCTGCGCGGCTACTGGCCCGGTCCGAACGTCTTCGCCTGGATGCAGGCGCAGGGCATGCGCTGGCACAAGATGACCGAGATCGAGGAGCGCGGCGCGGAGGCCGTCATCGACGACGCCATCGCCGAGGCGCTCGACGGCCCGGACATGGTCTACCTGTCGCTCGACATCGACGTCGTCGACCCGGGCATGGCCCCAGGCACGGGCACCCCCGAGCCGGGCGGCATGCTCTCGCGTGAGCTGCTGCGGGCGGTACGCCGCGTCGTCGGCGCCGTCGACCTGGCGGGCATGGACATCGTCGAGGTCGCCCCGCCCTACGATCACGCGGAGATCACGGCGGCGGTCGCTCATCGCTCGGCACTCGAGGCGCTCAGCGCGCTGGCACTCAAGAAGCGCGACGGCCGCAGCGTCCGATTGGCCGACTGATCGACCGGATGCTTGGCGCGCCCTCCGGGCCATGACAGACACCACACGAGCCGACCGCCTGGCGCGCTACTACGACCTGGACATGGCTGACGCACCCGACGACGTCGACCGCTACCTCGCGCTGGCGGCTGTCGAAGCCGGTCCGGTCCTCGAGCTGGCGGGCGGCACCGGCCGACTGGCCATCCCGCTCGCCCTGGCCGGCCACCAGGTCACGGCCGTCGACGTCGATCCGTCGATGCTCGATCGCGCCAGGGCCGCCTGGGCTCACGCCGTGCGTGGGGCCGCGCCGGGCGGTCGCCTCGAGCTCGTCGAAGGAGACCTCATCGAGGTCGATCTCGGTGCCCGCTTCGCGTTCGCCTTCCTCGGGCTCAACAGCCTCTTCCTGCTGGCCACACGCGAGCGGCAGGCGGCGGCCGTGGCCGCCCTGGCTCGGCACCTCCGGCCGGGTGGCCTGGCGGCGATCGACGTCTGGCTGCCGCATCCCGACGACCTGGCGCTGTACGACGGGCGACTCGTTGTCGAGTGGCAGCGCGACGACCCAGAGACCGGCGAACGAGTGGCCAAGCTCCACTCTGCGCGCTTCGAGAGCGCGACCGGCGAAGTCGAGCTCAGCGCCTGGTTCGAGGCCTGGCCGGCGGACGGCGGGACGCCCTATCGGACGGCACGCTGGGACCGGCTCCGCTTGGTCCCGGCGAGCGAACTGGCAGCCATGGCCGAGGCCGCCGGCCTGGTCGTCGAGGCCATCGAGGGCGATCATCATGGGACGCCCCTCGGACCCGGCGCGGAGCGGGCCGTCCTGCTGGCGCGCTTGGTATAGTCGGCCGCGTGGCAGCCTCCCCCGACCAGATCCGACTCCTCCTCGTGGAGGACGTGCCGCAGGTCGCGCAATACGTGCGCGGTCTGCTCAACGCGCAGTCGCACATCAAACTGCTCGACGTCGTCAGCGATGGACGCAAGGTGCCTGAGTTCGTGCGCGAGGGCCATCCGGACATCGTCATGATCGACGCCCTGCTCCAGGGCAAGGTACGCGGCCTGAACCTTGCCGCGAGCCTGCGGCAGGAGGGCCTGGCGTCCCCCATCGTCATCGTCACCGTGCCACAGAACCCGATCGAGAAGGATGCCAGCAAGGGCATCGATGCCGTCCTCTCGATGCCGTTCAGCGGCTTCGAGCTCATCAACCTGATGCAGTCGATGATGGCCCAGGCGCAGGCCGAGCGGCCCGAAGGTCGTTCGCGCGTCTACTCGGTCTTCGCACCCAAGGGCGGCGTGGGCAAGACGACCATCGCCTTCAATCTGGCCGTGGCGCTGGCCCAGACGGGGGACACGCGGACCGCGCTCGTCGACGGCAGCCTCCAGTTCGGTGACATGCGCTCGCTCCTGCGCGTGCCGGCCGACGCGCCATCGATCCTCGACCTGCCCACCGACCGCATCTCCGAAAGCGACCTGTCCGACGTCCTGTGGCGCGATCCCTCGGGCATCGACATCCTGCTCGCCCCGCCGCGCGTCGAGATGCACGAGATGCTCAGCGTTCGCGACGTCGACAAGATCCTGAGCATCCTGCGCCGGGTCTACTCCGTGGTCGTCGTCGATACCCCGGCCTCTGTCGGCGAGATGGTCATGGCCTTCCTCGATGCCAGCGACCTGGTCATCGAGGTCGTGACCTACGACTCGACGACCATCGTCAACACACGTTCGATGGCCGAGTTCTTCCGCGCCATCGGCTACCCGCCGACCAAGGTCCGATACCTGCTCAATCGCTCCGACTCGACCGGCGGCATCGACCCCGCGGCGCTGGCCGAGGCCCTCGGCCGCGAACCTGAGTTCTCGCTCATCTCCGACGGACGGCTGGTCGTCGAGTCCAACAACCAGGGCGTGCCCTTCGTCCTCGCCGACCCGTCCGCCCGCATCAGCGCCGACATGGCCATGATCGCGGCCGGGGTCCGCGCCCTGACCGCGCAGGCGGCGCCGGTCGCCACGGCCCGCAGGCGCTGAGGGCGATGCCGGACCGACGCCCGATCGGCTTCTTCGACTCGGGGGTCGGTGGCCTGACCGTCCTGCGCGAGGTGCTCCGCCGGTCTCCGGGCGAGTCGACCATCTACCTCGGGGACAACGCTCGGGCGCCGTATGGTCCGCGGTCCGACGCCGAGGTCGTGCGCTTCTCGCTCCAGTGCCTCGACGTCCTGGCATCGCGCGACGTCAAGGCCATCGTCGTGGCCTGCAACACGTCATCGGCCGTGGCACTGCCGATGATGCGAGCGCGGTACGACGTGCCCATCATCGGCGTCGTGCGCCCGGGTGCCACCGCCGCCGCCCTGGCCACGCGGACCCGTCGAGTCGGCGTCATCGCCACGCAGGCGACCGTCCGCTCGCACGCCTACTTCCAGGCCATCAAGGACGAGAACCCCTTCGTCGAGATCTACGAGCACGCCACACCGACCTTCGTGCCCCTGGTCGAGGCCGGCCGGCTGGACGGCGATGACGTGCGCGCCGAGGTCGTCGCGGCGCTCGCTCCGCTGCTCGGGGATCGAGCGGGGGATGGCGAGTATGTCTTCCCGTTGCCGGCCGACGAGCGCATCGACACGCTGCTCCTGGGCTGCACGCACTATCCGCTGCTGGCGCCCGTCATCGCCGCCGTCGTGGGACCCGACGTGGCCGTCATCGACTCTGCCACGGCGACCGCCAGCGCCCTGGCCGGCCTGCTGGAGGTCAACGGCCTGGGCGCCCAGGACGACCGGCCGGCGGGGCACAGCCAGCTGACGACCGGCGACGTGGTCGCCTTCGAGCGCACGGCCCGGCGTCTGTTCGGCGACCTGGTGCCATCGGTCGAGCCCATCGACCTGGCCGGCGCGGCATGAGCGCCGACCGGCGCACCATGGGCCCTGACCGGCGCAGCGTGCCGTGGCGCATCGGGCTCATCGTCGGGCTGGGCGCGGGCGTCGCCGTCTCGTGGGCCGGCCGCCGCGCTGAGCGCATCGCCCGGCAGGGCCTCGTGGACTGGCCGACGGCCGAGGCCATCGCTGCCGCCAGGCTGCGCCGCGCACCGGGCAGCCTGTCGGCCGCCGAGCTGGAGGCCAGCGAGCCTGCCTGGGCGGCGACCATGGATCGCATCGTGCCCCGTCTCGAGGCGCGCCTCGGCCGCCCGCTGCCGGGCGTCGTCGACCGGCATGCGGTCGTGGATCGAGCCGGCTGGGCGGCGGCCAACATCGGCACATTCAAGGACCTCGTCGGGCGCCTGGAGGGCTCGCTCCTCGGTGCACGACCGGCGGACCCGGGTTTCGGGGCCAGCTTCGCCGGCCTTGCCAACCGCCTCATCGTGACCCGCCAGATCGGCTTCATGCTCGGCTTCCTGGGCACGCGGGTCCTCGGCCAGTACGACGTCGCCTTGCTCTCTGCCGAGGCGCGCCCGGGCCGACTCCTCTTCGTGGAGGAGAACATCCGTGGCCTGGCCCGCCAGCTGGACGTGCCCCTGGCCGACATGCGAACGTGGATCGCACTCCACGAAGCGACCCACGCCTACGAGTTCGAGGCGCACGCCGTGGCTCCGCCCGTATGTGCGCGACCGACTCGAGCGCCAGCTGGCCGGCTTCCTCGAGGGCGCCCGTGCATTCCGCGTCGGCGGCCTGTCCGAGATCGCCCGGACCTGGGGCCGCCCGAACGGCGACCTCGCCTCGGTCTTCCTGGCCCCCGAGCAGCGACAGGCGCTGCGCGAGGTGCAGGTGGTGATGAGCCTCCTGGAGGGCTTCAGCGACTGGGTCATGGACGACATCGGCGCCGACCTGCTGCCGAACGTGACCACCGTCCGCGACCGTTTCGAGGCTCGGCGTGCCGCGCCGCGTCGAGGCTTGGATCGGATCATGGCCCGGCTTTTCGGCCTCGACCTCAAGCTCGAGCAATATCGCCGTGGCGAGCGCTTCGTGTCGGGCATCGTGGCCATCGCCGGCGAGACGGCTCTCGATCGACTCTGGTCAGGCCCGGATGCCATGCCCACCGAGGCGGAGCTCGACGATCCGGCCGCCTGGGTGCGGCGGACGCTGCCGCGCCTTCGGGTTTGAGCGAGGCCTGACGCCCATGGTGGGACCGGGGCCGGGCAGCGGGCCGTCGGGCGTGCCGGCCGCCGTCGCCCTGACGCCCATCCTCTCGGCCCGTTACCGCTCGGCCGACCTCGCCCGGATCCGCGAGGCGGCGCCGGGCACGCGCCTGGTGACCGTCTCCCTCGAGGGCCTTGCCGACGCTGCACTCGATGACATCGAGGTCCTCCTGCGTGGTCCGCTGCCGGCACCGGTCTTCGATCGGCTCCTGGCGCGCTGTCCGAACCTGCGCTGGGTCCACTCCGCGACCGCCGGCGTCGAGCGCGTGCTGACACCCGCTGCGCTCGAGCGCGGCCTGACCATCACCAACGCCCGCGGCGTCTTCAGTCGGCCCATCGCCGAGTTCGTGATGCTGATGGTGCTGGCCGTGGCGCGACACCTGCCCGAGCTGCTCGAGCTGCAGCGCGAACGGACCTGGCAGCCGCTCGAGGCGCGCGAGCTGCGAGACGTCACCGTCGGTATCGTCGGGCTGGGCTCCATCGGCCGGGCGGTCGCCGCCCTCGCCTCCGGCTTCGGCTGCCGCGTCGTCGCCACCCGGCGTCGGCTGGGGGAGGGCTTCGGCACCGGCCTGGGCGACGACGGTGAGCCTCTCCAGGAGGTGGACGAGACACGCTCACAGATCCTGCCACCGGACGGCCTGCTCGAGCTGCTCGCGGCTTCCGACTTCGCCGTCCTCGCCTTGCCCCTGACGGCCGAGACGGAGGACATCATCGACGATGCCGCGCTGGCCGCGATGAAGCCGGGCGCGTGGCTCATCAACGTCGCGCGTGGCCGCCTGGTCGACGACCGGGCGCTCCTGCGCGCACTCCGGCAGGGACGCATCGGCGGTGCCGTCCTGGACGCCTTCCGTGACGAGCCGCTGCCGCCCGACTCGCCGCTTCTACGACCTCGACAACGTGATCATCACGCCGCACACGAGCTGGTCCAGCGGGCGGGTCCTGGACCGGAGCATCGAGCTCTTCTGCGACAACCTGCGCCGCTTTCGGACCGGCGAGCCACTCCGCAACGTGGTCGATCCGGGCGTCGGCTACTGATGCGTGTGGGCCGCTGAGCGTGGAGATCGCCATCGTCGGGCTGGCTGGCTCCGGCAAGTCGACCGTCTTCAACACGCTCACCCGGGGCCACGCCGAGACGGGTGGCTACGGCGGTATGACCGTCAATGTCGGTGTCGTCAAGGTCCCGGATCCCCGGCTCACCCAGCTGACGGCGCTCTTCAAGCCCAAGCGCGAGGTGCCAGCCGACGTCACCTACGTCGACCTGCCGGCGCCACCGCCGACAGAGGGCGCCACGGCCAACGACCTGCCGGCCGATGCGCTCGCTCGCCTGCGCAACGCCGACGCGCTGCTGCACGTCGTGCGCGCCTTCGACGACCCGGCCGTGCCCCATCCATCCGGCAGCGTCGATGCCTGGCGTGACCTCGAGCACCTCGACCTCGAGCTGACCCTGGCCGACCTCTCGGTCGCCGAGAAGCGCCTCGAGAAGCTGCAGACCAGCGGTCGGCACGGTACGCCCGCCGAGCGCGAGGCGAACGAGCGGGAGGCGGCCGTCCTGGATCGCATCGTGCCCGGGCTGACGGCCGGCACGCCCATCCGCGACCTGGGTCTCGACGAGGACGCTGCCAAGGCCATCCGGGGCTTCCGCTTCCTGACCGAGAAGCCCGTCCTCGTCCTGCTCAACGTGGGCGAGGGCGACCTGGCAGGCGTGGAGGCGAAGGTAGCCACGCTGCGCGAGCGCTACGACCATCAGCACTCGATGGTCGACGCCCTGTCAGCGCGCATCGAGATGGAGATCGGCGAGCTCGACGAAGAGTCGGCGTCGGTCTTCCGCGAGGAGCTCGGCCTGGCCGAGTCGAGCCTCGATCGGGTCATCCGCCTGAGCTATCGGTTGCTCGGCCTGCTCAGCTTCTTCACCGCCGGGCCGGACGAGACCCGGGCCTGGACGATCCATGACGGCGAGACCTCGGTGGACGCGGCGGCGGCGATCCACACCGACCTGGCCCGCGGCTTCATCCGCGCCGAGGTCGTCGCCTGGCAGGACCTGCTCGAGCTGGGCTCGATGGCCGAGGCTCGGCGCCACGGGCGCCTGCGTTCGGAGGGCAAGACCTACCGGGTCAAGGACGGCGACGTCGTCGAGATCCTCTTCAACGTCTGACCGAGGCGGGCTCGCCGGCGCCAGCCACGCCGGTCAGTTGAGGTCGAGGTTCCGGTCGATGTCGACCACGAGGCTGCGGAAGCCGACGGCTGCCCCATCGCCGTCATCGTCCTCGTCGTCGAGGTCGTCGTCCTCGTCCGGCTCGTCGCTCAGCTCGGCGAGCGAGGTGACGCCCTCGTCCTTCGAGACGTCGACCGAGGCGGTCAGCCGCGCGTCGTGCACGAACGTGAAGCCATGCACACGCTCCAGCTCGTTGGCCACCGCCTCGACGAGCGTATCCTGCCGAAACGTGTCGACGATCGCGGCCCGCGCCTCGAGCACGATCTCGAGGAAGCTCTCCTCGTCGTACTCGGCGTCGTGGACCAGCAGGACATCGGTGAAGAGGTCACCCTCGCTCTCGTGAAGTTCGTAGAAGTACACGCGTTCCCCTGTGCTCGTTCGGTAGGTCGTCAGGCTACACCGACCATCGGCGGAGCATGGTGACCGCGTGGTTGACGGTGCGCCGGCCGCGGCAAGGGCCGGGTGGCGGTCGCCCGGCACCGTGACGACGGTAGAGGTCCTCCACGTCGGTTCGGCCTGTCGCGACATCGCGTCCGACGATGCTCGCGGATGGCGGCTCGGTGGCGGTGTCACCTACGCCGCCCTGACCACAGCCAGGCTTGGGCTGCGAACGGCGGCGTTGGTCGGGGTGGACGAGCTAGCGCGCCAGGCGGGCGAGCTCGATCTCCTCCGCGAGGCCGGCGTCGACATGATGCTCGTGCCCCTCCCGGAAGGACCGATCTATCACAACATCGAGACACCGACCGGTCGCGTCCAGATCTGCGTCCAGCCTGGTGTACCCCTCCCGGTCCAGGTGCTGCCGGAGTCATGGCTCCGGGCGCCAGGCTGGATGATCGCGCCCGTGGCGGGTGAGGTCCACGACGATTGGGCCACGGTGATACCCGACCGCGCCTTCGTGGCCATCGCCTGGCAAGGATCACTGCGCCGCCTCGTGGCCGGCGAGCGCGTCACCCGCAAGGCCCCGAGTCCGTCGCCACTCCTCCGCCGGGCCGACCTGGTCGGAGCGAGCCACCACGACCTCGATCCCGACACCCCACTGGAGGCGCTCTTCCCGCTCCTCGCGCCGCACGGGCGGCTCCTCATCACCCAGGGTGGCGATGGTGGCCTCCTCATCACCCTTGCCGGCGACCGTCATGAGACGCTCCGCTATCGCTCCGCCGCGACCGATGACGAGATCGACCCGACGGGTGCCGGGGATACCTTCCTCGCGGCGCTCCTGGCCACCGCCGTGCATCGCAACCTCGGCGGTCGCCAGCGCGGCCTGCTCGACCTTCGCGTCGCCGCCGCGGCCGGCTCGCTGGTGGTCGAGGCACCCGGGCTCACGGGCGTCCCGGACCGCGCGGCCGTCGTCCTGCGCCTGACTCGCGAACGTGTGCGTCGATGGGTGCAGCCTGGCCGTGCCGAGCGCGTCGGTTCGCACGGTCCCGGCCAGAGCTCGGACTGAGACTCGCGCGAGTCGTCAGGACACGTCGGACACGCGGATCGGACGATGCTCGGCGCGCGAGCGCGTCGCGGCCACGCTGATGCGCATCGCCTCGAGGGCGTCGCGAGCGGTGCACGGGCTCTCCGCCTCTCCACGAGCGACGCGCAGGAAGGCCAGCAGCTCCGCCCGGTACGCTGCCTCGAAGCGTGTCAGGAATGACGTCCATGACGGCCCGGGCATGAGCGGTGCATCGGCTTCGAGCGAGCGGAGCGGCGTCGCGGTGCTCAGGCCGACCGTCACGGCGTCCTTCGATCCGATGACCTCCATGCGGATGTCGTAGCCGCGCGGGTCGTGGCGTGTCTGGCCCAGCACCGCCAATGTGCCATCGGTCATCTGAAGCACGACGGCGCCCGTGTCGACGTCGTCGTAGCGGGCGAAGACGGGGAAATTGCGTACCGAGCCCGCGGCGTAGAGCTCGGCGACCTCGAGGCCGGTCACCCACCGCAGGGCGTCGAAATCGTGGATGGAGGAATCTCGGAACAGGCCGCCAGAGACCGGGATGTAGGCGTCCGGCGGGGGCTCATGGTCGTGTGCGATCAGCCGGACGAGGTAGATCGTTCCGAGCGCTCCCGTCTCGACCAGACGACGCGCTTCCTGGTAGGCCGGATCGAAGCGGCGCTGGAAGCCGACCTGGACGATCGCCCCCGTGCGTTCGATCTTCTCGACCAGGGCGTCGGTCTCTCCCAGGTCGAATGCGAGCGGCTTCTCGCAGAAGACCGGCAGCTGCCGATCGATGGCCATCGAGACGAGCGTCGCATGGGCGTCCGTCGTGGCGGTGACCAACACAGCGTCCGCCACGTCGAGCGCCGATTCGGCATTCGAGGCCACGCGACCCCCGATCGCCTCCGCCACCTGGCGGGCGCGGGCCCCATCGACATCCGAGACGATGACCTCGCTGACGTCGCCCTGGGACGCCAGGAGTCGGCTGTGAAGCTGCCCGATGCGGCCGGCGCCGAGGACTGCGACCCTCATGCCTGGCTCCGTTCTGGGACATCGTCAGCGACCACCGGATCCACCAGCTCGCCGACCAGCTTTCGGCCCTCGGTCGCGATCTGCATCGGGTCCTCGGACCAGTAGCTCGGGTTGAAGGTCTCCAGGCTCCACGGGCCGCCGTATCCGCGGGCTCGAAGGTCGCGCACGAGGTCAGTCAGGCGGATCACGCCGCGGCCGGGTAAGACCCGGTCTGCGTCTTCGATCTCGCGAGGCGGCTTGGCCGGAGCGTCGTTGAGGTGGGTCATCGCCAGGCGGTCCACCGGGAAATGCTCCAGTGAGCCCGAGCCGCTGGCGTGCCAGTGACAGGAATCGAGAACGACCTCGACGCCGGGAACCGCCGCCACGACCTCGCCGGCAATGGCCGGGGTGCCGATCGGGCAGTCCCCGAAGCCAAGGAACTCGAAGGCGGTCGCCACGTCGACCGCTGCAGCCTGATCCCGGATGACGGCGAGCCCGACGCGCATGGCGGCGACCGATCGCCCCCGGTCCGCACGCGCTGCGCGTGGCGGCACGACCAGCAGGTACGCGGCCGCAAGCGCCCGACAGATCTCCAGTCGTGGCGGCAATTCGGCATCCAGCCTCACGCGGTCGAGCGTCCCGTCGGGCGTGAGCTGGAGCTGGATCCCGTTCAAGCTCCAGACCTCGCCCGGCCGCACGATGGCGGCGGCCTCGCTGAGCTCGTCGGGATCGCCAAGCAGGCGCTCCGCCCGGACCTCGACCCCGTCGAATCCGGCGGCGCGAGCGATCTCGATGTGGCGAGCCGTCGGCGTCGTCATGATGGTCGCGCCGTTCAGATAGCACCCGCCCGTCGTTCCAGCTTCGAGCATCGCCCTCCCGTGCCTATTTCTCTCGGATGACCCCGAACGTCAGCCCGGTCATGATGTGCCGTCGAGCGACGAGCATGAGCAGCACCGGGATGACGATGGCGATGACCGCCGCGGCGGCCATCTCGTTCCAGATGATCTCGAACTGTGTCACGAGCCCGGCGACCCCGACCGGGAAGGTCTGCGACTGCGGGGTGGCGGTCAGGATGAACGCGAACTGGAACTCCGCCCAGTCGAAGGCGAAGACGATGATCCCCGCGGCCAGCACGCCGATCCGACTCAGCGGCAGGAGGATGTATCGGAACGCCTGCCAGCGTGTCCCCCCATCGACGAGGGCGGCTTCCTCGATCTCGAGCGGGATCTCGGCCAGGAAGCCCTTCAGCATCCAGATCGACAGGGGCAGATTGAAGATCGTATAGGCCAGGATCAGGGCCGGCAGCTGGTTGTACAGACCGAGCCAGCGGACGATCGTGAAGTAGGGGATGACGACGGCGATCGGCGCCAGGAAGCGGAGAGACAAGGCCCAGTTGAGAACGCCCGACCGAGCGGCACGCGACATCGGCAACCGGGTGATGGGGTAGCAGATGACGAACGCGATGATGAGGGCGAGGACGGTCGATATCAGCCCGGCCACGACGCTGTTGCCGAGCAGGGTGATCATGTTGCGCTCGAACAGGACCGTGTCATAGGCCGCCAGCGTCGGATCCTGCGGGATGAGCGTGGGCTCTGTGGCAAAGAGCTCGGCTTTCGTCTTCAGCGACGTCGCGAGCAGGTAGTAGAGGGGGAAGAAGAACAGCAGCGCCGCGGCGAGAAGGACGAGCAGCGTGAGGGCTCGCGTCAGGGGTCGCTGGCGCCGCATCAGTCGCGCTCCAGGGGCAGGAACCGGGTGATGATCGAATAGAAGATGGTCATCGCGACCATGAACATCACGGCCAGCGCCGACGCCTGCGGCAGGTCGCGAGAACTTGAAGGCGATCCTGTACAGGTACAGGCTCAGGAACTCGGTCGTCGCACCGGGCCCGCCGCCGGTCAGGATGAAGACCTGGTCGAAGACCCGCACGACGTCGGCGATCCGGAAGAAGAGCACGAGCAACACGAGCGGGCGGATGTATTCGAACTCGATGTGGCGGAACTGTTGCCAGGAGTTGGCCCCGTCGACCTGCGCCGCTTCGACTGACTCCTGGGGCACGGTCTGGAGGCCGGCGAACAGGACCAGGTAGACGAAGGGCGTCCACTGCCAGATGTCGACGCTGGCCACGGAGAGCATCGCCAGGGTCGGCACGGAGAGCCAATTGATCTGCTGGTGGATGAGCCCGAGGCCTTCGAGGATCGCATTGAGGATCCCGTACTCGGGAGCGTAGACGAGCCGGAAGACGACCCCAGCCGCGACCTGCGGGATGACGATCGGGACGATCGCGAGGATGTAGATGGCGGCTTTGACGGCGGGCGATCGGATCGTCCGGTGGACGAGGAGCGCGAGTCCCAGGCCGAGCAGGATCTCCGTCGGCACCGCGATCAGCGGCGTAGATCGCCGTCTGACGGAGCGACTCGTAGAGGCTGCGGGTTGCTCAGTGCCCGAACGTAGTTGTCGAGCCCCACGAAGCCCTGGTCCTCGCGGGTCAACGACTCGATGACGGCGAGGACGAACGGGATCGTGGCCAGGACCACCACCGTCCCGAAGACGGGCAGCAGGATCCGGAGAGCGAGGCGCTCCTGCCGGCTCCGAGCCGCCCAATCGGTCGAAAGCCGGGCCGCGATCGATGTCACGGGCTGAAGCCGGCCGCGCCCCGGTCCCGGGGACCGAGGCGGGCCGGCCGAACGTGCATGCGGGTCGCCCCCGCGTGACCTACTGGGTCGGGTACCCAGCGCCCTTCATGAGGGTCTCGGATCTGCCTCGGAAGCCTTCGTCGCCACTTCGTCTGGCCGTCTCCAGGCCGGCGAGGCCAGCGTTCATATGGGTGCCGATGATGGTCTCGACGGCATTCCACTGGTCGGTCCGGGGACGCCAGTTGGGCGGCGTCTGGAGGGCTTGAGCGAGCACCGGGAAGTACGGGTTCGCCTCGCCCAGCTCAGCGTCGTTCAACACGCTGGTCCGGCTTGGGATGCCCTTGTTGGCGGCCAGACCTTCTGGGATTCAGCCGGACAGGGCGCACTTGATGAATTCGGCTGCCTTGGCCCCGTTCTGGGAAGCCGTGGGGATGGCCAGCATCCAGTTGCCCATCATGCCGATGCCTTTGCCGGACGGACCCGCCGGGATCGGGGCGTATCCGGCCTTGCCGATCACCTTGGACACCTCGGCGTTGTTGACGATGCCGGCGATCTCGCCGGGCCAGACGGAGGACTGTAGGCCTTTCTCGGTCGCGAAGAGCTGGGAGCGATCCGCCGCGTCAGTGTTGGCTGGGTCCGCTTGAGCGACCGCCTTGAGGTCCTCGACGAGGAACTTGATGGCGGCCAACGACGCGGGGCTGTCGAACACGACGTTCCAGTCGTCATCGAACACGTCGCCGCCGAACGACCAGAGGATGGGCAGGAAGTCCGCGACGACCGGGTTGGTCGCCTTGCCGCGGATGATGTATCCGGCGAAGTCGGTCTTGTTCTGCGCCTTCGCGTTGGCCAGGACCTCGTCGTAGGTCTTGGGGGCCGGGACGATGTCACTGCGGTTCATGAACATCTCGACGTTGCCCACGACGGTCACGCCGAGCAGCTGCGCGGGCTTGCCCACCTCGCTGGGCGGCACGGCGCCGTGCGGCGGCGGCCACGTGCCGACATCCCAGACGATCGAGGGGATGTCAGGATCACGCTCGATGCCGAATTGCGTCAGGTCCTGGAACGAGCCATCGGTGCCGAACTTCGGCATCCAGGGGTCGTCGATCATGACCAGATCGAACGTCGCGTCGTCCGCATCGAACGTCTGGACGAGCTTCTCGTAGAGGGGCCCGTAGGGGTTTTCGACGATCTCGACGGTCGTGCCCGTCTGGGTCCCACAGTCCGGGGCGATGGCCTTCAAGCCAAGGCTCTCGTCGCCCTGAAGGGCAGCGATCGTCAATTTGGTGGTTTCGCCGGTCGTGCCGCCCGGCGTGGCACCGGCCGTGCCCTCCGGCGTGGCGCCGGTCGTGCCCGCCGGCGTGCCACCCTGGCACGCGGCCAGGATCACGATGACGCCAAGCAGCGCCAGTGACTTCATCCTCATCGTGCTCTCCTCCACCTAGGGTTCCCGACGGCGTTCCGACCGTTGGTGTCTGGTGGTGAACGCGCCCCGTAGCGATGTGTCCTGCCGGATCCGATCGGCCGGACGATCTCCGCTGGGGCCATCGCCGGATCGCACTCCGCGCATCGGCATCGCCGCATCCACGGCAGGCCGGGTTGGCAGCATCCTGCTGCACGGGCCCCGGCCGGTGCCAGCCTCGATACGAAGCGGGCCGTTGGTGCCGAGTCGGAGCGGGCCACGGCGCGCCCACCCCTGAGGAGCTATGGCGCCAGCCCATCACCTCCTCTGGGTGCGCGCCGAGCGGATCGTCCAAGTTGGCGAATGAACGGTCAGCTAACCGTCGAACGAGATCGAAGCATGCGACTCGCACGGTTGGCAGTCAAGCGTGCGAGCGTTCCGCGCGTCGCCTGAGCCTGCGCAGCCGGCGGCCCAGGTCGCGCTCGGCCGCCCATAGCGGTACCCCGACCGCCCGTCGGCGCTCGACGATGGCCAACGCCCGGCCGGCCGCCTCGAGCGCGCCATGCACGTCACGCGCCTTGTGCTCGCGGATCTTGGCCACCGCGATCCAGGCCCAGGCGGCCGTCCCACCACCACGCGCGGCCACCTCGAGCCAGGCCGCCTCTGCGTCGTCGTGGCGATGCAGCCGTGACAGGAGCCGGGCGCCGTCGGCGGCGACCTCGGTCCATTCCAGGCGGCTCGGCGCGCACTCGACGTCGTCCCAGCCGCTGAGCGCCTCGCCGTAACAGGCCAGCGCCTCCTGGGTCCGCCCCGAGCGCTCGTAGGCGCGTGCCAGGCCGGCCAGGTCGCCTGGGTGCTCGGACCGTCGTCGGACCGGGTCGGCGAGGACCTCGGCCATGACCCCGAGCAGGCGACCGAGCGAGACGACGTCCTCGCGGTTGTGGTCGAGGACATCCACCAGGAGCTCAGGGCGACCGCTCCGCAACCAGCCGAAGAAGCGGTCGGGGATCATCGCGCCGGGCAGGTCCTCGTGGCGTTCGACGCCGGCCACCGCGGCCTCGACGCTAGCCAGCCGCGCGTCCGGCAGGCGGTGCTTCCAGACCTGGCGTGCGATCGGCAGCAGGTCGAGGTGGCCGGCGTGCTCGGGCGCTCGCCGACGGTACATCCGGTACCGCGTCTCGAGCAGTGGCCAGTCGAACGACTTCCCGTTGTACGTCACCAGCCACGCGTCGGCCCGGATATGCGCGTCGAGCGCCTGGAGGAGCGCCGGTTCATCCGCGTGATCGGCCATCACGAGCTGGTGGGTCACGAATTCCGCTCCCTGCCAGCCCCCGATGCCGACCAGGAAGGCGACCGTTCCCGTGGAGCTACCGAGTCCCGTCGTCTCGGTGTCGAGGCTGATCAGCGGCCGGCCAGGATCGACGGGGTAGGGGAGCAGACGCAGCGGCGCGAGGTCGACGGGCAGCGGGGTCCGCCGCTCGACGACCACGACCGGGCCGGCTGGCATCGATTCGACCCGTCCGCCGAGGCCGTCGGCCAGCCGCTCGGCGCGCTCGAGCGGGTCGGCGAAGGACGGCCGCGGCCGGGGTGGCGGCAACTCCGAGGCCGTGACGAGCCGGCGGTCGAGGGCGCGCAGGCGCTCCAGGCGGCGGGCCAGCTGGCCCGGATCGGTCATCACGGGCGCCACCGTCCGCGCCGGTCGTGCCAGCTCGGTCGTCACGATCAGCCGATGTCGAGGGCGATGGCGTCCTCGTCGGTCAGGTTGGCTCGCCGGGGCTCGGGCAGGTACGACGTCCCTACACGTGCCGGCAACGCCAGCGCAGCCGGCACCGACTCGACCGATGGCGGTGACACCTCGGCCCGCGACGTCGCCTCGGTGCACAGCATCGTCAGCAGGTCCAGAGCGGCCGCCCGGGCATCGCCGCCCGTCTCCAGGCTCGGCCCTGTGCACGATGGGCAACCAGTCAGGCAGCCGCATGCCGCGACGAGATCGCGGGCGCCCTCGATCAGCTCGACGTGGCGCTGGAAGAGGCGCGCGGCCAGGCCGACCCCGCCGGGCACCCCGTCGTAGAGGTAGATGACCGGCCGCTCGGCGTGCGGTGAGCGGACCTGGCTGACGAGCCCGAGATCGCGCGGGTCGCTCATGAGCATGATGCTGGCCACGGTCTGCATCGCGCGGCCGGCGCCGACGAGGGCGAGATCCAGGGCGTCCCGGCGCCAGTCGGCCACCGCCTCCGGCGCCAGAGCCAGCCAGTAAGCGGTCGTGTGGAGCTCGATCTCGGGCAGGAAGATACGGCCCCAGCCGAGGTTTTCGAGTGTCTCGAGCCGGAGCTTCTTGTAGATCGTGGCGATGCTGCTGACCATCACCTCGCCGTGGCAACGATCACCGCCTGCGGTCGGCGCCGTGTCGAACGCTTCCAGCGGCTTGAGGGTGACCGACAGCTCTGCCTGGGTGTAGTAGTCCACGTCCACCGGCCGGACGTAAGCCTTCTGCTCGTCCCAATCCAGCTTGTCGACGTGGTACTGGCGGGACTCGTGGAGGTAGATGGCGCCCTCGTGGACGAGTGTCCTGGCTGAGAAGAGGTCGACCTCGCCGATGACCCGCGGCCGGTCGCCGCCGGTGTCGATGATGACCACGTTGACGTCGGCGCCCGAGCGCAGCGAGATCTCCGAGGCCGGGAAGTTCTCGCTCGCCCAGTACCAGCGCCCGTCGGCCGCCTGGCGCACGTGACCCTCTTCGCCCAGGAAGGCGAGCAGGTCATCGGCCGGGCCCGGCCCGAAGCGCTCGCCGGGCTCGAAGGGCAGCTCGAAGGTGGCCGCGCGCAGGTGAGCCAGCAGGATGTGGAGGTTGTCGGGATCGAGGCGCGCCTCCTCCGGGCTGGCATCGAAGAGGATGTCCGGGTGCGCCGCGACGTACTGGTCCACCGGGTCGCTGGTGGCGACCATGATCGCGGCGCTCGCCTCCTGTCGGCGCCCGGCGCGTCCGATGCGCTGCCAGGTACCGGCGATCGATCCCGGATAGCCGGCCAGGACGGCGGCGTCCAGGCGACCGATGTCGATGCCCAGCTCCAGCGCGTTGGTGCTCACGACGCCGAGCACCTGGCCGCTGCGCAGGCCGCGTTCGATGGCGCGCCGCTCGGTCGGCAGGTAGCCGCCGCGATAACCACGCAGTCGGCTGACCGGTCCGCGACCCTCGCGGAGGGCCTCGCGCAGCCGGGTCAGGAGCAGCTCGACGCTGGTCCGCGAGCGGCCGAAGACGATGGTCTGGCGGTCGGCGCGCAGGAAGGCCAGGGCGGCTCGCTCGGCGAGGGCATAGGCGCCGGCGCGGATGCCGAGGCGTGCATCGACCACCGGCGGGTTGAGGACAAGGATCCGCTTTTCCCCTGCCGGCGCCCCGTTGCGATCCACCAGCGCCGGACGGCGGCCCGTCAACGCCTCGGCCAGCTCCAGCGGGTTGCCGATGGTCGCCGAACAGGTGACGATGACCGGCTGGCTGCCGTAGTGCGCGCAGAGGCGCAACAGGCGGCGGAGGACGTTGGCCACGTGGCTGCCGAAGACGCCGCGGTAGGTATGGGCTTCGTCGACGACGATGAAGCGGAGCTGCTCGAAGAGCTGGTACCACTTCGTGTGGTGGGGCAGCAGCGCTGCGTGAAGCATGTCCGGGTTGGTGACCACGACCTGGCCGGCGGCCCGGATCGTCTGGCGGATGGGCGCTGGCGTATCGCCGTCGTAGATGCCGGCCGCCAGGTCCACGCCCGACTGCTCGGCGAAGGCCCGCAGCCCTGCCAGCTGGTCCTGGCCGAGCGCCTTGGTCGGGAAGAGGTAGAGCGCTCGTGCAGACGGATCGTCGATGACGGCCTGGAGCACCGGCAGGTCGTAGCAGAGCGACTTGCCCGAGGCCGTCGGTGTGACCACGCAGGTATCCACGCCGGCGTGGAGGAGTTCGACCGCCTCCGCTTGGTGGCTGTAGAGCGCCTCGATGCCGCGGCCCCGCATCCCCGCTCGGAGCCGCTCGTCCAACCAGCCCGGGAAGGGCCGGAGGTCTGCTTCGCGGGCCGCCAATGTCCGATCGGCGACGACCGCGTCGGCCACGAATGGATCGTCCAGCAGGCGCGCGACGACGGCCGGAACGTCGGCCCTGGCGTAGATGCGCATGGCTTTGCCTCCGGTCGCAGATAGAACGGGCGTTCCAATGATGGCGGGAGTCTAGCACCCACGCGCCGCGCGTCAACGACGCCCGCGATGTTTGACACGCTCAGCTGCCTGCAGCTACCATCCCGCGAATGGGAATGGTCGTCAGCCGGGTCCCTCGCGCCCCGCTCGGCTCGACCGAGCCGACCCCGCTGCCGCCGGATGCCGCGCTGCCCGGGTCGACCGATCCGCCGGCAACGGATCCCGAACCGCCGGACCCGCGGGGCCCGCTGGGGCGGATGCCCGTCGCGGGCTTCTCGCGCCGCAGCCTGGCCGTCGTCGTCGGCGTCGTCGTCGTGGCCTGGATCGTCTTCGTCTTCGCCCGCGCCGTTGCCGACTCAGCGGCCAGCAGCGACCGAGTCGACCTGCTGCGCCAGCAGACGGCCGCCGCCGCGACCCGGCTGCAGGCCGCGGAGCGCGAGCTCGAGATCATCCAGTCGCCCGACTACCTCCAACTGCAAGCGCGCGCCTACGGTTACGGTGGCGCAGGTGAGCGGGCCTTCGCCCTGGAGCCGGACGGGCCTTCGCCGCGCCCGATCACGCCGCTTGGCGCGGAACCAGGTTCGGGCGGTCGGAGCACCCCGCTCGACGACTGGCTGGACCTGCTCTTCGGCCCCTGACCCGGGCTCTCAGGCCGCCGCGTCCAGCCGCTCCCCGCGACGGAGACGCAGGTCGAGGTAGAGCAGCGTCATGGCCACCGGCACGACCGGGGCCAGGAGGAGGGTGGCGAGGGTGCTGACGACGAAGGACAGGACGAGGATGACCTCGTCTGGCAGAAGCCCCGCCAGGGCATCCACGACGATCAGCCCGACCTGCGACAAGAGGCCCTGGAGGATGCCCGTCGCGAGACCGAAGAGCAGCGCGTACCCGATCACCCGCCACGTCGATCCGGAGATGAGCCGCCAGCTCCGACCGAGGGAACCGACCGGGCCCGTCCCATCGAGGATGACCGCCTGTGGCCAGAAGGTCCAGCGGACGGAGACGAAGACGGTCAGCACGAGGACGGCCGCAAACGCCAATACCGCGGCGAATGCCAGCGGTCCGCCCCCGACAGCACCGGTCCCCAGGCTGAGAGGGACCACGAAGGCCGCGAAGGCGAGCGCCACCAGACCGACGATCGCGACCGTGTAGACGAGCAGCGCGAGGAGGATCGGTCCGAGCCTCCGAAGGACGGCCCGGACGCTGCTGCCGATGCTCGCCGCCCTGCCGAGTCGCAGCTCCAGCACGGCGTGGGCGAGGGCGATCGTGGTCAGCGTCCCGGCCAGGATGAGTACCAGGGCCGCCAGCCAGACCGGCCCCAGGATGCCCAGGATCTGGTCGTTCGTGGGTTGTGGCAGCACGGTCGTCGGGTCGAGGGTCGTCGGAGGGTCGAAGGGGTCGAAGCCGACGATGGCCTGGACGCGTGCGCGCAGCGGCAGGAGGATCAGGCCCGACAGGATGGCAGCCGGGACCTGGAGCACCGCTGACAGGCCCAGCAGGAGCGCCCAGCGTCGGCGATACATGGCGATGACGGCATCGACGATCTGCCCGAGGTCCATCGTCGGCAGCGGTGCCGGCCCTGGCTCCGGCGCGCTCCAGCCCTCGGACGGGTCCGGCGGCAGCGCGGGCGGCGAGGTCGGGTCGAGGCTCATGTGCCCTCATCCTCGTCCGGGTCGCCCCACACGCGCCGCAGGACGACGAAGCTGAGGCCGAAGGCCACGAAGAAGAAGACGATCGCGAGGCCCGGCAGGAAGCCGGCCGCTCCCGCCACACCCGGCTGGGTCAAGATGAAACCGAAGATGGCGGTCGCCAGGAGCTGGCCGATGACGATCAGGGCGACCGTCAGGCGACGGCCGACGACGTTGATCTGGGCCATCTGACGCGACAGCTCGCGCGTGTCGATCTCGACCACGAACTTTCCGCGGTTGAACTGGTCGAACCAGCTCAGGGCCGCCGTCTCGAGGTCAGGCACCCGACGTATGACCTCGCGGCCGACGCGCAACGCGGAGCGCTCCAGCGAGGCTCTGATGCGGGCCGGCGTGACCTGCTCGAAGACGGCCGCTCGTGCTTCCTCCAGGGCGGCGCCGGCGATGTCGATCGATGGGCTCAGGAGGTTGGCCGTCTCTTCGGCCTGGACCACGGCCTTGAGGGCCAGGGTCAGCTGGTTGTCGAGCTGCAGGCCGTTGCTGTAGACGACCGATTGCACGGCGCCCACACCGGCCGAGAGCGAGCCGTCGCCGTCCCCGTAGACCAGGAACTGGCGCATGACGCGATCCATGTCGTCACGGAAGGCGGCCTCATCGAAGGTCTTGCTCTTGTGGCTGAGCGAGATGACGGCAGCGGAGACAGCTCCGCTGTCGATCGTCCGCAGGCCGTTGATGAGGTCGAGCAGATCGAGCCGCTGCTGCTGCGTGAGCTGACCGACGAGGCCGAAGTCGAGGAACACGATCTGGCGCGTATCGGGATCGACCAGGATGTTGCCCGGGTGCGGGTCGCCGTGGAAGAAGCCATCGACGAGGACCTGCTTGATGAGCGCCCGGACGAACGTCGCACCGAGATCCGCGGTCTCGAAGCCCGCCTCGCGGAGCTCCTCGACCTTCGAGATCTTGATGCCCTTGCACGAACTCGGCGGTCAGCACCCGCTCGCCGGACAGCTTGCCGTGGACGACCGGGATGTGGATCTCCCCGAACTTGCGCATGTTGTCGGCGATGCGTCTCGAGGCGTAGGTCTCGTTGCGGTAGTCGAGCTCCTTGATGACCCCGGCCGCGAACTCGCGGACGATGCCCTCGGCGCCCAGGCGCCGCGCAACGTCGAATCGACGTTCGGCGACCTTGGCCAACTCCTGCATGACCCCCAGGTCGGCCTTCGTCTTGGCCACGATCTGCGGTCGCTGGACCTTGACCGCCACCAGCGTGCCATCGTGCATCCGAGCGCGGTGGACCTGGGCGGTCGAGGCGGCGGCGAAGGGCTCGTGCTCGAATTCGGCGAAGAGCTCCTCGGGCTCGGCTCCGAGCTGGTTGACGACGACCTCGCGTGCCTGCTCCCAGGGGAACGGAGCCGCGTCGGACTGCAGCTTCTGCAGCTCCGTCAGCCACTCCGGGGGCAGGGCCGCCCCGCGGCTGGCGATCATCTGGCCGATCTTCACGTACATCGGGCCGAGCTGCTGGAGCATGATCCGCACCCGGGCAGGCGTGCTCAGGCCGGCCAGCTCGTCGCTCTCGCGGAGGAGCCTGACCCGGACCCAGCTCCGGACCTTGGCCAGCGGCGTGCCCTCGAGGGCGGCGTCGAGGCCGTAGCGGTAGACCGTGTCGTAGACCTGCTGCATGCGCAGGTTCTCGAGGATGGCGTTGCGCCGCGGCGTGGGCAGTGCGTCGAGCACGCGCCAGATCGACTGGCCGCGCTCGGCGGCATCGACGCTCGGCCGGGTGAGGCCCAGCACGGCATCGAGGATCGACGAGAACACGGTGTAGAGGGCGGCGAAGAGGAGGAGCCAGAGCACGACCGGATCGGCGACCTCGAGCGTCAGGGGAGAGAAACGGCCGACCAGCCAGAGGACGATGGCGTTGACGACGACGATGAAGATGCCGGCAGACCAGAGCAGGAGGCGGCCCGTGAAGGCCACGATGACGGGCTTGACCACGGACTCGAAGAGCGCCACCAGGAATCCGGTCACGAGGAGGGCCGGCAGGGAATCCGAGGTCACGACGAACATCGGCGACTGGGTCGTGCCGAAGGGGAACGGGGAGGGTACGTCGAAGAGCGAGAGGAGCCAGAGCAGGAACGCGACGAGGACGGAATCGATGAGCACGCGCAGCACGAACAGCCGTCGGTTCATCGATGCCTCCGCTGCTTGCCGTGAGCGGCGAGTATAGGTTCTCGGGTCCGCCCTCAGTCGCCGGACGGATCGCTCGCGCGTGGTGCGCGGAGCGCCAGCCAGGCGAGCCAGATCGGGATCAGGACGCCCGCTTGAAGGCCGATGAGCAGCGGGCCGATCGGGCCCTCGATGCCCAGTACCCCGACCGCCACGTTGAGCACCAGGACACCGCCGATGAGCCACGCCAGCAGCCGCCAACTCGAAGACATGGCCGTGCCACCGAGCGTGGCCCCGGCCGCCACGACGCCGAACGCCAGTGCCACACCGGTGCCGTTGATGAGCCAGCCGACGGCCCCTTCGATGAGCCACATCGCCCAGTTCTGGGCGATGACTTCCTCGACCTTGTAGCCGCAGTCGCAGTAGGCGATGTCGAGCTGCATCTGGCGGGCGCCGACGTAGAGGAGCTGCGCGCTCATGCCCAGCGCGGCTGCCACCACGAGGGAGGTCGCGGCCAGCCAGCCGCGTGGGTCGCGTTCCGCGCCCAACGCCACCAGTGGGCGAGCAAGCAGGGCGGTCAGGAAGAAGGCCAGCGCGTAGAGGAGCGAGGAAGCGAGATCGATGGGCCAGATCGAGCGATTGAAGTCGCCATCGGACAGCAGATGGTCGACGAAGTCCGTCGTCGGCGGCAGGTCGGGTGGCCGGGCGAAGAGGCCGAGCGCAAGTCCCAGATAGAGGGCGCTGGCGATGACCAACGTGATAGCGGTCAGCCAGGCGAGCGGTCGGAGCACGGTGGACGCGGTCGGCAACTCCGTAGCCCTCCCTCATGTCGGCCAAGCCGGCTGGCCGATGGTACATCACGCTCAAAGGCGTTCGGATGGCTCGCGGTATGGGGTGTCAACGGCCATGTGACCCGATCGGGCCATTGCCGTCCGGCTCCATCGTCGCGAGAAACTCGCTAGCGCGCGGTACCCTGATCGTCTCATCCTTCGTCCGCGAGTGGAGTAGGCTCCTGACCATCCGGACGGGCTCCGCTGAACGAACGAGCGGAGTCGACCCTGAACGACCGAACACCAGCGACTCAACGCGAAGTGAGCGGACAGCCGACGATGAGGACGAAGAACTGAGTCGCACCCCAGCCGGTCCCGGCGAACTCTCGGCGCCCGTCCAAGGCGCTCGATCGAAGGCCCGATCTCGGCACGGGATGGCTCGCGAGACCATCGCGGGCCGCCTGGGCAAGGGTCATCGCTCCCTGGTTGCGGTCACCCTCCTGGTAGCCGTCGCCGTCTCCTTCGGCTTGAGCCAACCAGGGCCGGTCCGGGGCGCCGTGCGGACATGGACCGGCCTTGGCCTGACCAACAACTGGAACGAGGCGGCCAACTGGGCCGGCCTGCTGATCCCGGGGGCTGCCGACGTGGCGACCTTCGATGGCACCGGCGCAAAGAGCGCGACCATCAACGTCAGCATCAACGTGGGCGGGATCGACGTCGCCGCGGCCTACGCGGGCACCATCACGCAGTCGGGGGCCTCGACCGTGACGGTGGGCGCGACCGGGTTCAGCCAGTCGGGCGGAACCTTCACCGGCGGCACCACGGCGATCACGATGAGTGGCCCGTTCACGCTCGCCGGCGGCGTCTTCACCGCGACCTCCGGGACCCTTTCGATCGGCAGGCAACTTCACCCATACCGCAGGTGGCACCTTCAACGCCCCGACGGGGACGGTGGCCCTGACGACCGGCGCTGCAGCGATCGACGTGGCCGCGAGCGAGACGTTCAACAACCTGACCCTGGCTGCCGGCACGAAGACCATCGCGGCGGGTGACACGCTCGTCGTCAACGGCAGCACGACCCTGACCGCCGGCGCCCTGAACGGCCCGACCGGCACCCTCGCCGCCCAGGGCGCGGTCAATCTGGCCGCCGGCTATGGTGGCGGCACGGCCACCCTGCTCATCAACGGCACCGGCGCCCAGACGCTGACCGGCTCGACCACGAACGCCGCCGGCAGCCTGCCCGTCCTGGTCATCAACAAGCCATCGGGCACGCTCACCCTGGCCGTCACCGCCGGCGCCTTCATCCGGACCACGAACAACTGGACCTACACGGCGGGCACCGTCGACCCGGGCACCAGCACGGTCGTCTTCGCGGGCGGCACGGTCAGCGGCAGTCATGCCCTCAACAACGTCGAGATCCGCGGCGCGGTGACGGTGCCCGCTGGGACGACGCTGGCCCTGGCCGGCACGTTCACCATGCCGACCGCGGTCACCCTCACGCTCAACGGCGCGATCACCGTCGCCGGCACGACGGCCCTCACCGACGGCACGCTCAACGGCACCGGCTCGCTCGCCGCCCAGGGCAACCTGACCCAGGCCTCGACCTTCGATGGCGGCACCGCCACCCTGCTCATCAACGGCACCGGCGCCCAGACCTTCACGGGCAGCGCCACGAACGCCGCTGGCACCCTGCCCCCCTTGGTCATCAACAAGCCATCGGGCACGCTCACCCTGGCCGTCACCGCCGGCGCCTTCATCCGCACGACCGCCAACTGGACCTACACGGCGGGCACCATCGACCCGGGCACCAGCACGGTCGTCTTCGCGGGCGGCACGATCAGCGGCAGCCATGCCCTCAACAACGTCGACTTCCGGGCCACCACGACGATCGCCGCCGGGACGACCCTGACCGCGCTCGGCAGCACGACCCTGACCGCCGGCGCCCTGAACGGCCCGACCGGCACCCTCGCCGCCCAGGGCGCGGTCAATCTGGCCGCCGGCTATGGTGGCGGCACGGCCACCCTGCTCATCAACGGCACCGGCGCCCAGACGCTGACCGGCTCGACCACGAACGCCGCCGGCAGCCTGCCCGTCCTGGTCATCAACAAGCCATCGGGCACGCTCACCCTGGCCGTCACCGCCGGCGCCTTCATCCGGACCACGAACAACTGGACCTACACGGCGGGCACCGTCGACCCGGGCACCAGCACGGTCGTCTTCGCGGGCGGCACGGTCAGCGGCAGTCATGCCCTCAACAACGTCGAGATCCGCGGTGCGGTGACGGTGCCCGCTGGGACGACGCTGGCCCTGGCCGGCACGTTCACCATGCCGACCGCGGTCACCCTCACGCTCAACGGCGCGATCACCGTCGCCGGCACGACGGCCCTCACCGACGGCACGCTCAACGGCACCGGCTCGCTCGCCGCCCAGGGCAACCTGACCCAGGCCTCGACCTTCGATGGCGGCACCGCCACCCTGCTCATCAACGGCACCGGCGCCCAGACCTTCACGGGCAGCGCCACGAACGCCGCTGGCACCCTGCCCCCCTTGGTCATCAACAAGCCATCGGGCACGCTCACCCTGGCCGTCACGGCCGGCGCCTTCATCCGCACGACCGCCAACTGGACCTACACGGCGGGCACCATCGACCCGGGCACCAGCACGGTCGTCTTCGCGGGCACGCTGACCGTGTCGGGCTCCCACCCCCTGGCCAACGTCGAGCTGCGCGGTGCGGTCACGGTTCCGGCCGGCACGAGCCTGGACCTGAGCGGCACGTTCACGATGCCGAGCGCGGTCGTGGTGACCCTCAACGGCACGATCACCGTGGCTGGCAGCACGACGCTGACCGACGGGACCCTCAATGGATCAGGCGTCCTCCACGCCCACGGGGCCATCAGCCAGGCCTCGACCTTCGATGGCGGCACCGGCACCCTGCGCATCGACGGCAGTGGCGCCCAGACCTTCACCGGGGCCGCCACGACCGCCGCTGGCACCCTGCCCGCCGTGATCATCGACAAGGCCACCGGCACGCTCACCCTGGTCGGCACCATCCGCACGACCGCCAACTGGACCTACATCGCGGGCACCGTCGACCCGGGCACCAGCACGGTCGTCTTCGCGGGCAACCAGACGATCAGCGGCAGCCAGCCCTCAACGACGTCGTCTTCAACGGCGCGGTGACCCACACCGTGGCCCTCGGCACGACCCTCACGGTGAGCGGTGCGCTGGCCCTCACCGATGGCACGATCACGACCGGCACGGTGGCCGCCCACGGGGCCATCAGCCAGGCCTCGACCTTCGATGGCGGCACCGGCACCCTGCGCATCGACGGCAGTGGCGCCCAGACCTTCACCGGGGCCGCCACGACCGCCGCTGGCACCCTGCCCGCCGTGATCATCGACAAGGCCACCGGCACGCTCACCCTGGTCGGCACCATCCGCACGACCGCCAACTGGACCTACATCGCGGGCACCGTCGACCCGGGCACCAGCACGGTCGTCTTCGCGGGCAACCAGACGATCAGCGGCAGCCATGACCCTCAACGACGTCGTCTTCAACGGCGCGGTGACCCACACCGTGGCCCTCGGCACGACCCTCACGGTGAGCGGTGCGCTGGCCCTCACCGATGGCACGATCACGACCGGCACGGTGGCCGCCCATGGGGCCATCAGCCAGGCCTCGACCTTCGATGGCGGCACCGGCACCCTGCGCATCGACGGCAGTGGCGCCCAGACCTTCACCGGGGCCGCCACGACCGCCGCTGGCACCCTGCCCGCCGTGGTCATCGACAAGGCCTCCGGCACGCTCACCCTGGTCGGCACCATCCGCACGACCGCCAACTGGACCTACATCGCGGGCACCGTCGACCCGGGCACCAGCACGGTCGTCTTCGCGGGCAACCAGACGGTGACCTCAGCTGGCATGTCCTTCTACGACCTGCGCGTGAATGGCGGCACGAGCACGCTCGGATCTGGCCTGACCGTCGATCATGACCTGACCATCTCGGCCGGGACATTGACGACATCGGCCGGCTCGCATGCCATCACCGTTGCCAACGACCTCACCATCGCCGGCACCCTGACTGCCAACGGGAGCCTCATCTCCGTGGCCGGCGATCTCTCCAAGACCGGCACCTTCACGGCGGGCACGAGCACGATGCTCCTGAACGGCGCCGGCGGCCAGACGATCTCCGGCACGGCCTGGACGATGCGCAACCTGAACATCGATGACGCGGCCGGCGTGACCATGGCCACCAACGTCTCCGTGACCGGCACACTGACCCTGATCGACGGTCCGTTCACCGTGGCGGCCAACCTGCTGACGATCGCCAACCCGATCGCCGGCGTGCCCACGAACCTGGTCGCAGGGGCGACGTCGTCCTTGAGCATCGTCGGCACCGCCAGCGGCATCGTCATCCCGACGAGCGTCAGCCAGCTGCTGAACCTGACGGTCAACGACGCGGCCGGCGTCTCGCTGGCGGCGGACCTGACCGTCAACGGAACCCTGACCCTGACGAGCGGACCGATCATCACCGGCACCGACACGCTGGTGATCGCCCCGGGCGGCACCGTCGTGCGGACGGGCGGCCGCGTCGCCGGCAACCTGCGCAAGACGGCGCCCGTGGGCTCGCCAATCAACCTCACCTTCGAGATCGGCGACCTCACCCGCTATGCCCCGGTCGCGCTCACCTTCGGCACCGTGAGCGTGGCCGGGACGGTGACCGCCTCGACGACCGCCGGCGAACATCCCGATGTGGCGAACGCGGGCATCGACCCGGCGCAGGACGTCAACCGCTACTGGACCCTCATCGGTGCGGGCATCGCGTTCGACGTCTACAGCGCCACGTTCACCTTCGTGGCCGCGGATGTCGACGTCGGGGCCAACCCCCTGATCTTCGTGGTGGCCAAGGACGACGCGACGATCTGGACGCTGCCGGCCGTCGGTACGCGCACCGCGCTCTCGACGCAGGCTACCGGCATGACCAGCTTCAGCGACTTCGCGATCGGGGAGCCGGAGGCCGATCTGGCCGTGACCAAGGACGACGGGGTCACGACGGTCACCGCCGGCGACGGCGTCACGTATAGCTATGTCATGGCTGTCGACAACCCGGGACCCTCGGATGCGACCGGCGTGACGCTGACCGATACCTGGGCCGCCGGGTTCAACCAGGGGACGATCACGCCCTCGCAAGGCACGTGCGCGACGATCGGTGCCGGACCCGACTTCGACTGCGACCTGGGCACCATCGCCGCCGCCGCCTCGGCCACCGTGACCGTCGAGTTCACGGTGCCGGCCGACCTGGCCGGCGGTCCGCAGACCAACACGGCCACGGTGACTGGCGACCTGGCCGACCCGGACCCGAGCAATGACTCGGCCGCCGACACCGACACCGTCGTCGAGGCCGCGGACCTGACCGTGACCAAGGAGGACGGCGAGGCCTCGGTCGTGGCGGGCACGACAGGGTACGCATACACGATCACCGTCACCAACGACGGGCCGTCCGACGCCGACGGCGTGTCGATGACGGACGTGGTGCCGTCGCGGATGTCGGCCGGCGTCCCGATAGCCGACCTTGGGGGCGACTGCTCGGGTTCGAGCGGCAACACCATCGAATGCACCCTGCCGGGGAGCCTGGCCTCGGGACTGACCTGGACGATCACCATCCCCTACGACGTGGCCGCCTCGGCGCCGCCCGGGACCGCGTTCAACACGGCCACGGTGGTGAGCGACGAGAACCAGGCGGGGGTGACCGGCTCCGACGCCACCGGTGTCGTCGGCGAATCGGACCTGGCCGTGACCAAGGATGACGGCGAGACGACGGTCGATGCTGGTGATGGCGTCGTGCACACGTACACCATCACGGTCGACGACGGTGGCCCGAGCGTGGCGACCGGCGTCACGATCGACGACACCTGGCCAGCCGGGTTCAGCCGGGGCACGATCATCAGCTCACAGGGCACCTGCGCATCGATCGGCAGCGGGCCCGACTTCAGCTGCGCCCTCGGCGCCGTCGCCGTCGGAGCCTCGGCCACCATCAGCGTCACGTTCACCGTGCCCGGTGACGCAGCCGCCGGCCCGCAGACGAACAGCGTGACCGTCAGCGGCGACCTGGCCGACCCCGACGCCGACAACGACGCGGCCAGCGATACGGATACGGTCGTGGCAGCGCCGCCGATGCCGGACGCGAGCCAGATGCCCGACTCCGGTACCACGGAGCCGGGATCGATCGAGTTGGTCGGACCGCTGCTGACCTCAGCCCTGCTCCTCTTCGTGGTGGGCGTGGCCCTCCTCGTCGTCGGCCTCTGGGAAGCCCGACGTCGTCGGCCACCCGGTCGGCGGTCGCCATGACGCTCCGAGGAGCTGCGCTAGAATCCTGGGCGCTGGCGGAGTAGCTCAGTGGTAGAGCAGGGGACTCATAAGCCCTTGGCCGGTGGTTCGAATCCGCCCTCCGCTACCAATCCCTTGCCGGACGTCCGCCGTCCGCGCGCGCGTCTCGTGACCGCCGACCGGCCCATACGGTGGCAGCCGATGGTCGTATCGAAGGCGAATGCGGCCTCCGGCCTATACTTGCGACCTGCTCGCCGTCGGGGTCATCGTGAACGGCGCAGCACTATCGAGGCTCGACACCGTTGAACACCCGGTTCCTCCGAAGCGGCATCTTCACCCTCGTCCTGGTGGTGGGCATCGCCGCGGTCCTGTACATGTTCCTCTTCGATCAGCCCAAGCCAGACACCATCGCCTACAGCGGCGGTGAGCGATCATTCCTCGGTTACGTCTCTGAAGGCGCCGTCGACAAGGTCGTCCAGTCTGGCAACGCGCTCGAGATCACGCTCAAGGAGAACGATCCCAAGACCGGCGCCGCGATGGTCGTCGCCAGCCAGGTGCCGGGTCAGCTCGGCCAGGGCCTGCTGGCCGACATCGCCGTCGTCTGCAACCAGCCCGGATCCGCCTGCGACCCGAACATGGCGGTCAGCGCCACCGAGCCCGACGGCTCCGGCCAGCTGCTGGGCATCCTGCTCACGACGGCCCTGCCCATCATCCTCATCGGCGCCTTCCTCTTCTTCATGTTCCGCCAGGCGCAGGGCACCAACAACCAGGCGATGAGCTTCGGCAAGAGCCGGGCACGCATGTTCCTGGGCAACAAGACGGTCGTCACCTTCGCCGACGTGGCCGGCGTGGACGAGGCCAAGATGGAGCTCCAGGAGGTCGTCGAGTTCCTGAAGTACCCCGAGAAGTTCAACTCGCTCGGCGCGCGCATCCCGCGTGGCGTGCTGCTCGTCGGCCCGCCAGGCACCGGCAAGACGCTCCTGGCGCGCGCCGTCGCCGGCGAGGCCGGCGTGCCCTTCTTCAGCATCTCCGGCTCGGAGTTCGTGGAGATGTTCGTGGGCGTCGGCGCCAGCCGCGTGCGCGACCTCTTCGACCAGGCCAAGCGCAACAGCCCCTGCATCGTGTTCGTGGACGAGATCGACGCCGTCGGCCGCCAGCGCGGCGCCGGCCTGGGCGGCTCGCACGACGAGCGCGAGCAGACCCTCAACCAGATCCTCGTCGAGATGGACGGCTTCGACACCAACACCAACGTCATCGTCGTCGCCGCCACCAACCGGCCCGACGTCCTCGACCCGGCGCTCCTGCGGCCCGGGCCGCTTCGACCGCCAGGTCATCCTCGACCGGCCCGACATGAAGGGCCGCCTGGAGATCCTCAAGGTCCACATCAAGGGCAAGCCCCTCGACAAGGCCATCGACCTGACCTACATCGCCAAGACAGTCGCCCGGCTTCTCCGGCGCGGACCTGGCCAACCTCGTCAACGAGGCGGCCATCCTCGCCGCCCGCCGCAACAAGAAGGTCATCAGCACGCCCGAGTTCAGCGAGGCGCTCGAGCGCGTCGTCGCCGGTCCGGAGCGCAAGAGCCGGGTCATCAGCGACGCCGAGAAGCCGATCATCGCCTACCACGAGGGCGGCCACGCGGTCGTCCAGCGCATCCTGCCCAAGTGCGACCCGGTGGCCAAGGTCAGCATCATCAGCCGCGGCATGGCCCTCGGCTACACGATGGGCCTGCCGACCGAGGACCGCTACCTGCAGAGCAAGACCGAGTTCGAGGACAAGATCGCCGGCATGCTCGGCGGCAACGCCGCCGAGAAGCTCATCTTCGGCGACACCACGACCGGCTCCTCGAACGACATCGAGAAGGCCACCAACCTGGCGCGCCGCATGGTCACCGAGTTCGGCATGAGCGAGAAGCTCGGCCCGCTGGCCTTCGGCAAGCGCGAGGAGATGGTCTTCCTGGGCCGCGAGATCGGCGAGCAGCGCAACTACTCGGACGATGTCGCCAAGCAGATCGACGAGGAGGTCCGCGCCATCATCGACCGGGGCTATGCGCGGGCGATGGAGGTCCTGACGACGTACAAGGACCGCCTCATCCAGCTGGCCGAGCGGCTCGTCGCCGAGGAGACGATCGAGTCTGAGGCCTTCGAAGAGCTCTTCGCCGACGTCCCGGATCCGCGCCACGATGCCGGATCGAGCCCCACGCCGATCCCGCTCGACGGAGCGCGGCCCCATCGAAAGGTGCCCGCCACCGAGGGCGCGGGTCCGTCCGTCCCGGCGCCGTCGCCGTCTCCATCGCCGGCCTGACCGGCCCATCACGCCAGCCGTCCGAAGCGGGCCCCAGGGCCCGCTTCGACGCATGAGGAGGACCACCGCTCAGATGCCCGAAACCTTCGACGACCTCGACGCCCAGCTCGAAGCGACGGCAGCGTCGCGGCTCGACGCCTTCGTCGCCCTCCTCCGCATCCCCAGCATCTCGGCGCTCTCGGAGCACGCCGACGACTGCGCCTCCGCGGCGGAGTGGATCGCGAGCGCGATCCGGGAGGCGGGCCTCGAGCACGTCGAAGTCTGCCCGACGGAAGGACGCCCGGTCGTCTACGCGGACTGGCTGCATGCCGATGGTGCCCCGACGGTCATCGTCTACGCCCACTACGACGTCCAGCCGGTCGATCCGCTGGAGCTCTGGCACAAGCCGCCCTTCGAGCCGATCATCGAGGGCGACCACCTCTTCGCCCGTGGCGCCGCCGACGACAAGAGCCACGTCGCTCTGCTCATCAACGCGGCTGCCGCCTGGCTCGGGGTGCGGGGCCGGCTGCCGATCAACCTCAAGGTCGTCTTCGAAGGCGAGGAGGAATCCGGCTCGGAGCATCTCGACCACTGGCTAGCCGCCAACCGCGAGCGCCTCGCTGCGGACCTCGCCGTGATCAGCGACAACGGCTTCTTCGATGGCAACCTGCCGGCCATCACGACCGGCCTGCGCGGCATGATGTATGCGCAGATCGACGTCGTCGGCCCGAGCCAGGACCTGCACTCCGGCGGCTACGGTGGCACCATCCGCAACCCCGGCACGGTGCTGGCCGAGATCGTCGCCGCGCTGCACGACGCCGACGGACGCGTCCTGTTGCCCGGCTTCTACGACGACGTCCGTCCGCTCGAGCCGCAGGAGCGCGTCGAGTCGGCGCGGCTGCCCTTCGACGAGAGCGCCTACCTCACCGAGATGGGGGTCGACGCTCTCTACGGCGAAGCCGGCTACACGACCCTCGAACGGCGCGGCGCGCGGCCGACGCTGGACGTCAACGGCCTGTGGGGCGGCTTCCAGGGTGAGGGCGCCAAGACCATCATCCCGGCCCATGCCCATGCCAAGGTCAGCTGCCGCCTCGTGCCCGACCAGGACCCGCTGACTGTCTTCGAGGCGCTTCGCCGGCGCGTGGCCGAGCTCACGCCCGCCGGGGTTCGCGCCGATGTCACGCTCATCAATACCGGCCACCCGAGCCTGACGCCGCTCGACCACCCGGCCACCATGGCTGCCGCCCGGTGCCTCGAGGAGGTCTTCGGCCAGGCGCCGCTCTTCGTCCGCGAGGGAGGCTCGATCCCGGTCGCGGCATCCTTCGCCAGCATCCTGGGCCTGCCGGTCACGCTGCTCGGCTTCATGAACGCCGACTGCCGCGCCCACTCACCCAACGAGTTCGTGCGCCTCGACAACTGGGAGGCCGGCCATCGCGCGATGGTCCGCTTCTGGGCGGCATTGGCGACGGCGGGCATCTGATCGCCGGCGACATCGTCCAGGGCCCGCGAGCGTCGCGGAGGCCGCTCCGTGTGCGGAGCGGTGGGGTGCGGGTGGTTCGTCCGGGCGTGACCGGGTGCTACCATCCCCCGCAGGGCAGCTGTCACCCAGGAGGCGTTCATGGCCACCACCACCGAGTCGTCTAAGGCGAAGACCGCCGAGGCGCCGCCGCACCGCGAATGGCGCCTTGACGCCGATGGCGGAAGCATGCGACCGCGTTCCACCCTGGACGTCCTGGTCAACCTCAACGAGAAGGTCAGCACCGGCGACGTCGGCGAGTACCAACCGGTCCCGCTCGGCTTCACGCCCATGGACAAGACCATGGGCACCGGCCTGCGGGCAGGCGAGCTGTTGCTCATCGGTGGCGCGCAGGGCACCGGCAAGACGACGATGGCGCTCCAGATGGCACGCAACATCGCCTCCGGCGGCCAGGCCAACGTGCTCTACATCTGCTTCGAGCACGACGAGGAGTACCTCCTGAACCGGCTCATCGCCATGGAGTCGGCGCTGGCTCACCTGCCGCACAAGACGGGCGCCATCAAGATCCAGGACGTTCGTCGCGAGATCCTGGGCAGCTGGGTCGCCGAAGGCACCGGCGGGCCGCAGCTGGCGGCCAACCCCCGTCTTCGGCCCTCGCTCGACCGCATCGCCCGTTACGGCCAGAACCTCTTCCTGCTGCGCGGCTCGCAGACGGCCTCGACGGTCGAGAACATCCGAACGCTGGTCCATCAGCACCGCGAGCTGTCGGGCGATCGCCGATTGGTCGTCTTCGTCGACTACCTCCAGAAGGTGCCGGTCATCCCGGAGCCGCCGAGCGAGTCGGAGAAGGTGACCTACGTGGTCAACGGGCTCAAGGACGTGGCGCTCCAGGAGGAGGTCCCGATGATCAGCATCGTGGCCGCCGACAAGGAGGGCCTCAAGGCCTCGCGCCTGCGCAACCACCACCTGCGCGGTTCGTCGGCCATCAACTACGAGGCCGACATCATCCTCATCATGAACGAGAAGTACCACATCGTGGCCAAGGTCAACATCGAGTTCAACCCGTACCAGGCGCAGCGCTTCCGCGACTGGATCGTGGTCTCGGTCGAGAAGAACCGCGGTGGCCAGGACAACGTGGACCTCGAGTTCGAGAAGCACTTCGAGTTCTCCTGCTTCGACCCCAACGGCCGGACGGTCCAGGAGAAACTCATCGAGGAGCGGCTCTACAACGACTGACGACGGGCCTCCGATCGGAGGTATCGTGGACGGGTGACGAGCCCCGGTCCGTTTCCCGACATCGTCGAGATCGTGGTCGAGATCCCGCGCGGCAGCCGCAACAAGATCGAGTTCGACGAGGTCGCCGGCGTCTTCCGCCTCGATCGCGTCCTCTCCTCGGCCGTCTTCTACAACTTCGACTACGGCTACATCGAAGGCACCCGTGCCGGCGACGGCGACCACACCGATGCGCTCCTGCTGGTCGACGAGCCGACATTCACCGGCTGTCACGTCTGGGGCCGGCCCATCGGGGGGCTCGAGATGCGCGACGAGAAAGGCTTCGACTTCAAGGTCCTGTGCGTTGCCATCGGCGACCCGCACCAGGCCCACGTCACGAGCCTGGCCCAGGTCCGGCCGCATCGCCTGGTCGAGATCGAGCACTTCTTCGAGACCTACAAGCTGCTCGAGGAGAAGGCCACCGACGTGGTCGGCTGGCGGGAGGTCGAGGAGGCCCGAACGGTCCTCCAGGACGACCGTGTCCGCTGGCAACACGAGCGCGACGCCGACGCCTGATCATCCGCGGCGGCCCTGGCGCTGCTTCGTCGCCCTGCCGGTCCCGGCCATGGTCGGCACCGCGCTCGAGACGCGACTGGCCTCGGTTCGGGCCGGGAACGTGGCGCCTCGATGGCTCTTGCGCGACGAGCTCCACCTGACACTCACCTTCATCGGCGCCCTGCGACGCGCTCGGCTGGAGCCGCTCGGGCAGGCACTCGCCGATGTCGCCAGGACGGTCGAGCCGTTCGAGCTCAGCCTCAGCGGCACGGGGCGATTCGGCGGTCGTGGCCGGCAGGAGGTGGCCTGGATCGGGCTGGGCGAGGGG
The DNA here is from genome assembly GCA_963837215.1 of uncultured Chloroflexia bacterium. Taxonomy (GTDB): domain Bacteria; phylum Chloroflexota; class Limnocylindria; order Limnocylindrales; family CSP1-4; genus CSP1-4. Next base: position 591,917 of record CAWIML010000006.1, read on the forward strand.
CATGCCGCCTGCGTCGAGCTGGCGGGCCGGGTGACGGCGGCGTGTCGAGCGGCCGGCGTGCTCGAGCCTGCACCCGCGGCTCGGCCGGACGCCCGACATCAGCCGCACCTGACCGTGGCCCGACGCGCGCCGGCTGAGCTGCCAGCGGCGATCGAGGCCGCCCTGGGACCGCAGCCGATCGCCTGGCTGGCCGACGAGCTGGTCCTCTATCGCAGCCACCTCGGCCTGCCGGCCGTGCGATACGAGGTGCTCCTCCGCCTCCCACTGGGGTCGGCATCGGGGCCGGGGGCCGACTTGCCGTGGACCGGGGGTCGGGACTGAGATTCAGCGCCCCCCAATTCGCCACGCTCGAGGTCGTCCCGATGTCCAGGCAGACCAAGTTCATGCTTCCCGAAGATCGCATCCCACGCGCCTGGTACAACATCGCGGCGGACCTGCCCGTGCCGCCCGCACCGGTGCTCCACCCTGGCACCGGCCAGCCCATCGGCCCGGCCGACCTCGCACCGCTCTTCCCGATGGCCCTCATCGCGCAGGTCGTGAGCACCGACCGTGAGATCGAGATCCCGGAGCCGGTGCTCGACGCCTACGCCCTCTACCGACCGTCGCCCCTCTATCGTGCACACCGGCTCGAGGCTGCGCTCGACACGCCGGCCCACATCTACTACAAGTACGAGGGCGGCAGCCCGTCGGGCAGTCACAAACCCAACACGGCGCTGGCTCAGGCCTACTTCAACAAGGCCGAGGGCGTGACCCGGCTGGCGACCGAGACCGGCGCCGGCCAGTGGGGCAGCGCCCTCGCCTTTGCCGGTGCGGTCTTCGATCTCGAGGTCAAGGTCTTCATGGTCCGCGCGAGCTATGACCAGAAGCCGTACCGACGCAATCTCATGGAGACCTACGGCGCGCAGATCGTGCCGAGCCCGAGCGTCGACACGGCATATGGACGCAAGGTGCTGGCAGAGACGCCGGATCACACTGGGTCGCTGGGCGTCGCGATCAGCGAGGCGATCGAGGATACGGTCACCCACCCAGGGACGAAGTACTCGCTTGGATCGGTCTTCGACTTCGTCCTCCTCCATCAGACGGTCATCGGCCAGGAGACGATCCTCCAGATGGAGATGGCCGGTGAGGAGCCTGAGGTGATCATCGGCTGCGCTGGCGGTGGATCGAACTTCGCCGGGCTGTCCTTCCCGTGGCTGGGCCGGACGTTCCGCGGCGGAGCTACGTACCGGGTCATCGCCGCCGAGCCCGAGGCGGCGCCGAGCCTGACTCGTGGCGTCTACGCCTACGACTTCGGCGACACCGCCCAGATGACGCCCCTGGTCAAGATGCACACGCTCGGCCATGACTTCATTCCCGAGCCGATCCACGCCGGTGGCCTGCGCTACCACGGCATGTCGCCGCTCGTGTCGCTGCTCAAGGAACACGGCTTCATCGAGGCGCGCGCGATCCACCAGACGGCGACCTTCGAGGCGGGCGTCCGATTCGCTCGGGCCGAAGGGATCCTGCCGGCCCCGGAGCCGACGCACGCCATCAAGGTCGCCATCGATGAGGCCCTGCGCGCCAAGGCAGAGGGCCGCCCGACGGTCATCCTCTTCAACCTCTGCGGGCATGGCCACTTCGACCTGGCGGCCTACGAGCGCTACCTGGCGGGCACGCTCGAGGACTACGAGTTCCCCGCTGACGCCGTCGCGGCCGCCCTGGAGCGCGTACCCGTCATGGCGGGCTGACCGCGATGCCCTGCCAGCCCGACGCCTTCCGGGCGGACGTGCGAACCTAGCGCGGATGCCATCGCTCGCGTGCTGGTCGTGCGGCCGGCGCATCTTCACCACGGTCTCGCTCGACGCGCTCTTCCCCGACGAGCGACGCTGTCCGCGCTGCGGCGCCCTGCTCAATTCGGAGCGGCGCGGCGGCAACCGACGCGAGTACAACCGACGCCAGAACCCGCCAGACGACCCCGGGCCGCCCGATGGCGTCGAGCGACGCAAGGGGGATCGCCGTGGAGGACCGCGCCGGCGACCGGACGTCTGATCCCTCGCATGCGCCGCCCGACGGCTGGCGGGGCGAGCGGCCCGTGACTCGCCTGGCCATCCTCGGCCTGGGCCTCATCGGCGGCTCGATCGTCCAGGCACTGGGCGCCCGACGCCCGGGCGCCTGGGCCATCACGGCCTGGAGCCGGAGCCCGGCGGGGCCCGAGGCCGCCATCGCGGCCGGCCTCATCGACTCGATGGCCGATGACGCGCACGTGGCCGCCGCGGAGGCCGACCTGACCCTGCTGGCCGCGAGCCCGACGGCGAATGTCGCACTCGTCGGGCGCATCGGGCCGACCGTCGCCGAGGGCGGTGGCGTGCTGACCGACGTGACCTCCGTCCAGGTGCCGATGGCGATCGCGGCAGCCGGCGTGCCTGGCCTTCGGATGGTCGGCGGCCACCCGATGAGCGGCCGAGAGGTGGCAGGCTACGGGGCGGCCGACCCCGATCTCTTCGTCGACCGGCGCTGGATCATCGTGCCCGGGCCACTCGCGACGCCCGATGACATCGCCCTGGTCGAGCGGCTGGCCATCGACTGTGGCGCGCGCCCGATGCGACTCGAGGCCGACGCCCACGATGCCGCGGTGGCGCTCGTCAGCCACCTGCCGCTGGTCGTCGCCAGCGCCCTGGTCGAAGCCGCTGCGCAGGCGCCTGGGTGGCCCACCGCCCTTGGCCTGGCGGCGCAGGGCTGGCGCGACACGACGCGTGTCGCGGGCGGCGACCCGGCGCTCGGCGCCGGGATGCTGGCGCTCAACGCCGCCAACGTGGCCGGGGCGCTTCGACGCCATCGTGCGGTGCTCGACGCCTGGCAGGTCCGCCTGGATGCCCTGGCCGCTGAGGGCGGCGGTGTCAGGGAGGTCGATGATCTCTTGGCGGAGCTGGATCGGGTGGCGGCGCTGGCGCGGGGGGAGGGGAGCGACGGTGGCTGAACCCGAGGCGCTGATCATGGCCGTCGCCCGAGACCGCTTCCCGGACGACCTCGGCTGGCGCGGTGTCCGGACCGAGGGCATCGAGGGCCACCTGGCCGCGATCGCTGAGGCGGCCATCTTCCGGGCCCGACCGGCCCTCGAGGTCGATCCCGCCTGGAAGCAGATCGTGCCCTACCTCGTCCTGCGCGACGGGCCGCGCGTCTTCCTCATGCAACGCACCCGAGCGGGTGGCGACGCTCGGCTCCACGACCGCTGGTCGATCGGCATCGGCGGCCACGTGGAGAGCGGCGACGGGGACCACCTCGGCGGCCTGCGGCGCGAGTGGGAGGAGGAGATCGAGGCCGACTTCGTGCCCCAGTGGCGGCTCGTCGGCCTGCTCAACGATGACGACACGCCGGTCGGTGCCGTCCATCTCGGCCTCGTCTACGAGGCAGACGCAGCCGGGCGCCCGGTGGCCATCCGTGAGACCCACAAGTTGCGTGGCGCGTTCGCCACCATCGACGAAGTCGAGGCCCACCGGGACGACCTCGAATCATGGAGCGCGTTCGCCCTCGATGCCATCCGGGAGGGCGACGCTGTCGTGGGATAATCGAGAGCAGGGAGCACGACCCGTGACCGATCGACTCGCCAGCCCCACGCGCCGCCTGGCGATCCTGCTCGCCTTCATGGGCCTGCTCTTCGTCGCGGCCGGTCAGGTCCGGGCCGCGCAGCCGCGCGTCGTCGTCGTACCGACGACCGGGATCGTCGACCAGGTCATGGCGGGCTATCTCGAGGATCGCATCCAGGACGCTGCCGACTCGGGCGCGACGGCCGTGATCATCGAACTCGACACCCCGGGCGGCTCGCTCGATGCCACGCGCGACATCGTGGGCACGCTCCTCGACACGCCGCTGCCGGTCGCGGTCTGGGTCGCCCCACAGGGTGCCCAGGCCGCCAGCGCCGGCACCTTCATCACCATGGCCGCCAACCTCGCGTACATGGCGCCGGGTACGAACATCGGCGCCGCCTCGCCCGTCGGCGCGCAGGGTGAGGACATCGAGGGCACGCTCGGGGACAAGGTCAAGAACGATGCCGTGGCCTTCATCACCAGCATCGCCGAAGAGCGCGATCGCGCCGTCGATCCGGCCGTCAAGACGGTCCTCGACGCCAGCTCGTACACGGCTTCACAGGCGGTCGAACTGGGTCTCGTGGACGGCATCGCGACCGACCTGCCCGCGGTCCTGGCGGCGATGGACGGCCAGGTCGTCGAGATCGAAGGTGCCCCGGTCACCATCGAGACCACCGACGCGGCCATCGAGGAGGCCTCGATGGGCCCGCTCGAGAGCCTCTTGCATCTCCTGGCGGACCCGAACATCGCCTTCATCCTCTTCATGGTCGGCTTCTACGGGCTGATCTTCGAGCTCCAGAATCCGAACTTCGTGACCGGCATCCTTGGCGCCCTGGCCATCATCCTGGCCTTCATCGGCTTCGGCAGCCTGCCCCTCAATGTCGGCGGCTTGTTGCTCATCGGGCTGGCAGGCATCCTCTTCATCCTCGAGCTGACGGTCACCAGCCACGGCCTGTTGACGATCGGCGGGCTGGTCTGCCTGGCACTGGGCGCTGCCGCGCTGTACACCGATTCGGGCAGCCCGACCGCGCCGGTCGTCGAGGTCGGCTTGCCGACCACCATCGCCGTCGTCGCTTCGACCGGGCTCTTCATGGCCCTCGTCGTGGTCGTCGCCGTCCGATCGCGTCGCATGCAGGGTTCACCGGGCACGGTCGGCATGGCCCTGCCGGCCGGTACCCTCGGCGAGGTCCGCGATCCGCTGGCTCCCATCGGGACCGTCTATGCCGCGGGCGAGGAGTGGAGCGCGCGGGCCGCCGATGAGCGTGCCCTGCAACGCGGGACCGCCGTGCATGTCATCCGCCAGGACGGCCTGACCCTTATCGTAGAAGCATCCGACGGCGCCGCCGGCGCCTAGAGAAGGAGCCCCAATGGAGCCACTCCTCGCGACCATCATCCTGCTCGCCGTCGGCATCGGCTTCCTGGCCATCTTCTTCTACCTGACCATCCGGGTCGTCCAGCAGTACGAGAAGATGGTCGTCTTCCGGCTGGGCAAGACCAACGAGTCGCTTGTCCGCGGTCCGGGCATCAACCTCATCTGGCCGATCATCGATCGGCCGGTCAAGGTCGACCTGCGCGAGTCGTTCATCGAGGTCCCCTCGCAGACGACCATCACCAAGGACAACGCGCCGATCAACATCGACTTCCTGATCTACTGGAAGATCGTCGATCCGCTCAAGAGCCTGGTCAACGTCGTCTACTTCGCCGGAGCCCTGCAGGGCATCGCCACGACCACCCTGCGCGCGGTCATCGGCGACATCGTGCTCGACGACGTGCTCAGCAAGCGCGAGCAGATCAACGAGGTCCTGCGCACTCGGCTCGACGAATCGACCGAGCGCTGGGGCGGCAAGGTCACGACCGTCGAGATCCGCGAGATCACCCCGCCCCGCGACGTCCAGGACGCCATGAACCGCCAGCTCTCGGCCGAGCGCACGCGGCGTGCCGTGATCACCGAGTCGGAAGGCGCTCGGCAGTCGGCCATCAACGTCGCCGAGGGCGAGAAGCAGGCCGCCATCCTGCGCGCCGAGGGCGACCGCCAGTCGGCCATCCTGCGGGCCGAGGGCTTCAGCGAGGCGCTCCAGCGCATCTTCAGCGCGGCCAGCGGCGTCGACGAGAAGACCATGGCGCTCCAGTACCTCGAAGCTCTCAAGGCCATCGGCAGCAGCCCAGCCACGAAGTACGTCATCCCCTTCGAGTTCACGCAGCTGCTCCAGCCGCTCGTCGGCTATCTCGCCAAGAGCGCCAACGACGATGGGCCTGCCGCTGCCTGAGCGACCGGTACCAATGGGTCCCGGACGCCCGGGCGGGTCACGCTATCATCGGCCCTGACGTCGCCCGCCCGGGCGTCTGACCCCAGCGAGGAAGTGGATGTCCGTCAGGATCCTCGTCGTCGACGACGACCCAAACGTGCAACGGTCGCTCTCGTTCACCCTCCAGCAGGAGGGCTACGAGGTCTCTGTGGCCAGCGACGGCGCCGAGGCCATGAAGAAGTGGGCCGACGAGAGTCCGGATCTGATGCTCCTCGACGTCGGCTTGCCGAAGATGGACGGCTACCAGGTCGCGACCAAGATCCGCGAGTCGGAAGCCGGCGAGACGCACATGCCGATCATCATGCTGACGGCTGATGCCGACGTCGAGGCCAAGGTCAAGGGCTTGCGCGCCGGCGCCGACGACTACCAGGTCAAGCCCTTCTTCCCGGCCGAGCTGGTGGCGCGCATCAAGAGCCTGCTGGCCCGCTTTGCGCCCAAGAACCTGGTCGTCGGACGACCACCCCTGGGCCGCGTCCTGGCCTTCTACGGCGCCAAGGGCGGCGTGGGCACCACGACACTGGCCATCAACACGGCGGTCGCCCTCCATCGAGAGGTCAACCGCAAGGTCGCCCTGGTCGACGGCAACCTCCAGTTCGGCGATCACCGGGTCTTCCTCGACCTCGGCCTCGACCGGAAGTCGATCGTCGACGTCGTCCAGTCGGCGACCATCGACCAGGACCTCGTGCGCAGCTCGATGGTCAAACACGATTCCGGCATCGACCTGCTGCTCGCTCCGCCCTCGCCCGAGTCGGCCGAACTGGTGAGCGTCGACCAGCATCACGTGGCTCGCATCCTGGAGCAGTTGCGGGCGCTCTACGACTACACGCTGGTCGACATCGACAAGCGCTTCGACGAGACGAACCTCGACACCATCACGGCCGCGGACACGCTCTTCGTGGTCATGACCGCGGACCTCTCCTGCCTCAAGAACGTCCGACTGGTGCTCGAGACGATGACCCAGCTAGGCGTGCCTCGCGAGAAGGTCCAGCTCATCCTCAACCGCTCCAATGCCTTCACGGGCATCGCCGTCAAGGACGCCGAGAACGTGCTCAAGCGCAAGATCGAGTTCCAGGTCGTGAATGAGTACCGCGCCGCCATCAGCGCCCTCAACTCCGGCGCGCCCTTCATGTTCACGAAGCCGGACTCGATCATCGGACGGGCAGTGGTCGAGATGTCGCGCACCATCGACCGCCAGGCAGCGGCGGGAGAGGCGCTGCCTCAGCTCGCGGCAGCGACCACCTGACTAGGGGTCACTCGGCCGGCCGACGAAGCCCGTAGGCACTGGCTCGCGTCGTGGTGCAGGTTCGTCGGCCTCGGGCTCGAGGTAGCGGTCCAGCAGCACGGCCGTCAGGCCGGTCCCGACGAGGACCGTCCACACGAGGCCGGCAGCTAGGAGCCCGGCGTCGCTGCCCATGAGCAGGATCGTCAGGCCGGTCATGGCGGCTACCCAAACCTGGCCCGCCGGCAGGCGACGGCGCTGAGTCCAGAGGTAGCCGAGGGGCACGAGGAGCAAGACCTCGTAGTGCGAGAGCGTGCCGGGGTAGACGATCAGCCCAAGTGGCACAGCGAGCGCCAGGGCATGCTCCTCGCTGACCACGCCGCGCACCGCCATGACGATGCAACTGAGCACGATGATCAGGGCTGCGAGGGCCAGGAACGTGGGATTCGCGAACGGCACCGCGCTGGATCCAGATCCCGTCCAGCGCAAGATGCCGGCCAGAAGGGATTGGTTGACACCTTGGAACCAGAGGAAGTCCGGCGCGTGGCGTGCGGCAGGGTTATCCGTGAGGTATGTCACCCAGGTCTGCACCCCGAAGACGATGGCGGTGACGACGATCAGCGCGATACCTGTGCCCACCGCGGCCGCGACCACGTTCCATCGCCTGCGAAGGAGGAAGGCCAAGCCAGTGACTGCGACCATCGGCTTGACGACACCACCAAGGACGAGCCAGATGCCGGAGCGCGCCCGTGTCCGGTCAGCGAAGACCATGAGCGTCAGGAGCAGGGCGAGGAAATTCGTCTGGCCCGCGAGCACGGTGAGTCGGGTCGGGTCGAGGGCCACGATCATCGCCAGCGCGACGGCGAACCCGAGCCATCGATGGCTGCCGAGAAACAAGCGGCCAAGCAGGAACGCCGAACCCGCAAGGGCCAGGCCGAGGCAGGTGTACCAGAGGGCGGCCGCGGTATGCACGTCGAAAAGGGCGAAGGGCACGAGCATGAGCATCGTCGGTGGCGGGTACCAGAAGTACAGCTCGAGGAAGAAGTCTGGGGGCGAGCCGAAGAGGGTTCGCGCCAGTTCGTGGGCGCGCTCGAACTGGTAGAAATCGAGACCCTCGGTGGCGACCCGGCCGTAGATCCAGAAGACCTGGAAATCCCATTGCGGTGGCTGGAGCACGCCGTTGACAGCGGTCGCCACGAGGTCGGGGCCGAAGGACGCGATGATGGCGACGGCGCCTCCGGCCGTCGCCACCCAGGCGAACGCACGCGTCGTTGGGCTGTCCGTGTCGACGGCATGCAAGGCGAGCAGGAGCACGGCGACGGCGATCGCGGCGGACCACAATTCGCCGCGCACGATGGCGAGGACAACGACGAAGAGCGCGATAGCGGGCACGGCCAACAGCGCCGCGCCGCGTTCGTCGACCCACCGGCTGCAGCACGCCGGGATCCGACGTCGTTGGACTCATTCCACCGCTCTCATCCACATGGTGAAGTGTCGGCAGAAGCGATCCCGCCGTCAACGTCAGTCGAGACGCACGGTCGATCGGAGCGTGAGGATCGGCCGCCAACCGGTAGACGAGGCAAGAACGAGTCGCAGATAAGGGAGAGCCGATACCGTCGGGTGGTGCTTGCCACGCTCGTGACCGCCGTCGTCAGCGGCCTTGACGGCGCCCTCGTTCGCGTCGAAGTCGACGTCAGCCCGGGGCTGCCCGTCTGCCACATCGTGGGGCTGCCCGACGCCGCGCTGTCGGAGGCGCGGGAGCGCGTGCGAGCCGCCATCCGCAATGCCGGGTTCGTCTACCCGGCCAGCCGGATCACGGTCAACCTCGCCCCAGCCGATCGGCGCAAGCACGGTGCGGCATACGACCTTGCCATCGCGGCCGGCATCCTGGTCGCCTCCGAGCAGGTGCGCCCCGGCGGCGGGGCAGTGGCGCTACTCGGAGAGCTGTCCCTGGATGGGTCCTTGCAGCCAGTGGCGGGCGTCCTCCCGATGGTTGCCACCCTTGCCCGGGCCGGGCATCGCCGTGTCGGTGTGCCGAGTGCGAACGCCGCCGAGGCGTCGCTCGTAGCGGACGTCGAGATCATCGCCCTCGACGGTCTCGACGATGCCGCCCGCCTCGTCGCCGGCCCGCGTGGCCGTCGGGCGCAGACAGCCCATCGCCGGCGGCCGCACGTCGTGAGCCGGTCAGGAGGGCATGCGCCGTCACGCGCCACAGAGGCGCGCAGCGCACCGGGCACGGACGTCGCGGCGCTCGTCGCCGGCCTGCCGCAGGTCGATCTGGCGGAGGTTCGGGGTCAGACATTCGCGCGCTGGGCCCTCGAGGTGGCACTCGCAGGCGGGCACGACATGCTCATGATCGGCCCACCCGGCGCGGGCAAGACGCTCCTGGCCAGGGCGATCCCGGGTCTCCTGCCACCGCTCGACGACGACGAGGCGCTCGAGGTCGCCGTCATCGCCAGCGTGGCCGGCCTGCTCGCCGCCGGTCGCGTGGTTGATCGCCGGCGACCCTTCCGGGCCCCGCACCACACGGCCAGCTACGCCGCGCTCGTCGGTGGTGGGCCGAGACTCTCGCCCGGCGAGGTGACCATGGCACATCGCGGCACCCTCTTCCTGGACGAACTCGCCGAGTTCGACCGTGACGTGCTGGATGCGCTTCGACAGCCGCTCGAGGAGGGCGAGGTCGCCATCGCTCGGGCGGGCGCGCACGTCCGATACCCTGCCCGTGTCCAGGTCGTGGCGGCCATGAACCCGTGCCGCTGCGGCTTCCATGACGATCCCGAACGCAGCTGCACCTGCCCACCGGGCGAGGCGGAGCGGTATGTCAGGCGGGTCAGCGGACCGCTCCTGGATCGCCTCGACCTGCGTGTCGAGATGCGGCGTGTCCGGTCGCTCGACCTTGTCTCGGACGACCGTCCGGAACCATCGGCGGCCGTCGCCGTGCGGATCGCCGCAGCGCGAGCGCGCGCACGAGCCCGGAACGGAGGACGACTCAACCGCGAGCTCTCCGGACGCGAGGTGACCGATGTCGCCGCTCTCGGGTCGGATGCTCGCCACGTCCTGACCGATCTCGCCGATGCCGGCGGCTGGTCGGCACGCGGCCTACACCGCGTCCTGCGCATCGCACGCACCATCGCGGACCTGGCTGACCAGCAGTCGGTGGGGCCCGACACCGTGCTCGCCGCCGCCGGCCTCCGCGACCCGCGTGAGCGGTCGATCGCGGCATGACCGAGCAGCTCGAGACAGAGCGTCGGGCGTGGCTGGCATTGGCGTCGGCGCCAGGGGTCGGAGAGCACACCTTCCAACGGCTCGTAGAGGCCAGCGGCAGCGCGGCGGGCGTGCTCGAGGCGGCGCGCGACGGTTCACTCCGGCGCCGGCCACCGACCGATGCCGCTGGCCGCCGCCTCCGAGTCGAGGTCCTGGACGGGATCGAGGCCGTCGCCGCTCGACCAGGATCGGCCCATGCGGTGCTGGAGTCCTACGGGGTCTGGACGATCACGCCGCTCGATCCTGGCTACCCTGCCCGCTTCGACGTCCTGCGGGCACCGCCGCCGGTGATCTACGGCTGGGGAGATCGGACCGCACTGGACGGACCTCGCGCGGTCGCGGTCGTCGGCACCAGGCGACCGACCGCCGTCGGCCGTCTCCTGGCGGCCCGCCTTGCCCGCCGACTGACCGAGCTCCGGGCGACGGTCATCTCGGGCCTCGCCTTCGGGGTCGACGGGGCCGCCCATGCGGCGACCGTCGACGTCGGTGGACGGACGGTGGCCGTCATCGCCGGCGGACACGCCGAGCCCGGGCCGCGAGCCCACCACCAGTTGGTCGCGGCGATCATCGGCACGGGCGGCGCCGTCATCAGCGAAGTACCCCCGCTGGTGACGCCGGAGAAGGGCAGCTTCCCGCGCCGCAATCGCCTGATCGCCGCGCTTGGCGATGCCACGATCGTGGTCGAAGCGCCGGCCCGGAGCGGCGCACTGAACACGGCCCACCACGCACTGGAGCAGGGTCGGCCGCTGTTCGTGGCCCCGGGACGACCCGGCGACCAGAGCGTGGCCGGCTGCCTGCGGCTCCTCCGCGAGACGCCTGCCCGTCCGCTGGTTGGCGACCCAGAGCTGGTCGAGGACCTCGTTCGCATCTTCGCCGATCGTGCCAAGGCGTCGTTGGCTGCCGATCGACCCGATCGGACGACGCCCGAGCGAACGGTCGCGCTCGTGCTCGCCGAGCTGGGGCCGGTCGAGCGGAACGTGGCCCGGGCCGTGGCAGCCATGCCGGGTACGCTCGATGACCTCGTCGCGGCCACCGGACTCTCGCCGGGCGCATTGGCCGGGGCGATCAGCCTGCTCCACCTCCGTGGCCTCGTCCGACTGCACGGGCCATCCGTGTTGCCGGCCGGGGTGCTCTTGGACGGCTAGGGATGGATCGCGTCGAGGTCGGCGAGATCACAAGGCACGACCGGCCGGGATGCCTCAGGTGCCTGGGATCGACGCTCGTTTGCCACCGTCCGGAACCCTCTGGTAACCTGCGCCGGACACCGAGCGGGTCAGCGGAGGAGTCGTCGCCCCAGCGGCGAGCCCAGGGCCCGAACGAGGAGACCCCAGCTATTGCGTGACGCGATCGCCGTCGTCCTCGGGCTGCCCGCCGCCGTGGCGAGCCGGCTGGCGCCCATCCAGGCGCGCCGTCCCGCCCTCAGGATGATCGCCGTGGCCGCTGTCGTCGCCCTCATGACGATCGCCGCCATCAACACCACGACGACGCCCATCACGGCCTACAAGACGACCCCCGTCGACCCGCATGCCGCCGCGCGGATGGCAGCAGCCGTCGAGGCTGACTTCGACGTCGGCGAACCGGTCGTCATCGACTTCAGTGCTCCCATGGATCCGGCGTCGGTGGCGGCCGCGACCACCGTCCAGCCCGCCGCCTCCACCAAGGCGACATGGTCGAACGGCGGCCGCACGCTGCACCTGGCCCCTCGCGGCGCCTGGGCGCCCGGGACCTTCTACACCGTCACCATCGATGCCTCCGCCGCCGACGAGGCGGGCACGGCCATGGCGACTCCGGTGCGGGTCATCTTCTTCACGCGACAGCGCCCCGCGGCCCAGCTGGCCGTGACACGTGCCACGGGGAGGGTCGCCCTGCCGGACACCGGCATCGCCATCCGCTTCAGTTCGCCGGTCGAGACGGCTGCCGTGGCCAAGGCCTTCAGCGTCGAGCCTGCCGTTGACGGGGCGCTCGTGGCATCGGCCGAGCCGGGCGAGAGCGGCGCCGACCGGTTCACCTGGACGCCGACTGCGCCGCTCGAGCCAGGGCGCACCTACGTCTTCCGGCTGGCTGCGTCGGTCGCCGACGGCGACGGCGTGGCCATCTCCTCGCCCGTCCGACTCGAGGTCGAGGTCGCTGCACGACCGAGGGTCGTGCGCAGCAGGCCCGGTGGGGGAGCCACGAAGATCGATCGCGACCAGACCATCAGCGTGCGCTTCTCGACGCCCATGGACAAGCGGGTCACGCGGGGTGCGCTGCGGGTCAGTGGCATGGATCCGCTCAAGGACGCCAGGATCACGTGGCTCGAGAGCGGCCGCGTGATGATCGTCGATCCCGAGCGCGATTTCGGGTTCGGCGACAAGGTCACCATCGCCATCACGGCAGCCGCTCGCTCGGCGGCCGGCGTCGCACTCGGCGACGACCCCGCCGCGGTGGCCTACAAGGCGACGTTCACGGTCGCACCGAAGCCAGCCGCGAGGCGGCAGACGACACGTGCCTCGAGCACGAAGGTGACCAAGCCGCCGACCTCGGGCACGAGCACGGGCAGTGCCCCATGGCTGGCGGTCGAGAAGTACTACCTGAAGCTGCTCAACTGCACACGGACCGGCGGCTGGGTCCAGGCCGACGGATCGTGCAAGGGCTATGGCAGCGGCACCTACTCTGCCTACCGCAAGCCGCTCTCCCTGAGCAGCGGCATCTCGTCCAAGGTCGCCCGGCCATACGCCAAGAAGCTCGCCGTCGGCAACGACTGCAGCCACTTCATAGGTGGCGACCCAGGTGACCGCCTACGGCGCGCCGGGTATACGAACTGGACCTGGGCCGAGAACATCGGCTGCCGCTCCGGCAACCCGTACGACGCCGTCCTCGCCTCCCACCGCTTCTTCCAGAGCGAGAAGGACTCCAACGGCGGCCACTGGCGGAACATCAAGGATCCGGACTTCTCGACGGTCGGCGTCGGCGTCTGGAAGTCGGGCGGCGCTGTCCGCCTGGTCACCGACTTCTACCATCCCTAGGCGCGTCGGGGCCGAGCCTGACCCGATGATCCGCGGCGCGGTCGTCCACATGGTCGGTGAGCAGCCCGTCCTCGTCGACCTCGAGTCGATGCCCGAGGCCGCGGACGTCGCGCTCGTCTGCACGAACATGCGCAATACGAACGGCAAGCGCCCGACGTTCGTCGACGCCATCGACTCGACCTTCGTCATCCCGTTCCTCCAGATCAGGTTCATCGAGATCCCCATGGAGGCCCTCGGCGACCAGGCCCTCGGCCTCTCGACCGCCTACGAGCTCGAAGGCGACGACGAGCCCGAGCTGGAGCTCGACGAGGATCTGCTGCGGCGCGTCCGGGAGGCCTGACGCCGTTCGCGCGACCGAGGCGCACGTCGAGCCCGCAGGCGCGGGCACCATCGGCGGCCCAGGCGTCGCGACGGTGGGTGAGCGTGAATGGACCGCCAAGAAGCCGGTGCTACACTCGCCGCCGATGACGAAGAACCTGGTGATCGTCGAGTCACCGGCCAAAGCGCGCACGATCGAGCGGTATCTCGGCGAGGACTACCGGGTCCTGGCCAGCTACGGCCATGTTCGTGATCTGCCCGAGAATCCCGGCAAGGGCAAGCTCGGTGTGGATGTGGACCACGACTTCGCACCGCAGTACGAGGTGCCCGAATCCAGCCGGCGCCACGTCGCTGACATCACGCGGGCGGCGCGGACCGCGGACACCGTCTTCCTGGCCACCGACCTCGACCGCGAGGGCGAGGCCATCGCCTGGCACGTCGCGGAAGCCGCCAACGTGCCGGCATCCAAACAGCGCCGGGTGACCTTCAACGAGATCACCGAGGGCGCCATCCGCGAGGCCTTCGCGCATCCGCGTGCGATCGATACCGACCTCGTCGACGCCCAGCAGACCCGCCGCATCGTGGACCGCATGGTCGGCTACACCCTCAGCCCGCTCATCTCGCGCAAGGTTCGCAGCGGCCTGTCGGCCGGACGCGTCCAGTCGGTCGCCGTGCGCCTGGTGGTCGAACGAGAGCGCGAGATCGAAGCCTTCAGCGCGCGCGAATACTGGACGCTGCTGGCCGCCCTCGAGACCAGCGCGGGCGCCACGTTCGCGGCCGACCTCGTGCGTATCGACGGCGGAGCCGCGGAGGTGCCCGATGAGGAGACCGCGGCGGCCATCGTTGCGGAGCTCGCAGGCGCCACGGCCCGCGTCGAGAAGGTCGCCACGCGACCGTTGCGCCGCAGTCCGGCGGCCCCGTTCACGACCAGCACCCTGCAGCAGGAGGCGAGCCGCAAGCTCGGATCCAGCCCCAAGCGCACGATGTCGATCGCACAACGTCTCTACGAGGGTGTCGAGATCGATGGTGGCCAGGTCGGGCTGATCACCTATATGCGTACCGATTCGACGGCCATCGCCGGCGTGGCCATGGGCGAGGCACGGGCGGTCATCGCCGATCGCTTCGGCGCGGCATACACGATGCCCAAGGGCCGTGTCTACAAGACGAAGGCCAAGGGCGCGCAGGAGGCGCACGAATCGATCCGGCCGACGAGCTTCTCGCGCGACCCGGACTCGATGGCCGACTACCTCAAGCCAGACGAGCTTCGCCTCTACCGCCTCATCTGGCAGCGTGCGATCGCGTCCCAGATGGCGGCCAAGGAGATGGAGACGACGAGCATCGAGCTCGAGGCGGGACGCTTCGGCCTTCGGGCCCACGCGACGCGAACGCTGTTCGACGGCTTCAGCCGCGTCTATACCGAAGGCCGGGACGACGAAGCCGAGGACGAGGAGGCGGAGGCGTCGTTGCCGACGATGGCCGAGGGTGACCAGGCCGAGGTGCGCGAGGTGACGCCGACGCAGCACTTCACGGAGCCGCCCCCGCGCTACACGGAAGCCACGCTCATCAAGGCACTCGAGGAGCACGGCATCGGTCGGCCGTCGACGTACGCGGCCACGATCTCGACCATCGTCGATCGTGGCTACGTCGTCGTCCGCGAGCGGCGCCTCTACCCGGAGCTGGTCGCCGGCATCGTCACCGACCTGCTCGTCGAACACTTCGGCGAGTTCGTGGACGTCGAATTCACCGCCCGCATGGAAGAGCGCCTCGACGAGGTCGCCCGCGGCGAGCGCGAGTGGGTGCCGCTCCTGCGCGACTTCTACGAGCCGCTCAAGGCGCTCGTTGACGAGAAGCGCCGTGAGCTGAAACGGCGCGACTTCACGACCGAGCCGACGGACGAGGTCTGCTCGCTCGGCCACCCGATGGTCATCCGGCTCGGACGCAACGGTCAATTCCTGGCCTGTTCCCTCTACCCCGAGCACAAGGAGTCGCGCCCGTTGCCGGGCGAGGAGGCGCCGCCGATGGAGGGCGAGGGCGAGGCCTGTCCCGAGTGCGGGCAGGGCGTCCTGGCCCAACGGCGGGGGCGCTTCGGGCCCTTCCTGAGCTGCTCGCGCTATCCCGACTGTGGCTACATCAAGCGCACCGGGCCGCCGCCGCCCGAGCAGCTGCCGTTCGAGGTCACCTGCCCGAAGAACCGTGACGGCCACCTCGTCGCCCGCCGTGCACGGAGGACGGGCAACGTCTTCTACGGTTGCTCGGCCTACCCGAGGTGCGACTACACCACGAACGACGTGCCGGTCGGCGCCATCCATGACGCCGACGATGGGCCGGTCGCCAGGCGCGGGGAGGCCTGGCTCTGCCTGGTGTGCGGCGCCCCCGTCGTCGTGCCCGAAGGCGTCGATCCAGTCGGCCTGCGCCTGCCGGGCGGCCCGCCCGATGCCTCAGCGCTGGCACGGCCCCGAGCCGCGCGCGGCGCCAAGCCCGGTGCCAAAGGTGGGCCACCGAGGCGATCGGCCGCTCGCAAGCCCGCGGCGCGGCGGTCGACCCGGGCGCGAGCTGCCGGCTCGGCGTGACGGGCGCCAAGGCGCTCATCGGCTTCCTCGACGCGCTCCGGGCGCGCGACGCCTCTGAGCACACGCGGCGCGCCTATGGCGGTGCGGTCCGCGGTTACCTCGAGTGGCTCGCCACCCGACCCGAGACCGACTGGCGACGGCCCGGGCGGCTCGTGCTGCGCGGCTATCTCGCCGAGCTCGATGCCCGTGGCCTGAGCCGGGCAACGATCGCGGCGCGGGTCGCGGCGCTGCGCGCCTTCTATCGGCACGCTCGTCGCGAGGGCTGGGTCGAGGGCGATCCATGGGCCGCGGTCTCGACGCCGCGACGGAAGCGTCGCCTGCCGGCGGTGCTCGAGGTCGGCGAGATCGAGGACCTCCTCGACGCCATCGGTCCGGTCGCCGATGCCGAACGTCGAGGCCGGCGCGGCCTTGCGGCGGCGCTGGCGCTTCGTGATCGGGCCTTGCTCGAGACGGCGTATGCCGGCGGGCTCCGCGTGGCCGAGCTATCGGGCGCGTCGATCGCGTCGCTCGATCTGGCGCACGCCGAGATGCGCATCATGGGCAAGGGCCGCAAGGAGCGCATCGTGCTCCTCGGTCGACCGGCCACGGACGCCCTGACGGCCTATCTCGAAGCAGGTCGTCCCCGTCTGCGGGCCGCTGGCCCTGCTCCAGATGACGGCGCCCTCTTCCTCAACGCCGGTGGCTCGCGCCTCGGTGCCCGCGGCATGCGCTACCGGCTCGAGCGGATCGTGCGGGCGGCCGGCCTGCCCGACGGCATCTCGCCGCACACGCTCCGCCATTCGTTCGCCAGTCATCTGCTCGACGGCGGCGCCGACCTGCGCGTCGTCCAGGAGCTCCTCGGGCACGCCAGCCTCGGCACGACGCAGGTCTACACGCATGTCTCCACGACGCGACTCCGCTCCGCGTACCGAGCCGCACACCCGCGGGCGGCCCGCTCGAGTCAACACCCCGCGTGAGCGGCACCGCGCGCACCCTGGCGCGGGCCGGCATCGTCGTCACCTCGGCCTACCTCGCGTCGCGCCTGCTGGGCTGGCTGCGGACCGTCGTCATCAGCTCGATCTACGGCGCCTCGCCCGACCTCGACGCCTACTTCGCAGCGTTCCGCATCCCGGACCTCGTCTTCCAGCTGGTCGCGGCCGGCGCCCTCAGCTCGGCGCTCATCCCGGTCCTGGCCGGACTCATCGCCGACGAGGAGGAGGCACGATCGTGGCGCGTCGTGTCGACGGTCGCCAATCTGATGCTCGTCGCCCTGGTCATGCTCTCGGCGGCGATGGCCGTCGGTGCGCCATGGATCGTGCCCGCCATCACGCCCGGCTTCGGTCCCGCCCAGACCGAGCTGACCATCGAGCTGACCAGGATCATGCTCCTCTCGCCGATCCTGCTGGCCATGGGGGCGCTGGCCACCAGCGTGCTCAACGCACGTGATCGGTTCTCCATCGCGTCGCTGGCGCCGATCGCCTACAACGTGGTCATCATCGGGTTCGCAGTCGTGCTCGCGCCGATCGTGGGCATCGAGGGCCTGGCCATCGCGGTCGTCCTGGGCTCGCTGGCGCACCTCGCTGTCCAATTGCCCTCGATCGTCCGGATGCCGGGCTTCCGCTATCGCCTCATAGCCGACGTGCGCGATCCGGCGACGCGCGAGGCGGTCCTCCTGATGGCGCCCCGCGCCCTCGGCCTGGGCGTGACCCAGATCACCTTCCTTGTCAACACGAGCCTGGCCTCGACGCTCGCCACAGGCTCGATCGTGGCCTACAACGTGGCCTTCACCATCGTGCAGATCCCCCTCGGCGTCATCGGCATCCCGCTGGGCGTCGTCCTGCTGCCCTCGATGTCACGGGCCATGGCGCTGGGCGACAGCGGCCAGTACGCTCGGCTCATCGTGCGCGCGCTGCGCCTGCTGCTGTACGTCATGCTCTTCCTGACGGCGATGACCATCGTGCTCCGGGAGCAGGTCGTGACGCTCCTCTTCGACTACGGAAACTTCAGCGCCTCAGCCGTCCAGCTGACGGCGCAGACCCTGCTCTTCTTCGCCATCGGCCTGGCCGGACACGCCATGATCGTCGTGCTCGCTCGGGCCTTCTATGCGGACAAGGACACGCGCACGCCTGTTGCCGCGGCGATGCTCTCGGTCGTCGTCAACGTGACCGTTTCCATCGCGCTCATCGGCAGCCTCGGCCTGGCCGGGTTGGCGCTGGGCATCGCGGCCGGGGCATGGTTCGAGGCGAGCCTGCTCGCGATCCTCCTCTGGCGCCGAACGCCATCCCTGCGGGGCAGCGGCATCATCCGAGCGGGCCTGCTCTTCGCCGTCGGGGCGATCCTGGCGGGCGGCGTGGCCGCGGTCGTGACCTACGGCACCGGGCTCGTCGTCGGTCCGGCCGTCTTCGACTCGAAGCTGCTCGTCCTTGCCCAGGCTGTCGTCGCCTTCGGCGCCGCCGGCCTCGCCTACGTCGGCTATAGCCACCTGCTCCGACTGCCCGAGTTCCGCGAGACGTTGGCCATCGCCGTTGCCGCGGTGCGTCGGGAGCGACCTGCGGGATGACCGAGGTCGAGGTCGTGCCCACCATCGAGGCCTCGACGCTGGCCGCCGACGCCGACGCTTGGGATGCCTTCGTCGCCGGTGCACCGACCGGCTCGTACATGCAGTTGACCGCCTGGGCCGAGGTGAAGGCGAGCAACGGCTGGCGTCGGATCGTCACGGTGTCAACAGAGCCCGATCGGCTGATCGGCGCCCAGCTGCTCGTTCACCCCATCGGTCCGACGCCGTGGTCCGTGGGGTACGCGCCGCGCGGCCCGGTCGCGCCGGCACTGACGCAGGCGGCCCTTGCAGATTGGACGGACGGTCATCCGGATGCTCGCGGCTCAGGATCGTCTGAGCCACGTGACCATCGAGCCCCAGGTGCCGGCGGGGGAGGGGCTCGAGGCGATCCTCGAAGGCTGCGGCTGGCGGCGGGCACGCACGGTCCAGGATCCGCGGACCCGGATCATCGACCTCGAACGGCCTGAGGCGGAGATCTGGGCCGACCTTCGCTCGAAGTGGCGCCAGTACATCAACAAAGCGCGGCGCGATGGCGTGGTCGTCGTCGAGACGGGCGAGGAGGGCATCCCGGACTTCCACCGCATCTACGTCGAGACTGCCAAGCGCGCGGGCTTCGTGCATCGCGCGGAGTCGGCCTTCCGCGACGTCTACCGGGCCTTCGCCGCTCGCGACGCGGTGCGCCTCCTCTTCGCCCGGTCGCCCAACGGTGATCCGGCAGCGACGCTCATGCTGCTCGAGTGCGGCCGTCGCGTGATCGAGCCCTACGGCGGCATGACCGAGGCGGGCGGCGAGTCGCGGGCCAACTACCTGCTCAAGTGGGAGGCCATCCGCTCGTCGCAGGAGCGAGGCTTCGCGATCTACGACCTGTGGGGCGTCGCCCACTCCGGCATCGAGCAGTTCAAGGTCGGCTTCGGCGGCCGGGAGGTGCGCTACGTCGGCGCCTGGGAGCTGGTCGTCAATCCGCTCGTGCATGGCGCGGTCGGCGGTGCGCGCCGGCTGCGCGTGGCCATGGCGCGTCGATCCCAGGGTGTCAGCGGGGCCCAGCGGGGAGAAGGGGACGTGCCGTGACCCGGGTCGTCGCGGCTGCGATCGGAGCCCTCGCCGGACTGGGACGCCCTGACGGTCGATCCGGCGGGCGGCCACCTGCTCCAGGGCGCCGCCTGGGCGGCACATCGGCGCGAAGAGGGCTGGCGCCCGCATTTCGTGCGCTTCGACGACGAGCCGGGCGGCGTTGCTCCTGACCCATGGCCGCCGGCCGCTGCCGGGCTTCGTCGCCTACGTGCCACGTGGGCCGATCGCCGCCGGCGACCCGCCCGCAGCGGTCGCCGCACGCGCTGTGGCGCTCGCGGACTGGCTTCGCGGGCGCCGGGCGACGATCCTGGCCGTGGACCCTGAGCTCGACGCCGATGACGACTATGACGCGGCGCTTGCCCGCGCTGGTTATCGCCCGACCGAGGAGATCCAGCCCTCACGACATCGGCTGGTGCTCGACCTGCCACGGGGCGTCGACGATGACGTGCTGTTGGGTGGCATGTCCAGGTCCACGCGGCAGCGGATCCATGCCGCCGAGCAGGGCGGAACGGCCGTCCGCTCGGACCGCGACGGCAGGCACCTGGACGCCTTCGCGGGCTTCATGGACGCGACCGCGCGGCGGAAGGGCTTCAACTTCGGCTCCGATCGGGGCTTCACGCGCTGGTGGCGGCGCATCGTCGGCGGGGATCAGAGCCGCTTCCTGGTCGCCGAGCGTGGCGGTCGCCTGCTGGGAGGCCTGCTGGCCTACCGACAGGGCGGCCACTGGGCGACGGCCTTCTCTGCCGACGATGCCACCCTCCGCCGCGATCATCCGGGCACCATGCACCTCCTGCGCTGGACCGCCATCCGGATGGCCCGCGATGACGGCGCGCCGTCGATCGACCTCGGGGGCGTGGACGTGGCGGGTGCCCGCCGCATGCCCACGCCAGGCGAGCCCCAGTGGGGCATGTACGAGCACAAGATCGGCTTCGGGGCCCGCTGGGTCGAGTCGGCCGCGGCCCACGAGATCGTCCTGCGGCCGACCGTCTACCGAGCGGACACGACGCTTCGGACGCTCCGCCGCCGACTGCGTCGCCTGGAGGTGGCCCGATGAGCGGGCGCCTCGGCGAGCTGGTCGAGCTCCTCGAGACGCGGGCGATGCTCCGAGGGGTCGTGTCGCCCGAGCGGTCAGCGACGGGCAGCGTCGCCGGCCAGCCGCCCTCTGACCCCGAGATCGCGGCCGTGACACTCAATTCGCGAGCTGCCGGGCCGCTCGTCCTCTTCGCCGCGACACGTGGCGAGCGGACCGACGGACACGCCTATCTCCTGGAAGCGGTCGTCCGGGGCGCGGCAGCGGTCCTTGTCGAGGCCCCTGTGCCGGATCTGGCTGTGCCCCAGCTCGTGGTCGCCGCGACGCGTCCGGCGGCGGCGATCGCGGCCGCCTGGTCGGCCGGTTTCCCGAGCCGGCATCTCGGCGTCATCGGCGTGACCGGGACCGACGGCAAGACCACGACCAGCTATCTCATCCGCGCCATCCTCGAGGCCGCCGACCGACCGACCGGTCTGGCTGGCACCGTGGACGTCATCGTCGGGGGCGAATCGCTGGGGAACGCGGCTCGCACGACGACACCGGAGGCGCCGTGGCTCCAGCGCCTGCTCGAGCGCATGGTCGAAGCTGGCGACGGCTGGGTGGTTCTCGAGGCCAGCTCGCACGGGCTCGCCCAGGACCGGGTGGGCGAGGTGGCCTGGGACGTCGGCGTGCTGACCAATGTGACCGAGGAGCACCTCGAATTCCACCACACGATCGAGGCGTATCAGGCTGCCAAGCAGCGGCTCTTCGAGGCCCTCGCCGTCGGGCCAGCCAACCCTGAGAAGGGCTTCGGCAAGACGGCCGTCCTGAATCTCGACGATGCCACCGCGGCGGCGTTCGCAGCCAGCGCCCACACGGTCGGCGCGGCGGTCGTCGGCTACGGCTCGTCCGAGGGCGCCGCCGTCCAGCTGACCGATGTCCGCCAGGACACCGATCTGCTCCACGTGGGACTCCGTACGCCGCGCTGGAGCGGCACGCTCGCCATGCACACGGCGGGACGCTTCAACGCCCACAACACGGCGGCCGCCGTGGCCGTCGGAGAGGCGCTCGATCTCGAGCCCGAGGCCATCCGAGCTGGCCTGGAGGGCGTCCACGGCGTGCCCGGCCGGATGGAGCGCGTGGATGCCGGTCAGCCGTTCGTGGTCGTGGTCGACTACGCGCACACAGCCGATGCCCTGGCCAAGGTCCTCGACGAGCTGGCGCCGGTGGCTGCGGCCGGCGGCGGCGCGCTGGTCGCAGTCTTCGGCTCGGCCGGCGACCGGGACCGGGTCAAGCGCCCGGCCATGGGTCGCGTGGCTGGCAGCCGCTGTCGACTGGTCGTCCTCACCGACGAGGACCCTCGCACGGAGGACCGCGAGGCGATCCTCGAGGCCATCGCCATCGGAGCCGAGGAGGCCGGTCGGCATCGTGGGCGGGACCTGTTCCTCGTGCCGGACCGACGCAGAGGCGATCCGCCTCGCCATCGCGGACGCCCGCCCAGGCGACGTCGTCCTGCTGGCTGGCAAGGGCCACGAGAAGACGATCGAGATGGCGGATGATGAGATCGCCTGGGACGAGGCGCTCGAGGCGCGACGAGCGTTGAACGAGGCGGGCTGGGGAGGAGCCACGTGACGACTCGCGTCCGGACCGCCGTGGAGGCTGACCGAGCGGCTTGGGACGCCCTGGTCGCCGCACACCCTGCCGCGGACCCCTTGCAGGCCTGGGCGTGGGGCGACGTCAATGGTCGGCACGGTGAGCGACCTCTCCGCCTGGTCTCCGAAGCGGACGAGGGTCTCGTGGGGTTGGCCCAGGTCCTGCTCCGCCCGACGACCGCTGGTCGGACGGTCGGATACGTGCCGCACGGGCCGATCTGGCGCCGTGATCGACCGGCTGACCTTGACGTCCTGCTGGGCGGCATCCGCGACGCCGCGCGCCGCGAGCGTGCGATCGTGGTCAAGGTCGACCCACGTGCCGAACAGGACGACGACACGGCCACGGTAGCGTCCGACCTGCGATCCGCCGGGCTGACGAAGGCGCGCCACGACCTCCAGGCGGTCACGACCCGCATCGTCGACCTGACCGGCGGCCCCGAGGCCGTCTGGGGCCGTTGGGAGCCGGACGCGCGGACCCGCGTCCGACGCGCCGCCAAGGAAGGCGTGACCACGCATGTGGATCGGATCGGCGATCCGGTCGCGGTCGCGACCCTGGCCACGCTCCACGCTGGGACGGCGGAGCGTGCCGACTTCCGACCACGATCGGCGGCCTTCCTCGCGGACACGGCGGGAGCCTTCGCGCCAGGCGGCGGCTGGCTCTCGGTCGAGGCCAGGCACGACGGACGGCCCGTGGCGGCGATGGGCTTCGTCCGCGTCGGCGATCGGGCCGCCTACCTCTGGGGCGGCTCGTCGCGCGACCCGTCCGTGGAGCGGATCCGCGCCCAGTACGCGGTCCTGGCGGCGGCCATGGAGGCGCTCGCCTCGGACGGTTGTGGGAGCCTCGACCTGTGGGGTGTCGTCGAGGCCGACGAGGAGGCCGCCCAACCCGACGCCGCCGGCTACAGCCGGTTCAAGCGCAAGTTCGGTGGTCGATCACTTCGGCATCCGGGGACCTTCGACCTCGTCATCGACCCCATCTGGTACCGCCTTCGCGACCTCCGGGAGCGCCTGCGCGGCGGCTGATCCACGCCGCGTCGTGGCGGGCCGCGACGGCGGGCGCAACGGGACCCCGCGCTACACTTGGCCCTCGTATGACCACCGAGCCTGCCGCACCGGCCACCACCACCCGCCCCAAGCGGGCGACAGGGGCTGCCGTCGAGGTCACACCCCGGGTCATCGACGCTCAGGCGCGCAAGCTGATCAAGACGCTCCGCGAACACTACCCGCAAGCCGACTTCGAGCCGGTCGAGCGGGGCTATCGCTTCGCGGCGGAGGCCCACGCCGGCCAGAAGCGGGCCTCGGGCGAGCCCTACATCACCCATCCCATCGCCTCTGCCCAGATCCTGGCCGAGCTGGGCATCGACCCGGTGGCCGCCATCGCAGCTCTCCTCCACGACGTGCCGGAGGACACCGACTTCTCCCTGGCCGACATCGAGGATCGCTTCGGCGCCGACGTAGCGCGGCTCGTGGACGGCGTGACCAAGCTCTCGCGCCTCTCGACGCACACGCACGAGGAACAGCAGGCCGAGAACATCCGCAAGATGTTCCTGGCCATGGCCGAGGACGTGCGGGTCGTCCTCATCAAGCTCGCCGACCGGCTCCACAACATGCGCACCCTGGGGGCGCTGCCGCGCGAAAAGCGCCAACGCATCGCCCGCCAGACGGCCGAGATCTATGCCCCGCTCGCCGAGCGGCTGGGCATCTGGCAGATCAAGTGGGAGCTCGAGGACCTGGCCTTCAAGGAGCTCGAGGGCGAGGCCTACCGGCGCCTGGCGACGCAGCTCGAGACCCGACGCAAGGCACGCGAGGCGTACGTCGTGCGGGTCAAGGGCATCCTCGCCGATGCGCTCGCTGCCGCCGGCATCGAGGCCGAACTGTCCGGGCGGCCGAAGCACATCAACAGCATCTGGAAGAAGATGCAGCGCAAGGGCGCCGACCTCAACGAGATCTACGACGTCTACGCCCTGCGCGTCCTGGTCGACGAGCTCAAGGACTGCTACGCGGCACTGGGCGTCGTGCATTCCCTGTGGCGACCGATCCCCGGCCAGTTCGACGACTACATCGCGATGCCCAAGGGCAACCTCTATCAGAGCCTGCACACCGCCGTCATCGCCCTCGACGGCAAGCCGCTCGAGGTCCAGATCCGGACCCACGCCATGCACCGCGTCTCGGAGGTCGGCATCGCCGCCCACTGGCGCTACAAGGACGGGCCGACCGGCAAGAGCGACCGCGACTACGACGCCAAGCTGGCCTGGGTCCGACAGCTCATGGACTGGCAGCGCGAGATCTCCGACGCGACCGAGTTCGTCGAGGGCCTCAAGCTCGACATCTTCCAGGACCAGGTCTTCGTCTTCACGCCCAAGGGCGCCGTCAAGGACCTGCCGGCCGGCGCCACCCCGCTCGATTTCGCCTATCGCATCCACACCGACGTCGGCCACCGAACCATCGGCGCCAAGGTCAACAACCGCCTGGTGCCGCTCGACTACCGCCTCAAGACCGGCGACATCGTCGAGATCGTGACCACCAAGGGCGCCCACGGTCCATCGCGTGACTGGCTCAAGATCGTGCGCACCAGCCACGCCCGCGAAAAGATCCGCCAATGGTTCAAGCGGCAGGAACGTGACGAGAACATCATCCATGGCCGCGAGAACCTGGACCGCGAGCTGCGCCGCCTGGCGCGCACCTCGCTCGAGCGCATCGGCTCGGAGAAGGTCGGCGAGATGGCCGAGACCTACAAGTTCAACACGCTCGACGACTTCTATGCCGCCATCGGCTATGGCGCCATCAGCGCCCAACAGGTGGTCATGCGCCTGGGCGTGGCCGATGACGCCGACGAGGCCGTCCTGCCCCAGGTCGCCCCGCCGGCGCCCGTCCGCACCGGCGGCGTCCGGGTCAAGGGCGTCGGCGATCTCCTGGTCCGGTTCGCGAAGTGCTGCCATCCCATCCCGGGTGACCCGATCCTGGGCTTCATCACCCGTGGCAAGGGCGTCACCGTCCACCTCCGCACCTGCCCCACCGTCATCAACGAGCGCGACGTCAACCGGCTCGTCGAAGTGGAGTGGGAAGGGGAAGTCCAGCAGACGTATCCCATCGCGATCCGCATCGAGGCCTTCGATCGGACCGGCCTCCTGTCGGACATCTCGAACGTCGTCGCCGAGGCCAAGGTCAACATCGTGGCCGCCAACGTGAACACCAATGCCGACCACACGGCCACCGTCGTGGCCACGCTGCAGGTCGCCTCGGTCGCCCAGTTGGCGCGCGTCCTGTCGCGGCTCGAGGGCCTCAAGGACGTCTATTCGGTGCAGCGCGACTTCGGGTAGGACGATGTCGGCGTGGCCGGCGTTGCGCGCCGCCCCTACCGCCAGCTAGCTTCGTCGGTCGCGGACGGCCACCGCGGCCTGCCGGGCCGCGACCTCGAACGCATTGTCCCGGTACCAGTGGCCGCCGATCCTCGCCGCACGCCATGAAGCCAGCGCGTAACGGATCACGAAGAAGACCCCGAATCGCTGCCATTGGCGAACGTGCGCCAGCTCATGAGCCAGCTCGATCTGGTCCAGTTGCCGCCAGCACCAGATGTCGCGACCGATCGTGATCGCCAGCCAGTTCGTGAGCAGCACTCGGCCACCGATCACGCGCAGCATGGGAACGACGTGGACCCGGGGCTTCATCGACACGCCGAGATGGTACGCAGTCGCCGAGCTGGCTCGCGCGCCTGGGATCGGCGAAGGCATGACGCTCAAGGGCGCAAGAGCGCAGACTATCGCCGTCGTGGCCGCCATGCGCGCGCGCACGAACGGCGATCACCCGCGCGCAGGACCATCGGAGGGCTGGCATGAAGCGTCTGATCGGGGTCATCGCGATGGTCATCCTCGCGGGTTGCGGCGTGTCGGGATCGCCTGTGCCGTCGCCGCAGGCTGGCGGTCAGTCGCCCGCCGCGGCGCCGGGCGCGTCAGCGCTGCCGCCTGCCGGGCCGGCTGTGCAGGGATTCATGCTCTGCCCATCAGGCAGCGAGGCCGGCCCAGCGTGCCCGCTCCCGGTCGGTGGCTACCAGGCCGGCGAACACGACGCTGTCGCGCTGACGATCGCTGACCCCGGCTGGCAGGAGGAGCCCGCGCAGGAGCAGCCGACCCTCGTGCTGTCGCGGGTCGATGCGCCGGATCAGCGGGTGATGATCGACCTCGGTGACACGGGCCCCCTGCTCAGCGATACGGACCTGGCAGCCATGCTCACCCAGACCTTCGGATACAAGATCGGCGACCCGTCACCGACGACGATCGGCGGTGCCAACGGTTTCGCGGTCGAACTCGCCCCGACCGAGGCGACCACCATCTCGATCCCTGGATCCGGGACCTATGAGCTGCAACCGGACCACTGGTACCGCCTCGCCGTGCTGCAGTACCCGATGCGGTCCAGGAGTCGGTCGTCGAGGTCGTCCTCGTCGAGGCGCCGACCGCAGACTCCGAGACCTTCCCAGACGTGGCCGACGCGCTCCTTCAGACCGCCCAGTTCTCGTCCGGAAACTGACCGACCGGATCACGATCCGGTTGGCATTTGCTCCTGGCCAAGTGCACACTGTCGCGGCCCTGACCGCGAGCCGCGCTGCGCTCGCGGGTCGGCACAGAGGGGGATGCGATGCGCCCCGATCCGCGAGTCGGTACCGAGCTCGGTCCGTTTCGGATCGAGGCCGTCCTCGGACGGGGTGGGATGGGCGTCGTCTACCTCGCCACGCACGTTGGTCTCGATCGCAAGGTCGCGCTCAAGCTCCTGACGCCCGACTACGCGGACGACGAAGCCTTCCGCGCGCGATTCCTGCGGGAGTCCAAGCTCGCCGCCTCGATCGACCATCCGAACATCATCCCGATCTACGAAGCCGGCCAGATCGACGGCACGTTCTTCCTGGCCATGCGGTATGTGGAAGGGATCGACCTCCAACGGCGCCTCGCTAGCGGTCCGTTGGACCCCCGATACGCTGCGACGATCGTGGCTCAGGTGGCCTCGGCGCTGGACGCAGCCCATAACGCCGGTCTCGTCCACCGCGATGTCAAGCCAGGCAACGTGCTGCTCGCACCGAGCCAGGCGCTCGATGGCTCAGATCACGTCTACCTGACCGATTTCGGCCTGACCAAGCAGCGTGGCAGCCAGTCCGATCTGACCCAGATGGGCGGCTTCCTGGGCTCGCTCGACTACATCGCGCCAGAGCAGATCGAGGGCAAAGCGGTCGACGGGCGTGCCGACCAGTACGCGCTTGCCGCCACCGCGGTCGCATGCCTCACGAGTGCGCCGCCTTTCAAGCGCGACTCCGATGTCGCGGTCGTCAACGCCCACCTCCACGACCCACCACCTTCGATCCACCAGCGCCGAGCCGAGATCCCAGCGGCGGTCGACGCCGTCATCGCGCGGGGCATGGCCAAGCTGCCAGCCGATCGCTTTCATGACTGCCGCGCGTTCGCGGATGGTCTGAGCGTCGCGCTCGGCCTGCCAGCGAAGGGCGAGGAAGCATCGGTCGACCCACGCTCTGAAGGCCGTCGACGTTGGTTCGCCATCGGCGGGGCGGTCATCGCGCTTGTCATACTGAGCGTCATCGGATCCGCGCTCGCCGGGGGCATCCGCCTCGACGATGCGCCGGCCACCGATCCGTCCCGTACCGCCGAGAGCGTCGCAGCCGTGCCCACCCCGACGAGTTCACCGTCGACGACCGTCAGCCCCGCACCGACCCAGGGCCTCTTCCCCGATGAGGCAGAGGCTGCGTTGCTGGCGGCAGTCCCCACCCTGGCCAGATCGTGCGAGCGCGGTTCGTACGACGCGGTCAAGGGCGAACCGACGACCGGCGCCACCTCGGGGACCCTCGGCGCCATCTTGCCGCGCGCCGCGAAACCGCGGGCGAGCCTGGCGTGCTCGCCTGCGGCGGCCTCTGGCGCCGGTCAGGTGACGATCAAGCGATTCGCACCGATCAAGGCCGCCGACAGCCTGGCCTTCACGACCGAAAGCGCCGTCTCCGCGATCATCGATCGACAGCAGCTCCCGGAGGGTGACTGTGCCCGCGCGGCCCGTGGGCAGGGACGATGGGATCTCGGCGGCAACTACAGGGGAGCGATGGCCTGCTTCGTCGACGCCGGGACCGGCGACGCCATCCTCTATTGGTCATATGCAGAGGACAACGTCCTGATCCGGGCAGTGAACCAGAAAGGCGACTCCAAGGCGCTCTACGGCTACTTCGAGCGGTTCGCCCGCTCCATCACGCCATGACCGCCCGTGTCGATCCGCGTGTTGGCACCGATCTCGGTCCATATCGGATCGAGGCCGTCATCGGCCGCGGCGGCATGGGGGTCGTCTACCTGGCCACGCACACGGGCCTCGACCGGCGGGTCGCCCTGAAGCTGCTCACGCCCGACTACGCCGACGACGAGGGCTTCCGCGCCCGATTCCTGCGCGAGTCGAAGCTGGCAGCGTCGATCGACCACCCGAACATCATCCCGGTCTATGACGCCGGCGAGATCGAGGGCACCTTCTACCTGGCCATGCGCTACGTCGACGGTGTCGATCTCGAGTCGCGGCTTCGATCGGGTCCGCTGGCTCCGCGCGAGGCGGTCCACCTGCTGGCGCAGGTCGCGTCAGCGCTCGATGCCGCGCACGAGGCCGGGCTCGTCCATCGTGACGTCAAGCCGGCCAACATCCTCATCGCCTCCGGCAAGGGTGTCGACCGGGACGACCACGCCTACCTGACGGACTTCGGCCTGACCAAGCATCGCGGCTCCCAGACAGGACTGACGCGTGCAGGCGGCTTCATCGGCACGCTCGAGTACATCGCCCCAGAGCAGATCGAGGGCCGGGCCGTCGATGGTCGGGCCGACCAATACGCCCTCGCCGCCATCGCCGTCGCCTGTCTGACGGGCAGCCGCCCTTCCCGCGCGACTCCGACGTGGCCATCATCAACGCCCACCTGCATGACACGCCGCCATCGCTTCATGTCCGTCGGCTCGAGCTTCCCGGCTGCCGTCGACGCCGTCGTCGCCCGCGGCCTTGCCAAGCGACCTGACGATCGGTATCCCGACTGCAAGGCGCTCGTAGACGACCTGCGTGCGGCGCTCGGCGTGACCGATACGCAGACCCGGCCGCAAGCGGCGGGACGGACTGGAACCCTGGACCGACGCATGATGGCGATCATCGGCGCCGTGCTCGGGGTCGGCATCCTGGCGGCTGATCGTTGCCAGCCTGGCGTCCGGCTGGGATAGTGGCGCCATCGGCCAGCCCTGAGCCCAGCCTTGGCGCGGCCCCCTCGCCCTCAGCGAACGCTGGAGCCTCCCCGACCGATGACATCTTCCCGAACGAGGAGGAATCGAGCCTCCTCGGGTTGCTCCCCGACGACCTTGCGGGCACATGCGAGCGCGGCCTGTACGGGCCGCTCTTGCCCGGCGGGCGCGCCCCGAATGCCAGCCTGAGTTGCGAACCATCGGCCGACTCGGGTGCCAATGCGGATCCTGGTGCGTCAATTTCGACGGCCGTTGCCGGGACCTTCGACCCTGCCCAGGGATTTCCTGAGGTATCTCCTCGGAACGACCGACATCGTCGAGGGCGACTGCGCAGTCTCTGAGGGCGCTTACGGCCCGTGGGCAGTGGCAGGTCAGGAGTCCGGCGGGACACTTTGTTACATCGACAAGCCAACGGGCGATGCCATTCTGTATTGGACCCACGACGATGAACAGATCCTGGTCAAGGCGACCAACCAGCGGGGCGACTCGGCCGCGCTCTACAGCTATTTCACCCAGATCGCGAGGTTCATCGCACCGTAACCAGGATCAGGTAGCCCCGCGTCTGGTCCGCGCCAGCCATGCCGGGTCAGCGTGTCGAGGTCGTCGGCAGCACGCCACTCGCTAGACTCATCGGATGCCCGCCTTCCGCGCCCCACGGGGCACGCGCGACCTGCTCCCGGA
This sequence comes from uncultured Chloroflexia bacterium, assembly GCA_963837215.1. GTDB lineage: Bacteria > Chloroflexota > Limnocylindria > Limnocylindrales > CSP1-4 > CSP1-4. Next base: position 622,361 of record CAWIML010000006.1, read on the forward strand.
CGAGCGACCCACCTGGCAACGCCTCGAGGAACTGGCCCGGGACCTGGCACACCGCTACGGCTACGCCTCGATCGAGACGCCACTCTTCGAGCGTAGCGAGGTCTTCGAACGCGGCATCGGGGCCGCCACCGACGTCGTCGAGAAGGAGCTCTTCCGCGTCACTGCCAGCCGCGGCGAGGAGGGCGAGCGCTGGGCGCTGCGACCTGAGGCGACGGCGGGCATCGCACGAGCCTATGTCCAGCACGGCCTCCAGACCTGGCCGCAGCCGGTCAAGGTCTCGCTGCTCGGTGCGATGTTCCGCTACGACCGGCCGCAGGCCGGGCGGTTCCGCCAGTTCTGGCAGTGGGACGTGGAGGCCATCGGGGATGCCGGTCCGGCGGTCGATGCCGAGATCATCGAGCTCGGTCACCGGTTCTATCGCGAGGCCGGCCTGAGCGACGTCAAGGTCTTCGTCAACTCCATCGGCGACCCGACATGCCGGCCGGCCTACGTCGATGCGCTCAGGGCCCATTTCGGCGCCCACGAGGACCGACTGGTAGGCGTCGAACGCGAGCGCCTGGCCACGAACCCCCTGCGCCTCCTCGACTCCAAGGATCCCGACCTGGCCGACCTCATCGCCTCGGCCCCGGCCATCACCGAGCACCTCTGCGCCGCCTGCGCGGAGCACTTCGCGCGCCGTTCGGGCCCATCTCGAGGCGCTGGGCGTTCCGATCCGTTGGCACCGGGCCTCGTGCGCGGCCTCGACTACTACACCAGGACGGCCTTCGAGTTCTACCGCGAGGGCGCCGAGGGCCAGCAGTCGGCGCTCGGCGGCGGCGGCCGGTACGACGGCCTGGTCGAGCTGCTGGGCGGCAAGCCCACGCCCGGCATCGGTTTCGCCCTTGGGCTCGACCGCGTCGTCCTGGCGCTCGCCGAGGCGGGCGTGGTCGCGACCGAAGCCGACCACCCGACCGTCGTCGTCTGTGGCGCCGATCCCGCGGACACCGTCACCCGCCTGCGCATCGCGACCGACCTCCGGGCGCGGGGCTCATGGCGCGCGCCGACCTCAACGTGCGCAAGCTCGGTCGACAGCTCGAGGGTGCGGCGCGTGACGGCGCCCACTTCGCGGTCATCGTCGGCGACGAGCTGGCCAACGGCCAGGTCCAGCTCAAGGACCTGCCGGCGGCGACGCAGAAGGTCGTCAACCTCGCCGACCTCGCCCGCGAGCTGGCCCGCGCCCACGGCTCACATCGGCATGGGGAGCCGGTCACGAATGTCGAAGGACCGGATCCAGCCTGATGGCGGAGTGGATCTACTTCATCCATCCGCCGCGGGAGGACTTCGCCGCGACGATGACCGAGGCAGAGAACGAGGCCTGGGCGGTGCACTTCGAGCGCTTCAAGCGGACGCTGGCGGACGGCCGCCTCATCCTGGTCGGCCCGACCCTGGGGCGGACCAACACTGGCATCGTCATCTTCGAGGCGCCCGATGAGCCCAGCGCTCGCCGGTTCATGGAGGCTGATCCCGCCATCGCGGGCGGCTTCGCCACGGGTGAGCTGCGACCCTTCCACGTCTCCCTCCTCCGCGGCCGCGACTGATCGACCCGCGGCCACAGACGGGCAGCGCGGGGCGTTCGGCTACGATGTGATGCCCATGCAGACCAGCTTCCGAGATCTGACCTGCGGCGACGCGCGCCCCGAGCACGCCGGCCGCGCAACGACCCTGGCAGGCTGGGTCCACCGTCGCCGCGACCTCGGTCAGCTCATCTTCCTCGACCTGCGGGACCGCTACGGCATCACCCAAGTGGTCATCGACGCCGCCGAGGCCCCCGATGCCCACGGGACGGCCACCGAGGTCAGGAGCGAGTTCGTGGTCCAGGTCCGCGGCACCATCGAGGCCCGCCGGGAGGGGACCGAAAACCCCAAGCTGCCCACTGGTGCCGTCGAACTCCGAGCCGCCGAGGTCTCGATCCTTTCGACTGCCAGGACGCCGGCGTTCCCCATCAACGAGCCCGACCAGGAGGCCGAAGAGTCGGTCCGGCTCAAGTTCCGCTATCTCGACCTGCGCCGTGCCCCGATGCTCGAGCGCATCCTGACCCGGTCGCGGCTGGTCTCGGAGATCCGCCGCGTCCACGAGGCACACGGCTTCGTCGAGATCGAGACGCCGATGCTCGTCAAGAGCACTCCAGAGGGCGCGCGAGACTTCATCGTCCCCTCGCGCCTCCAGCCAGGCAGCGTCTACGCCCTGCCGCAGAGCCCGCAGCAGCTCAAGCAGCTGCTCATGGTCAGCGGCCTCGACCGCTACTTCCAGATCGCCCGCTGCTTCCGCGACGAGGACGGGCGTGGCGACCGCCAACCGGAGTTCAGCCAGCTCGACCTCGAGATGAGCTTCGTCCACGAGGAAGACGTGATGGCCTTCGTCGAGGCCATGGTCATCGAGGTCACGCACGCCGTCGTCCCCGACCGACACATCGCCCGCACACCCTTTCCGCGCTTCACCTATCGCGAGGCGCTCGACCGCTATGGGACCGACAAGCCGGACCTGCGCTTCGGCATGGAGCTGACGGACCTCGGCGAGCTGGCCACGGATAGCGGTTTTCGCGTCTTCGAGGAGACCCTCGCATCTGGCGGGCGCGTCTTCGGGATGGCGGTGCCGGGGCTCGCGGGAGCCAGTCGCTCGATGCTCGACCAGACGACGGAGCTGGCCCGCCGCTTCGGCGCACAAGGGCTGGCCTGGATCGCCATCGAGTCGGAAGGCGGCGTCCGTTCGCCGATCGCCAAGTTCCTCGGCGACGGTCGCGCGGAGGCGATGGCCGTGGCCGCCGGCGCCAACCCCGGCGACCTCGTGCTCATCGTCGCCGACCGCGACGTCCTGGCCCAGGAGGTGCTGGGGCGCCTGCGGGTCGAGCTCGGCGCCCACCTCGCGCTGGCCGACCCCGACGTCCTGGCCTACTGCTGGGTCCACCGCTTCCCGATGTACCAGTGGGACACCGAACGAGGACGCTGGGACGCCACCCACAACCCCTTCAGCGCGCCGATCCCCGAGCACATCGAGCTGCTCACGACAGCCTCCGGCGACCCGAGCCGCCCAGCGCCGGAGGATCCGGCCGGTCGTGCGCTTGCCCAGCAGTACGACCTCGCGCTCAACGGCTGGGAGCTCGGCGGCGGCAGCGTCCGCATCCACCAACGTGACCTGCTCGAGCGCTCGTTCTCGATGATGGGCCACTCCATCGAGGGCATGCGCGCCAAGTTCGGCGCCCTCCTCGACGCCTTCGAGTACGGCGCCCCGCCGCACGGCGGCATCGCCCTGGGCATCGACCGTTGGGCGATGGTCTTCAGCCGTCAGTCGAACATCCGCGAGGTGATGGCCTTCCCGAAGACGCAGTCGGGCTCCGACCTCATGCTCGAGGCACCCTCACCGGCCGAGGCAGCCCAATGGGCCGAGCTGGGGCTGCGGTTGGTCGGCGACGGGGACCGCTGAGACATGGCGTCCCTGTCGCGTGACGATGTCGCGCACGTCGCCCACCTCGCGCGCCTCGGGCTGACCGGAGAAGAGCTGTCGCGCCTCGAGGGGCAGCTCAACCACATCCTCGAGCAGTACGCCGTGCTGGCCGAGCTGGACACCGACCACATCGCCCCGACCGCGCAGACGATCGAGCTCGAGAACATCCTGCGCGACGACGTCGTCACCCCGAGCTTCACCGTCGACGAGGCCCTGGCCGGCGCCCCCGAGCGCGTCGGCGACCACATCGTCGTGCCCGCGATCCTGGCCGAGGCCGAGTAGGCGGATGTCGGGCGACGACCTCACGCGCCTTCACGCCCACGAGCTGGCGGCCGCGCTGCGGGCCGGCGAGACGACCGCGCGCGAGATCCTGGACGCCTCGGTGGCTCGCATCCGCGCCACCGACCATGGCCTGCACGCATGGGTCTCGCTCGACGACGATCGCGCTGCCGATGCCGCTGATGCCGCCGACCGACGCATCGAGGCCGCCCGCGGGGCAGGGGAGGAGGCCGTGGCGGACCTGCCGCCGCTCGTCGGCATCCCGGTCGCGCTCAAGGACCTCGTGGTCACCAAGGGCAGATCCTCGACCGCGGGCAGCCGCATCCTGGAGGGCTTCGTCGGTCCATACGACGCCCATATCGCGGAGCGGCTCGACGAGGCCGGCGCCGTCGTGCCGGGCAAGACGAACATGGACGAGTTCGCGATGGGCTCCTCGACCGAGCACTCGGCCTGGGGCCCGACCTCCAACCCGTGGGACCTCGGCCGCGTCCCGGGCGGATCGAGCGGCGGCTCGGCCGCGGCCGTCGCGGCCCACCACGTCCCGCTCGGCATCGGCACCGACACCGGCGGCTCCATCCGCCAGCCGGCCGCCCTGTGCGGCGTCGTCGGGCTCAAGCCGACCTACGGCCGTGTCAGTCGCTACGGGATCGTCGCCTTCGCTTCCTCGCTCGACCAGATCGGACCCATCGGCCGCGACGTGCGCGATGCCGCCACGCTCCTTCAGGCGGTCGCCGGACGCGACGAGCGCGACTCGACGTCTGCCCCGGAGCCCGTTCCGGACTGGTCGACGGAGCTTGCCGTAGGTGACGACGAGGCCGGCGCCTGGCTCCAGAACGTGCGCCTCGGCCTGCCGCGCCAATACTTCGTGAAGGGCATGGAGCCCGGTGTCGAGGCCCGCATCCGGGAGGCCGTGGCCGCGCTCGAGTCGGCCGGGGCGACCGTCGTCGAGGTCGACCTGCCGCACACGGACTACGGCCTCGCGACGTACTACATCATCGCGCCGGCAGAGGCCTCGGCCAACCTCGCTCGCTACGACGGCATCCGGTACGGCCTCAGCGAGCACGAGGGCGACGTCCTGGGCAACTACCTGGCGACCCGGGGCCGTGGCTTCGGAGCGGAGGTCAAGCGGCGCATCATGCTCGGCACATACGCCCTCTCGGCCGGCTACTACGACGCCTTCTACCTCAAGGCCCAGAAGGTGCGCACGCTCATCAAGGCCGACTTCGACGCCGCCTTCGGCTCCGTCGACGCGCTCGTCGCCCCGACGAGCCCGACCGTCGCCTTCCCGTTCGGCGCCCGCCTCGACGATCCCGTCGCGATGTACCTCTCCGACGCCTGCACGCTGCCCGTCAACATCGCCGGGCTGCCAGGGCTGTCGGTGCCGTGTGGGCTCTCGGACGGTCTGCCCGTCGGGCTCCAGTTCATCGGTCGTGCGTGGGACGAGGCCGGGCTCTTCCGACTCGGACGGGCGTACGAGGCGATCACCGCGAGCGACGGCTGGCGCCACATCGAGCCGCACGACCTCGCCGCCCTCGAGGACCCGGCCACGCCGACGCCGATGGAGCGCATGGGATCGGTCAGCGTCGCTCGCTGAACGAGCCGGGCTTCAGGGTCGCGCATCGCGACGCGGTCGCTCGGCACCTTCTCGGGAGCCATTCGGCCCTTGTGGTTTCGGCAGGCCGCAGGGAGGATGGGCGCAGGAGGTACGCCATGTTCAAACGTCTTCTCTTGTTCACGGTCAGCCTGGGAGCAGCGCTGACGGCCACCTATCTCGTCGCTATCCGACCGCTCTGGAAGCACTGGGGGATCGAACCGGCCGAGGCCGAGCGCGCTCTGCCGGGCGATGAACTTGTGCCTGAGCCACAAGCGACGGATACCCGTGGCCTGACCATCGCCGCACCGCCGGCCGCGGTCTGGCCGTGGCTCGTCCAGATGGGCTATGCCCGCGCAGGCTGGTACAGCTACGACGCGATCGACATGGCCCGCAAGAGCGTCACCGAGATCCATCCCGAGTGGCAGTCGGTCAAGGTCGGCGAGACGATCCCGACCGACCCGCGCGGTGGGTTCCTGGTCAAGGCGCTCGAGCCTGCGAAGACGCTCGTGCTCTTCTACGACACGGCCCTGATGCAGGCTCAGATGGCCGCTGCTGAGGCAGCTGGTACGCCGCAGGCCGCGGCAAACCTGCGCGCCACCGGAAAGGCACTCTCCAGCATGACGCCGCCAGAGTTCGCGATCAGCTGGGCGTTCGTACTCGAACCGACGGTCGACGGCGGCACCCGCCTCATCGAGCGCTTCCGCCTTTCGGGCGAGATGACCGGCCGAGCCGCGACCATCTCGGGCAAGCTGCTTGGCCTGGGCATCTTCACCATGACGCGCAAGCAGATGTTGGGCATCCAGGCGCGCGCCGAGCGCGTCGCTCGCGAGTCGACGGTGCTGAACACCCCGGCGAACACGACGGGCAAGCCAGCGGCCGTCGAGCCCATCCTCGAGGAGCCGGAGGTCCGCGTCCGATTCAAGGTCCAGGATCTCGCCTCCAAGCCGGACACGAACGAGGTCGAGCCCGCAAAGGCCTGACCCTCTCCAGCCACACCGCCCCAGCCACGTCCCGCCGGTCCGATCCGACCGGCGGGACGCTGGTGTCCCGGAGGCCGCCGATGGGGCCCCTATACTCGACAACGCAGCGCGCCCAGCGTCGAGGCCATCGATGACCACCGAGACCAGCCCAGTCGACCTTCCCGGACCAGGGACCGCCAGCTCGAGCCGGCTGTCCCAGCGCGTCCAGGCGGTGCCCGCATCAGGCATCCGCAAGTTCTTCGATGTCATCGCCACCATGCCCGACGTCATCTCGCTCGGCGTCGGCGAGCCGGATTTCACGACCCCGCCGCAGGTCATCGAAGAAGGCGTCCGCTCGCTGCGCGCCGGCCGGACCCATTACACCTCGAACTTCGGCACCCTCGAGCTGCGGCGCGCCCTGGCCAGACACCTGGAGCGCCTGTACGGCCTGGACTATGACCCGGCCGGCGAGCTGCTCATCACGGTCGGCGCCTCCGAAGCGGTGGCAGCGACCATGGCCGCCATCGTCGACCCTGGGGATGAGGTCATCCTTCACGAGCCGTCCTACGTCGCCTACCTGCCCGCCATCCTCTTCAACGGCGGCACGCCCGTGCTCCTCCCGACGCATCGCGACGCCGCCTTCGAGCTCGACGCGGCCACCGTGGAGGCCGCCATCACGCCGCGCACGAAGGCCATCTTCCTGGGCTACCCGTGCAATCCGACCGGCGCCGTGCTGCCCGAGCCGACCCTCCAGGCCATCGCAGCCATCGCAGCGCGCCACGACCTGATCGTGGTCAGCGACGAGATCTACGACCGCCTCGTCTATGGCGAGCACCGGCACCGGGCCTTCAGCTCACTCATCGGCGCTCGCGATCGGACGGTCCTCCTTGGCGGCTTCTCCAAGGCCTACGCCATGACTGGCTGGCGCGTCGGTTGGGTGGCGGCGCCGAAGGACCTGCTCGAAGGGATCGTCAAGGTCCATCAGTACCAGATCATGTCGGCGCCGACGACCGCCCAGGACGCGGCGCTGGTGGCGCTCGATGGTGCCGAGACGGACGTGCTGCGCATGGTCGAGGAGTACGACCGCCGCCGCCGGATGTTCGTCGAGGGCCTCAATCGCATCGGCCTGCCGACCTTCGAGCCACGCGGCGCGTTCTACGCCTTCCCTGACATCTCCGGCACCGGCCTCACCAGCCAGGCGTTCAGCGAGCGGCTCTTGTTCGAGGCGAAGGTCGCGGTCGTGCCCGGTGACGCCTTCGGGCCGTCCGGCGAAGGCCATGTCCGCGCCTGTTACGCGACCAGCTACGAGCAGCTCGAAGAGGCCCTCGCACGCATCGGGAGCTTCCTCGACTCGTTGTGACAGGCTAGTTCCGGTCGGGCGGTCTGACCTCGATCACGACGACCTGCGTCAAGCCGGCTTTGCCCTTCAGTTCGAGGCTGCGGCGCGGCAGAGCCGGATCAAGGTTCGCGGCCCGGGCCGCGTCGCTTGTGATCAGGACCTCGCCCTGCGACGCGACCGAGGCCAGGCGAGCCGTGGTATTGACCGAGTCGCCGAGGATGGTCAGCTCGCGATGCGCTTCGTCCCCGACAGCCCCGACCCACGTCGGGCCGGTATGGACGCCGGCACCGAGCGGCACCCACGGGCCTCCGCGATCGGCATGTCCCGTGGCCCGCAGGAGGGCAGCCGACGCCTCGATCGCACGGGCCGCATGCGCCTCACCCGAAAGGAGCGGGAAGAACGTCGCGACGAGCTCGTCACCGACGAACTTGTCGACGGCGCCGTCGTGCTCGAAGACGACGGCCGTGGCGACGGCGTAGAAGCGGTCGATCAGGTCCCGGAACTCCGTGGCCGTCATCCCCTCGGCGATCGTCGTCGAGCCGCGGATGTCCGCAAAAAGGAGGGAGCAGTCGATCTCGGCGCCGCCGTGGTGGCGGCTCATGAACGTGAAACACGACGCACACATCGTGGGGTTCTTGTCTGACGGCCGCTTGCCGATCATGCGCATGACTGGGGCCCCGGCGCCGGCGAACGGCGCCGCGCACATCTTGCATCGGGGTCCGTGAGGGATCCGGCGTAAGACTCGGCGGCCAACCCGCTCGCGACGGTGTCCGCTGGTCAGGAACTCGCGCCAGAAATCGGCGTTCTGCTCAGCTGGCGGCCGGCTCACGGTCATTGCCTGGCTCCCATGGTCGATACAGCCTAATCGCCGCCGCCAAGGGCGTCCTATGCCACACTTCGGCCGTGGCCATCGACGTACGCGGAGCCTACGAGGCCGTCATCGGCATCGAGATCCACGTCCAGCTCAGGACCGTTTCGAAGATGTTCTGCGGCTGCTCGACGGACATCACCGACGCGCCGCCGAACTCGCTGACCTGCCCCGTCTGCCTCGGGCTACCAGGCGCCCTGCCGGTCATCAACCGCCGGGCCGTGGAGCACGTCCTGGCCACCGGGCTGGCCATCGGTGCCACGACGCCCGAGTTCACGCGCTGGGACCGCAAGAACTACTTCTACCCCGACCTGCCCAAGGGGTATCAGATCAGCCAGTTCGAATTGCCGCTGGCATCGGCCGGGTCGTTGACCTTCGAGACCACCGAGGGACCGTTCAGGGTCGGCATCCGGCGCGCGCACCTCGAGGAGGACACCGCCAGGCTCATCCACGCCACGGATGCAGCCGGCCGGCGCGTCTCGTTGGTCGACTTCAACCGCTCCGGTCTGCCCCTCATGGAGATCGTCACCGAGCCGGAGCTGCACACCGCCGAGCAGGCCAGGCGCTACGCGGAAGAGCTCCGTGCGCTGCTCGTCGCATGTGGTGCCAGCGACGCGGCGATGGAGGAGGGGCAGATGCGTGTCGAGGCCAACGTCTCGCTCCGGCCTCGTGGACTCGAGGTCTTCGGCACGCGCGTCGAGGTCAAGAACATGAACTCGTTCCGCTCCGTGGAACATGCCATCTCCTTCGAGATCGAACGCCAGGCGCAGGCGCTGGATGTGGGCGAGGCCATCAGCCAGGAGACGCGCGGTTGGGACGACGATCGCGGGGTGACGTACACGATGCGGACCAAGGAGGACTCGCACGATTACCGCTACTTCCCGGAGCCTGACCTGCCGCCCCTGCGCGCGGATCGGGCCTGGCTGGCGGCCATCGCGGCAGGGCTGCCGGAGCTCCCGTCGGCCCGTCGCGCACGCTACCGCGAGACCTTCGGGCTGACGTCGTATGACGCGGCGGTCCTCGTCGCCGACCCCGGTGCAGCGGCGGTCTTCGAGGCGGCCATCGCCGCCGAGCCTGACGTGGCGCCCAAGACCGTCGCGAACTGGGTCACCGGGGAGTACCTGCGGCTGGCCAAACAGTCCGGACCTGACGCGGAGGATGGTCCGGCGCTGCGTGTCGACGGCGCCGAACTCGGCCACCTGGTCCGGCTGGTCGCGGACGGCGGCCTCTCGACGACCAACGCCAAGCAAGTCTTCGAACGCCACGCCACGACCGGCGAGCCGGTGGCCTCGATCGTGGAAGATCTCGGGTTGCGCCAGATCGGTGATCGCGACGCACTGGGAGCCGTCATCGACGAGGTCCTCGCCGCTAACCCGGAGGCCGTCGCGGACATCCGCGCCGGGAAGGGCCAGGCGACCGGTTTCATCGTTGGCCAGGTCATGAAGGCGACCCGCGGCCAGGCCCAGGCAACGACGGTCCAGGCCCTCGTCCGCGAGCGCCTCGGCCTCGACTGAAGCGCGCCCAGACCGACCTGACGATGGCGCCCCTCAACCTGCTCATGGTCATCGTCGGTGTGGCACTCGTCGCCCTCTGCATCTGGCGCGCACGAGGCCCGTACCTGCGCGAGCGGGACCTCCGGGCCCACCGCGCGAACCTCGAGCGCTATGAGACGTGGCGCGGCGCTCGGCCGAGCCTCCCGGAGCGCGGCCCCGACAGCGCGGAGTTGATGCTCCACGAGCTCCAGCGCCAGGTCCGGCTCTGGCTGGCCGTCGGCGGCGTCGGCCTGCTGCTCGTCTTCCTCGGCTTCTGGCTCGGTTGACAGGCCAGCGCCACGATCACCCGGGCGGCCTCGACCGCCTGGGCTGTCTCAGCCGCCGATCGGCCGCCTCAGCGACCGCGGAGCTTGCGATGGTCGATGGCCGTGCAGCGATCCATGACGACCGCGAGACCGCCTTCGTGCGCGATCCGTGCCGCCTCCCAGTTGACCACGCCCAGCTGCAGCCAGAGGGCATGGCAGCCGGTCGCCACCGCGGCCTCGGCGATGGGCACCGTCAGCTCCGAACGACGGAAGACGTCCACGATGTCGAAAGGCCCGCTCGCGGTCACCGCCTCCTCGAGCGTCGCGAAGGCCTGGATGCCGAGCACGTCGCGGGCATTGGGGTTGACCGGCACGCACTCGTAACCCTGGGCCTGGAGGTAACGCATGACCGAGTGTGAGGGCCGGTAGGGGTCGGGCGACGCGCCGACCACGGCGATGCGCCGTGTCGCCCGCAACAGCTCGAGGGCGCCTGACTCGTCGAGCACGGGTGTCGGGCCCGTCCCTTCCTGGAGGTCGAGCAGGTCGTGAGCACGAGCTCGCTCGTCGGCCGTCACGTGATCATCATCGCACGCTGCATCCCGTTGACACAGCGGGGTATCGGTCGTTCATACTGCGCGGACGCGCGTCGCCGCCGGTCGGCGGTGATCGCCCGTCGGTTGCGTGATTGAAACCGCGTCCACGCTCCCGACCAGGACAAGATCCGGCGCGACGTATCCTCGCCGGATCGGACGACGTGGAGGAGGATCGCACGTTGCTCACAAAACGCTCGATGGCCGCCTTGCTTGCGGCCGGGCTCTTGATCGCCGGGTGTACCACCGGCGGGACCGCGACTGGCTCCCCGACGACGGCAGCTCCCACGGACGCGACGAGTGCAGCGCCCAGCGAGTCGACGAGCGCGGCGCCCAGCGATGCCCCGACCGGCTTCGCCGCATGCGGCGATGAGAATGCCGGCACGGCCGTCATGATCGGCGGCGTCACGGACGTCGGCCGGCTCGACGACAAGTCCTTCAACGAGGCTGGCTGGTGCGGCACCATCAAGGGCGGCACGGCGGTCGGCGGCTCGTCCAAGGTCATCGTGACCAAGGACAAGAAGGACTATCAGACGAACATGAAGCTGCTCATCGACGAGGGCGCCAAGATCATCGTGACCTATGGCTTCGCCCTCGGCGCTGACACGGCGATCGCGGCCAAGGCGAACCCGGACGTGAACTTCGTCGGCATCGACCAGTTCATCTGCGTCGACGAGGCGGGCGCGCCTGCCAAGTCCGACCCGCTCACCGCCGCCTGCCTCGGCAAGGGCGACCCGGCCGTCGTGCTTCCGAACTACCAGGGCCTCGTCTTCAACGAGGCGCAGGCTGGCTACCTGGCCGGCGTCCTCGCCGGCAGCCTGACCAAGTCCAACGTCATCGGCACCGTCGGTGGCATCTTCAGCATCCCACCCGTCCCGCAGTACATGGGCGGCTTCGAAAATGGCGCGCTGTCCGTGAACCCGAGCATCACGGTGCTGAGCGACTTCGTCTCGACCGACATCGCCAAGGCCTTCGTCTGATCCGGTACGAGGCAAGGCCATCGCCGATCAGATGGTCGGCGCTGGCGCCGACGTCCTGTTCCAGGTCGCCGGCGGCTCGGGCCAGGGCGTCCTGCAGGCGGCCTGCGACAACAACCTGCTGGCCATCGGTGTCGACGTCGACCAGTACCTGTCGGCACCCGACTACCAGAAGTGCCTGCTCACGAGCGCCGAGAAGAAGCTGGTCGACAGCACGGCTTCGGCCATCGAGCGCATCGTCGACGGCACCGCCACCGGCGGCAACATCTTCCTCAGCGCGACGAGCACGCCGCCCGGCATCGGCCTGGCCCCGTATCACGACCTGGCATCGATGGTCACGCCGGAGATCCAGGCCAAGGTGGACGCCGCCTTCGCGGCATCTCCAGGCCGGCACCGTCGACCCGTGCAAAGGACCGGGCACCTGCTTCTTCGACCCGGACAAGTAGGTCAGCCGCTCGGTTGACCGAGTAGCGACGACACCGGGGCGGGCCTTCGAAACGGCCCGCCCCGGTCCATACTCCGACCGATCACGCTCTTGATTGCGGAGCCCGAGCAGTGACCGAGAACGCCGCGACCCTGGCGCTCGAGATGCGTGGCATCGTCAAGCGCTATCCGGGCGTCACCGCCAACGACGGCATCGATCTCGACCTGCGCCCCGGCGAGATCCATGCCCTGCTCGGTGAAAACGGCGCGGGCAAATCCACCCTCATGAACATCCTCTATGGGCTCGCCACACCGGACGAGGGCGAGATCCGGATGGGCGGCGAGCCCGTCGTCATCCGTGACCCGGCTGATGCCATCGACCGCGGCATCAGCATGGTCCACCAGCACTTCATGCTCGTGCCCGTCCTGTCCGTCGCCGACAACATCCTCCTCGGCGAGGAAACGATGGCCAATCCGATCTTCCTCGATCGCCGGGAAGCCCGACGGCGGATCCGGGATCTGGGTGCTCGGTTCGGCTTCGAGATCGACCCCGATGCCCGGGTGGGGAGCCTGTCGGTCGGCTGGCAGCAGCGGGTGGAGATCCTCAAGGCGCTCTACCGGGAAGCTCGGATCCTCGTCCTGGACGAGCCGACGGCCGTGCTGACCCCACAGGAGACCAAGGAGATCTTCGCCGTCCTTCGACGCTTGGCGGCCGAGGGCCACAGCATCATCTTCATCAGCCACAAGCTGTATGAAGTCCTCGAGATCGCCGACCGGATCACCGTCATCCGGCGCGGCAAGGTCGTGGGGCAGCGGCTGCCGAACCAAACGAACGAGGACGACCTGGCCGAGTTGATGGTCGGCCGCGACGTGCAGCTGGTGGTCGATCGCGGCGAGTCGCATCCGGCAGACTCGATCCTCGCGATCGAAGACCTCCACGTGCGTGACGACCGCCGCCACGAGGCGGTCGACGGCATCTCGCTGGAGGTCCGCGGCGGCGAGATCCTGGGCATCGCGGCGGTCGCGGGCAACGGTCAGGACGAGCTCGTCGAAGCCATCTCGGGACTCCGGCGTCCGACCAGCGGATCGGTGCGCATCGACGGCCAGGATGTGACCGGAGCATCACGCAGGCGACTCGAGGGTATCGGTCTCGCGCTCGTGCCAGGTGACCGCCACCGCTTCGGTCTCGTGCTCAGCTTCCCCGTCGAGGACAACCTGATCCTGACCCGCTATCACCGGGCGCCGTTCGCCCGCGGCATCAGTCGCAACGACGCGGCCATCGATGGCTGGGCGGACGAGCGCATCGCGGACTACGACATCCGGACACCATCCCGGAATGTGGCCGTCCAGACCCTCTCGGGTGGCAACCAGCAGAAGGTCATCGTGGCCCGTGAGTTCAGCCGCGAACTGCGGGTCCTCGTCCTCGATCAGCCCACCCGCGGCCTCGATGTCGGCAGCATCGAGTTCATCCACCGCCAGGTCATCGCCAAGCGCGACGCGGGCACGGCCATCCTGCTCTCCTCGGCGGAGCTTGACGAGGTGCTCGAACTCTCCGACCGGATCGCCGTGATGTATCGCGGCCGGATCGTGACGGTGATGGACGGACGGACGGCTGACAAGGAGGAGGTCGGGCTGCTGATGGCGACCGGCGGGCGGGCCGCCGCCGAGCCGACCGGGGCGGGCGCGGCATGACCTGGACCCGGATCAAGGAGGCCGCTGCGATCCCCGTCGCGGCCGTCATCCTGGGCATCGTCGTCGGGGGATTGATCATCTTCGTCTCGAGCCCGTTCGTGGTCGGGCAGCTCGACCCCGCCTTGCCGTTCGTGGCCTATGCGGCCCTGCTGGAAGGCGCCTTCGGGAGCGTCGACAAGGTCATCCACACGTTCATCCTCACGGCGCCGATCATCTTGACGGGCTTGTCAGTGGGCATCGGCTTCAGGGCCGGCCTGTTCAACATCGGCGCTGCCGGGCAGCTGCTCATGGGAGCCCTCGGCGCCGGCGTCGTCGGCGCCGCGGTCGCCGACTGGCCACCGATCCTCGCGATCACGACGGCGACCCTCGCGGCCGTGGCCCTGGGAGGGTTCTGGGGCTTCATCCCGGGTGTCCTGAAGGCCTATACCGGCGCGCACGAAGTCGTGACCACGATCATGCTCAACTTCATCGCCGCAGCGGTCGTCGCTGCCCTCGTGACCGGGCCGTTCAGTGCCCCAGGGTTCTCGTTCATCCGGACCGACGACATCGGCAACGCCGCGATGACGATCCTCGTCGGTCCCGAAGGACATGTCGGGCTGCTGGTGGCGCTGGTCGCCGTCCCCATCATCTGGTGGCTGCTCGGTCGCACCACGTGGGGATTCCAGATCCGGACCGTGGGCGCGAACCCGTCGGCCGCCCGCTACGCGGGCATGAACCCGAGTCGCGTGATCGTCGCCACCATGACCCTCTGCGGCGCCTTGGCAGGGCTGGCCGGAGCGATCGAGATCCTGGGCAGCATCGGCTACGTCGGCGCCTCGCACACCTCATCGGCGGGCTTCGATGGCATCACGGCGGCGCTTGCTCGGTCGGGCCGCCCCGTTCGGCATCCTCGGTGGCGCCTTTCTGCTTGGCTCATTGCGTGCCGGGGCAGCGTTGATGGGCCTGCGCGCGGGGATCCCCGTCGAGATCGTCGACATCCTCCAGGCGGTGATCCTGTTGTTCCTGGCCGCGGACATCCTCGTGCGGCGCGTCTTCCGCATCCGCCGCGCGAAGAGCGGCGTCGTGTCTGCTGAATCCATCACCCGGTCGTATGCCGGCGAGCGGGGCACGGGCTGACGATGGACGTCCTGTTCCAGCTCCCGGTGATCGGCGTGGTCTTCCAGCTCGTGGGCTACCTGGTCGACATCATCCCGAACCTGGGTCCGTCGATCGTCCGTGCCGCCACCCCGATCGCCCTCGGCGCCCTGTGCGGCCTGATGTGCGAGCGGTCGGGCATCGTCAACATCGGCATCGAGGGCCTGATGTTGCTGGCCGCCTTCTTCGCGTTCGCGGCGGCGGGCTTCATCGCCCAGTCGATGCCGGCGGAGACGGCCGGCGCCATCTTCGGTGTCACGCCGGCGCTCCTGCTGGGCCTCGTGGTCGGCATCGCGGCCGCCCTCGTGGTATCTGCCCTCCACGCTTGGCTATCGATCAGCATCCGGGCCGACCAGATCATCAGCGGCACGATCATCATCATCTTCGCGGCCGGCCTGACCGCCTACCTGAACCGGCTCCTGATCTCACCCATCCCGGGCTTTGGTGGCGGGACGTTCACGCCCTGGCTGCCCCCTGAGTGGTTGACCGGACTGCCTGCCGTCGGATGGATCTTCAATTCCCTGCTCCGTCAGGGACCGATCGCGATGGCCGTCCTGCCGTTCGTCTTGATCATCCAGGTCCTGCTCTTCCGGTCTCGATGGGGCCTGCGGACCCGTGCCGTCGGAGAGCATCCGAGGGCGGCAGATACCCTCGGCGTGGACGTCATCCGGCTGCGGTATCGGAACGTGATCCTGGCGGGCATCTTCGCGGGCCTTGCGGGCGCCTACCTGTCCATCGAGGCGAGCAGCACGTTCCAGCCGGACATGACGGCGGGACGCGGGTTCATCGCCCTGGCGGCCGTGATCTTCGGACGCTGGACGCCGATCGGGGCCTACGGCGCGGCCTTGCTCTTCGCGGTCTTCGACGCGATCGGCATCGCCGTCTCGATCCGCCCCCCAGCGGGCGCATACCAGGCACTTGGCGACCTGGTCGCTATCGTGCCCGAGAACTTCTACAGCGCGTTGCCGTACGTGATGACCATCGTCATCCTGGCCGGCGTGGTCGGTCGGAGCATCCCGCCGGCGGCCGTCGGCCAGCCCTACGTCAAAGAAGGCAAGACCTGACCCTGCCGTCCGGCGCCCGAATCGACGCTCGTCGGGCATAGTCGTCAGATGGCAGAGGCATCCGGATCCCCGGCCGCTTCAGCCGCGCGGTCAGAGGCGCTGCGCGTCTGGCTGGCGATGCTCACGATCTACGTCGTATGGGGCTCGACATACCTCGGCATCCGCATCGTCGTGGCGGACCTGCCGCCGCTGGTCACGGCCGGCTCCCGGTTCCTCATCGCCGGCACCATCGTCGCCCTCGTGCTGGTCGTCCGCTCGGGTCCAGCTCGCCTGCGCGTCGACCGCCGCCAGCTGGCCGGCGCCGTGTTGGTCGGAGCGGCGTTGCTGCTCGGCGGCAACGGGCTGGTCATGATCGCCGAGCAGACCGTGCCGTCGGCGATGGCGGCCCTGCTCATCGCCTCGGAGCCGCTCCTGGTGGTGCTCCTGCGGCGGCTCACCAGGGAGCGGATCCCGGGCACGACCCTCGTCGGCGTCCTGGTCGGGTTCGTGGGCGTCGCCTGCCTCGTGGTGCCGGCCTGGACCGGGGCCGGCGGGGATCCGCTCGGGATGGCGCTGCTACTCCTGGCCAGCTTCTCCTGGGCGGTCGGCTCGTTCATCTCGTCGCGCACGACGATGCCCCGCGATCCGTTCGTCTCGACGAGCATCCAGATGCTGACCGGCGGCGCGCTCATGCTCGCCCTGGGCCTGCTCTCCGGCGAGCCCTTCGAGCCGCTCACGTGGGCATCGTCGCCGGACGCATTCGTGGCCTGGCTGTACCTCATCTTCGTCGGCTCGCTGGCCGGTTTCACGGCCTACACCTGGGTCCTCCAGCACGCGCCCATCTCACGGGTGGCGACGTATGCGTACGTCAATCCGGTCGTCGCGCTGATCCTCGGCGTGGTCATCCTGCAGGAGGTCGTGACACCATCGATGCTCGTCGGCGGCGCGCTCATCGTCGCCTCGCTCGCGCTCATCGTGCGCAACGAGTCGCTCCAGCCGACGCCGGAGGTGGCGCCGCTGCGGCCGGCGCCGGCCGACGAGGTCGCCTGACGGCCCGGCCGGTCAGCGCCGAGCGGCGCGGAAGACCTCGAGCCCGCGGTCGACCATGGCGTCGCTCGCCGTGAGCGAGATCCGGAACCAGCCCGGGCACTCGACGATGGTGCCCGGCAGCACGAGGGCGCCGAGGTCGGCGAGGCGCGCCGTGAAGGCCATGTCGTCGGGGTCGGGCGAACGGACCATGAGGTAGAACGTGCCCTCCGGCCGCGTCACCTCGTAGCCCATGGCTTGCAGCGCCGGGACCATCCGGTCGCGGCGTGCCTGGAGCGCGGCGATGTCGACGGAGAGCCCCTCCAGGTCACGGATGGCGTGCTGCAGGAGGGCGTTCGGGAAGCCCCAGCCCGACGCCAGCTGCTGGACCAGGATCCGGAAGCGGGTCGCCTCTCGGTCCGGGAAGGTCGGTGACATGGCCGCGAAGCCGATGCGCTGACCGGGCGCCAGGAGCGTCTTGCCGTAGGTGTAGATGGTCATCGTGGCGCCGTAGTCGAGGGCAGGGGAGCGGTATCGGATCGTCGTCGAAGACGATCCGGTTGTAGGACTCGTCGGAGAGCAGGATGATCGGCCGCCCGTTGCGCTCCGACGCCTCGTCGAGGAGGCGACCCAGCGCCGCCAGCTCCGGCTGCCGATAGATGCGGCCCGTCGGGTTATTGGGGCTGTTGACGATGATCGCCCGCGTTCGGGGCGTGATGGCGGCCGCGATGGCCTCGGCGTCGAGATCGAAATCGGGCTCGCTGAGGCGGACCCGGATCGGCGTCGCGCCGGACGAGATGATCATCAGCTCGTAGAAGAACCACGGCGGGGAGAGGAAGATGACCTCGTCGCCCTCGTCACAGAGGGCCCGGATGGTGACTGCGAGAGCGCCGAACGCGCCGGCCGTCAAGGCCACGTCCTCGGGCTCGAACTCGATGCCCGTGCGCCCGCGAAGCGAATCGGCCACGACCCGGGTCGGCTCCGGCTCACTGAACTTGTAGGCGAACCAGTCCTTGTCCTTGGGGATCGCGTTGCGCTGAAGCGCGTCGACGAGGCCGGGGAGCGGCATCTCCTGCGGGTTGCCGAAGGCGAAGTCCGCGATGCCCGGCTCGAGGTGGTGCTGCTCCCATGGGCCGCCGGAGAACCAGTCGAAGACGTGTGCGACGCTGCCGACCATGCGGTCCATGCGCCGCTCCTGGATGGCCATCCGGCTGTCCTCCTGTGTCGCGCCCTGGCTCCGCCCGGTCGGCGCGGCCTGTCTAGACTCGGCTGACCATGCTACGCCGACCGCTGCGCTTCGTCGCACTTGGCGACTCGTACACCATCGGGACGGCCGTTGTCGGCGGCCGAGCGCTGGCCGGATCAGCTCGTGGCGCGGCTCGCAGCGGCGTCTCCGGGTGACCCGCCGTTGGAGCTCGTGGGCAACCTGGCCGTCAACGGCCGGACGAGCGCCGACGTCATCCGAGGCCAACTGCCTCGCCTCTGGCCGCTGTCGCCAGAGTTCGCGACCGTCCTCATCGGCGTCAACGACGTCGTCCAGGGTGTGAGTCTGGATGTGTACCGCCGCAACGTAGCCACCATCCTCGACGCGCTCCTCGCCCGCCTGGCAGCGGATCGCCTGCTGACCGTCTCGACGCCCGACTACACGGTCACGCCACAGGGCGCCGCCTACGGTGATCCGACGAGCCAGTCCGCTGCCATTCGCGCCGTCAATGCCGTGCTGGCCGAGGAATCCGCGGGGCGCTCGATCGCCCACGTGGACATCCACGACCTCTCGCTCCGAGCCTCCGACGATCGATCGCTGGTCGCGGATGATGGCCTCCACCCGAGCGGACGGCAATACGCCCTATGGGTCGACCGGATCGCTGCGGTGGTCATGCCCCTGTTGGGTGGCTGATCCGCATCACCGGTGCCCGAAAGCGACGGATTCGGTCGACAGCCCTTGCTAGTGGGGAACGAAAGTACCAACCTGTCCCGACAACCGAATACCACGGCCAGATGCGTACAGGACGTCGACGGATCGATCTCTTCCTTTGCACTCATCCCTCGTCGGCCTCCCAGGGCGCAGCCGTGGACCACGGCATCAGGGCGCACCCGCAGGACGGGCGTGCCCGCGTCGCCATCGACGCAACCCTCGCGTGAGCGGCGGTAGCGTCGCTGAGCGCCGATCCTGGGAAGGGTAGACAGATCGATGAACGAACCGCGGCGTGAGCCGAGATCGGCATCCCCGATGCATCCCGCCGAGCTCCATGCCCGGCTCCTCGCGGACACCGAGCCGTCGGGTCCCAGGCCGCCCTCCGACTACCGGCGAGCCCGGCGCATCGCCCACCGTGGCCTGACCCTCTTCCAGGTCTTCGTGCTCGCCTTCGCCCTCCTGGCGCCGATCGGAACCATGGCGGCCGACCCGCCTCCAGCCGACCCGCCAGCGCCGACGGCCGAGCCGACACCCGAGCCCACCCCGGAGCCGACCGCCGAGCCCACGCCGGAGCCGACCGCCGAGCCCACGCCGGAGCCGACCGCCGAGCCGACGCCCGAGCCCGCCCCGGACCCGACGCCCGAGGTCACCCCCGAGCCGGCCGCCGACGCCGACGCCCGAGGTCACCCCCGATCCGGCCGCCGAGCCGACGCCGGAGATCACCCCCGATCCGGCCGCCGAGCCCTCGCCCGAGGTCACGCCTGAACCAAGCCCAGAGCCGAGCCCCGAGGTCACGCCTGAGCCGACACCCGGCCCGACGGTCTCCTACATCGTGACCTTCGCCTCGGGCACGACCGCCACCGAGCGCGCGGTCATGCTGGACTCTGTCGGAGCGGTCGAAACCGACGGCATCCCGGCCCTGCGGATGTACGCCGTCGAGCTCCGCGCAGCCTCGCTATCCGAAGATCGCGCCGCGCTGGCCGCATATCCGTTGGTCGTGCGCGTCGAGGCCGACCGCACTCGAGCCGCAGAAGCTGCGCCTTCGGATGCCTCATATCCGGACCAGTGGTCGCTTCCCGTCATCGGCTGGGATCAGGCATTCGGGAGCGTCTCGCCGTCGGGTTCGGCCAAGGTGGCCATCCTCGACACGGGCGTCGACGCTTCCCACCCGGATCTCGACGACAACATCGCGACCGGCACGTCGATCGTGGCCGGCTCGGCGTGGAACGAAGACCCGAACGGCCACGGCACCGCCATGGCCGGCATCGTCGCGGCCGAGACGGACAACGGGTCCGGCATCGCCGGCGTCGGCTACGCCGGCGTGCGCGTCATGCCCGTGACCGTGCTTGGTGCGGATGGGACGGGCCAGGACAGCGACATCATCGAGGGCGTCGTCTACGCCGCCGATCATGGCGCGGACGTCATCCTGATGGCCTTCTCCAACCCCGGCTTCTCGGCCTCGCTGCAGGCGGCGGTCGACTACGCCTGGTCCCGCGGCGTCGTCCTCGTGGCCGCGACCGGCAACGACGGTTCGTCCTCGGCCACCTACCCGGCCGGTGACGAAGGCGTCGTCGGCGTCTCCGCCACGAACGCGAGCGACAACCTGGCCGGCTTCAGCAACTCCGGCGCGGCCGTCTTCATGGCCGCCCCCGGCGTCAACATCCCGGCCACGCAGGCCGGCGGCGGCGTCACCTCGATCGACGGCACCTCCGCCGCTGCCGCGCACGTGGCCGCGGCCGCCGCGCTCCTGCGCGCGAACGACGGCTCGCTGTCGAACGGCGTCATCGTCGGTCGCCTCGGACGGACCGCCGATCCCGCCGGCACGACCGCCGAGACCGGCAACGGCCGCCTGAACCTGGCCCGCGCCCTGTCCGACACCTCGACCGACGGCGTCAAGCCT
>CAWIML010000007.1:0-525967 GCA_963837215.1 uncultured Chloroflexia bacterium
GCCATCCCTCCCTCCACCCAGGCGAGCAGGAACGCGACGCCACCGACGAAGAGCGGCAGGTCGGAGAAGTTGTCGACCAGGCACTGCGCCGCGAGACCGGCCAGGCCCATGGCGACGGCGATGACCTCCAGCCGGGGCAGCCGGAGCCACGCCCGGCGGAGCAGCACGACGACGCCGATGACGAAGACGGCCCCGGCCGCCAGGCCGATGATGCCCATCTCGGCGGCGAGCTGGATGGGCGCGTTGTGCGCGTGAGCGACCACGTCGAGCGGCCGCAGATCGTCGCGGAAGGCCCAGTGGGCGAAGGCCCAGGTCCCCGGCCCGACGCCGGTCATCGGTGCCTCGGCGAAGGCCGCCAGCGACGCCTGCCAGAAGGTCAATCGGAGGCCCGCTCCGGCATCGCCGACCCGAGCCAACAGCCCTGGGGCGAAGACGACGCCGACCAGCACGAGAGCGAGGATGGCGATGATCACCGCGGCCAGGATGCGACGATCGGCCAGGCGCGCGCGGAGGCGGTCCAACTCCGATCGGCGGCTGATGACCAGGAGGAGCGCGCCGACCAGAACGGCCACGCCGAAGCCAAGCTGGGCGCCTCGCGAGCCGCTGGCGACGAGGTCGAAGAGCCCGATCGCAACCAGCGCCACGACGGCGCTCCGACGAGCGACCTGTCGCAGCCCTGACCCTGCGATCCATGCCAGCACGAGGGGCAGGAAGGCGACGACGACCCCGGCCGGGATGTTCGGCGTGCCGTAGATGAGGCCGGCGAATGCGGGTCGCAGCGGCGGCACGGTCAGGTGTCCGACGAGCGACCAGTAGTCCAGCCACAGGATGAGGATCTGGATCGCGTAGCCGACGACGACCCCGACGACCAGGGCGGCGGCGGTGAACCGGAGCCGTGGCCGAAGGCTCGTCTGAGCGAGCATCGTGACCAGGGCCGCGAAGACGAGGGCCGTCGCCGTCGCGTTGATGACCGTCTCCCAGCCGAAGCGCGGATAGGGGCTGGCCAGCGTGCTGACGACCATCGCGCCGAGGACCACCGCGATGGGCAGCGTCAGCCGCGGCAGGACGAACAGGTCCGGACGCCAGAGGATGGCCAGCAGCCAGCCGACGACCACGCAGCAGGGTCAGGGCGTGCGTCACCAGGCGCCATTGCACCTGGTAGATGCCCGGGAAGCCGCCGACCACGAAGACGAGGTAGACGCCCACCAGGCTGACCAGCATCCAGGTCAGGAGCGTGCCGACGTGGACGCGCGGCGCCGGCGCATCGGGAGGCGCGCCGGCTGCGGCAACCGACGCGGTCACGAGCCGGAGCCGTCAGCGGCTGCCCCGTCCATCGGCATCGATGCAGCAGACGACCGACGCCCCCAGGCCAACAGTCCTACCGGCACCAGCAGCGCCCCCAGGGCCGGCAGCACCCGGTTGAGGATCCAGCTCAGGCCGCCGAGGGCGGGCTGCTGCCCGCCCCACATGAAGAGATAGGCGACCGCGACCCAGCCGGTCGGCGTGGCGGCCGCAAGCGCCAGCAGCATGGGCAGGACCAGCATCGCCAGGTAGTGGTGGAAGACGGCCGGCGCCACCAGCGTCGCAGCGGCGACGGCGACGCCGAAGCTGGCGGCCTCGACCTGACGCCGGGCGCTCCAGAGGATGGCCCCGATCGCGCGCCAGCGACGACGATCAGGCGGGCAGGCAGCGGCCCGATGACCTCGCCCAGCCAGACGGCCGGCGCCAGCGCGTCGGTCGCGTCCGCGGGCCGCGCCATGTTGGCCAGCACGGTCGGGTACTCCAGCCACGGCCCGAGTCCGGTGATCGGCAGCGTCAGGACGATGAGCGCCGAGCGCCCCCACGACCGTCCACACGGCAGCCCGCCAGCGGCCGGTGGCCAGGAACCAGACCACGATCAGCAAGGGCAGGAGCTTGACGAGGCCGGCCACCCCGATGGCGATGCCGGCCACCGCCAGGCCCCGCTCGCTGCCGCGCCGGACGCCCCACCAGGCGAGGGCGAAGAGCGCCAAGAGCTCGAGATGGACGTTGCCCAGGACCAGCTCCCCGACGACCGGCGGGAAGGCGAAGGCGGCAGCCAGGAGCAGGAGCCGGCCCCGACGATCGGCCACGATCCGCTCCGCACCGGCGACCCAGAGCACGACACCCACGAGCAAGCAGGGCGCCGAGCCCGGCCCACAACCAGGCCACCGGCTGGTACGAGTCCGGGAAGATGGCCGCGAGGGGCATGAAGAGGACGGCCAGGAAGGGCGGGTAGAGGTAGAGGCCCTGGCCCTGCGGCGGGTAGGGCCCGGCGAGCTGCTCAGGCGTGTAGATGGGCAGCCCGTCGAGCAGATGCCGGCCCGCCAGCCAGTACGCGGAGACGTCGTAGCCGAACTGGGGCGCCTGCGTCAGGGCCGCGAACTGGACGACCCGGAAGCCGACCACGATGACCGCCAGGACCGAGAGCGCCAGGATCTGGAAGCGGGGCTCGAAGAGGAGGCGGAGGCCCCAGGTCGATGCCAGTCGCGCCCGCATTCCGCTCAGGGCGGCGCTCAAGGAGCCTGCCACGCCGCCCTCGCCGAGCCCGACACCACCTAGCCGCGCCGGTGCAGGAGCGGGATGCGGAAGAGGTCCCAGGCCACCCGCAGCCCGAGTCCCGGGCTCATGCGCATGCGCGAGCCGCGTTTGTCGCTCCACTGGACCGGCACGATGGCGATCGTGTAGCCACGCCGGCGCGCCATGTGGATGAGCTCCACGTCGAAGACGATGCTGGTGACCCGCTGTCGGCGGAAGAGGTCCTCGGCCACCGACACGCCTGAAGCCCTTGAAGCCGCACTGCGTGTCCGGCACTCGGCCGGTCGAGACCCAGATCGCGGCCATGCCGCGGAAGAGCCTGCCCAGCAGGCGTCGATAGCCCGGCTGGCTGGCCCGACGGTCGCTGCCATCGGGCTGGATGCGGCTCCCGAGCGCGACGTGGTGGTCGGCCAGTGCCTCGGTCAGCAGCGGGATCTGGTCCGGCGGCGTGGCCAGGTCGGCGTCGGTGAAGATGACCAGGTCGCCGGTCGCGGCGAGCATGCCGCCGCGCACCGCCGCGCCCTTGCCGCCGTGCGGCAGGCGCAGGATGCGGAGGACCGGCGGCGAGCCGTCTGGACCGCGGCTGAGCCTCCGTCCGGTCCTCGACCAGCTCGACGGTCGCGTCGGTGCTGCCATCGTCGACGACGAGCACGTCCCAGGCGCCAAGCTCGCTGGCCGAGCGACCACCCTCCCGGGCCGTCCGTCGCGACGCAGGTAGCCGAAGAGCTCGTCGAGGGCCGGGCCGATGCGCTCCGCCTCGTTGTAGGCGGGCAGCACGATCGTCAGGCTGGGACGTGGGGCGGGCGACAGCACCGGTGCAGAGTAGCAAGCGCGTCCCACCAACCCCGGTGACCCGAAGGTACCGTCGGCGGGCGGGAAACCCGTTGCTAGACTGCACCGCCGTGATGATCCCGTTGGCGCTCTTCCTGGCCGCGCTGGCGGCGCGTGGCCTGGCCGCCGCGATCTTCGCGGATCCCGCCTACCCGGATTCCTTCTATTACGTCAACGTGGCCGACGCGCTGGCGGCCGGCCAGGGCTTCTCCATCGACTACATCTGGAACTTCGTGGACGTGGGCGGGCGCCTGCCGTCCGACCCCGGGCTGCCGATCCCCTCCAACGCGCACTGGATGCCCCTGGCCTCGATCATCCAGGTCCCCTTCATCCTCGTCCTCGGGCCGACCGCGTTGGCCCACGGCCTGCCCTTCTGGCTGTTGGGTGCCGCGGTCGCGCCGCTCGTCTACTGGATCGGGCTCGATTCGGGGATGAGCCGTTTCGCTGCCACGGCGGCGGGTGTCCTGGCCGTCGCCCCCGGGGCTTTGCTGCCGTTCCTGGCCCAGCCCGACAACTTCGCGCTCTTCATGCTCCTCGGCGCGCTGGCGCTGTGGGCCTGCGCACGCGGCCTGCGCGGCGACCGACGCGCCTTCGTGCTCGGCGGGTTGGTGGTCGGACTGGCGACCTTCTCGCGCAACGACGGCCTGCTCCTCGGCGTTCCCTTCGCCCTCGCCTTCCTGGTCGAGCGCTGGCGGTCCATTCGGGCTGGTCGGTCGGATGGGGTCGCCGGATGGCGGGCGCCGGGCGCCATCGGCTGGACGGCGGCTCTCGGCTGCTTCGGCCTCTTCCTGCTCATCATGGTGCCCTGGTGGATCCGCCAGGATGTGATCTTCGGCGCGCTGTCGCCGTCGGCGTCGAGCGGCCGCATCCTCTGGATCACCAACTACGATCAGCTCTGGAGCATCACCGGCGAGACGACGCCGGCGGCGTTCCTGGCGCAGGGCATCGGTCCGCTGCTGGCCAGCCGGCTGAGCGGCCTGGGCAGCGCGCTGGGCATCTTCGCCTCGGTCCCGCTGCTCATCTTCCTGGCGCCCTTCACGTTGCTGGCCGCCATCGCTCGCTGGCGCGACCGGGCCTTCATCCCCTGGATCGTCTACGCCGTCGTCCTCTTCGCGTTCAGCGGCATCCTCTTCGCCGTCCACGTGCCGCAGGGCACGTTCCTGCACTCCGCGGTCGCGCTCGTGCCGCACGCCTACCTGCTGGCCGTCATCGGCATCGGCGTCGCCGTGCGCTGGGTCGCCGCGCGCCGGCCGAGCTGGGACGCACCGCGGGCGACGCGCAACTTCACGATCATCCTGGTCGGCGTGACCGTCCTCTTCAGCGCCGTCGCCACCTGGCGGGTGCTGGGCACCTGGTCGGCCGAAGAGGCGCTGCGGCGCCCGATCGCTGAGGCGCTCGCCGACGGGGGATCCGGGCGCTGGGCGTCGCCGACGTCCGCGCCGGTGACGTGGTCATGAGCGCCGACCCGGGCGCCTATCGATTCCTCGCCGGCCGCGGTGGCATCGTCACCCCGAACGACCCGCTGCCGGTCGTCGAGGAGGCGCTCCGCGCCTACGGCGTGCGCTGGCTGGTCCTGGAGCGCGCGCACCTCGTGCCGGCCATGGCGCCACTCCTGCTCGGCGAGACCCGCCCGGTCTGGCTCTCGGCGCCGATCCTGACGTCCGGCCGGGTCGAGGCTTCACCGACCGGCGGGCCGGCATCTGATGCCGTCGTCCTGTACGCCGTCTGCCTCGAGCCCGGCGACACTCGATGCAGCCCCTGAGCCAACGCTGGCTGCAGCCGGCCGGCCTCTACCTCGTGGCGCTCCTGGCAGGGGCCGTGGCCGCCGCGCAGGTCGCCTTCCCGCCGACCGAGGTCAGCGCCTACGTCATCGGTGCGGCGCGGAACCTGGTCGAAGGGCACGGCTTCGTGAGCGATGCCATCTGGAGCTACGCCGCCGGTCCGCTGGCCGTGCCGCGGCCGGCCTTCGACCTCTGGCAGCCGCTCCCCGGCTTCCTGGCCGCGGCCGGGATGCTCGTCCTGGGCCCGTCGCTGATGGCCGCCCAGGCCGCCACCGGGCTGCTGGCCGCGACCGTCGCGCCGCTGACCTGGGCGGTGGCTGCGGATGCGGCCGCCCGGAACGGTCTCGACGGACGCCGCGCGACGACGGTCGCAGTGGGCGCCGGCTTGGTGGCCGCGGTCTTCGGTCCGTTCCTGCTGGCCATCGCGGGCCCCGACTCGACCGCGCCGTTCACCGTCCTTGCCGTCGCCGCCTGCCTGGCCATGCCGCGGGCCATCCGCGGTGGACGCGGTGTGGGGCTGGCCCTCGGCTTGCTGCTCGGCCTCGCCTATCTCGCGCGCCAGGAGGCGATCTGGCTGGGGGTCGCCTACCTCGTGCTTCTGCTCGGCGCGACGGAGCGCGGGCGTCGGGTGTCGGGCGCCTGGCTCGGGCTGCGCTGGCCGGTGCTCGGCGGCGTCGTCGTGGCCCTGCCCTGGATCGTGCGCAACGCGATCGTCTTCGAGGGCGGCACGCTGCGCCAGACGCTCGAGATCGCGGTCGCCACGCGCAACGAGCAGATCTTCGCCTTCACCGACCGAGCCACGCTGGCGGCCTATCTGGCGGATGGGCCGGCGGCCATCGCGTCCCGGATCGTCGAGGGTCTGCGCCACGACCTGGTGAACGTGCTGCTGGTGCCGGCGGCCCCGGTCGGGCTCGTCGGACTCCTGGCGCTCGTCGCGCTCTGGCGGTCGCCGGCGATTCGACAGGCCAGCCCGCTGCGTGCGCTGGTCATCGCCGGCCTGCTGACCTTCCTGGTCACGAGCGTCGTCTTCCCGGTCTCCACCCTGTGGGGCACCTACCAGCACTCGGCCGGTCCGACGCTCGTCGCGCTCATCGTGCTGGCCATGCTCGGGCTCGATGGGTTCGTTGCCTGGGTCGGCCGGCGGCGTGGTTGGTCGCGCGAGAACGCCTGGCTTGCCCCGCTCGCGATGCTCGTCCTCGTCCTGCCGCTGGCCGTGCTGTTCGTGCGCCTGACCGGCGTCGCGGCCGAGCGCGAGCTGACCCGGCAGGCGATCGTCGCCGGCGCCCTGGCCGGCGTCGTGGCCCCGGGCGACCTGGTCATCACCGACCACCCGATGTGGCTTGCCGAGGCCGCCGACGTGCGGACGGCGGCGCTGCCTGACGAGCCGGCCGCAGCGGTGGCCGAGCTGGCCGACCGGCTGGACGCCGGCTGGCTGATGGTCCTCGACGAGCGGGGCGACTACCCAGACGGCCTGCTGGCGAGCCCATCGCCGTGCTTCGTGTCCGTGCCATTCGACGCGGCCGGGGCGCATCTCTGGCACATCGAGCCTGGTTGCACGCCATGACCGATCAGGTCGCCGACGTCGGAGGCGCCGACCAGGCAGCAGGGCGCTTCGGCCCGGGTCGCCTGGCGCTGGCCGTGGCGCTCGTCGCCATCTGGTTCCTCTCGCTCCGCAACGCGACCGACTTCGACCTCGGCTGGCACCTCGCCAACGGCCGGCACCTGGCCGACGGCGTGCTGCTCGGCGGCGTGGACGTCTACTCCTGGACGGCTGCCGGCGCACCGTGGGTCGCCCACGAGTGGCTGACCGAGGTCGTCATGGCGGCGCTCGTCGATGCCTCCGGCCCGACCGCCCTGAGCGCGGCCATCGCCCTCGTGGTGGCGGTCGCCTTCGGCCTGGTCGCCTGGCGCCTGCGACGCCGGTCGATCGGCTACCCCGCGACGATCGTGACCATCGCCCTTGGGTTCGCGGGGACGCTCGTCTCGATGGGCGTGCGGCCGCAGCTCCTCGAGCTCCTCTACCTCGCCGCCACCCTCCTCGTCGTCGATGCCTGGCTCGATGGTCGCCTCGACCGCTGGCGCCTCTGGCTCGCGGCGGCCCTGGGAGCCCTCGTCTGGGCCAACACGCACGGCTCCTTCCCGCTCCTGCCGGCGGTCCTGGCCATCGCCACCGTGGCCGCACTCGTCGGTCGCGAACGACGCTGGTGGGAGGCGGGCGTGGCCACCCTCGTGGCCGGCGTGGTGCCGCTCCTGAACCCGTGGGGCGTGCGGCTCTACGCCTTCGCCGGCCAGTCGCTGACCAGCGAGATCACCGGGAGGCTCGTCGAGGAGTGGCGGCCACCACAGCTGCTGGAACCGTCCTTCCTTCCGTTCACGGTGGCCATCGTGGTCGCGCTCATCGGCGCGGTGGTCATGCTCCGCCGGGGCGAGGGATCGCGTGCCCGTCGCTTCGCGGACGTCCTCATCGCGATCGCTTTCCTCGGCCTCGCCATCCGATCCGGCCGGCACGTGATGCTCTTCGGCGTGGCCGCGGCGCCGCTGCTGGCATCCGCATTCGCGGCCTTCGGACGGGGCCTCGGGGTCGCGATGGCTCGGGTCCGTGGCGCGACCGGCGCTGGGGAAGCGGATGTCGGTCGGTCGTCCGACGGAGGCTCGTCGGCCCGCGGACGCGACATCGTGGACCTCGTCGCCTTCGTCGTCATCACTGGGGCGCTGGTGGTCGGAGGCTGGCTGCTGGTCGGCCCTGCTTCGCAGGCCCGAGCGCAGGAGACCCGCTACCCGATCGCCCTGCTGCCCGCCCTCGATGCCGCGATCGCCGCCCAGGGTCCAGGAGCTCGGCTCTTCAACGAATACACCTGGGGCGGCTGGCTCATCGCGGAGCGGCCGGACGTACCGGTCTTCATCGACGGGCGATCGGAGGTCTACGGCGACGCGCAGCTGGAACGCTACGCGGCCATCGCCGAAGGCGGCCAGGGGGCGATCGCGAGCCTCTCGTACCTCGGCGCCACGGTCGCCCTCGTCAAGGCTGACTCACCGCTGGTCACGGACCTCGTCGCGGCCGGGTGGCGCGAGGCGGGCAGGAACGACATCGGCGCCGTGCTCGTGGCGCCGCGATGAGCGAGCACATGCGCCTTCGCCTCAGCCAGCTCGCCCTTGTCCTGGCGGGCGCCCTGGCTGTCGCCGTCCTCGCCACCGTGCCCGGCGACCCGGAGTTCGGCTATGACCTCGACGCCTACCTCGGGGCGGCGGACAACCTCATGGCCGGCCTGCCGTACTACCCCGTGCCCGACGCGAGCGGCGGCATCACGCTCGGTCCGGCCGGCATCTACCCCTACCCGCCGGTCTGGACGGCGGCCTTCGTGCCGCTCGCGCTGCTGCCACGGGAGGTCGTCCACATGGGCTGGTTCGTGGGCCTCGTCGCGCTGGCCGCGGCGGTCGGCTTCGTGCTCGTCCGGACACTGCCGCCAGACCGGCGCTACTGGGCGGCGGCGGCATACCTCGCCTACCTGCCGCTCCTGTCCGAGATCCGCTTCGGGAACCTCAACCTCATCACGCTGGCCCTCTGCCTGCTGGCCTGGAACCAGCGCGCCAGGCCGGCCGTGGCGGGCATCCTGTTTGCGTGCGCCATCGGGCTCAAGCTCCTGCCGCTGGCCCTGGTCGCATTCCTCTTCGTCGGCGGGCGCTGGCGGGTCGGGGCCTGGGCGGTGGGCGCCTTCACGGTCGTGGTCGTGCTCACCTGGCCGTGGATGGGTGCCGCCTGGATCGAGTACCTCGGTGTCCTGCGGGCCATCGGCACGGGCATACCGGGCGCCGGCTCCAACATCGTGCCCGACGCGATCATCGTCACGCCGCTCCGCTACATCGGACCCTTCGTGGCCATCGGCGTCGCAGCGCTGGCCGGTTGGGGGGTCCGGCGCCACGGACGCGAGCGGCTCGGCTTCGCCGTCGCCCTGGCCATGGCGCCGTTCGTGGGCACCTCGGTCTGGTATCCCTACCTCGTGCTGGCCTTGCCGCTCATCCTGGGCTCGGACGGAGGTCGCCCCCGGCCCGACGAGCAGGAGCGGGCGCCGATGGTGCCGCGCCTCGGCGCCTGGCTGGCCATCGAGGCGCGCCTCGACCCGTTGCCGCTCGTCGGCCTGCTGCTGGCCTCGGTCAGCGGCCTGTACGCGTTGTTCCGCCGGTGCAGGCCGCGAGGCGAGCGGGATCGAGCCGACGTGAGCCATACTCCGAAGTCGATGGCATCTGGCACCGAGGCCGAACAGCGGCAGGCGCGCTTCGACGCCCTGTACGCAGAGGTCAAGCAGTCCCTCAGCTACGCGGCCAACCAGGTCCGCGCGCTGACCGAGCAGGCCCGCCAGCTCAAGGGCAGCGGCGACGCCAGCGGCGACCCGGCGGCCCTCGCCCGGCTGGAACTGACCGTCCGCAGCCTCGAGCGCGACTGGCTCTTCCTGGAGCGAGCCACCATCCCCGAGGGCATCGACGGCGGCGCCGGCGCGGACACCGAGCTCCAGATGCGCATCATGCAGGCGCAGGAGGCCGAGCGGGCTCGACTCGCCCAGGAGGTCCACGACGGCCCGGCGCAGACCCTCTCCAACGCCGTCCTCCAGGCCGACGTCGTCGGCCGGCTCATCGAGCGCGACCCGACCGAGGCGCAACGGGAGCTGCGCAAGCTGCGGGCCATCCTGGAGCGCGAGCTGACCGAGATGCGCGGCTTCATCCATCAGCTGCGTCCTCCGTTGCTCGAGCAGCTCGGTCTGGACGGCGCCATCCGCGACGCCGCGGAGCAGCTTGCCGACGGCGGCACGGTGCGCGTCAAGGTCGACCTCGACGCTCCGGCCGATCGCCTCGACGAGGCGCAGCAGACGGTCGCCCTGCGGATCGCGCAGGAGGCCATGCGCAACATCCGCAAGCACGCCTCGGCCACGTCAGTGCGCGTGGCCACGCGCCTGGCCGGCGATGCGGGCCACGACTGGGTCCTCGAGGTCCGCGACGATGGACGTGGCTTCGAGATGGACGGCGCGCCGCCTGACGATGGGCGTCGCCGGTTCGGCCTTCGCTTCATGCGCGACCGCGCGGCGTCCGTGGGCGCCGACATCGACATCCGGTCTGCCCCGACCACGGGGACGACGGTACGCCTTACCATGGACACGAGCCGTAGGGAGAGAGCCAGATGACGAGCGACTACGCGGGTTCCGAGCGCCGCAGGGGCGGCCCGGACCGACGGAACGCCGAGGTCCGGCGGAAGATCCTGATCGTCGACGATCACGCCCTCTTCCGCGTCGGCATCCGCAACATCCTCGAGAAGGAGCCCGACTTCGAGATCGTCGGTGAAGCCGAGGACGCGCGCAGCGCCTTCGACCTGGCCCAGGCGACGACGCCCGATGTCGTGCTCATGGACCTCTCGCTGCCACCCCCCGGCGGCCTGGAGGCGACCCAGCGCATCAAGCGCGAGGTGCCTGCCACCGGCATCATCTGCCTCGCCGTCCAGGAGGACGAGGACCAGCTCTTCGACGCCATCCGCTCCGGTGCCGCGGCCTTCATCCTCAAGGACGTCGGCCCCGACGACCTGGTGACCATCATCCGCCGCGTGGCGGCCGGCGAATTCCTGATCAACGACAAGGTCTTCGCCCGGCCGGCGGTGGCCACCCGGGTACTCAAGGAGTTCCGCGAGCTGGCCGTCTACGGGCAGGACGCGGCGCCGATCTTCGCACCGCTCTCACCGCGCGAGGTCGAGATCCTCGACAACATCGCGCAGGGCATGACCAACAAGCAGGTCGCCTACGCGCTCTCGATCAGCGAACAGACGGTCAAGAACCACATGAGCTCGATCCTCCGCAAGCTGGCCGTCAACGACCGCACGCAAGCCGTCGTCTACGCCATGAAGCAGGGCTGGATCCGCGTTCCGGAGGATTGATGGCCGACGCGGTCAGCGCCAGGGACCTCGCCCGGACGGCTGCCGAGGAGGTCACGCGGCTCGAGGCCGAGCTCGACGAGATCGAGCTGCTGGTCCAGCAGGCCCGCAGCGAGGCCGTTCGCCACGAGGCCAAGCGCGCCCAGCTCCAGGAGCGCCTCGGCCAGCTGACGGGTGGCCGGCCGGCGCCACCCGAGGAGATCCGCGAGGCGACCAACGCGCTCGCCTCGGCCACCCGGCGCGCATCGCTCATGGAGGCGCAGGTCGACGTCCTGCTCGGCAAGCAGCGCGTCCTCGAGCGCTTCCGCGACCGGCTCCGCTTCTACGCCGAGGCGCTGGTCGGCGCCGGGGGCCCGAGCGCTGGCCCCGATGGCGCGGGTGCCGACGGCGACGGCGAGCCCGAGATGGGGCTCTCCGGGCGCGCCATCCGCGACGCGCAGGAGGATCTCAGGCGAGACATCGCGCGCGCCATGCATGACGGCCCAGCCCAGAGCCTGACCAACATCGCGCTCCAGGCCCAGATCGTGCAGCGCCTCGTGTCCCGGGACACCGACCGCGCCGTGGTCGAGGTCGCACAGCTGGTGGACATGGTCCAGCAGACCCTGGAGGCGACCAAGACCTTCATCTTCGACGTGCGACCGATGGTCCTCGACGATCTGGGCATCGTGCCCACGCTCCGGCGCACGGCCCGCGACCGCGGCCGCACGGCGCGCATCCCGGTCGAGTTCGACTCTGCGGGCGCCGATCGCCGATTGGGCGCCGACCTCGAGAGTGCCCTCTTCCGCATCCTGGACGACGCCATCGCGGGCTACCTGACGACGAAGCCGGCGCGCGTCTCGGTGCGGCTCGATTGGACCGACCTCGGCCTGCGCGGCGAGGTTCGGGGCATCCGGAACGAGGAGACGATGCTCGCCCTCCAGGCTGGCGACGCGGCATCAGCGGCGGCCGTCGACCTGCGCGGGACGCAGCTCGGCGAGGACCTGCCGCCGGCCCTCGCGGCCATGATCCAGGAGCAGCGCGACGACGCCTCGGTGGCGGCCGTCGCCGCACGTGAGGCGATGGCCAAGGCGGGTGCCCTGCCGACGGACACCTGGCGTGTGATCGCCCAGCGCGCCCGAGGCGTCGGCGTACGCGTCGAGCAGCAGGACGAGGGCGCCCTGGTGGTCCTGGACGTCTCGTACCCCGCCTGACACCGCGAGGCACGCCTCGGCCGGTGCGGCCGGTGCCGCCGGTCACCGAGGGGCTCGCCGCAGGCCAGGACGATTGACCCTCTCGCTGTGCGTGCGGAAGCCGCGTACGGTCCGGTCAATCCCCGGATTGGCCGGGGCCTAGACCCAAGGAGGTCGCGAATGGCTCTGTTCCCGCTCCGTTGGCTGCGCGATGAGGAGGGCCAGGGGCTCGCCGAATACGCGCTCATCCTGGCGCTCATCGCCATCGTCGCCATCGTCGCCCTGCTCTTCCTGGGCACGCAGATCAGCTCGATCCTGTCGACCATCGGCAACGCTGTCTGACGAAACAAGGGGCTGGCGAGTTGACGCCGGAGTCACGCTCCCGTAGGGTGCGCTTCCCATCTCTCGGGATGTGGAGATCAAACCGGAAGGAGGTGATCCCAGACATGACACTCGTCCAGACGTGGCTTTCGTCCCTGCTCCATCGTGAGGAGGGCCAGGGCCTCGCCGAGTACGCCCTCATCCTCGCGCTTATCGCGATCGTGGCCATCGTCGCCCTGCTCTTCCTGGGCACGCAGATCAGCACGATCCTCTCGACCATCGGCAACGCCATCTAGCACTACGTCGATCTGACAGCTGGACGGGCTGGCGCACCTGCGTCAGCCTTCCAGCCGCAGGTTCCTCCCACCGCTCGGGATGGTGGAGATCAGACCGGAAGGAGGTGATTTCGAACATGACGCTCATCCAGAATTGGCTGTCGTCCGTCCTCCATCGTGAGGAGGGCCAGGGCCTCGCCGAGTACGCTCTCATCCTCGCCCTTATCGCGATCGTCGCCATCGTCGCCCTGCTCTTCCTGGGCACCCAGATCAGCACGATCCTCTCGACCATCGGCAACGCGCTGTAACCAGCGCTCATACCGTCAGTCAGTCGGATGCCGGCCTTCGGGCCGGCATCCGCGATTCTGCTGACTGGACGAGTCGGCGCGATGGCGCCTACCTTCCACCGCCCGGTGCGTGTCACGCGCTCGGAACAGGCCTCACGCGGTTCGGTACCAATGTCCTATTGGAGGAGTCGGCGGCGTCCACGCATCATGCAGCCAGACGCCCACCGCGAACCGGTGGAGATTCGACGGGAAGGAGGTGATTCCTGACATGACGTTCTTCAACAGTCTTGTGTCCGTCTTCCATCGTGAAGAGGGCCAGGGCCTCGCCGAGTACGCCCTCATCCTCGCCCTCATCGCCATCGTCGCCATCGTCGCCCTGCTCTTCCTGGGCACGCAGATCAGCACGATCCTTTCGACCATCGGCAACGCCGTCTGACCCGCGACTCCGTCGCAACCTTGAACGCGGTGCTGGCCCGGGGGAACCCGATCGCCGGCACCGCTTTCGTATTCCGAACGCCACCCCATCGTCGCCCGCGCGGTCATGGCCCTTTCGTACGGTGGCCGCGCTCTCGACCGGTGCTAGAGTGGTGCTAGCTGTCACACCACGCTGGGGAGTCCAACCTTGAAGCGATCGAATCGGCTTCTGTTCCTGATCGGCATCATCCTTGCCGTCGTGGCCTTCGTCGGGGTCTTCTTCCTCGCGCATGGCGGCGGCGGCGGTGGCGGAGGCATCCAGGTGGAAGCCCCACCCCCGCCCCCGTCAAGGTCGTCACCGCCAGGCAGGACATCCAGACCGGCACGATCATCGAGTCCAACCTCCTGACGACGACCGAGCTGGCCGCCGACGTGGTCCCGTTCGACGCCATCAGCAGCCCGAACGAGATCGTGGGCTTGCCGGCCCGCCAGACCATCGTCGCCGGCGTGCCGATCACCCTCTCGATGTTCGGCCAGCAGGTGACGTCCAGCAACGCACAGATCCTGCGCGCCCTCGAGCCAGGCTTCCGGGCCATGGCCGTCCAGGTCGACCAGGTGACCGGCGTCGGCACGCTGATCCAGCCAGGCGACCGCGTCGACGTCGTCATCGCCTTCGAGGACACCGACGGCAAGTTCCCGATCATCTATGAAGGCGCGCCGACGGTCAGCGTGGGTCCGCCCAGGACCACGGTCCGGACCTTTGAGAACTTCGACGACAAGCTCAACAACACCTCGATCAAGGTCCTGGTCGAGAACTCCAAGGTCCTCGGCACCCTGCTGCCGCCACCGCCTGCTGAGTCCACCTCGGACCAGGCCACGCCAGCCCCGACCGCGGACACTGGGGAAACCGCGCTCACGGGCCAGCAGCAGATCGTCATCGTGCAGCTGACCCCGCAACAGGTCGAGCTGGTTCGCTTCGCACAATTGGACGGCAACCTCTCGCTCGTCCTGCGGGCGACCGCGGACCGTGATGCGCCGCCCGTGCCGACGACCGGCATCACCCTCTTCGAGCTGGTCGAGCGCTGGGGCGTCCTGCCCGGCCAGATGACCCTACAGGCTCCACCGGCTCCGGTGGTCGGCCCGTAGCCCTCAGCGAAGCCATTTCGTGACAGCACTCGCCGTGGCATCCGTGGGACCGGTCCATCGGGCCGGCTCCACGGAGCCCTGGCGACCTCCCACCCACCGCAACCCTCGAACGTAGACGGAACCTGATGGCAGACCGCATCCGAGTCCTCATCGTCGATGACATCCCGGAGACGCGCGACCACCTGACGAAGCTGCTCGGCTTCGAGAGCGACATCGAAGTGGTCGGGTCGGCGGCGTCCGGCGCTGAGGCGCTCGAGCTTGCCGGCACGCTCAACCCGGCCATCGTCCTGATGGACATCAACATGCCGGGCATGGACGGCATCGCCGCCACGGAGCAGCTCTCGTCGAGCCTGCCCACCGCGGCCATCGTGATGATGAGCGTCCAGGGCGAGGCCGACTACCTGCGCCGCTCGATGCTCGCCGGCGCCCGCGAGTTCCTGGTCAAGCCCTTCAGCGCCGACGAGCTCGTGACCTCCATCCGCCAGGTCTACCTCCGTGAGCGCGAGAAGCTCGGCCGCATGGTCGAGCGCGCGGCCGTCTCGGCCGCCGCGACCGGCGAGGACGGCGGGGAGCCACGCGACGCCGGCCGCATCGTGACCGTCTTCTCGCCCAAGGGCGGCGTCGGTCGCACGACCATCGCCGTCAACCTCGGCGGTGGCCGCGGCCTCGGAGCTGGGCAAGCGCGTCTGCATCGTCGACGGCAGCTTCCAGTTCGGCGACGTCGGCGTGCTGCTCAACCTGAACCCCAAGAACAAGTCGATCGCGGACGTCATCCAGGAGGGCGTGGCCGACCTCGACTCGCTCGAGTCGGTGCTCGTCAACCACTCGTCGAGCACGCGCGTGCTGCTGGCGCCGCCGAGCCCCGAGATGGCCGAGCTGGTGACGCCCTCCGCCTTCCACGAGATCCTCGAGGCGCTGCGCCTGACCCACGACCTCGTGGTCGTGGACTCATGGACGACCCTCAACGAGGCGACCCTCGACCTGCTCGACCTGTCGGACGAGATCGTGACCCTCCTGACGCTCGAGATCACGAACATCAAGAACGTGCGCCTCTTCCTCGAGGTCGCCGACCAGCTCGGCTACGGCAGCGACAAGATCAAGCTCGTGCTCAACCGCTCGGACGCCGCGCTGCGGCATCCGCATCGCCGACGTCGAGAGCTCCATCGGCCGCAAGATCGACGAAACCATCGTGAGCGACGGTCGGAGCGTGGTCTACGCCCTCAACCGGGGCGTACCCTTTGTCATCAGCAGCCGTGAGGCGCAGGTCAGCCAGGACGTCATCCGGCTGGCTCGCAAGCTGATCGGCGAAGCCGGCGCTACCGCGTCGGCGGGCGCCAAGCCCAGCCAGAAGAAATCACTGTTCGCGCGGCGATAGCGTGACCAAGCAGCGCCCATCCCGGGCGGAAGGGGAAGTCGAACGATGTCGCTGCTGAAGCGGATCGAAAGTGCTCGGCCTGGAGCCGAGCCGGGGGCGCCGGTCGCGCCCGGAACGCCCGGTCCCGACCGGCGGTGGCAGCACGCCGCCGCCGAGCGCGCCGTCGCGGATGCTCTCGCAGGCGCCCGTCCGCGAGTCCTTCCGGGACGTCAAGTTCCGCATCCAGAACCGGGTCATCCAGGACCTCGACCCCAAGCTCGACCTGTCCAACCAGGTCGAGGTGCGCCGCCAGATCGAGGAGATCTTCGGCAAGGTCATCGACGAGGAGGGCCTGGCCCTCACGCGTGCCGAACGCGTCCGGATGCTGGAGCAGATCACCGACGAGATCATCGGCCTCGGGCCGCTCGAGCCGCTGCTGCGGGACGAGGGCATCACCGAGGTCATGGTCAACGGCCCGCGCCAGGTCTACATCGAGCGCTCCGGCAAGCTCGAGCTGACCAACGTCGTCTTCCAGAACGACGACCACGTGATGCGCATCATCGACCGCATCATCGCGCCCATCGGCCGCCGCGTGGACGAGTCGAGCCCGATGGTCGACGCCCGCCTGACCGACGGCTCGCGCGTCAACGCCATCATCCCGCCGCTCTCCCTGGTCGGACCCGTCATCACGATCCGGAAGTTCTCCGCCTCCCCCTTCACGGTGGACGACCTGATCCGCTTCGGGACCGCCACGCCCGAGATGTTCGACTTCCTCAAGGCGACCGTCGAGGCCCGCCTCAACATCTTCGTCTCCGGCGGCACCGGCTCGGGCAAGACGACGACGCTCAACGTGCTCTCGTCCTTCATCCCCAACGACGAGCGCATCGTGACCATCGAGGACGCCGCCGAGCTGCAGCTCCGCCAGGAGCACGTGGTCACGCTGGAGTCCCGACCGCCGAACATCGAGGGCAAGGGCGCCATCCCCATCCGGGAGCTGGTCCGCAACTCGCTGCGCATGCGGCCCGACCGCATCATCGTCGGCGAGTGCCGTTCCGGCGAGGCGCTGGACATGCTCCAGGCCATGAACACCGGCCACGACGGCTCGATGTCCACTGGCCACGCCAACAGCCCGCGCGATATGCTCTCCCGACTCGAGACCATGGTCCTGATGGCCGGCGTGGACCTGCCGCTGCGGGCCATCCGGGAGCAGGTCGCCTCGGCCGTGGACCTGATCGTCCACCAGAGCCGCCTCAAGGACGGCACCCGCAAGATCACCAACATCACCGAGGTCCAGGGCATGGAAGGCGACGTCATCGTCATGCAGGACGTCTTCATCTTCGAGCAGACCGGCGTCGTGGACGGCAAGATCCAGGGCCGCCTGAAGCCGACCGGCATCCGGCCCAAGTTCGTCGAGAAGTTCGAGGTCATGGGCATCCACCTGCCACCCGGCCTCTTCGGCTTCACGTACTGACCCGCGAAAGGAGGAGCTGACCCATGGGTTCATTCATCGTCGCGGCCGTCGCGGCGGCCGCCATCCTGCTCATCTTCATCGGCCTCACCGCTGGCCGCGGGTCAGGTGTCTCCTCGCGCCTCGAGCGCTACGCCTCCAGCCGCAAGTCGGACGCCGCGCCGCAGAAGACGGGCGACGGACCCGTCAGCGACTTCCTGGCCAACAGCGCGGCCCTGGCATCGACTCAACAAGCGCGTCGAGGAGCGCGACTTCGGCGCCAACCTCGCTCGTGAGCTGGCGCGCGCCGACCTCAAGCTGAAGGTCTCCGAGTACATCGCTGATCTGGATCGGTTGCACGCTCGGTGTGCCGGCCCTCATGTTCCTGCTCAGCCCGTTCTTCCCGGCCCTCGGCAACCCGCTCTTCCTGCTCATCGGCGGCGTCGTGGGCTTCTTCATCCCGCGGTTCTGGCTCGGTCGGCGCAAGGCCGGCCGGCTGAACGCCTTCAACAAGCGGCTGGCCGACACGATCACCCTGATCGCCAATGCCCTGCGCGCCGGCTCGTCGTTCCTGCAGGCCATCGAGATGGTCGTGCGCGAGACGGAGCCGCCGATCTCGACCGAGTTCGGCCGCGTCATCCGCGAGGTCAACCTCGGCCTGGCCTTCGAGAGGCGCTGGCCAACATGGTCCGCCGCGTCCGCTCCGACGACCTGGAGCTGATGGCCACGGCCATCACCATCCAGCACCAGGTGGGCGGCAACCTGGCCGAGATCCTGGACTCGATCGCGTTCACCATCCGCGAGCGCGTCCGGATCAAGGGCGAGATCAGGACCCTGACCGCGCAGCAGCGCATGTCGGGCTACGTCGTCGGCTTCCTGCCCATCGGCCTGTGTGGCATCCTGCTCTTCATCATCGCCCCCAAGTTCATGGAGCCCATGTTCCTGAACCCACCGTCGCGTCCTCGGGCTGCCGCTCGGCGTGGTCATCCTCTTCATCGGCGGGTTCTTCATGTTCCTCGGCTTCATGGCCATCCGCCGCATCGTCGACATCGAGGTCTAGCCGATGTTGCTGCCCCTCATCATCGCCGGCATCGCCGCCCTGGCCATCCTGCTCATCGTCTTCGGCCTGGCCGGCAATCGCGCGGTCGACCCGGTCCAGGCGCGCCTGACCCAGCTGGGCTCCATGCAGGCCAAGAACCTCGAGGAGCTCGAGCTCCAGCAGCCCTTCTTCGAGCGCACCATCCGCCCGCTCGCGGTCCGCCTGTCGGGCATCGGTCCAGCGCATCACCAGCCCCAAGCAGACCAACCGGCACCGAGCGGCAGCTGGCCCAGGCCGGCAACCCGGGCGACCTGCAAGACGAGCGACTTCCTGGGCCTCAAGGTGGTCGCCGCCATCGTCGGCGCGGTGCTCGGCTTCCTCATCTTCGGCATCCTGATGGGCAACCTGACGCTCGGCTTCGTGATGATCGTGGGCTGCGGCGTGCATCGGCTTCTTCATCCCGGAGTTCTGGCTCAGCCGGCGCATCAAGGCCCGTCGCAAGGCCATCCTGCTGGCCATCCCCGACACGCTCGACCTGCTGACCATCTCGGTCCGCGCCGGCCTCGGCTTCGACGCCGCGCTGGGCAAGGTGCGTGGAGAAGACGAAGTGGGCCGCTGGCCGACGAGTTCCGCCGCGGCGCTGGCCGAGATCCGGGTCGGCAAGGCCCGCCGTGACGCGCTGCGCGACATCGTGGCGCGCACCGAGGTGCCGGCGCTGTCCAACTTCATCGGCGCCATCATCCAGGCCGAGCAGCTCGGCGTCTCGATCAGCAAGGTGCTCCAGGTCCAGTCCGAGCAGCTGCGCATCGAGCGCCGTCAGCGGGCCGAGGAGATGGCCGCCAAGGCGCCCATCAAGATGCTCTTCCCGCTCGTCGGCTGCATCTTCCCCTCGATCTTCATCGTCATCCTCGGGCCGGCCATCATCCTCATCGTCCTGAACATCGGCAAGGCCCAATAGGCAACGTGCCGGGGGCACCACTCCGACTCCGGAACACGACCCGCGACACGATCGTCGCGGGTCGTGTCGCGTCCGCGGGCACGTTCTGGACGAGCTTCCTGGGCCTCATGGGCCGCCCCTCGATCGATCCCGACGAGGGGCTCTGGATGCCCGGCGTCACGAACATCCACATGTTCTTCATGCGCTTCGCCATCGACTGCGCCTTCCTCGGTCCGGAAACGCCCGACGGCGAGCGCGAGGTCGTCGCCACGCGCCACCGCCTGCGAGCCTGGACGGGGATCGTCTGGCGCGCTCCGGGCGCGCGCGGCGTGGCCGAGCTCGCGCCCGGAGCACTCGAGCGCTCAGGAACCCAGGTCGGCGACCGGCTCGTGTTCGAGGCTGCCGACCGACGCTGACTGCGGGCGCGCCACGAGCAGCGGCAGGATGGCGCCGGCCAGGGCGACGAACGGCAGGAGCGGCTCCGGCAGCCAGCCGAGGAGCGGCAGGAGGAGGCCCCACCGCCGGCCACGGTCGGCAAGCAGCGCGGCCGGCAGCAGCAACCCGACGAGGTAGTGGGCCCAGAGCAGCGGCGCCAACAGGAGCGAGGCTCCGACCGTGGCCACGTAGCCGGCTGACGCGTCGCGGCGCGCCGCCAGGACGATGATGCCGATGCCGATCGCGACCCCGGTCAGATAGGCCGCAGCTGGCCAGGGCTCCGGCAGGCCCAGGGTCGCGGCGGCCGACCCGAGATCCACGTTGCGTGGCACGCCGAGGACGTCGGATGACGTTGCGCAGGACGGTCAGGTAGTCGAGGTAGCCGCCGAGCCCGACGATCGGCAGCGTCACCAGGCCGATGACGACGACGGTGACGAGGGTCCAGGCGACCGGACGCCATCGCCGCCGGAGCGCCTGCCACGCGGGCACGACCGCGAGCGTCGGTCGAACCAGGAGGGCGAGGCCGAGGGCGATCGCGCCGGCCGGTCGATCGAGCCACCGCCAGCCACATGCCATGAGGGCGACGACCGCGATGCTCACGTTGCCGAGGTTGAGGTCGAAGAGGACCGGATAGCTGAACGCAGCCACCAGGAGGGTCGCGCCGCGGATCCACGGTCGGACCGGCAGGATGGCGCAGGCGGCGGCGAGCAGCCGCGACCCGCAGCACCAGCCACAGGACGGTCGCGGTCGCCGCCGGGAGCTGCGCCAGCACGGTCATGACCACGGCAAGCGGCGGTGCATAGAGATACAGGCCCGAGGGCCCGGGCCGGAATGGGCCAGCGAGTGTCTCGGGCTGGTAGGGCGTGCCTCCCGCCAGGATGCGGCCCGCGGCGGAGAGGTACGCACTGAGGTCGTAGGCGGTGCCGGCTCCGCCGATCATGGCCATGCCCGCGACCAACAGGACGCCGGCGCCGACGGCCCCGAGCACGAGACCCAGGCCGACGTCGCGTCGTTGAGCGGTCGCGTCGCTCGGGGTCGTCACGCGCCGAAGGATACGCGGCGCGGTCCGCAGTCGAGGCCGATCGATGGTTCCGCGTGCAGGCGCCGTGAAGTCCCGGTGCACGGCTTTGGCGGAGCATCGGACCCGATGGATCGGCTGCTCGACCTGCTCATGCCGCCCATGTGCGCCGGCTGCGGCATCGAGGGTCAGCTCGTCTGCCCCGACTGCCTGCGCCATCTGGGAGCCAGGCTGGAGGTCGATCCGCGCTGGCCGATCGGTCTCCCGTCGGACCTGCCGGCGGGCATCACCCAGCTGGAATGGTGCGCCCCGTTCACGGGCCCCACGCGCCGGGCGCTCCACGAGCTCAAGTACGCCGGCAATCGGCGGCTCGCCCGACCGCTCGGCGCCCTCCTGGCAGCCCGCTGGCAGCGGGCCGGCATCGGCGGTGAGTTGCTGGTCCCCGTCCCGGTCCACCCCGAGCGGCTGCGCCAGCGCGGCTACGATCAGGCGGTCCTGCTGGCGGAGGTCTGTGCCGTGGCCCTCGCCCTGTCGATGGTCCCGGCCCTGCGGCGCGTGGAGCGGACCGCCGCCATGCATGGCCTCGGGCGGGAGGCCAGGAGCGCCAACGTGGGCTCCGCCTTCGCCGTCGAGCCCTCGGCGGCGGCGCGGGTGGTCGGCCGGTGGGTCGTGCTCGTCGATGACGTGACCACGACCGGTGCCAGCCTGGCCGCCTGCGCGGCCGCGCTCCAGCACGCCGGCGCGTCGAAGGTCTCCGGCCTGACCGTCGCCCGCGAACGTTGAGGGCTTGGGACGGGGACGCGCCGCCCGAGGGATAGAATCAGGGGGTCAGGAGGCAGACCCGTGCGGATCATCGTCAAGGGCAAGAACTTCGACGTCCCCGAAGCCGACCGAGCCTACGCTGACCGCAAGCTGCGGCGGCTCGAGCGACTCCTCGACGACCGCTCAGAGGCACAGGCGGAGTTCTCACTCGAGCGTCACAAGTCGATCCAGGACAGCCACATCGTGGACGTCACGCTGGTCATCGACGGGCGGCCGTTGCGCAGCGTGGCCCAGGCTGCCACGCACCATGCGGCGACGGACGAGGTCGTGGACAAGCTCGAGCGACGAGCCCGCGAGTACACCAAGAAGCCGCAGCGGCGGAACCGACCGGTCGAGGAGAAGGCACTCCTGCGCTCCATCGCCGACGGCACGCCCGACACGACGGTCGCCCACCCCGCGGTCGTCAAGTTCAAGCGCTTCGCCATCGAGCCGATGTTCGAGGAGGACGCCGTGGGCAGGATGGAGGAGCTTGGGCACGCCTTCTTCGTCTTCGTCAACGCCGAGAACGAGCGGGTGGCCGTGCTCTACCGACGGCGGGACGGGGATTACGGGCTGATCGAGCCGACCATCGGTGGCGGCTACTCGAGCAACGGCCTGGGACGCAGCTAGGCCCGACCTCGCCTTCGTCGCAGCTCAGGCCGGCGGCCAGGCCTCGCGCGGCAAGAGCTCGTAGACGCCCGCCTCACGGCGCATGTATCGCCACTCGATCAGGTAACGGCGGAGCGAGGCGACGTCCGGATGGTGGACGGCGAGACGCTGGTTGACCTCCTTCTCGGGGTAGGCCACCCCGGGCACGAAGACCGTCTCTGCCAGGTAGCGCAGGATGACCTGGCGCTTCTTCTCCT
This sequence comes from uncultured Chloroflexia bacterium, assembly GCA_963837215.1. Classification (GTDB taxonomy): domain Bacteria; phylum Chloroflexota; class Limnocylindria; order Limnocylindrales; family CSP1-4; genus CSP1-4. The sequence goes on from CAWIML010000007.1 coordinate 22,589, forward strand.
GGGCCGGGATGGCCGTCAGCTGGCCGTCGATGATGAACGCCCGCAGGACCTTGGCCTCGAACGCCGGCCGCGGCAGGCCATCCGGACCGGGCAGCTCGGCGGCTGACTCGGCGCCCGGCTGCGCGGCGGCGTCGAGGCGCTTGCCGATCTCATGGAGTCGACCGACGAGCAGGCGGTACTCCATGTACGGGTGCCGTGGCTTGGCCTCGACGAGGCCGGCATCGCGCAGGCGGTTGAGGTGATGCACGATCGTCCCGGGGAGAGGCCGAGTGCATCGGCGAGCTCCTCGACGGCCATGGGCCGGGCGGCGAGGAGGCCCACGATGCGCAGCCGTGAAGCGTCCGAGAGGGCCTTGAGGATCTGCAGGAGGTCATCGTCCATGAGGAACGCATCATCGTTCTCGATTTGATGCGTGTCAAATCGTAGCCCGCGACTGGGGCGGCGTCACGTTCGGCACCGCGGCGAGCCCGATGGGGTGTCCGATACCATCCGGGCGTGATCCCCGACCCACTGGCGGCCCTCGACGGCCGTCGTATCGGCGTGCATCTCGCGCTCGGCCACGGCATGGTCAAGGCCGCCGACCGGGCACGAGCGATCGGCGCCACGACCATCCAGGTCTTCACGGACAACCCGACGGCCTGGCGGCGGCGGGTCGCACCACCACGTGCGCTGGAGGCGTTCCGCCTTCGACTCGCTGGCCACGATGTCGCCCCGATCGCGACGCATGCCGCCTACCTCATCAACCTCGCCGGCCCGGAAGAGGACTTCTGGTCGAGATCGGTCGACGTCCTGGCGGCGGAGCTCCGGATGGCCGCCCTGTACGACGCGCGCCTCGTGAACATGCACGTCGGCTCTCACGGCGGCGGCGGCTTCGAGGCCGGCCGACGTCGCCTCGCGCAAGGCATCGTGCGGGCGTTCGAGATCGAGGACGCGAGCGAGGCGGCCGAGCCTGCCGGTGGCGCCCGACCCGCGCGCAGGCCGTTCCTCGTGCTCGAGAATTCGGCCGGCAGCGGCGACGGCATGGGCACGACGGTCGAGCAGCTGGCCGCCATCCTCGAGGCGCTTGATGAGGCCGGTGCGCCGATGCCGCGGATCGGAGTCTGCCTCGATACGGCGCACCTCTGGGGAGCCGGCTACGAGATCTCGCGGCCGGAGGTCATCGACACCATCCTGGCGGACTGTGACCGACGACTCGGCCCCGAGCGACTGGCGATGCTCCATCTCAACGACTCGAAGGCCGCCCTCGGTTCGCATCTCGACCGCCACGAGCACGTCGGCGCGGGGCGCATCGGCGAGTCGGGCATGCGGCACCTGGTGACGCACCCGCGTCTCCGCGCGGTGCCCATGTTCCTCGAGACGCCCGGCATGGACGAGGGCTACGACGCGGTCAACATGGACCGCGTCCGGGCGCTCGTTGCGGGCGAGGCGCTGGCGACGCTGCCGGCTGAGGCCTTCGCCCTTCGAGGCAGTCGAGCCAGGGTCGCACCAGCGGACGACTGATTCCGTCGCGATTCGGACTTCCGGGGCATCATCCACGTGGCAGATGCCGACGTACATGGTGTTGGCGGGCGTCACCGTCGTTCAGGTGATTGAAGGTGGGTGTGGTGCGGTGCGTGGCATCCCGTCGTCCGGGGCCATCGGTACCAAACGGCTATATGAGCGGGCGATGGCCGGCCTGAGACTTGTCGCATGAGCGTACAGAACGGCCGCGCGTTCAACGAGTGGCTGCGAGCCCAGCTGAAGGCGAAGAAGATGTCGCAGCGTCAGCTGGCACAACAGTCGGGCGTCGACCATTCGACGATCTCTCGCCTCATCCGTGGCGACCGCACGCCGTCGCTCGGGACAGCCACCAAGCTGGCCCGCGGGCTGCGCGAGATCCACGATGAAGCGGACACGCCGCAGTACTTCGGCCTGGTCGCGACCGCGACCACCAACCCGACCGCCCGCGTCGAGTACGCCCTCCGCGCCGACGAGTACCTGAGCGAGGCGCAGGTCCGCCAGGTCATGGAGTACTACCTCGCCGTCCGCATGCGCCGGCTGGCCGCCCGCCCGATGGCCGGCGCCGCTCGCCCGGGAAGCACGCCCCTCGTCCGCTTCCCGAAGCGCAACTAGCTGACCCTCCGGCGTCACGCCGGGTCTCGGGGCAAGGTCGGACGCCGGTCGCTAGGGCCGGCGTTCGGCTCGTTCTCGGGCGGTTCTCGGGCTCGTTCTCCGGTCGGTCTCAGGCCCCTGACGGCTCGGTGTCAGGCGCCCTGCCCCGGATGCCCTTCGTCTTCGACGAGACGACGTACAGGATGCTGCCGAGGACGATGATCGAGAGGACGCTGATGGCCCGATCGACGAGGGCGATGGCGGTGGCCTCGGTGACCGGTACGCCATAGATGCCGGTCAGGATGCCGACGATGCCGGCCTCCACGAATCCCAGGCCGCCGGGGGTCAACGGGACCGCCGTCAGGAGCGAGGCCGAGAGGGCCACGAACATCGTGCCGCTGATGCCCAGGTTGAGGTCCGTGAAACCGAGCGCCTGGATGACGAAGAAGAGGCGGAACGCCTCGGTCATCCAGATCAGCACGGTCAGGATGGCGAGCGCCGGGATCTGGCGAGAGGGCAGGGCGAAGACGCCCTCCTCGAAGCGATCGTAGTACTCGAGCACACGCTGCGGCAGGGGCAGGCGGGTCATGATCCGGCGACCGAAGTTGCGCATCGTGAACAGCCCCACGGCGAGCACGATGACGACCACGACGCCGAGACCCAGGATGAACGCGACGGCCGGCGCCAGGCCGGTCCGGAAGCTCCAGAAGCCCGCTGCCAGGCCCAGGATGGCGATGGCGAAGAGATCGAAGATGCGCTCGATGAAGACGGTCCCGAAGGTGCGACTGAGCGAGGTGTCGTAGTTGGAGCGCAGCAGATACGCGCGATAGACGTCGCCCAGCTTGGCCGGCACCAGGCAGTTGACCAGCCAGCTGATGTAGATGATCTCGCTCGAGTCGCGGACGCCGATGGAGAAGCCGGTCCCGCGCAGCAGCACCAGCCAGCGATACCCGCGTAGCGGGAAGCCGATGTAGTAGACGAGGAAGGCGGCCAGCAGCCACCACGGGTTCGCCTCGAGGATGAGGTCGACCAGCTGGTCGAGCTGGAAGTTGGGCAGGGCGCGGAAGATGAGGACGAGGATGACGATGGGCAGGACGATGGAGATGATCGTCCGAGGGTTTCGCAGGCGCCGCGTGAGGCTGATCTGATCGCGCGAGACCTCGCGGCCCTCGGCGGTGTCCTCGCGCAGGTGGGCAGCATCCTCGAGCGGCTCCTCGACCACCGCCGAGGTCGTGGCCTCGTGACCGAGCGGGTCGTCCGGCGACGAGGGCCCCTGCGTCTCCTCCGGCGCGCTCATCGGGCGGCGGTCGACGTCGGTCGCACGCGGACATTGCCCCGCAGCCGGTTGACGAGCTTGTTGACCGGCGTCAGGCCGCGCACGAGGTACGACGCGCGCCCGGTGGTCAGCGTGGCCGTGGCCAGCGCTGCCAGAAGCTCGGCTGGTCCCGTGATCGGACCGGCCAGGCGCGTCGATGCCACGCCGACCTCGATGAGGGTATGGGCGTCGGATGACGCGACCCCGGGCAGCCCATGCGTGACGGCGAAGTCACGTGCCCGCTCATTGGTCGCCGCCGAGGGCACGCGCGCGTTCCACGTCTCCACATAGTCGATAGCCGCGGCCACCTCGGTCAGTCGGTCCTCTGGCAGGCTCGCCAGGCCGGAGGCACGGAAGCGATCGAATGGATGCGGGATGCCCGCCAGGCCACCCTGTTCGTGGATGGCCGCGACCGTCTCCAGGGCCGACAGTCCCGGCGGCACGGCGCGCTCGAGGTAGAGCCCGACGACGTCGCCGTCGGCGCTCCGGATCTCCTCGCCGACGATGACCGTCAGCTCCGGCGGCGCGAGATCACGTGCGGCCTGGGCGCCCTCGATGCGCTCGTGGTCGGTGATCGCAAGGTGCGTCAGGCCGCGCTCGATCGCCACGCGGACGAGGTCGGCTGGTTTGCTGAGTGAGTCGAAGGAATACGCACTGTGGCAATGCAGGTCCGCGAAGACGCGCTCGCCGGCCGAGACGCCGTCGTCGATCGAGGCGCGTTCGCCGGCCAGGCCACGGTCGCCGGCGGCGACGGGCTCGCCAGGCTCGCCTGTCACCTCCCGCGCCCGCTCAGACCCGCTGCACGAGCGACTTCTTGAAGAAGTCGAAGTGCTCCAGGGCACGACCGGTGCCGAGCGCAACGCAGTTGAGCGGATCCTCGGCGACGTGGCAGGGCACGCCGGTCACCTGTGTCAGCAGCTTGTCGATGTTGCGCAGCAGGGCGCCGCCGCCTGACATGACCATGCCCTTGTCGATGATGTCGCTGGACAGCTCCGGCGGTGTCTCCTCCAGGACCTGGCGCACCGAGGCGACGATCTGCTGGAGCGGCTGCTCGAGCGCCTCGATGACCTCGGAGCTGGTCAAGGGGACGGTGCGCGGCAGGCCGGCGATCAGGTCGCGGCCGCGCACGTCCATCTGGAGCTCGCGCTCGAGCGGCAATGCAGCGCCGATCTGGATCTTGACGTCCTCGGCGGTCCGCTCGCCGACCATCAGGTTGTACTTCTTGCGGATGTAGTTGGCGATGGCCTCGTCGAAGCGGTTGCCGCCGACGCGCAGCGAGGCGCTCACGACGATCCCTCCAAGCGCGATGACCGCGATCTCGCTGGTCCCCCCACCGATGTCGATGATCATGTTGCCGGACGGCCCGGAGATGGGCACATTGGCCCCGATGGCCGCCGCCAATGGCTCCTCGATGAGGTACGCCTCGCGGGCGCCGGCCTTGAGGGCGGCATCGCGCACGGCGCGCTTCTCGACCGAGGTCACCCCCGACGGCACGCTGATCATCACGTCCGGCCGCGTCATCGAGCGGCCGGCCTTCTTGATGAAGTAGCGGAGCATCGCCTCGGTGATGACGTAGTCGGCGATGACGCCGTCCTTCATCGGGCGGATGGCGGTGATGTTGCCTGGCGTGCGACCGATCATCTCGCGGGCCTCTTCGCCCACGGCCACGATGTGGTTGTCGTCGCTGACCGCCACCACCGACGGTTCCTGGATGACGACGCCACGGCCCTTGACGTAGACGAGGACGTTGGCCGTGCCGAGGTCGATACCGATCTTCATGGGGTCGAGTGGACCGTCCCTTCGCTGGTCGCGGGCTCGGGCGAACGCGTCACCTGCGCGCCGAGCTCCTGGAACTTGCGCTCGATGTTCTCATACCCCCGCCGAACGTGGTGGGCGCCGTGGATGGTGGAGGTGCCCTCGGCGGCCAGGGCGGCCAGGATGAGCGACGCGCCGGCACGCAGGTCGCCGATCTCGACATCGGCGGCACGCAGGCGGCCGGGCCCGGTCACGGCGGCGTGGTGGCTGTCGGCCATCTCGACCGTGGCGCCCATGCGAGACAGCTCGGCGAGCCACTCGAGGCGATCCTCGAAGATGGCCTCATGGACGTGGCTGGTGCCCGTGGCCTGGCTGAGCAGCACGACCGTCGGCGGCTGGAGATCGGTGGCCAGGCCCGGATACGGGGCGGTCGTGATGTCCACGGCCCGATAGGCGCCGCTGCCGATGGGGGCGCCCTGGACCTCGATCGTCTCGTCGTTACAGCTGACCGAGACCCCGACCGTGCCGAGGAGCTCGAGGAAGGCCCCCAGGTGATCGCAGGGAGCGCCGTCGAGCGTCAGGCGGCCGCCGGTCACGGCCGCCGCCGTGACGAAGGTGCCGGCCTCGATACGGTCAGGCAGGACTCGGTGTTCCGCGCCGCGCAGCCGGCGCTGGCCGTTGACCACCACGGTGTCCGGGCTCGGGCGCTCGATCTCGGCGCCCATCCTGCCCAGGAAGGCGATGAGGTCGTCCACCTCGGGCTCCTGGGCCGCCGGATGGATGCGCGTCGTGCCCGCGGCCAGGGTGGCCGCCAGGATGGCGTTCTCGGTGCCCATCACGCTGACCGTGGGGAAGGTCACCTCGCCACCGCGCAGCCGACCAGGCGCGCTGGCGAAGTAGTAGCCGTTGCGGTACTCGATGCTGGCGCCCAGCGCGCGCATGGCCTCGACGTGCAGGTTGACGGGCCGCCGCCCGATCCGGTCGCCGCCGGGGTTGCTGATGATGACCCGCCCGAAACGCGAGAGCAGGGGACCGAGCAGGATGAAGCTGGCGCGCATCTTGGCCGCCGCCTCGAGGGGCACGAAGAGCCAGTCCACGTCGCCCGACGCGATCTCGTAGACGTTCGGTTCGGGCCGCTCGACGACCACGCCCAGATCGCGAAGCGTCTCGGCCATGACGCGCACGTCCTCGATGTCCGGCACGTTCGTCAGCCGGCAGCGCTCGCCGGTCAGGGTGGCCGCGGCCATGAGCTTGAGCGCCGCGTTCTTGGAGCCGCTGACCGCGATGCGGCCACTCAACGGACGGCCGCCCTCGACGCGGAAGACCTCGCGTGTCACGGGGGCCGGGTCGTACTCCCAGTGGAACGGTCTGGCGTCGGCCACGATCAGCGCCGGTATCGCGTGTCAGCCACGATCGGCCGCCGCGCTCCTGAGTCCGCCATGGTCAGCCGCGGCGCCGCGCGCCCTCGCGGTGACGACGCTCCGCGACGCGGATGCGCATGAGCGCGACCTGGAGCTGGGCCCTGGCCAGGCTGAGGTCGGCGGGCTCCTCGAAGCCGCCCTCGAGCGCCTTCTCGGCTTCTGCCCTCGCGTCGAGCGCGCGCTGGAGGTCGATCTCGGAGGCCATGTCGGCCGTCTCGGCCATGACCACGACCTTGTCCGGGCGGACCTGCAGGAAGCCGCCGGCGATGGCGAAGTATTCCACTTGACCAGCTCGGCGGATGCGCAGCTCGCCGTAGCCCAGGGTCGTGAGCAGCGGTGCGTGGTGTGGCAGGACGCCCAGCTCGCCTTCGACGCCGGGGCACACGACGGCGTCGACGTCATCCTCGTAGACGAGCCGCTCTGGCGTCACGATCTCGAGCCGGAGCGTCATCGCCGGCGTCCCTTGACGGTCGTCCGGCCGGTCATCGTCATGCGCTCAGCTTCGCCGCGTTCTCGCGCACGTCCTCGATGGTCCCGGCCAGGAAGAAGGCCTGCTCGGGCAGGTCGTCGGCATTGCCGTCGAGGATCTCCTTGAAGGAGGCGACCGTGTCCTTGATCGAGACGTACTTGCCGGAGCGGCCGGTGAAGACCTCGGCCACGAAGAACGGCTGGCTCATGAAGCGCTGCAGGCGCCGCGCACGGCCGACGGTCAGCTTGTCGTCCTCGGACAGCTCGTCGATGCCCAGGATGGCGATGATGTCCTGGAGGTCGCGGTAGCGCTGCAGGACGCGCTGCGTCTCACGGGCGACGTCGTAGTGCTCCTGGCCCACGACCAACGGGTCGAGCACCCGCGACGTCGAGGTCAGCGGGTCGACGGCCGGGTAGATGCCCAGCTCTGCGATGTTGCGCTCGAGGCGGATGGTCGAATCGAGGTGGGCGAAGGTCGTCGCGGGGGCCGGGTCGGTGTAGTCGTCGGCCGGCACGAAGACGGCCTGGAGCGAGGTGATGGAGCCCTTCTTGGTCGAGGTGATGCGCTCCTGGAGGGCGGCCATCTCGGTCGCCAGGTTGGGCTGGTAGCCGACCGCGGAAGGCATCCGGCCGAGGAGCGCGGAGACCTCCGAGCCGGCCTGCGTGAAGCGGAAGATGTTGTCGATGAAGAGGAGGATGTCGCGGCCCTCCTCGTCCCGGAAGTACTCGGCCATGGTCAGGGCCGTCAGCCCGACACGCTGGCGGGCGCCGGGCGGCTCGTTCATCTGGCCGAAGACGAAGGCCGTCTTCTCGATGACGCCCGATTCGGTCATCTCGTGGATGAGGTCGTTGCCCTCGCGCGAACGCTCGCCGACGCCGGCGAACACGGAGTAGCCGGCGTGCTCCTGGGCGACGTTGCGGATGAGCTCCTGGATGATGACCGTCTTGCCCACGCCGGCGCCGCCGAAGATGCCGACCTTGCCGCCCTTCTTGAAGGGGCAGATGAGGTCGATGACCTTGAGGCCGGTCTCGAAGACTTCGTCGGCGGTGGTCTGCTGATCGAACGCCGGCGCCGCTCGATGGATGGGCAGCTTGACCTTCGCCTTGACGGGGCCCTTGCCATCGATGGGCAGGCCGAGCACGTCGAAGACGCGTCCGAGGGTCACCTCGCCGACCGGGACGGTGATGGGCGCGCCGGTATCGCGCACCTCAGCGCCGCGTGGCAGGCCGTCGGTCGTGGTCATGGCCACGCTGCGCACCCAGTTATTGCCCAGGTGCTGCTGAACCTCGCAGACGAGGGTCGAGCCGTCGGGCCGGCGAACCTCGATGGCGTTGTAGATGGCCGGCAGCGCTCCGGCCGGGAACTCGACGTCGATGACGGGCCCGGTGATCTGGATCACCTTGCCGGTCGTCGCTGCGGTCGTGGTCGTCATCGTCGTCCTCGTGCCTCCTGGGGGACCTAGCGCGCCTGGGCGCCGCTGGAGATCTCGATCATCTCGCGCGTGATGTTCGTCTGACGCGCCTTGTTGTAGGAGAGGGTCAGGTCCTCGATGAGGTCCTCGGCGTTGTCGGTCGCGTTCTTCATCGCCACCATGCGGCTCGACTCCTCGCTCGCCTTGCTCTCGAGCACCGCCTGGAAGAGACGCGTGGCGACGTAGCGCGGCAGGATCTGCCGCAGGACGGCGTCGGGGTTCGGCTCGAAGATGAACTGGTTGCCCGGGATGCCCGCCGTGTCCTCGGTGGGTTCGATGGGCAGCAGCGTCTCCAGGCGCGGTCGCTGCGCGAGCGTCGAGATGAAGGCGCTGTGGACGATGTCCACGCGGCCGACGCGCTCGGAGAGGTATTCGTCGACCACGAGTCGGGCGAGCGGCGTCACGTCGGCGAAGGTCGGTCGATCGCCGAAACCGCTGAAGTGGGCCAGGATCGGCGCCCGGGCGCGGCGCATGGCATCGCGGCCCTTACGCCCGACGGTGACCAGCGTCAGGTCGCCGGCATGCTCGGTGATCTCCTTGGCCGCGAAGCGGATGGTGTTGGCATTGAGGGCACCGGCGAGTCCCCGATCGGAGGTCATCAAGACGATCAGGCGGGTGCCGCCCTGGCGTTTGGCCAGCAGCGGGTGGTCGTCGCCGCCGAGGACCGAGGCCACGTCGGCCAGGACCTCGTCGATCGACTCGCTGTAGGGCCGCGCGGCGAGCGTCGAGTCCTGGGCGCGCTTGAGCTTGGAGGCGGCCACGAACTGCATGGCGCGGGTGATCTGCTTGATGTTCCGGACCGCGCCGATGCGGCGCCGGATCTCGCGCTGGCTGGGCACGCTCGCCTCGCTCCGCTGGCTCGCCCGGGCCTAGGCCAGGAAGCTCTGGCGGTAGGCGGAGACGGCCTCGTCGAGGCCGGCATCGAGCTCGTCGCTGAGCGCCTTCGTCTTACCGAGCTCCGTCAGGATGGCCGGGCGCTCGGTCTCGAGGAAGCGGTAGAAGCCGGTCTCGAATTCCTTGACGCGCGGCGTCGGGATGTCGTCGAGCTGACCCTTCGAGGCGACGTGCAGGATGGCCACCATCTTCTCCACCGGCAGCGGCTGGTACTGCGGCTGCTTGATGACCTCCGAGAGCTTCTCGCCGCGGGTCAACTGGTCGCGCGTGGCCTTGTCGAGGTCGCTCGCGAACTGAGCGAAGGCGGCCAGGGCGCGATATTGAGCCAGGTCGAGCTTGAGCGGGCCGGCGACCTTCCTCATGGCCTTGGTCTGGGCCGCGGAGCCCACGCGCGAGACGGACTGGCCGATGTTCAGCGCGGGGCGCTGGCCGGCGTTGAAGAGGTCCGTCTCCAGGAAGATCTGGCCGTCGGTGATGGAGATGACGTTGGTCGGGATGTAGGCGGAGATGTCGCCAGCCTGCGTCTCGATGATCGGCAGGGCGGTCAGCGAGCCGCCGCCGTTGGCGTCGCTCATCCGCGCCGCGCGCTCCAGGAGCCGGCTGTGGAGGTAGAAGACGTCGCCCGGATACGCCTCGCGGCCTGGCGGGCGGCGGAGCAGGAGGGCCATCTCCCGATAGGCCCAGGCGTGCTTGCTGAGGTCGTCGTAGACGCACAAGGCGTCCTTGACCAGCTTGCCGCCGACCTTGACCCCCTCCTCCATGATCTCCTCGCCCATGGCCACCCCGGCATAGGGGGCGAGATATTGGAGCGGGGCGGGCTCTTCGGCACCAGCCACGACGACGATGCTGTGCTCCATCGCGCCGTTGGCCTCCAGGATGGCCACCGTCTTGGCCACCGTCGAGAGCTTCTGGCCGATGGCCACGTAGACGCAGACCAGTCCCTCGCCGATCTGGTTGATGATGGTGTCGACGACGATGGCAGTCTTGCCCGTCTGCCGGTCCCCGATGATCAACTCGCGCTGGCCGCGGCCGATGGGGATGAGCGCGTCGATGGCCTTGATGCCGGTCTGCACCGGCGTGTCGACCGGCTGGCGCACGATGACGCCGGGCGCGATGCGCTCGACCGGCCGTGTCTTCTTGGTCGCGATGGGCCCCTTGTCGTCGAGCGGGCGCCCGAGCGGGTCGACGACCCTGCCGAGCAGCGCCTGGCCGACCGGCACCTCGAGCACGCGACCGGTGGTCTTGACGGTGTCGCCTTCCTTGATGCCCTTGGGATCGCCGAGGATGACCGCGCCGACCGTCTCCTCCTCGAGGTTGAGGGCCATGCCGAAGACATCGCCAGGGAATTCGAGCATCTCGGACGAGAGCGCGTCGCCGAGGCCGTAGATCTGGGCGATGCCGTCGCCGACCTCGATGACGGTGCCCACCGAGCGTGTCTCGACGCCAGCGTCGAAGCCGTCGATGGCGGATCTGATGATGCTGGTGATGTCGTCCGAGCGAAGGGCCATGTGGATCTCCTAGAGGGCGCCCGAGGCGAGCTTGCTCCGCAGCCGCTCGAGGCGGCCCCGGACGCTCCCATCGATCAGGCGGTCACCGAGTCGGACCACGACGCCGCCGAGGATGCCCGGATCGACGTCGGTGGCCAGCTCGACGCGTCCGCCGGTGAGCTGTTCCAGGCGGGCGGTCAGGGCTCGGACCTCGTCCGGGCCCATCGGCGCCGCGCTGGTGGCTGTGGCGTGGCTGACGTTTTCACGCAGGTCGACGAGGCGGGCGAACTCCTGTGCCACGCGCGGCAGGAGCTCGATCCGTCCGCGATGGAGGAGGACCATGACGAGGTTGAGGACCGGCCTGCTGACCTGCCTGGCGATGACGTCTTCGACCGCCTTGGCGCGCTGCTCCAGCGGGATGGCGGGGTTGGCGAGGGCGCTCGCCAGTCCGGGCTCGAGAGCGTATCGGCCGCCTGCTGCCAGTTCTCGTCGCCAGGCGTCGACCGTCCCGTCGCGGAGGGCGACTTCGAACGCGGCGTCGGCGTAGCGGCGTGCCGAGCTTGTGGATCGCGCCATCGGCTCAGCTCGTGGCCCCGCTGCCCACGTCGGTCAGGAACTCCTCGACGAGGCGACGCTCGCGCTTGGCGTTGAGCGTCTCGCCGACGACCTTGCCGGCCGCCTGCAGGGCGAGATCGGCGACCTCGCTGCGGACTTCGGCCAGGGCACGGTCCTTCTCGGAGACGATCTCGGCCGCGGCCTGGGTGCGCAGGCGCTCGAGCTCGGCGCGCGTGGCCGCGAGATCGCGCTCGCGAGACTCGTCGGCGACCTTCTGGGCGCGTTCGAGGATCTCCTTCGCCTCACGTCGAGCATCGTTGAGGGTCGCCAGGCGCTCGTCGGCGGCGGACTCGCGCTCCTTGCGGGCCGCGTCCGCGTCCTTGAGGCCCTGATCGATGCGGGCCCGACGCTCGTCGAGCATGCGACCGACCGGCTTGAGGATGACGATCCACATGATGGCCAGGAAGAGGGCGAAGTTGAGCGAGGCGACGATGACCCAGAAGAGGTTGATCTGGAACTGAGCCGCTTCACCCTCAGCCGCGAGGATCCGCCCGACCTGACCGGCCAGCCCGCTGGCCGTGGCGAGGATCTCCACCGTGGACTCCGTGACCTGTCGTCAGGCGGGCTGGATGAAGATGGCCAGGAAGCCGACCACGATGGCCAGCACGCCGAGGCCCTCGGCGAAGGCGGCCAGGATGATGGCCAGGCCGCGGATCTGGCCGGCCGCGTCCGGGTTGCGGCCGATGGCCGAGGTGGCCAACCCGGCCATGATGCCGATGCCGATGCCGGGGCCGATGACCCCCATGGCCGCAAGGCCGGCGCCGATGTACTCCATGTCTGGACTTCCTCCTTGGCCCGGGTCAGGCGCCCGGGAGCTGTGGGACCGATGGTCAGTGCGCGGCCGCGACCTGCGGCTCGCCGTGCATCCCCTCATGGAGGGCTTCGACGGTCTCCTCGCCGATGTGCCCCTCCTCGTGCTCGTGGGACTCGATGGCCAGGGCGATGAAGATGAGGGTCAGGATGCTGAAGATGAGGGCCTGCACGAGGTTGAGCATGACCTCCAGGCTGTACAGGGCGACCGGGAACAGGAAGGCCATGAAGAGCGCCGAGAAGACCCCCAGGGCCACCTCGCCACCGTAGATGTTGCCGAAGAGTCGCATCGAGAGCGTGATCGGCTTGACGAACTCGAGCATCAACTCGATGAGCCCAACGAACATGGCGATGATCCCGGCGCTGAGGCCGTTCTTGAACTCGTAGAGCGGGAAGAACTTGCCGAGATAGCCACCGACCCCGAGCTTGCGAAAGCCCTGGAACTCGAAGAAGAGGAAGGCCACCAGGGCGAAGCCGATGGTCACGTTGACGTCGCTCGTCGGTGCGCGCAGGAACTCGATGCGGCCGACGATCGGCAGCAGGCCCGACCAGTTGCTGACCAGGATGAGGACGAAGGCGCCGATGAAGATGGGCAGGTACGGTCGTGCCGCAGCGCCGGCCAGGCCCGTCCCGAAGTCGCTCAGCGACTCGATGATCCACTCCGTGAAGTTCTGGACGCGGCCGGGCACAGGGGCTCGCAGACGCGCCGCCAGGGCTCCCACGACGAGGATGGCGATGGAGATGATGAAGAGCGTCACGAGCGTCGACGACAGGCTCGGGGCGAAGGTGATCAGGTCGCCGCTCGGGGGCGGTGCCCCCTCCGGCGCCCAGACGGTGTGCGGAGCCGGGAACTCGAGCGTGCCCTCGATGAAGCAGACCGGGTAGGCGCAGACCTCGCCCGGTTGACCCTCTCGCGGAAACGGCGGTGCCACGATGAGCGCGACGACGTTGACGACGACGATGGCGGCGACAAGAAGGATGAGGTTGCGCCGCGTGTTCGACCGCCTGGGCGGCTCCTCCTCGGTCGGCTCGACCACCGGGTCCGCCGCCTGCTGCTCGCTCGTCACGCTCTCTCCACCACGAGGCCGGGCGTCGGGCCCGGCCGTGCCTCAGTCGTCGTATGTCGCCAGGAACCTGATGATGAGCCGGCTGACGCCGAGGGCGCCGATGGCGAAGCCGCCGAGCAGACCCACCAGGGCGATGATGGGGTTGGTCCCCAGTCGTTCGTCCAACCAGTGCCCGGCGAGTGCCCCAACGAGCGTGGTCACGAGGAACACGAGGCCGATCTCGGAGAAGAGCGCGAAGTAAGCGACTGCTCGTCCGAGACCGTTCATGGGCAGCCCGTCAAGGCCGGCGAAGTATAGCATCCGCCGATCGCCGGACTGGCCGGCGGGCCTCATCGCCCGTTATGGGCAGCGCCCATGGTCGTTGGCTCCTTGACCATGCTCGGGGTGCACGTGGAGCGTGAAGGCATCGCTTCGACCGGCGCTGTTGGACACCACGAGCGAGACGTCAAAACCTCGTGGTTTCGAGAACCGATGCTTCGGATCGGCTGCTGACGACGTGCCGTCTCCGCCGAAGTCCCAGTGGTACGTCGCGGGTGTGCCCCACGTCTCCGACGTGTCCTGGAAGGCGACCCTGAGGCCAGCTCGATGCGAGCACGTAAAGCTGGCGATCGGGCGTGCGAGCGCGGTCAGTGGCAGCGACGGCGACGGCGACAGACGGCGAGGACTCGGCGGGTCGGTCGGCACGGTGACGGCGATCTGCGTCGGCAGCGGCGTTGGCGCCGGGATGCCACCGGCGACTGGAGCGAGCGGAGCGATCGTACTGAGGGCCGGAGACTGCGATGGCGACCAACAGGCCGATGCATACCAGGGCGGACAGGGCGAGCGAGGCGTCGCGCCAGACGCGGCGCGGCGCCAAGTCTGGCACTTCGTCCGCCGCCGGCCGAGCGCCTGCCGTCGGCACCGCCGCCGCGGTCGCCATCGCGACGGCGACGGGCGCCACGTCGGTCGTCTCCGGCATGGCCGTTCGCGGCGAAGGTGGTAGGACGGGGTCCTCGAGGACGATCGAGGCATCGGCGATGGCGGCGAGTCGCAGCCGCATGCGCGGCGTCGCAGCGTCGACGATCGTTTGCTCCCGCCTGCGTTCGCGCCGCTCGCGCACCGTTCGAACCACGAGCGCCACGAAGACCGCCAGGTTCAGGGCGAGCAGGGCGAGCAGGATCGGCTGGAATGCCTCCATGGCTTCCCTCGATCGGCTCGACCACGCATGGTCGAAGCCGGGCGGCCCTCAGGCCGGACGGGGATGCTAGCACCGGATCCGCATCAAACCACTCCGCAGCACCGCCGAATGGACCAGAACGGTGCCGGCGCGCAACATCTCCTTCGGTCAGGAGGCCTCGCTGGTCTCCTCGTCCTCGTAGGCCGAAGCCTCGAGCGCGTCGGCGGTCACTTGACGACCGTCCAGGCGTCGACGTCGAAGCGCGGATGACCGCTGGTGCCGAGCACTCTGACACTCACGACATGGCTGCCTACCGCACTCCACGAGCGGGACCAGACGTGCCGCCGGGCGTCGGTCGAGGAACGGTACAGATTGACCGTGCCCAAGAGCACGCCATCGACCCTGATCTCCGCCTTGCCGCGCGACGAGCTGCGCGGGGCGACCAGGCTGACAGCCCGTCCCGTGAAGGTGAAGGTCGAGACGGCGCCGCGGCTCTTCGAGTACTTCGTCTTGTTCGCGGAAGCGCTCGAGATCGAGGCTGCCTTCCAGCCGCTCGAGTAGGTCGCCAGGGAGGTCGTCTCCTGGTAACGCGTCGGGATGAACGTGGTCGGCGACGACCAGGCACTCAGTCGGCCGCGATTGTCACGGGCGCGGAAGCGGAATGTGTACGCCTTGTTGGGCGCCAACGAGCGAACGCTTGAGCTCGCAGTCGTGCCGCTGAAGAGCGTCCCCCAGGTGCCGCCGCCGTTGGTGCTCTGCTGCACGTCGTAGGACTTGACGCCGCTGCCAGGGTCGCTCGCCGGCCAGCCCACCCGGACCTTGATGGTCGACGTGAGCTGCGCGCCAGTCTCGAATCTGGCGGTCGTTGCGGCCAGCGTCGGTGGCAGCGTGTCCCTGATCGACAGGAAGACCGTGGCCGAGCTCTGGAAGGTGCCATCCGTCATCGTGTATCTGAAACTGTCGCTGCCCGAATAGCCCGTCGTCGAGCGGTAGCTGAGGGTGCGCCGGTCTGGCGCGATGGTCACCGACCCGTGGATCGGCTTGGTGGCGCTGACGATGGTCAGCGTCTCGCCCGGGTCGAGGCTCACATCGTTGGCCAGGACGTCGAGCGACCTCGTGAACCCGGCCTCGATCCAGACCGGCGGTTCGTCGTCGAGCATCCAGGAGTCGGAGTTCGCGAAGACCTGGTCGTTCGCGCCCAGGACGTTGATCAGGAACGAGTCTGTGCCCACGTTGTCGCCGCCATTCGCCACGCCGCCGTTATCGGTCACGCTCACGGTCACCACCGAGCTGCCGCTCAGATTGGTGGCCGGCCGGAAGGTCAGTGTGCCGGCGCCGCTGATGGCGGGTTGGACCGCAAAGAGTGACGGGCTGGCGGCCACGACCGCGACGCTTGTCGACTGCCCGGTCTCGTCCGATGGACCCGCGATGATGCTCGTGAGAAAGCCCGGGTAGCTCGCTACGCCTGAGTCCTCGAGGACGACCGGATCGGGGCCGAGCGTGAAGGTCGGCGGATCGTTCACGGCGGTCACGCTCAGGTTGACCGTCGCGACGCTCGACTGCAGGGCGCCATCACTGGCGCGATAGGTGAAGCTGTCCGAGCCATTGGCATTCGCAGCGGGCGTGTAGGTGAACGCACCCGATGACTGCAGGCTCAGCGTGCCGCGACTGGGTCCGGTCACGAGGATCGCGCTCAGGCTGGCCGAGTCGACGTCCTGGTCCCCCGCGAGCACGCCGGATCCCGCCGATACGACGAGCGCCTGATCCTCGTTCGGGGCGTAGCTGTCTGCGTCCGCCACGGGCGGATCGTTGACCGGCGTGACCGTGATGCTCACGGTGCCCGGCGACGAGAAAGCGGTGCCGTCGAAGACCCGGTACGTGAAGCTGTCGGATCCGGTGTAGTTCGCGGCGGGCGTATAGCTCCAGGAGCCGTTCGCGTTGACGATCGCGGTCCCATGGCCGGCCTGCGTCCAGAGCGAGGCGGTCAGGCTGACGGTCGATGACTCTACGTCCGAGTCGTTCGCTTTGACGCCGGGTGCGACGACCGACAGGAGCACATCCTCCGTGGCCGTGCCGCTATCGGGACCGGCGACCGGTGCGTCGTTGACCGGGTTGATCGTGATCGTCACGGTCACGGGCGCCGACGCGAGTGAACCGTCGGTCGCGTGGTAGTCGAAGGTCACAGAACCGTTGTCGTTGAGCATCGGCACGTAGGTGAAGGTGCCATTCGCGTTGAGCACCAGGCCACCCCTGGCGGGCGGCGTGTCGAGGACGGCCTGGAGCGTCGTCCCGGCATCCACGTCAGAGTCGTTCGAGAGGACGCTCGCCCCGAAGAGCGTGGCGTCCTCGTTGGTCGATCGCCCGTCGGCGGTCGCGACCGGGGCGTCGTTGGCCGGAGTGACCGTCAGCGAGACGGTCGCCGCCTGCGACTGGCCGCCGTCGGCGTCGGTCACGCGGTACGTGAAGCTGTCGCTGCCGGCGTAGTCATGCACCGGCGTATAGCTGTAGGAGCCATTCCCGTTGACGACCGCCGTCCCGTGTGCGGCACCGGTGACCAGCGACGCGACGAGGCCCGCGTCCGGGGTCTCGGCGTCACTATCGTTGGTCGTCAGGGTCAGGGCGGCCGTCACCAGCGGCGTGTCCTCGACCGTCGTGCCGCTGTCGGCGACCGCCACCGGCAGGTCGTTCGCGGGGGTGACGGTGATCGTCACCGTGGTCACGGCGGATCGGAGGTTGCCCTCGGTCGCTCGGTAGGTGAAGGTGTCGATGCCATCGTAGTTCGGTGCCGGTGTGTACCGAAAACCGCCGTCGTCGGTGTCGAAGGCGCCGAGCGTGCCGTGGCTCGGGGGGCTGACGAGGAGCGCGCCGGGGATGAAGCCCTCGGCGTCCGTGTCGTTGGCGAGCACGCCCTGGTCCCGTTGCCGACGATTGAGCGTACCGTCCTCGGGGGTCTCATACGCGTCGGCCACGCCGGTCGGCGGATCGTTGACGGCGGTCACCGTGATGGTCACCGTCGCCGTCCCGGAGGTCAGCGCGCCATCGGACGCTCGGTACGTGAAGCTCACCTGTCCGGACGCGTTGGCCGCAGGCGTGTAGCTGAAGCCACCGTTCGCGGCCAGGACGAGCGTGCCGCTCGCGGGATTCGAAACAAGCTGCGCGACGACGTTTCCCATCCCGTCCGGATCGCCGTCATTGCCGAGCACACCCGGTCCGGCAACGACGAGCTGGACGTCTTCCGGGGTGGCATACGAATCGTTGGTCGCCACCGGCGCGTCATTGGTCCCGTTCACCGACAGGGTGACCGTCGTGACGCTCGACTGCAGGCTCCCGTCCGAGGCACGGTAGCTGAAACTGTCGGAGCCACTGTAGTTCGGCGTCGGCGTGTAGCTGTAGCTGCCGTTCGCGCTGAGATTCAGTGTCCCGTGGCCGACGTTGCCCACCAGGATGGCACTCAGCGCTGAGCCTTCCGGGTCCGAATCATTGCCGAGAACGCCAGGGGCGGACACGCTCAAGGTCCCATCCTCGTTGACGGAGTCGGCATCCGCGCTTCCGACCGGGGCGTCGTTGACGGCCACGACGTGGATCGTCACGGTCGCCTCGCCCGAGGACTCGCCCCCCGCAAGAACCTGATAGGTGAACGAGTCGTCGCCGTTCCAGTCGGCATCCGGCTGGTAACTCAAGCTGCCATCGGCGGCCAGGGTCAGCGCCCCGTGAGCCGGATCGGACAGGCGGTCGGCCGCCAGGGGATCGCCATCGGCGTCCGAGTCGTTCGCCAGCACGCCCGTCTGACGGCACGCTCAGGCTGGCATCCTCGTTCATCGTGTAGGCGTCATCCACGGCGACCGGCGCATCCGCAAGCACGACCGCCGGCGTCATGAGGATCGCCAGCAAGGCGGCTGCGGTGGCCAGGGCGCCGGCCCGCTGGCGCTTCACAGGCAGACCTGCTTCGAAGCCGTATCGGACCCGCCCTTGGTCGTCACCGTCAGGCGGACGACGTAGCAGCCGCTATCCGAATAGGTGTGAGTCACGTTCTTCGCGGATGAGGAGTCGCCGTCGCCAAAGTCCCAGGATCTCGAGAGGACCTTGGCTCCGTAGGTCTTCGACGTGTCCGAGAAGGCGATGCTCGACCCGCCCGCCGGCGACCATGAGAATCGCGCGAGGGGCGCCGGCACCGGGGTGGGCTTCGGCGTCGGCTTCGGCGTGGGCTTCGGGGTCGGTTTCGCGGTCGGTTTCGGGGTCGGTCGAGGCGTCGCACGGGCGGCCGTGGTCACGCGCTGGGTCGGTCGCGGGGTGGCCGTCAGCGGCAGCGTCGGCGTCGGCGCCTCGGTCGGCAGGACGACGGCGATGCGGGTCGGCAGGGGTGACGGTGCCAGGGCGATCGCCGGCTGCGAGGCGGCCACGATCGAGGTCGGGGCCGTGGTCGCGATGATGGCCGCCTGGGTCGGCTCGGGCGCCTGCTGGCCGACGGCCGGCAGCGCCAGGACGACCACGAGACCGAAACACGCGAAGGCGACGAGCGCTGCCGAGGCGTCGCGCCAGACGCGGCGACGAGAGCCGCTGGTCTCGGCCAGCGTCGGTGCGGGGCGCGACGCCGGAACGACCGAGGCCGGTCGCGCCGTCACGAGGGCTGCGGCCGGCAGCGGCGTGACCGCGGCATGCACTGCCAGCGGCTCGATGGACAGTGGTGCGGGAGGCTCGGTGGACGCCAACGCGGCAGCCTCGAGGGGCGTACCCTCCTCGAGGGTGGCAGGGCCTCCGGCGATGGCGGCCAGGCGGGCCAGCATCCGAGGTGTCGCGGCCTCGATCACCTGCTGATCCCGGGTGTGGCCGCGCCGCTCGCGCACCGTTCGAACCACGAGCGGTACGAAGACCGCCAGGTTCAGGGCGAGCAGGGCGAGCAGGATCGGCTGGAATGCCTCCATGGTCTCCCCTCGAGCGGCTCGACCACGCATGGTCGAGGCCGGCCCCTCAGGCCGGACTGGGATGCTAGCACCAGAACCGCATCAGACCACTCCGCAGCACCGCCGAATGGACCAGAACCGGTGCCGGCTGCGCAACGTCTCCTTCGGTCAGGAGGCCTCGATCGTCTCCTCGTCCTCGTAGGCCGAAGCCTCGAGCGCGTCGGCGGTGCGGCGCGTGACCACGAACACGAAGGCGCCAAGGATGAGCACCACGCCCACGAAGGCGGTCAGCTGGCCGGTCCCCGAGAGGACCAGGCTGAGCACGGCCAGGACCCCACACAGCGCATAGATGACGAGGACGGCCTCGCGATGGCCGAGGCCCAGGTCGAGCAAGCGATGGTGGAGGTGGCCTCGGTCGGCCGTGAAGGGCGACTGTCCCGCGACGAGGCGACGGACGATGATCCAGAAGGTGTCGATGATGGGCACCCCGAGGACGAGCAACGCGACAGCCACCTTGGCGGTGCCCAGGATGGAAAGCACGGCCAGGGCGAAGCCGACCAGGTAGACGCCGGTCGTGCCGATGAAGATGCGCGCCGGGTGGAAGTTGCGGGGCAGGAAGCCGAGCAGCGAGCCGGCCAGGATGGCGCACAGCAGCGTGATCTCCGGCTGGTTGAAGCTGCCCGTCACCGAGATCACACCGAGTGTCAGCGCCGCGATGATCGCGACGCCCGACGACAGGCCGTCGAGGCCATCGATGAAGTTGATGCTGTTGATCATGCCCACGATCCAGAGGACGGTGAAGAGGATGGCGAACGGGGTCGCGAAGACGATGAGGCCGCCGCCGAAGGGGTTGTTGATGACGCCGATGGTCACGCCACCGACGACGGCCACGCCGGCCAGCAGGAGCTGGAGGACGAGCTGCCAACGGGCTCGAAGCTGGACGACGTCCTCGAGGAAGCCGAAGCCCATGGCCAGCGCCACGCCTCCGAAGAGGACCGTCAGTTCGAGCGCGGTCAGCGAGCCGGTGGGGAGCGAGATGACGCCCATCGAGTCGAGGCCCATGAGGCCGAGGCCGACGACCAGGAACGCCACCCCGACGGCCAGGCCTCCGGCTCGCGGGATGGGCCTGGCATGCACCCGTCTGGGAGCGCCCGGCCGGTCGAGGGCGCCGAAGCGCGTCGCGATCCTGCCTGCCAGCGGCGTGCCGATGAAGGCGATGATCGCCGCGGCGACCAGCCCACCGAGGATGGACGGAAGCGCCTGGACCGCGACCTCGCTCACGATCCCGCGCAGGGCAGGTCGTCGTTCGGCATCACGCGTCGATCAGGCCGGGGACCGGGAACCGTGCGCAGATGGCGTCCACATCGGCGCCGATGGCGGCGAGCGTGGCCGGTTCCGCGCGGCCCGCGATGGTGCGCACGATGAGCGAGCCGATCTCGCGCATCTCGTCCGGGCCGAAGCCTCGAGTCGTCGTCGCCGGCGTGCCGACCCGGATGCCCGACGACGTATTCGGCGGCAGCGGATCGAAGGGGATGGCGTTCTTGTTGACCGTGATGCCGACCTCGTCGAGGATGTGCTCAGCCTCCTTGCCGTTGACCCCGAGGGGCGTCACGTCCACGAGCATCAAGTGGTTGTCGGTGCCGCCGGACACGACCCGCGCGCCCATCTCCGAGAGCGTCTCCGCCAGGATGCTCGCGTTCTCGATGGTCCGCCGCATGTCCTCGCGGAATGCTTCGCTGAGGGCGAGTTTGAAGGCCACGGCCTTGGCCGCGATGGCGTGCATCAAGGGACCGCCCTGGACGCCCGGGAAGACGTTGCGATCGATCGACTGGGCGAGCGTCCCCTTGACGGTCGGGAAGTCGGCAGGGTCCACCTCCGGCGGCAGCTCGAAGCGGCTGAAGATCATGCCGCCTCGTGCGCCGCGTAGCGTCTTGTGCGTGGTCGTGGTCACGATGTCGGCGTGCGGAAAGGGGCTCGGATGGAGGCCCGCGGCGACGAGCCCGGCGATGTGGGCCATGTCGACCATGAGCAGGGCACCACAGTCGTGAGCGATGGTCGCCATGCGCTCGAACTCGATGATCCGCGGGTAGGCCGAGGCACCGGCGATGATGAGCTTGGGCCGGACCGTCTGAGCCTGTGACTCGAGCGCCTCGTAGTCGATGCGCGAAATCCGATTCCCGAACGCCGTAGGCATGGACTTCGAAGAATCGGCCCGAGAAGTTGAGGGCCATGCCGTGAGACAGGTGGCCGCCGTGGGCCAGGTTCATGCCCATGATCCGGTCGCCGGGCTGGAGGACGGCCATATAGGCGGCCGTGTTGGCCTGGGCGCCGGCGTGCGGTTGGACGTTGACGTGCTCGGCGCCCGGAAAGAGCTCCAGGGCACGTGACTGCGCGAGGCGCTCGGCCACGTCCACGTACTCACAGCCGCCGTAGTAACGCTTGCCGGGCAGCCCTTCGGCATATTTGTTGGTGAGCCATGAGCCCTGGGCTTCCATGACGGCGCCGAAGACGTAGTTCTCGCTGGCGATCAGCTCGATCTTGCGGTGCTGGCGACGGCGCTCACCGACCATCGCCTGCCAGAGTTCGGGATCGACCTCCGCGATCGGCGCCCACTCGATCCTGGAACCCGCCGTCACGCTCATCCGCTCGCCGTCCTCCGCATCCCGCTCGCGTGCGCGCCGCGGCCCACGCCACTGGCGGTCAGTGTAGCCGCCTGGTCTCAGCGGGCGACGGCGCTCAGGATGTGGCGCTCGATGGCCTCAGCGACACCGTCGTCCTCGACGGTACCGGTGATGTCGTCGGCGACCGCCATGACCTCGGTCGGCGCGTCGCCCATGGCCACCCCGAGGCCGGCATCGCGGAGCATCTCCAGGTCGTTCGACTGGTCACCGACGGCCATGACCGCGGCCATCGGGATGCCCAGCCGATGGGCGACGAAGGTGACGCCCGTGCCCTTGTTGACGCCGAGCGGCATGAACTCGAGGTACTCAGGGTGCGAGACGGTGACCTCCAGTCGCCCGTGGAAGGCCGCACGAGCCGCCCCGAGGACACGGTAGGGAAGGCCGGTCGACCCGACGGCCAGGACCTTGGTCACGGGGCCGCTGATGGCCGAGTCGAGGTCCGACGCGTACTCGGGCCCGACGCCGGCCATGCGCTCGTAGTCGGATGTCACCTCCGGCCCCAGCCCGATGA
The DNA here is from genome assembly GCA_963837215.1 of uncultured Chloroflexia bacterium. Lineage (GTDB taxonomy): Bacteria > Chloroflexota > Limnocylindria > Limnocylindrales > CSP1-4 > CSP1-4. The sequence continues at coordinate 45,233 of CAWIML010000007.1, forward strand.
TCAGACGGTCCCCGATGTTGAGGTGCGGGTCGAGGCCGTGCTCGCGTGACCAGGCGACGGCCGCCCGCGCTGCCTCGGCCGGCATCTGGCGGTGCAGCAGGAGCTTGCCCGGCGATCCGTCCGGCCGCGGCAGCTCACGGATATAGGCACCCTGGAAACAGATGACTGGTCCCGGCAGGTCGAGCATCGCGGCGTACCGCGCCGTGCTCCGGTACATGCGTCCCGTGGCGATGACCACGTGCACACCGTGTGGCCTGCACAGCGGCTACCGCGGCGGTCGTCCGCTCGCTCACCCTCAGGTCAGGCGTGAGGACGGTACCGTCGAGGTCGAGGGCCAACAGACGGATCGCGGTCATGCCGCCGGCCGCTCGATCTCGAGCACCCGTGGCAGGCCGGCCAGGTCCGAGTGGACGATCGCCGGCCAATCCGGTCGGGCCGCGACGGCCGCGGCCAAGGCTGCCTCCCCCTGGTCGGAACCGATCTCGAGGAGTGCCACGCCTCCGTACGCGAGCACGTGCGGCAGCTCGTCGAGCATGCGTCGGATCAGGTCGAGCCCATCGGGACCGCCGTCGAGCGCCAGGCGTGGCTCGAAGGCGATGGCCGGACCGAGCGCATCGATGGCGGCGCTTGCGACATACGGCAGATTGGCCACGATGACGGCGGGCGGGTCGTCGATCTGGACCGCCGTCGAGAGCAGATCCGCGACCCGGAAGTCGATGAGGTCGGCGACACCCTGCGCGACGGCGTTCTCGACCGCCAGCGAAATGGCAGCTTCGGAGATGTCGCTGGCCGTGAACCGGATGACGTCGCCGAAGCCCGCGCGTCGCAGCGTGCGCGCCATGGCGATGGCGATGGCGCCACTGCCGGTGCCCACGTCGAGGACCCGGAAGGGCGGCACATCGACGCCACGCGGCCGGGCGCTGATCGCGACGCGGGTGCGCGAGACGGCCAGCTCGACGAGCAGCTCGGTTTCCGGACGGGGGATCATCGCGCGCGTGTCGACGCTCAGGGCAAAGCCGTAGAACTCCTTGACCTCGCGGATGTAGGCGACCGGCTCGCCTGCCTCGCGGCGCACCATGAGCGCCTCGAAGCGAGCCTCATGGTCCGCGCCCAATGGCGCATCGGGGTGAGCCAGGACCGCCGTGCGGTCGAGCCCTACGACATGGCCAAGGAGCAGCTCGGCGTCAAGGCGGGGCGACGCCGAGCCGGAGACTCGCAGGCGGTCGGTCCCCGAGGCGAGCGCCTGCCCGATGGTCATCGGCTCAACCGGCGTCGCTGAAGAGGGACAGCCGTTCGGCCTGGTCCGTCGTGATCAGGGCATCGATGAGCCGGTCGAGCTCGCCGTCCATGACCGCCGGCAGGTTGTGCAGGTCCATGCCGATGCGATGATCGGTGACACGGTCCTGCGGGAAGTTGTACGTCCGGATCTTCTCCGACCGATCGCCCGAGCCGACCATCGAACGCCGCGTGGCGGCCTCCGCCTCATGGGCCTTGCGCTGCTCGAGGTCAAGGAGGCGGGCGCGGAGCACGGCCATCGCCTTGGCCCGGTTCTTGATCTGGCTCTTCTCGTCCTGGATGGCGACCACCAGGCCACTCGGCAGGTGCGTGATGCGCACGGCCGAGTCGGTCGTGTTGACGCTCTGGCCGCCCGGGCCCGGTCGAGCGGTAGACGTCGATGCGCAGGTCCTTCTCGTCGATCTCGACCTCGACCTCGTCGGCCGCTGGGAGGACAGCCACGGTCGCGGTCGAGGTGTGGATGCGCCCGCCCGATTCGGTCTCCGGCACGCGCTGCACGCGATGGACACCGCCCTCGAACTTGAGGCGCGAGTAGGCGCCGTCGCCGTGGACTTCGAAGATCGCCTCGCGCACGCCGCCGATGCCCGTCTCGTTGACGCTCATCGTCTCGACCGAGAAACGGTGGCGATCGGCGTAGCGGACGTACATCCGGAAGAGCTCCGCCGCGAAGAGTGCCGCCTCCTCGCCGCCGGCGCCGGCGCGGATCTCGATGATCACGTCCCTGTCGTCGTTGGGGTCGCGAGGCAGCAGCAGGACCTTCAGGTCTGCGAGCAGGCGGGCCTCGTCCGTCTCCAGGCGCGTGACCTCCTCGCGCGCCATGTCGCGCATCTCGGGATCGGCTTCGTTGTCGCGGACATCGCGGGCCCCATCGAGCTCGGCGCGGACGGTCCGCAGCTGTCGGGTGACGCCAACGACGGGCTCCAGGCGAGCCAGCTCGCGCCCGTAACGCTTGAGTGCCGCGGGGTCTGCGTGGACCTCGGGTCGCGACAGCTCGGCCTCGATGGCTCGTGACTGCGCCTCGATCTCGACGAGGCGATCATCGAGGCTCACGGCCCGCTGGTGGCTGCCGCCGTGCCGAACTCCATCGGGCGCCGCTCAGGGTCGAGGCTGCCCTCGGGCGCATCGTCACCGCTGATGGCCAGCGCTTCGCGCATCGAAGCCACGGCGACCTCGATCATGTCGTCGTCGGGCTCCTTGGTGGTGATGAGCTGGAGCCAGATGCCGGGCATGAAGATCCAGCGCACCAGGCGATTGCCGCGATGGCGGGCACCGAAGCGGAGCAGCTCATAGGAGACGGCCGCGATGACCGGGATGAGCAGGATGCGACCGACGATGCTGACCAGGAGTGACTGGCCGGCAAGGAGGCTGAAGAGCAGGATGCTGACGACCACGAAGACGACCAGGAATTCGGTCCCGCAGCGCGGGTGGGCGGTCGGATAGCGGCGGATGTTCTCGATCGTCAGCGGGTCGTCGTGCTCCAGCGCGTGGATGGTCATGTGCTCGGCGCCGTGGTAGCGAAAGACGCGTGCGATGTCCGGCGCCCGGCTGACCACGAGCAGGTAGCCGACGAAGAGGGCGACCCGGATGAGGCCCTCGACGAGGTGCTGGATGAAGGCCTGGCCGGGGCCGAGGGCCACGTCGGTGGCGGCCTTGGACAGGAAGAGCGGCAGGAGGACGAAGAGCCCGATGGCGAAGCCGAACGTGACGAGCAGCGTCACGGCGATCGTGCCGCGCCCCATCTCGACCCCCTCGCCGGCGGCCGCGATCGAGCCGGAACGCATCAGCCAGCGGGTACCGACGACGAGCGTCTCGTAGAGCAGGACGACGCCCCGGAAGAGTGGGGCGCGGGCAAAGCGACTGCGGTGGAGGATCGAGTCGAGGCGCTCGGTGGCGGTCACGATGTCGCCGTCGGGATGGCGTACGGCGACCGCGACCGCATCGCGGCCGCGCATCAAGACGCCCTCCATGAGGGCCTGGCCGCCGTAGGCGAATCGAGGCATGGCGGGAAGTCTAGCGACGCCCGGGGATCGGAACGACGGGCCCGAGCGGGCCCGTCGTCATGCCCGTCGGGACGGGACTAGGCCCGGGCCGCGCGCTCGAGGCGCTTCTGGAAACGCTCGACCTGGCCGGCGGTGTCCACGATGGTCTGCTTGCCGGTGTAGAACGGGTGGCAGTTGGAGCAGACGTCGACGTGCAGGGTCTCGCTCGTGGAGCCGACCTCGAATGCCGTGTGGCAGGTGCCGCAGGTCACCTTGGCCTGGTAGTAGCGAGGATGGATGTCGGGCTTCATGCACCGGCCTCCACGGACTCGGCTACTGGAGGCTCCGCCACGACGCGGATGCGCTTCTTGTTGCGCGTCTGGTGCTCGAAGCGGACTCGCCCGTCCCGTACGGCGAAGACCGTGTAATCGCGACCGAGGCCCGTCCCATCACCGGCCACGAAGGTCATGCCGCGCTGCCGGACGATGATCGAACCGGAGGTCACGAGCTGGCCGTCGCCGGCTTTGACGCCGAGGCGTTGGCCGGCGCTGTCGCGCCCGTTCTTCGAGCTCGAACCGGCCTTCTTGTGTGCCATCTCGACTACTCGTCCTTCTTCTTGGCCGCCCGAGGCGGCTTGGTCGCCGGTGGTGGCGCCTGCGTGCGGCTGGCCGCGGCCTTGGGTTTGGCGGCGGCCTTGGGCTTGGCCGGCGCCTTGGTGTCGGCCTTGGTCGCCGCCTTCGCCTTGGCGGGAGCCTTGGACTTGGCGGGAGCCTTGGACTTGGTGGCGGCCTTGGGCTTGGCTCCCGCCGTCGCTTCGTCACCGGCCTCGGCGGCGGCCTCAGCGGCCAGCTTGGCGGCCAGCGCCTTGTCGGCGGCGGCCTGCTTCGCGGCAGCATCGGCGGCTGCGCTCTCGAGGCGCTCGCGCTCGGTCTGGACGTCCGCAGCCAGCTTCCGGGCACTCCTGCGACCGAGCTCGATGTCCGCGATGCGCAGGACGGTCAGGTCGGCTCGATGGCCCTGCTTGACGCGGCTGCGGGCCTTCGGTCGGTACTTGAAGACGACGATCTTGTCGCCACGATCCTGGCGCACGACGTCGGCCGTGACACGGGCCCCATCGACGGTCGGCCGACCGATCGCGGCCTCGTCACCATCGGCGACGAGCAGGACGCGCTCGAATTCGATCGTCTGCCCCGGCTGGGCATCGAGTCGGTCGACGGCGAGCTCGGTGCCGAGCTCGACGCGATACTGCTTGCCGCCGCTCTCGATGACTGCGTACATGGGTTCCCTTGCATGCCTGGCTGATCGCGGCGCGCGGCGAGACGGACGGTGTCTGATCCGCGGGCGCGAACGGTGATGGTACCGCTGCCCGCCTCCAGCCGTCAAACTGGCCGCAGCCCGCTGAGCCGCAGACGACCCGTCAGCCAGACCGTCTGGTACGCTCGCGACGTGGCATCGGAGATCGCTCGCCGCGTCCGTCTTCCATCACCGCGTGCCACCGTCGCCATCGGTGCGGCCGTCCTGCTGCTCATCGTGCTCTACATGGGCCGCAGTGCGCTCGGCCCGTTCATCCTCGGCGCGCTCCTCGTCTACATGCTCGATCCGGCCGTCGGCTGGCTGACGCGACGCGGCCTTCGGCGCGGCCTGGCGATCCTCATCGTCTACGTCGTCGTCATCATCGTCTTGATCGAGGTCGTGACGCTTCTCTTCGGTCCGCTGGTGCGCCAGATCGTCGACTTCGTGGACGACCTGCCGGCACTCCTCGAGTCGATCGAGTCCCAACTCGACGACCTGGTCCTCCTCTTCGACCAGCTGCAGCTGCCGCGCATCCTCCGCGACGGCATCGCCTCGATCCTCGCCTCGCTCGCGTCGGGAGGCGGCATCGACATCGGCTCCCTCGCCCCGCTCTACAGCGGCCTCGCGGCTGCGCTGCGCAATCTCCTGGCGCTGGCCATCGTGCCCATCTGGGCCTTCTATCTGCTCAAGGACCGCGACCGCCTGCTTCAAGCCATGAGGGACGGCATCCCGGCCGACTGGCGCGAAGACGCGTGGTCGGTGCTGGCCATCTGCGAGCGCGTCTTCGGGCGCTGGCTGCGCGGCCAGATCGTGCTCTGCTTCGCGGTCGGCCTGGCCACCTTCGTGGGCCTCATGGCGCTCAGCCTCATCGACCCGATCTTCGGACGCTTCGCGGTCCTGCTGGCGGTCATCGCGGGCATCCTCGAGCTGGTGCCGATCATCGGACCGATCATCTCGATGGTGCCCACGCTCCTGCTGGCAGCGACCACGGGTCGGGTCGAGGCCATCGTCGCCGTGATCGTCCTGTACATCATCGTGCAGCAGCTCGAGAACCAGCTCCTCGTACCACGCATCCAGGGCGGGGCCGTTGAGATGCATCCGGCGATCGTCATCCTCGCCCTGGCGATCGGAGCGGCGATCGCCGGGCTCATCGGCGCCATCTTCGCGTTGCCGATCGCGGCTGCCGCACGCGATATCGTGCGCTACGCCTTCCAGCGGGCGTCCGGACAGTCACCGTCGGAATCGCCCGGCTACCGTCCGCCGCCCGGACAGCCGGTCATGGCTCTCGCGGGCGCCTCGAGCGGTGTGGAGTCGTCTGATCCGGGCATCGGAACTGGTCTTGCCGCCGAGACACCAGCCGCGGTCGTCGACGCGCCCGGATCGGTCGATGCGGGGCATCCTGGACGTGCCACCACCGATGCCTGACCTGCCTGACCACTACAAGGTCCTCCAGGTAGACCCCGAAGCGGAGGACGAGGTCATCCAGGCGGCATACCGGCGGCTGGCGCAGAAATACCACCCCGACGTGGCGCCCAGCGAGGAGGCCGCGGCGCGCATGATCGCCATCAACGCGGCCTGGGCGGTGCTGCGCGAGATGACGGCCCGTGCGGCGTATGACGCCGAGCGCAAGGCGGCCGCCGGTCGCGCCGCGTCGCAGGCCTCGCGGCGCTCCGATGAGGCCACGCGCCGCTCCGCCGAGGCCAACCAACGTGCGGCCAGTCGGCCGCCCCGCTACGCGGCTGCTCAGCAGGCGCCGCCAAGACGCGCTCCCGACGAGACCAGCCCGGATTGGACGGCTGGGCGATCGTTCTCCGGGAGCGCCTACGAACCCGGCTCCATGCGTCAGCCGGACGGTGCTGGCGCGGCAGGGCCGCCGCCGGGCAACCCGTCGGGCAGCGTCATCACCTTCGGCCGGTTCGCCGGATGGTCGCTCGGTGAGATCGCGCGCAGGGATCTCGAGTACATCGAGTGGCTCGAGCGGATGCCCATCGGCCGGGCATACCGGGAGGAGCTCGACGCCATCCTGCGGGCCGCGGGACGCCGACGGACGGCGGTCGGGGATCCGCAGCGCCGTGGCCTCTTTCGCCGGCGGTGACCATCGCGCCGTGACCGCACCCTAGGGTCCTCCGATGACCGGTGCCGAGACCATCGCCCTGGCTGACGTCGTCGTCGCCTTGCTCGTGGCCCTGGCCCTCGTCGCCCTCCTCAGCCGCCGCCTGGCCGTCCCGTATACGGCGGCGCTCGTGGTCGTCGGGTTGCTGGTCGCCATCCTGGCACCGACCGACGCCATCGAGGTCACGCCTGAGCTCGTCCTCATCGTGCTCGTGCCCGGCCTCGTCTTCGAGGCCGCCTTCAGGCTCGACATCGCGCATGTTCGCCCCACGCTCGCGGCCTCGTCGCTCCTGGCCGTTCCCGGCGTCCTGATCATGGCCGGTCTGGTCGCCATCGTCCTGAACCTGGCCGTGGCGATGCCGCTCAGCTCCGCGTTCCTGGTCGGTGCCATGGTCTCGGCCACGGACCCCGTGGCAGTCATCTCGACGATGCGATCCATCCGAGCCCCGGATCGGCTGGCGACCCTGGTGGAGAGCGAGAGCCTCTTCAACGACGGTACCGGCATCGTGCTCTTCACCATCGCCCTTGCCAGCGGAGCGGCGCTCTCGGATGGCGTGCTCACGTTCATCCTCACGGTCAGCATCAGCGTGGCCATCGGTCTGATCCTCGGCGGCATCGCGGCCTGGGTCGGTGGCCGCCTCGACGATGTGAACCTGGAGCTGACCCTGACCCTCATCTCGGCATACGGCGTCTATCTGGTCGCAGACCGACTCCACCAGTCCGGCATCATCGCCACGGTCGTGGCCGGCATCGTGATCGGAAACTACGGCCGGCGGTTCGGCATGTCGGCTCGATCGAGGGTCGCCATCGACACCGTGTGGAGCTATATCGCGTTCGTCCTGACCGCGATCGTCTTCCTGCTCATCGGCTTGACCATCACGCCCGATGGCCTCATCGAGGCCGCCGTGCCCATCGCCTGGGCCGTGGGCGCCATCCTCATCGGGCGTGCGCTGGTGGTGTACGGCCTGCTCGGCGGCCTCGGCCGGACCGGGTTCGGGCGACGCGTCGGGCTCCGGTTGCCCATGGCCTGGTCGCACGTCCTGTTCTGGGCCGGGCTCCGAGGCGCGATCGCCATCGCGCTCGCGCTCTCATTGCCGAGTGACCTACCCGATAGGGAGCTCCTGCAGGGGGTCGTCTTCGGCATCGTCCTCTTCACGCTGCTCGTCCAGGGCACGACCGCCGGCTGGCTGATGCGGCGGATCGGCCTGGGCGGCGAGACTGCCGCGGAGGCCGGGTCGGCAAGCCGCTAGGCGGCCCTGCGGAGTCGGCGCCGGCGGCCGCGACGGGACGTCGGCGCCGGCGGCCCGACCGGGCATCGGCGCAGGCGGCCCCGACCGCCGGTCGATCACGCCGTCAGGTGACGCGGGTCACCATCTCGGCCGTGCCTGCCGCAGGTTGATGCTCTGGAGGATCCCGAGGCCGACCGCGATGCTGATGAGCGACGCGCCGCCGTGGGTCACGAAGGGCAGCGGGATACCGGTGATGGGCATGATGCCGATGACCATGCCGACGTTGACCAGGACCTGGAAGAGGATCATCGACGCCACGCCGGCTGCGAAGGCGAGCGCGAACGGATCTTCGGCCCGCCAGCCCGCGAGCAGGACACGCCAGAGCAGGGCAACGAAGAGCCCGAGCACGAGGATGCCACCGATGAAGCCCAACTCTTCGGCCAGGATCGCGTAGACGAAGTCGGTCGTCTGGACTGGCAGGAAGTCGAGCTGGTTCTGCGTGCCGTTGGTGATGCCTTTGCCGAAGAGTCCGCCCGAGCCGACGGCGATGCGCGACTGCACCAGCTGGTAGCCCGAACCGAGCGGGTCGGCGGCGGGATCGAGGAACGAAGTCAGGCGCTGCTTCTGATAGTCACGCAGGACGTAGTTCCAGATGAACGGCAGCGCCGCCAGCGCCATGGCCCCGAAGAGCGCAAGCCAGCGCACGCTGGCGCCGGACAGGAAGAGCGTGCCAGCCAGGATGGCCACGAAGACGAGCGAGGTCCCGAGATCGGGTTGCATCAAGACGAGGACCATCGCCGGAGCCACCAGGAGCCCGGCTCCGATGATCGTCCACGGCCCGCCCATGCGCTGGGCCGGGCGGCTGGCGATCCAGTTGGCGAGGACCACGATCATCAGGATCTTGGCGATCTCGGAGAACTGGAACTGGAGGCCGAAGACGGTCACCCAACGCGCCACGCCACCGACGCCGTCGCCGATCACGAGCGAGCTGACGAGCAGGGCGATGTTGGCGAAATAGAGGGGCCAGGCGAAGGTCTTCAGCCAGCGATAGTCGAAGGCGGCCGCGACCACGAAGGCAACGATGGCCAGCGCCAGCCAGATCAGTCCGCGCGTGAAGGTGGTGCCCTCGGTCAGCGGCGTGGAGCCTGAGTTGGTGTAGGCCATGAGGAGCCCGATGATGGCCAGCAACAACGCGTAGATGACGAGCTGGGCATCGAACGCCTTCCAGATCGCCCCGGCCGATCGGACGGCCCAGGCCTGGACGCGTGTCGGTTCCAGCCGCATCGTGCCCATACGCTTCAGTTCCCCTGGTAGAAGTTGCCGCGTTTGAGCAGGTCGAAGTTGCGGAGGTCCTTCTTGATCCCGTAGTGGATCTGCAGGAAGTACTTGACGATCTCGGTCGCGACATTGCCCTTCGTGCGCGAGTCGTAGGCGAATGCGAGCACGGCCAGCTCCGAGTCAGTCCGAGCGACGGCCCGCGTGCCCTTCGGGTCCTCGGCCGTGGGGCGTTCCTTCTTGGGCACGAAGGCCGCGAACCACGAGTGATACGGCAGGCGGCCCTTCTTGTCCCGAAGGCCGAATTCCGCCGTGCCCGACTTGCCGGCGACGGTGATGGGCAGATCGACCAGGTTGTAGGTGTGGCCGATGGTAACGACGCGCCGTGCCGCCACGCGCATCGTCCGGAGAACGCTGGGGTCCACCGGCAGGTCGCGGATGAGCTCCGGCTCGAAGTCGCGCTGGACGGTGCCGTCGGGATTCAGGATGCGGCGGACGATCTGCGGCTGGTAGAGCTTGCCGCCGTTTGCCAGCGCGGCATAGGCATTCAGGAGCTGGATGGGCGTCACCGTGTCGTACCCCTGGCCGATGCCAGCCTGGTAGGTCTCCCCGGGGAAGATCGGCTGGCCGAAGACCTCCTCTTTCCAGTCGTTGGACGGGACCGTGCCGCGCGCCTCCGCCGGCAGGTCGATGCCGGTTCGCTCGCCGAAGCCGTACTGCTTCGCCCAGTACGCCAGGCGGTCGATGCCGAGGCGCCCGGCCAGCTGGAAGAAGAACGTGTCGCTCGAGTGACCGAACCCGTCATAGATGTTCAATGGACCCCAACCGCGCCGATTCCACTCCCAGAAGCGGAAGCCGCGACCCAGGGTCAGGAATGGCTTCGTCATGACGCGTTCGTTGACGGTGATCTTGCCGTCCTCGAGTGCGCCGGTGCCGGTGACGAGCTTGTACGTCGATCCGGGCGGGAATTGTTCGCTGACGGCGTGGTTGAGAAGCGGCCGGTGGGCGTTTGTGGCCAGCTTTGCGTACTCCTTCGCCGTGATGCCGCGCGCGAAGAGGTTGTTGTCGTACGTCGGCAGCGAGACCATCGCCAGGACCTCGCCGGTCTGCGGATTCATGACGATGACCACGCCTCGCTTGAGGCCCGCAAGGCGCATGGCCCACTTGAGCGCCTTCTCGGCCTCGCGCTGCGTCTCGACGTCGAGGCTGAGCTCGAGCGATGCACCGGGGATCGGCGGTCGCACTTCGTTGAGGACGCGGATCTTCCGGCCCGCAGCGTCGCGCTCCACCTGCTCGACGCCATATTGGCCGCGGAGCTCGGTTTCGTAGACGCGCTCGACGCCGGCCCTGCCGATCGTGTCATCGGGCAGGTAGCCGATCTCGCGAAGCTTCTCCAGGTCCTCCGCGGAGACCGGCCCGTTGTAGCCGACGAGTTGTGACACGAGGGGCCCAAGCGGATACTCACGGCGCGCCTCGGCGTCGACCTGGACGCCCGGGAGCATGAGGTGCTCCTCAGCGATCAGGCGTGCTGTCGTCTCGGGGACGTCGGATGCGATGCGAACGAGGTCGAATCGCGACCCGGGATTGCGGTCGATGGCCTCGTTGATGTCGGCCGGCTCCAGCCCAAGCAGCCTGGAGATGCGCGCGACGACCATTTCGCGCTTCGAGAAGGGCAGGTCAGCTGGCCGGATCTTGACCGTGAACGAGGGCACGTTCTTGACCAGCTCCACGCCGTTGCGATCGTAGATCAGGCCGCGGGCGGAGGCTGTCGACTGGAGGATCATGCGGTTGTCGTCCGCCAGCGTGGCGTAGTGGCCGCTGTCGGCGACCTGGAGCTGGAAGAGGCGTAGCCCGAGCGCACCGACGACCAATGAGATGACGACCGCGAATGTGACGAAGCGGGGCAGGAGCCGCTCCCTTGGCGAGCGCCGCTCGAGGTCGATCGCGGTCATGCGATCACCAGTCCAACCGCTCGGTCACGCCGTAGCGAAGCCAAACGACTCGCATCACCGCCGCGATGGGCAACGCGATGGCGGCGTCCACGAGCGCGATGGGCAGCAGGGACGTCCAGGAATCCATCGGGTCGAGGCCCGTCGTAACGCCGAGGAGGAACGCCTCGAGGACCTGGAAGCCCCAGGCGAGGATGAAGACGGCACCGGTCGCGACGAGCACGCGCCGTTGGGGCAGGAAGCGCGCGGCGACGATGATCACGCCCGCCAGCAGGAGGAGGACGAGCGACGTGGCGCCCAGCTGTCGTCCTGGTGTCAGTAGATCGAGCATGAGGCCTCCGACGAAGGCCCAGGTGAGGCCGACTTCGATCCCGATCATCATCGTCGCTGTCACAGAGAAGATGAAGATGAGGTCGGGCTTCACGCCCGCGATGGTCAATTCTGGTAGGACGCTGACTTCGAGGAGTGCCACCACGACGGCTCCGACCGCGGCGAGAGGGATGCTCATCGAGTCGTCGCCTCGTGGTAGGCCCCGGCGCCCGAAGAGGGGTGGCGGTACCGGGCGAGCTGCCGGCGGGGAGTATACCGCGGTCCGGCGAGAGGACGGCCGAGGGCCGTCCGAGCGTTGTTCCACGTGGAACAGTGCCTCTCCTACCGCGCGTCGGCTCGATCGACACCCTCCGCCCGGAGACCGGGTGGGCCGATCGCCCGAGGTGTCGCCATCGCGCGACGCTGGTGGCCACGCGGTCACTGAGGATCGATCGGCAGCCAAGGGCCAGTGAAGCCCGCCAGCGTATGGTGCGGCGGCTGTATGCACACCGGATCGGCCCCTCGACCGGGGCATATCGGCTAGAATCAGGGGCAGTGAAGACGCCTCGACCGCGATGCTCGTGAGCGAGACGATCGCATGCGCAAACCAGAAAGGCGGCGTGGGTAAGACGACGACGGTCGTCAACCTCGCGACGTATCTGGCGCTCAGTGGGCGACGCGTGCTGGTGCTCGATCTCGACCCACAGGGGAATGCCACGTCGGGGCTCGGCATCGACCGCAATTCGCTGTCATCGACCGCATATGACGCGATGATCGATGACCGGCCGCTCGCGGACCTCATCGTCGGGACCGGGCAGGGCCAGTTGGACCTTGTCCCTTCTGCCATCGGGCTGGCTGCCGTCGAGGTCGAGCTGGCGGCGACGCCCCAGCGTGAGCGACGCCTCGCGCGCGTCCTCGGCGGCCTTGCCGACGCGTACGACCACGTCTTCATCGATTGCCCTCCATCACTGGGGTTGTTGACCGTGAACGCCTTGACCGCAGCCGACGGGGTGCTCATCCCGCTCCAGTGCGAGTACTACGCGCTGGAGGGCCTCGGCCAACTGCTGGCGACCATCGATCTCGTACGTGACAACCTCAACCCGGACCTCGCCGTCGACGGCGTGGTGCTGACCATGTATGACGCCCGAACGCGCCTCTCGTCGGACGTCGCCGACGAGGTCAGGCGTCACCTCGGCGGCACGGTCTACCGCACCATCGTGCCCCGCAGCGTGCGGCTTTCGGAGGCGCCCAGCTACGGGCAGTCGATCGCCACGTACAGCCCCGAGTCGCGCGGCGCGCAGGCATACCGCGAGCTCGCCGAGGAATTCCTGGCACGCCGGGATCAGGGCGCGGACCGCATGGCGCCGGAGGCGTCGGCGGGTGACGGGAGCGACCGGCGATCCAGCCCGACGATGGAGGCGGTGGCATGAGCGTGACGGAGCGGAAGACCGGCGGTCTGGGCCGCGGGCTGGCGTCCCTGATCCCCCAGCGGCCCGGCGGCATGGCGCCTTCCGAGATCGCCATCGACCGCATCCGCCACAACCCGTTCCAGCCTCGCCGCTCGGCCGATGCGATCGCGCTCGAGTCGCTGGCGGAGAGCATCCGAGCGCACGGCGTCCTGCAACCCATCATCGTCGTGGCCACGCTCGACGGCTATCAGTTGATCGCCGGTGAACGGCGATTGCGCGCCGCGAGGATGGCCGACCTCGAGCGCATCCCAGCCATCGTTCGCGACGCGACCGAACAGGATCAGCTCGAGCTCGCATTGGTCGAGAACCTCCAGCGCACCGACCTCAACCCGATGGAAGAGGCCCACGCGTACCGGCGCCTCATCGACGAATTCGGGCTCGACCAGGAGGCGGTCGCCGGACGGGTCGGTCGAGCACGCTCGAGCGTCGCGAACACGCTGCGCTTGCTCGACCTCGCAGAGCCAGTCCAGAGTGCGCTCGCGGCGGGCCAGGTCAGCGAGGGCCACGCCCGCGCCATCGCCGGGCTTCCGGAGCCCTCGGGGCAGCTGACCGTGCTCGAGGCCGTCATCTCGAGCGGGCTGTCGGTCAGGCAGACGGAGGAGCTGGTTCGACGCCTGAAGGAGCTCCCGCGCGCCACGTCGCGGCCTGATCCTAGTCCCGACCCCGACCTGGAGCGCCTCGAGGCAGACCTGCGTGCAGTCCTCGGCACGAAGGTCTCGGTCACGTCGACCCGGCGTGGCGGCCGCATCACCATCGAGTACTACGGGCACGACGACCTCGATCGACTCGTGGCCAGGCTGACCGGGAGGACCGTGTGACCGAGGCCACCCGGGTCACGCCACCGGAAGGGACGGCGGCGGCCGGCAACGGTCGTTCGGCGAAGGGGCGGGCCGCGAAGGGCCAGGGCTATACGGCCGAGAGCATCCAGGTCCTGGAGGGCCTCGAGGCAGTCCGTCGTCGGCCGAGCATGTACATCGGCTCGACCGACGGTCGCGGACTCCATCACCTCGTCTGGGAGGTCGTGGACAACTCGATCGATGAGGCCATGGCGGGGCATGCCAACGCCATCGAGATCCGCCTCTTGCCCGATGGCAGCGTCCGGAACCAGGACAACGGCCGCGGGGTGCCCGTCGGTCGCCACAAGACCGGCAAGGACGCCCTGGAGGTCGTGCACACCGTGCTCCACGCGGGTGGCAAGTTCGGTGGCGGCGGCTACAAGGTGTCGGGCGGCCTCCACGGCGTCGGTGTCAGCGTCGTCAACGCCCTATCCGAGTGGCTGCATGTCGAGTCGGCGCGCGATGGCAAGGTCTTCGGGCAGAGCTACGCACGTGGCAAGCCGACGAGCCCAGTGCGTGACCTCCGACGTGCTGATGGTCGGCACGGAACGACGACCCACTTCAAGCCAGACCCCGAGGTCTTCGAGGACCTCGATTTCAACTTCGACGTCATCTCGCAGCGGCTGCGCGAGTCGGCCTACCTCAACAAGAAGGTCTGGATCACGCTCGTCGACGAGCGGCAGACGCCGATCCACGAGAAGTCGTTCTACTTCGAAGGCGGCCTGGTCAGCTTCGTGCGCCACCTGAACAAGGACAAGGAGACCCTCCACCATCGGCCGGTCTACGTCGAGCGGCGGGAGGGCACGACGAGCATCGAGGTCGCTCTCCAGTACAACGACTCCTACTCCGAGAACGTCTTCTCCTTCGCCAACAACATCAACACGGTCGACGGCGGCACCCATGTGACCGGCTTCCGGGCCGCCCTGACCAGTTCGCTCAACGACTGGGCAAGGCGCGCCAGCGTGCTCAAGGACTCCGATGCCAACCTCTCCGGCGACGACGTGCGCGAGGGGTTGACCGCGGTCATCAGCGTCAAGCTGACCGATCCCCAGTTCGAGGGCCAGACCAAGGCCAAGCTCGGCAACGCCGACGTCAAGGGCGCCGTGCAGGCGGCGGTCACGGAAGGCATCGGCCAATACCTCGATGAGAACCCGGCCGATGGGCGATCCATCATCCAGAAGTGCCTGACGGCGGCGCGCGCTCGAGAAGCGGCTCGCAAAGCCCGAGATCTCGTCATCCGGAAGGGCGCCCTGGAGGGCATGTCATTGCCCGGCAAGCTGGCCGACTGCCAGGAGCGCGACCCGGAGCGGAGCGAGCTGTACATCGTCGAGGGCGACTCCGCCGGCGGTTCGGCCAAACAGGGGCGCGACCGACGAATTCCAGGCCATCCTGCCGATGCGCGGCAAGCTGCTCAACGTCGAGCGTGCGCGACTCGATCGGATCCTGGGCTCCGAGAACGTGCGGCCGCTGATCATCGCCCTCGGCGCCGGTATCGGCGAGTCGTTCGACCTCGCCAAGCTGCGCTACCACCGGATCATCCTGCTGGCCGACGCCGACGTGGACGGTGCGCACATCCGGACATTGCTCCTGACCTTCTTCTTCCGACACATGCCCGAGGTCATCGAGAGCGGCTTCCTCTATATCGCGCAGCCACCGCTGTATCGCATCAGCACCGGCAAGATCACGCACTACGCCCAGGACGAGAAGGAACGCGACCGGATCATCAAGGAGATGAAGGTCAAGAACGTCTCGGTCCAACGGTTCAAGGGCCTGGGTGAGATGAATGCCGACCAGCTCTGGGATACGACCATGAACCCGACCAGCCGGACCCTCCTGCGCGCCGAAGTCGACGACGCGGCCGAGGCGGATCTCATCTTCAGCAAGCTGATGGGCGAGAAGGTCGGTCCACGCAAGGAGTTCATCAAGGCCGAGGCGCGCAAGGTTGCGAACCTTGACATCTGAGGTCAGCGGCGCCCGTGCCAGGGAGCGGCAGGGTGACCCCGAGCGCCACGACCGAGCGCGCCAACCGTTTCGTGGCCAAGCACCGGGCCGCTGCCGATGCACTCGGGCGGCGCGCGGCCGACCTCGTCGACCGAGCCCGACGCGTTCATCGCCTCGCTCACACGCGGCCTCTCGCGCCTCGCTGATCCCGCCTACCGGGACGCCCATGCATGGATGGCACCCGGGGCCACCGGCGTCATCGGTGTGCGCGGACCACTCGTCCAGGCCGTCGAGCGGCCCGTCGCTCGCGCGCTGCGCGGAGCCTCGCCGGCGGTTTCCATCTACCTGGCCGACGCGTGCTCGCGGCACGAGGCCTTCGAGGTCCGGCTCTTCGCCCTGGTGCCCCTGCGTCGGAGCCTCCGCGAAGACCCGGAGCGGACGTGGCAGCTCATCCGCCGCATGGCGCGTCAGGCGAGCGATTGGGTCAGCGTGGACTCGCTGGCCGACGTGGTCGCGCGGGGCGTCCTCCTGGAGCCCTTTCGCTGGGCGGAGATCGAGCTCCTCGTCTACTCGCCGCACCGCTGGGAGCGGCGGCTGGTCGGCTCGACGCTCGCCGAGCTGCCCTTCCGCGTGGCGACGACGGAGCGCGCCACGCTCGTGGCGCGACCCGCGCTGACGATCATCGGGTCGATGATCGGAGAGGCCGACCCCGACGTCCAGAAGGCACTCTCGTGGGCCTTGAGATCGTGGCGTGAGGTGGATCCCGAGGGCGTCGCGGCGTTCCTCCGACGTGAGGCGGAGACGGCCATCCGGATGGACGACGGCGCACGGGCCTGGGTCGTGCGCGACGCCCTGACCGGCCGCTCGGCGGACGCCGCGCTGGCCGCGGACCTGAGATCGCGCCTGGCGGGCATCCGACGCCGGCCGGGAGCCCCCGATACGAGCCTCGCGCACGCGACCGCCTCGGCCTTCCTCGTCCACGCCATGCCCGACCCGCTCGACGTGGCCGATGCCCCGCTCGACCTCGCGACCAGCCCCGTGACCGCCTGATGACGCAGCACAGGAGCCAGCCCCGGTGAGCGAAGAGATCGGCAACGTCCGGCGCATCCGCATCGAGGACGAGCTGAAGACCAGCTACCTCGATTATGCGATGAGCGTCATCGTCAGCCGCGCCCTGCCGGACGTGCGAGACGGTCTGAAGCCCGTCCACCGCCGGATCCTGTACACGATGAACGAGATGAGCCTGGGCTCGACCTCGGCCTATCGCAAGTGCGCGGCCATCGTCGGCGAGGTCATGGGCAAGTACCACCCGCACGGCGACGTGGCGCTCTACGACGCGCTCGTGCGTCTGGCCCAGGACTTCTCGTTGCGCTATCCGCTCGTGGACGGCCAGGGCAACTTCGGCTCGGTCGACGGTGATCCGCCGGCCGCCATGCGCTACACCGAGGCACGCATGACGGCCATCGCGGCCGAGCTCCTGGCCGATATCGACAAGGAGACGGTCGAGTTCGTCGACAACTACGACGGCACCCGCCAGCAGCCGTCGGTGCTGCCGGCCAAGCTGCCCAACCTGCTCATCAACGGCTCGTCAGGCATCGCCGTCGGCATGGCCACCAACATCCCGCCCCACCACCTCGGGGAGATCGCCTCGGCAACCATCGCTCTGATCGACGATCCGACGCTCACCTCGGACGAGCTCTGCGAGCACGTCCAGGGGCCCGACTTCCCGACCGGCGCCACGATCTTCCGCTTCGAGCAGCGGCGCAACCCGCTGACCGGCCAGCATGAAACGATCGACGCCATCCGTGAGATGTACGCCCACGGCCGCGGCCGCGTCGTGATGCGCGCTCAATGTGCCTTCGAGGAGACGCGCCAGGACCGGATCGCCATCGTCGTCACCGAGCTGCCCTATCAGGTCAACAAGGCCTCGCTGGTCGAGAAGATCGCCGAGCTGGTGACCGGCAAGAGGATCGAGGGCATCGCGGACCTGCGCGACGAGTCCGATCGAGACGGCATGCGCCTGGTCATCGAGTGCAAGCGGGATGCCAACCCCCACAAGGTGCTCAACAACCTCTTCAAGCACACGCCGCTGCGGCTGGCCTTCAACATGAACATGCTGGCGCTCGTCGATGGACAGCCGCAGACGCTGCCGCTCAAGTCCGTCCTCCAGCATCACATCGACTGGCGGCGCGAGGTCGTCAAGCGACGGACCGAATTCGACCTGGGCAAGGCGCGGGACCGGGCGCACATCCTCGAGGGCCTCAAGGTCGCCCTCGATAACCTGGACGCGGTCATCTCCACCATCCGCGGTTCGGCTGACACGGATGATGCGCGCCAGAACCTGATCGCTCGCTTCAAGCTGACCGAGATCCAGGCGAACGCCATCCTCGAGATGCAGCTCCGGCGCCTGGCTGCCCTCGAGCGCAAGAAGATCGAGGACGAGTACCTGGCGGTCATCCAGCTCATCGCCGAGCTCGAGGACATCCTGGCCAACCCGTCCCGGATCCTGGGCATCATCAAGGAGGAGCTTGGCGAGCTGTCGCTCAAGTACGCCGGCGAGCGCCGGACGCGGGTCCACGACGACGCGGACCGCGAGATGACCGACGAGGACCTCATCGCCGACGAGGACGTGGTGGTCACGGTCTCCGGCCGCGGCTACATCAAGCGCCAGCCGCTGGCCACGTACCGCCGCCAGGCCCGCGGCGGCAAGGGCATCATCGGTGCCCGGACCGTCGAAGAGGACGCCCTCGAGCACCTCCTGGTCGCCAACACGCACGATTGGGCGCTGTTCTTCACCAATCGGGGCCGCGTCTTCAGCTCCAAGGTCTTCCAGGCACCGGACGCCAGCCGCCAGGCGAAGGGCATCCCGATCATCAATCTCGAGGGCGTCCAGGTCGAGTCGGGCGAGGTCATCCTCTCGGTGCTCACCACGCCGGACTTCGAGAAGGGCCACAACCTCGTCATGGCCACCCGCCGGGGCATCATCAAGAAGACGCCCATCGAGCAGTTCGAGCGCGTCCGCTCATCCGGCATCCGTGCCATCACCGTCAACGAGGGCGACGACCTGGTCTGGGTCGGCATCTCGTCGGGTGACGATGATGTCGTGCTCACGACGGCCCTCGGGCAAGGTCGCCCGATTCCACGAGTCGGAGGTCCGGGCCATGGGCCGGGACGCGGCCGGCGTCATCGGCATCCGGCTGGCTCGGGCAGGCGACCGGGTGGTGGGCATGCGGCGTCGTGCTGCCCGAGGCCGACCTGCTCGTGCTGACCGAGACCGGCTACGGCAAGCGCGTCTCACTCGACGAATTCCGGACCATGCACCGCGGCAGCCAGGGTGTCCGCCTGATCTCGCTGGAAGGCTCCAAGACCGGCGACGTGGCCGCGGTCGAGTTGGTCACCGAAGCGGATGAAGAGTTGCTGCTCATCAGCGCCGGCGGGCAGGTCGTGCGGACGGACGTGAAGATCGATCAACCGGTACGGCAGTCAGGCACGTGGCGTCATCGTCATGCGCCTCAACGAGGGCGACACGGTGGCCGGCATCGCCGTCTTCCGGGCCGGGCTGGCAGAGCAGCGGTCGATGGGCGACAATGGCGCCCCCGACGGCGAGGGCAGCCCGGTCGGAACATGAGGTGCGCGACGGTGAGGCGGGAGCGGACGACCTCTTGAGCGACTTCGGTACGGTCGGCGCCGCGCTGCTGGCCGAGGAGTACGGCGTCTACACCGGCAACGCCAATCAGGACCTCGCGCGCAAGATCTGCCGCTACCTGGGGCGTGAGCTCGGTGGCGCCGAGGTCTTCGAGTTCGCCAACGAGAACATCTTCACCAAGATCCTCGACAACGTCCGCCAGATGGACGTCTACCTCGTGCAGCCGACGTGCAGCCCGGTCAACAAGTCGATCATGGAGCTGCTCATCATGCTGGACGCCTTCAAGCGCGCCAGCGCCGGGCGCATCACGGCCGTCGTGCCCTACTACAGCTACGGGCGGTCCGACAAGAAGGACCAGCCACGCGTGCCCATCACGGCCCGCCTCATCGCCGACATGATCCAGGTCGCCGGGGCCGATCGCGTCCTGACCATGGACCTGCACCAGGGGCAGATCCAGGGTTTCTTCAACATCCCGGTCGACGAGCTGACCGCCGTCCACCTGCTCAGCAACTACTTCCGCCAGAAGAAGCTCGAGAATCCGGTCGTCGTCACCGACCTCGGCTTTGCCAAGCGAGCACGCGCCTTCGCGGAGCTGCTCGACGCGCCGCTGGCGGTCATCGAGAAGCGCCGCGTGGGCAACCTCGATCGAGCCGAGCTGATGAACGTGATCGGCGAGGTGCGCGGCAGGCGGGCGATCATCGTCGACGACGAGATCGACACGGGCGGCACGCTCATGGAGGTCGTCCGCGCCCTGCAGCGCGAGGGCAGCGAGGAGATCTACGCGTGCGCCACGCACGGCGTGCTGTCCGATCCCGCGGTCGAGCGCATCCGTGACTCGGTCCTGCGCGAGGTCGTGGTGACCGACACCATCCCCCTGCCGCCGGCCAAGCGCATCGCCAAGATCAAGACGCTCTCGGTGGCGCCGCTCATCGGCGAGGCCATCCGTCGCATCCACCTCGGCCAGTCGGTCGGGGCGCTCTTCTCCAGCGAGATCGAGCTCGTGCAGGAGATGGTCCTCTGGGAGGACGGCGGCATGCGCACCATCATGACCCGGCCCGAGCCTGCCGCCGCCACGAAGGCCTAGCCCAGACCGAGCAGCAAGGACCGACCCATGAGCCTGAAGCTCTATCGACCGACCGACGATGGCCTCGAGCCGAACCCTGTGCAGGAGGGCGATTGGCGGCGCCGCCTGCGGGCCTCGCGCTGGAATCCGGCGCCGCTCGAGAACCCGGAGCCGACCGAGGTCAGCGCGGGCAGCGGCATCCTGCTCTTCGGCGGCCTGGCCATCCTGACCTTCCTGGTCATCGTCGGCGGCTCGCTCATCGGCCTTTGGGGCTGAGGCCAGCGCCGGGGCCACCGGCCTGCGTCGGCCTATACTTCTGCCTCCGATGAAGAACTTGCTGTCGCGTTTCGTCGACACGAACGAGCGCGAGATCCGCCGCCTGCGGCCCATCCTCGAAGAGATCAACGACCTCGAGCCCGAGCTCCAGGCCCTCTCCGACGATGAGCTGCGCGCGCGCATGGTCACGCTGCGCGAGGAGCTGCGCACCGAGACCGCCCCGAGCGACCCGTCCCAGGACGAGCTCGAAGCCGAGGGCGAGGCACGTCGAGTGCTGGCGAGGCAACGACGCAAGGACGACGCCAAACGGCTCCAGGAGGCCCTCGACGACGCCCTGCCGGAGGTCTTCGCGGCGGTCCGCGAGGTCAGCAGGCGGCGCCTCGAGATGCGGCCGTACGACGTCCAGATCCTGGGCGCCATGGTCCTCCACCAGGGCAAGATCGCCGAGATGCGCACCGGCGAGGGCAAGACGCTCGTCGGCCCCATCTCTGCCGCGCTCAACGCGATGGGCGGTCGCGGCGTCCACGTGGTCACGGTCAACGACTACCTGGCCAAGCGCGACCCGCAGTGGATGGGTCCCATCTTCCACGGCATCGGGCTGACCGTCGGCATCATCCAGCACGACGTCGCCTACCTCTTCGACCCCGACCACCGAGGCACCGACGAGTCGCTCCAGTACCTCCGTCCGGTCACGCGCCAGGAAGCGTATGCGGCCGACATCACGTACGGCACGAACAACGAGTTCGGCTTCGACTACCTGCGCGACAACATGGTCACCGAGCTCGATCAACGAGTCCAGCGCGGGCGCTCATACGCGATCATCGACGAGGTCGACAACATCCTCATCGACGAGGCGCGCACGCCGCTCATCATCAGCGGCCAGGCCGAGGAATCGGCCGACATGTACTACCAGTTCGCGCGCCTGGTGCCTCGGCTGCGGGAGCGGCCCGAGGGCGCCGAAGAGGGCGGCGACTACTTCGTCGACCTCAAGGAGCACGCCGTCTCGCCCACGGAAGAGGGCATCGAGAAGATCGAGAAGCTGCTCGGCGTGGAAAATCTCTACGCCGCCGACCCGCGGCTGGCCCGGCACTTCGAGCAGGCGCTGCGCGCCCACGCGCTCTACCGGCGTGATCGCGACTACCTGGTCAAGGACGGCGAGATCGTCATCGTCGACGAATTCACCGGCCGCCAGATGCCCGGTCGTCGCTGGTCCGAGGGTCTCCACCAGGCGGTCGAGGCCAAGGAGGGCCTGCGCGTCCAGCGGGAGTCGGTGACGCTGGCCACGATCACGTTCCAGAACTACTTCCGGCTCTACGACAAGATCGCGGGCATGACCGGCACGGCGCAGACCGAGCAGGAAGAGTTCTACAAGATCTACGGCCTCGAGGTCCTCACCATCCCGACCCACCGGCCGATGATCCGCGACGACGAGTCGGACCTCGTCTACCGCGACGAGCAGGCCAAGTTCAAGGCGCTCATCGAGGAGATCCGCGAGATGCGCGAGATCGGCCGGCCGGTCCTGGTCGGCACCACGAGCGTCGAGAAGAGCGAGATCCTGGGCGAGATGCTCAAGCGCGACGGCATCCCGCACAACGTCCTGAACGCCAAGCTGCACGAGAAAGAGGCGGCCGTCGTGGCGCAGGCGGGCCGGAGCGGTGCGGTCACGATCGCGACCAACATGGCCGGCCGCGGCACCGACATCCTTCTCGGCGGCAACGCCACCGGCATGACCTCCGAGACACTCCACCGAAAGGGCATCAACCCGCTCGAGGCGCCGCCCGAGGTCTACGCCGCGGCCCTCGCCGAGGCCAAGGCCTCCTGCGGGGAGGACCACGATCGGGTCGTGGCCGCCGGCGGCCTGCACATCATCGGCACCGAGCGCCACGACAGCCGGCGCATCGACAACCAGCTGCGCGGTCGTGCGGGGCGGCAGGGCGACCCTGGATCTTCGCGCTTCTACCTCTCCCTCGAGGATCCCCTCCTCAAGCGCTTCGCCGGGGACCGGGTGACCAGCCTCATGACCCGGCTCGGACTCGAGGACGACATGGCCATCGAGTCGGGCATGGTCTCCAAGACCATCGAGAGCTCGCAGACGCGCGTCGAGGGCTTCAACTTCGACATGCGCAAGCGCGTCGTGGAGTACGACGACGTCATCAACAAGCAGCGAGAGACGATCTACGCCGAGCGTGACAAGGTCCTCCACAACGAGGACCTGACGGAGACCGTCCGGGGCTTCCTGGACGACGAGATCGATGCGCTGGTCGACGAGCATCTCGCGGCCGAGGTGCCCGACGACTGGAACATCGAGGGCCTCTCCCACCGCCTGCTGGGGATGGGCTTCGACGCCGCCGCTGTGTCCGTCGACGCCCTCTGGGACCTCGGTTCCCACGAGGCCATCGTCGAGGCGCTCCGCGAGCAGGCCGACCTGCAGCTCGAGCGACGCGCCGCCGAGCATGGCGAGGAGACGTGGTCGATGGTCGAGCGCATCGTCCTTCTCCGGACCATCGATTCACTGTGGGTCGAGCACCTGACCGAGATCGATGACATGCGCCGCGGTGTCGGCCTGCGCGGGTATGGCGGCACCGACCCGCTGAATGAGTTCAAGCGTGAGGCGTTCGCTCTCTACGACGAACTCCGGGGCTTCATCCGCGGCCAGGTCGCCTCGACCATCTTCCGAGTCCAGGTCCAGCGTCCAGCGGCCCCCACGCCGACGCCTCTGGCTGGTCCAGGCCAACCGGCGCGGGACGGTCAGGCCTCGTCGACGGTGGGTGAAAGCGCCGCGGCGGCGCCCATGGCGACGAGCGTCGGCTCCTCGGCGGCGACGAGTGCCGGTTCGGCAGCCGGCGTGGCCACCGCCAGTGCGGCGGCCACCGGCGGCAGCGCTCCGCTCCTGCCAGGTCTCTCCGGCACGGCGCCGCGCGCCATGCGCGAACAGCTGGGCGACGAGGTTCGGAGCCCGGTCAGCAGCGCCAGCCCGGCGGGCGGCCCGAAGCTCGGCCGCAATGACCCCTGCTATTGCGGTAGCGGCCTGAAATACAAGAAGTGCCACGGTCGCTGACCACGCCCGCGACTCGCAGGCTCGGTCACCGCGGATCGGCTGCCGGCTTTCTTCGAGATTCCTGGCTCCACCCCTTGGCGTAGGCGGGCCGCGTCCGTATACTCGGTGAAACACGCCGGAGGTCGCCCTTCCGGCGTTCGACATGCCCTCCTGGACGCGCGCCGGCGGCGCCGCATCGAGGGCGAGGGAGGAGCGAGGGATCGCTTGAAGTCGGGTGCCATCGACGACGAGATCGTCGACTTGATCGCCTGTGAGCGCGATTGTCGCTCCTGCAGCTATGCCGCGTGGCTGGACTGCGACGGCAACTGCGGTATCTGTCCTCACAACGGGTACTGTCCCTGCGTGAACCCCGTCGTCGCACGGAGCAAGACGGCACTGCGCATCATCGAGCTGCGGCCGCTGCTCCTCCAGGACCTGCGCGGGCGCAGCTAGTGGACGGCGCCGCCGTCCGCGAGCTCGTCGAGCGCATCCGAGCGACCTCGGGGCGGCTTTGACCTCGGGACGAAGACCGATCGCCTGACGGCCCTCGAGCTGGCCGCCAGCGCACCCGACCTCTGGGACGACCCGAAGGAGGCCCAGCGCGTGATGCGCGAGGCCGACCGCCTGCGCGAGGAACTGGCTCTCTGGGGCGCGCTCCTGAAGCGCGCGGACGACCTCGGGGAGATCGCCGAGCTGGCCCTCTCTGATCCCGAGCTGGCCTCCGAGGTGGACGCCGAGGCCGACCGCCTGCGCGTCGACTACGAGCGGGAGCGAACGATGCTCCTGTTCTCCGGTCCGTACGACGAGCGCAACGCGTTGCTGACCATCAGCGCGGGTGCCGGCGGCACCGAGGCCACCGACTGGGCGGAGATGCTCCTGCGCATGTACCTCCGCTGGGCCGAACGCCACCGGGCCCGGACCGAGATCCTCGACCAGCTGGAGGGCGAGCAGGCCGGCATCAAGAGCGCGACGATCGCCATCGACGGCCGTCGTGCCTACGGCTGGCTGCGCGCGGAGCGCGGCGTCCATCGCCTGGTCCGCATCAGCCCGTACGACGCCCAGAAACGCCGGCAGACGACGTTCGCCCTCGTCGAGGTCGTGCCCGAGGTCGAGGACGACGTCGAGGTCGAGGTCAACCCGGACGACCTTCGGATCGACACGTATCGGGCGACCGGCGCCGGCGGCCAGCACGTCAACAAGACCGACTCCGCTGTGCGCATCACCCATCTCCCGAGCGGCATCGTGTCCCAGAGCCAGAACGAGCGCTCACAGATGCAGAACCGCGAGACGGCCATGAAGATCCTGCGAGGCGCGCCTGCTCGAGCGCGCTCTCGAGGAGCGCGAGCGGGAGATGGCCGCCATCCGCGGCGAGCACGTCGAGGCCGGCTGGGGCAACCAGATCCGTTCGTACGTGCTCCACCCCTACCAGATGGTCAAGGACCACCGCACCGAGCACGAGACCAGCGACACCGGCGGCGTCCTCGACGGCGACCTGGACGCGTTCATGCAGGCCGAGCTGGAACGCCTCGCGACGCAGACCGACGAGGTCGCCTAGGTGTCCGAGGAGGCGTTTCCAGCCGCGGAACCGCCGGCCACGGCGATCCCGGCGGCGGCGGTCCGCCCGCTGATCGCCGATGACCTGCCCGCGTGCGCCGAGGTCTTCTTTTCCGCGCTCGACGACCTGAGCGAGCGCCGGCATCAGGCCCCCTGGCCTCGCAACGAGGCCGGCATGCTCCGGCTCTACGAGCGTCTCCTTGCCAGCCACCCGGCCGGTGGCGCCGTTGCCACGATCGAGGGCCGGGTGGCGGGATTCGGCATCGCCGTGGAGCGGGAACGGTACTGGTTCCTGGCGTTCCTCTTCGTGGAGCCGGCCCACCAGGGTGACGGGCTCGGGCGGCAGCTCCTGGGCCGGATCCTGCCGGCGGCAGGCGCGAAGTCCTGGTTGGCCGACGGCGGCGTCCTGGCGACCTGCGCCGAGGCGATCCAGTTGGTCTCGACCGGCCTGTACGCCTCGCTCGGCATGCGTCCGCGCGACCCCATCTTCCTGCTTGTCGGCACGCCTCGCGCTGACGCGCTCCGCGGCCTCCCATCGAGCGTCGAAGCGCTGCCCTTCGAGCAGCTGGAGACGACCGAAGGCGCGGAGCGGCTGGCTGAAGCGTTGGCCGCGCTCGACCTCGCCGCGGTCGGCCACCGACGACCGATCGACCACCGCGATGACCGGGCCGAGGGCCGCCAAGGGTTCCTCGTCCGCGATCGTGGCGGTGGGCAGGCGCTGGGATACGGCTATGTCCAGGCGACCGGGCGCATCGGGCCCGCCTACGTGACCGAGCCCGAGCTCCTCGAGGGCGTGGTGGCCGACCTCATCGGCCGGGCCCAGCCGGCGGGCGCCTGGCAGCTCGTCGTGCCCGGCGCGTCGGCGGCCCTGGCGCCGCTGCTCCACGCTGGCCTGCGCTTCGACGAACCGCCGATCGTCCACTGTGCCACGGCGCCGACGCTGGCCGCAGAGAGCTATCTGCTACGGAGCTTCGCGCTACCGTAGTCTCGTCCAGGCAGCCTCTCGGCGGAGGGTCCCAGCGAGCATGGTCGAGCACGCCCAGGCCATCGTCATCGGCGGCGGCGTCGGCGGCACGAGCGTGGCCTACCATCTTGCGGAGCTCGGCTGGACGGACATCGTGTTGCTCGAGCGCGCGGGCCTGACCAGCGGCTCGACGTTCCATTCGGCGGGTCTCGTCGGCCAGCTGCGCAGCACGACGACCCTGACCCGGATGATGATGTACGGCGCCGAGCTCTACCGGCGCCTGACGGCCGAGACGGGCGTCGATGTCTCGTGGCACGAGGTCGGCTCGCTGCGTCTGGCATCGAGTCCTGCACGGTACGAGGAGTTGCAGCGCCAGGTCGGCTGGGCGCGCACCTTCGGTTTGCCCCTGGAACTCCTGTCGACGGAGGAGGCGCAGCAGCGCTTCCCGCTCATGGACCCATCGGGCGTCCTGGGCGCGGTGTTCCTGCCCACCGACGGCTGGCTCGATCCCTCCAACCTGGCCCACGCCCTGGCTGCCGGCGCCAGGGCCCGGGGCGCCCGGATCCTGATCGACGAGCGCGTGACAGGCATCGAGGTCCAGGGCGGCCGCGTGCGCGGCGTGACCACCGATGGCGGCACCTTCAAGGCTGACGTCGTGGTCGACGCCGGCGGCATCTTCGCGCCGGAGATCGGGCGGATGGCGGGTGTCGCCGTGCCCATCATCCCGATGGCCCACCAATACCTCCTGACGAAGCCGATCGCCGGGGTCGAGCCCGGCCTGCCGACGATGCGCGACCCCGACAACCTCGTCTACTTCCGTGAGGAGGTCGGCGGGCTGTGCATGGGCGGCTACGAACGCGACCCGGAGCCATGGTCGCTCGACGGCGTGCCGTCCGACTTCAACGGCAAGCTCCTGCCGCCCGACTGGCCACGCTTCGCGCCGATCATGGACGGTGCCGTCCGGCGGGTGCCCGCCATCGCCGACGCGGAGGTCACCCGGCTCATCAACGGCCCGGAAGCCTTCACGCCGGACAACGAGTTCATCCTCGGTGAGTCGGGCGTGCGGGGCTTCTTCGTGGCGGCCGGCTTCTGTGCCCACGGCATCGCCGGTGCCGGCGGCATCGGCCAGCAGCTCGCGCAGTGGATCGTCACCGGCGAGCCGGAGCTCGACCTCTGGAAGATGGACATCCGGCGCTTCGGTTCGCAATACGGCTCGCAGGCGTACACACTCGCTCGGACTTACGAGACCTACGCGACCTACTACGACATCCACTATCCCAACGAGGAGCGCCTGGCTGGACGGCCGCTGCGCGTTTCGCCGGCCTACGACGCGCTGGGGACGCTGGGTGCCGTGTTCGGTGAGAAGGCCGGCTGGGAGCGACCGAACTGGTTCACGATCAACGAGCCGCTCGGCGACGAGGCGCTCCGGCCGCGCGGCTGGGCCGGCCAGCACTGGTCGCCGGCCATCGGGGCCGAGGCCATGGCAGCGCGGACCACGGCGGCCCTCTTCGACGAGTCGAGCTTCGCCAAGATCGAGGTCTCCGGCGCTGGCGCCCTGGCCTTCCTGCAGCGCCTCTGCGCCAACGACATGGACCGACCCGTGGGCAGCGTGACGTACACGCAGATGCTCAACATGCGCGGCGGCATCGAGTGCGACTTCACGGTCAGCCGCCTGACCGACGACCTGTTCCTGATCGTGACCGGCACCGCGTTCGGCAACCACGACCTCGGTTGGATCCGCGCCCACCTGACGGACGCCGACTCGGTCCGCGTCCGCGACGTGACCTCGGGCCGCGCCTGCTTCGGGCTCTGGGGGCCGCTGGCGCGCGAGATCCTGGCTCCGCTCACGAAGTCCGACCTCTCGAACGAGGCATTCCCATACCTCACGGCTCGCGAGATCCACCTCGGCAACGCGCCCGTGCTCGCGCTCCGCGTGACCTATGTCGGCGAGCTCGGCTGGGAGCTCTACACCCCGGCCGAGTACGGCCGCGGGCTGTGGGCGACGTTGTGGGCGGCTGGGGCCCCGCGCGGCATGCTGGCCGGAGGCTATCGCGCCATCGACGCCCTGCGGCTGGAGAAGGGCTATCGCGCGTGGGCGGCCGACATCACGCCCGAGGAGTCACCCTACGAGGCCGGGCTGGGCTTCGCCGTCCGGGCCGACAAGGGCATCGACTTCATCGGCCGTGACGCGCTCCTCGCCCGGCGGGGCCGAAGGTCGCCGACGACGACTGGCCTGCCTGGTGCTCGACGATCCGCGCTCGGTCACGCTTGGCAACGAGCCGGTGCGCGTGGACGGCGCCATCGTCGGGCGGGTGACCTCAGGCGGCTACGGCTACGCCGTCGGTCGCAGCATCGCCTACGCCTACCTGCCGCCGGAGCTGGCCAACGTCGGTCGCCAGACCGAGATCGACGTCTTCGGCGAGTGGGTCGGCGCCGAGGTCGTGAAGGAGCCGCTCTGGGATCCGAAGGGCGAGAGGATCAGGGCGTGAGTCAGGAGATGCGAGCGTGAGCGACGCGGCCGGTGTCGGCTTCGGCGCGGCCTGGAGCGCCTCGCGACGTCTGGGCACGGACGCCGAGCTTCGGGGCTGGCTCGATCTGGCCTTGCGCCTCTGCGAGCGGGCCGATGTCATGGCCCTCGAGCATTTCCGCCACGAGCTGGAGGTCACGACCAAACCGGACCGCTCGTTCGTGACCCAGGTCGACACCGCCATCGAGCGATACCTGCGGGAAGGCATCGCCGAAGCCCATCCCGATCACGGCCTGGTCGGCGAAGAGGAGGGCACCATCGATGGCGGCGCGTCCGTGCGCTGGTACATCGACCCCATCGACGGCACCCACAACTTCATGCGCGGCGTGCCGCTCTTCGGGACCTTGCTGGGCGTCGAACGCGACGGGGAGATGCAGGTCGGCGTCATCAGCGCCCCCGCCCTGCGCGAGCGCTGGTTCGCCTGGCGCGGCGGCGGCGCCTGGGCGTCGGGCTCCGCGGGCACGGCGCAGGGCGAGCTTCGGCGGATCCGGACGTCACGCATCGACCGCCTCGAGCGAATCCCAGATCCTGTACAGCTCGCCGACCGACATCGAGCCCTACGCGCCGGGCTTCCGGGCACTCGTCGCGCGGGCCTGGCGCGACCGGGGCTTCGGCGACTTCTGGGGCTACGCCCTGGTCGCCGAGGGTGCCGCGGAGGCGATGATCGAGGTGGGCATGAACGCCTGGGACCTGGCTGGCCCGCTCCTGATCATCGAGGAGGCCGGCGGGCGCGTGACCGACTTCCAGGGCGTCCGCTCCATCCACGAGGCGACGATGCTGGCCACGAACGGCTGGCTGCACGAGGAGATCCTGGCGGCGCTGCCGGGCTGACGGCTGACGGGAGCCGATGGATGGGGCAAGAAGCGTCGAGCGAGCCGATCGTCGCGGGCGAGTTGCGCGATCGACTCGTGGCCGCCCTCCAGCGCGTGCCGGAGCTGGTCGGGCGCGAGCTCGTCCTGACGCCCATCTCGGGGGGCATCACGAACCGCAACTTCCGTGTGGACGTGAAGGCGCCGCGACCCACGCACGCCGAGCCCAGTCTGGAGCGTCAGGCCCGGGACAGTCCGGGCGAGTGAGACCTATCGTCATTCGCCTCGGCGGCAACGACACGCACCTCCTGGGCATCAGCCGCGAGGTCGAGCACGCGGCGACGATTGCCGCAGCGGGGGTCGGTGTCGGCCCGGAGGTCCTGGCCTTTGTCCGGCCGGAGGGCTACCTGGTGACGCGCTTCATCGTCGGCACCGGAATCTCCGACCGGGCCATCCACGAACCGGCGACCATCCGGCGGGTGGCCGACTCCATCCGGCGCATCCACGGGGGACCGGCCATCCCCGGCATCTTCGCGCCCTTCCGCATCGGCGAGGCTTACCGGGCGCTGGCCATGGCGCACGGCATCGCCATCCCTGCCGCGCTACGAAGCCGCCCACGAGCGGATGCGGCGCATCGAGATCGCCTTCCTGCGCGATCCGGTCGAGATGCGGCCCTGTCACAACGACCTCCTCAACGCCAACTTCATCGATGACGGCGAGCGCATCCGGATCGTGGACTGGGAGTACGCTGGGATGGGCGACCCGTTCTTCGACCTCGGCAACTTCAGCGTCAACCATGGCCTCGACGCCGACGAGGACGCCATCCTGCTGGAGGCCTACGAGGGCGGTGTCGCGACCCGACCGCCTGGCACGCCTGCGCCTGATGCGCGTCGTGTCCGACTTCCGCGAGGGCATGTGGGGGGTCCTCCAGCAGGCCATCAGCACGCTCGACGTTGACTTCGTGGCCTACGCCGAACATCACCTCGGGCGGCTCATCGAGAACGCCTCCGGCGCGGCCTTGGAAGCCGACCTGCGGCTTCTCGAGTCCGCCTACGGCCCGGGCGCGGCCAGCAGCCGAACCCGGGCGCGACTCAGCGACGGGAGATGACTCAGCCGATGATCCGGAAGATGAAGTCCAGCTCCGCACCGAGTGCGTCGCGCGCGTGGAGGATCATCACACCTCGTGCGTTGCGGTACCTGCCGGTGCCTCCAGTGATCGCGAACTGAGAGTCCCGCAGGTCGTCGTAGAACGGGCCGGCGACGGTGATCGAGCCGCCTGCCAGGATGGTCGTCCACGAGCACTCCCAGCTCATGCCCGGGTTCGTGCGCGCGCAGTTGCCCTGATCGCGACCGACCTTGGTCGAGTTCGACGCGTTGTAGATGTCGTTGCCAAACACGAGCAGGTCTCCGATGCTGTCGCCCGGCGTCCCCAGGTCGATGACGGTGTCGGTTGCTGCCCGCTCCACGACGGTCACCGTCTTGCCGGCAGCCGTCGATGCGCTGACGCCGACGGCGCCGATGGCGATCGAGAGGGCGCCGATCATGGCCACGATGAAGATGAGCCGACGAGTCATCTGGTCCTCCTTCGGGCTGCGCCGTGCGAGGGGCGGCTGGGGCGCGGGGCGGCACGCAGCGGCCGCGCCAGTCTCAACCCCACGAGGGGCTCCCGCAACTCCTGCGCCCGATCGGTGGTGCTCGCGCGCACCAGGCGCGACCGATGCCAGTGCCGACCGACGTCGCTCCCCTAGATGGCCTCGTCCACGTCCGTCCACCACTGGCGCCGGTCGCCGACCTTCGCCCGCATCCGCCAGGCCAGCGACTTCGGCTCGCGTTCCAGCCGCTCCGTGAGGGCGGAAACGGCCCCGGCGAAGACCAGGCGGCGATGCTCATCGAGCTGCGCATAGCCGGCAGCCAGCGCGGCCACCTTGGCCAGGTTCAGGGTGATCGTCCGCCAGGTGCCCCAGTCCTCGGCGCAGAGGGCGGCGATGCGGTCCTGGTCGATGACGTCGTCGTCGCCGGAACCGAGCGGATGGTCGACCAGGAGGAGGATGGCGTCGACCACGTCCTTTTCGTTGATCTTCACGATCTGGAGCTTGGAGAGCAGGAGCTCGGCCAACGGGATCGTCGGCCGGTCGGCCTCGAGGCGGCCCGCCAGCGGGATGACGTGGCAGAAGTCGAGCCGGTCGTAGAAGACGTCGAGGTGGATGCGGCGCTGCGGATCCGCGAGGATCGAGCGTGACCCCTCCGAGGTGATGAAGACGTCGCGGTTGTCGAGATACCCGAGCGACGTCAGGAGGTTGGTGAGGTCCTTCGACTGGCGTCGGTACGAGGCGAAGTCGATGTCAGCATAGGTGCGCGAGAAACTCGGCAGCAGCTCGGCCGCGTCAGGGCAATGGAGCGCGACGCCGATCGAGCCAAGGACCCGCATCACGAGACCGGCCTCCTCGGCCGCGTTGACGATCCGCGCGACCTCGCGCTCGAGGGTCGCCCGGTCGATGGTCACGGCGTTCTGATCGCGCATCTGGACGATGGATCTACCTCGTGGGACATCGCCTGGGTCATTTGCCCTAGGGCGTCGGTGATCGTATGGGCGCCGCTGGCTGCGCGATCGGCGGAACGAGCGCCGCACGGCGCGGTACCGTTCCCCAGCCGGGAGTCGTTCGGAGGGCGCGGCGGCGTGGATCGGGCGCGGATCGTGATCGTCGGCGGTGGCATCAGCGGCTGCTGCGTCGCCTACTCCCTCGCGCTCGCTGGCGAACGCGACGTCCTCCTCGTCGAGAAGGCGCAGCTGACCGCCGGCTCGACGTGCCAGGCGGCCGGCCTCGTGACCGCGTTCAACCCGTCGGCGACGATGATGCGCTTCCGCCGCCAGAGCATCGAACTCTACGAGCGGCTGGGCGTCTTCTCACGCGTCGGGAGCGTCCGACTGGCGTCGAGCCCGGAGCAGCTCGCAGAGCTCGAGCGCACGGCGAGCCGGGCCCGCGGCATCGGCCTCGATGCCGAGGTCATCTCAGCCGCCGAGGCGCAGGCGCACCTGCCCGCGATCTCCGACGAGTCGCTCTACGGCGGTGTCTGGATGGCTCAGGACGGGTACCTCGACCCGCATACTGCCACGCATGCGGTGGCGGCCGCGGCCCAGGCCCTCGGCGTGCGCATCCGGACAGGGCTGCGCGTGACCGGCTTCCGGCTCTCCGAACGGCGCGCGGTGACGCACGTCGAAACCGAGGCAGGTCCGATCGAGACGGAGCTGGCCATCGATGCTGCCGGTATCTGGGCGCCGCAGGTGGCCGCGATGGTCGGGGCGTTCATCCCATCGACCCCCGTGGACCACCAGCACATCGCCCTGCGTGCCGTGCCTGGTCACGAGCTGCCCGCCGAGATGCCCTGTTTCCGGGATCCAGACAACCTTGTCTATGGCAAGAGTGAGCATGGCGGCATGCTCTTCGGCGGCTATGAGGCCGAGCCCGCGGTGCGCTGGATCGACGGCGTGCCCTGGGAGCATGCGGCGCAGTCGCTGCCGCCCGACTTCGAGCGCTTCGCGCCCTTGATGGCCGGCGCGGTCCGACGCTTCCCGTTCCTCATCGACGCCGAGGCGATCCGTCTCGTCTGCCATCCGGACGCCATGACGCCCGACGCCAACCCGCTTCTGGGGCCGATGCCCGGCCTGACGGGCTTCTGGGTCGCGGCCGGCCTCTCGCTGAACGGCTTCGGTGGCGGCGGCGGCCTCGGCCAGGCGCTGGCCGGCTGGATCACGGCCGGCGACCCGGGCTCGACATCGTCCCGTATCGAGCCTGGCGCTTCGCCGACACCTATCGCGATCCCGCTTGGTCGGCGGAGCTGGCGCGCGAGACGTACGCTGACTATTACCGGCTGCGCTTCCCACACGATGCTGACGTTGCGGGCCGCCCGCGGCGCCTCTCCCCGGTCCACGGGCGCCTCCAGGAAGCCGGGGCCGTATTCGGAAGCAAGGCCGGCTGGGAGCGGCCGGACGTCTTCGAACCGGGGCGGCCGTGGCGGCGGGCGGGCCGCGACCAGCGGGCCTACGGCTGGAGCCGCCCGCCCTGGTTCGAGCGGGTGGGCGACGAGGTGCAGGCCGTCCGCGAGCGGGCCGGCCTCATCGACCTCACCTCCTTCGGCAAGATCGCGGTCGGCGGCCCCGGCGCGACCGCGCTCCTCCAGCGAGTCTGCGCCAACGACATCGACCGGCCGCCCGGCTCCATCGTCTACGGCCAGTTCCTCGACGTGCGCGGCGGCATGCTCGCTGACGTGACCGTCACTCGGCTGGCAGAGGAACGCTACCGCGTGGTCACCGGCGCCGGCTATCTCGCCGGCGACCTGGGCTGGCTGCGCGCCAACGTGCGCGACGACGAGCCCCCGGTGACGCTCGCCGACGAGAGCGCGGACTGGGCCTGCTTCGGGCTCTGGGGCCCGGCTTCCCGCGATGTCCTCGGTTCCGTCGCTGATGACGACGTGAGCGACGCCGCCCTGCCTTCGCGCAGGGCGATGACCATCGGGATCGGTGGCGCACGCGCCCTGGCGGCGCGCCTGAGCTACGTCGGCGAGCTCGGCTGGGAGCTCTATGTGCCGCCGGATTGGGCGGTCGCGGTCTGGGACCGGCTGCTGGAGTCAGGCAGGTCGGTCGACCTGGCGCCCGTCGGCTATCGGGCCCTCGACGCGCTCCGGATGGAGAAGGGCTATCGCTACTACGGGACCGACCTGACCATGCTGGAGACGCCCGACGAGGCGGGCCTGGGTGGCTTCGTCCGCCTGGCCAAGGGCAGCTTCATCGGCAGCGCGGCCATCGCTCGCCAGCGCGAGGCGGCGCCCAGCGGTCCGTCCCGGCGTCTGCGCACGGTCGTCATCGGCCACGACCCCGCCTACCTGCCGATCTATGGCGGCGAAGCGGTCCGCCGGAACGGCGAGGTCGTCGGGCGCCTTCGGAGTGCGACCTATGGATTCGGGGTGTCCCGGACGGTCGGGTATGTGTATCTTCCGAGTGACATGCAGCCGGGCGATGCCATGAGCGTCGACGTGCTGGGTGCGCGGGTGCCTGCGGCCGTCACGGCCGACGTGCTCCACGACCCGGCCCGCGCGCGGATGCGCGGCTAGGCGGATGCGCGGGTAGGCCGGATGCCGCTCTTCGGCCGTCGCAGCCCGTCGACGGGCACCCGGATCTTCTATGCGACCGATGTCCACGGCTCGGAGCGGACCTGGCGCAAGTTCCTCAACGCTGGGACGTTCTACAAGGCGGATGTGTTGGTCATGGGCGGCGATGTGATGGGCAAACTGGCCATCCCCATCATCCGCGAGGCGGACGGGCGGCACCGCGCGACCATCCACGGGCGAGTCGAGCAGCTCGAGACGGAGGCCGAGGTGGAGGCGGTCCGCAAGCGCATCGCCGACCTCGGTTTCTACCACACGACCATCGACGAGGACGCCTACCGCGCCCTACGCGACGACCCGACGGCCGTCGAGCAGCTCTTCGTTGACCTTGCCACAGAGCGCCTTATGGGCTGGATCGACCTCGCCGAGATCGCGCCTCGCGGGGACGGGTATCCGCTGCTACGCGACCGGCGGCAACGACGACGTGCCGGAGGTCATGAAGGCCATGGCCGCAGCCGAGACGCGATCGTTCGTTGCCTGCGAGGACCGGGCGGTCGAGCTCGACGACCTGCACATCATGGTCAGCATGCCGTACGTCAATCCCGACGCCTTGGCAGACGCCTCGCGAGGCCCCCGAACCAGAACTGGCCGTCAAGATCGACGCGGTCGCCGAGCCTCTCGGCGACTACCGATATGCGATCTTCAACTTCCATGCGCCGCCCAAGGACTCGACGCTCGACACCTGCCCGATGCTCGACTGGACGACCGACCCGCCATCCCAGGTCGTGGCCGGTGGCCAACCGGTCCTCTACGGCGCTGGGAGCGTGGCCGTCCGCACCTCGATCGAGCGATACCAGCCGATGCTCGGGCTGCACGGGCACATCCACGAGTCGCAGGCGGCCGCCAGGATCGGGCCGACCCTGTGCATCAATCCCGGCAGCGAGTACGGGGAAGGCGTCCTGCGCGGCTGCCTGATGACCATCAACGACGGCAAGGTGACCGGCTTCCAGATGACAGCCGGATAGGCGAGGAGGTGCGAGCGGCACAACACGGATCCCATCCGTTCCGTCGGGCAGGCGGCCCGCCCACGTTCGAGACCGCCGGCTGCCCGCCACGTAGGGAGGTGACTTAGCATGGCGACCGCGGTCGCGACGCCCGAGGTCTTCGTCCGGAAGTCGTCGGGGCTCGTGCGCGTGATGTCCCCGTCGTCGGCGTTCGTCTACAACATCCTGACGATGGGCCTCATCTTTCCCTGGACCTACCTCTGGGCGCCCGGAGCACTGCCCGGCGGCCAGCTGGTCTGGGGGATCCTCCTGGCGATGGTCCTGGAGATCCCCATCGCCCTGAGCTACGTCTGGCTGTCCACCGCATTACCCCGGTCGGGTGGCGACTACGTCTTCCAGAGCCGGGTGTTGGGTGGCGGCATCGCCTTCACGCTGGTCATGTCCGGGTTCGTGATCTGGATCCTCCAGTGGGTGGCGCTCTCCGGCTGGCTGCTCGCCTACCTCGGGCTGGCGCCGCTCTTCCTGGGCCTGGGAGCGACGACTCGGCAACACCACGATGCTCGACCTGGCGACCTGGTTCACGACTGCCCAGGGCGTCATCATCGTGAGCATCATCAACGCCGCGCTGGCACTGGTCATCCTCGCTCGGGGCTTCAAGAACTACGTCAGCCTCCAGCGCGTGATGTGGGTCGCGCACCCTGCTGGCCTTCGGGACGATGCTGGCGGTCCTGCTCATCACGTCGACGAGTCAGGTGCCGGGCGACCTGGATGCGTTCTCGGCCGCCATCGGCGGCTCATCGGCCTGTTACGCGGAGGCGACGGCGGCGACCATCGCGGCCGGTATCGAGCTCAACCCGCCCTTCAGTCTGCTGGCGACGCTGCTCATCGCGCCGATCGCCTGGACCTCGCTCCAGTGGGCGACCTACAGCGCGCAGCAGAACGGCGAGATCAAGGACGCGCGATCGTTTCGTAGCCAGGCCTTCATCATCATCGGCGCGCTCGTCGCTGACGGGCCTCTTGCTCGCCCTCCTGGCCTTCGCCCTCGAGCGCTCGGTCGGGACGGAGTTCCTGTACGTAGCCGGGGCCGGCTATTGGTCCGGCGTCACGGAAGCGACCATGGGGGGCTTCTGGCTGTGGCCGAACATCATCGCCATCGCGCTCTCGGCGCAGCCCGATCGTCACCCTCATCATCGGCGCTCGGGTTCATCCTCAACAGCCACCAGATCGTCCACAACTGCTACATCGGCATGACCCGCGTGATGGTCGCGATGTCGCTCGACCGCCTGCTGCCGGAGCTGGTCAGCCGGGTCAGCGACCGCTTCCATACGCCCGTCAACGCCCACGTCATCTACTTCCTGGCGAGCATCCCGGTCATCCTCCTGTACAACCTCTTCAGCTACGGCGAGGGCGACAACGTGACGACCTGGACCTCGCTGACGCTCGGTGTCACCTTCGCCTGCGGCTACGTCTTCGTGGCCACGGCGCTGGCCGGCGCCCTGCTGCCGTTCCGGGCCAAGGGCGTCTACGAGTCCTCGCCGGGCTCCGCCTTCCGCGTCGGCGGCATCCCGGTCGTGACCATCGTCGGCATCCTGGGCTTCATCGCCGGCTCGATCTTCTTGTGGCTCTTCCTGACCAACGAGCAGCTGGGCCTGACGAGCCAGCTCGCCTACACCGTCGTCGGCGGCATCCTCATCTTTACCCTGCTCTGGTACATCGTGACCAAGATCGTCCGTCGCAACGCGGGC
This sequence comes from uncultured Chloroflexia bacterium, assembly GCA_963837215.1. Lineage (GTDB taxonomy): Bacteria > Chloroflexota > Limnocylindria > Limnocylindrales > CSP1-4 > CSP1-4. The sequence goes on from CAWIML010000007.1 coordinate 82,649, forward strand.
ATCGACGTCGCTTATGCCTTCAAAGAGATCCCGCCCGAGTGATTGGCGCGGCCTCCGGGCCGCCGCCTGCATCGCATGGCCCGGGCGTCCGCGTCCGGGCCATCGCAGCGTCAGCCCGCGGCTGCCTCGCGCAGCCAGCGCTCGAAGTCCGGGCTGTCCAGGGCGTCGGCCGCCGCGTGCCCAGCGTTCATCCGCCCAGCCCCAGAAGTCGTACGCGATCGTAGAGAGCGCGGACTGGATGGCGGCCCAGAGCGTCCAGCCCACGTCGGACAAGATCATCTGGAGCCGCATCCGCGCCAGGTGCGCGTCGGTCGCCGTCGCCGAAGTAGGCGGCGCAGAGGGCCGTCGATGCGGGCGCCGTCCCAACCGAGCTCCTGGCAGGTGTTACCGAGCTCGAACGTCGGGTCGTTGTTGCCGCTGTACTCGTAGTCGACGATCCGGATGCGCGTGCCGTCATCGAGGTAGTTGTCGGCCAGCAGGTCGTTGTGGCAGGGGACCGTAGGGAGCGCGTTGGCGGCCAGCGCGGCCTCGATGCGCGGCAGGAGCGCCATGTGCTCGCGATAGCCGGCGGGGATGCGGATGTCGCGCTCGTCAACGACCCGCAGGTAGCGGCTCGAGAGTCGGACCATGTCGAAGTCGTCGCGGAAGCGCGGTCCGGCATGAAGCTGGCGCAGCGCGGCCGCGATGCGTTCCGGCATGTCCGGCTCGCGGCAGGCCTCGTTGGACATCGTCGCGGCCCGGCAGCCACTCGAGCACCATCACGTCCCAGTCCGGGAAGGTGGTGGAGCACACGCGGCCCGATGCCGGCCTCGGCGGCTGCCCGGCGTGTTGTGCCAGCTCGTTGCCGCGGTCCACGGCCAGCAGGTCGGTGATCGGCACCCGGGATCGCGCACGAAGACCGGATCGCCGTCGATCTCGACCCGATAGTTGCGGTTGGTCAGCCCGCCGGCGATCGCTTCGACACGTGATGCGACGGCCGGCCCACGCCGGGATGGCCGCGATGACCTCCTCGATCTGGATGCCCACAGCTCCTCCGGTCCGGAGGGTAGCGCACGCTACGTACGAGGCCCGCAGCCGCGACCGCCTTTCCTCGATCCAGCGGTGAGCGCCCGGCCACCCAGGTCACGTGAGGCAGACCCGGGTGTCGCCCGGTGGCGTACGCTTCGGGCATGACCTTCCGCGACACGATGGAGACCGTCTCGCTCGCCTTCGAGATCGTGGGCGTCGCCGTCTTCGCCATCGGCTCGCTCATCCTGGCGGTGAGGATCGTCGGAGGCTACGTCGGGGCGCGGCAGCGGGTCACGTATATCGGCGTTCGCAACGAGCTCGGCCGGATCATCCTTCTCGGTCTTGAGATCCTCATCATCGCCGACATCATCCGGACCATCACCGTCGACCTGACCCTGGAGAATGCCGCCACCCTCGGTGTCATCGTCCTGGTGCGGACCTTCCTGAGCTTCTCGCTCGAGGTCGAGCTGGAGGGTGCCCCACCGTGGCGACGACTGGAGCTGGCCCGCGCCGTCGGCGCCGTCCTCCCCGACCGACCGGAGGCGCATCCGCGCGACGACCGCTGAACCGGGGCTGCGTTGCCCGTCGGCAACGGGTACCTGTCGGAACGGTCCGCTCCACGCGAGGGCCTCGAACGCCTGTGCTACCCTGCGCGCGTCGTGGTCGTGCTCGCCGTGCCCGCGTGCCGAGCCGCAACTGGATCACCGGCGCTGTCCATGCGTCGGTCCCGGCCAACGCGGAGCCGTACGTGACGTTCTCGCACCTCCGAGCCAGCCTCCGCCCCCGTCGCGGGCTGCCCGGGGCGAACGCTGGCATCGTTGCGACGCCCGAGGAAACGAACGGCCTGGGCACAGCTGGATCCTCCAAGACGCCGGCCAGGCCCGCCGGACAGTCGGCCTTCGGGCCGATCAGCACCGCCGCTGTCGCCGCGGAGCCGCCCCCGGTCTCTGCGCCGAACGGCATCTCCCCGACCAGCGCCGGGCGCCCGCGGACGCCGAAGCCGGCCGTGGACCTGGAGCTGCCCGACCTCAAGCGCGTGGCGCTCGCGCTTCACGACGTGACCAAGGTCTACCCGACCGGAAAGCGCGCCCTGGTCGACGTCGACCTGATCATCCCGGAGGGCGACTTCGTCTTCCTGGTCGGCCCCTCGGGCGCAGGCAAGAGCACGCTCATCAAGCTGCTCGTCCGCGACGAGCTGGCGACGACCGGCATGGTCATGCTGGGCGGCCAGGACCTCGCCCGCCTGAAGCGCCGCGACGTGCCCCGGATGCGCCGCAGGATCGGCATCGTCTTCCAGGACTTCAAGCTGCTGCCGCGCAAGACCGTGCGCGAGAACGTGGCCTTCGCGCTCGAGGTCACCGGCACGCCGAGACGGGAGATCGGACCGGCGGTCGAGCGTGTCCTGGCCCTCGTGGGCCTGACCGGCGCAGGGCGAGCAGCGGCCGCACCAGCTGTCGGGCGGCGAGCAGCAGCGTACGGCCATCGCCCGGGCCATGGTCCACGACCCGACCATCGTCATCGCGGACGAGCCGACCGGCAACCTCGACCCGCTCATCAGCTGGGAGATCATCCAGCTCCTGCTGCGCATCAACGAGATGGGCACGACCGTGCTCATGGCGACCCACAACGCGGAGGTCGTGACCGCCCTTCGCAAGCCGCGTCGTGGCGCTCGAGGAGGGCCGCATCGTGCGCGACGAGGTCGGCGGCTACCACCGTGAGTACTGAGCCGTGATCGGCTTCCTGGCCTTCTCCATCCGCCGCGCCTTCCAGGGCCTGTGGCGCAATCGCGTCATGAGCCTGGCGGCGACCGTGACGATGGTCCTCATGCTCATCCTGCTGGCCGGCTTGATCCTGGTCCTCTCGGGGCTCGAGGCGGGACTGCGGTTCGTGGAGTCGAAGGTCGAGGTCCAGGCCTTCATCAACGACGGTGTCTCCTACGACCGGATCCAGGAGCTGCAGGTCCAGGTCGAGGCGTTGCCGGAGGTCGCCTCGGTCAGCTACCAGAGCAAGGCGGACGCCCTGGAGGCCTGGCGAGCCGACCAGACCGCCCAGGGACGGCCGGACCTGACCACGCTGACGGGCACCAACCCCATCCCGGCCAGCCTCAACGTCAAGCTGCGCGACCCGCGCCAGTACGGCTCGGTGGTCGCGGTCCTCAAGGCTCCCAGAGGGCTGGTCTCCGAGGTGCTCGAGACCCAGCGCGTGGTCGATGCCCTGGTGGCGATCACGGGCGTCCTGCGCACCATCGGCCTGGGCATCGTGATCATGGTCGGGCTGACCGTCCTGTTCATCGTCGTCAACACCATCCGCATGGCCGTCATGGCACGTGCCGACGAGATCGAGATCATGCGCCTCGTGGGCGCCTCGGACGCCTTCATCCGCTGGCCGTTCATCTTCGAGGGCCTGCTCGTCGGGCTCATCGGGGCGGCGGTCACCCTGGGTATCCTGGGCATCGCCGCGCCCTCGATCGGCCAGCTCGGAACGACCGTCCTGTCGGAGATCCCCATCGGCTTCGACCAGCAGCTCGGCCAGCAGCTGGTCATGGTCGTGGTCGGGGCGGGCGCCCTGCTCGGCGGCCTGGGGGCCACCATCTCCGTGCGTAGCTACCTCATCAAGTAGGCTTCGCGCTCCGAGCCCGACGGGCCGGATGCTTCGGGATCACCGACGCCGGACCCGATCGACTCGATCTGAGACTGCATCGACCGATGACCGAGCCCCGGACACCCGAGCCGCCAGAAAACGAGCCGACCGCCCCCGAGCCCACCGCGCCCGGGTCGACCCCGCCCATCGTCCACGGATCGCCGCACTCCCCGACGCTCCGTCGGCGACTGGTCGGCTGACCTTCATGGTGGCGCTCGCTCTGGTCGGCGTCCTTGGTGGTGCGGCGCTCTTCGGCGCCGGCTTCCTGCTCGGCGACCAGCAGGCTCGGACGGCCGGCACACCCGACGATCGCGAGGTGATGTTCGCCCCGTTCTGGGACGCCTACGACGCCATCACCGGCCGGTTCGTCGGCGAGACCGACGGGAAGGCGCTCGTGGAGGGCGCCATCAAGGGCATGTTCGAGGCCATCGGCGACCCATTCAGCGGCTACCTCACCTCGGACGAGTACAGATCATCGATCTCAGGCATCTCCGGCAGCTTCGAGGGCATCGGCGCCGTGATGATGACCCGGGCCGAGCCCGGTGAGGAGGCCTGCGAGCGTGCCGGCCCGACCTGCTACGTCGTCGTCATCCGGACGCTTCGCGACGCACCGGCGGCGCGGGCGGGCCTTCGCAAGGACGACCGCATCGTAGCCATCGACGATGCGCCGGTCGACGGGCTGACCATCGGCGAGACGGTCGATCGCGTGCGCGGACCGCGTGGCTCGACGGTCCGGATCTCGATCGTGCGCGGCCAGGCCGAGACATTCGAGCTGGCGATCGTCCGCGAGGTCGTCCAGACGGAGGTCGTGACGAGCGAGATCATGGCCGACGGGACGGTCGGCTATATCCGGCTCGACGGGTTCTCCTCGTCGGCCGCGGACGACTTCCACGGTCAGCTTGCCGCGCTGGTCGACGCGGGTGTGCGGCGGATCATCTTCGACCTGCGGGGCGACCCTGGCGGGTTCGTGGACGCTGCCGAGAAGATCGCCAGCGAGTTCATCGCCACGGGCCCCGTCTTCTGGGAGACCTTCGCCGATGGCACGGAGCTTCCTCACCAGGCTCTCCCCGGCGGTGTCGCCACGGACCCCGCGATCGAGGTCGTCGTGCTCGTCGACGGCGGCTCGGCGAGCGCCAGCGAGATCGTCGCCGGTGCCCTGCAGGACACGGGTCGGGCCCGCCTGGTCGGCGAGCAGACGTTCGGCAAGGGCACCATCCAGCAGTGGCAGACGCTGACCGACGACACGGGCGGCTTTCGACTCTCCGTGGCCAGGTGGCTGACGCCGGACAAGCGCTCCATCCACGAGCTGGGCCTGACCCCGGACGTGCCGGTCGATGTGCCCGCCGATGCCGACTCGGATGTCGTGCTCGAGCGAGCCCTGGAGCTGCTCGGCGCCCCGACCTCCTGACGAACCACCACCCCTTGCGCAGAACGGGGGTCTCCGCTATCGTCCGCGCCAGACGAAAGGAGGTGATGTGCAGTGATCGACAGTCCCAAGCGCTGCACCACCTCGCGGGAGGCAACTGCCTGACCTAGACCCCGCAGGGTGGTACGCGTCTTCGAACGCCGGTCCGGACACGGGCCGGCGTTCGTGCGTCCGCGACTCGGCCAGCCTGAGCGCCTGCCACGACACCGAACGACCGAAGGAAGCCTCATGGGCGAGCACACCGTGGCCCTCAACCGGAAGGCCTACCACGAGTACCACATCGAAGAGCACATCGAGGCGGGCATCGCCCTGACCGGCACCGAGATCAAGAGCATCCGGGCGGGCAAGGTCAGCCTCCAGGAGGCCTATGCCCGCATCGAGCGCGGCGAGGCCTGGCTCATCGGCGTGACCATCGCCCCCTTCGCCGAGGGCAACCGCTACAACCATGAGCCGCGCCGGGAGCGCAAGCTGCTCCTGCACCGGCGCGAGATCGACGAGCTGCTCGGCCGCACGAAGTCGAAGGGCCTGACCCTCATCCCGCTGCGCCTCTTCATCGACGCTCGCGGCCGAGCCAAGCTGGAACTCGGCCTCGCCCGGGGCAAGCAGCTCCACGACAAGCGCCGCGCGATCGCGGAACGCGATGCCAAGCGCGACCTCGACCGGGAGCTGTCGGACGTCCGAAGGGGCCGCTAGCCTTCGAACGGTCGCGACGAGGGCCGCCCACCGGAAGGGGCTCGATCTGGCAACGGGCTGGTGCCAAACGCGCAGTAGTAGAATGGTCGGTGCCCCGGACGCGGTCCGGGACTCATGGGGATGCGTGGTTTCGACAGGGCCGGATCCCCGGAGAATGCGAGCCGAGGTGCCGTCAGGCCTCGTTAAACCGGCGGCAAAACGAAGTAACTGGCAACCGCCAGCCTGCTCTCGCCCTCGCCGCTTAGGCGGTAAGGTGAGCGTGGAAGCAGCCTCCTCCCCGTGGGCTGTGGAAGCGTCATGCAGCGGGGATGCAGCTCCGGTAAGCGTCGCGTAACCGGAGACCAGGCCCGATCCAGGGGCACGCGACTGGACCGGACGGCAGACTGCCGATGGCCGTCCGTCCGGTCGACGACAAAGCATCGGACACGCTCGTAGTAGGTCTCCGGCTGATGGTTCTGGACGGGGAGTTCGACCCTCCCCCATCTCCACCAGCACTCATCCAGAAGCGGCGCTCTCCCGCCAGAGCGCCGCTTCGCTGTTTCCGCCAGTCTCGATCATCTCGCGCGTCTGAGCGTTCGAGGTGCCGGTGGTTCCAACGTTAGGATACGGACCGGACCGTTTCGACTCACCGCGCCCGGCGAGATCTGATCCGGGCTGCGCGACGTATGTATCGCTGCCGGCCGCTTGGCCGCATGGGCAGCGGAGGACGTTCTCGTGGTGGATGGAACCTGGATCCGGAGTCGAAGGTCGTGGTTGGCCGTGGCCAGCACGTCGCTGCTGCTCGTCGGCTGCGGGGCGTCGGGCGGATCGCCCTCGCCATCTGCGGCGGCACCGGAGCCGTCCGCGCCGGCCGCCAGCGAGGCGGCAGGAGAGGCCTATGTCGTCAACGTGGCGACCGACCCGACGCTCGGCTCCATCCTCGTCGGCGAAGACGGCAAGACGCTCTACGTCTTCACCAAGGACACCGGCGGCAAGAGTGTCTGCAACGGCGACTGCGCCACGGCCTGGCCGCCCTTCGTGGTCGAGGCGGACGAGACCGTCACGCCTGGCGCCGGCGTGACCGGCGCACTGGCCACCATCGCGCGCGACGACGGTGCGTTGCAGGTCACGTACGCCGGCGCGCCGCTCTACTACTTCGCCGCTGATGCAGCCGCTGGAGACGTCAAGGGCCAGGGTGTCAATGACGTCTGGTTCGTGGCCACGCCCTCGGGCACGAGCGGGTCCGGCGCCTCGCCGTCCACCGGGAGTGACGAGTACTCGCGCGGCGGCTCGAACGCCAGCCCGACCCCGTAGGGGGTGCTGGACGGGAGCGCGCAGGCAGGGCACCATCGCGTGGGGGGCATCATCTGCAACGCGGGAGAGCGATGGAGCAGACGCAAGGACGCCCGGACGGGGATCTGGCCCGGCTCATCGCAGCTGGCGACGAGGCGGCCTTCATGGTCGCCTACGATGCCCATGCCTCGCTCCTGTTCGCGGTCGTGACGCGCCTGCTTTCGGACCGCGAGGCCGCCGCGGAGATCATCCAGGAGACGTATCTGACGCTCTGGCAACGCGCCGCCCAGTACCGACCCGAGGCCGGCAGCCTGCGGACATGGCTGATGCGCATCGCCCGCAACCGCGCGCTCGACCGACTCCGCGCCGAGGCGCGACGGCCCCACCTCGTGTCGGTCACGGAGTCGGTCCGCTCCGACGGCGGGCCGACGCCGCGTCTGGACGATCGCAACGAGTCCGGCGATGAACCCGGTCCCAGCCTCGAGCGCCGGTGGACCCAGGCCGTCGTCCGGACGGCTGTCTCCGGCATGCCGCACGATGAGCGGCAGGTCCTCGTGCTCGCTTACGACGAAGGCCTCAGCCAGTCGCAGATCGCGGCGAGGCTGGCGCTGCCCGTCGGCACCGTGAAGTCGCGGACGCGCCGAGCGATGGCCAGGCTGCGCGATATCCTCGGCTCGGTCCCAGACCTGGTGGATGGCGGCCGGCGGGAGGCGATCGATGGATCACGCTGAGGCGCACGAGCGGCTCGCCGACCTGGCCCTCGAGCCCAGGCGCCTGATCGACATCGAAGCCGATCCGACGCCGGAGGATCGAGCCCTCCTCGCCCACGCGGAGGAATGTTCGACGTGTCGTGCCGAGCTCAGCGACTGGCGCCGGACGCACCAGGCGGTGCTCGCGGCGGCCGCGTCGGGTGGCATCGATCCCGGTGGCCGGCTCCCGGCTGTCGACAGTTCCGCGGAGCCGCCGGCATCGCTCCGCGGCGCCGTTGCCGCCATCCCGCGTCGCTCGCCGCGCCTGCTCGATCCAGCAGGCGGACGTCCACCGTCACCGGCAGCCGCGACCGCCCGGAGATGGGGACGGGGCTGGCCGGCCGTGGCAGCCGTCATCGTCATCGGCCTCTGCGTCGGGCTCGGTGCCATCGCCGCCGACCAGATGAACCGAGCCGATGTCGCGCGCCAGCAGGTCCGCGCGCTCGTCGGCCTCTCGACCAGCCTCGATCGGGTCCTTCGCGACAGCGACCACACGGCCGTCGCCCTCGTCGGCCTCGACGGTGCTCCCGCCGGTACAGCCGCCTGGTCGTCGAGTGAGATCATCATCATGACCACCGCCTTGACGCCGGCAGGTCCGGACGCTGAGTACCGGTGCTGGGTCGAGCGGGGAGGCCAGCGTACGCCGATAGGCGCCATGCGCTTCGCGGATGGGGTGGCCTACTGGTGGGGATCCCTCGACCGCTACGACGGCACGCCACTCGACGGCGGTGGACGCCTGGGCGTCAGCCTCGAGCAGACCGGCCAGGCCGGCAGTCACGCGCCCGTGCTCCTCGGCGAGCTGCCCGACTAAGTTGGTCGAAGCGCCGGCCTAGGGTCGGTCCGACTTGATCGGCTGGACCGGTCGCACGCTCGTGCGCTCGACGCGATCGCGGATGCCCCGCAGCATCTTCTCCTCGAGCGCGAAGTGGAGCGGCTCGACCAGGGCGCCGTTGAAGAGGTCTGCGGCGGCGGATGGCGCCCACGTCACGCGCCACCGCGAGAGCAGGCGGGTGACACCCTCGCCGCGATCACGCAGCACGAGCACCCAGCTGGCGGCCGGGGCCCCAGCGAAGTAGTCACCGGCGGGCAGCGGCGCTGGCCCACCTCCAGCGTGGGTGTCGGCCCGGTCCGGCGCGGATCCACCCGTGCGAAGCACGAGCAGACCTGGCGCCTCGAGGCGGTCGACGGTCAGCTCGAGGCCCTCGGGGCCGCCGACCGGCGCAAGGCGCACGACGTCGCCGACGGCCAGGTCCTGCAGCTCGCTGATGATCGTGTCGGCGCTCTGCATGCGTGGGCCGGCCAGCCGCTCGAGCGACTCGTAGCTGTAGAGGCCCCCTCGACCCTCGCCGATCTGGGCCAGCCACGGCCAGACGGCCGAAGGCGGCGCAGCGATCGAGATGGCGCGCGTGGACGCGAACCGGGGGACGGGAACCAGGCCGTCACCTGGCAGCGGCTCGGCGGCCTCGGCTTCGGTCGCCCCCCAACGCTGGAGCTGCGGCCGGACGCCCAGCACGTACGCCGCGCCGGCGGTCCCGATGGCGGCCAGCCGCGCCAGCGAGCCGATCATGGGCCGGTCAGCGGGACGCAGCGCCGGAGGAGCGGCCGACCAGGATGATCCCGGTGACCCGGGCGTAATGGGAGTAGAACGTCTCTTTCCTGAGCAGCTTGCCGCTCCGATCGCGAACGAAGCGCGTGACCCAGACGTCCTTGCCCGTCGCCGGGAATTCGACCTGTTGGCGGCGTCCGGGCCGCAACGAGGACGTGTACTGGACGATGGTGCCGGCGGGACGGATGTTCCTGACGATCGGCCTCGAGAAGCTGACGCGACGTCCGGAGTCGACCGACCAGAGCTGGAAGTTGACGATGCCGAAGCTGGTCCAGCCGCGGATGAGGATGGGCGCGTTCGTGTCGTTCTTGAAGCTCATCGACTGCGTGCTGCCGCCGCCACTCTTGAAGACCGTCGCATCCAGGCCGAGGGGGTAGCGATCGATGTAGTAGTAGTGGTTGCGCCGGTCGCCCATCTCCAGGCCGTAACGGACCGCGGCGTTGAAGAGCGTCGTGGAACAACTGCAGATGCCGCCAGCGAGCGCGCCAGTCGGCTCCGTGCGGCCGTTGATGATGGCGCCGCCCGGCCCGAAGCCGCGCGACCGGCTGAGCTCGCCGACGACCTCCCAGAAATCGAACCACTCGCCCGGCGCCACCACGTAGCCGTTGATGAGCGCGGTCGGGATGGAGATGTTCTTGCCGAAGAAGTTGCGCTCGCCCTGCGGGAAATGCGTCGTCCAGCGTGCGCGCTTGATGGGCTTGAGCTTGTTCCTCCAGGTCTTGGCGTCCTCGGTCGTGAAGGCCGGCTTGCTCGAGGCGACGGTCAGCTCCGCGGTCGGCAGGCCGTCGGATGAGGGCCGCGCGAGCACCGCCTGGATGGCCGCCACGGAGGCCGCCACGTCCGTCGAACGACCGTCCTTGGACGGGATGATCGACGACGGGCGACCGCCGGACATGCGGTAGCGGGCGTTGGTACCCGCCTGGTCGACCTTCTTGGCGTAGCCCTTGACGACCTTTTCCAGCCGCTTGGGGTCGAAGGCCGGCGCGATCGTGCCATCCGGGCCCGCCTCGAAGGTGACCCACGCGCGGAGGCTCTCGTTCTTGATCGTGAAGCGCTGCTTGCCGGCCGTAACGGTCAGGTCGGCCGCGGCCAGGAGCGAGGCGTGGTCCGCTGCAGCTTCGCGCTTCAGCCGTGGTGATGCCGGGCTCGACCGGCTCCGTCACGGCCGGCACACTCGCCACCTCGGCGTCCGTCGCAGCCAGGATCGGGTCGATAGCCAGCAGGGTCGCGGCCACGTCCACCGTCCTTCCGTCGACGGCCGGATCGGCCCGGAAGAACGCGCTCCCTTCCGGCAGGCTGACACTGGCGTCGACCGGGTCGCGGGCCATCTCTGCGGCGATGACCATCAGGCGGCGGCGGGCAAGTTCTCGGTCGTACTCGGCGATCGGCAGCACGCTGGTGCCACGGATAAGACTCCGGATGCGATCCAGCGACTGCTCCGCCATGGTGCCCTGGCGACCGACCTGGAACGCCGCGTCGAGCATGGCGGCGAGGTCGTAGTCGCGGGCGACGGAGGCGTAGGGGATGGCGACCGACTCAGCATCCACGGTCAGCGTGATCCCGCCGTCGCCGAGGGCCGGCAAGGATGCGCGTAGCGCCGCCTCGGCGGTGGTCCGGTCCATGCCCGCGACCGAGACACCGGCCACCGCAACGCCGGGCATGGCCTTGCTCTCGTACGCGACCGCCAGGCCCGCCATGAAGCCGGCCGCGAGGACGATGACGAAGGCGACAGCCACGAGGAATCCGAGGACGCCGAACCGCCAACCATGCAGGCGTGGCTCGGTCGCTGGCCTCGAAGGTGATGCTCTCGGTGGTCACGGGCGACGAATCCTAGCAGGCGGCATGCGGATGTCCGGTCGAAGTCTCAGACGCCGCGTGGCAGGATCACGACACGTCGATCCGGCTCCTCGCCGATCGACTGGGTCGAGACCTGGTCGTTGCCGCGCAGCGCGAGGTGGATCCAGCGGCGCTCGAGGGGGGTCATGGGGTCGAGTTGGAGCATGCGCCCGGTCTCCACCACGCGGGCAGCCGCCCGGTCAGCGATCTCGTGGAGCTGGCGCTCGCGGCGGCCGCGGTACTCCTCGACGTCGACCAGGACCCGGGTCCAGGCGCCCATGCGCTTGGAGAGCATGAGGTTGACGAGGTGCTGCAGGGCCGACAACCGCTCACCCTTGCGCCCGATGAGCGCACCGAGCGATTCCTTCTCCGACTCGTCGCCGATGACGCTCAGGCGCGAGGTCTCGCCGGCCTCGATGTTCACGGTGACCTTGTAGCCCAGGAGGTCCATGACCTGCTCGAGGATCTCCTTGCCGGCCGAGAGGGCCTCCGGCGAAGCCTCGGCGGCCTGCACATCGTCGCGGTCGGCGATCGACGAGGCGCGGGCAGCCGTCAGCTGCGCCTGCTCTCCCTCGGTCAGGGCGCTCGAACCCGTTGGCCGGGACTCCCGACGGGCCCTGTCGTCGCGGCGCGGCGGCCGGTCGTCCCGCCGGGGACGGTCTTGGCGCGGGACGCCGGATGAGCCGGACGGTCCCTGCTCGACGGCCTCGCTGGCGACACCGGCCGGCACGTCGTCGCGCGGCTCGCGTCGCTCGTAGCCGCCTCGCCCGCGGTCGTCCCGGCGCGGCGGCCGGTCGTCCCGCCGGGGACGGTCTTCGCGCGGCCCCCGATCCTCGCGCGCAGGCGGCGGCGGCAAGGGCACGCTGGCGGCGGCATCGCGGCGGGGGGCCGCGCCACCGAGGGCGGAGCGTGGCGCGGCCACGATGCGGGCCGGTTCGGCGCCCATGCCCAGAACGCCGCGTGCGCCGTGGGTCAGGATCTCGAAGTCGAGGTCGTTGAGGCTCGAGACCCCGAAGGCCTGCATGGCCTGCTTGATGGCGTCCTCGACGGACTTGCCTGTGAACTCCTGGTAATCGCTCATCGTCGTCTCCCCCGCCGGCTCGTGCGGGCTCGCTGTCTGGATGGTTTGACGGTTCCGGCTGCGCTATCGGTCGTGGTTCGACGCGTCGGCGCCACCGCCACCCCGCCGGAGAGGGTGTTCGACGAGGGGGGCGGCGTGACCGGATAGCGGGGCGTGTGGTTCCTGGCGAAGGTGGGATTCCAGCCGAACAGCGGGAAGAGTGCGCCCCAGCCCGCGATCAGGTACTGCTGGACGATGGAGAAGATGGTGGTCGTGATCCAGTAGATGAAGAGGCCAGCCGGCAGGAAAGCGCCGTAGATGATCGAGATGGCCGGCAGGATGAGCATCGTCCGGTTCTGCACGCGCAGCTGCGGGTCGCTCGTGTTGGTCTGCGCCATGCGCGTCTGGATGAGCTGCAGGAAGGCCGCGATGAGCGCCAGCAGGCTGACGCCGAAGCCGAGCACGGGGAGCGTGAAGAGGATCTCAGGCACGCTCGAATTCAGCCCGCGCGGATCGGTGCTCAGGAAACCCAGCCAGGGGATGAACGGGTCGATGCACGAAGCCAGGCCGGTGGCCGCTGCCGGCTGGCAGGTGACGTCGACGACCTGGACGCCGAAGACCGTCAGCATCGAGGTGATGTCCGGTGCCTGCAGGCCGGCCGTGAAGACGTAGTACATCGGTCCCAGCAGGAAGAGCGTCAGGATGGCCGGCAGGCAGCCAGAGGCCGGACTCACGCCGCGCTCCTTGTACAGCCGCTGCTGCTCCTGCGCGAGCTTGGCGCGATCGCCCTTGTACTTCGCCTGGAGCGCTCTCATCTCGGGCTGCAGGACGACCATCCGCCGGGACGAGACGATCTGGCGTCTGAAGATGGGGATCAGGAGAACGCGGATGAGGAGCGTCACCAGGATGATCGCGATGCCGATGTCGCCGACGACCGTGTAGGTCCAGGCGAGGGCCAGGAAGATAGCCTGGAAGAGCGGCGTGAAGATCCAGGCGATGGTGCTGATCGGGTCCGCGCCCGGCACAGCCGGACAGAGGTTCGGGCGCTGGGTCGGCAGCGGCACGGGCGTCGGTCGCGGGGCTTCGCCCTCGCGGGTCGGCTCCGGCGTCGGCGTTGCGATCGGCGTCGGGTTGGGGCACGGGGCGGCGGTCGCGCCCGGCGCAGGCGTGGGCTCGGCTGCGGCCGGCGAGGCTGCTGGGTCCGGGCTCGGGCTGGCGGCCGAAGCCGGCAGGCCGACGAGCAGGATGAGGACGAGCGCCAGGACGGCGACGAGGCCGATCTTGAATCGCCGGTCGGCGGTCACGGGGTACGTGTCATCCTTCCTTGGCCGGAGTTCGTCTCATCGGACCGGGTCATAGCCGCCGGCGGAGAACGGATTGCAGCGGGCGATGCGCCGGGCGCCCATCCAGCTGCCCTTCAGGAGGCCGTAGCGCTCGATGGCCTGCTCTGTATATCGCGAGCAGCTCGGCTCATAACGACAGGAGGATGGCGCCCAGGCGAAGACGACCCGATAGAGTCGGATCAAGCCGATGCCGAGCCTCTTCACCCCTCGGTCCTCTCTTCGCGGAGCGCCCCGCCCGTACGGAGCAGGCGTTCCAGTGTGGTTGCCAGCTCGACCTGGCTGGCGGTGATGCTTCCCTGCCTGGCCACCAGCAGGATGTCGAAGCCTGGCAGGATGCGCGGCGTCAACGCCCTGAGACATTCCCGGATCCGGCGCCGGATCCGATTGCGGACGACCGCGCCCCCGAGGCGACGACTCGTCGAGATGCCGAATCTCGTGCCGGCTCGTTCGGTTCGCAGGAACCGAGCGCTGATCCGGCTGTCTGAGCGAACCACGTCCGATCGCCCGACGGCCGCGAAGTCGTTCGCGGATCGCAGCATCGCGGGCGCCTTGCTCACGCCCGGTGATCGGGGCGGACCGCCGTCAGACGGTCAACCGATGACGGCCCCTGGCACGTCGGGCGGCGAGCACCCTTCGACCGCCCTTGGACTTCATGCGGGCCCGGAAGCCGTGCTCCTTCGCGCGATGGCGCTTCTTGGGCTGATAGGTCTGCTTCATCGCGAGGCGTGGGCTCCTTGGCCGGGTCGATGTGGAGCGTCAGCGATCCTGCGTTGGACGGCCTGCCCCGTGGGAGGATGGCGGACCCGTTCGCTCCGCAGCACGAAACGGCCTGGCGCGCCAGTCGAACCGGGGGATGATAGGCCGGTCCCGGATAGCCCGTCAAACGAGGCGATGCCATGGGCAGACGCACGGGGGCCGAGGTGCTCCTGGAGACTTCGCGGGATGCCCATGCAGGCACCGCCTGAACGTGGCATCATCCGCCGTCTCGGACCGATGGGCGGTCCGGGGTCGATACTCCCGGGGGGTATCGGGGAAATGCGTTGCGGGGCCTAAATCGCGGTGCTACGCTTCCCGGGCCTCCGCGCCGGGATGCGGGTGGCGGAGGCCACCGTGACCCCGGCAAGAGCGGGAGGAGCAGCGCGCGACGACCGCCTTGTCGACCGATGTTCGACACGGTCTTCCGACGCCGCCCGCATGGGCACGGAAAGACCGATCTATCGTTCTGAACCCCGAAACAGGGTCGTGCCATCGATGGACGCGAAGCAGGTCTGGCGCGCCGCGCTGGGAGAGCTCCAGGTCTCCCTCTCACAGGCGAACTTCGAGACGTGGTTGAAGGACACCGCTCTCGTCGACGTCGACGAGAGCACCTTCACCATCGCGGTGCCCAACGGCTTCGCCAAGGACTGGCTGGAGACCCGCTACCGATCGCTCATCAGCCAGACGCTTGCCCGCGTCGTCGGCTACAGCGTGCAGCTCGACTTCGAGGTCCGCGAGGTGGCGCCACAGGCCGAGGATGCGACGCCGACCCAGCCGGTCCGACTGGAGCCGAGCCGTGTCGGCGGCGAGGGTCCGTCCGCCAGCCTCAACCCGCGCTACACCTTCTCGACCTTCATCGTCGGCTCGGCCAACCGCCTGGCACATGCCGCCAGCCTGTCGGTCGCCGAGCGTCCCGGGCATGCCTACAATCCGCTCTTCCTGTACGGCGGCGTGGGGCTCGGCAAGACGCACCTGATGCATGCCATCGGGAATCAGGTCCTGGCCCGCTTTCCGCGCAAGCGCGTCGTCTATGCCACCAGCGAGAAATTCACCAACGAGTTCATCACCAGCATCCAGCAGGGGCGGATCGACGACTTCCGCGCTCGCTATCGCAAGATCGACCTCCTCCTCATCGACGACATCCAGTTCATCGCCGACAAGGAGCGGACACAGGAGGAGTTCTTCCATACCTTCAACGCCATCCACGAGGACGGCAAGCAGATCGTGCTCTCCTCCGATCGGCCGCCCAAAGCCATCCTGACCCTCGAGGAGCGCCTCCGCAGCCGCTTCGAGTGGGGCCTCATCGCCGATCTCACGGCGCCAGACCTCGAGACGCGCATCGCCATCCTGCGCGCCAAGGCGGAGGAGAACGGTGTACCCATCGGTCAAGACGTCCTGGAATTCATCGCCCGCAAGGTCGTGAGCAACATCCGAGAGCTCGAGGGCGCCCTGAATCGGATCGTCGCCTACGCCAGCATGGGCGCCATGCCCATCACCATCGACCTCGCCCAGGCCGTCCTCTCCAACGTCCTTTACAACCCGAAGCGCCGGAGCGTCACGCCCGAGCGCATCGCCCTGGCCGTCTCCGAGTTCTATGGCGTGGACATGGACACCCTGCGCGGCCAGAAGCGCGACAAGGCCATCGTCCTGCCCCGGCAGGTGGCCATGTACCTGATGCGCGCCGAGACGGACGTCTCCCTGCTGCGAATCGGCGCCGAGCTCGGCGGTCGTGACCACTCCACCGTTCTCCACGCCTGCGACAAGATCGACCGCGCGAGCCAGGAGAACGAGGAGCTCCGTCGCGACATCGCCGCCGTCCGCGAGCTGATCTACGCTGACTGAGTGCGCCCGCGGGACCGACGCGGGACGGTGGACATCCGGTCCGGGAACGTGGACATCCTCGCCACCGAGCGCCCTGCCTGGCCGGCGTCTGTGGACACTGGGAAACGGTCGCGGCGATCCGTCCACAGCCCGGCCCTCGAAAGCGCCGCACGGTCCCCATCGCGGCGGCAGTTGCGGACCCCGATGGCTTGGCCGTCCACCGTCCTTCCGTGCGCGGCGGAGCGTGCGCATCCCCACCGTCCACAGCATGATGATGATGACGATGAGTGAGAAGATAGGAACGAAGAACCACCACACCCGAGCATCTCGCTGTGGACGCCCAGCTCCGATGTCGCCGACCCAGCCCGAGGGAGACCGTCGATCGTGAAGCTTTCCGTGATGCAGGAGAACCTGGCTCGCGGCCTCCAGGTCGTCAGTCGCGCCGTCAGCTCGCGCAGCACGCTGCCCGTGCTGGCCAATGTCCTGCTGCGGACCGAAGACGCAGGGCTCAAGCTGACCGCGACCAACCTGGAGATCGGCATCACGTACTGGGTGCCGGGCAAGATCGAGACCGATGGCAGCCTGACCGTACCCGCCAGGCTCATCACCGACGTCGTCAACTCGTTGCCGCCTGGCGAGCGCGTCGACCTCGAGTCGGATGGGGCCGCCACACTCGACATTCGCTGCGGCCGCCAGCGGGCCCACCTTCGGGGCATCGACGCCGACGAGTTCCCGGTCATCCCCTCGGCCGGCGAGCGGCCGACCACGCGGATCAGCCAGCGCGTCCTGAAGCAGGCGCTCTCGGAGGTCGTCTTCGCCGCCGCCACGGACGAGGCGCGGCCGATCCTGACCGGTGTCCTGACCCGCTTCGAGGGTGATCGGGTGACGCTCGCCGCCGCAGACAACTACCGCATCGCGGTCAAGACGCTGACCACCCTGGCGCCGGTCGAGGAGACGTCCATCGTGGTGCCGGCCCGCTCGTACCACGAGCTGGAGCGCGTGCTGGCCGACACCGACGACCCGGTCGACATCGTGCTGGCTCCGGCCAAGAACCAGATCGTCTTCCACCTCGAGGGCATCGACCTCGTCAGCCGGCTCATCGACGGCCAATTCCCGAACTACCAGCAGGTCCTGCCGACCTCGCACACGACGCGAGCCGTGGCCGACCGCGAGGAGCTCCTCAAGGCGGTTCGGCTGTCCGCGCTCATCGCCAGCTCGTCGGCCAACGTCGTGCGCCTGCGCGTCGACTCGGACGGAGAGCCAGGCATCACCGTGGCGGCCGCGGCCGACGTCGGGGACACCGAGGGCCACGTCGACGCGACGGCCGAGGGCGAGGGCCTGACGGTGGCCTTCAACGCCCGGTACCTGCAGGAAGCGCTGACCAACCTGGCGGCGGAACAACTGGCGCTCGAGTTCCAGGGTCCGCTCTCACCCGGCGTGCTCAAGCCGATCGGCGACGACGGCTACGTGCACGTCATCATGCCGGTCCGAACGCCGTCCTGAGCGGCCGGCCCGGTCGACCACAGTGCGCGTCGACCGACTCTCGCTGACCGGATTCCGATCCTACGCCGTCCTCGACCTGCGACTCGGCGAGGGGCCACAGGTCGTGGTCGGTGACAACGCCGCCGGGAAGACGAACCTCATCGAGGCCATCGTGTTGCTTGCCCGGGGTGCCTCACATCGGTCGACCAACGACACCGAGCTCATCCGCTGGGGCGACCCCTTCGCCCGACTCGAGGGCGACGTCGAGCACGGCACGACCCGGGGGCTGGACCGCGTCGAAGTGACGCTCGAGCGGACGGCCTCGGGCGGCGCGCGCAAGCGACTCCGGGTGGCCGGCGTTCCGCGTCGGGCCTCCGCTCTGGCCGACGCCCTCCGTGTGGTCCTCTTCGCCCCGGAGGAGATGCTCCTCGTCGCCGGGCCACCTTCGCTCCGCCGAGCCGCCGTCGATGCCCTGGCTGGCGCGCGCTCGCCCGCCTACGGCCGCGCCATGGCCACGTACGGCAGGGCGCTCCAGCAGCGCAACGGGCTCTTGCGGCGGATCCGCGAGGGCGAGGCGGGACCGGATGAGCTGCCCTACTGGGACGCGATCGTGATCGAGGCCGGTGGCGTCATCGTGGCCGACCGGCTGGCCCTGCTGGCCGACCTGGCACCCGTCCTGGCCGCATCCCACGCCGAGATCGCGCCGGCCGAATCGACGCTTCAGCTGCGCTACGTGACGAACGCCCCTGCCGACCGTGACGAGAGCCCGTCGGACGCCCTCCGCCGGCGCCTGGCCGAGACCGCCGAGAAGGAGCTATGGAACGGGGCCACCCTGGTCGGGCCACACAGGGACGACATCGCCTTCGAGCTCGGCGGACGCGACATGACGACGTTCGCCTCTCGCGGCCAGCAGCGCACGGCCATCCTTTCGCTCAAGCTCGCCGAGCTCGACCTGTTGACGGACCGATGACCGGGCGAGGCGCCGCTCCTCCTCCTCGACGACGTCTTCAGCGAGCTCGACCCCGACCGGCGCGCGCAGCTGGTCCGTCGCATCCGCGTGCTTCCGCAGGCTATCGTGACCACGACGACGCTCGACGACCTCGACCAGGCGCTCGTTTCGGCGTCTACGACGTGGCACGTGCATGACGGCGCCGTGTCGGCTGGCCTGGCCGCTGGCACACGCTGAGGTGGCCATGGATCGCCGACGGCCGATGCGACGACTGAGCGAGCTGCTGCCCGAAGCCGCGGCCGAGCTGGGCATCGAGGACGACCTCCATCGCGCCAGGGTCGCAGCGGCCTGGGAGCGCACGATCGCCGAGCACGTGCCCGCCGCCCTGGGGTCGTGCGTCGTCGTCGGGCTGGAAGCCGGCGGGCTGGTCGTGGCTGCCGACGAGCACGCGGTCGCCCAGGAGCTCCGCCTCAGGGCGCCCGAGCTGCTGGCCGCGCTCATCCGGGCGCCGGGTGTCGGGAACCTGCGCGGCATCCGGATCGTCGTGCAACGAGACCGCCCGCCGACGGTCGCCTGACCACGCCCCGACGTAGACTAGGCGCCCCATGGCCGTCCGACTGCACCTGAAGATCGGCCTCGTCCCCGGCGTCGACCGCATCCCCACGTCCCCGGACGTGATCATCCACCATGAGCCGTCGATCGGGTCGATCAGCCGCTCGAAGGGCAACCTCTACGGCGTCGTCACCGTTGCCCCGAAGAGCGGCGGCAAGCCCGGCGAAGCCGCCACGCTCGTGGCCGACGCGATCCGCGACCGCTACTACTACGACGAGTCGGCGGGTATCCCGATCTGCCTCGAGAAGTCGATCCGGACGGCGAACCAGACGCTTCGTCAGGCCCGCGAGAGCCATGGGCTGGCCGCCGGCGCGATCGGCGCCTGCGTGGCGGTCGTGCGCGGCCACGAGCTGTACGTGGCGACGATCGGCGACGCCGACGCCTACCTCGTCCGCCAGGCGCGGCTCCTGACGCTGCCGGAGGACGAGCGTGGTGAGGGCTTGCCAGCGAGCGGCGACGTTCACGTCGACGTCTGGCGCGGCGAGATCGCGGTCGGCGACTCGCTGCTCCTCGTCGCCGGTAACGTCACCCGGACGGTCGGCACCGAGGAGTTCAAGGACGCCCTCGTGACCCTCCACCCGCAATCGGCCGCGGAGCACCTCCACCACCTCTTCGTGGCAGCAAAGGGCAGCGGATCGGACGCCATCCTGGCGCTCGAGGCGTCCGAGGTACCGGCCACTCGCGTCGAGCACAAGCTGGTGCCCGTCCGACCGGCCGAGCCGCTGGCCGGTGCGCGCGACCGCTCGCCCATCCCCCTCGCGGACCCGATCGCCGGTGCTGCCGGCGCAGTCGGCCAGCGGGCGAGCGACCTGAAGACCGGCATCGGCCTGGCCGGTGCCTCCATCGTCGACCGGCTCCTCGGCCTGATGCCCCGCCGTCGGCCTCGCTACCGGCGGGTCACGCCGCTCGCGTCCAAGCGCGAGTCCCAGCGCCGGGCAGGATTCGCCGCGCTCGCCTTCCTGGGCATCGTCGTCGCCCTCGGCGTCGGGCTCTGGCTCGTCGGCGGCGCGCTGCCCGGTCGCGACGACCAGATCACCGACGTCAACGCCGGGGACAACGCGCTGGTCGAGGCGCAGGCACGGGTCGATCAGGTCTTCGGTGAGGGCGACCTCATCGCGGGCGACGCCGTCAAGGCGCAGCGTCTGCTGCGCGAAGCCTGGGCCGAGCTCGAGGCGGCGGAGCGACTCGGCGTTGCCGCTGCAGCCCTCCGCCCATTGCGGGCAGAGGTGGCCGAAGGGCTCGATCGCATCTACGGCGTGACGCGGGTCTCAAGCGCCGTGGTCGTCGACCTGACCGCGGAGATCTCACCAAAGGCCGACATCGTGGACGTCGATCGCGGGCCCGACGGTGCTGCGTACCTCATCGACAAGGCCACCAAGTCGATCATCCGCGTCGACCTCGCCTCGCGCGCGGCCAAAGTGGTGGTCAAGGCGGGCGATGGCGCCGGCAAGGGGATCGGCGAGCCCTGGCAGATGACGCTCGGTGGACCTGACCTCCTGATCCTCGACCGCGACGGCGTCCTCTGGCGCTGGCGCCCGTCGGACGCCAAGGGTCGGGGCACGCTGGCCAAGCTGCGACTGGGCGGCGACTCGGCCCTCGGCGACGACATCCGCGACTCCGCGACGTTCGCGCGCGACGCCGACTCTGGGCTCTACTTCTATTACGTCGTCGACCCCAGCTCCAAACAGATCCTGCGATATCGGCCTGCCGGCGACGGCAGCGGCTACCCGTCGGCGCCGAACGACTACCTGGCCACAGCGACGGATGTCTCTGGCTATCGGGGCCTGCGCATCGACGGTGACGCGTACGTCCTCACGCGTGACGGCATCATCCGCTACCAGAGTGGCCGCGCCGACGACTACGAGCTGGAACCCCCGCCCGACGACGGCGACGTTCGGCCCGGTCATGACTACCGCCAGTTCGCGATCGACCCCCTCCGACGCGAGGGCGGCATCTGGCTCTGGGACGGTGAGCACGCGCGGGTGGTGTCGATGGCCAAGGCGAGCGGCGACTATTCAGAGCAGTTCCTGGCGGCCGCTGGTGCCGAGGCCCTCGATGACGTCCGGGGGATGTTCGTCATCGACCCGACCGAGGCGAACCAACCCAGCATCCTGATCTGGGCGGATGCCGGCCGACTGCTGGCAGCCCCGCTGGTCGACCCGACCGCGCTGCCGTCGCCATCACCGTCGGCCGAGGCCTCGCCCAAGCCGACCAAGACGCCCAAGCCGACCAAGAAGCCCTGACGGCCTCGGCCCGGGATCGCGTGGGATAATCGGAGCCATGCCACACGGGCTCAAGGAGATGGTCGTCGAGAGCGTGCGCGTCCACATGCACTCCTCGCAGCACGTCGTCATCCTCAAGGATGTCGATCGCGACCTCTACTTGCCGATCTGGATCGGCGTCAACGAGGCCGATGCCATCGCCCGTCGACTGCAGGGCATCACGCCCGAGCGGCCGCTCACCCACGACCTCTTCGCGAGCACCCTCGAGGAGCTCGGCGTGGCCATCAAGCAGGTCGTCGTCTCGGACCTCTCCGACGAGACCTACCGTGCCCGACTCGTCCTCGAGCTCGGAGAGCGGACGGTGGACATCGACGCCCGGCCGTCGGATGCCATCGCTCTCGCCATCCGGGTCGGCGTTCCGATCTTCGCCACGGACGCCGTCCTCGACCGCGCCGGGGTGACGCCGGAGCCGGATGAGGATGAGCGCCTGTCGGTCTTCCGGGAGTTCGTCAACTCGCTCGAAGACGAGTCTGGACGGCGACCCGACTAGGCGCCGAGGACGGGCTCTCCGCGCTCCATGGCAGCCGAACGCCGGAACCAGAGTCGCAGGCGCAGCCGCCAGAAGTCCCGCACGGCACGGAGCACGACGCGCGGGTTGGCCCCTGAAGCCAGGCCGGCGGTGCGTGGATGGTGTGGGACGCCGACCTCGGCCAGGCTCCGGCCTCGAGCTCCGACCTTGATGAGCAGCTCCGCGGAGAGGAACGCGCCGGCCGACTCGAGGCGGATGCCCTCCAACGCCTGGCGTCGGAAGAGCTTGCAGGCACAGTCCACGTCGCGCACCGGCAGTCCGTAGAAGAGGCGCAGGCACAAGCGGTAGGTTCGCGCGTAGGCGAGCCGGATGGTCGGGTCGGCTCGCCGGAGGCGATAGCCGACGACGACATCGGGCCGGTCGGCCGCCTCCGCCCGCGCCAGGAGGCGCGACAGGTCGGCGACACGGAACTGGCGGTCGCCGTCGGTGAAGGCGATGAGCGGATGCGAGGCAGCCGCGAAGCCACTCCGTAGCGCCGCGCCGTAGCCGCGGTTGACCGGATGGTGGACGACGCGCACGACGCCTGGATGCTCGGCGGCCAGCCGATCGGCGATGGCGCCGGTGCCGTCCGTGCTGCCGTCGTCGACGGCGATGATCTCGAAATCGTCGGCCAGCGCCGGCAGCGCTCGAAGCGCTTCGTCGACGAGCGCCTCGATGTTCTGGGCCTCGTCGTGCGCCGGAAAGAAGTACGAGAGCGCCGAAACGCGCGCGACAGCCGCCAGCGGGGCAGCGGATGGCGAGGTAGCCGACGATGCGGCGGGAGCGGGCACGGCGGCAGTATAGTCGGGGCCATGGCCGCTGCCCCCGACCTGGCGGAGCCGCCGGAGACGCCCGCCCCGGGTCGGGCCGTGTGGCCCGTCCTGGCTACGTTCGCGCTCCTGGCCGGTGGCTCGGCGCTGCTCTATTGGTGGACCGGTCCGAAGCCGGTCGGGCTCGACGCCTTCGTGCCCCTCGCCGACGCACTCCTTCACGGCCGCCTCCACGTGCTCGAGCCGATGCCCTGGATCGAGCACGTCGATCGCGCCGCCGGCGGTTGGTACGTGCCATATCCGCCGATGCCGGCCATCTCGGTCCTGCCCTTCGTGGCCGTCTTCGGAGCCGGTTTCGATCAGGGGTACGCAGCGGCGTTGATGGGCGGGCTGAGCGTCGGCGTGCTGTGGCTGATCCTCGGCCGAATGGGGGTGGCACCACTGCCACGCCGGTCGCTGGTCGCTGCCTTCGCCGTGGGCAGCGTGCTGTGGTGGGCGGCAGGCATGGGCACCTCCTGGCTGTTCGCCGGCGTCAACGGCGTGTTCTGGTCGCTGCTGGCACTGTGGCTGGCGCTCGACCGGCGCTGGCCGGTGGTGGCAGGCTTGTGCCTCGGGTTCGCAGCGGCCTCCCGGCTGCCGATCGGGCTGACGCTACCCCTTTACCTGGCGCTCTACGCCGGGGTCGAGGTCCGGCCGCGGCTGGCCATCCCGGATCGGCGGAAGCTCGTGGGCGCCGGCCTGCTGCTGGTCGGGGTGGCGGTCCCGGCCATCCTGGTCGCCCTGTACAACGTCGCCCAATTCGGCAGCCCCTTCGATTTCGGGTACGAGAAGATCCCGGGCGTGCTGGAGGAGCCCTGGTACCGCGACGGGATCCTCTCGCTGAGCTACATCCCGCGCCACCTGCACACGATGTTCCTGCGCGGCTTCGACTTCGCCGACGGCTTTCCCTGGTTCCGGCCCAACTGGACCGGGCTTGCGCTGACCTTCACGACGCCCATCTACTTCTGGCTCATCAAGCTGCGGCGCAGGGAGACGTTCGTGGTCTTCGGCTGGATCGCGATCCTGCTCGCGATGGTGCCGATCGTCACCCACGGCAACGTCGGCGAGACGCAGTTCGGGTACCGCTTCAGCCTGGACGTGGCACCGATCCTGTGGATCATGCTGGGCATGCTCTTCGTGAGGCGGATCTCCATGCCCGCGAGGCTGGCCATCCTCTTCGGCATCCTCGTCCATGCCTACGGCATCTACGCCATCACGGTCCTCGACTTCGTCAGCTTCTGACGGCCTCGCTACCAGCCCAGCACGATGCCCCAGTAGACGCCCCACGCGTTGATGGCGATCGAGGCGACGACCAGGGCCACGGTCCACCAGCGGACGCCGTAGCGGGCCAGCCCGAGCGTCACCAGGAGCAGGCCGAAGGGTGCCGCATCGTTGCTGAACCGGTAGCCGAATTGCACCCAGCCCTGGCTGAAGTGCATGACGTTCATGAGCATCACGGCGCCGATGGCCAGGACCGAGCCGAGGACGATCCGTCGCCGCCACTCGGTGATCGCGACGGGAACCGCGAGCAGCCAGGCGGGGCTGGTCAGGAAGAGGCTCATGCCCAACCGATCCGGGCGGATGAGTGGGCATGCCTGATCGAGGAACTCGAGCCCGCATTCCAGGCGCACCTCCGGCAGCCAGGCCGCGAGGATGAGCAGGTTCTGCGGGATATAACGGGGATCCTGGAGCGCCCATTCGCCCGGGTGGTAGGTGATGCCCTGGAGCGCCGGGAAGAGCTGAGCCAGGAGGCCGCTCGGAACCGGCGTGTACTCGGTCTGATAGAGATGTTCATAGCCCGGATGGAAGAGCTGCCCGCTGGTGGCCAGGTTGTAGGCGAGCAGGAGGAGGACCGGGATGGCAGCGCCGATGCCCGCCGAGAGGCTTCGCCGCACGACTGAGCCGCCACCGCCGACGAGGGCGAAGAAGGGGGCTGCGAGGATCGTGGTCAGGCGCGCCGTGGCCGCCAGCCCGAGGAGCAGGCCGGCGACGACCTGGCGACGGTCGATGGGGCCGGCCGGCGCTGCTGCCGTCGCCGACCGTCGATCCGCGTCGAGGGCCGCCGTGATCGCCAGCAGCAGGCATGTCGAGGCCACGACATGGGCGAAGAACCAGGTGCTGCCCAGCATCCCCGCGTACCAGGCGACGGTGCCGAAGCCATAGAAGGCGGTGGCCAGGATGGCCACCAACGGGTCGGTCGTCAGCCTCCAGACCATGCGGTACGCGAGGCCCAGGTTGAGCCCACCGAGGACCGCCGCCACGAGAGCCGCGTCGGTGGCCAGCCCGAAGGCGGCCACGGCCGGCAAGAGCACGATGGCCGGCAGCGGCGGGAAGGGCACCAGTGCGCGGCCCTCGGCGATGGGGTAGAGATCCTGGAAGTAGCCGTTCTGGAACTCGCCCTCTGCGACCGGCCATGGGATCCACGCCCGTCCCTGCAGGAAGGCGTCCGCCTGCCATACGAAGTGGTTGTAGATGTTCTGGCGGGCGGGATTGCTGAGGACATAGACGGCCACGCCGAGAACGGCAAGGCCGAGCATCAGCCAGCGCGGGTCGACGGCGGCGAGCTGGTGGCGAAGGCGGGCGACGGGACCGCTGCCGGATCGGTCGGCCGACGAGGGGTCGGCGGGTGCCGTTGCTATACTCCCCTCCACCTCGTCGCTCGTTCTTGGAGGCCGGCCGGCTGTTGACGACGCCCGGGGCGGGTGCACCCGATCGGAGCCTCGGAGCGTCGACACGCTCGGTCCCGGCGCCGTCGGCCGTCCCGGCCCTGACGATCCTGCTCCTGGCCGCGCTGGCCCTCCGCCTCATCATCGCATACGTCCTGTTGCCCAAGTCCGGCTTCGAATCGGACCTCGGCACGTTCACGTCCTGGGCCCTGCGCATGGTCGAATTCGGCCCCAGCGGCTTCTACGCCGAGCCTGGCCTGTCGGACTACCCACCGGCATACATGTACGTGCTCTGGCTCATCGGCAGCCTGGGCAAGATCCTGGGCGCTGCCAGCGGCACCGGGGTCGAGACGACCACGGCGCTGCTCAAGGTCCCGCCGATCCTGGCCGACATCGCCTGTGGCTGGTTGCTCTACGTCCTGACCTTGCGCTGGTTCGGCGATCGTCCCAGGGCTGCGACCCTGGCCCTCGTGGCCGCCTCCCTCTATCTCTTCAATCCAGTGACCTGGTACGACTCGGCGATCTGGGGCCAGGTCGATGCATTCGGGGCCTTGTTGTCCCTGGCGACCGTTGCCTTGCTCATCGACGGCCACGCCGAGGCGGCCACCGCGATGGCCGTCCTGGCCGGCCTGGCCAAGCCACAGTACGGCGTCGTCCTGGTGCCGATCCTGGCCGTGGTGCTGTTGCGACGCCACCTCTTCCAACCCGGCAGCGGACCTCGCGTGACCGCCGGCCCACGGTGGTATCGGACGTGGTCCGACCGCGAGACCGGCATCTGGCGGCTGGTCTCGTCGGCGGCCGTGGGCGCCAGCCTCCTCTTCGTCGTCACGGCGCCGTTCGGCATGGATCTGCCGCGCCTCATCGTCCAGTACGGCAAGGCCGCGGGCACGTATCCATATCTGACGGTCAACGCGTTGAACCCATGGGCCCTGGTCGGGGCCGGCGACCAAGCTCCGATGGCCGAAGCCGGCTTCGGCCGCTGGCCGCTCGATACGGTGCCGCTGCTCGGGCCAATCCCCGGCGTGATGGTCGGGACAGCACTCCTGGCCGTCGGCTTCCTGATCGGCCTGGCACTGCTCGCACGTCGCGGCGATCGCACGGCCATCCTGCTGGCGACCGCCTACCTCTGCCTCGCCTTCTTCATCCTGCCGACACGCGTCCACGAGCGGTACCTCTTCCCCATCTTCGCCTTCCTGCCCCTGCTTGCCATCCTCGATCGGCGGTACCTGGTGGCCACGCTGGTGCTCAGCGTCTCGGCGTTCGTCGGCCTGCACGGGGTCTTGAGCACGCCGTTCTGGGCGACCCTGAACCTCGAGGACTTCTTCTATGGACCGGCGTTCCGGAGCTACCCGGTCTTCCTGGTCAGCATCGTCATGACCGGTGGCGTCTTCCTGTTCCTGCTCTGGCGGGTGCTGCGGGCGACGCTGGCGCCAGAGACCCCGCTGGCTGGCGCCCCGCTGTTCGACGGCCTCGATGCGCCTGTTCCCGCAGGGGTAGCCGTGGACCAAGCGGGGCCCGCGGCTGCGACCGCGATGGGTGCGACCGCCCTGGGAGCCGTGGCCGACGCGCCGTGGCTGGAAGAGGTCCGTCCCCGCTCGGCTCGCACCGAGGACCGAGCCGCTGCCGTCACGCTGGCCACCGCTGCGACGGGTGCCGCCGAGGCCCGAGACGAGCGCGATGCCGCCGCCGCGCCGGCACCGGCCGAGGTACCGCCCTTCGATCCGGGTCTGGGCATCGTCGGCGGCTTGAGCGCGATGCTCCACCGCCAGCTCGGCGATCGACTCCGACGTCGTGACCGGAGCGCCGAGCTGGTCGGGGAGAAGCCCGGCCGCATCGACCGCCTGGACGTCGGCGTCGCGTTGCTCCTCCTCCTGGCGGCGCTGACCCTGCGTGGCTGGCGTGTCGAGGAGCCGTACGACATGTACTTCGACGAGGTCTACCACGCACGGACCGCGACCGAGTTCCTCCAGGACTGGCAGTACGGCCAGCCGCCTGATCGGATCTACGAGTTCACGCACCCGCACCTGGCCAAGTACTTGATGGCGGTGGGCATCGTCCTCTTCGGCGACGACGCCGTGAGCACGACCTCGGAGCTCGGCTTCGCGCCGCGCGACGCCGCCGTCGAGCAGCGCTGGGACGGCGTCGACACGCGTTCCGGTCGGGCCGGCGACCGGATCTACGTGTCCGGCCCGGGCAGCGTGCGCGCCTATGACCTGACCGGCCGCGACCTGGTGGCCGAGATCGTCCTCGGCGACGGCGCCGAGCCCGGTGCGCTGGTGATCGACACCACCGATCATCGGCTGCTCGTCGCCGACCTCGCCGGCGGATTGTGGGCATTCGAGACCCAGGCGCTCGACGACGTCCGTGCCGGTGACGATCCCGCGACCATGGCGCCGGCTTACCGCCTTGGCGATCTCGGTGGCCCGGCGCGCGCGATGACCTTCGACGAGGCCGGCCAACGGCTGACGGTGATCACTGAAGGCGATCGGGTCGTGGTCTTCGACCTGGTCGAGGGGTCGCAAGTGGTCGAGGCCGTGATCCCCGGGGCAGCCGACCTGGTTGCCACATCGGGAGGACAACGCCTCGAAGTGGATCTGGCACAGGTCACCGACCCGGGCGCGCTCGCCGACACCGTCGCGGCCGTCCTGGGCGAGGATGCGACGAGCATCCGGGCGCTGCTTGTCGGGGCGCAGGGCGTGGTCACCGTGGCCGGGACCCTCGACGCCGACCAGGCCATCAACGTGCAGGAGGCGATCGACGCTGGCGAGCTGCCCGGCGCCAGCATCAAGAGCGGGGACCTGGTCGCGGTGGCGGCCACCGAAGGCCTCGTCCTGCTCGATGGGTCCACGTTGGACCGGGTCGACGTGCACCTGTCCGACACGCCGGTCACCTCCGTCGTCCGTGTCGAGGGTCCGGCCGAGCCGTCCCTCTACGCCACGACCGGCGAACGGCTCATGCGCATCGAGGTCAAGGAAGGCCAGCCCCCCAGCCCGCAGTCCGACGTCTGGATGCCAGGCAAGGTGCGCGACCTCGTCTACGATCCGGCGACCCAGCTCATCCACGTGCTGGGCGAGAGCCAGGGCGGCGATGGGTCCACGGTCTACGTGGTCGAGCCGCACGCCAACGTCGTCTTCGCCGATGCTCCCCTCGCCGCCGCACCCGCCGCCTGGGCCCTTGACGCCGATCCGGATCGCCCCACCCAGGACCGCGAGCAGCTGCTGGCGATCTCGGCGTCGGGCGAGATGTCCGCCGTCGAGACCGGCCAGAACGCCTTCGGTTGGCGCTTCCCGGGCGTCATCCTTGGCGCTCTGACGGCCGCCCTCCTCTACCTCCTGGCTCGAGTCCTGTTCCGTCGTCGCGAGGTCGCCCTGGCCGCCGCCGCGATCGTGCTCGTGGACGGCATGACCTTCGCCCAATCGCGGATCGGCATGAACGATGTCTATGTCGGCGTCTTCATCGTGGCTGCCTATCTCCTCTTTGCGCTCGTCTGGCTACGCACCTGGCGAGGCTGGAGCGCGATGATCGTCGGGCTGCCGCTCATCGGGCTCTGCCTCGGGCTGGCGCTGGCGGCCAAGTGGGTCGGGCTCTACGCGGTCGGCGGCATCGTCCTGCTCATCCTCCTGCGCTCGGCCGTCGGCCGGGGCCTGGCCTTGCTGGCCATGATCGTCATGACCGGGATATTCGGTTGGCTGGCGGTCAGCGCGCCCAGCACCAGCACCCCGGACACCGTGGGCGTCGTGGTGGTCACGATCCTGGTCGGCATGTCCGCCGCGATCGGCTTGCGCCTAGCCGCCGCCAGCACGGTCGTCGTCGTGGTCGGGACCGCCTTCGCGATCATCGCGAGCGCGGTCCTGCTGGTCATGCCGGGGAACGGCGTGTTCCTGGTCATCATGATCGGGGTGACGCTTCTCCTGGCCGTGGCCGTCGTCCTGCGCCCGATCACCTGTTCGCTCGATGAGGCCCGCTTTGCGGTCGCGGCGCCGGCCGTCCTGGGCATCCTCGGGACGCTGACCGCGGTCGTGGTCGGCTCTCGGCTGCCGACGGAGGGCCCGCTGACGTCGACCACGCTGCTCGCGGTGTCCCTCGGCCTCGTGGTCAGCAGCGTGGCCGTCTACGCCGGCTTCGCGCTCGGCGGGCGCTCGGGGCATGGGACCGCTGGCCGGCGCGCGACCCGACCCGACCGAGGTCGGGGATCATCCGCTCGATCCCGTGGCGCCCGCCTCGCCGCCGCCCGACGGCTGGCTGCGACCCGGCTGGCGCCTGGGGCTGCCCTGGCTCTGGGCGATGGCCTGCGTGGCGCTCATCCCGGTCGTCGTCTACGTCGCCAGCTTCTGGCCGTGGGTGGAGCTCGGCAATCTCTGGTTCGCGGGCTTTCCCGCCGATCACACAAAGCCCGATGCCCAGACCTTCCTCGCCCTCCAGCAACAGATGTACGACTACCACAACAACCTGCGGGCCACGCACGCGGCCTCATCGCCCTGGTGGGCGTGGCCCTTCGACCTCAAGCCCGTGTGGTTCTATCTCGGCAACCTGGCCGAAGGCTGGACGGCCGTGACCTACGATGCGGGCAACCTCGTCCTCTTCTGGCTGTCGGTCCCGGCCATGGCCTGGGTCGCCTTCATGGCCTGGCGACGGCGCAGCCTGGCGCTCGCCCTGGTCATGATCGGCTTCGCCTGTCAGTGGCTGCCGTGGGCGCGCATCGACCGGGCTACCTTCCAGTACCACTACTACACGAGCCTGCCGTTCGTGATCCTGGCCATGGCCTACTTCCTGGCCGAGCTCTGGCATGGCCCGGCCGCGCGCACCTGGCTCCTGGCCCGTCTGGCTGCCGCTGCCGCCCTCGTCGCGGTCCCACTCCTGTGGCTCCTTCGCGTGCCCCTGTGCGCCATCTCGGGCGTGGCCCAGGTCAATCCCGGCTCCCAGGCCTGCGGCTACGTGAGCGAGGCGTTCGTGCTCACCGAGCGGGTGGCCGTCTCCCTGGTGATCGTCCTCGTGGGCCTCGGTGTGCTGGCCTGGCAGGCGCACACGCTCGGCCTGCGCCGCCGGCGATCGGAGCTCGAGGCGGCGCCGGAGGGTCGGCTGCCGCCCGGCTCCATCTGGCTGCTGGTCACGGCAGTGACGACCGGCGTGGCCGTGGCCATCGTGCAGACGCGGTTCCCGGAGACCCCCCTCGTCACGGCGCCGATCGGGGACCTCGGACCGTATGTCGGCGCCGTGCTGCTCGGCCTCCCCCTGGCCGTCGCCGCCTGGCTGGTGCTGGGCGCACGCGATCCGCGCCGCTTCGTCATCGGTGCGCTCGGTGCGATGGGTATCTGGTTCGTCGTCTTCCAGCCCGACATCGCGGCCCTGCCGGTCCCGACCGGCATCGCACGGCTCTTCCAGACGCTCCCCCTGGCGACCTACAACTACGACTTCCAGTTCGCCGTCAACATGGCCGCCGCGACCCAGACGAGCCTGGTGAGTGTCGAGTCGTTGGCGCTCACGGCCATGGTCGCGTTCCTGGTCGGGGCCACCATGTACGCCGTCCGGGCCTGGCGCACCGGGGGCAGGGACGCCCCCGCCGAGGCGGTCGCGGAGCTGGACACGCAGCCGCGCTGACCGGGCCCCGATGGTGCCATGGCGCACCACCCTGCCCCGTACCACCGGGTCGGGACGGACATGGGACCGCTCGGCTATGGCGACGCCAGGGCCGGCCCCCGAGACTTGGCGGTCCGAGCCGGAGATCCCGGCTTGTCGTCGTCGCTACGGATCGATGATGTCGAAGCTCGCCCGCCTGCTGGGCCCGACCGCCCTGTCCGCCATCCTCCTCGCCACGCTCGTCCCGGTCGCCGGCGCGACCGACGACCTGACCGTCGAGCAGGCCGAGGCGAAGGTCGTCTCGCTGCTCAACGCGCAGCGCAAGAACGTCGGCCGGATCGTGCTCAGGGTCGATCCGCGACTGTCGGCCATCGCCCGTGGTCGCTCCGAGGACATGGCGTCCAAGGGCTACTTCTCCCACCAGCAGCCCGATGGTGACTGGGCCTGGGACCTGATGACTGCGGCCGGCATCCGATGGTTCGGGGCAGGCGAGATCATCGCCTGGAACAACTGGGGCACGCTGGCCGACTCGGCCACCTCAGCCAGTCGTCAGTGGCACGACTCGTCCGCGCACTACGCCTTGCTGACCAGCGCGAACTACAACTACTTCGGCGTCGGCCTGGCCGTCGACGGCAACGGCAAGAAGCTCTGGACCGTGGTCTTCATGAAGGGCCCCGACCGGACCGGCGCCAGAGCCAGGTTCAGGACCACGAGCAACGCCTCGGCCGGCACGATCTCGACAGCCTCCACCACCGGCGCGCGCAAGTACGTGACCATCAAGTGGTCTGGCAGCGACGTCCGGCTCCAGGTCCTGACGGCCGGCCTCAGGTACTTCCAGGTCCAGTGGCGGCGTGAGGGCATCTACGACTGGCGCTTCACGAAGTCGTCGACCACGTCGACCTCGATGGTCCGCTACCTGCTCAAGGGACAGGTCTACCAGTTCCGCATCCGGGCCAAGGACAAGGCGGGCAACTACGGCGCCTGGTCCCCGACGCTCTGGATCAGGCCCTGATCGATCGCCCGCGCCGGTCTCGACGCTGAGGGGACCTCGGCCCGGAAGTCGGCCGGCAGGGCGCCCTGCGCGGCCAGGCGGCGGATGACGAAGCCGTAGTAGTCGTCCACTTTGGCCGTGATATTCGGCCAGGAGAACTGCGTCGCTCGCTCTCGGCCCGCTTGGCCCATCCGGGCACGGAGCGCGGGGTCGTCCAGCAAGCTGGCGATGGCATCGGCCAGCTCGGCATGGTCTCGCGGGGGGACGAGCAGGGCCTGCTGGCCGCGACGGACGACGCCCTTGTAGCCGTGGATGTCGCTGCACACGATGGGCGTTCCGGCGGCCATCGCCTCGAGCAGCACGATGCCGAACGACTCCTGCCCTGTAGCGGGCGAGACGTAGACGTCCGCAGTCGCGAAGAGCTGCGCTTTCTCGGCGTCGCTCACGCGGCCGAGCAGGTGGACGCCCTGCAGCCCGCGGGTCGCGACGTAACGGCGCACCTCACGCTCCTGTGGCCCGCGCCCCACGACCAGCAGGCGACAGTCACGTCCCGAGCGGCGCAGGGTGCGAAAGGCCTGGAGCAGGACGAGGAGGCCCTTGCGCTGCTCGAAGCGGCCCACGAAGAGGAGATTGGCCGTCCCGTCGCGCCACTGCTCGATCGGCTTGACGTCCTGGTAGCGGGTGAGGTCGACGCCATTGGGGATGACCTTGTAGTCGCCCGGGAAATAGCGGTCGATGAAATGGCGGGCGGCGGCGCTGACGGCGATGCGGCCATGGAGCCGTGCGGCCAGGCGGCCCATGAAGTTGCTGCCCAGCTCGTACGCCGGGCTCCAGCCGGCGTACGCGTGGAAGGTGGCCACGTTCACGCTGCGGGATTCGCGCAACATGAAGGGCGAGAGCAGCGGCACGAACGGTTCGTGGAAGTGGAGCAGGTCGAACCGCTCACGTTCGAGCAGGGCGGCGATCTGCGAGAGGTAGCGAGGCGAGACCGTGACGGTGCCCATCGAGCCGTTGGTCGGCACGCTGAAGCCGCGCCCGAGGCGGATGACGTCGCCCTCGCTGGCGCGTTGCAGGCCGTGCGTGCTGCTGATGATGCGCACCTCGTGGCCGCGCTCGCGCAGGCCGTCGTAGAGGTAGCGCACGTGTTCGTTGACACCGCCCGGCAGGGGGTAGACGTAGGGCGTCACGAGGCCGATCTTCACGACGGCACGTCCCTCTCGTAGCGGGCCGGTCGTCGCCGGCCGCCCGGATAGCCGAGGTCCCGCCCGGTCCCGTCGCGAAGCAGCTTGCCGCGGACCTCGTCGTGCACGTCGCGGATGTACTTGCGCGCCTGCCGGCCGAGCATCCCGACCTGCGCCATCGAAGGGTAGAACTCGCCTTCCCAGCTCGTGGCGCGCGCCTCGATCGCCCGCCTCAGGTCCTCGGCGGTGCGTCCCTCGAAACGGGTCGACGCCTGGCCGATGTGCGCAGGCAGGTGGGCGTCGCTGTTGCCGAGGGCGGCCAGATCGTGGGTGGCGGCGAAGGCCACGACGCGAGGGTGCCAGCGACGACCGGCCGTCGTCGGGTTGAAGACCTCGAGGCCGTCGGGGCGCACGGCTTCGTCGGCGTCCTCGAGGAGTGCGCGCAGGCTCCGTGCCGACGCGCTCATCGGGATGGGCACCAAGGGATGGGCCGGGATGGCCAGGCCACCCTGTTCGTGGATGGCGGCCACGCTCCAACGCAGCGACCGGAGCGGCGGGACGGGCCGGCTCAGGAAGAGCCCCAGGAGGTGGCCACCGCGGGTCGTGACCTCCTCGCCGACCACGACTTCGAAGCGGTACCCGCGGCTGGCCGCCATGTCCCGTGCCGCCAGGGCGGCGTCCACGCGCTCGTGATCGGCGATGGCGATGACGTCCAGGTCGGTCTCCTCCTGCACGTGCCGAAGGATCGTGTCGATGCCGGCCACCCCATCGGAGGCGGCGCTGTGGATGTGCAGGTCAGCTCGGCCGAGGCGGACCTCACCCGGCGCGGCGGAGGCTGGCAGAGCTGGCGATGGATCGCTCATCGGATGTCGTCCCAGATCGGGAACATGATCGTCCACCATTGTTCGGGCGCCGGCTCCACGATGGCCTCGATGGCCCGGGCCTCCGTGGCCAGGAAGGCGGCCACACGCGCTCGCATGGCCTGACCAGCCTCGGGCACGACCAGATCGAGGAGCGCGATCTCGTACGTGCCGTAACCGGTCCGCCGGGCGACGGCCATCTGGCAGGCGATGCCCGTCTCGATGGCCACCAGGGCCGGCCCCACGGGCAGCCTCGCCTGGCTGCCGAAGAGCTCTGTCGGCCGCGCGGCTCCGACGATCGGCCGGTCGCCGACGATGCCCACCAGGCCGCCGCCGCGGGCCCAGGCAAGCAGCCGGCGACTGCCGTTGGTGGGATCGATGATCTCGAGCCCGATCGGCTCGCGCTGCTCTACGACCCAGGCCTGCACGGCGGGGTCGGCGACGGTCTCCATCGGCGTCAGCATCGTCTTTCCGGACCGGTTCATGGCGTATTGCGCCGGGACCTCCATGGAGCCGTAATGGAGGCCGATGTACATCAGGCCCTGACCCGCCGCCAGGCGGTCGAAGGCGGCGTCGATCGGGCCCCACTCGCCAAAGTCGATTCGCGCCTCGAGGTACTCGGGCGTGAGTGTCTGGCGGCGCAGCAGCTCGAGGTAGTAGCGGGCGTGATGCCCGAAGGCGTCGCGGACGAGGCGATCCATGGCCTTCGGATCCCGAACTGCCCGTGCCACGCGCGGCGTGGCTCGGCCCTCGGCCACGAGCCAGGTGCAGATGCGCGTCAGGTTCCGGCGGACGAGATCGCGTCGATCCGGCTGGGCGAGGTACGAGGCGGCGCCGAGAGCGTGGAAGGTCCGATGGAGCGGTCGATCCGGCAAGCGGCAGGCCAGCCACGTCGCTGCCCGCAGCACACTGAGCCTGGCACGCTGGCTCGGCGTCACGCGGGCGCGCCGGCGCGGGCTGCCAACGACGCGGCCTCCTCCGGCGTCGCCGGCCAGATCGGCTTGAACGTATACCACTGCTCGGGCGCCGGCCGGACCATGGCCTCGATCGCGTCGGCCACCGCCTGCGTAGCCCGGGCGATCTCGGCCGAGCCTGCCCCACCGACCTCGATGGGGTCGAGCCACTCAGCGGTGAATCGCCCGCCCGCCTGGCGGCGGCAGACGATGGGCACGATGACCGCATTCGTCCTCGCCGCCAGCACGGCTGGTCCGGCGGGCAGCGTCGTCCAGTCGCCGAAGAGGCGCACCGGCACACCGTCCGACCGGTAGCCCCAGTCCACCAGGAGACCGAGCAGGGCCGGTTCCCGCAGCACGCTGTAGACGCGTCGGAGGTTCTTCCAGGCGAAGACTTCCACGCCCCACCGGCGACGCTGTGCCTGGAGCAGGGCATAGAGCTCCGGGTATGAGGAATCGTCGGCCAGCCCGTAGGTCGGGAAGCCGCGGGCGGCGCAGGCCGCGATGAGGGCCTCGATGCTGCCGATGTGGACGCTCAGGGCGACGATGCCGCGGCCCTCCGCGCGCAACCGACCCCAGAGTTCGGCGAAGGCATCCACGCCGCGCTCGCCGCGGGAATCCATCATCGCTGCCGGCGCTCCATCGGGCAGTGCGGGCAGGCGCATGAGCTCGACGATATAGCGGCCGTAGGTCTGGTAGACACGCCCCGCCAGGCGTCGCACGGCCGGGTCGTCGGTCGGTCGACCGAGGATGTGCGAGGCGTTGGCCAGGATGACCCGCCGCTTGGCCGGCCAGAGCGCATAGGCGAGGCGCATGGCTCCTCCGGCGATGGGCAGGCTGATGCCGAGTGGGACGACGCCCAGGAGCCAGGACGCGAAGCGGTAACCGAAGACGACCGCCCGCTCACTGAGCCTCAGGAGGGCTCGTCGAGGCATCGACCCGCGAGACGAACGGCGATGTGGGGCGTGCGCCACGCCCCCGGGTGCCGATGGCGTCCTCGGGCCCGGGTCGATCCGGGCGGTGCTGCCGCCCGACCGTTCGGTCATCGAGACCGGGCCGTCGGCGCTACTTGGCCGCGGCCGCGACCTTGGCGCGCGAAGGCGCCAATCTGCGGACGCGCTTGGCGGGCAGTGTCTCCGTACCCACCAGCGTCTCGTCGTCCTCGCCCCGGATGAAGGCCTCGACCCGGTTGAAGGCGATGTCGTCGTGGATCTGGATGGGCGGGCTCTTCATGAAGTAGCTGGAGGGTGCAACGAGGGTGCCCTTGAGGCCCCGGTCGATGCCCAGCTTCAGGCAGCGGATGGCGTCGGTGATGACGCCCGCGCTGTTGGGACTGTCCCAGACCTCGAGCTTGAGCTCGGCGTTGAGCGGCACGTCGCCGAAGGTCGTGCCCTCCATCCGGATGTAGCACCACTTGCGATCGAGCAGCCAGGGCACGTGGTCGCTGGGGCCGACGTGGACGTCGTCGGGATCCATCTCGTAATCGAGCATGGAGGTCACGGCGTTGGTCTTGCTGATCTTCTTGGACTCGAGGCGCTCGCGCTCGAGCATGTTCAGGAAGTCGGTATTGCCGCCGAAGTTGAGCTGGTAGGTGCGGTCGAGGCGGACGCCGCGATCCATGAACAGTCGGGTCAGCACGCGGTGGCTGATGGTCGCCCCGACCTGGCTCTTGATGTCGTCGCCGATGACGGGAAGGCCGGCCTCAGCGAAGCGGCGCTGCCAGTAGGGCTCACGGCCGATGAAGACGGGGATGGCATTGATGAAGCCGACGCCTGCCCGGAGGGCCTGCTCGACGTACCACTTGGTCGCCTCCTCGCTGCCCACGGGCAGGTAGGAGACCATCACGTCGACCTCGCGCTCCTTGAGGATGCCCACGATGTCGACCGTCGGGCCGGGCGCCTTCTCGATGATCTGGCTGAGGTACTTGCCGAGGCCGTCGTGGGTCATGCCGCGCTCGACGGGCACGCCCAGGTGGGGCACCTGCTGGAAGACGTAGGTGTTGTTGGGTTTCTGGTAGATGGCCTCGGAGAGGTCCTTGCCGACCTTGTTCTTGTCGATGTCGAAGGCGGCCACGAACTCGATGTCCCGGACGTGGTAGCCACCCAGGTCGACGTGCATCAACCCGGGCACGAAGTCGTCCTTCTTGGCGTTCTCGTAGTAGTAGCGACCCTGGACGAGGCTCGAGGCGCAGTTGCCGACGCCGACGATGGCGACGCGGATCTTGCCGTCGCCGCGCCGGCCGGCGCCCGCCAAGGGGATGGTGCCGGTGGTGGTGGCGCCCTCGGCGCCGTTCCTGCCGTTCTTGCTCACGTGGACTCCCTGTTCCTCTCTGCTGCTCGCGGATCGTCTTGCGGCTTGGTGGACGTGATCTGGTCCGCCTGGCGGCGGACATGGAGGATGCGCTGGATGACGGTGATGGTGGTCAGGACGACGATGGCCCCGAGGGCCAGCTGGAGCCAGAGCGACGACTGCGGCCCGCCGGTCAGGCCGGCGGCTACGAGGCCGACGCCGAGGATGACGATGCGCTCCGGGCGGGGCGCGATGCCGACCTCGCCGCTGAAGCCGAGCCCCTCCGCCTTGGCCCGCGTGTAGCTGACCATGAAGGCGCAGACGGCGGCCAGGGCGGCCAGGACGGCAGTCAGTTCGCTCGCGGCTGCGGCTGCGCCGGCCACGATGCCGACGTAGATGACACCCTCGCCCCAGCGATCGAAGGTCGAGTCCATGAAGGCCCCGAACTTCGAGGTCGTGCCGGTCGCGCGGGCGACGGCGCCGTCGAGCATGTCGAAGGAACCGGCCACGACGCTCACGATGCCGGCCCAGAACCAGATCTCGAGCCCGGCCAGCACGGCGGCCAGGATGGCGATACCGAAGCCGATGAGGGTCAGCATGTTGGCCGTCAGGCCGAGCCTCGCGAGACCGGCCGCGTAGGGCTGGACGATGGCCCGGAAGCGGTTGCGCTTGTCGTTGGAGAGAAGGGAGCCGTCGCTCATCGCGGCCGCCTAGCCGGCCAGGCCGAACATGCGGCGCTGCCGGCTCGTGAAGCGATCGATCTCGTCGGGCCGGAGCGAGCAGATGACCTCGCGGCCCTGGCGCCTGGTCTCGACGAGCCCGATGGTCTTGAGCGTGCGTAGGTGCCAGCTGACGAGCGGCTGCGACAGGTCGACATGCGCGATGAGCTCGGTGACGGTGGCCGGCGACTCGGCCAGGCGCTCCAGGATGCGAAGGCGGGTCACGTCGGCGAGCGCCTTGTGATAGGCGCGCAGCTCGCGCAACTCCTCGGGTGGGGCCGTGATCGTGGCGAGCGTGTTGCGGATGCGGGCAGGGGTCGGCACGGGCTGGATCGGTGGACCTACTAGCGCGGATTTATATAAAGCGCGGTTGATACTACGGTGCCGCGTGCGGGCCATGTCAAGCCGTACAGGGCAGGTCGAGCTTCCCGTTCGACCGCGCACGCCAGCGGACCGGACATACACTCCGCGGCATGGCCTCGACGCGCGCGGTGCTGTTGGCCGCCTTCTCGATCGCAGCCATGCTCGTCGGCGCCGAGCTGATGATCACGGCCGTCGCATTGCCAGCCATCGTCAACGACATCGCCGGCTGGACGGAGCTGCGTCGGGCGAGCTGGATCGTCAACGGCTACCTGCTGGCCTACATCGCAGCCATGCCCCTGGCGGGACGGGCCGCAGACCGGTACGGCCTGCCCAGGCTGCTCATCGGTGGCCTGCTCATCTTCGCCGCCGGGTCGCTCCTGGCGGGGGCCGCCCAGAGCCTCGACTGGCTCATCGCGGCCCGCGTCCTGCAGGGCTTCGGTGGCGGCACGGTGGTGCCCCTGGCGACCGCCGGCGCCGGCTACCTGTACGAGGGCCACGCGCGCTCACGCGCGCTCGGGCTGGTCGGGGCGGCGACCTTCCTGGGCATGGCGCTGGGGCCGTTCGTCGGCGCCTTCATCCTGACCGGCTTCGAGCTCGGCCCGGCCTTCACCGTGGCCGGGCAGGCAAGCTCGGCGGCCGCCGCCTTCCTGGCGCCGGCCTGGCGCTGGGTCTTCTACCTCGGCGCGCCGCTGGCCATCGTCGTCGCCGTCATCGTTTGGGCGGCGGCGCCCACATGGCGGGCGGTCCAGGCTCGCGGCCGCCTCGACGTCCTCGGGGCGGCGCTCTTCACCACCGCGCTGGCGGCCGGCCTGCTGGCCCTGACCTGGCTGGGCACCGACGCGGGCCCGGCTGGCAACGGGGTGGCCATCGCGGCTGCCGTGGCGGCGGTCGCGAGCGTCGCCGCCATCGCTCGCTTCCGGCGCTCGCCGGACCCCTTCCTCGACCTGCACGCCTTCCGCGACCGGGTCTTCGGCTCGGCCGTGCTGGTCAGCCTGCTGACGGGCTATGCGTTGGCCACCGCCATCGTCGGCGCCGCTGTCTTCGTGGACCGCGTCCGGTATGGCGGACCCCAGGACCAGCAGGTCGCGCTCGGGGCCCTGGCGGCGATGATGGCGGTCGGCGCCCTGGTCTCCGGCTTCATCGTTCGACGTCTCGGCATCGTCCCCGTCAGCGTGGCTGGCCTGCTGCTCGGAGCGGCCGGGCTGGCGATCCTGGCGACGGCCACGCCACAGACGCCCCTGACGAGCTACGCGGGCGGCCTGGCCCTCTTCGGGCTGGGCTTCGGCCTCTCGGTCACGCCGCGCTCCACGGCCGCCCTGGAGGCCCTGGGGCGCGCTGCCTTTGGCACGGCCGCGGCGGTCGTGACCGTGGCACGGATGCTGGGGATGGGCGTCGGTCTGGCCATCCTGACCGGCTTCGGCTCGAACCGGATCGAGGCGCTCTCTGTGGTCCTGACCGACCAGGTCGCCCGCGACGCCGTGCTGCCGCCCGACCTCCAGGGCCGACCGCTCCAGGATCCCTTCGTCGTGGACGTGCTCGAGACGTGGGCCGCCGCGGAGGCCTCGCAGATCCTGGCTGGCCTGATGGCCGTGGCGGCCGCGGTCATGCTCATCGCCATCCTGCCGGCCCTGGCGATGCGGCTGAAGGTCGTGCCGGTGGGCGCGGCGTCGACTACCATCGGCCCCGATGACCGCGCCGCAGCCGGCGACGACGAACCCGCCCTCGCCCTCTGACCCTGTGGGCGCCGAGACCAGCAGCCCGCCCGCGCAGCTGCGCGCGGTGATCTGGACCTCGGCGGGCATGCGCGAGACCGAGGACCTGGCCGAGCTGCGCGCCGCCTTCGCCGACGAGCAGTCGCGGGCCTGGGTCGACATCGTCGATGCCGACGAGGCCCTGATCGACGAATTGGCGGGCTGCCTGGGCATCCATCCGCTGGTGGCGGAGGACATCCTGGAGCGCAACCAGCGGGCCAAGATCGAGCGCACCGACGAGACGCTCCACATCGTCATGTTCGCGCTCGCCTACGAGGGCGGGGTCGAGGAGGACGAGGTCGACATCGTGCTCGGCAAGCGTTTCCTCGCTGACCGCGCACAGTCGGACCTTCGATCCGCGGGACCTGCATACCCTGCGCCGAGGCCCGGGGGACTTCCTCGACGAAGGGCCCGACTATCTGCTGTGGGCCATCGTCGACGGCCTGGTCGACCGTTACTTCCCGGTCTTCGACAAGCTCGGTGACGAGATCGACGACCTCCAGGCGGACGTCATCAGCAAGCCCAGCAAGTGGGTCGTCGAGCGCCTCTTCCAGGTCCGGCGCGACCTGCTCTTCATCCGCCATGCGGTCAGTCCGCAGCGCGAGATCTTCAACCAGCTCACGAACCGCGACGAGCCGCTCATCGCACCCGACCGGATCATCTACTTCCGAGACGTCTACGACCACCTCATCAGGCTGACCGACGAGCTGGACAGCTACCGCGAGCTGGTGAGCACGACCCTCGATGCCTATCTCTCGACGGTCAACAACAACCTCTCGGACATCATGAAGCGCCTCACCGCGGCGACGGTCATCCTGGCCGGCATCGCAGCCGTGGCCGGCATCTTCGGGATGAGCGAGGCGGCCACGGCGATCGAGGAAGGCTCCGGCTTCTGGCTCATCACGGGACTGATGCTGGCCGCCGCCGGCACGGCCGTGATCTGGTTCCGCCGCATCGGCTGGCTGTGAGGCGCGTCAGCGGCAGTCCTTGGGCTTGGCCTTCGGGTTCGCCTCGTCGAGCGGCGCAGTGCCGACGCTCACCAGGCGGGCGGCGACCTGGAGCTTGGGGACGGTGCCCTTGGGCCCCTCGCTCGTCTGGAGGATGAGCCGCTGCTCGCCGAGCGGCACGTCGTCGGCCAACGAGAAGTCCCGTGAGTGGCGCTTGACCTTGAAGATCTCGTAGAGATAGGTGGTCCCGTCGGTCGTATAGACCTGGACCAGGTCGCCGATCATGGCCCTGCCGTTGTTGCGCTCAGAGGCCCTCAGGAGCGGCAGGAACATGCCCTCGCGAGCGTGACCGTAGAGGTAGGTGGTGCCGATCTCAGACGGCTGTCCGAAGATCTCCAGGTATTGGGCAACGTCGCACAGCGGGTAGGCCCCCTTGCCCGGGCCGAAGCTCTGCGCGACGACCGGCAGGTCGATCTTCAAGGCGGGCACGACGACTCGCGAGGCGACCGCTGGCAGCGGGCTGCCGCTCGGCGAGGGCGAGACTTCGGGCGAGGGCGTAGGCGACCCCGACGGGCGCGGGCTCGGGGACGGGGTCGGCGTGGCGACGACGGACGGGCTGGCCTCGATCTCGGCCTGGGCGGCGGCGGGGTCGAGGACCGTCATCAAGCCCGCAGCGAGCAGGGCCACGCCGCCCGCCGCGATGAGGGCGGGCACAAGGCGGTCCAGGAAGCTGCGCAGGCGGTCCATCGACGGTGGATGCTAGCAAGGTTGGCTCCCGATGGCCCTGGAGCGGTGCCCGGGGGGCTCGCGGCGGGCGGTCCAGTGCGGTCTGGGAGGGTCTGCTGACCATGGCGCGTGCGCGGCCATCACGGGCCCGATGGCCGGCTCCGGGTACACTGCCGCGCGATGCGTACCGCCCTCCTCGTCGGCGCCGCCGTCGGCCTGCTCGTCGGGGCCGCCGCCATCGGTGCCGGTCTGACGTTGCTCGAGCCCGTCGCCGTGACCCCTGCTCGCCCGACGGTCGCGCCGACCGACCCCCCGACACCCAGCCCCAGCAGCGAGCCGTCGCCTGAGGCGAGTCCGAGCCCGAGCACCGGCGTCGGCCTCGGCGACCTCGCCCCGGCGCTCAAGGTCGGCGGCCTGGGCGAGAGCGAGGTCGACCTGGCGGCGCTCAAAGGCTCGCCGGTCTGGGTCAACTTCACGGCCAGCTGGTGCCCGACCTGCCGGGACGAGCTGGGCACCATGGAGCGCTTCGCGCTGGCCAACCCGGGGGTCACGCTCCTGGTCGTGGACGTCAAGGAGCCGCCCGATGTGGTCCAGGCCCTCGTCGACAGCACGGGCATCACGATGCCCGTAGGGCTCGATCTCGACGGGCAGGCTCAGCTGGCCTGGAACGCCTACGCGTTACCGGTGCACTTCTTCATCGACAAGGACGGCATCGTCCGCGAGTACATCTATGGCGGTCCCGGGCCGGACCAGTTCCTGGCCGCGCTGCAGAAGGTGCTGCCCGACGCGAAGATGCCCTGACCGCGATGCCGGCCCTGCCCCGCCTCGGCGGAGACCCGGACACGGGCGGTGCCAGGTCGGCTACGGTCGGCGCTCGCGCCGCCCTGGCGCACCTCGATCGGCGGGCGCTGGCAGGCCGGCCGTGCCTCGTCGTGAGCGACTTCGACGGCACCATCTCGCGCATCGGGCTCGATCCATGGGCCGCCCGCCCCGAGCCGCTCGCGCAGCGTGCGCTGCGGCGGCTGGCTGGCACCCCCGGCGTCGAGGTCGCGCTGCTCTCGGGGCGCACGGCCGTCGACCTCGCGGGACGCGTACGCGTAGGCGGTGCGACCTATCTCGGCAACCACGGCCTCGAGCACGGCCATCTGCCCCGCGGGGCCCGGGCGGAGTCGCTTCGGGTGGTCGCCGATCCGAGCCACGATGGCCACCTCGCGGCGAGCCGGGCGCTGGCCGAGGCCATGCCGACCGAGATCGGCGAAGCGTGGCTCGTCGTCGAGCCGAAGTTCCCGGCTGTCACCTTCTGGTACCGCTCGGCGCCGGACATCGCCGCGGCCGCGCAGCGCGTGCTGGCGGTCGTCGATCGCCTCGACCCGGACCGACGGTTCGAGCGGTTCCCGGGCAAGCGCTACCTCGAGCTGCGGCCGCCAGGTGCGACCGAGAAGCGCGACGCCTTCGCCTGGCTGCTGCGCGAGCGGCGCCCGGCGACGGCCATCCTGATCGGCGATGACGTGAGCGATGCGCTGGCGTTCATGGTCCTGCGCGAGGCCCGCGCGGCCGGCACGCTCGACGGCCTCGCGCTCGGCGTCCACGCGTTCGGGGACGTCCCGCCGCAGGTCGCCGAGGCGGCGGATGCGGTCCTGGATTCACCGATCGAGACGGCTCGCTTCCTGGCCGGGCTTCATCGCGAACTCGCGAACGACGGCAGACGCCGTATCGAGCCCTGACGAAGGTCGGGCCACGGCGCTGAGCGGTCGCCGGTCCTAGGGCACGAGCAGCAGGACCTGGGCAGCGGCCTGGGCGCTTGGCAGGAGGATGCCCGGCAGGATGCCGAGGACGAGGGTGCCCACGGCGGCCACCACGAGGCCGAGGCGCATGGGCCACGAGTCGGTCAGCGGCTTGGCGTCCTCGGGCGCCTCGCGCATGTACATGTAGACGACGACGCGCAGGTAGTAGAAGGCCGCGACGGCAGCGTTGAGCACCGCGATGACCGCCAGCACGCTCGCCCAACCGCCGGCCTCGACCGCCGCCAGGATGACCAGAGCCTTGGCGAAGAAGCCGGCCGTCGGCGGGATGCCCGTCAGCGAGAGCAGGAAGAGCGTCATGACCGCGCCGGCCATGGGCGCCCGCCGCCCGAGGCCGGCGAAGGACGAGATCTGGCTGGTCACGCCCGGCCTGCCCTGGAGGGCGGTGACGACGGCGAAGGCACCGATATTCATGAAGGCGTAGGCGACCGTGTAGAAGAGGAGGCCCTGGAGGCCCTGCTCGGCGGCCGGCGACCCCGCCGGTGCGGCACCGTAGGCCGCCAGCCCGACCATCATGTAGCCGGTGTGGGCGATCGAGCTGTAGGCCAGCATCCGCTTGATGTTGTCCTGGGTGATGGCCACCAGGTTGCCCAGGGTCATGGTCAGCGTCGAGAGGATGATGACCACGTTCACGATGTCGCCCTGGAGCGGTCCGAGCGCCTCCACGAAGAGGCGCAGGATGAGGGCGAAGGCGGCCACCTTGGGGCCCACGCTGAGGTAGCCGGTGACCGGCGTCGGCGAGCCCTGGTAGGCATCGGGCGTCCAGTAATGGAAGGGCACCGCCGCGATCTTGAAGGCGACACCGACGGTCAGCAGCGCGAGGCCCATGGCAAGGCCGGCAGAGATGCCCGACAGCGCGCCCACGGTCGCGGCCACGTCGGCGATGCTGGTCGTGCCCGTGAAGCCCCAGGTGAAGGCCAGCCCAAAGAGGAAGATGGCCGAGCTGAAGGAGCCCAGCAGGAAGTACTTGATGGCGCCCTCGGTGGAGTACCCGTCGCGCTTGGCATAGCCGGCCAGCATGTAGCCGGGCAGCACCAGCAGCTCCAGGCCGAGGAAGAGGATGAGCAGGTCCTTCGCGCCGGCGATGACCATGGCGCCCGAGATGGCGAAGAGCAGCGTTGCCGTGTACTCGCCCAGCGGCAGGCCCCGCGGTCGCAGGTAGGCCGGCGCGATGAGGATGGTCAGCAGCGCGACACCGATGAAGGTGGCGTCCAGGAGCGCGGTCAGCGGATCTCGGATGTAGG
Source organism: uncultured Chloroflexia bacterium (assembly GCA_963837215.1). Taxonomy (GTDB): domain Bacteria; phylum Chloroflexota; class Limnocylindria; order Limnocylindrales; family CSP1-4; genus CSP1-4. Next base: position 127,570 of record CAWIML010000007.1, read on the forward strand.
TCCCGCCGAGGACGGGGTTGGTGTCCGAGCCGACGCCAACGACCAAGATGAGCGCCGCCAGCAGACCGACCACGCCGGCCGCGCCTGCCAGGCGATCGTCGCCCGGTCGGATCATGTCCACGATGACGACCAGGATCGCCGTCGCGATGACCGTGATGAGCGGTGCCAGGGCCAGCAGGCCGGTCATCTCCATGGCCGTCAGCGCCAGGGCAGCAGGGCGACCGCGTCGCCGCCAGCGAGGCCGGCGATGATGCTGTCGACGGGACCCTGGATGAGGTCGAGCAGGAGGCCCGGGAAGAGGCCGAAGATGAGGGTCAGGGCGGCCAGCGGCGCCAGCGTCATGACCTCGATGGGAGACAGGTCCGAGAGGTGGTGGCCGAGGTTCCGGAGGAAGTCGGACATCGGCCCGAAGGCCACGCGCTGGAACATCCAGAGCAGGTAGACCGCACCCAGGACCATCACCAGGGCGGCGATGGCGGCCGCCAGCGGGCTGACCGCGAAGGTGCCCACGAAGACCAGGAACTCGCCGACGAAGCCGGCCAGCCCAGGCAGGCCGACGCTGGCAAGCATGAAGAAGCCGAAGATGGCAGCGTAGGCCGGCGTCTTGGCCGCCAGGCCACCCATGCGCGCGATGATCCGATCGTGCGTCCGCTCGTAGATCACGCCGACGCACAGGAAGAGGGCACCGGTGATGAGGCCGTGGTTGACCATCTGCAGGATGGCCCCGTCCATGGCCTGCTGCTGGAAGACGAAGATGCCCAGGGTCACGAAGCCCATGTGGCTGACGGAGCTATAGGCGATCAGCTTCTTGAGGTCGGGCTGGACGATCGAGACGATGGCGCCGTAGACGATGGCGATGAGTGAAAGCACGACGATGAACGGCGCGAACGTCTGGGCGGCGTCCGGGAAGAGCGGCAGGGCGAAGCGGATGAAGCCGTAGCCGCCGAGCTTGAGGAGGACGCCGGCCAGGATGACCGAGCCGGCCGTGGGCGCCTCGACGTGCGCGTCGGGCAGCCAGGTATGGAACGGCCACATGGGAACCTTGATGGCAAAGGCCAGGAAGAAGGCCAGGAAGGCCGCCACCTGGAGGGTCGTGTCGAAGCCGAAGCCACGCAGCGCTCAGGTAGTCGAAGGCCCCCTCCCAGCTGCCCGTCGCCACCTGGTAGGCGTAGGCCGTGGCCAGGATGGCGACCAGCATGAGCAGCGAGCCGATGAGCGTATAGAGCACGAACTTGAGGGTCGCGTAGATGCGGTTGGGCCCGCCCCAGATGCCGATGATCAGGTACATCGGCACGAGCACGATCTCCCAGAAGACGTAGAAGAGGAAGAGGTCGAGGGCCATGAAGACGCCGAGCATGCCGACCTCGAGGATGAGGAAGGCGATCATGTACTCCTTGACCCGCTCGTTGATCGGCCGGAAGCTGGCCAGGATGCTGATCCAGGTCAGCAGCGTGGTCAGCACCACGAGCACGAGGCTGATGCCATCGATGCCGACCGTGTACTCGATGCCGAAGGCGGGGATCCAGGGCACGCTCTCGACGAACGTGAAGCCACCGACGCCGGTCGCCGCCGGGTCGAAGGAGGCGAGCAGCGCCAGCGAGAGGACGAAGGCCAGCAGCGCAACGGCGAGCGCCACGTAGCGGATGAGGTCGTGCCGGTGGCGCGGCAGGAAGGCGATGAGCAGGGCGCCCAGCAGCGGCGCCAGCAGGATGAGCGTCAGGATCGGGACGCCGCTCATCAGCCGGCGACCGCGACCACGAAGTAGACGGCCACGACGATGAGCGCGAAGGCGATGCCGAGGGCGTAGTTCTGGACGCGCCCCGTCTGGATCTTGCGCAGGTCGCGGCCGGCGCCCTGGACGACGTCACCGACACCGTTGACCGTGCCGTCCACGATGGCCCGGTCGAACCACCAGATGCCGTTGGCGATGCGCCCGCCGATGACCACGAAGAGGATGTGGTTGAGGTCGTCGAAGCCCCACTTGTTGAACGAGGCGCGGTAGAGGGCGGGCGCCCGGGCCGTGAGTGCCGCGACGCGCTCCGGTCGCGGGGCGGTGTCGGTGCCGCGCAGCGGCCAGTGGAACCCGAACAGGCGGATGGCGACGGCGATGCCGGCGGTGGCCACAGCCACGCTGGCCAGGATGAGCACGCCGTCGATGCCCAGGAACTGGAAGGCCTCGGGCGGTGCCATGCCCAGGTTCTCCTGCGCCCCCTCGAAGATCGGCTCCAGCCAGGTGTCGATGAGCCCGGCGCCGAAGGGCAGCCCGAGGACCATGCCCAGGAAGATCGAGGGGATCGCCAGCAGGACGAGCGGGATGGTCATCCAGCGCGACGACTCGTGGATCCTGGGCTCGACAGCCGGGTCGACGTGACTCGGGCCATAGAACGTCTTGCCCATCAGCCGGAACATGTAGAAGGCGGTCAGGAAGGCGACGAAGGCGCCGATCAGCCAGATGACATAGAAGCCCTGCTCGAAGATGCCGCCCAGGACCTCGTCCTTGCTGAAGAATCCGGCCAGCGGCGGGATGCCGGCGATGGCCAGGGCGCCGATGAGCATCGTCGCGTGGGTGACCGGGATCCTCCGCCACAGATCGCCCATCCGGTCCATGTCCTGCTCCTCGTGGACGGCGTGGATGACCGAGCCCGAGCCGAGGAAGAGGAGGCCCTTGAAGAAGCCGTGGGTCATGAGATGGAAGATGGCCGCGATGTAGGCCCCCACGCCGAGCGCGGCGAACATGTAGCCGAGCTGGCTGAGGCGTGGAATAGGCCAGCACGCGCTTGATGTCCTTCTGGGTCAGGGCGATCGAGGCCGCCAGGATGGCGGTGAAGATGCCGATGGCGGCGACCGTGAACATGGCCTCCGGTGAAAGGCTGAAGATGGGGTTGGCGCGGGCCACGAAATAGACGCCGGCGTTGACCATGGTCGCGGCATGGATGAGGGCGGAGACCGGGGTCGGGCCCTCCATGGCGTCCGGCAGCCAGACGTGGAGCGGGAACTGGGCGCTCTTGCCGACCGCGCCGCAGAAGAGCAGCAGGGCGATGCCGGCCATCATCCAGGGCGCGATCTCGCCGGCGTGGAACTGCTCGGGCAGGAGCTCGAAGACCTCGCTGAACTCGAGCGTGCCCACGGTCGTCCAGATGGCCATGATGCCGAGCGCGAAGCCGACGTCGCCGACGCGGTTGACGAGGAAGGCCTTCTTGGCGGCGACCGACGCTGACTGGCGCGGGTACCAGAAGCCGATGAGCAGGTAGCTCGACAGGCCGACCAGCTCCCAGGCCGCGAAGAGGAGCAGGAAGTTGCTGGCCAGGACCAGCAGCAGCATGCTGAACATGAAGAGGTTGAGGTAGGCGAAGAAGCGCCAGCGGCCGGCATCGTGGGCCATGTAGCCGACGGAGTAGACGTGCACGAGCATGCCCACGGTCGTGACCACGATGAGCAGGACAGCGGTCAGGTTGTCGACCGCCAGGCTGAAGGGCACGCGAAAGGCGCCGGCGGGGATCCACTCATAGATCGTGAAGTGCAGCCCGTGCTCGCCGAAGCCGCCACTCAGGCTCGTGTAGACGACGACCATGGCCAGCAGCCAGGTGATCACGATGGCGGGCACCGCGATGACCCAGGCGCGGGTGCCCAGCCGTCGCCCGACGAGCGCCGTCAGAGCGAAGCCCGCCATGGGCAGCACGAGCAGGAGCGTGACGAGCGTCTCCATGGCCAGGCGGGCTACTCGCTCATCTGCGTGTACTCGTCGACGAGGGGCGTGCGGCGGTTGCGGTAGATGGCGATGACGATGGCCAGGCCGACGGTCGCCTCCGCGGCGGCCACCGCCATGACCATCAAGGCGATCACCGCCGCGTCGCCGTTGAGCGACGGGATGAAGGCGCCGAAGGCGATGATCGAGAGGTTGACGGCGTTGAGCATCAGCTCGATCGACATGAGCATGGCGATGGCGTTGCGTCGGGCCAGGAAGCCGAAGGTGCCGATGGCAAAGAGGATCGCCGAGAGCGCCAGGTACGCCTCGAGTGTCTGGCTCACACCTGCTGCTCCGGGCCGTCGTCCTCGCGCTTGGCCAGGAACACGCCACCGATGACAGCTGCCAGGAGCAGGACGCCGACGATCTCGAAGGCCAGCAGGTAGTCGCTGAAGACGAGCGTGGCCACCAGCTCCGTGCTGGTGCGCATGAACGGTCCGACCAGCGGCCAGCCGCTGACCCCGTCGACGATGGCCAGGATGCCCCCCAGCACGATGGCCGCGATGGCCGCCGCCCATGCCTGGTGGTGGAAGACGAGCGCGGCTGGACCGCCCTTCGTCTGGGTCAGCATGATGGCGAAAAGGATGAGGACGGCGATAGCCCCCATGTAGACCAGCACCTGGGCGACGGCCACGATCGGGTTGCCGAGCAGGACGTAGAGGCCGGCAAGGGTCGCGAAGCAGAAGATGAGCCAGAGGCCCGAGCGGATGATGTTCCGGCCGAGGACGACCATCAGCGCGGTGCCGACAAGGACGCCGGCCAGGACCAGGAAGAGGAGGTCGTTCCAGGTCCAGCCGAGCAGGGGGATGGTCGACGGCAGGGTCACGCGACGGGCGCCCTACTTGGCATGGGCGTGACCGCCACCCGTATGGCCGTTGCCTTCATGTCGTTGACCGTCGCCGTTGCCATTCGAAGCGACGCCCGAGGGGAGCATCGGCAGCAGGCGCCCGGGATCGACGTGTCGCCCCGAGGCCTGGGCCCGCTCGAGCCAGTCGCGCTCGCGTCGGACGTAACTCATCTCGGTGTCACGATCCATGGCCGCGATGGCCATGAGGTCGATCATCGGCTCCGCCCGGCTCTCATGGGCGAGCTCGAAGTCGGGGCCGCAGCGCAGCGCGTCGTACGGGCAGGCATCGACGCAGATCCCACACAGGATGCAGCGGCTCTCATCCACGTCGTACTTCTCGAGGACACGCGGCTTGGGCATCAGGGCGCCGGTCGGGCAGGTCTCGGCACAGCGGCCGCAGGAGACGCACGGCGTCGTGTTCAGGCTCATGTCGAGCGGCGTCGTGACCAGCGTGTCGAAGCCGGTGCGCATGAAGTCGTAGCAGGCCGCGCCGACGACCTCCTTGCAGACGTTGGCGCAACGGCCGCAATCGATGCAGCGTGAGGGCTCGCGCAGGATGAAGGCGTGGCTGTCGTCGCGGATGTAGTCGTGGTTGGCGCCCGTGAAACGGTTCTCGGTCACGCTTCTGAACGACAGACCCGTGCGCGCCGGCTCGAGCGTCTGGAGCGTCGTGCCGTACTCGATTCCCTGGCGCCGCAGATCGCAGAAGCCGATCGCCTCACAGGTGCACTGGAGGCAGCGCTTCGACTCCTCCATCGCCTCCTGTTGCGTATACGGGATCTCGTACTCGACGTAGCTCAGGTTGCGGACCTCGGCCGGCATCGCCTTGAGGCGGATGCGCGGTTCCTTGACCTCGCTCGTGTAGGGCACGATGGATAGGAACTCTGGCTGAGGCTCGGCCAGGGTCTGGCGCGTCCGGATGGCCTCGAGATCCATGCCCTTGAGGTAGGCGTCGACCGCGTAGGCGGCTCGACGGCCCTCGGCGACGGCCTCGACCACGGTCGCGGCGCCGATGCGCGCGTCGCCGGAGCCGAAGACGCCTGGGCGGCCAGTGGCGAAGGTCACGCCGTCGGCCGCCAGCCGCTGGTTCTTGGTCGCCGTGATCCCGGCCGCGCCTCGGGACAGCCAGCCGAGCTCCGGCCCCTGGCCGATGGCCAGCAGGACGCGATCGCACTCGATGACGAACTCCGTGCCGGGCTGCGGCTCGGGGCGCCGACGGCCGGAGGCGTCGGGGGCGCCCATCCGCATGCGCTGGAATTCGACGCCCGTGACCCGATCCTTGTCATCCGTTACGACCCGGGTCGGGGCTGCCTGGAAGATCGCCCGCGCACCCTCCTCGATGGCCTCGTGGACCTCGTTGGCCGCGGGCATGTCCTTCATGTCGCGGCGATAGACGAGCGTCACGGCGCGGGCCCCCTGGCGGATGGAGGTCCGGGTGCAGTCCATCGAGGTGAAGCCGCCGCCGATGACCACCACGCTCGTGCCGGCGTGGCCAGGGTAGGGCAGGCCGAGGGTCGCGATCCTGAGGTATTCGAGGCCGTCGATGACGCCCTCGGCGTCCTCGCCGGGGATGCCCAGCGCGTTGGTGTCGTAGCAGCCGATGGCCACGGTGACCGCGTCGAAGCCCTGATTCTGGAGGTCGTCGATGGTGAAGTCGCGGCCGAGCTCTGCGTCACAGACCATCTTCACGCCGAGGTCGGTCAAGCCCTCGTACTCGGGCGCCAGGACCTCGTCCTTGGGCAGGCGGTACTGCGGGATGCCGTAGCGGAGCATGCCCCCGGGCGCAGGGTCGCGCTCGTAGATGGTCACCTCGTGGCCGGCGATAGCCAGGTAGTAGGCGGCCGAGGCACCTGCCGGGCCCGAGCCGATGACCGCGGCCCGCTTGCCCGATGGGGCCTGGACCTCGAACGGGACGGGCGCCTTCGTCCCGCGCGCCTGGGCCTTGATGACCTGGTCGCCTGCGTACCGGTGGGTGTCGCGGATGGCGATCGCCTCGTCCACCTCGTCGCGCCGGCAGTGCTCCTCGCATGGCGCCGGGCAGACGCGCCCGAGGACGCTGGGGAAGGGGATGGTCCGCTTGAAGATGCGCGTCGATTCCCGGAAGTCGCCCTCGGCGTTGGCCTTCAGGAAGCCGGGGATGTCGATGTGGCTCGGGCACTTGTTCTGGCAGGGCGGCAGGCAGTAGGCGTTGTGGTCGCTGAAGATCAGCTCCAGGTTCGTCTTGCGGATCTGGCGGATGCGCGGCGTCTGCGTACGCACGACCATCTCCGGCTCGCAGGTCCGGGAGCAGCTGATCGGCGGCTGGTCCTCGCCGTCGAGCTCGACGACGCACATCCGGCAGGCGCCGAAACCGGGCAGCTTGGGTTCATAGCAGAGGGTCGGGATCTCGATGCCGTTGTCCCGGCAGACCTCGAGGATGGTCTGGCCCTCGTGGCCCGTGACCTGGCGGCCGTCGACTTCGATGGTGAAGGTCGGTGTCGTCAACGGGCGCTGTGGCGCCTGCACGTCCAGGAGGCGGTCGGCCGCCGAGGGAGCCATGGTGGCTGGAGCTGCGGCAGTCTGGATCGTCAGGTCGGCCATGACTCAGGCGATGCCTCCGGCGACGCGCAGCGGCGCACAGACGCCGGCCGGGCACGTGCTGCGGGTGATGTGCTGCTCGAACTCGGCGGCGAAGTATCGCATCCCGCTGGTCAACGGATTCGGTGCTGTGATGCCGTGGCCACAGAGGGAGCCGTCCCGGATGTCGGCCGAGAGGTCGGACAGGAGCTGGACGTCCGTCGGTCGGGGACGGCCGCCCGTGAAGCGCTCACCGAGCTCGACCAGGCGGCGCGTCCCGATCCGGCACGGGATGCACTTGCCGCACGACTCATCGCTCATGAAGCGCTCGAGCAACGTGGCCAGCTCGACGATGCAGGCGCTCCGATCGACGACCAGGACGCTGCCGGAGCCGACGATGGCGCCGGCCTCATGGAGGGCCGCACGCCCGTAGGCGGTGTCCATCGCGTCGGCCGGCAGGAAGCCGCCGGACGGGCCCCCGACGAGGACCGCTTTGAGCTTGCCGATGGCGCCGCCGGCGGCCTTGACGATGGCCTTCAGCGAGGTGCCGGTGGGGATCTCCAGGATGCCGGGCGTCTTGACCGCGCCCGTGACGTGGACGAGGGTCGTGCCCGGCTCGTCGGCCGCCCCGAGCTTGCGGAAGGCGCCCGCGCCGTTGGTCACGATCCAGGGCACCGCGGCCAGCGTGGCCACGTTGTTGACGACGGTCGGCTCGTCCCACAGGCCCTTGACGGCCGGGTACGGCGGGCGCTGGTCGGGCATGGCGCGCTTGCCCTCGATGGCCCGCAGGAGGACCGTTTCCTCGCCGACCACGAAGGCGCCCTGCAGCTCGCGCAGCTCGATGTGGAGCTCGATGCCCGTGCCCAGGGCATCGTGACCGAGGATGCCGGCGTCGTCCGCCTCGCGCAACGCGGCGGCCAGGCGGCGGACGGCGACCGTGGCGTCGGCCCGGACGGCGACGAAGGCGCGTTGCGCGCCGACGGCGAAGGCGGCCAGGGCGACGCCCTCGAGGACCGCATGCGGGTCGGTCTCCATGAGCGTCCGGTCGGTCGCCGATCCTGGGTCGGCCTCGTAGCCGTTGGCGACCACGTAGCGGGTCGCCGACGGCTGCGCGCGACAGACCCGCCACTTGTCCGCGGTCGGGTAGGCGCCACCGCCGCGGCCCCGGAGGCCGGCATCCCCGACCAGGCGGATGAGCGCCTCCGGCCCAAGGTCGGCAGTCGCCGTCCGCCAGGCAGACCAGGCGCCCGCCCGCTCGGCCGCCGCGAGGCCAGCGTCGGGGTCGTAGGTCCGGCCGAGCAGGATGCGCGGCCAGCCCTTGTCGCCGGCCAGGATCCGTGCGCTCATGCCTGACCGGCCTGGGCATGGGCGGCACGCAGGGCGGCCGCGCTGGCCGCCACCGCCGCGGGCGAGGCATCCGCGACCCGCTCGCCGTCGAGGGTCACCCAGGCTCGATCGCGGCCCGCGCCGTGGCAGTCGACGGCCTCGAGTCGGACGGCGCCCTCCGGGCTGCTCTGGCCGAGCGTCGTCGAGAGCGCGGCCTCGAGCGCGACCAGGACGCGTCCGCCGCCGCGGAACTGGCAGGCCGGACAGCGGCAGACGGCGAAGACGTGGCCGCTCGGCGGATCGAGGTGGAGATGCTCGTAGGAGCTGGCCGTGCCGTAGATCTCCGCGTACCAGGCACCGGTGCCGTGGCTGATGTGCTTGAGCGCCGCGACGGGCAGGTGTCCATAGGCATCCTGCGTCCGCTCCAGGATGGTCAGCATCCGGGCCGGGTCGTAGTCCTCTTCCGCGAGGATGTGGTCGATGGCCGCCGTGTCCACGGCCGCGAAGGGGTCGAACGATCGATCCGGCACGGGTCGGCCAGCTCGGCGCATGGCCGACTCCTCGCGCCGTTCGGCGTATTGCTCGGCCGCGCCCCAGTGGACGTGGAAGCGATCCTTGGTATCCACGCCGCCCATGTCGATGCACTCGATGGGGCATGCCTGGGCGCACTGGAAGCAGGTCTCGCACTTGAGCGTGCCGTACTCGTCGTAGAGCAGCTGCAGGCGGCCGCGATGACGCGGCGAGATGTCGTTGACGACCTCCGGGTACTGGATCGTGACCTTGGGTTGGACCATGCGTCGCAGCGTCAGCGCCATGCCCTTGACGATGCCGATGCCCGGGATGAGGTTCACGATCTCAGCCCTGGATCTGCTGGACGACGACGATGGCCGCAGCGGTCACGAAGAGGTTGACCAGGGCGGCGGGCAGCAGCCATTTCCAGGCGAAGCCCATGAGCTGGTCCACGCGCACGCGCGGCAGCGTGGCGCGCATCCACACGAAGACGACCACGAAGACGTAGGTCTTGCCGAAGAACCAGATGAGGCCCTCGACCGCCTCGAAGCTGGCCGTGGCCCAGAGCATCAGGGCGCCGACGGCCAGGACGTTGAAGAGCAGGAAGCCGATGACCAGGGCCTTCCAGAACTGCGACGTCGCTGCGGAACGCCCAGATCGGCAGCGCGATGGCCAGGATGACGATGGGCGGTACGAGGGCGACACCGAACAGGAGCCCGATGCCGAGCTGGCCGGGCGCCAGCGTGGGGTCGAAGCTCAGGCCGACCTGGGCGAGCAGGCCTCCGAGGTCCAGGGGCGCACTCCAGCCACCCAGGAAGAGGACCACGGTGAGGGCCGAAAGGAGGAAGACGTTGACGTACTCGGCGAAGAAGAAGAAGCCGAAGCGCATGCCGCTGTACTCGGTGGCGAACCCGGCCACGATCTCGGAGTCGGCCTCGGTCAGGTCGAAGGGCGTCCTCGAGCCTTCCGCCGCGGCGGCGATGAAGAAGATCAGGAAGCCGAGTGGCTGGCGGAAGATGAACCAGTCCAGGAAGCTGCCGCTCTGCTCGAGGATGATGGTGTTGAGGCTGAGCGAGCCCGTCAGCAGCACGACCCCGACGATGGAGAGCGTGAGCGGGATCTCGTAGCTCACGATCTGGGCCGCCGCTCGGAGGCCGCCGAGCAGGCTGTACTTGTTGAAGCTCGACCAGCCGGCCATCATCAGGCCGACCACGCCCAGGCTGCCGACGGCGAAGAAGTAGAGCAGGCCGATGTTCATGTCGGCGCCTACCAGCCCCGGCGCGAAGGGCAGGACGAGGAAGGCCATCACGCTCGCCAGGTAGACGACGGCCGGCGCCAGGGTGAAGACCGGAACGTCCGCGCCGGTCGGTGTGAAGTCCTCCTTGGCCAGCACCTTGAAGCCGTGGACGGTGGACTGGAGCGTGCCCCACGGGCCTACGCGATTTGGCCCGAGGCGCATGTTCATGAGGGCGATGACCTTCATCTCGAGGTAGATGATGATGAAGGCGGTCGGCACGGTCAGCAGCAGGATGGCTGTCACGGAGCCGACGAATCGGACGATCCCGAGGTTGGCCACGACGGTGTCGTAGGCCAGATCCACAACGAACGGGATGGGCCCCAGGGCGACGCCGAAGAGCAGCAGCAGGGTCGCTGCCGCGAGCAGGAAGAGGAGCGGCAGGATGACCTTGCCGGCCAGCGTCAGGCGGCTCCATGGCCGGGAGAGGGCGTTCACTTGTCGACCCCGCCCATGATCGGGTCGAGGCTGGCCATGATGGCCATCGTGTCGGCCACCAGGTGGCCCGGCGTCAGCAGCCCGACGGTCTGCAGATTGAAGTACGACGGGTCGTGGATGCGCAGGCGGAAGGGCTGGTCGGAGCCGTCGCTCATGGCGTAGACGGCGTATTGGCCGCGCGGACTCTCGATGGCCGCGAATGCGCGCCCGGGCCGCGGCCGCAGCAGCCGTGGCAGCTTGGCGGTGATGGGGCCGTCGGGCATCTTCTCCAGGACCTGGTCGATGATGTGGATGCTCTGCTTGATCTCGTCGAGATGGAGCAGGTAGCGCGCGTAGGAGTCGCCTTCCTCACGCGTCGGGATCTCGAACTCGAGCTCCGGGTAGACGCTGTACGGGTGGGCTCGGCGGACGTCGTACGGGATGCCGGTGGCGCGCAGCGGCGGGCCCGAAAGGCACATCCGGAGTGCCGTCTCACGATCGACGACGCCCAGGCCGCGGGTGCGCTTGACGAAGATCTCGTTCTCGTTGATGAGCGTCTGGCTGTCCTCGATTCGCCGCCCTGCGTGGGCCATCCAGTCGCCGAGGCGGCTCAGGAACTCGTGGTTCAGGTCACCGTTGACGCCACCGATGCGCATGTAGTTGAAGAGCAGCTTCTGGCCGGTCAACGCGGCCAGCATCTCGACGATCTCGTCGCGCTCGATGAAGCCGTAGAGGATGGGCGTCAGGCCGCCGAGGTCGAGCGCCAGCCAGCCCATGAAGAGCGCGTGGCTGGAGATCCGGTTCAGCTCGCAGGCCAGGACGCGGATGTACTCGGCGCGACGAGGCACCCGGATGTCGAGCAGCTGCTCGGCAGCCATGACCGGCACCAGCTCGCTGAACATCGAGGCGATGTATTCGAGCGGGTCGCAATGGCTGACGACCATGTGCCAGTCGCTGTTCTCGCAGATCTTCTCGACGCCGCGATGGAGATAGCCGAGGACGGGGTCGAGGTCGACCACGCGCTCGCCGTCGATCTTGAGCACGACGCGCAGGACGCCATGTGTCGAGGGATGCTGCGGGCCGAGGTTGACCAGCATCTCGCCTTCGCGCAGGGCGTAGAACTCGGCCTCGCGTTCGGTCTGTGGTGGGTAGGGCGGGATGGCGTCATAGATGGTCGCCGGCGTGTCGACCATCAGCTGTGGGTCGTCCAGTGAGCGGATCTGCGTCTTTGGCTCGGTCGTCATGGCTCAGTCGGTCCGTGCCCTGCGAACCGGTCCGCCGACCGGGTCGGCCGCCTGCTCCATGTGGCGGATGCCCATGCCCGGGGAGCGTGAGGCGTCGTCTGGCAGGAGGAAGTCCTTGCGCAGCGGGAAGCTCACGTAGTCGGGCGGCATGTAGATGCGCCGCAGGTCTCGATTGCCCTCGAAGATGATGCCGAACATGTCGTAGGCCTCGCGCTCGGCCCACTCGGCGCCCTTCCAGAGGAAGGTGACCGAGGGCAGACGCGGATCGTGGCGCGGGAGGTCGACGACGATGACGCGCAGCCAGTCTGGCGTGGCATCCGACCAGACGTGGTAGACGACCTGCATCGTGGTCCCGGTGTCAACGCCGCACAGGTCGGCCAGGAGGCGGAACCGAAACGCCGCGTCGTCGTGGAGCCTGCGCATGACGTCGGTCACGGCGCCGGCCGTGATACGGATCTCGGTCGTGTCGTGGCGCTGCGTGACAGGCCCGGCCAGGTGATCGGCAAGGGCGGTCTCCAGACGGCGCTTCAGGGCGGTGTCGATGGCGACGACTCCCTCGGACGGCTCAGACGCCGTCCGGAACGGTCGGCCCGATGACGCGATCGCGCCAATGGCCGCGGCGGTCCATGATCAGCTGCTGGAGCTTGAGCATGCCGTAGATGAGGCCCTCCGGGCGGGGTGGGCAACCCGGCACATAGACGTCCACGGGCATCACCCGGTCGATGCCCTGGATGGTCGAGTAGGAGCGCTTGTAGCGCCCCCCTGAGCAGGTGCAATCGCCCATCGCGACGCACCATTTCGGCTCGGGCATCTGCTCCCAGAGGCGGATGAGCGGGCCGGCCATCTTGGTCGTCAATGTGCCGGCCACGATGAGCACGTCTGCCTGCCGAGGGCTGGCCCGGAACGGGAACATGCCGAAGCGGTCCATGTCGTTGACCGAGGTGGCGGCGGACATCATCTCCATGGCGCAGCAGGCCAGGCCCGAGAGGAGCGGCCAGAGGCTGTTGACCCGGATGAGGTCGAGGACGTAGTCCGCCGTGGTGGGGATGACCTCCAGGGCGCCCGACCAGCGCGCGTTGTCGCTGCGGTCGTAGCCCACCTCGATTTCGGCCAGGTGCGCCACCGTGGGCACGCGTCCACCCAGGTAGGCCTTCGGGTCGGCCGCCGCCCAGACCGCGTTGGCGACCACGATCGGCTCCGTCACCGTGCCCGCCGGTGCTGTGGCCAGCGCGGTCGTGGCCGAGCCGCCGCTGGTTCCTTCGGTGGCCGTTGACGCGGTCGACTCGCCCGAGGATGGGGTCGCCTCCGTGCCCTCTGTCGGGTCCCGGCCTGGCGTCACTTCCACGTCAGGACGCCCTTACGCCAGGCGTAGCCGAGCCCGATGAGCAGGATGGCCACGAAGAGGAGCATCGAGAACAGTCCGCCCACGAGGACGTCCTTGAAGATGAGCGCCCAGAGGAAGATGAAGATGACCTCGATGTCGAAGGCCACGAAGAGCAAGGCATAGATGTAGAAGCTGAGCCCGAAGCGCCCCCAGGTGTCGCCGAAGGTGTCGATGCCCAATTCGTAGGGCAGCCCCTTGTGGCGATCGCCCCGACTGCGGTGCGTCAGGAGCCAGCTGGCCCCGATGGTGATGAACACGAACGTGAAGCCGGCGAAGGCGAAGCCGATCACGTACCAGAGTCCAGTCACGCTGTCCCTCATGCGCTCGGTGTGGCGTCGGTCGGGATGCGTCAGGTGCGTCCGGGCGCGTCACGCGCACGGTGTCACCGGCACCCCACAGTCATTCTAACGTCGCGCGTCCGGGCGAGGGCGGTGCCGCGGGTCGCCCGCGCGCCTGCTCGGCGTCGGCTAGCCGCGCCAGGACGATGGCCGCCGCCGCTCGGCGATAAGCTCGGCCTGATCGACGTCGAGCGACGGGGGTGACGCAGGCTCGGCTGCCGCCGGGTCGGCGATGACGCCCTTGCGGGCGGCCACGCGGGCCTCCAGCCAGGCCTTGATGGGCGTGAAGGTGGTGGCCAGGACGAGCGTCGTCAGGACCAGCGCGAGTCGGAGTCGCTCCCCCGTGACCGTCCACGAAGAGCGAGTTGAAGAGCCGGATCGCTGGCCGTGTACATGCCCGCCAGGATGGCCGTCAGGCCGCCATAGACGAGCGTCCGGCCGATGATCGTCTCGATGTCGTAGAGGTGGTAGCGCAGGATGGCGACCGAGGCAGCGAGAGGCACGACGATGGCGCCGCAAGCACAGCGACGAGCCAGACGGCGGTGCTGGCACCGGAGCCCGGTGCATAGGCGCTGCCGGCCCAGATCCAGAAGATGAGGCCGCACACGACGAGGACGCCGCCCGCGTAGACCAGCCACTTGAGCTGGAGCCGACCGATATCGTCCGGCGGCCCGGTAGCGGAGGCCGAGCGACCAGACCGCCGCGCATCGACCATGGCCACGAGGACGACGCGAGGATGATCCGGCCACTGGCAGCCAGCACCTCGCCGGACTGGCCGGGAAGGGCGAGCGGACTGATGGCCATCACAGGCCGGCAGCGGGCCCGCTGCCGAAGATGATGGCGAGCGAGCCGACGATCGATAGCAGGCAGGCCGCGATGATCGAACCAGTCCCAGGCCCGCGAGAGGGCCGCCCGTCCGGGAAGAGAGCGATGAGGACGACCAGCAGGGAGGTCCACCAGGGCACCAGCGAGATCCCGAGCAGGAGCGCCAGCTCCGACGCCCGGGAGACTGCGGCGGGACCGTCTCGGTGGCATAGGTCACGTATGCCCACGTCACATTCGAGATCGCCAGGACGACAGCGACGATGCCGAAGATCCAGCCGACAACGTTCTCGCCGACGCGCAAGACGAGCAGGGCGAAGACGAAGCCGTAGGCCGGCGATGACCAGCCGCGCTGCCGATGAAGACGACCGGATCCTGGGGCTCGAACGGCTGGGCACCCGGGCGGGCGGCGATAGCCGAGGGCGATCGCCGCCACGGTCGCCGCCACGAGCACAAGTCCGACGAGCCAGACGGCCGCGCGGCGGTACGTCGAACGAACCAGCGCGGCACCAGGCTCGTTGTGGCGGGCGCTCCGCTCATGGCCGCGATGGTACGCGCCCGGCGGACAGGAGCCAGCGCAGTCCCGGCCCGACCAGCGTGTGACCCGCCAAGCAGGATCGGTGTCGCGGGCGCTCGGCCGCGCTCGACGGTCAGCGCCCGCAGCCACGGATCGGCGACGTCGGCTGGCCGTAGCAGGTCCGAGGCGAAGCGATCCTCCGGCCGGCGGGCCAGCCGCCCTCGTCGCGGCCGAACCGGTCCGCGAGCAAGCACGCGCGAGTCCAGGACGGCTCCGTCGGCGAGCTCGCCGACGACCGAGGCCAGCGCTTCCGGCCCGCGGACGTCGAGGAGCCGGCCGAGGGTCGCGCGGGCCGGACGTTGGGCGGCAGGTGCCGTCCGCAGGCCGCGCTCCTCGGACAGGAAGCGGATCCGACAGGCTGTCCGGCGTTCCAGCCAGGCCAGGCTGCGTGACGACGCTCGACCGAAGACGAGCAGCTCCGCCCCTGGGTCGGCGGCGACGGCACGGAGCTCGACCAGCCGCGGCACGACCAGGTTCGCGGCGGCCGCGAGATCGCGGAGCGGACGGGGCGTGCCGGGCACCAGCGCGAGCAGGGCGAGGTCGAGCGGCGAGTCCAGGTCGAGGGCCAGGCGTCCGCGGTCGGGCAGCTCCGCGACGCTGACGCCGCGCTCGGCGAGCCGGCGCGGCAGTGCGTTGTCGCCCCGTTCCGTCGCCGAGCCCGCGCAGGAGGCCAGCGTCGGCGACGGCGATGACGTCCGAGGAGTAGCGATTGTTCGTCATCGCGACGCGGCCGCGGGCGCGGGCGGTATCGACCAGCCGCCGCGCGTCCGCCGGTCGCAGGAGCGGAACGGCACCAGCTCCGAGCAACACGAGGCCGCCTCGAACCGAAGCTGCCAGCTCGTCGAGCCGCGCCCCGAAGGGCAGCGTCCTCGGCCCTTCCTCGATCAACACCCGCCCGGCGCCCGCATCCCTGAACAGCGCGACGTGATGCTCGGCAAGTTTCAGTCGCGCTTCGTGCAACAGCGACGTCAGCGGCCCGTCGCCTTCGGGCGGTGGGTGCAGGATGATGACGGTCACCTTGCCCATCGTCGGGCGAGTCTACGGGAGGGTCGCCGGTGGCTGGTGGTCGACGAGTCCGGGCGTACATCGGGCTGGGCGCCAACGTGGGCGATGCACGGCGAACGCTCGAGAGCGCCGTCCGGGCGCTCGGCACCCTGCCAGGCGTCCGCGTCCGTGGTGTCTCGCGGCTCTACCGCACCCGTCCCGTCGGCGTGGAGGACCAGCCCGACTTCCTCAACGCCGTCGTCGCCCTGGACGTCCCGGCCGGCCCCGACTCGGAGTCGGGCGGCCTAGCCCTCCTGCTCGCACTCAAGGGCCTCGAAGGCGCCTTCGGTCGTCAGGCCCGTGGGCGTTGGGGTCCGAGGGAACTCGACCTTGACCTGCTTCTCTTCGGCCGGCACCGGGTGCATGTCGAGCGTCCACCGGACACGCGGAGCGGCGACCCGGCCCGGGCCGCTGGCCAGTGGCTCGACGTGCCTCATCCAGCGGCCGCAGAGCGGCTGTTCGTGCTCGCCCCGTTGGCCGACCTGGCGCCGGGACTCGTGCCGCCCGGTTGGGGTGCGACGGTCGAGACACGCAGGCGCACTCGCGAGGCGGTCGAAGGCGTCGGGGCGGTCCGATCGATCGGACGATGGGACGGGGATCGGCTGGCCTGGGCCTGAGGGCCGGGCCGCGAGCCTGGCCGTCGCGAGCCGGCCTAGAGTCGGACGGCCGGCGGCCTGTCGCGGTCGAACATGTGGACCGTATCGACGAAACGAACCTGCTTGGTCTGGTAGCCCATGACCAGCGAATGGGTCCTGGCGCCGCCGCCGAAGAAGCGCACGCCCTGGAGCAGGTCGCCCTCGGTCACGCCGGTGGCGCTGAAGACGAGATTCTCGCCGGGTGCCAGGTCTTCGGTCCGGTAGACGCGATCGGGCTCCGGGTGGCCCATCCGCCGGGCCCGCTCGCGCTCCTCGTCGTTGCGGAAGCGGAAGCGGGCCTGGATCTCGCCGCCCAGGCAACGCAGGGCAGCGGCCGTGATGACGCCCTCGGGTGCCCCGCCGATGCCCATCACCCCGTGAACGCCGGTGCCCGAGACGGCGCAGCTGATGGCGGCCGACAGGTCCCCGTCGGAGATGAGCTTGATGCGCGCGCCCGTGCCCCGGACCTCGCTGATGAGCGTCTCGTGGCGCGGTCGGTCGAGGATGACGATGGTGATGTCGGTCACCTTGCGGCGCAACGAGTCCGCGATGCGAACGACGTTCTCGGCCGGCGGCAGATTGAGGTCCACGTGGCCGGCTGAGGGCGGCCCGACGCAGAGCTTCTCGAAGTAGGTGTCGGGGGCATGGAGGAGGCCGCCGCGCTCGGACGCCGCAAGGACGGTGATGGCGTTGGCCTGGCCCATGGCCACCAGGTTCGTGCCCTCCAGCGGGTCGACCGCGATGTCCACCTGGGGCTGCCCTGGCAGGCGCTGCCCGACCTGCTCGCCGATGAAGAGCATGGGCGCCTCGTCGCGCTCGCCCTCGCCGATGACGATGGTGCCGTCCATCTCGACCTCGTCCATCGTGGCGCGCATCGACTCGGTCGCGACACGGTCCGCTTCGGTCCGGTCGCCGCGGCCCATCACGCGCGCGGACTCGATGGCGGCTGCCTCCGTGATTCGGACCATCTCGAGCGCCAGGCGGGATTCCATGGACTGCTCCTCCTGGCGGCGATGCTACCGGTGGTCGTGGCGCCGGGCGCCGGATTCGCCCATGGTCAGCGGCGGAAGTGACGTCTGCCCGTGAAGACCATGGCCATGTGGTGCCGGTCGGCGACCTCGATGGCCATCTCGTCGCGGCGCGAACCGCCCGGCTGGATGATGGCCGTCACGCCGCGCTCGGCCGCCAGCTGGATGGCGTCGGCGAAGGGGAAGTAGGCGTCCGAGGCAAGGCAGCTCATCTTGGCCCGCTCGGCGGCACGGTGGAGGGCGATCTCCGTGGCCACGAGGCGGCTGGCTTGTCCGGCACCGACGCCGACGAGCGCAGCGTTCCGTGCCACGACGACGGCGTTGCTGGTCACGTGACGGACGGCCCGCCAGGCGAACATCAGGTCGGTCAACTCCTCGAGGGTCGGCCGTCGGATGGTTACCACGCGCAGCTCGGATCGTTGGACGCCGCCGCGATCGCGCGTCTCGACGAGCATGCCGCCACCGATGCGCTCGACATCGAGGTCAGCGATGCCGTAGTCGGAGAGGCCATCCGTCGGCGTGGCGGGGATGGTCAGCACGGCCAGTTCCGGCTTCTGGGCCAGGATGGTCCGAGCCGCGTCGTCGTAGCCGGGCGCCACGACCGTCTCGTAGGCGTTGGCAACGATGGCGCTCGCTGTCGCCTCGTCGAGCACGCGGTTGACCCCGACCGTCGAGCCGAAGGCGTTGACCGGGTCGGTCTCGAGGGCCCGCCGGTACGCATCGGCCAGGGTCTCGGCAGATGCGAGGCCGACCGGATTGGCGCGCTTGACGATGGCCACGGTGGCGGCCGTGAAGTCGGCCGTGATGCGGTGCGCGGCGTCGAGGTCGAGCAGGTCGTTGAAGGTGGGCATGGCGCCCTGCAGGCGGCTGGCGTCCGCGAGCGTGCCGGCGCGGTGGGTCGTCTCGCGGTACACAGCGCCGCGCTGGTGCGGGTTCTCGCCGTACGGCAGATCGCTCTGTTTCTCGAGCACGAGCGTCAAGCGGCGCGGGAATCGGGTGCCCGCGACGTGGTCGAGGTAGGCAGCCACCTCGGCGTCGTAGGCGGCGACGAGGGCGAACGCCTCGGCCGCGAGGCGCTGCCGGAACTCGGGCGAGACATGACCCAGGGACCGGATCTCCTCGACGACCTGCGCGTAGTGGCCTGGGTCGGAGATCGCGGCCACGCCCGCGAAGTTGCGGGCCGCCGCGGAGAGGAGTGCCAGGCCGCCGACGTCGATCATCTCGATGGCCTCGTCGATGGGCACCACGCGAGCGCCGACCTGCGGCGCGAACGGTCGAACGTTCACGACCACGATGTCGAAGGTGCCCATGCCGTGTTCAGCCAGCTCGGCGAGCTGTTCGGGTCGGTCGCGGCGTGCCAGGATGCCCGCATAGACGGCGGGGTGGTAGGTCTTGACCTGGCCACCCGCGAGCGCCGGCGTCGCCGTCAGGTCGCCGATGCTGCCGGCCTCGATGCCCTCGGCGGCGAGCGCCTCGCGGGTGCCGTCGGTCGCATGCAGCTCGACGCCTAACGCGACGAGTTCGCGGGCCAGTTCAGGCAGGCCGCTCCGGTCAGCCACCGAGAGCAAGGCTCGCACCGCATCACCCTCCGACGTCTGGTTCGGGCGGACGGCGCGCGCCCTGCCCCGAGGCCGGGCCGTCTCGTGGCCGGAGTATAGCGGGGCCGTGCGTCCGTCCGACCCCATCCTCCTCTGCTATCCTCCGGCCCGCCGATCCGCCGGTCGAACGCCGGCCCGCGCAGGAGGACGACCTTGACCCAGGCGCCATGGGAGTACCTGCTCACGCAGTGGGCTCCGGAACTCTTCCCGGATATCTTCTGGCCCTTCACGATCGCGGTCATCGTCTTCTTCATCGGCCAGATCGTCATCTACAACGTGCGCACGCGGCAGCTCCACAAGTTCGAGCCGCTCGTCGGCATGCAGGAGTGGCTGCTGTGGACCGGCGTGGTGACGTTCGGCCTGCTGGCAGTCATGTCCCTCTTCCGGTGGTATTTCCTGCTCGTCCTGACGACCTTGGTCATCGGCCTCGGGACGTACATCTGGATCCGTTTCATCTACTTCCCGCCGATCGTCGCGGCCTACAACCAGCACCTCCGTCGGACGCGATTCTTCAGCCAGGAGAAGTACAAGCACCCCGAGACCACGATCCGACAGCGCTCCAGCCAGCGTGCCAGGAGCAGTGGCCGGAGCAAGAGCAAGAAGAAGCGCCGCTAGGGACGAGGGCGGGGACCGCGCGGCGACGACACGTCGGGGCGGCGCCGCAACGATAGCGGGCCAGCGAGGGCCGACGATGGACATCCGCCGATTCGGACCAGGACACCGACGACCGGACGGGCCACCGGGCACACGCGGGGTGACGGGCACGGTGATCCACCAGGACGCGCGCGGCCTGGTCGCCGAGCTGGCCTTCGAGCGCCACGCGGTCATCGTGCCGCACGACAACCCCAACACGGCGCTCTTCGTGGTCATCTCCGGCGGCGGTTTCGTGCAAGTGGGCGGCGAGGGCACAAGGGTCAACCAGGGCGAGGCCATCCTCTGGCCAGCCGGCGTTGCTCATGGCGCGTATACGGACGGCTCGGAGATGCGAGCCATCGTCATCGAGTTCAGCGGGGCTGACGATGCCTGGGCGCGGGGCGTCGTGGACGCGCTGGCAGCCGACCAGCCCGACGATGACGGGGCGTCACCCGCGGAGGGCACCCTGGTCCGGCCGGATCCGACGCCCGAGGAGCACGACCGGTCGCAGGGCGAACCCTGGTGATGGTGCCTTCTCAGGAAGACTGACAGGGCCCCGACGATCACCGACTCGCGAGCACGGCCCCCAATTGCCCGAGGACCCGGGCCGTGGCACCCCAGATGCGGTGCTCGCCGACCGGGAAGGCGCCATAGCGCAGCCGCCAGCCGTCACGCTCCGCCTCGACGATCTCGATCGGCGAATCTGGCAGGAAGAGTCGGACCGGCACCAGCAGGATGGCGGCCACCTCGCGCGGATCGGGCGTCAGCGCGGGCTCGCGCTCGGCCAGTGCGACGACGGGCACGAGCAGGAATCCGGAGACGCGCACATCGACGACGTCGAGGCGGCCGACGACCCGGACGCCAGCGGCCTCGACATCGAGCCCGACCTCTTCGGCCGCCTCCCGCAGGGCCGTGCCATCTGGGAAGTCGTCGCCCGGGTCAGCGGCGCCGCCTGGGAAGCTGACCTGGCCGGCATGCCGCAGGTCGCCTTCCGGCCGCGCGGTCAGGACCACCATCGCCTCGCCAGCCGCATCGGGGTAGAGGAGGACCAGCACGGCGGCGTCGCGGGCAGGCCCGTCGAGCGTCCGGCGGACCCATGCGGGCGCATCGGCGCCCGTGGCCAGGACCTCGGGATCAAGGCCGCTCGGCCCGAGCGGCAGCTCGTCGGGCATGGGCTCGAGGCGCCGCTTTGCCTCTTCGAAGCGCATCAGCCGCCATCCTCCGGCATGCGGAAGGTAAGGCTCCGCAACGGCGGCACGGCAGCGATCCCCCGACCCAGCATCAGCACTCCGAAACCACCCATGGCCCGCGGATCCACGAGCCGGACCACGGCGGCGCGTGCCACGGCGTAGGTCTCGGCGGTCATGCCCGGCTGCGACTGGAGCTCGACCAGCCGATCTCCGAGGCCCAACCCGGTCAGCGCCTCGGCCTGGGTCGTCCGCCCGAGTACGTCGAGGCCGGCGTCCGCGGCAGCGAGCTCCAGCGAGGTCCAATCGACGTGGGCCGTCAGGTCCTGTTCGCCGACGAATCGGTATGGATCGTCGCCAGCGTGGTGCCGCCGATAGCTGCGCAGCAGGCCGGCGGGTCGGAGCTCGGGATCGTAGAGCTCGTGGGCCGGGTGCCCATAGTCGATGACCATCGCCAACCCACGCTCGAGGCGGGCTCCGAGCGTTCCCACCCAGGCAGCCGCGGCCAGCCCGACCTCGGCCACCTGGCCCTCGACCAGCTCCACCCCGACACGTACCAGGCGCGCGGCCAGTGCCGGCGTCGACAGCGGCAAGGCCAGCTCGGCGAACCAGCCATCTCGCCAGTCGACGTGCAGCTCCTGCAGGTCCCCGCCTCGCATGGTCAGACGGTGGACCGGGAGCGCGTCCAGCAGCTCGTTGGCGAGAACGACGCCGGTCAACGTCTCGCCGGGGTCCGCATCTCCGAGGCGCCCACCATGCCCTGCGGAATCGACGCGCGCCCGGACCGAGGCCTCGCGTGTCGGGTTGGCCTCGATGGGCAGGTAGCGAACGGCCTCGATAGCGGGCGACCCCACGGCCACAAGTCGGTCGAGGATCGCGAGGCCGAGCGCGCCGCTGCCGGCCGCCTCCTCACGCAGCGTGAAGGCACCCGGCCGGCCGAGGCGATCCCAGACCTCTTCGACCTGGGCGGCCAATGTGGCCCCGAAGATGGGATGGAGTTCCGGCGCCGTGAGGTAGTCGCCCCCGCGAGTCGTCCGGTCGTCGCGGGTCGCGTAGTACCCGTGCTCTGGGTCGTAGAGGGCGCCCTCCATGTACCGTGCAAAGGTCATCGGCCCATCGGCCAGGATGGCGTCGCGCAGCCGCTCGACGAGAACGGCATCACTCTCCGCCCAGCGCTGGCCGATCGTGGCCGGCGACGCTGGCAGCGTCAGCGTGGGTCGGTCCGGAGCGGTCACGAGCGCAGGGTAGCGCCCCCCACGGTTCCTCTCGGTCATCGGAGGACTAGGACGATGGGGTCATCCAGAAACCTTGCCCCGGCGGGCTACCCTCTTCAAGGGACTTCACCACAGGGGAGAGGAAGGTCGTGGTCGGGCGATCGATGCGGGCGCTGGGACTGGCGCTCATCGTGGCGATGCTGCTGGCGCTCATGCCGGCTGCGGCCGTCCTGGCCGGCACGGACAGCCCTGATCCGACGACCATCCCGCTGCTCGCCGAGGGCGAGCCCGATCCGACACCCCCGCCCGATCCGAGCCCGACGCTCCCACCCGATCCGACACCGTCGCCCGATCCAACGCCGACCTCGACGCCCGATCCGACACCGTCGCCCGATCCGACCTCGACGCCCGATCCGACACCGTCGCCCGATCCGACCTCGACGCCCGATCCGACCTCGACGCCCGCTGGCGCGGCATCGGCGGACGCGACACAAGGTTCCGACCTGGCGGCCGAGGATCCGCCGCCATCACCCGATCCGACGCCCGCGCCACCGACGCTCGTCGTCACCCGGCCGGCCGCGGGTGCGACGGTCTACGTCCGCGCCAACGAAACGCCGTCGGTGACCTGGTCCGAAGCTCCTGACGCGGATCCCACGTCTCGCACCGTGACCGAGGAGGCAGGCCGCGCCGATCGCAACGGGACGTGCGCGGAGGCAGCTATCGCGCCGACGTGGACTCGGGACGACCCCACCTCCCCGATGACGGTCACCGATCTGACCGCCGGGACCTGCTATCGCTACGTCGTCGAGCTCCGGCTCCACGGTGGCCAGACGGCCGTCGAACGGTCAGGCTGGTTCCGTGTCCTGCCCTCATGGGTGGGCACCTACAACCTTTACAGGTCGGGTGTCTTCTCGACGCAGCGCAAGAGCTCGTGGTGTGTCGCCGCCTCGATCCAGATGATGAAGAACGTCGTCCTCGGCCAGAGCGACCGGAGCTTCGCCAACCAGGAGACGTACATGCGCTCGGCGCGCACGCTCGACCGCTACACGGCAGGTGACGGGGCCAAGGGCAGCGACCCGGAGGGCTGGGCTGCCGCCCTGCGCGTCCATGGCGGCGGCACCGGCTACCACGTCGTCGAAAAGGCGACATTCCGCAGCGCGGTGCGGGCGGCCGCGCGCGCCCTGCGCAAGACAGGCAAGCCGGTCGGCCTGCTGGTCGGCCACGGCAGCCACGCATGGGTGATGACCGGTTTCAGGGCGACCGCGGACCCGGCCGTGACCAGCAACTTCGAGGTCACCGCCGTGTACATCATGGGCTCCCTCTACCCGCGGCCGAAGCACTATGGCTTCGATCCCCCGCCGAACAGCCGCCTGAGCTTCGATCGACTGCGCAACTTCCTGACCCGCTACCGCGACCGCCTCGGCCGCTCGCGGTGGGACGGGAGCTACGTCCTCGTCCAGCCCTGACCCACGCGCGCTGAGCCCGGTGTCGATCGTCGGAAGGATGATCGAGCGAGCGGCCGGCTAGTTCAGCAGGTCGGGGTCGCGCTTCCTGCCTGCGGGTGTGGCGGCTTCATCGATCGCCCGGTCGAGCGCGTCACGCGGTTCCGATCGCCGGGCGGCGCGGGCGTCGCGACGGTCGGACGCCTCGGCCACGACGACCTCGTCGCCGGCGCTGAAGAGGAGCGTGCCCGAGGCCGGGTCGGCGTCGGCCACGATGTGCGAGCCAGGCGGGAAGCGGCCCTCGAGGAGCGCCCGCGCGAGCGGGTTCTCCACCAGGCGCTGCACGGCGCGCTTGAGCGGCCGTGCCCCGAAGGCCGGATCGTAACCCTCGGTGGCCACCAGGCGCCGGGCGGCGGGCGTCAGCTCCAGGACCAGATCCTGCCCCGCCAATCGGGCGGCCAGGTCGTCGACCAGGAGGTCGACGATGGCGGCAAGCTCGGCGTCGCCCAGGGCGTGGAAGACGATGACCTCGTCGATACGGTTGAGGAACTCGGGCCGGAATTGCATCCGGAGCGCCTCGGTCACGCGCGCCCGCATCTCGGCGTAGGCCGCGTCGTCTGGGCGACCTGCATAGCTGGCCAGGAACTGCGAGCCGACGTTGCTGGTCATGATCAGCACGGTCTCCTTGAAGTTGACCGTGCGACCCTGGGAGTCGGTCAGGCGCCCGTCGTCGAGGACCTGGAGCAGGACATTGAAGACATCCGGGTGCGCCTTCTCGATCTCGTCCAGCAGGACCACCTGGTAGGGCCGCCGGCGGACGGCCTCGGTCAGCTGGCCACCCTCCTCGTAGCCGATGTAGCCGGGTGGCGCGCCGAGGAGGCGGGAGACGGAGAACTTCTCCATGTACTCGCTCATGTCGATGCGCGTCATGGCCGCCTCATCGTCGAACAGGAATTCGGCCAGCGCGCGCGCCAGCTCGGTCTTGCCCACGCCGGTGGGACCCAGGAAGATGAACGATCCGATCGGCCGCTTGGGGTCCTTGAGGCCGGCCCGCGCCCGCCTGACGGCGTCCGAGACGGCGGCGATGGCCTCGTCCTGGCCGATGACGCGTTCGTGGAGGCGTTCCTCCATGTGGACGAGCTTGTCTGATTCGCCTTCCATCAGGCGCGTCACAGGGATGCCCGTCCAGGCCGCGACGACGCGTGCGATCTCGTCTGCGTCGACCTCCTCCTTGAGCAGGGGTCGGGAGCCGCCTGAGGTGGCGATGGCCGCCTCCTGGGCCTTGAGCCGCTCCTGGAGCTCGACCTGGCGACTGTATTTCAGCTCGGCGGCCTTGCCGTAGTCGGCCGCCCGTTCGGCGGCCTCGATCTCATGCTGGAGCGCCTCCAATGCCGACTTCGTCTCGCGCAGGGCGCCGATGGCGGCCTTCTCGGTCTCCCACTGCTGCTTGAGCGCGCCGGCCTCCTCGCCCACCTCGGCCAGCTCCTTCTCGAGCGCGGCGAGTCGGGCCTTGGAGGCGTCATCCTTCTCCTTGCGCAGGGCTTCGCGCTCGATCTCCAGCTGGATGCGCCGACGCTCCAGCTCGTCCAGCTCGGTGGGCATGGAGTCCATCTCGATGCGCAGGCGGCTGGCGGCCTCGTCGACGAGGTCGATGGCCTTGTCGGGCAGGAAGCGGTCGCTGATGTAGCGGTTCGAGAGCGTCGCCGCGGCGACCAGGGCGGAGTCGGTGATCCGCACGCCGTGGTGCACTTCATAGCGCTCGCGCAGGCCGCGCAGGATGGAGATGGTGTCCTCGACCGAAGGCTGGTCGACGTAGACGGGCTGGAAGCGGCGCTCCAGGGCGGCGTCCTTCTCGATGTGCTTGCGGTACTCGTCGAGCGTCGTCGCTCCGATGGTGTGGAGCTCGCCGCGGGCGAGCATCGGCTTCAGCAGGTTGGACGCGTCCATGGCGCCCTCGGCGGCGCCCGCCCCGACGACCGTGTGCAGCTCGTCGATGAACAGGACGACCTGGCCGTCGGAGTCCTTGATCTCCTTGAGGACCGCCTTCAGCCGCTCCTCGAACTCACCTCGGAACTTGGCGCCCGCGATGAGCGCGCCGAGGTCCAGCCCGACGACGCGTTTGTCCTTGAGCGACTCAGGCACGTCACCGCGCACGATGCGTTGCGCCAGGCCCTCGACGATGGCCGTCTTGCCGACGCCCGGCTCGCCGATCAGGACGGGGTTGTTCTTCGTCCGACGGGAGAGGACCTGGACGACGCGACGGATCTCCTCGTCCCGCCCGATGACCGGATCGAGCTTGCCGGCCTGGGCATCCTGCGTCAGGTCGCGCCCATAGCGCTCGAGCGACTGGTAGGTGGTCTCTGGGTGCTGCGAGGTGACCCGCTGGCCGCCCCTGACCGAGGCCAGGGCGCCGAGGACGGCTTCCTTGCCGGCGCCCGCAGCGTGCAGGATGCGCTGCGCGTCGCCGCCCGATTCGGTCGCCGCGATGAGCAGGTGCTCGGTCGAGACGTACTCGTCCTGGAGCCGCTTGGCCTCGTCCTCGGCACGCTCCAGGAGCTGCCTCGCGCGAGGGTCGAGCGAGAGCGAGCCCCCGGCGATGCGAGCGCGACGGCCGATGACCGCGGCCAGTTCGACGCGCACGGCGGCCACGTCTGCCCCGAGCCGGCGGAGCGTGGCGGCAGGCGTGCCCTCGTCGTCCTCGAGCAAGGCGGCCAGCAGGTGCTCGACATCGAGCGTGGGGCTCTGGGCGTCAGTGGCGATGCGCTGGGCGGCCAGGACGGCCTCCTGCGCCTTCTCGGTGTAGCGGGTCAGGTTCATGGTCGGGTGGCTCCCGCGGCTTGGTCCGTCGCGATCGGTCGGCGGACGGGGTCCCGTCCTCGCTCGGCTGTACGTGGATCGGGTTGATGGACGGCGCCGGTGAAGGCGCGCAGTCGGTCGCGATCGGCCGTCTCGAGGCCGGTCGGCAGAACGACGCGCACGCGGACGTAGAGGTCGCCGTAGTCGTCGGCCTTGAAGCGCGGCATGCCGCGGCCGGTGAGTCGGAAGACCCGGCCGTTCTGCGTCTCGGGCGGGATCTTCAGCAGAACCTTGCCCTTGAGCGTCTCGACCGGCACCTCCGCGCCGAGGAGTGCCTCCTCGAGGGTGATGGGCAGCTCCCGATGCAGGTCGTCGCCCTTGCGCGTGAAGACCGGGTGCGGCCGAAGGCGGATATGGAGATAGACATGGCCGGCATCCGGTCCCGTCCCGGCCTTGCCCGAGAGTCGGATCTTGTGGCCGTCCGCGACGCCGCGCGGGATGCTCACCTCGAGCCGCTTGCCACCGATCTCGATGCGTCGCGATGTGCCGGCATACGCCTCTTCCAGGGTGATCTCCACGTCCGCGGCGGCGTGCTGGCGGGCGAGCCGTGCGGTCCGCGATCGCGCGCCTGGCGCCGCGGCGCCGGCTTCGTCAAGGCCCAGGCCGCCGAGGATGTCCCCGAAGTCCATGGCGCCCACCGTGGTCGTGCGACGACCCCCACGCGTGGCGGCCTGGGCGCCCGTGGCGGCGCCGCTGAAGAAGGCGCGGAAGAAGTCGCTGAAGCCGGCTGCTTCCTCGCCCGACGCGGTCCGGAACTCGTAGCGGACGCCGCCACGACCCTGCCTGAACGCCGCGAAGGGGTCGCCAGCCGGCCCCGAGGCCCCTGCGGCGCCGGCGTCAGCCCGCTGGTATGCGTCCCAGTCGGCGCCCAGCGCGTCGTAGGCCTTGCGCTTCTGGGCGTCGCCCAGGACCGCGTTGGCTTCGTTGATCTCCTTGAAGCGCCGCTCGGCGGCCGTCCCCTTGTTGACGTCGGGATGATGCTCGCGGGCGAGCTTCCGGAAGGCCTTCTTGATCTCGGCCTGGCTGGCGGTCCGGGGCACGCCGAGGGCGGCGTAGTAGTCCTTGTACTCCATCGATCGAGGTGTCGGCGCCTCAGTTCACATCGTTAGGCGCGACCACGGCGGGCGGCTGCTCGGCCGGCGGGAACGACGGCCGGATGACCTTGGCCGATGGGAGCGTCTTGCTGCCACCATGCGTCGGCGTGGTCGGCCGCACGAGCGGCTTCGGGCGGCGACGGAGCGCGGCCTCCAGGACCTGGTCCATGGTGTCCACGAGCACCAGCTTGATCTGCTTGCGGATCTCCTCCGGCACGTCGCGCAGATCCTTCTCGTTCTTGCGCGGCAGGATGACCATGGCGGCACCCGAGAGGTGCGCCGCGAGGATCTTGCTCTTGAGGCCCCCGATCGGCAAGACCCGGCCGCGCAGCGTGATCTCGCCGGTCATGGCCACATCCTTCCGGACGGGGATGTTGGTGAAGGCGCTGACCATGGCCGTAGCCATGGTGATGCCAGCTGATGGCCCGTCCTTGGGGATGGCGCCTGCAGGCACGTGGATGTGGAGCGTGTGGTTCTCGAAGGTCTCCTTGGTCAGTCCAAGGTCCTCGGCGTGGGCGCGGATCCACGACAGGCCGGCACGTGCCGACTCGCGCATGACCTCGCCCAGCTGGCCGGTCAGGATGAAGTCCTCCTTGCCGTCCATGCGGGTGACCTCGATGGCGATGACGTCGCCACCGACCTCGGTGACCACGAGCCCGGTCGCAGCGCCGGTCTGGTCCTCGGCCTCCAGCTCGCCGTACTCGAAGCGAGGCGGCCCGAGGTACTCGAGGAGCTTCTTGCGGTCGACGACCGTGCGACGCTTGCGGCCCTCCGCCACCTGGCGGGCGACCTTGCGCATGATGTTGGCGAGCTCCCGCTCGAGGCTCCGGACTCCGGCCTCCTTGGTGTAGGCCTGGACCAGCTCGGTCATCGCCTCTTCGCTGATCTCGATGTGCTTGTCCTTCAGGCCGTGCAGACCCATCTGCTTGGGGACCAGGAAGCGTCGCCCGATCTCCATCTTCTCCTGCTGCGTATAGCCCGGCAGTGCGATGACCTCCATGCGGTCGCGCAACGCGCCCGGGATCGGGTCGAGCAGGTTGCCGGTGGCGATGAAGAGCACCTTGGAGAGGTCGAAGGGCACCTCGAGGTAGTTGTCCTGGAAGGTGTTGTTCTGCTCCGGGTCGAGGACCTCGAGCAGGGCCGAGCTGGGGTCCCCGCGGAAGTCCATGCCGATCTTGTCGATCTCGTCGAGCATGAAGACCGGGTTATTGGTGCCAGCCGTCTTGATGTTCTGGATGACGCGCCCGGGCAGTGCGCCGATATACGTCCGGCGATGGCCGCGGATCTCGGCCTCGTCGTGGATGCCGCCCAGGCTCATGCGCACGAACTTGCGGTTCATGGCACGAGCGACACTCTTGCCCAGCGAGGTCTTGCCCACGCCGGGGGGGCCGATGAAGGCCAGGATGGGACTGCGGATGGTGTCGGCGAGGGTGCGCACCGCGAGGTACTCGAGGATGCGCTCCTTGATCTTCTCCAGGCCGTAATGGTCCTCGTCGAGGATCCTGGCCGCTTCGCGGATGTCGAGGTTGTCGTCGGTCGAAACGTCCCAGGGCAGGCCGACGAGCCAGTCCACGTACGTCCTGATGACGCCGACCTCCGGCGAGGCTGATGGGATCCGGCTCATGCGGTCGATCTCCTTGATCGCCCGCGCCTTGATCTCTTCCGGCATGCCGGCGGCCTCGACCTTCTCACGCAGCTCGTTGATCTCGGCCTGCTGTGGGTCGTCCTCGCCCAACTCGCGCTGGATGGCCTTGAGCTGCTCGCGCAGGATGTATTCGCGCTGCGTCTTGTCCATCTCGGACTTGACTTCTGATTGGATCTTGCCCTTCAGCTCGAGGATCTCGATCTGGTGGGCCAGGAAGTTGGAGACGTACTTGAGGCGCTCGACGACGTCCACGAACTCGAGCAGCTCCTGGCGCTGCTCCGTGGACATGTCGGGGCTGTAGGCGACCATGTCCGCCAGGAGACCCGGCTCCGTGATGTTGCGCGCTGCGACGGCCGCCTCGGGCGGCACGGGGGCGCCCGACTGGACGTAGGTCTCGACCTGGCCCTGGACCGAACGCATGAGCGCCTGGACCTCGAGGCCGTCCGGATTGCTGTCGTCGAGCAGCTCGACGTCGGCCACGATGAACGGCTCGGACTGGACGAAGCCATGCAGGCGGATGCGCTGCTGACCCTGGACGATGGCGCGCACCGTGCCATCCTGGAGCTGGACGACCTGGGCGATCTTGGCCAGGGTGCCGACGGCATACAGCTCGGCCGGATCGGCGATGTCTTCCTTCTCGGCCTGGCGCTGGGTGACCAGCGCGATGGGGGCGTCGTCGGCAACGGCCTGATTGAGCGCCTTGACCGACTTCTCGCGCCCGACCTGGAGGGGCACGATCATCTCCGGGAAGATGACGGTCTCACGCAGGGCGACGAGGGCCATCGTCTGGCGCCCCTTCGCGCGTGGCTCCTCGGTGTCGGTCTCTGGATCGTTCCGCTTGGTGGTCATCAGGCTCTCCTGCTGGGGGTCGCGACGGGCGCTTTCGGTTGCTTCGGCTCGTTGCCAACGTCGGCCGAGTCGTCCTCGGGGAACGACCCGGGCTCCGTGAACAGCGTCTCCAGGATCCGGGTGCCCATCCGCTTCTCGATCTCGAAGAGGATGCGGACGCCGGCCAGGTTGACGCCGAGGTTCTGGGTCAGGTGGCGGATCCAGAGGACCCGCCGGATGTCATCCTCCGAATAGAGGCGGATGTTGGATGGCGTGCGCGCCGGGCAGACGAGGCCCTCCTCCTCGTAGATGCGCAGCGTTCGCGGATGCACATGGACGATGCCGGCGGCCACACTGATGATGTAGACCGGCCGGCCTGGATCTCGCCCGTATCCGTCGCGCACGTGTGCCCTGCTCTCCTGGCGGGGGCCTCTGGCGCCACGGCGGCACCAGATAGGTGTGCGCAAGACGATAGAACCTTGACAATCCCATTGTCAAGTGTGTTACGAAAACTTCGTCGCTCTGCGGCTCCGGGTGTCGGCCGATGGAGCGCCGGTGATCCCTTCAGCCGGCCCCGACCGCGGCGCTCCCGATGAGCTCGCGGTGCAGGTCGAGCTGGCAGTCCGTGCGCGTGATGGCGATGACCTTGTCGCCGACCTGAAAGACCGTCTCGGGTCGGATGGACTGGGCGACCTCGTCGCGGATGACCACGAACATGGTGCAGCCGTCCGGCAGGTCGATGTCGCCAGGCCGACGACCGACAGCCGGCGAGCCGACGGCGATCTGGGCCTCCATGACCTCCAGGTCGCCGCCCTCGAGCTGGGCCAGGTGGAGCAACTCGTGGACGGGGATGTCCTGCTCGACGGCGCCCAGGATCATGCGCGTGGGGCTGATGATGTCGTCCACGCCGAGGTGCCGGAAGAGCTCCTCGTTCTTGGGGTTGTTGACGCGGGCGATGGTGCGTGGCACGTCGAAGTGGTGCTTGGCCATCTGGCAGACCACGAGGTTGTCCTCGTCGTCGCCGGTCACCGCGGCCACGATGGCCGCTCGATTGGCACCGGCCTCGGCGAGATGCTTGCCCTCGCAGCCGTCCCGGGCGAGGACGATGCTGCCGACCTCGTCGGCGATCTGGCGGGCGCGGCGGGGATCCTTCTCGAGCAGCACGATCTCGTGTCCCGCCGCGAGCAGCTCCTTGGTCAGGTAGTAGCCGACCTTGCCGCCGCCGATGACGATGACGTACATGGTCTAGGCCTCCTGCGCGGTCGTTGCCGCCGCATGGTGCTCACCACCCGGGTGGATGCCGGTCGCCTCGCTGACGCCGCGCACGCCGGGCTCGATGGGTAGGCCGGCGTATTCGCCGAGGGCGTCCACGAGCAGTGCCGTCCGGCAGATGGTGGCGATGCCCAGGGCGGCGTAGGCCTCGGAGCGAACCGGATCGTTGATCTTGGCCACGACCCGCCCGACGTCGAGCGACTCGGCCGCCAGCTGGGCGGCCAGGATGTTGCGGTTGTCACCCTCCGTCAGGGAATAGAAGAGGTCGGCACCCTGGGCGCCCGCCCGCCGCAGGACGTCCTCGTCGGTGCCGTCGCCGCGCACCGCGGCGCCCGGGAAGTCGGGCTCCAGGCGGGCGAAGGCCTCGGTGTTGATGTCGATGACGGTCACGTCGTGGCCGGCTCGAGCCAGCCGTTCGGCGATGCCCGCGCCGACGCGCCCGCAGCCGACGATGAAGGCTCGCATGCTCTCTCCTCAGATCCGATCCTGTGCGCCGAGGCCGGCGCCCGCAGCGACGAGCGGCTCGCGCCCACGCGCCTGCTGGTCGGCGATCGGCTCGCGCACCACCAGCACCTCGCAGGGCGCGTTCTGGAGCACGTACGGCACCGTCCGTCCGATGGCGAAGTCGCCGCCGAACTTCTTGCGGAAGGGCAGGCCGACGACGATCAGGTCAGCCTGCAGGGCGACCGCCTCGTCGACCAGGGCCGCGCCCACGTCGCGTGCCTGGATGAGCGTCGTCTCCAGTCGGCAGCCGGACTTGTCGGCCATGGTCTCGGCCAGGTCGAGGACGGCCGCCGCCGTTTCGTTGTCACTGGCGATGTCATCCGACAGGTCGTGCGACCAGTCGACCTCGACGATGTGGACGCCGGCCAGACTGCCCTTGGTCGGGCGCGCAAGCTCGCATGCGGTTCGCACCACGAGTGCATCGGTGGGGCCGCCGTTGAGGCCGACGACGACACGTCGAGGGGCGGCTTGGGCAGAGGACATCGGCCGGAACGATACCACCGCTGGCAGGCTGCCTCGGCGGGCCGCGTTCGCTCAGCCCGCGGGCGATTCGCGGCTTTGGCCCGCCCGTGGGTGGCTGGTCCGCAGGCACATCGGACTCGCGCCGGTATGGGACGGTCGTGACGACCGTGTTCGGTCGGCCGAGGAGGGCGCGCTTGAGACCGTTGGTGACCTGGTTATAGAGGAGTCGGTCCCACCAGTGGCGGGCGACGTACTCCGGCAGCACGACGATGGTGATCATCTCGGGGTCGGTCGTGATCACGTCGAGGTAGGTCACGAAGGGGCGGATGAGCGAGCGGAAGGGCGACTCGACGAGGACCACGGAGACGCCCGGCATCTGCTGCTCGAAGCGCGACCGGAGGGCCTCGGCCGCCTCGACGTCGTCGGTCACGTGGACGACCAGGACATCCTCGGAGATGGACCGCCCGAAATTGACCGCCTGGACGACCGCCCGGTTGATGCCCGGCACCGGGATGACCACGCGCTCCCGGCGCCACGGCGGCCCGATGACGGTCTCGGGACGGACCTCGAGCTCCTTCGCCTGCTGGCGGTACTGGCGCTCGATGAAGAGCATGATCCCGACCAGGATGGGGATGATGACGACCACGAGCAGCGACTCCGGCGCCTTGAAGACGGTGACCACGACGGCCACCACGCCGGTCAGGACGGCGCCGAAGGCGTTGATCGAGATGCGGTAGACCCAGCCCGGCGTCCGTTCGTGGAGCCAGTGGCGGACCATGCCGCTCTGGCTGATGGTGAAGCTGACGAAGACGCCGACCGAGTAGAGCGGGATGAGGAGATGCGTCTCGCCGCCGAAGAAGATGACCAGGCTGGCGGCCACCACGCCCAGCACGACGATGCCCAGGCTGAAGGCCAGCCGGTCGCCCCGGAACGAGAACTGGCGCGGCATGAAGCCGTCCTGGGCGAGGATGGCGGCCAGACGCGGGAAGGCGTTGAAGGCGGTGTTGGCGGCCAGGAAGAGGATCAGCGCCGTGAACAGTCTGGAGGAGGTAGAAGCCGATCGAGCCGCTGCCATAGATGGTCGAGGCGACCTGGGCGATGATCGTCTGTGAGACGCGGCCCGTCGTGGGATCGTCGAGGGGCACGAGGCCGAACGCATCGGCCACGAAGGTGATGCCGATGAAGAGGATGGCCAGCAGGATGGCCATCGCGGTCAGGGTCGCGGCGGCGTTCTTCGGCTCGGGCGGCTTGAAGGCCTGGACGCCGTTGGCGATGGCCTCCGTGCCCGTCAGGGCGACCGAGCCGGCCGAGAAGGCTCGCAGCAGGAGCACGATGCCCGCCGCCTGGGTCATATCCACGGTCCCCTCGACGATCTCCGCGGGCGGCACGCCTTCGCCGAGCACGACCACCCGGTAGACACCGATGGCGATCATGAGCAGCGCCGAGCCGACGAAGAGGTAGGTCGGGACGGCGAAGATGTTGCCGGCCTCGCGCAGGCCGCGCAGGTTGGCGAGGGTCATCAGCGCGATGACGGTCACCCCGATGAGGACCGCCTGCGGGCGCAGGTCGGGGAAGGCCGACGTGAGCTGTTCGACCGCCGAGGACGTCGAGACCGAGACGGTCAGGATGTAGTCGACGAGCAGCGCGGCCGCCGCAACGAGGGCGAAGCCGCGGCCCAGGTTGGCTCGCGCGACCGCGTACGCGCCGCCACCCTGGGGGTAGGCGTAGCCGATCTGGCGGTAGCTGGTGGAGACGATGGCCAGCAGGATGGCGATGGCGATGGCGATCTCGAGGCTCAGGAAGAGGGCGGCCGAGCCGGCCACGATCAGGGCGCGCAGGATCTCCTCGGTGGCGTAGGCGCTGGAGCTGATGGCATCGGAGCTGAAGATGGCCAGCGCCTTCTTCTTGGAGAGCCGCTCCTCGCCCTCTTCGTCCGTGGCCAGCGGGCGGCCGATGAGGATGGCCTTGGCCCGCGACCAGCGGCGTCCGCCGGAGGTCGTCGCCGTGCTGGCCGCCGCCCTCGCGGTCAGGACCCCTTTGCCCGTGTACTTGAAGTAGGGGGCGTGGCGGCGCTCGACCCGGACACGTCGGTCGCCTGGCTTCTGGCCAGGCAGGCCGCCGGGCCTCTGGTCCGGCGGCTCGGGCGGCCGGTCGGTCACGTTCGCCGCTCGCGGCGATAGGGCAGCGAGGTGACGACCGTGTGCGGCCGTCCGATGATGGCGCGCCGGATCCGGTTCGAGAGCTGGTTGTACAGGACGCGCTCCCACCAGTGGCTGGCCACGTACTCCGGGATGATCACGATCGTCATCACCTCGTCGGTCGCCGGTGCGACCATGTCAAGGTAGGCCAGGAAGGGCGGCACCAGGGCACGATACGGCGACTCGACGATGACCAGCGGCACGCCCGGGATCTGGCGCTCCCAGGCCTCCCGCATGGCCGATGCCGCCTCGGCATCGTCGGTCACGTGCACGGCGCGCACGTCATCCGCGATCGAGCGTCCGAAGTTGACCGCCTGCACGACCGGCCGGGAGATGTTGGGCACGGGCACGATGACCCGCTCGCGCCGATGGGGTGGCTCGATGACCTGGTCAGGTCGGACCGCCAGCTGCCGGGTCGTCTCCTCGTATTCGTGGTGGATGAAGCGCATGACCGCGACCAGGAGCGGGATGAGCACGATGACGATGAGCGAGGTGGGGGCCTTGGCCGCCGTCACCACCACGGCCACCGTGCCGGTCACCGCGCAGCCCGTGGCGTTGATGGCCAGGCGGTAGAGGTAGCCGTGAGGCCGCTCGCGAAGCCAGTGACGGACCATGCCGGCCTGGCTGATCGTGAAGTCGATGAAGACACCGACGGCGTAGAGCGGGATGAGCAGGTGCGTCTCGCCCTGGAAGATGACCACCAGCGAGGCCGCCACGAAGCCCAGCACGACGATGCCCAGGCTGAAGGCCAGCCGGTCGCCGCGAAACGCGAACTGCCGCGGCATGAAGCTGTCCTGGGCCAGGATGGCGGCCAGCCGCGGGAAGGCGTTGAACGATGTGTTGGCGGCCAGGAAGAGGATCAGCGCCGTGAAGACCTGGAAGAGATAGAAGGGGATCGTGCCCGCCCCGTAGATGACCTCGGCCACCTGCGCCAGCACCGTCTTCGACCTCGGCCCCTCGACGTGCGTGATGCCGAAGTTGGTGGCCAGGAAGGTGATGCCCACGAAGAGGACGCCCAGCAGGAGCGCCATGACCATCAGGGTCCGGGCCGCGTTGCGCGACTCCGGTGGCTGGAAGGCGGGCACCCCGGTGGCGATCGCCTCGGTCCCGGTCAGGGCCACGGAACCCGCCGCGAAGGCCCGGATGAGGAGCAGGACGCTGACGGCCTGGAGCGTGTCCGCGCTCTGCTGCGCGATCTCCGGGGCGTAGTCGGACCCCTCGCCGAGGACCACGATGCGATAGACGCCGATGCCGATCATGAGCAGGGCGGAGAAGAGGAAGAGGTAGGTCGGGACGGCGAAGATGTTGCCCGCCTCGCGGATGCCGCGCAGGTTGGCGAGCGTGATGAGGGCGATGGCGCCGACGCCCATCAGGACGCTGAAGCCGTGGATGGCAGGCACCGCCGAGGAGATCTGCTCGACCGCCGATGAGGTCGAGACGGAGACCGTCAGGACGTAGTCGATGAGCAGGGCCGAGGCGGCCACGAGGGAGGCCGTCCGACCGAAGTTGAACTTCGAGACGGAATACGAGCCGCCGCCCGCCGGGTAGGCGTAGACGACCTGTCGGTAGCTGAAGGCGACCAGGGCCAGGAGGAGGGCCACGGCCAGCGCGATCTCGACCGACAGGAACAGGGCGGCCACGCCACCCAGGACCAGGACCCGCACGATCTCTTCGGTCGCGTAGGCGCTCGAGCTGATGGCATCCGAGCTGAAGATGGCCAGCGCCTTCTTCTTCGAGAGGCGCTCGCTCGCCTCCTCCTCGCTGGCCAAGGGGCGCCCCACGAGGACGGCCTTGGCCCTGACCCAGAGTCGCTGACCCGGGCTGCGCTCTTCGTGCGCCTTGGGCCGTGCCACGAGGACCCCGGGTGCCGAGTAGCGAAAGAGCTGGCTGTGCGGGCGGTCCACCCGAATGCGTCGGTCGCCTGGCTTCCGCCCGACCAGCTGCCCAGGGGCGTCTGCGGGCGGATGAGGCGCCTCGGGCTCGCCAGGCGGCCCGATGCTCATTGGCCGTGATCGAGTCGGTCGATGAGCCGCTTCGGCAGGCCGACCCGGCGCATGCGTTCCTGGACGACGGCGATGTCGTACGCCACTCGGCGCCAGGACATGGTGCCGGCCTCCGGGTCCAGCACCGCCCCGCAGGCACGCGGGTCACCGTCCCGGGGCTGGCCGACGCTGCCTGGGTTGAGCAGCGTGCGGCGCTCGTCGAGGGCGAGGCTTGACTCGTCCGACGGGGCGATGGTCTCCACGAGCCCGTCGTCCTCGCGAAAGACGAGCGGCAGATGGGTATGGCCGATGAGCGCATGGCGCGTGGTGAGGGCGGCGAAGTTGGCCCGCGCCGTCGGTGTCGTCAGGACGTATTCCCAGAGCGGATCCCGCGGGCTGCCATGAACCAGCGTGTAATCGCCGTGGCTGGCGATCTCCGGCAGGTCCGTCAGCCAGGCGCGGGTCTCGGCCGCGATGACCGACGCGGTCCAGAGCACGGCCGCCCGCGCCTCGCTGTTGAAGGCACTGGTCGCGAGCTCGCCGATGGCCGCAGCGTCGTGATTGCCGCGCACGCCGGTCGCGCCCAGTTCGCGCAGGCGCGCGACGACCGCATCCGGCTCCGGGCCGTAGCCGACCACGTCGCCGAGCTGCCAGATGGCGTCGTATGGCTCGAGGGCCGCGAGCACCGCCTCGAGCGCCGGCAGGTTGCCGTGGATGTCCGAGAGGACCGCGATCCGCACGGCGGAGAGGGTAGCAGGGAGGCCTCTGGGGTCGTCGCGTCGATCACCTTCACGCCTGGTGCAGGAGCCGCCCGGTCGCCGGTCGCGCCTCGCTCAGCGACGGTCCCGGCGCCGCTCGGTCGGTGAGCGAGGGAACGAGGCCGGCGTCGGCTGGTCCGACCGCACGACCACGAGGCAGTGGTCCTCGAGTCCCGGGACGCGGACCGAGCCGACGCTTTCGATGGCGCCGCCGAGGACTGGCAACAGGCGCTCGGCGTCGGCCAGCTCGTCGGCCAGCGAGCCTCGCCCGACGGCGGCCGGCTGCCCGGGGGATCCATGGTCAGGTGGGGTCGACGGCTCGACCGCAGCGCGCTTCCAGGCCACCAGGCGGCCGCCCCGCCGCAGGAATGGCAGGCCCAGCTCGACCAGCTCGGCCAGCGGCCCGACCGCCCTTGCCGTCACGAGATCCTGTCGTCCGCGATGGCGACGGTCATGCGCCAGCACCTCGGCCCGCTCGGCGAGGACCTCGAGCTGCGGTGCCGGATCGCCTGCCTCCGCCACGGCGCCCACGGCGGCCGCCCCGGCGACCTGCAGGAAGCGCGCCTTCTTGGCCACCGAATCGACCAACGTCAGGCGTCCCGCGGGCAGCGCCAGACCCAGCGGCAGGCCCGGGTAGCCGGCGCCGCTGCCAAGATCGAAGAGCGCCGGGCGCTCCCCGATGTCCATGGCCCGGACGATCGCCATCGCGGTCAGCGCGTCGGCGACGTGGTCGAGCGCGATCGCCGCCGGCAGGCGGATGGCTGTCAGGTTGATGGCCACATTCCAGGCCAGCAACAGCCGAACGTGGGCCTCGATGCCGGCCCGGACGCTGGGCCGCAGCTCGATGCCGAGCGAGCCCAGGGCGGCGTCGAGCGCGAGCGTGAAGTCCGGGCCGATCGTCGGGCAGAGGCCGGGATCCGTGGGCAGCGGCGCGCGCTCATCGCGTGACGCCGGCATCGCCGTCGCGTCCTCGTTCACCCGCTCGAGGCCGTCCGAGAAGCGGGCCCGACATCGGCCCAGACATGCGGCGAGGGCGGAGGAGCCGCGCCCGGCCGGCACTCCTCTTGCACCGGGACCTGGGCCGCGTTCTCGACCGCCCTCGACGTGGTGAGGTCCTGTGCACCATCGACCTTTCAGTCTTCCGCTGCCCGTCTGGTCTCGGCCGGGTCTCCCCGGTCGCCGCGCGAGCCTCGTTACCCTACTCGGCCCCGGCGTCAGCGTCCCGGCGCCGTCGGTGCCGGGCGAATCTCGGCCCCAGGAGCCTCCACGTCAACGGGGTTATCCACGAGCTTCTCCACGGTGCCCAGAATCGTGGATAACTCGGCCCGCCCGCCGTCCCGCTGTGGACGCCTCGCTAGTCGCTCGCCGGCCGCGGCGTTCGGATCGGGCGACCCATGGAGCGCCGGACGACGTCCATGACCTCCTCGGTGTAGGCGTTGGCGTCACCGGTCGCAACGGCGTGTCGCAGGCAGCCGGCCACGTGGTCCTCCATGACCAGCAGCGAGACGGCGTCCACCGCTGCCCGCAGCGCGGCCGTCTGCTGGAGGATGTCGATGCAGTACTCGTCGCGCTCGATCATGCGGCCGATGCCCCGGACCTGGCCCTCGATGCGCGACAGGCGGCGGAGCAGCTGGGCGCGATCCTTGGCGTAGCTATGGCGGAACGTCGCTGCCTCGTCCTCGCCCGGTCGGGTGGCTGCAGGCACGGCGCCTCCTTCGGAATGGATACTGGAGGGGAGTATAGCCGATGGCGCCGTCCACTTCCGCGCCGCCTCGGCCGCGACCGGCTAGACTGGCGTTCGATGGAAGGCGGTGACCGGCTCCGCTCGCGACTGGCGTCCCTGCGATGCGCAGACTGCGGTCGAGCCTACGGCGACGGCCACGTGCGCATCCGGGCCGAGCGAGGGCCAGTCTCCTTCGTCGACCTCATCTGCCGCGATTGCGGCGGCCAGGCATCCGCCATCGCGACCCTGGTCATGAGTGCGCAGCGCACGCACGTCGAGCTGGGCGAGCTCGACGAACTGGCCCGCGGCCACGTGGAGATCGACGACGTGCTCGAGATGGAGCGCTTCCTGGCCTCCTTTGACGGCGATTTCAAGCGCCTCTTCGGCGAGGGCGGCGTGATCGACGGACCGTCGCCGGCGTGACAGCAGCAGGCTCCGAGCGCGTCACGCGGCCAGGGTCCGAGCGCGTCCGTGAACCAGATACCGAGCGCCTCACCCGGCCAGGATCGGCGCGCCTCCCTTCGCCGTCGTTCGCCCACGCGAGCGAGGCGGAGCTGGCGCGCATCCTTGATTACTACCAGGTCGAATGGCACTACGAGCCGCGCACCTTCCCCATCCTCTACAACCTCGACGGCGACGTCGTGGAGAGCTTCGCGCCGGACTTCTACCTGCCCGACTTCGACCTCTATGTCGAGCTGACGACCCTCAAACAGAGCCTCGTGCGCAAGAAGAACCGCAAGCTGCGGCGCCTGCGTGAGCTCTACCCCGACGTGCGCATCAAGCTCTTCTATGCTCGTGACTTCAAGGCGCTCCTCCTCAAGTACGGACGCTTCGATCTGGCTGCCTCCTTGAGCGGCGAGGAGGGCCAGGCTCGCCCTCTGGATGCCGACCTGAGCGTCGAGGGCTCATCGCCGGCGAGCGCATCGACCCCTGAACGCCGAGCACGAGCCGTCGATATGCCGGATGCGCACCTCGCGATGGCGGCAGGATCGGATCCGGCACCGTCGACGAGCGCCGCCGGTGCCATCCGCCACGGCCGCTCCCGACGCGCCCGTCGTCGTCGACGCGGCGCAGCGGCCACTGGCTGAGCCGACCCCATCGCCGCCGACGCCAGGAGGCCCACGACCGGACGCATGCACCACGCAGACCTGACCGCCGATGTCGCCACCATCCTCGTCAGCGAGGCGCAGATCCAGGCCAAGGTGGCCGAGCTCGGCGCGCGTCTGAGCGCCGACTACGCCGGCCGCGAGCTGACGCTCGTGAGTGTGCTGAAGGGCTCGCTGCCCTTCATGGCCGACCTCATGCGGGCCATCTCCATCCCGGTGACCATCGACCTCATGGAGGTCAGCTCCTACGGCGGCACGGCCACCGAGTCGTCCGGGCTGGTTCGTATCCTCAAGGACCTCTCGTCCTCGATCGACGGCCGGGACGTGCTCATCGTCGAGGACATCATCGACACCGGTCTGACGCTCAATTACCTGATCCGGTACCTGGCGGGCAAGGCACCGCGCACGCTGCGCATCTGCACCCTCCTCGACAAGCCAGCTCGGCGGCTGGTCGAGATCGAGATCGACTATCGCGGCTTCGAGATCCCCGACCAATTCGTCGTCGGGTATGGCCTCGACTACGGCGAGCTGTACCGCAACTTGCCATACATCGGCGTTCTGCGGCCCGAGGTCTACGGCGGCACATGAACCGACGAACGATCGGGCGGGGTCGCGTCCTGGCTGGCATCGGCGCCATCCTGACGCTCGTCGGCTGCTTCCTGCCCTGGTACACGGTCGGTGGCGATGGCGGCCTGCCGGCCATCAGCAGCAACGCCTTCGAAGGCGTCGGCATCCTCGTCTTCCTGGCGGCGGTCGGGATCCTGGCGCTCATCGCCTTGCCGTACGCTGCTGGCGACCAGCCCCTGGGCATCGATCGCCCGGCTGCCTTCGTGCTCCTGGTTGCGGTGGGCGTCGCGGGCTTCCTCATCCGCGCCTTCCAGCTCGTCGGTCTCGACGCCCTGGGTCTGCCGGACCGAGCGCTCGGCTTCTGGCTGGCGGCGCTGGGGCTGGTGGTCATGGCCTGGGGCGCGGCCGACGTCGTCGCTGAGCGTCGCCTCGGCTGATCGCTCGCGGCCCGAACGCAAGGGTACGGGTCAGATGCTCCTTGCCGCCGCGCCCGGAGCGTGGTAGAACGCGCGAAACGAATCGGGCGATGCGCGGCTTCGGGGTCTCGCTGGGGGTGCGCTCGAACCGGAGGAGGCCGCCGTGCCATCGCGACGCATCGCCGTCGTCATCTCGACCATCGTGCTCGTCCTCACCGCCTGTGGAGGTGGCGCCGGTAGCTCGGCCGGCCAGGACATGCTGGCCCGGATCAAGTCGAACGGCGTGCTCCGCGTCGCCACCGACTCCAACTACGCCCCGCAGTCGTTCCTCAAGCCAGACGGCACATCCGAAGGCTTCGACATCGACGTGGCGACCGAGGTCGCCAAGCGACTCGGCGTGAAAGCCGAGTTCCAGTACCCCCAGTGGAGCGTCATCGAGGGCGGCAACTGGGCAGATCGCTTCGACGTCAGCGTCGGCTCGATGACCGTCACCGAAAAGCGGAAGAACGACATCTTCGATTTCTCGCAGCCCTA
Organism: uncultured Chloroflexia bacterium; assembly: GCA_963837215.1. Classification (GTDB taxonomy): domain Bacteria; phylum Chloroflexota; class Limnocylindria; order Limnocylindrales; family CSP1-4; genus CSP1-4. The sequence continues at coordinate 169,356 of CAWIML010000007.1, forward strand.
CTACTTCACGCCCGCACAGATGGCGGTCATCGCGGACTCCGGCATCACGGATCTCGCCGGCCTGGCCGGCAAGGTCATCTGCACCGGCGAAGCGACGACGTACGCTCAATGGATCGAGGGCACGCTCGTCCTCGGCGACCAGTCGGCGCTGGCCCCGGTCCCGGAGGGCGCCACCCTGACGACGCTCACGACCGACCAGGACTGCGCTCAGTCGGCGCAGTCCGGGCGCCGAGACTTCGACGGCTTCCTGAGCTCGTCGACGACGGTCAAGGCGGCCATCGATGCCGGTGCACCGCTCGTGACCGTCGGCGACCCGGTCTACTTCGAGCCGCTCGCGATCGCCATCGACAAGGCCAGTCCTCCGCATGCCGAGTTGGCCGCAGAGATCGACAAGATCATCGGCGAGATGCACACGGACGGGACGCTTTCAGCGTTGTCGAAGAAGTGGTTCGATGGTCTCGATCTGACGGTCAAACAGTGATCGAAGACACCTGATCGATCGGGCGAGGAACGGGGACGTCGAGCGACGTCCCCGTTCGTTTCTTGAGGAAGGGAGGGACTTCGATGGCGGTGGCACAGGCAGCCGTCCAGGCGCCCATCGTCGACGAGATCGCAAGGGCGCAGGCGGGGAATCGACGCGACTTCCTGCTCAAGTTCAGCCTCACCTGGGTGGTCATCATCAGCGCCATCGCCTTGGCGATCTGGGCCACCGGGCAACGCCGATCCGGGGTTCACCATCCAGTGGGCTCCGTTCATCCTGGGCGGCGCCGGGATCACCATCTTCATCTGCGTCACGTCGATCATCGGGGCGACGGTGCTGGCGGTCCTCGGAGCCCTCGGCAGGTTGTCGACCAACCCGTTCATCAACGGCGCCGCATCCCTGTACGTGTCGCTCGTCCGCGGCACGCCGCTCATCGTCCAGATCTACTTCATCTTCTTCGCGCTGCCGCTCATGGGCATCGTATTCCCCCCCATCGCAGCGGGCATCTTCGCCCTGGCCTTCAACTACGGCGCCTACATGACCGAGATCTTCCGGGCGGGCATCCAGGCCGTGCCCAAGGGCCAGCGAGAGGCGGCCATGGCCCTGGGCATGCCGGAGCGGCTGATCATGCGCCGGATCGTGCTGCCACAAGCCACCAGGATCGTCGTGCCGGCCATCGGCAACGACTTCGTGGCCATGATCAAGGACAGCTCCCTGGTCTCGATCGTCAGTCTGCAGGAGCTCCTCTGGCGGGCGAACTCGGTCGGACGAAGCAATCAACAGCTCATCCAGGCCCTGCTCATCGCCGCCCTCGTGTACTGGGGACTGACCATCATCTTCTCGTACTTCCAGGCGCGCCTCGAGAAGCGACTGGCGAAGGGGGATCGCTGATGGAAACCGGCGACGTCGTAGTCGAGGCGCACGGCATCGAGAAGTATTTCGGCTCCAACCATGTCCTGCGCGGCGTGGACCTGGAGGTCCGCCAGCACGAGACGGTCATGCTCATCGGGCGCTCCGGGAGCGGCAAGACGACGATGCTGCGCTGCCTCAACTTCCTGGAGGAGCCGACCGCGGGCTCGGTGCGCATCGGCGACATCTCGGTCGAGGCAGACCCGCTGCATGCCCGGAGCCGGAAGCACAACGAGCAGATCCGCAACCTGCGACTCCAGGCCGGCATGGTCTTCCAGGAATTCAACCTCTTCCCGCACATGACCGTGCTCGACAACTGCATCGAGGCGCCGACCAGGGTCAAGGGCGTGCCCCGAGCAGCAGGCCATCGAGACGGCCGAGAAGTATCTCGCCAAGGTCCAGCTGCTCGAGAAGCGCGACGAGCATCCGGCGCGCCTCTCGGGCGGCCAGAAGCAACGCGTCGCCATCGCCCGCGCCCTGTGCATGGAGCCCAAGGTCCTGATGTTCGACGAGCCCACCAGCGCCCTCGACCCGGAGCTGGTGGGCGAGGTGCTCAACGTCATGACCGAGCTCGCGCACGAGGGCTCGACGATGATCGTCGTCTCGCACGAGATGCAGTTCAGCCGCGAGGCGGCCGACCGCGTGGTCTTCATGGAAGGCGGGGTGGTCGTCGAGCAGGGCCCGCCGGAGCAGGTCTTGACGAACCCGCAGGAGGAGGCCACGCGACAGTTCCTGCGCCGTTTCCTGACGCCTGACCAGACGGCGGTCATCGAGGCCATGGCCGAGAGCTGACGCCGGCGCCGTTCGGTGTAGGGTGACCGCGTGTCCGAGACCGACGGCTTCCGGATCCCGACGACCCCCGTCGCGCCAGGCAGGGACCGACGGCCGTGGCTCGTGGTCGCCACGCTCGTCGGCCTGATGGCCGGCGCCTTCGTGGTCGCGCGCTGGTCTCCGGGCCCCGATCCAGGCCGCGTGATGCCGACGGTTCGACCGACCGCCGCGGACGTGGCCATCGAGCCGGTCGCAACCGCCCTGCCCGGGCTGGAGTGGTTCAGCGCCTCGGAGATGCCGCTCCAGGAGGTGCTCGTGGAAGCCGACTCCGTGCGCTGGCTCCGTCTTGCCAGCGCACGCCTGACCGACGCGTCGCTGGCTCAGCCGGGCCGCGACCTGCTCCTCCGAGCGCCCCACGGGGGCACGATCTGTCTCTGTTGGCAGGGCTCGAGGTTCGAGACCGGAGATCCACGCAGCCTCGACCTGGTGCGCCATGATGACGACCACCGCGAGCTGTCACGCACGACCATCCTGCAGGTCGATGGCTTCGACCCGGGGGACATCCGGAGCCCGACCCAGGTCGCGCTCGAGCCATCGCCGGACGGTCGCTTCGCCTACCTCGCTCGTGCCACGCGAGCGGGCACCGGGTGGCAGGCCAGCCTCGACGTCATCGATCTGGGTGCCGAGGCGATCACTGGATCGATCGACCTGATCGCGCGCACCCAGGCCCGTGGCATGGAAGTCCTGCGCGTCGAGCGACCGACGCTCCGGATCGCGCCCGATGGCCGCCACGCGCTGGTGACGTCGGCGATCACGCGGGTCACGCCGTTCGGTGAACGGCCCTTCCCGCCGCGCGCCTGGATCGTCGAGCTGGACGGTTCGTCGCTCGGCGCGGTCGTCGACGTCGACGCCCTCGCCGGTCCCATGGACGCGTCCTGCACGTGGCTCGACTTCGTGGCTCCGGACATCGTCGCCCGTGGCTGCTTCCCACCCGCATCCGACGAGGCGGCATGGTTCGAGATCCATCGTCACGGGCTCGACGGCAGCGACCTTGGCTCGATCGTCGTGCCGACCAGCCGGCTCGGCGCGGACGAGCCACTCCTGGATCTGACGAACGGCATCGCCTACGCCTGGGATCCGATCACGCACCGACTGGCGTCGGCCGACCTCGTGGGTGGAACGGGGCGGATGGCCGCCACGCCAGACGGGTTCGACGCTCCCAGCGAGGTGGTCATCCTTCGCGAGCGTCCCGCGCCGGGTACGCCGACCACCTGGTCCGACGGCCACTCGGCGACGATCGCGCGACGAGAACGCACGCTCGTGGGGTCGCCCGACGGCCGGCTCCTGTTCGCCATCGGCGAAGGTCCGGACGAGGACAGCAGCTCAGGCGTGTGGGTCTTCGACGCGCTGACCCTCGAACTCGTCGAACGATGGCCTGCCAAGGCCTCCTACGGGTCGCTGGCCCTGCTCGAGGACGGGCGTTGGCTGGCCGCCGTCGGCAGGCCAGGCGTGGACGAGGCCGGCGGCCGCGCACGATGGGGGACCTCGTTGACGGTCCACGACACGACCACCGGCCGGGCCGTCCTTCGCATCGGGGACCTGGCGACCGGCGAACACGTGACCATCCCGTGGCCGCCACCGCGACACGCGGCGCCCTGACGCCGGTCATGGAGGACCGTGGCCGTCGGCCAAGGTCGACCGTGGCCGCAGGTCAGGCGATGCCCAGGTACGCCTTCTGGACTTGGACGTTGTCGCGCAGGTTGGCGGCCTCGTCCGCGAGCACGATCGTGCCGGTCTCGATGACGTAGCCTCGGTCGGCGACCTGGAGCGCCATCCGCGCGTTCTGCTCGACGAGCAGGATGGTCGTACCGCGCTCGTGGAGCTGTCGGATGGTGTCGAAGATCTGGTCGACGAGGACCGGTGCAAGGCCCATCGACGGCTCGTCGAGGAGCAAGACCTTGGGGTCGGACATGAGCGCCCGGCTCATGGCCAGCATCTGCTGCTCGCCACCGCTGAGCGTCCCGGCGACCTGGCTCTGGCGGTCCTTCAGGCGCGGGAACATCTCGAAGGCCTGCGCCGTGCGCTGAGCGATGGCGGACTTGTCCGACACGATGAAGGCGCCCATCCGGAGGTTCTCGGTGACCGTCAAGCGCGAGAAGATGCGCCGCCCCTCCGGGACCTGCACGATGCCCTTGGCCATGATCTCGTGGGGTGGGGTGCTTGCCAGGTCCACGCCGTTCAGCAGGACCTGGCCGCTCCGCTGCCGGACCAATCCGCAGATCGTGTTGAGGGTCGTGCTCTTGCCAGCCCCATTGCCGCCGATGAGGGCCACGACCTCGCCCTGCGCGACGTCGAGGGAGACCCCCTTGAGGGCGTGGATGCTGCCGTAGAACGTGTCGACGTCCTTGACGGACAGGACCGGGACGGATGCTTCCATCAGACGCCAGCCGCCTGGCCGCCGCCATCGGCATCGGTCGCTTCGGTCGCGCCGGCCCCGCCCTCCCGACCGAGATAGGCCTCGATGACGCGCTGGTTCTGCTGGATCTCCAAGGGGGTCCCCTCGGCGATCTTCTGCCCGTAGTCGAGGACCGTGATCTTCTCGGAGATGCCCATCACCACCCGCATCTCGTGTTCGATGAGCAGGATCGTGATCCCCAGCTCGCTGCGCAGCTTGCGGAAGAACTCGGTCATCTGGAGCGACTCGGACGGGTTCATGCCGGCGGTCGGTTCGTCAAGGAGCAGGAGACGTGGCTTGTTGGCCAGCGCGCGGGCGACTTCGAGCCGCCGCTGATCGCCATACGGGAGCTTCACGGCCAGGCTGTCGCCCCGTCCCCTGAGGCCCACGAACTCGAGCAATCGCTGCGCCTCCTCGTGGGCGGCCCTCTCCTCGCGCCGTTGGGAGGGCGTCCGGATGATGGCGCCCAGCCACGTGGAGTGGAGGTGGTTGTGCTGGCCGACCAGGATGTTCTCGAGGGCCGTCATGCTCGCGAAGAGCCGGATGTTCTGGTAGGTCCGTGAGATCCCGTAGTGCGCGATCTCGTCGGGGCGCAGGCGATGGATCGGATCGCCATCGAAGGTGATGGTGCCCTCATCAGCCTGGAAGAGGCCCGAGAGGCAGTTGAAGAACGTCGTCTTGCCTGCGCCGTTGGGGCCGATGACGCTGGCGATCGAGCCCTCCTCGAGCTCGAAGTCGAGCTTGTTGACCGCGACCAAGCCGCTGAACCGCTTCGTGACCTGCTCAGCCTTCAGGAGGATCATGGTGCACCCTGCGGTCGCCGCGGCGGGGTCGGCGTGGCGCCCCCGTCTGTCGGCCCAGGCGGCTCTGTCGACCCGGCGGCTCTGTCGGCCCAGGCGGCTCGTCGGCCGGCTCCGTCGGCCCAGGCGGCTCCGTCGGCCCAGGCGGCTCGCCTTCGTCGATCTCGCCCTCCTCGAGCAGCTCGGACTCATCCATCTCGACCAGCTCGTCCGCGGTGTGCAGCTCGCGCTTCGCGATCCTCGAGGGCAGGAGGCCCTCGGGCCGGACGATCATGATGGCCATCAGGGCGATGCCGTAGAAGAGCAGCCGATAGTCCGAGAACTCGCGGAAGAGTTCTGGCAGGCCGATGAGGAAGAGCGCGCCCACGATGACGCCCGGGATGCTGCCCATGCCGCCGACGACGACGATGGCGACCACATTGATGGACAGCTGGAGCTCGATGCTCGAGGAGAAGACCGAGCCGACCAGGCCGGCCGAGATCGCGCCCGCAAGCCCGGCAAAGCCACCGCCCAGCATGTACGCCAGGAGCTTCGTCTGCACCAGGTTGACGCCCATGCCCTCGGCCACGTCCTCGTCCTCGCGGACGGCCATCCAGGAGCGACCGAGTCGGGATCCACGCAGGCGCCAGGCCACGAAGGCCACGACCGCCGCGAAGGCGAGGGCGATGTAGTAGATCTGCACGGGCCCCGCGAGCGGATGTGTGGGCGGCACGTCGATGGGCTTGGGGATCTGGATGATGCCCTGCGGTCCGCCGAGGATGCCGATGAGCAGGTTGGAGCCCGCCAGGATGCGGATGATCTCCCCGAAGCCCAGCGTGGCGATGGCCAGATAGTCGCCGCGGATGCGCAGGATGGGGAGGCCCAGGAAGATGGCGAAGAGCATGGCGGCGATGACGGCAAAGGGGACCGCCTGCCAGAACGTCATGCCGGCGATGCCCAGCTCCGCGGTCGAGGTGAGGAGGGCCACGGTGTACGCGCCAACGGCGTAGAAGGCCACGAAACCGAGGTCCAGAAGGCCCGCCAGGCCGAGCGTGATGTTGAGGCCGAGGCCGAGCAGGATGAAGAGCGCCACCAGCGCGATGACCTGGGCGAAGAAGGGGCCCAGCGCCAGCGGGTAGAGCAGGATCAGGACGCCGATCAGGATGTACAGCGGGCCGACCACCAGGCGTCGGCGCGCGGGCGCCATCGCGTCCACGCGCTGACGCGGTCGAGTCGTGCGCACCAGCGCTGCGATGGCGAAGGTGCCGACGAAGACCACGAGCGCCCCGGTCACGGTCAGGCCTTCCGATCCGAGCAGGAAGCGTGCTACGTCGGCGGCCGGGGTCACGAGCAGCGGCGTGCGCAGGAGCCCCCCGAAGAGTCCGAAGAACAGGAGCGAGCTGAGACCCCAGATCAACGGTGAGCGCAACGCGACCGGCAGACCGACAAGGACGCCGGCCAGGCCTCCGGTGATCGCGCCGACGACGATGGGCACGACCGGACCGGACAGCACCAGGCCGTTGGTCAGCAGCGCGTACAGCTCTGGCGAGGCATTCAGGAAGACAGCTCGCAAGTCGAACACCGAACCGAGCAACACGAGCGCCGTCAGGAAGACGCCGCTGATCGCGCCAGCGGCTGCCCCGATCAGGACGGCTCGGAGTCGCGAGGTCGCCACGACGCTGGCCGCCACGATGTAGCCGACGACGCCGAAGGTGATGAGCAGGGCGGCCTGGCCGAGCTCGATGACGCCGACGATGAGTGGCCGTTCGGCGAAGACCGGGACGATGCCGACCAGGCACAGGTAGATGGCGACGGCGCCACCGATCACGCTGGTCCGGACGATGGTCCGAAGGTGCCAGTCCCCTGCTGACAGGGCGGGCGAGGAGGCGGCCGTCTCGACCATGGTGCTCACGCTCGGGCCCTCGTCACGCGCTCACCGAGGATGCCCGACGGCCGGAAGACGAGGACCAGGACGAGCATCGTGAAAGCGACGACGTCCTTGAGCTGCGTCGCTGCCGGCACACCGAAGCCGGTCAGGAAGAGGGTCGGCCCGACGGCCTCGATGAGGCCCAGGAAGAGGCCGCCCAGCAGGGCGCCCGGCACATTGCCGATGCCGCCGAGGACGGCCGCCGTGAACGCCTTGATGCCTGGGATGACGCCCATCGCGAAGCTCACCTGCCGGAACGCCAGGCCGTACAGGACGCCGGCGGCACCGGCCATCGCGGCTCCGATGATGAAGGTCAGGACGATCGCGCGGTTGGCGTCGATGCCCATCAGGGCCGCCGTGCCCTTGTCCTCCGAGACAGCTCGGATGGCGGTGCCGGATCGCGAACGCATGACGAAGAGATACAGGACGCCCATCATCGCCAGTGACGCGACGATGACGAGGACCTCCACCCAGCGCAGGCTGAGAAGCGGGATGGGCGCGGGCTGCTCCAGGAACGGGACGTTCGGGTAGGCATAGAGGCCCGAGCCGAAGAAGCCGCGGAATGAGTACTGGAGGAAGAGCGACGCACCGATGGCGCTGATGAGGGGCACCAGGGTGGGCGCGTTTCGGAGGGGCCGGTAGGCGATGCGCTCGACGCCCATCGCCAGCAGGACCGAGACGACCATGGCGACGAGGATCATGAGCACGATCGCGATCATCGAGCTGACCACGTCGTCCCCGAGGAGACCGGCCTGCACGAGCGCGACTGCCGCGAAGTAGCCGCCGAATGCGCCGGCCATGAAGATCTCGCCGTGGGCGAAGTTGATCATGCGCAGGATGCCGTAGACCATCGTGTAGCCCAGGGCGATCATGGCGTAGATGCTGCCAAGGGTGAGCCCGTTGCCGAAGAATTCGAACCAGTCGTCGATGGTGTACGTGCCGCTGAGCAGGGTCAGGGCGGACCCGACGACGACGACCAGGATGATGACGACACGAAACGCCCATAGGAAGACGTTGATCGCGATGTCGCTCAGACGGTCCAGCCTTCGGGCTTGCAACTGGCGTCTCCGTCGGGTGACAGCTAGTGAGCTGGGGCGGGCGATGCCCGCCCCAGCAGTCGGTCGACTCCCTCAGGGGGAGGTTGCTTGGACTACGGCGTCGGCCAGATGGGGGTGTCCGGCATGGTCACTCGGTCGACGTTCGCCTGCGTGATCTGGTAAGCCGCGATGACCGGTGCGCCGCAGTCGCCGAATTCGCCGCAGGTGAGCGTGCCGGTCAGACCTGGGAAGTCCTTGGTCGCGTAGATGGCGGCGCGGAGGGCGCCCTTGGGGATCGTCAGCGACCCGTCTGCGTTCTCGACGGCCACCTTGTCGAGCGCCGCGAACAGGATGTTCGTGGCGTCGTAGGCATGGGCATGGAAGACGCTCAACGGGCTGCCGCCGAACTTCTCTCCGCGCTTGGTGAGGAAGTCCTTGTAGCCCGACCCGAAGGCCGAGAAGTTCGGGCTGGTCAGGTAGTGGCCGACGGCAGCGGCGCCGGCAGCCTTGAGATAGTCGGGGGCAAAGTGGCCGTCCGCGCCCATGGTCTTGACGTTCTCAAGGCCGCTGACGGTCGGGATCTGCGAGCTCAGGAAACCAGCCTCCGCGATGAAGACCGGCATGTAGATGAGGTCCGGCGCCGTGCCACCCGGTCCGGAGACCGCCATGGTCTTGAGCACCGAGCTCATGTCGGTCTGGCCCTTGGAGACGGCCTCCTGGGCCGTGATGGTGCCGCCGAGCTTCGTGAACTCGTCGGCGAAGACGGCCTGGAGGGCCTGCGCATAGGCGCTGCCATCGTGGACCGTGGCGGCAGTCTTGATCCCCAGCTCATTGAACGCGAACTCGGCCGCGGCCTTGCCCTGGAAGGCGTCGCTGTGCGCCGTTCGGAGGTAGCCCGCATAGGTCGCGTCACGCGTCGGGTCGGTCAGCGCCGGTCGGGTGTTCGACGGTGAGATCGTGGTCAGGCCGGCCTCGGAGATGGTCTGGATGCCACCCACGGTCTCGTCGGAGCAAGCGGAACCGATGAGCCCGACGATGGTGCTGTCGGCCGCGAGCTTCTGGGCCGCGGTCGCCCCGCCTGGCGGGGTGCATAGGCCATCTTCCGTGGTCAACAGGATGTCGTGACCCTTGAAGGTCATGCCAAGGTCGTCGAGGGCGATCTCGACGCCCTGCTTGGAGTCCTCACCGAGGTTGCTGTCGGCGCCCGAGAGGACGCCCCAATAGGCGATGTGCAGCGGCTCTCCAGCCGGGATTTCGACGGTGCCGAGGTCTTCGCCTGCGGGTGCGCTGGCGGCCTCGGACGGGGCGGCGGTCGCCGCGCCCGATGATGTCGGTGCAGCCGTCTCCCCGCCGGTCGGGGTGCATGCGGCCGCGACGAGCATCGCACCGAATGCGAGCGCGCCGAACTTCTTTCGGTCCATAGAGATGTTTCTCCTCCTGTATCCGCGGGCCCCGGTTGAGGCTCGCGATCAACTGCGGCAGCCGTGCGCTGGCGCCAGGTCCGTCCGGCTCACCGGTGGACCGATCCGAGGATGGCGCTCTGCCATTTCTGTGGCCGTGCGCTCCCCTGGCATCCTCCTCCCGGATCCGACCACGTGGCCGACCGTACCGAGAACCACCGCGCGACTCGATGGCCGCCGATGTGATGCCGTATCATAGGTGACGGCGTCTCGATTGCAAGATGGTTCCGAGCGCCCCGGGGCGTGTGCGGCTCGGCCCTTACGAGGGTCGCGGACCCACCCGGTGCGGCGCGCTCGAGCCGAAGGCCATCCAATGGCCAGCGTGATCGGTCCCTGGGACGGGCAGTGGTTGCCCTCGACGCCAGGTGCTGCGACGAGCGGAGCGCAGGCCAAAAATCCACTGAGGACGGACGACCGCCGTGGAATATCAGGTCCGAGACGCGCGGATCACGGACGCGGAGCGCATCACCGCACTCCTCGAAGCCGGACGAGCACGCCAATCAAGCAAGGCCCGGACGACGCTCGGCGCTGCCGACCTGCTGCGCCAGCTGGTCTATCTGCCGCAAGCTGTGGTGCTGGTGGCCGAAGCCCATCGCAGCGTCGTCGGTGCTGCCGTGCTGGCCCTGCGGCCGTCGGTCAGCAGCGGCGGCTTCGTCGGTACCATCGACCTGCTCGTGGTCGAGGCCGGCCGCGACGTGGCCGGGGTCAGAGATGCCCTCGTCGCCGAGGTCCTCCGGTCCGCCCGTAACAAGGGCTGCGTCATCGTCGAGATGCCGCAGCCCGCATCTGCCGCCGATCTGGCGGCCTGGGAGGCATATGGCTTTACGGCCGCGCCTCTGCGACTCGTCTGCGACCCGGCGGCCTCGAGGGCGTCCCGCAGGCTCGATCCAGTCGGCCCGTGATGGCCGACGACCTGACCGGTGCGGCTCGCCGCATCGAAGACCGGGACCGCGCCCCGAGGCGCGGCTCGACCAATAGGAGTGACTTGCCTTGAGCAAGAACGTCGCCGTCTTCGTTGACGTTGCGAACATCTTCTACGCGGCCAAGGCGGCCGGCGTGGACATCGACTACACGACGCTGCTGAAGACGGCCACCGCCGGCCGGGACTTCGTGCGCGCGTATGCCTATACGGGGCTCGACCCAGACAACGAGAACCAGCGCCAGTTCCACAGCTTCCTGGCTCGCAGCGGCTACAAGGTCGTGAGCAAGGACATCCGCAAGTACGGGGACGGGAAGGTCAAGGCCAACCTCGACATCGAGCTGGTCGTGGACATGATGCGCACGGCCCAGAACCTGGACATCGCCGTCGTCGTCTCCGGTGACGGCGACTTTGCACCGGCCATCCGCGCGGTGCAGCAGATGGGCGTCCGTGTCGAGGTCATCAGCTTCCGCGGCAACACCAGCTCCGACCTCATCGAAGTCGCGGACACGTTCATCGACATCACCCAGATCGCCAAGGTCGAGAAAGGCTCGTCCCGCAGCGGCCGTCGTGTCGCGGCCGAGGACGACCTGTCCATGACCGAGGTGCCGGACAAGGAGTCCGAGGGCGCCCCTCGACGTGGCCGTGGTGGCCGCGGGCGAGGACGCGCCGCAGAGCGCGACGAGGCTCCCGTGGTCGCCCGCACGGATGCGCCCGCGCGCGGCAGGCGCACGACGGCGACCGGATCCGACCTGGTCGCGCTGCCGGGCGAGAAGCTCTCGAAGGTGGCCGCCACTTCGGCGACCGACGAGGAGCTGGACGAGGTCGAAGCCGAAGACGTCGTGCTCGAGGCGATCGAGACCACCGATGTAGCCGAGGCGACCGTTGCCACCGAACCCTCCGAGGGCGAGCTGGCTGCTGATGGCGACAGTGAGGTCGACGGCGATGGCCGCCGACGTCGGCGGCGACGACGTGGGGGCCGCGGACGCGGCCGCGGACGCGGTCCGGATCGTGAGGCGCCCGCCGAGCCCGGCGTCGCCCGTGCCTCGGAGGATGAGGAGGAAGCGGACGATGACCTCGAGGCCTACCCGGCGCCGCGCGCCCCGCAGGCTTCTGCCTTCGGCTCGGTCTGGGACAGCCAGATCGGCGTCCCGAGCGCCCCGCTCGTGAGTGCCGGTCTTGGTGCCAGCGACGAGGACGATGAGGACGAGCCGGAGATCCCGGAGTACCTGCTCGCCGAGCGGCGCCAGCGTGCAGGTCGGCCGGGTGGACGTCCCGCGCAGCCGGGCCGCAGCCGAGGGGGTCGACCAGGCGGTCGTGGCGGCGCCTACCAGTCGGCCGTCGATCGCGAGCGATACGGCAGGTCCGGCGGCAGCGCCTTCGGCGGCGGGGGTGCCCCGAGGCCAGACCGTGGCCCGCGCCCTGATCGCGGGCCGCGATACGGGAGCGGAACGCCGCGACCCGATCGTGGACCTCGCCAGGAGCGACCACCGGCTCGTAGTTCGGGTGGTCCATCCAACGGCGATCCGTGGAGCGAAGTCCCACCGGAGCTCGAGGAGATGCTCCGGGCCGAGCTCGCCCGCAAAGGCGGGGTGCCGCGCGGCGGGGCCGATGCGGAGGCCCAGGTGACCTCGGGTACCCCTGCCGTCGAGGCGAAGCCGACGCGCCGGACGTCGACCCGTCGACCTGCCGCGGCGGCATCGACCGCCGATGCGGTGATCGAAGTCGGGGACCCCGACGTCGCGGCCGGGCCGAAGCGAAGGACCGCCACCCGCAAGGCCGCATCGACAGAGGCGCCCGCCTCCGGTGCGGTCGCCGAAGCTTCGACTGGCGCCGACGCCGAGTCCAAGCCGAAGCGACGGACGCCCACGCGCAAGGCCGCTTCGGCAGATGCGCCCGCCGCCCAAGCTTCGGCTGGCGCCGACCTCGAGCCCAAGCCGAAGCGACGGACCTCCACGCGCAAGGCCGCCACGACGGAGGCCTGAGTCCGGTGGCCGGCTTTCGGACACGCGGTCAGCCGGCCGCCCTCGATGTCGTCGCCCGGGCCGTTGTTTCTGAGCGACCGCCGAGTGCGGTCCTTGTCGCCGGCCCGGCTCGTGCCGGCAAGACCACGCTCGCGCTCGACCTCGCGGCTGGCCTTCTGTGCCTCGCGGAAGACCCCGATCTCCGGCCATGCCGCGCATGCACGGCGTGTCGGAAGATCGAGCACGGCAATCACCCCGACCTGCATCGGCTGGGACCCGCCGGCGCCGGCGGCCAGATCCGCATCGACCAGGCGCGCTCGCTCATCGTCGAGCTCTCCCTGTTGCCGCTCGAGGGCCGATTCCGAGTGGCCATCATCGCTTCGGCCCAGCGGCTCAATCTGGACGCCCAGAACGCGCTCCTCAAGACGCTCGAAGAACCACCGGCGGGCGCCGTGCTCATCCTCTGCGCTGACGACGAGACGCTCCTGCTCGATACGGTCCGCAGCCGTTGCGCCCGCATCCGGATCGGAGCCGTGGCTGCACCGATCATCGCCACGCTGCTCGTCGAGCGGGGTGTGGCGGATGCCGCGACCGCGGCGGCCATCGCGCGCCTGTCCGATGGACGCCCCGGCCTGGCGCTGGCGCTGGCGGCCACTCCGGAGGTCCTCCTCCATCGCTTGACGCTCGCTCGCTCGCTGCTCGACCTGACGGCGGTCGGGCGGCGAGGTCGTCTGGCAGCCGGGCCATCCCTGCTCACGGAGGCTGCCGTCGTGGCTGAGGTCGTCGACCGCCGCGAAGGCGAAGTCGAGACCATATCGGTCGCCTACGTTCCGCCATCGGGCGAGGCGCCGATGCCGGCCGAACCAGGCGCTGGCAACGGTCCGATGCGGGCTGCACCGGCGGCGCGACGTGCCGCCGCACTCGCCCTCATCGAGACCTGGCGCGACGTCGCCCGCGACCTGATCGTCGTGCTGTGCGGTGGTACCGGCCTCGTCCGCGACCTGTCCCTGCTCGAGGACTACGAGCGGGTCGCCGCGGGCGTCTCCATCGAGGATGTGGCCGCGTTCCTCACCCGGCTCGATGGCCTGGCGGCCGCCATCGATGCGTACGCCAACGCAGATCTGGTGGTCGACGTCCTCCTGCTGGCCTGGCCGCGGGCCAGCATCGCCGCTTGACGATGGCAAGCCCAAACTCGACGGGACAGCGCCCATGACGGCGACGCCGAGCGCCTCGACGCGCTGGTGCGAGGCCGGGTGCAGGGGGTCGGCTTCCGTGTCTTCGTGGCCCGCGAGGCGAGGCGGCTCGGGCTCGCGGGCTGGGTACGCAACGAGGCCGACGGCGCCGTCCACGTCGTCGCCCAGGGGCCATCCGTCGACCTCGACGCTCTGCTCGCGGCCCTCCATGAGGGCCCCTACGGCGCTGATGTCCGCGACCTCCACGCGTCGCGCGGACCGGCTGTCGGGTCGCCCTCGAGCTTCGAGATCCGTGCCGGCAGCCACGGTGGTGATTAGCACGCCAGGCGGCCCATCACACGGTATCGTGGAGGCCATGGTCATGACCAGCGACGAAAAGGCGGCTGCCATCGGCCGCGTCGCGCTCTTTGACGGCCTCGATCAGAGCTCCCTGACGCCGCTCGCCGAGGCGGCCAGCGAGGCTCACTTCGCCGACGGCGACGCCATCGTCATCCAGGGCCAGGTCGGGACCGGCCTCTTCGTCGTCGTGGCCGGCGCCGTCCGCATAAGCCAGGGCGGCGGCGACGTGGCCCGTCTCGGGCCCGGGGACTATCTCGGTGAGCTGGCGGTCATCGATCGCGAGCCCCGCTCGGCGAGCGCCTTCGCTGTCGGGCCGACGACCTGCCTGGCGCTCGCCTCGTGGGACCTCTTCCGCCGCGTCGATGCCGACCCAGCGCTCTCGCATGCGCTCCTTCGCGGCCTGGCCTTGCGGATCCGCGCGCTGAGCGACCATCACCACCACTGATCCTGCCCTGGAGGTCCGACGATGGCCGACACCGAGGCCCTGATCGACGAGCTGGCGGGCCTGGCGCTGTTCGCCGACCTGCCCCGACCCGAGCTGGTCGCGGTCGCCCATACCCTCGAAGAGGAGTGGTACGCCGAAGGCCAACGCATCCTGCGTGAGGGCTTCAGCGGGACAGGCTTTTACGTCGTCCTGGAGGGCGAGGTCGCCGTGCGCATCGCCAACGAGGAGCGGGCACGCCTCCATCGCGGCGCCTTCTTCGGCGAGGGTGCCATCTTGCTCGGCGAGCCGCCTGGGGCCGACGTCGTCGCCGTCGGGCGCGTGCGCGTCGTCAACCTCGCCGGACCCGCCTTCCGCGACTTCCTGATGCGCCATCCGGACTTCATGTACCGGATGCTCCAGGAGCAGACGCGCCGCCTTCGGAGCGCCAACCGATGGAGTCGGTGACCGATCGGCCCTTCCCGCCCGGCGACTACCCGCTCGTCGTCGTCGGCAGCGGCCCGGGGGCCCTCCAGGTCAGCTACTCGCTCCGTCGACTCGGCGTCGAGCATGCCGTCATCACGGCCGACGACCGGCCCGGCGGGATGTTCCTGCGCTTCCCGTTCTTCCAGCGCCTCCTGTCGTGGACCAAGCCATACGCCCCGGTGCCCCGCGGCACGCGCGCCTACGAGCGCTACGACTGGAACAGCCTGATCGGCGAAGAGCCCGCCCACCGGGCCATACAGGCGGAGTTGATGGACGGCTCGTCCGAGTTCCCCTCTCGGCCCGAGATGGAGGCTGCGCTCTCCGAGTTCGTGCGCCGCAGTGCGCTGCCCATCCGATATGGCGCTCGCTGGCAGGCGACCCGCGCCGAAGGTGACGGCTTCGTGCTCGAGACGAGCGACGGCGAGTACCGCACTCGACAGGTGGTCTTCGCGGTCGGCGTCGCCGAGGCGTTCACGCCCGAATTCCCCGGCCGTGAGCACGTCGCCCACTACGTCGAGACCCGCGCCGCAGAGACGTACGCGGGTCGGCGCCTGTTCATCATCGGCAAGCAGAACTCCGGCTTCGAGCTGGCCAGCGGCCTCCTCTCGTGGGCGAGCCGGATCGTGCTCGCCTCGCCCAGGCCGGCGAAGCTCTCGGTGCAGACGAACTCGTTGGTCGGCATCCGCGCCCGTTACGTCCAGCCGGTCGAGGACCGTTTCATGGGCGGCGGCGTCTTCATCCTCGACGCCGCCATCGACGGCGTCGAGCGCGTCGGCGACCGATTGCTCGTGCGCACGCACGCGTCGGATGGCAGCGGCAGCCTGGACGTCGAGGCCGACGAGGTCATCGCCGCGACCGGCTTCACCGCCCCGCTGCTCGACTTGCCCACACTGGGCGTGGCGACCTTCGGGCCCAGCCGCGTGCCGGCCCAGACGCCGTACTGGGAGAGCGCATCGCTGCCGGGGATCCACTTTGCCGGCACGCTCACGATGGGCGCTCCCGGCCTCAAGAAGAACGGCGTCAGCGGCACCGGTGCGGTCCACGGCGCCCGATACAACGCACGGCTCCTGGCCCGACAGCTGGCCGAGCGCCACTTCGGTGTCTCGCTGCCGCGCGAGCCGGTGGCCCCAGGGGCGGTGGTCGACCGCCTGCTCGATGAAGCCTCCGATGCGCCCGAGCTCTGGAACCAGAAGGGCTACCTGGCGCGGGCCATCCTGATCGGGCCCGAGGGACCATTCGACGATGGCATCGTCCCGCTCCAGGCCTTCGTCGACGGCTCCGGCCCCGATGGCGCGGCGATGACGCTCGAGGGCGATGCCGACGGCTCGATCCGGCCCGTGGCCTACGTCCGGCGGCACGGCGCCATCAGCGAGGTCATCCTCGACCCGGAGCCGCTCCACGAGTTCCGGGCCTCGACCGACGGCCGTCGCCGCCTGTCGGAGGCGCTCCGGGGCGTCCTGCCCTGACCGGTCCGGCTGGGGTGGTGCCCTCGATGGGCACGCGCCCCGAGGCGCGTGCGACCGCCCTCGCGACCCTCGACGCAGAGTTGGTCGCCTGTCGTGCGTGCCCACGCCTGGTCGAATGGCGCGAGCGCGTGGCGCGTGAGAAGGTCGCCCGCTTCCGCGATCGCGAGTACTGGGCCAAGCCCGTGCCCGGCTTCGGGGACATCAGTGCCCGTATCCTGCTCGTCGGCCTGGCACCCGGCGCCCACGGCAGCAATCGGACGGGCCGGATGTTCACCGGCGACGGCTCGGGCAACTTCCTGTACGCGGCACTCCATGCGGTCGGGCTGGCCTCGCAGCCAGACGCGTACGATCGCAACGACGGCATGGCCCTGACCGATGTGCGCATCACCGCCGTGGTCCGCTGCGCGCCGCCGGCCAACAAGCCCACGACGGCCGAACGGGATCGATGCCTGCCCTTCGTGACCCGCGAGCTGGCGCTGCTCGACGACGTGCGCGTCATCGTCGGACTCGGTTCGTTCGGATGGCATGGGGCACTGCGGGCACTCGCGGCGAACGGCGTGCCCATCCCGCGGCCGAGACCCCGATTCGGCCACGGCGCTGAGGTGGGGATCGGCTCATACGTGCTGCTCGGTGCCTTCCATCCATCGCAACAGAACACCTTCACCGGCCGCCTGACGCAGCCGATGCTGGTGAGCGTGCTCCGACGCGCTATCGCCCTCGCCGGGTAGGGGCGACCCGCAGGCACGCCCGGGAGGGGACGGACTCAGAGCGTCGGGTCCACGACGCCGAGACGAGCCTCGATGGCGGCGGCCTCAGCCACCTCGGCCGCCGTCGCATGACCGGTGGCTTCGAGCAGTCGCAGTGCGCGGCGGATCCACCACGCTGCCCGCATCCCTCGCAAGAAGGCAAGACCTGAGCGTGACATCGCGACGGCATCGCCCGTGCCGTCGTCCAGTCGGACTCTCGCCTCGAGGACGTCGACCACGCCCCTGATGAGATCGCTGGTCGGCAGCGTCGCGAACCCGGCGCGGATCTGCTGGACGGTCGATCGCACGTCCTCGTACCGACCGGCCTCGAGCCAGGACGAGGTCACGAGCCAGACGGCCTCGGCGGTCGTGGCGCTGTCGACGTCCTGAGCGAACGAGGCGCGCAAGTAGTCGAGTGACACCTCGGTTCGTGGAGATGAGGCCCGCCCGCATGAGGATCTCATCGATGCCGCGGTGCATCAACCGGCCATACGGTGAGCCCGGGAAGTCGGCCGCATGCTCCGCGAACCAGTCGACGGCGTGCTCGAGGGTCGCCCGGTCGCCTCTCGCGGCGGCGAGGGGTGCGAGCGCGAACCAGGTCCTGACGGCGACCCGATGGTAGGCGTACGTCTCGGCGAGCCCGATGGCTCGTCGCGCGGCTGCATCCGCGATGTCCCACTCACCGAGCATGAACCCGACCTCGGCGCGGAAGTATTCGGCCCACCCGAGGTGCTCGCGGAGGCCATGGCCAGCGGCGACGTCGGCCGAGGCATCGAGCAGCGGCCATGGGTCGCCGCCAGCGAACGCCTCTGCGTGGCCCTGCGCGCGTCGGGCATAGGCCACGTACTGCCACGCACCCTGTTCCGCCGCCAGGTCCGCCAGGAGCCCGAGTCGGACCACCGAGACATCCGGCGCCTCGTCGCTGAAGGCGGCGAGGCTCCAGAGCGCCTCGAGCTCGAGGCCTCGATCACCGTCGCGTCGGGCGATCGCCAGCACCTCGTCGGCGGCCGCGGAGTCGTACGTGTCGTCCCAGAGCGACATGGCCCGGGCGACCCGCAGGCGCAGCCGGGCCCAGGCAGTGTCATGGACATCGTCGAGCTCGGTCAGGGTGGCCTCGGCGATGGCGCGGGCCTCGAGGAAGTGAAGCTGCTCCGCTTCCATCTCGGCTCGTGCGTCGGACGCCCGAGCGTATCCGTCCCGCGCCACGACGATGGACGGGTGAGGAAGACGCGGCGCGATGGAACCCGTCCCGATAGATGGCCTCGCTGCGCTCTGCGATGCGAAGGGCTTCGCCCAGGTCGCCAGAGGCACCCGTCGTGGTCGCCAGCCGAAGCATCCGCCGCGCTGCATCGATGCCATCCGCTGGCGTCGTGAGTGCCAGGCACCGCTGGAGCAGGTCCACCGCGGAATCGCGGGCGCCAAGTGCGAGGGCCTGGTCGGCTGCTCGCTCGAGCCACGCGGCGGCGGTCTCCGCCGCGGCCGAGCGTGGCAGTCCCTCATCGACCTCCGGGGCGAGTGCGGGAGCAGTCGCCAGGGCGGCTTCGTAGTGCCCACCGATGCGGTCGGCGATCGCGTCGCTCCCGTCGCCCGCGATCGACTCGAGCCAGCGCGCGAGCCGGACATGGAGCCGCGCTCGGTCGGCACGGCCGAGGCTGCTGTAGCCGGCATCGCGCAGGAGGGCGTGGCGGTAGGCGAAGCCAGGACCGGTCACGGCGTCGGCGATGGGGCCGCTCACCAGGGCACGTGCCAGGAGCCCCTCGACTCCGGTGTCCGGCGCCTCGACGCCGAGCGCCCCGAGAGCGTCGGCCGGGAAGCGCCGTCCTGCGACGGAAGCGCGGCGAGCGACATCACGGATCGGCGGCGGAAGGTCGTCGAGCTGGCCGGCATAGATGGCCTGGACCGTGGATGGCAGGACGACGGCGCCCGGCGGTCGAGTCAGCCGCCAGCCGCCATCCTCGGACTCCAACGTGCCGACAGCGACCCACGACCGGAGCAGCTCCTCGATGAAGAGCGGGTTGCCGTCCGAGCGCTCCTCGATGGCCAGCACGAGGTCGGGCGGCAGCGCGTCGCCGACGAGCGCCGCCACCAGGCGGCCGGCGTCGGCGGCCGGGAGGGGCTGCAGCTCGAGGCGCCCCAGGCTCGCATCGATGTGGCCGGCGATCGATGGCCGGGCGGTGGCGACGATCAGACGTCCGTGCCGCGTCGGCGCCTGCGCGGCGGCTGACAGGAACGCGAGCACGTCGCCGCTCGCCCAGTGGATGTCCTCGATCGCCCAGATCACAGGACCGGGTCCGGCCAGGGCGTCGAGCGCCTCGATCCAGGCTGCGAACCGCGCCTCGCGATCGGCATGCTCGGGGTTCGCCGGCGCGGTACCGGTCAGCTCGCGGATGGCGTCCCCGAGCACGCGCGCGCGGGCGGCTGCGGTGCCGACGGCCATCCGGCGGTCGACCTCGGCCGACGGCAGCCCGGCCAGCGCCTCCCGCGCCAGGGCGGCGATGGGATCGATGGAAGCGCCCGCGTCGGCGCGCACTCGTGACCGCCAGGTCGGCGCGGCCACCGTGCCCAGGAACTCGGTCAGCAGGCGGCTCTTGCCGGTGCCAGGGGCGGCCACCACGGCGATCGCGATCGAGCGCCCGTCGGAAGCCTCTGCCAGCGCTGCGCGCAGGCGATCGAGCTCGACCTCGCGCCCGACGATCGGCGCGCGCAGGGCACCCATCGCGGCCTCGCGAGCGGGCTCGGGGCGCAGGCCGATGGCGATGGCGGCACGGACCGCCTCGGCCTTGCCCTTCAGCTCGACTGGTTGGATCGGGCCTAGCTCGACAGCCGCCGCCGTCGCCAGTACGGCGCCCTCGCCAAGCAGGACGCTGGCGGATGGCGCCGCCGACTGCAGTCGCGCGGCCGTGTTGACGACGTCCCCGGTCACGCGTCCCTGGTCCGGGCCGCCCTCCGCGCTGACGACCTCGCCGCTCTCGATGCCGACGCGGAGCTGTAGCTCGCCTGGTCCCAGCCCGAGTTGACCGCCCAGGCGCTCGACCGCACCGACCAATGAGAGCCCGGCCCGGACCGCACGCTCGGCGTCATCGTCACGCGCACGGTCGAGTCCGAAGACCGCCATCGCAGCGTCGCCGATGAACTTCTCCAGCGCGCCCCCATGGCGAGTCACGGTCTCGCGCACCGCCGCGAAGTAGGCATCCTGGACGGCGGCCACGTCCTCCGCGTCGAGCCGCTCGGCCAGCGGGGTGAAGCCGACGAGGTCCGCGAAGAGGACGCTGACGATGCGCCGCTCGACCGACCCGCCGTCGCTCATGGCGGGGATGCTACGGGGTCGGCCGCCTGCTCGGCTATCGCTCGAGGATGGGGCGGGCCTTCTCGGCGTCGTCGACGACGAAGGCGAACATGGCTCGGTCGCCCCAGCGGCCGAGGAAGAGGTGGCCGTAGATGTTGACGCCGGCGTCTGCCAGGGCCCTCGAGACCCGGGCCATGCCGCCCGGTCGGTCGTCGACTTCGGTCAGGATCGACTCACCCTCGATGAATGTGTAGCCTCCCTCGGTCAGGACGACGCGTGTGCCGTCGTCATCGGCCGTCGTCAGGATGATGTGGCCGAGCTCGCCGATGCCGCCGCCACCGATGGCGCGCAGGTCCACGCCGCGGGCGGCGAGCGCTTCCGAGAGCGTTGCCAGGGCGCCGGGCTGGTTGGTCAGCTGGACGATGAATTGCTGGGCCATGGCATCCTCGTGGCGCGCCGCCTGGCTGGCCGCGTCGGGGTCTATCGGCGATTCTAGCCGCCGCCGGTCACCGATCTTCCAGGCGCTGGCACTCGATGCACAGGGCCGCCCACGGTCTGGCCTCGAGGCGCTCCTCGGCGATCGGGCGTCCGCAGCTCCGGCAGACCCCGAAGCTCCCATCGTCGAGACGCGCGAGCGCCGCATCCACGGCCTCGAGCTGGCGGGTGGACCGCTCCCGCAACGCGATGTCGCGCTGCTGGGCGACGACCTCGCTGGCCATCGCCGCCTGCGAGCCGTATGTCATCTGTCCGGGCGCCTGTGGCTCCGCGTCGGCGATCTCCTCGAGCAGCCGCAGCCGCTCGGCCTGGAGCGTCTCCCGGAACCATGCACTGCGCGTCTCATCCACGACCGCATCGTACGACGATGGTCCGGCCTTCGGCGCCGGGTTGGCGCGTGGCTCGAACCCGCGGCGCGTCTGGCTACGGCGCCGTGACCGTCAGCGTCCACGGGCCTGTGAGCCGGATCGCCTCGTCGTCAGCTCGACTGGTAATGCGAGCTCGGCGATCTGGACTTCCCAGGTCCCCGCAGCCTCGTCGGACCCTGCGGTCGTGATGAACACTATTTCACCCGTGCCCTCACTCGCATCATCGACGAGGACCGCGTTGGCGGCGTGGACGTCGTACGAAGCGTCGGGGCCTCGGATCGAAGGGCTGGCCGACCACGCTGTCACGCGGCTACCGACAACGGACAGGCCGATCCGGGCGGTGATCATGGTTGGAGTGACACGCAGCTCGGTGAGCTGGAGGGTGGCCTGCCCGACGGTGTCACTCGCATCCGCCAACACCACGGTGCCCGTCGGAGTCGGCAGCTCGAACTCGAACTGCCAGGTGCCGTGGACCATGGCATTCGGAGGCTTGTCGACGCACGCCGGGTCCGTCGCACCAACGCTGCATTCGCCGGGCACGAAGCCGTCGCCGTTGTATCCGACCGACGTGAACGTCAGCAGCCAGGTACCGGCCGCCGGAGCAACGACTCCCTCCCAGGCCTGGACGACCGCCGACAGGCCCGTTTCGTCCATGCCCATGCCGGTGATGCCGGTGGCCCATTGCTCGGCCACGCGGCCGGTGGGATCGCGAAGTTCGACGATCCAATCGAGCGCAGCAGGCTCCTCGGCGCTGGAGAGCGGCGCCTCCAGCCCCGCGACCGTGAAACCGACCAGCACCTGGTTCAGATCGGCGTAGGCACGCTCGAGGGTGATCGTGACCCCCGCATCTGTCTGCGACATGCCGAGTCGTTCGGCGCGATCCCAGGCGGTCCGCCAACCGGGCATCCCCGACGACTCGAAGATCTGGTCGAGGAGGCCCATCGCCCCGACCACGGTGCCGGTCAGGACGACGAATGCGGCGACGAACGCAAGCGGCCGAAGGAGCATCCGCCGGGTGGTCATGCCGCGGCGAGCGGTCGCCTGCGGCCGCGCCATGACATCGGCCACGCGCTGATCGAGCCAGCGCAAGCCGTCCTCGGACGGAGCGACCGCGACCGCCCGACGAAGCCTGCTCTCGATGTCGTCATACATGGTCATCAAGGACCTCCCGAAGCGCGGCAAGACCGCGCTCGATCTGCTTCTGGACGGCGCCTTCGCGCTTTCCGATGACGACTCCGATCTCCCTGGCCGTCAAACCGCCGGCGTATCGAAGGAGCAGGGCCTCGCGTTGGACGTCGGGCAGCCGGGCGACGAGATCAAGGATCTCGCTGCGCTCGTCATCGACACGACCGGCCGCGAGAGCGACCCTGCCGAGCTGCGCATCGGCGTCCGCCAGGTCGACCGTGGGTCGGCGCCGCCGGTGGGCGTCGATGGCCGTGTTCCTCGCGATGCGAAACAGCCAGGCCTGGACGCCGCCATCGCGTCGGCGGAAGCGCCCGAGACTCGCGAAGGCTCGCTCGAAGGTGTCCGCAGCAAGGTCCAGCGCGTCTGCGTCGCTCTGCGTTCTCGCGCGGAGGTACCGGAACACGGAGAGCCGATGCGTCTCGTAGATCAGCCCGAACGAGGATGGATCGAGCCGCTCGGCCTCCAGCTCGGTGACCGGGCCTAGGTCCTCGTCCACGTATGACACGCCCAACGCGACATCCTTCCGGCTCGGGCAGCATGGCTGCTGCTACCTCGACAACGTGCTGGCGGGCGAGAATCCGACAATCGGAAGCTCCAGTGTCGGTCTGGCACGCTCGGCGGGACTCGAACCCAACGGCCTCATGCCCGGAGGCAGCGCTCGAGGTCAGATCACAGGATCGCTGGGATCGGAGGCTGGGAGGTGGCGCGCTCGGCGGGACTCGAACCCACGGCCTTCTGCTCCGGAGGCAGACGCTCTATCCGCTGAGCTACGAGCGCGGGAACGTCGCGCGGCGACGGGCGGCCAGTCTAGCAGAGGGGCCTTCGCGGCCAAGCGCAGACGCGGTACCAGCACGCGGGCAGCCCGCTGCAGGAAAACGAAGTGGCCCCTCCGAAGAGGGGCCACTTCTACTGTCCCGCTGAAGCCCGACGAACGAGTCGCCGATCTTCTGCCACGTCACAAGGGCATCTATCACGCCGGCTGCACCGGCTACCCTAACCCAACCTACCCATGACCTTGCGTCTGGGGCAGCAGTGCTGAGTGATCAGCGAACATGAGTCTACCTTGAGAGGTGCGCTGCCTCAAGGGTTTCGGCACGCTCCAAGGTTAAAATTCCGCAACCATCCAACGGCGGGTCGGGGGTTACGCGAGACCACCGATCCGCGAGCCGAGGCCTCTCCGTTGCAGACGCTCGCAGCGCCCGGCGGGGAGTCATTCGCTGGAGATGGTCACACTCTCCATCGGCACGGGCTCTACGGCTGTGTTGCCGAGACCGCCGGCGTTGGGCATGGCACCGATGGCATCCACGACGTCCATGCCCTCGATGACCTGGCCGAAGATGACGTAGCCGCCGGCCTTGTCGAGGGATCCGGTCAGGTCCTCGAGGGCGATGAAGAACTGTGAGCCCTGCGAGTTCGGCTGTCCCGGAGCGCGCGCCATGGAGACGCTGCCGCGGATGTAGTCACCGACGACAGGCTCGTCCTCGATGGTGTAGCCAGGCCCACCGGTGCCGACCTTCTCGGCATCGAAGGCGTCGACCTTGCCGTATTCGCCATCGCCACCCTGGATGACGAACCCAGGCACGAGGCGGTGGAAGGCCACGCCGTCGTAGTAGCCCTCTTCGGCCAGTTTCACGAAGTTGGCCGTCGCGATGGGCGCCGTGTCTGGCTTGAGGGCGACGACGATGTCACCCATAGGCGTGACGATGGTCGCGGTCAGCTTGCCGCCACTCGCCGCGCCGGACGCGGGGGCTGCGGAAGGCTCTGACGTCGAGGCGTCCGAGGCGCTCGGGGACGACGAGCCACCACCACATGCGGCAAGGGCGAGGACGGCGGCGGTGAACAGCGCGAAGGTTCGAGGTCGGATGGCGATCATGGGCTCCCTGCGATGCATGTGGTCGGCTGGCTGCCGCAGCCGGGGCGGGCTTGATGGACGATCATGCGGCGGCGGCGAGGGCGGCCGGGAAATCGATGGCGCCTCCCAGGAGGGCCTCGCCGAGGAGGATGGCGCGGACGCCCGCGTCGCGGATCCCCGGCAGCCGGCCGATATCCGTGACGCCGCCGGCGAGCACGAATTCTGCACCGGATCGCGCGATCAGGCCGGCCAGCGCCTCAGGGTCTGGCTCGGCGCCGCCGTGGGTCAGGACGAATCGCCGTACTCCCGACGCTGAGAGCTGCTCGACGAGGTCCTCCAACGTTCGCGCTCGCGAACCACGCCAGGCGACCTCGGCGAAGCGCTCCGGGCGCGCGTCCAGGCCGACGGCCAGCCAGTCGCCGGCGATCCGCAGGCAGGCCGCCAGGCGCTCGGGATCCTCGGCCACGGACAGGAGCGGCATGACCACGCGCGTCGCGCCAGCGGCGAAGGCCAGCTCGATCTGCTCCGGGCCGTCGACGCCGCCGGCCAATTGGAGGGGCGTGGCCACGGCCCGCGCGATGGCCTGCACGGCGGCGGTGTTGACCGGACGGCCGGCGGCGGCTCCGTCGAGATCCACGAGGTGGACAGCGGGTGCGCCGAGCTCCACGAAGTGCCGCGCGATGCGCTCCGGTCGGTCGGTCGGCGTGCCTGTCCCGGTCGCGGCACCCGGCCAGAACACGAGCCGCGAGCGGCCAGCCTTGAGGTCGATGCTCGGGATGACCTGCATCAGGGGAGGGGCAGGCTCAACGCCCGGGCAGGGGTCGGGGTTCGGCCGGTCCCGCACCCTCGCCGGCCAGGAGCCGGCGGTGGAAGCTGACCGGCAGGCTGCCGGCGTAGATGAGCGCGTCATGGAAGCGCTTGAGGGAGAAAGCTGTTCCCAGTCGGCGCCGCTCGTCCTCGCGCAGCCGCAGGATCATGACCTTGCCCAGGAGGTAGCTCAGCTGGTAGGTCGGTGTCGAGGTATAGCGCTCGACCTCGGCCACGGCGTTGGGGCGCTCGAAGCCCGTGTTTCGACGAGGAAGTCGATGGCATCGGCGACGGACATCTCGCCGCGGTGCAGGCGGACGTCGAGGATGATCCGGCAGGCCCTCCAGATGGCGTCGGTATGGAGCATCAGGCGAAAGGGCGCCGCGTCGTCGAAGCCCTCCTCGCGCATGACCTGTTCGCTGTACATGCCCCAGCCCTCGGTGAACTCCGGGGCGTCGGCGATCGCCCGGATGAGGCTCGGGTGCGTGATGGCGGCCGTGAGCTGGAGGTGGTGGCCGGGGAAGGCCTCGTGGATGCTGGTGTTGCTGATCGAGGCTCGGTTGTGCTCACGCATCGCGGCCGGGTCGCCGTCGACCGACGGCGTCACGATGTAGACGCCCGTCGGGTCGCGATCGAAGCGCGGCGGGTCGAAGTAGGCGGCGAAGGGCATCACGTTGCGCAGGTACTCCGGGGTCGCGATGACCTGCAGCCGTTCGCCGTCGGGGATGGTCACGAGATCGTGTTCCACGAGGTGGTCACGGGCCCGGAACATGGCCACGCGGTACTCGTCGAGGGCGGCCTCGAAGCTCACGGGGTGGTCCGATTTGATGCGCTCCAGGACCTTGGCCTCGGACGCCGTCGGGTCGATCTCCGCTGCCACCGCGACACGGGCCGCCTGCTGCTCGGCGAGCTGGGTCTCGCCGATCTCCAGGATGTCATCGGTCGTCAGGCCGTCGAAGGCCCGGAGCGCGACCAGCTCGTCATATGGCTCGTGGCCGAGCGCGAAGGCGTCTGCGTCGGGGTCGATGGTCTCCGACAGCCACGCCTCGTACGTCGCCAGCGCCTCACGCGCCCTCGACGTCGCCAGCCGAAGCCGTCGTTGCCGCGCATCGCCCTCCGACCAGGTCCGACGCGCGGCCGCGGCGATCTCATCGAGGAAGGTCGGCAGCTGACGGGACAATTCCAGCTCCAGCACGTCCCAGCGGGCCACGCGCCGGCCTCGAAGGACATCCGGCTGCTGGGCGAGCACGCGCGGCGCCTCTTCGAGCCGGCCGGCGATCGACTCCAACCGATCGGAGAGCGGCGCGAAGTCGCGAGCGAAGAGGGAGAAGAGGCCGTCGCCGATCTCGTCGATGGCCGCAGGCCGGCGCTCCCAGGCGCGCAGCTCGGCCATCGTGAAGAGGTCCTTGCGGGCCTGCCAGAGCGCGATGTCGCGCTCGAAGGCGGCCGGGGCCGATAGTCCGTGCCCGTCGAGGGCCTCGAGGGCGGCGATGTACGTGCTCGTCTGGCCGATGTCCTCCTCGGCCGCCTCGCGCGAGATGTCACCCAGCCGGTCGTCGTGGCCGTGACGGCCGAGGAAGGTCGCTGCCACGGGCTTGCGCTCGACGAGCGATTCGAAACGGGCTGCAGCGAGCGCCTCGAGTTCGGCGTCGAGGGGTCCGGATGGGCGGTCGGGCACGGTCTCTCCCTGGTCGGTCGCGCGCGATGGGCGGTCGCTGGCGACGGGCGGTCAGTCGCCGCGCTTGAACGCGGCGTCGAGGAACTTGGCGATCCGCTCGATGCCGTCCCCGTCGGTGACCACGGCCGCTGCGTCTTCCCGGTCTCCCTGGACCGGCCAGGTCGTGAGGTCGGGCGCCAGGTTCTCCAGGGTGCGCAGTGTAGCCGTCGGCAGCAGGGGGTCGTCGGTGGCAGCCACGAGGAGGATCGGCGCGCTGGTCCGTGCCACCGTGTCCATGACGTCGGTGCTCGTCACATCGCGGCCCGTCCGGAAGAGCATGGCCACCAAGGTCGCCCAGTCCGCCGGCCAGGCGAGGGGCACGTCGTCCTCCTTGAACTGGGCGGAGATCGCGTCGGCGACGCGTGGCCACGGGTCGACCGCGACGATGCCGTCCACCCGTGAGTCGCCGCCCGCGGCGGCCAGCACCGACGAAGCGCCAAGGCCGACGCCGACCAGTGCGATCCGTTCGCGACCTTGCTTGGCCATCGCCTCGATGGCCGCCCGCACGTCGTCCGCCTCGGCCGGCCCGAGCGTCGTTGCGGCCTCCGCGCTGGCACCGTGGCCGCGCAGGTCGAGCGTCAGGACATCGTGCTTGGCGCGAAGCGCGGCCGCCAGCCGCTTGAGGTCCGATCGGTCGCCGCCCGCGTCGTGGACGAGGATGACCGCCGTCGTGCTCTTCTTGTCCTTGGATGGCGTGGACCAGGCCGACAGGACCGTGCCGTCGGCCGAGGTCAGCTCGATGACCTTGCTATCGGCGGGCGGATCGACGGCCAGAGTCCCGGCGGCTCTCTCAGGGGGGTCGGCCAGGCGCCCGCTGCGCTCGATGGAGACCCAGGTGAGGTAGCCGATGACCATGACCAGACCGACGGCCACCAGGAAGGTCAGGACGGACTGCGCCGTCTCGACCGAGAAGACCCGCCGCCAGCGTGGTGGCTTGGGCGGTGCGTAGCGCTCGGAGAACGAGACCGATCCCGATCCCTGACTGCCTGCGGGCGGCGTTCCCGAGCCGCGACCCGTCCCCACGCCTCGCTGACTCAGACCATGGTCGGGGCGATGCCGCAGGCCTCGAGGGCCCGGGTGCAGGCGCCGATGGTGCGCTCGATGTCGTCGCCGTCGATGCCGTAGTGGGTCACCGCGCGGATGGCGCCGTCGCTGAAGGGAACCATCAGGACCCCCTCGGCAGCGAGCGTCTCGAGGACACGTGCGCGTTGTTCGATCGGACTGAGTCGGGCCGCCGGGCCACCACTGGCGGCGATCGTGAAGACCACGAAGTTGGTGTGCACGGTGGCCGGGTCGAGGCCCACGACGCCGGGCATGGCCGCCAGCGCCTCGGCCAGCCGTCGGGCGTTGGCGTGGTCGTCCGCGAGGCGCTCGATCATGCCGTCCGGCCCGTCGCTGAGCGCGACCAGGCCGGCAGCCGCGATGACGCCCGCCTGGCGCATCCCGCCGCCCAGCAGCTTCCGCGCCCGCCAGGCGCGTCGGACGACATCCTGCGGCCCGGCGACGACCGACCCGACCGGGACAGGCGAGGCCCTTGGAGAGGCAGACCGACACGGTATCGACGTCCCGCACGAGGTCGGCGGCGGTGGTACCGAGTGCCACGGCCGCGTTGAAGAGTCGCGCACCGTCGACGTGAACCGGGACATCCCGCTCGTGGGCCAGGGCAGCCACCTCGGCGGTGTAGGCGGCCGTGATCGGCCGGCCGCCCCGACGCCCATTGGTGTTCTCGATGACGACCAGGGCCGTCGGCGCGAAGTGCGCGTCGCCGGCGTCTCGCCAGGCAGCGCGGATAGCGTCCGGATCCAGCGTCCCATCGGGGCGCGGCTCGAGCGCGCGCAGCGAGGCACCGGCGACGACGGCGTGGCCGCCCGCCTCCCAGTCGGCGTGATGCGAGCCGGCGGCCGCGATGACTTGGCCACCGCGCGGCACCTGGGCCATGACGCTGACCAGGTTGCCCATCGTGCCGCTGGCCACGAACAGGCCGGCTTCCTTGCCCAGGACCGCGGCCGCCCGTTCCTGTAGGGCGTTGACGGTCGGATCGTCACCGAAGACGTCGTCGCCCAGCTCGGCAGCGGCCATCGCCCGTCGCATGGCGGGGCTGGGGTGGGTGACCGTGTCGGAGCGGAGGTCGATGCGGCCGTCTGACATCCCACTCATCCTACCCTGCCGGTGCGAGCCGCCGACTCCGTCTCAGGGGACGTTCCCTGCCGACGAGCCGATCCTCGCAGGCCGTCGAGAGCGACATGGCGGCTGGCACCTGCTACCATCCGCCTTCGCCGCACGGACCCGTGGTGTAGCGGCCCAACATGCCAGCCTGTCACGCTGGAGATCGCCGGTTCGAATCCGGTCGGGTCCGCCAGGTCCTCACATGCAGTCGCGCCCCGCCGGCGCCTCGCACGGTGCCGCGGCGCACCCCTTCCGGCACGCGATGGCACAATCCGCCGCGTGACCCGCGACTTCCGTGGTCCGAGCTCGTCGCGTCAGGCGTCGCGCCGCCGCGAGCCGACCTTCGAGCGCCAGCCTCCAAGCGCGCGCCGCATCCTCGGCCTCGCGGCGCTCGTCCTCGTCGTCGTGGCCTCGGGCGCATTCGTCGTCGGGGCCGTCGTCAACGGCGCTGAGCAGCCGCAGATCCCCGACCTGGCTGGCGTCGCCTCGCCGTCCGCCAGCTCGCTCCGGCCTTCGTCCTCGAGTGACCCATCGGCCTCGGTAGACCCCGCTGCATCGGGCGACCCATCGCCCGAGCCGACGTCGGAGCTGCTGCCACCGGGGGAGGTCGCCTGGGTCCCGGTGGTCGGCTTCTGGTCCACGATCAACACCATCTCTGAGCAGGCCATCGGCGCGGCCTTGACCGGCGGCAGCGTCAAGTACAAGAACGTCATCGTGCCTGTCGACGACGTCGCCGCCATCGAGGACGCCCTTGGCGTGACCGTGGCCGGTTCCGTGGAGCGTGGCACGCCCGACGAGATCCGGGCGGCGGTCAAGGGCGGCGCCCTGGGCATCCTGCGTGCCTCGGACGTGACGCCGGGCGTCCGAGCGCTGGGGATCGGCAAGCAACAGCTCTTCGGCATCTCGCGAACCGACTCCCTCGACACCTGGCCGTTGCGCGGTGACGTCGAGGACCCGGCGCCGTGGGACCAGGCACGCACGTGGACGCTCGTCGCCGGTGGCGACATCCTCCTCGATCGGGGCGTGGCGCTCGCGGTCCGCGACAAGAAGGCCGGCGTCGACTTCCCGTATGCCGGCGGCAACGCCTCGATCGTCAGGGAGACGTGCTGCAACGCCACCTACGACACGAAGACGCCGGTCACGCAGCGCGAGGGTGGCGGCGGTGCCTTCCGCCGGTACGTCGAGTCGGCCGACATCGCGCTGGCCAATCTCGAGAGCCCGGTCGACGACGACTTCCGCTTCCACTCGCGCGGCACCGTCTTCTCCGGCGACCCGAGGCTTCTCGACGGCATCGAGAACGCGGGCTTCGACGTCGTCTCGCTGGCCAACAACCATATCCGCGACGCCGGCACCGACGGGATCATGGACACCGTCAAGGCGCTCAAGGCGCGCGGCATCGCGTCGACGGGCGCGGGCAAGGGATTTGCCAATGCACGCAAGCCCGCCGTCCTCGAGACGCACGGCGTGACCGTCGCCATCCTGGGCTGCGACGCGGTCGCGCGGTCCTACTGGACGAGCAACAAGGCCATCGGCTCGCGCAAGTGCGACCGGACGACGCTGGTCGACGACATCAAGAAGGCGAGGCAGAGCGCCGACGTCGTCATCGTCTTCCCGCACTGGGGCGTGGAGTACCGGGCAAAACCGAGCGATGGCCAGCGCAAGATGGCCAAGGCCTGGGCCAATGCGGGCGCCGACGCGGTCATCGGCAACCACGCCCATTGGGTGGCGGCCATGGAGTCCATCAGCGATGTGCCGGTCTGGTATGCGCTCGGGAACCTCGTCTTCGACCAGACCTGGTCGACGAAGACGATGGAGGGCGTCACGCTCGAGATGACCTTCGAGGGCGAGACGCTGCGCCAGGTCCGCATGCGGCCTCACCTCATCCTGGACAAGGCGCAGCCGAACTTCATGGATCCGAACGGCGACGGGGCTGCGGTCCTCAAGCAGGTCCGCGACGCGTCGAAGAAGCTCTGGCCCTATTAGCGATCGGCCGCGCCCCGGTGGCCGGCCGTGTCCCAGGGACGGGCGCCGCCCCTGCGCCGCCTAACGCAAGCCGGCGAAGAGGTCGGTTTCGGGGAGTCGCAGCTCCGGTATCCCGCGCGCCGCCCTCAGGCTGAACTCCTCGTCAGGCATCAGCTCCTGCCAGTCCTCCAGGGTCAGCCCAAGGAAGAGGCCGTCGCGCGCGATCTGGGTCACGTGGGCCTCGATGGCGGCGCGCTTGGCGGCCATGGTAGCCACTCACGTCGACGCGGGTCGTGACCGGCCCGCTGGCGGCCGTCATGCGCTCCATGAAGGCGGCCGACTCGATCCGCTGCTCCTCGGTGGCGTCCTCGTCCGGCAGCCACCAGGCCTTGATGCCGCGCTCGACCACTCGCTCCCTGAGGCGCTCGCGCCCGCTCAACCCGAGCACTGACTCGTAGAGCTTGGCGGGCGTCCAGGGCGGCAGGCCCTGGGCGAGGTGCTCGGGGTAGGCATCGGGGTCGCCCGCCCGCTCGAAGGCGCCCTTGGCCACTTGCGCGGCGCGGATGTGGTCGGGGTGGCCGTAGCCGCCGAAGTCGTTGTACCCCACGATGACGTCAGGCTGGACGTCGCGCACGACGCGCACCGTGCGCCCGATGGCCTCGTCAAGGTCCGCCTGCCAGAACGAGGCCGGATCGTCGTTGTCCGGCGTGCCCATCATGCCCGAGTCCTCGTAGCCGAGCAGCCGGCTCTCCACGCCGCCCAGGCGCCGCAACGCCTCGGCCAGCTCTTGGCCCCGGATGTCAGCCAGGCGGGCGTGGTTCTCCGGCGTGTCCATGTCCGGAACGACGATCTCACCGTGTTCGCCGAGGTTCGAGGTCAGGCAGACGACGCGTTGGCCCTCGGCCAGGTAGCGAGCCATGACGCCACCGGTGGAGATGGTCTCGTCGTCGGGATGGGCATGGATGGTCAGGAGGGTCAACGGACGCGTCATGGGAGGATGATATGCGGGACCCGTTCGCCGGACCGTCCGCGTCGAAGCGCCGGCGCGTCCGCGTCCGCCCGGAGGAGAGCGTCGGGCTCGGCGTCGTCGCGCCGGGTATGCTTGGCCTCGCCATGACGCCGGATCTGGACTGATCCGCCGACGGCGATTGACGCGGGAGGACGAAACCCCGCGCCGTGAGGCGCGTCTCGCCACCGATGCAACAGGCCCGACCGCCCGCGCCCCGCCGCCCTTCGCTGCGCCGCTCGCGCACCCTCGGGGCGTTCCTCTCGTTCGTCATCCCCGGCACGGGCCAGCTCCTCGAGGGGCGTATCCGGGTCGGGCTCTTCTTCCTCGCCCCGTTCCTGCTGGCCATCCTCATCGGCATCGTCGTGGCCAACGGCGACCGCGGCGATCTGCTCGGTTTCCTTGTCCAACCCACCGTCCTGCTCGGCATCGCGGTCCTTGACGTGCTCCTCTTCGTCTGGCGGGCGGCGGCCATCGTCGACGCCTGGTGGGGCGGCGGCTCGAAGGTCCCGCACACCATCCTGTCCACCGTCGCGGTGGTCGTCCTGCTGGCCGTCACCGGCGCCACGCATTACGTCGTGGGGGCGCAGGTCATGGCCATCCACGACACCTTCGACGCGGTCTTCTCGTCGCCTGACGGTGGAGAGGTCGAGGAGGACGACGGCTTCGGCGAGATCCCGGAGCCGACCGAGGAGCCGAGCCCGACGCCCACCCTGCGACCCGGCACCACGGCGGCCCCGACGCCGGAGCCGACGCCGACACCGATGCCGACCCCGCGCCCTGGTCCCCTGGCCGACGGCCGCCTGGACGTCCTGCTCGTCGGCGGCGACGCCGGCCCGGGTCGCTACAGCCTGCGCACCGACACGCTCATGGTCTTGAGCGTCGACGCGAAGAGCGGCGAGGCTGCCCTCTTCTCCATCCCTCGCAACATGGTCAACGTGCCGCTGCCCAAGGAGAGCCGCAAGGCGTACACCTGCGGATGCTTCCCCGAACTCATCAACGCGCTCTACGTCCGCGCCTCCAGCCGTCCCCATGCCTTCCCGGGCAAGGACGAGACGCGTGGGTTACGAGCGGTGCAGATGGCCATCGGCGAGCTCGTCGGCCGCAAGCTGGATGGCATGGCGGTGGTCAAGTTGCAGGGCTTCGTCACGCTCATCAACGCCATCGGCGGGCTTGACATCACGGTGCCGGAGGCCGTCTACGACGCGCACTATCCGCTCGAGAACGGCAACCGCTATGTCGAGGTCTCCATCAAGAAGGGCAAGCAGCACATGACCGGCCGGAGGGCGCTCATGTACGCCAGGACCCGCCACCAGGACTCTGACTACGGGCGCATGGAGCGACAGCAGATCGTCATCACCGCCCTCGGCAGGCAGCTCCTCAAGGAGCCGCTCATCGTGCGTCTGCCGGAGCTCCTGGAGATCGCCAAGGACAACCTCTGGACGAACATCAAGACGCGCGACCTGCCCGATCTGGCTCGGCTCGCGGAGGACGTCGACCTCAAGGGCATGAAACGGGTCCGCTTCGTCCCCCCGAAGTACCCGTCATACCTCAACAAGGCGGCCATCAGGAAGATCCGGTCCGTGGTGCGCAACGTGTTCGATGGTGCAGTCCCGCTTGCGACGCCCTCCCCCGTGCCGACACCGACGCCCTATAACTACGACCGCTGACGAGGCTTCGGTGATCGCCGATCCCTCGCCCACGTTACCCGTCGGCTGGCGCCCGCTCTCGACGAACGACCTTCCCGCCCTCTTTCTCCTCGTGCAGGCGTCGGACACGGCGGATGGCGAGCGCTTTCCGGAGACCCTCGACGGCCTGAACTCGCTCCTCGGATCGCCGACCATCGAGCTCGAGCGGATGAGCGTGACCATCGAGGACGGGGCCGGACAGCTCATCGCGTGGTGCGGACTCGAACCCCGCTTCGGAGGCGCCACCTGGAACCGCATCCACATCCACGGTTCGGTCCACCCTGCGGCGCGCGGCCAGGGTCACGGCAGGGCGCTCCTGCGTTGGGCGGAGGCCCGATCCGTCGAGGTCATCGATGCCGCTCCGGATGGCCGCCGGGACCTGCCGGACGCGCTCACCGTTCATGCCGCCGAGACGGCCACTGACCGCGCCAGGCTCCACGATCGTTGCGGGTTTGCGCTCGTTCGCTGGTACAACGACATGTTCCGGTCGCTCAGCGCGCCGCTGGCACCGGCGCGGCTGGCCGAGGGCTATACCTTCTTCGAGTGGACGCGCGAGCGCGACGCCGCCTTCCATGCCGCCGATGTAGACGCCTTCCGCGACCACTGGGGCTCCGCGCCCTGGTCGGCCGAGGCCTGGCGCCACGAATTCGCCGACGACGATGGTTTCCGACCGGACCTGACCGTCGGTGTCGAGCACGAAGGGCAGGTCGTGGGCTACGTCATGGTCGCGGCATACGGAGGCATCGAGGACGACGAGGGGCGCCCGGTGGCCTGGCTCGCGCGCCTCGGGGTTCGCCGCCCGCATCGCGGCCGGGGCATCGCTTCGGCTGCCATCACCAGGGTCTTCGGCCTCGCCCGCGAGGCAGGCTTCGCGACCGCCGGGCTCGACGTGGACACGGAGAACGTGACCGGCGCCCTGCGTCTCTACGAGGGACTCGGCTTCTATCCGGTCAAACGCCTCGAGCTCCGTGCCAAGACGATCCGGGTCGCGGAGACCGGATGAGGGCCGACGAGCCCGAGCCTGCCAGACGATGCCGCGACAGCTGGTCCGCTGGCTGGCGTCGTCGTGTGCGAGCTCTCGACGGTCCTCGCCGGACCCTATTGCACGATGCTCCTGGCCGACCTCGGCGCCGACGTGATCAAGGTCGAGCCGCCCGACGGCGACGGCACACGCTCATGGGGCCCGCCCTTCGCCGGCGCTCCGGAGGCCGGCGTCGAGTATCCGTCCGACGATCCTCGCGCGTCTCCCGGCTATGCCGGTGAGTCGGCTTACTACCTGGCCGTGAACCGGAACAAGCGAGGTCTGCGTCTCGATCTCAAGACATCCGCAGGACGCGAGGTGCTCGCCCGGCTCCTGGGTCGAAGCGACGTCCTGGTCGAGAACCTGCGGGTCGGGGGCCTCGCGCGACTCGGCTTCCCCGATGACGAGCTGGAGCGCATCAACCCACGCCTTGTCCATCTGGCCATCAGCGGCTACGGACCGGGCGGCCCGCTCGCCGATCGGCCGGGCTACGACTTCATCATCCAGGCCGTCGCCGGCCTGATGTCGATCACCGGGGCTCCGGACACCGACGGCGGCGCACCGACCAAGGTGGGTGTCGCAGTCAGCGACCTGACGACCGGCATGCTCGGGGCGGTGGCCGTCCTGGCCGCCCTCACCGGCCGCGATCGAGCCGGGTCGCCGGCCACCGGGCGCGGGCAGCGGATCGACCTCAGCCTGCTCGAATCGACCGTCGCCTGGCTGGCGAACCAGGCGTCGAACCACCTGGTCGGTGGGCTGGTGCCGGGTCGGATGGGCAATGAGCATCCCAACATCACGCCGTACGAGACATTCCCGACGGTCGACGGCGAGATCGCGGTCGCCGTCGGGTCGGAGCGACAGTGGCAACGCTTTTGCGCTGCCCTCGAGCGGCCGGCTCTGGCCGACGACCCGCGCTTCGCGGACAACGCGGCACGCCTCGCCCACCGGGTCGACCTGCGCGCGATCCTGGTCGCCGACTTCGCTCGCCGGCCATCCGCCGACTGGCTGGCGCGCCTCGAAGGCGCCGAGGTGCCCTGCGGGCCGATCAACGACCTGGCGGCGGTCTTCAGCGACCCGCAGGTCATCGCTCGCCGGATGGTCGAGACGGTCGAGCACCCGACGATCGGCCCGCTCCGTGTCACCGGGGTGCCCTTCAAGCTGAACACCACGCCGGGCTCCGTTCGCACGCCGCCGCCACTGCTCGGCGAGCATTCGGCCGAGGTGCTGGCCTGGCTTGGTTACGACGAGGCTGCCTTGCTTGCGCTGCGCGAGGCTAAGGTGGTATAGGTCGCGCCGCTCACTCGGTCGCGGCGGCTGCCCGACGAAGGCGGTCCATGATCGCCCGGCCGAGCCCGGACTCCCGGACGGTCTGGGCGACGATGCGATCGACGCCCGCGGCTGCCAGACGATGGAGCGCATCGAACAAGTTGGCGGCCTGCTCGATCTCGTCTCCGGCAGGCGAGAGGACCTCGACCATCACATACGGACCGGCCCGAGCCTCGGCTGCGCGGCGCCCAGCATCGTCGCCCGCGAGCAGGCCGAGCCGTTCGCCCTGGGCGGCCACGGCGCCTTCGTTCGGGGCAACAAGCGTCAACCGCGGCCCAGGTGCGTAATGGCTGGACGCTCGTCCCGGCGCCAGCGAGGCGGAATCCGGGCCCGTCGCTCGGGCTCGAGAGCGGTCCGATCAGCGCCTCGATGGCCTCCGTCGGGGTGCCGCCAGGCCGCAACAAGAGGGCGGTCCTATCGGCCAGCAGGACGACCGTCGACTCGACGCCCACGCGACACAGCCCACCGTCGAGGACGATGCGGACGCGGCCATCGAGCTGTTCCACGACATGCTCGGCGCGGGTGGGGCTGACCCGACCGAATTCGATTGGCGCTCGGCGCCGCGATCGGTAGGCCGGCGGCTTCGATCAGGGCCCGAGCGACGGGGTGGTCGGGAACCCGCACGCCGACGGTGTCCAGACCAGCCGTCACGATGCCCGGGATGAGCGGGCGCTTGCGCAGGACGAGGGTCAGCGGACCCGGCCAGAAGGCGGCCGCCAGCCGGACGACACGTGGATCATCGGTCTCGACCTCATCGGCAAACCTCCTGAGGTCGTCTGCTTGGGCAAGATGGACGATCAGCGGGTCGAAGCTCGGACGCTCCTTGATCGCGAAGACCCGCGCCACCGCCGCCGCATCGAGCGCGTTGGCTCCAAGGCCATAGACCGTTTCCGTCGGGAAGGCGACTGGCTCACCGGATCGGATGGCGGCCGCCGCCTCACGGATGGCGCCTGGGTCGCCGCCGGGCAAGACGCGCGTTTCGACCATGCTCGGCATTCTCGCAGCGGATCATCAACGTCGCGTCCGGGTCGGCCCGTCAGCGCGACCGTGCGACGATGATCGGCGCGCCGCGACCCAGCTACACTCGCTCGCCGATGGTCAAGATCCTGCTCACGGAACCCGCGCTGGCGTCCATGGCCGCCCTCCTCGCCGAGCGGCTGCCCGCCGGGGTGGAAGTGGTGGCGCTCACGAGCTTCGACGACGATGAGCTTCGGCGACTCGGGGCCGATGCGACGGTCCTCGTCAACTTCCGCAGGCCGATCGATGCCACGGCGTTGGCGATGATCCCCAGCGTCCGCTTCATCCAGCTCGCCGGGGTCGGCACCAACACCGTCGATCGGACGGCGGCGGCGGCCGCTGGTGTGATGGTCGCCTACAACCCCGGTGTCAATACGACGGGCGTCGCCGAGCATGCCGTGATGCTCATGCTCGCCCTGATCAAGCGCCTCCCCGTGAGCGAGCACCTGACGCGCGCAGGGACGTTCGCGCCCGGCGACATCATCAGCAAGGGCGTCGACGACCTCGCCGGGGCCGTGGTCGGCATCGTCGGCATGGGCAACATCGGCCGCGCGGTGACGGAACGCTTGACGTCGTTCGGGGCCAGGATCGTCTACCGATCCAGGCGGCCGGTCAGCGAGGTCGAAGCGCATTTCGGCGCGCGACGCCTGACGCTCGACGAGCTCCTGTCGGCTTCGAAGATCGTGAGCCTCCATCTCCCGCTCACGACCGATACGTACCACGTGATCGGCGAGCCAGAGATCGCGGCCATGCCACGCGGCTCCTACCTCGTGAATACCGGGCGCGGCGGCCTCGTCGACGAGGCGGCCCTCCGCGCGGCGATCGTCTCCGGTCATCTGGCAGGTGCTGGGCTTGACGTCCTCGAGACGGAGAACGACGGCCGCAACCCCTTCGCCGACCTGCCCAACGTCATCGTCACACCGCACGTCGGTGGTGGCAGCCGCCGCAGCCTGGCGGCCACCGTCGAACGGACTGCGGCGAACATCCGCCGCTTCCTGGCTGGCGAGCCCGTCGTGGATCTGGTGCCGCTGGAGCGGTGAACGCCGGTCGCCCGACCAGGATCCAGTTCCTGCGCGGGCGACAGGTCTGTGAGCCAGTGCCAAAATAGGCGATCTCCCTTGCCCGCGCGGTGTGGGTGAGGCCCGGGGGCTAGCGAGACGCGCGAGGAGGCAGGACATGGCACAAGCCACCACCGCCATCAAGAACAAGCCGGCCTGGGTCGAGCTGTCGACGTCCGATCCCGAAGCCGCACAGGCGTTCTATGCGAAGCTCTTCGGCTGGCGCATCGAGGTCTCCGACGATCCGCAGTACGGCGGCTATGCGCTGGCCAAGATCGGCGATCAAGATGCCGCCGGCATCGGCCGCATCCAGTCGCCTCAGGCGCCGACGGCATGGTCGATCTACATCGGCAGCGACGACGTCGACGCGCTCGCGACCAAGGTCGAGGCCGCAGGCGGTCGCGTGGTCGCCCTGCCATTCGATGTCGGCGACCAGGGTCGTATGGCCGTATTCCAGGATCCGTGTGGTGCGTTCATCTCAGGCTGGCAAGCCAGTGCGATGCGCGGTTTCACGACCGACGTTGCGAACGCCTTCAGCTGGCCCGAACTCAACGCGCGCGGTGTCGAGAAGGCTATCCCGTTCTACGAGACCGTCTTCGGCTGGACGCACAAGACAAGCGAGATGGGCAGCGATGCGCCGCCGTACACGGAGTTCCAGATCGACGGCGAGAGCATCGCCGGCGCGATGGAGATGAACCCGATGGTCCCTGCGCAGATGCCCAGCTACTGGATGGCGTACTTCGAGGTGGAGGACGTCGACCAGGCGCACCGTCGGGCGCTTGACGCAGGTGCCCGCGAGATGATGCCGCCCGGCGACTTCCCGGGCGGGCGGTTCGCCATCGTCAGCGACCCACAGGGCGCGGCCTTCGGCTTGCTGCGGACGATCGAGCGGTAAGGACTGGTCGAACCCCGCCGCCCAAGCCGGGCGGCGATGACGCGATGCCACCGCATGGGGATGCCGCTCGACCGCTGTCTGGTCGAGTGGCATCCCGTGCACGTTCGCACGTGTTCGCTGCTCCATAGCTCTACCGGCCGCTAGACTCGACGGGCAGCCAGCATGCCCGCGAGGAGACCGCTCGACATGACCGACGCCCGACAGCCTTGGGCTCTCATCCTGGGTGCCAGCAGCGGGTTTGGGGAGGCGACCGCTCGGGGGCTGGCGGCGGCCGGCTATGACATCGCGGGCGTCCACCTCGACCGTCGTCAGGGCATGGCGCACGTCGACGAGATCAAGGCCGACATCGCGGGTCATGGGCGCGAGGCCTTCTACGTGAACATGAACGCGGCCGACGACGGCAATCGGGCCACGTTCCTGGCCGCGCTTCGCACGCGCTTCGACGCCCAGGCAAAGGAGACCGGCCGCACCCCGTATGTCCGGGTCCTCATGCATTCGCTCGCGTTCGGCACGCTCAAACCATTCCTTGGGCCGGATGCGGACGGCTCCATCAGCCGCAAGAACCTGGAGATGACGCTCGACGTCATGGCCAACAGCCTCGTCTACTGGGCACAGGACACCTGGCGCGGCGGCTTTCTCGGCGATGGCTCCAAGGTCTACGCCATGACCAGCGAGGGCTCGACGCGGGTCATCACCAATTACGGCGCGGTCAGCGCTGCCAAGACCGCGCTCGAGTCGAACTGCCGCCAGCTGGCCATGGAGTTCGCCAAGCTGCGCACCGGCGTCGCCGTCAATGCCATCCGTGCCGGCGTGACCGTGACGCCAGCACTGATGCAGATCCCGGAGCGCGACCAGCTCATCGAGCACGCCATGTCCGCCAACCCGCACGGGCGGATGACGACCGTCGACGACGTGGCACAGGCCATCGTGACGCTCTCCGGCGAGGGCACGCACTGGATCACCGGCAACGTCATCGGCGTCGACGGCGGAGAGCTCGTCTCGGGCTGAGCGGTCTTCTCAGGGGTCGAATGACAAGGACTCCAGGATCTCGATGACCTTGACGGATGGGCCTCCTGCGCCGTCCGAGAACGGGGCAGAGATGACCACCAGCCCGCCGTCGACCTCGACGATGACGAGCGCCTCCCGGCGCCCGGGAAAGGCCCGCCATGCTCCGTCCGGTGGCGCGATCAGGAGCTCCTGGGGGCCACCGACGTTCGAGCTGACGTCCAACATGATCCCCGGTCGGCCGTCGATCACGATGTCGGTGCGACCACCAATGGTGACCTCGGGTCGTCCGGCCAGGAAGTCCATGATCGCCTCTGGTCGCGGGGCGATCCGGACG
This sequence comes from uncultured Chloroflexia bacterium, assembly GCA_963837215.1. Classification (GTDB taxonomy): domain Bacteria; phylum Chloroflexota; class Limnocylindria; order Limnocylindrales; family CSP1-4; genus CSP1-4. The sequence goes on from CAWIML010000007.1 coordinate 209,900, forward strand.
GGGCCGCCTTCGCCGCCTCCGACCCGTACCCCGCCGACGATCAGCAGACTCGTGTCATCTTCATGGCTGAGACCGATGTCATGGCCGGTCCTCCGGTAGACACTCCAGCCGGGCCCGACCGAGAAAGCCACGGGCCGAACGAAGTCGCGCACGGCATAGCGCCTGGCGACGAGCGGACACGGTGTGATCTGATCGCCGACCTTGATCGGGCGGCAGAGGTCTACGGCGGGAGCCAGGGATGGCGTGGGCGACGCGGTCGGCGCCGACTGGCAGGCGATCACGAGGAGCGCGGCCGCGCAGCCGACGAGCCGATGCCGCGCCTGCATCGTGCGCTGGCTCAGCGCACCGTCACCAACACCCGCTGGACGGCGTTGTTGCCCATGCCCTGGTAGTTCCAGGGCGGCTCGAGCGGCTGCATCGCTCCCGTGGCATCCGTTGCCCGGCAGGCGAGCTCGCCTTCGCCCGGCACCGCATCCCAGTCGAAGGACCAGCCGCGCCAGGCGAAGTCGCCGAGCGGCGGATCGAGCTCTGCCTCCGCCCATACACCGCCCGCGCCGACCTCGACACGAACGATGGCCCCGCCGCCCGACCAGGCGCGCCCGCGGATGCGCACCGGACCGGCGTCCACGAACCGTCGGCGGGTGAAGTAATCCGGCACACCAGGCGGGATCATGAGCGCCCGCACGTGCATCCGCTGCACCGGTTCGCCTGGATCGTCGGCGTCTCGCTTGTAGCGGTACGACTTGATCTGTTGGAAGCCAGCGAATGGTTCTGGGATGGCCGTGATCGAAGTCAGCCACTTGACGCTGGTCATGCCGTACCAGCCCGGCACCACGAGGCGGAGCGGGAATCCGTGCTGGGGCGGAAGGGGGCCGCCGTTCATGCCGTAGGCGAGGATCACCTCAGGTCGGGTCGCATCTGCGACCGCGAGGCCGCGTTCGTAGTCGTGCTCGATGTCGCCCTGGATCCCGTGGTCAGCGCCGGCGAAGACGACGTCGACCGCGTCGAGCTCGACACCGGCGTCGGCCAGGATCGGCGCCAGCGGCGTACCCGTCCATTCGGCCGTGCCGACCCCCTGGCCCAGCCATGGCTGGCTCAGTGGCCTGGGGTCGAGGAGGGCTCGTCCGTTGCCTGCGCACTCCATCGTGATCGGCACCGTCGTCGTCGGTCGCGATCGGATGTCATCGAGGGTCAGCTCGAGGGGTCGCCGAACGCGGCCGCCGATGCGCAACCGCCAGGCGTCGGGATCGATCTCAGGGATGTCGAAGTGGATGAGCAGGTAGTGGAGCCCGACCGGTGTGGTATCCCAGCGGAGCGCCTCGAGCGGCAGGCTGTGGTTGCGCACCGCAAGGCCCAGCTCCTCATAGGTCAGAGGCCCGCTGGTCGGCTCTCGGCTGGGGATGTCGGTCATGGGCACAGTCTAGGATGGGCGACAACCACGCACGAGCGTGGTGCGCGGTCACCGTGCCGCACTCGCGATGCTCTGGCCGTATCCGGTCAGCTCGACGTAGCCGTCACCCGCGATCGGTAGACCGTCGCGTGTGCCGGTCACCCGCTGGGAGCCCTCCCAGTAGACGACCGCCGTCGATTCGCGGGCATCGAGCTCCTGATCCTCGAGGGTCGGCGTCAGGGTCAGGTCCAGCCCCTGGCTCGGGACCCGCAGCCGCCAGCCGGATGGGTAGACGGCGCCGGTCGTCGGGCTCGTCCAGCTCCCGGTCGACTCGGCCGTGAAGGCGTCCGGGCCGAGATGCTCGGTCCGGCCGCCCGGCTCGACGTACGTGCCGTAGACGAGCGAGGGGCGGCCGTCGGCAGCACGCACCAGCGAGAGCGTCAGGTCCGAGCCGTCATCGAGGTTGACGGCGAACCAGTCCCAACCGCCGCCGCCGACCGAGATGAAGTCGCCCCATTGGTGGTCGAACCAGGCGCTGCCATCGACGCGCAACGGCTCGCCGTCGAGCAGCAGCGTGCCGCCGGCTGGCAGTCGAGGCCGTGAGTAGTAGTACGAGCCACCGGCCGGCCCGAAGTCGATCCAGCCGTCGGTGTCATGCAGCGTCGCGGGTCGCTCGTCGGGGCCGAGCGTCAGGTCGAGCCCGAAGCCGGCAGCCTCGCTGGCTGCCTGGAGGCGGTCCCGACCCCCGGCGCCTCGCATGGTCCAGGCAGCCTCGCCAGCGGCAGGGAGCCCCGTCGCGTCGGGCGCCGCGATCGACAGGTCGAAGCCTTCACCGGGTCGTGAGCGGTCGACCTGGGGCCCGACCTCCGAGCGCTGGTCGTACCGGAAGCGTCGGCCGATCTCGTCGGTCAAGGCAAGGTGCGATGCCCAGCTGACCGGGAAGGCACCGCGCTCGGCGCGGAAGATGACGTACTCGAAGCCGAAGCGACGACCGTCATCGGCGCGCAGGTGGCCGGTGTAGTACCACCACTCGGTGAGGCGGTCATGCGGGGCGTCGTCTGTCGGGAAGCTGATCGATCTGCGGGTCGGCCGCAGCCACCGGACGCTCGGTCGCCGGTGGAAGCGTCTGGCGCGGCGCCGGATCGGTGCCCAGCACGCGGCCGCCCGGTGAGCAGGCCGCAAGGAACAGGACAGCGCCCAGGGTTACTGCCGCCAGCGTCGCCAGGCTCGCGATGGTGGCGCCCTCGATGATCGGCAGCCTCGAGGCGATGAAGCGCTCCAGGCGTGCCGGCAGCCACCAGTTCCAGTCGCCCAGCAGGCGCATCGTCGAGGGCACGAGGAATGCGCGCACGACGGTCGCGTCGAGGGCGACGGCGATGGCCATGCCGATGCCGAGCGCCTTGATGAGCACGATGTCCGCGAAGGCGAAGGAAGCCGCCACGAGCACGACGATGAGCGCCGCCGAGGTGACGATGCGTCCGCTCCGGGCCAGGCCGCGGGCGACGGCCAGGCGGTTGTCGCCGGTCCGGTCGTAGACCTCCTTCATGCGCGAGAGCAGGAAGACCTCGTAGTCCATGGACAGCCCGAAGAGGACGCAGAAGAGGATGACCGGCTGCGTCGTCTCCACGAAGCCGAGCGGCGAGAACGTGAGCGGCGCCGAGAGGTTGCCATCCTGGAAGATCCAGACCAGGGCGCCGAAGCTGGCCAGGATCGAGAGGCTGTTCATGATCAGCGCCTTGAGGGGCAGGACGACCGAGCGCAGGAGCAGGAAGAGGACCAGGTAGGTGGTCACGAAGATGAAGAGGGCCGTGCGCGGGAAGTCGGCCGCGACGCGGTCGACGACGTCGGTCACCTCGGCCGGCCCGCCGCCGACGAGCACGGTCAGTCCGGCCGGCGGCGCCAAGGCGCTTTCGGGAGCGCGCAGCGATTCCACCAGCGCGCGTCCCTCCGCGCGCATTGGGACCGTACGGCGTCGTCAGACGGAACGCGGTCAGCTCGCCCCGCGTGGTGGCCGCCAACGCCGTCGCAGCGAAGCGATCAGGGACCCCCGCCGGCGACGCGTACAGGAGCTGGTACTGCGCCTTCGAGAGCCGCGGATCGATGTCGACGATCGAGTCCACGCGGCTGATCCGTGGGTCTGTCGCCAGGCGCCGACTCCAGTCGTACAGGAGTGCGATGTTGGCCGGCTCGGTGGCTGCCCCGTCCGTACGCACGGCGAGGATGAGCGGCGCGAACTCGCCCTCGCCGAACTCCCGGGCAAGGATGTCGTACGACGTCCGGGACGGTACGTCTGGCGGGAGGATGGTGGCATCCGGCGCGTTGAAGCGGACGTGCAGGAAGGGGACGCCGAGAAGGAGGAGCAGGGCGAGGGTAGGCACGAAGACCCGCCAGGGATGATCCATGACACGATCGGCAAGTCGTTCCCAGCGACCGGCTGCGTCCGCCGCTCCGGGCACCGCGGCGGCCGCGGCTGCGGGCCCGGCCGCAGATGGCGGAGATCCTCGAAGCGACAGGCGCTCCAGGTTCGGTCCGACCAGCGCCAGGCCGGCCGGCAGGAGCGTCATCGCGGCCAGGGCCGCCACGCCGACGACGATGGCGCCGGCGATGCCGACCGAACGCAGGATCATGAACTCGAACAGAAGCAGGCCCGACAGGCCGAGCAGGACGGTCAGGCCGCTGAAGAAGACCGCTCGGCCGGCGGTCGCGACCGTCGCCACGACGGCCGCCTCGACGGCCTCGCGATCGACCGAGCCGTCCGGGCGCCGGCCGCCGCCCAGGCGAAGCAGCTCTTCGCGGAAGCGGCTGGTCATGAGCAGCGAGTAGTCGACCCCCAGGCCGAGCCCGAGCAGCGTCGCCAGGTTGAGGACGAAGATGCTCATCGGCGTCACCGACGCCAGGCCGAAGATGGCGGCCAGGGCGACGACGACCGCCGCTCCGCCGACGACGAGCGGCACGCCGGCCGCCACGACCGAGCCGAAGACGAGCAGGAGCGCGAGCGCCGCGACCGGCAGCGAGATCAGCTCGGCACGCTGGAGGTCGCGCTCGGAGACGGCCTGGATGTCGCCGTAGAAGACGGGGCCGCCGGCCAGGAGCGCTCGCACGCCAGGGGCCTTTCGGAGCGCGGCTCGGACCGGTTCGAGCGCCTCGGGTGACTGGTCCGGGCTGAGGTCGAGCGAGACGACCTCATAGACCGTCCTCCCGTCCCGGCTCACCTGACGCGGCGCCAGGCCATGGGGGAGGATGCCCGACCACATGATCGGCGGAGGGCACGTCCCGGATGACCTCGGCCGCGGCGGCCTCGAATGCCGGATCTCCCGCGCCAGCCTGGGTCTCAGACTCGATGACGATGGCTAGCTGGGACGGCGCCAGCCCGAGCTCGTCGACCAGCAGGTTGCGGGCCTGGGCCGCCTCGAGCTCGTCCGAGGTGAAGCCACCTGCCTGGAGCGCGGAGCCAGCCTGGGGCGCGAAGGGCAGGGCGATCACGACGGCCACGAGCCAGGCGCCGACGACCGCGACACGATGGCGCACCACGATCGACCCCAGGCGCGCGAAGGCGGAGGGTTCCTCGGGGGCAGGTGCGGCCGTGCTCATCCTGCGTGTGGGCGACCGCTCGCCCGGTCAGGCGGTCGCGTCGGGGAGGACGGCCTCGAGGGCGGCGTCGGCGCCGTCGTCGGCCTCGCGGACATCCACCACGCAGCTGACCTCCGCCACGCCGCGGATGGTGCCGATGATCGCGCAATAGCGGCGCTCGCTCATCTCCACCGCCTTCCGCACCTTGCTCGCATTGAGGCGGTGGCCGGTGACCGTGAAATGGAGGCGGACCTCCTGGAAGGCCCAGGGCGGAGCGCTGGCCTGGTCGCCCTCGACGCGGACGACGATGCCCGTCACCCGTTGCCGCTGCTTGCGCAGGACCTCGATCACGTCCCAGGCCGAGCACCCACCCGCGCCCGCAAGCAGGAGCTCCGAGGCGCTGAAGCCGGTCGGGACGCCATCATGTGGTGCGTTGATCGCGATGGCCTGCCCCGGATGGCCGCCGCGCGCCTCGAAGCGCATCTGGGCCGGCCGCCAGTCGATGGTCACGGTCTTCATGGGGCCATCATCGCCGAGGCGGCAGGAACGCGCCGCCAGCGCTCCGTTACTCGGTGATGACCGACCAGATGAAGCCGAGGAAGAAGAACGTGCCCGCCAGCAGGCCGATGAAGGCGAGCCCGCCGATGAGCGCCGATGGCGTGCCGTTGGGTTCCGGAGGCAGGCTGCTGAGCACGAACATGAAGCCGATCCAGAGCACGACGAGCAGGCCGAAGAGGTAGCGGCCGTTCGGCCCGATGATGCTGCGCACCCATTGCGCCGCGCGGCTCTCCGGCACCCGGGCGGCCTTGAAGACGATGTAGATGGTGATGGCGCCCATGATCGTCGCGGACAGCAAGGCGATGTAGGGGGCTGCACCCGGGACCTGGGACGCGGCGTCCACGAAGGTGGCCACCAGCGAGGCGATCATGAACACGAGGAAGCCCAGGAACACCAGCCAGCCGAGGACTTTCATCGCCGGAAGTCTAGCAAAGAGGCTGGTGGCGAACGGGGCCGTCGGGCGCTATGATGCGCCATCCACTCTGCATACTTTCTATGCACTGGACGGACCGAGATGACCGGAGATCGAGCGTGAACGAGCAGGAGATCAAGGCCGCCGTGGCGGCGCAGGCGACCGAGGCGGCACCGTTCGTCAATCGGCGCGATCCTGCCCGAGCGCTGGGACCGGACGGTCTCCCGGCGCGCAGCCGTCGGGCCCCGAAGTGGGCCGACGTGCCCGATGAGAAGTGGGACGACTGGCGCTGGCAGCTCTCGAACCGGGTCAACGACCTCGAGGAGATCGAGGCGATCCTCGAGCTGACCGACGACGAGCGCGAAGGGCTCTCCGCGCCGGACAAGTTCCGCGTCGACATCACGCCCTACTTCATCAGCCTGATCGACCCCCAGGACCCGACGGACCCGATCCGCCGCCAGGTCATCCCGACCGGCCGCGAACAGCAGGCCTTCACGGCGATGATGGAGGACTCACTCGCCGAGGACCGCCACTCCCCGGTGCCCGGGCTCGTCCACCGCTATCCGGACCGGGTCCTGATGCTGGTGACCACGCAGTGCGCCTCGTATTGCCGCTACTGCACCCGCTCGCGGATCGTCGGTGACCCGACGCAGAACTTCAACCGCAAGGAGCATGAGGCGCAGCTCGAGTACCTGCGCCGAACGCCCCAGGTGCGCGACGTGCTCATCTCCGGTGGTGACGGGCTGACCCTGGCGCCCAAGCTCTTCGAGTCGATCCTGCGCGGCCTGCGAGAGATCCCGCACATCGAGATCATCCGCATCGGCTCGCGCGTGCCGGTCTTCCTGCCGCAGCGCATCGACGACGAGCTGTGCGCCATGCTCGAGCAGTACCACCCGATGTGGATCAACCTTCATTTCAACCATCCCGACGAGATCACGCCAGAGGTCTCGCGCGCCGTCGACAGGCTGACCAGGGCAGGCCTCCCGGTCGGCAACCAATCGGTCCTGCTGGCGGGCGTCAACGACTGCGTGCACATCCAGCGCGGCCTGGTCCACAAGCTGGTCGAGAATCGGATCCGGCCCTACTACCTCTACCAGTGCGACCTGGTCGAGGGCTCGGGCCACTTTCGGACCCCCGTCGGCAAGGGACTCGAGATCATCGAGGGCCTGCGTGGCCACACGTCGGGCTACGCGGTGCCCACCTACGTCATCGATGCCCCGGGTGGTGGCGGCAAGATCCCGGTCATGCCCAACTACCTCATCAGCTACTCGGACCACAAGGTCGTGCTCCGCAACTACGAGGGCTACATCACGACCTACGAAGAGCCGCAGACCTACGAGCGCCACGACAGCGCGAGCTGCGGCTACTGCCAGCACGAGCGGCCCGAGCCCGGTCAGTCGGGCGTCCTCGGCCTGCTCGAGGGCGAGCGCATGTGGATCGAGCCGAAGGGCTTCTCGGAGATCCACAGCCGCGGCAACACCGAGCAGCACCGCCTGCAGGACCCCTCGAAATGGGTGCCCTATGGCGTCGGGGCCATCGAGGGCCAGGCACGAGAGGCACTGCCGGTCCTCGGCGCCGGCGCGGTCGGCGAGCCTGCTCCGGGCGCGGCCGCCGACGATGACGTCGCTCAGGCGAATGGCTCCGCGGCCAAGCCGATCTACGGCCCGGGCGAGGAGCCGCGGCCGCGGGAAGGTGAACCGACCGCCTCGGCCCACGGCGAGCTGCTCTAGTCGCGGACGCCCGGCCAGCCCACGGCAGGCGTACGAACCTTCACCTCCGGGCTACGCCATCGCAACCTGGCTGGGGGAAGATGGACCAAGGAGCGCTCGGCGGGGAGGCGAGCGCTCCCTCGTGCTGCATTGACCCGCCGCTCCTGAAGGACCACTGATGCCCACCGATCCCCGAGATCCCGCCGTCGACCCGACGGCCCAGCCCCCGACCGCGCCGGTCCTGGGACCGGAGCCGACCTCGAAGCCGTCGCGCCGTGCCGCTCGGCGTCGACTCCGGCGGGCAGCGGCCGTGATCGGCGTCGGCATCCTGATCATGGCCGTCTTCGCCGCCGGTGCCGGCCTCGAGCGCCTCGGAGCCCTGCCCGGGCGCGAGGTCGTCGCGGAGGCTCCACAGGTCGCCGACTTCGCGCTCATCCGCGAGGCCTGGGACCTGCTCCACACCGAGTACGTCGGCGCACAGGAGCTCGACTCGAAGGCTCTCGCGTACGCCGCCATCAACGCCCTGGCCGAGGCGACTGGCGACACCGGCCACACTCGCTTCCTGACCCCCGCCGAGCGAGAGGAGGCGCGCCAGAACCTTTCCGGCTCGTTCGTCGGCATCGGCGTCCAGGTCGACACGGATGAGGACGCCGTGCGGATCGTGGACGTCTTCGCCGACAGTCCGGCGCAGCGCGCCGGCCTCCAGCGCGGCGACCTCATCCTCGAGGTCGACGGCACGTCGACCGCCGATACGCCGCTCGACGTCATCGTCCAGCGCGTCCGCGGCCCGGAGGGCACGGAGGTCCGCCTCTCTATCCAGCGGACCGGCCAGGCAGAGCCGCTCGACGTCGTGGTCACGCGGGCCAAGATCGAACGCCCTGCGGTCTCCTGGACCCTGGTCCCAGGATCGACCATCGCGGATATCCGGCTCGAGCAGTTCCAGTCGGGTGCGGGGGACGAGTTCAAGGCCGCCCTCACGGCGGCGCAGGCAGCGGGCGCGACCGGCGCGGTCATCGACCTGCGTGGCAACCCCGGTGGCTACGTCGACGAAGCTCGGGCGATCGTCAGCCAGTTCCTGCGCGACGGCGTCGTGTACCAGACACGCGACGCCCGAGGCGATGTCAACCCAAATGACGTCATCGAAGGCGGTGTCGCCTTCGACCTGCCGATCGTCGTGCTCGTCGACGCCGGCACGGCCAGTTCGTCGGAGATCACCGCCGGCGCGCTCCAGGACGCGGGCCGGGCGCAGGTCGTCGGCGTCAAGACCTTCGGTACGGGTACGGTGCTCGGCGAATTCGCTCTCACGGACGGTTCGGCGCTGCGCATCGGGACCGTCGAGTGGCTGACCCCCGAGGGTCGCCGTATCTGGCACGAGGGCATCACGCCAGACGTGATCGTCGAGCTGCCGCCCGATGTCTTCCCGCTGGCGCCCGACGACGTCTCGGCGTCGACCTCCGCCGAGCTCGCGGCGACGAACGACGCGCAGCTCTTGAAGGCGCTGGAGTTGATGGGCTACGTGCCAAGAGGCTAGCCTTCGTCCATGGACGCCTGGACCGCCATCGACAGCGTGCGCGTCGTCCGCAGCTTCGCCGACCGACCGATCGAGCGCGAACACCTTCGCCGGATCCTCGACGCGGCCCGCCGTACGGGCAGCTCGAAGAACGACCAGGATTGGGCCTTCGTCGTCGTTCGTGATCGTGCCCACCTGGTCGCGCTGGCCGAGGTCGGGCCGTACGCCGGTCACCTCGCCGGTGCGACGCTGGCGGTCGCGCTCGTGGTCCCCGCGGCGGACGACCGATGGGACCTCGGCCGGGCCGCGCAGAGCATGATCCTGGCCGCCTGGGAGCTCGGCATCGGGAGCGTGCCTGCCACCGTCTACGAACCCGACATGGCGTCCCGGTTGCTGAGCCTGCCGCCGACCTGGACGTGTCCCTACCTCCTGTCCTTCGGCTATCCGGCCGACCCCCAGATCCTGACCAGGCCGAAACGCGCCGGCAGACGCAAGACGCTGGCCGAGGTCGTCCACGTCGAACGCTGGGGTACGCCCTGGCCCGGCGACACTGCGGACGACTAGGAGGGACGGGCTTGCCGAACTTCGCGGCCGATCAGCTTTCTACCTTCGCCGCGGCCGAAGAGGTCGAGATCGAGACGCGCGCTGGGCCCGGGTCGCCCGTCCATCGCGTGATCATCTGGGTCATGGTCGATGGTGACGAGGTCTACCTACGGTCCGTTCGCGGGCCGCGTGGCCGGTGGTTCCGAGAGTTGATCGCGGCCGCCGAGGGCGCGCTCCACGTGGCGGGGACCAGGCATCCAATCCGCGCAGAGCTCGCCGCTGACGACATCAGCATCGAGCGCTGCTCGCGAGCACTCAAGCGCAAATACGCCCGCGACCCCGCGCTCCGAACGATGCTCCGGGCCGACACACTCCCGACCACCATCCGCCTCGAACCGCGATCGAACACGGATCCATCGGGCTTCGATGCCGGCTGGTGACTGGGCCGCGACCCGCTGCTAGACTTCGGTTCCATCTCAGACTCCAGGGGTCGGATTTCGAGCTCCCGATGCTGCTCCTCCGTGACACGCCCGGCCTGCCCGCGCCGGATATCGCACCGCCGGTCGTGGCCGAGCCGGGCGACCCGTTCGCGTCGCTCCGCGTCATTCATCTCGTTGCGCGCATCCCGCGCGGCGAACCCGTCCGCCTCCGCGACATCGTCGATCGGCTCAACGCGGATCACGTGGACTGGTCGTTCTCGCGCCCGGTGGTCGCCACGGCCATCCTGCAGCTCCAGGCCAACTGGATGGCCGACTATCGGACGGCGGACGGCATCCGGATCGGGGACGACATCGCCGGTGGCACCATCGAGATCGAAGACAGCCACCGGGTCGATCCATGGATCGCTCGCCAGGTCGGGCGCCTGGCCGACGAATGTCGCGCGCGCCTGCGTACCTTTGCCGTCGAAGAGGGGGCCATCCCGTGAGAGCTGCCAGCGTCACCACTGGCGCCCGGAGCTGGTGCAGATGTCTCTGGCGGGCCCGATCGCCCGCGGACCCAGCCGATCCCTGACGCAGACACAGGAAGGATCGCAGTCATGACCATCACCTCGCGCGCCACCAAGGCGCTCGTAAGCCCCGAGTGGGCCCAGCAGAACATCGGCAATCCAGCCGTCCGCTTCATCGAGGTCGACGTCGACACGACCTCCTACGGGCAGAGTCATATCCCTGGCGCCGTGGGCTGGGACTGGACCAGCCAGCTCTCCGACGGCATCCGGCGAGACATCGCTTCGCGCGCCGACCTCCAGGCCCTGCTCCGCGCAGGCGGCGTCGACGACGATACCCACGTGGTCCTGTATGGCGACAACAACAACTGGTTCGCCGCCTGGGCGTACTGGCAGCTCAAGCTGCACGGCGTCGACAAGGTCAGCATCATCGATGGCGGTCGGAAGTACTGGCTCGACCACGGGCTGCCGCTGACGACCGACGCCGCCGATCCGGGCGTCGGCACGATCACCATCGGCGAGCCTGACTTCACGACCCGAGCCTTTCGCGATGACATCCTGCCGCGCATCGGGGAGTCCGGCTTCAAGCTCGTGGACGTGCGCTCGCCGGCCGAGTTCAGCGGGGAGGTCATCGCCCCGCCTGGGATGACCGAGACGGCCCAGCGCGGCGGCCATATCCCGGGCGCTGCGTCCATCCCATGGGCGCAGGCGGTCCGCGAGGACGGCACCTTCAAGAGCTCGGACGAGCTGCGCGCGCTGTACGAGGGCAAGGGCATCACGCCCGACCAGGACGTCATCGCCTACTGCCGCATCGGCGAGCGCTCCAGCCACACGTGGTTCGTGCTCCACGAGCTGCTGGGCTACCCGCACGTCAAGAACTACGACGGTTCCTGGACCGAGTGGGGCAGCATGGTCAACGTGCCCATCGAGCGATAGGCGCCCCGGCCGGCTCGATGCCGGTCAAGCGATCCGACTGGCCGCGTCCCCTGAGGGCGCGGCCAGTTCGTTTCAGCGATCGAGGGCGCCGTAGACCGCCGCGATAGCCGCCAGCGACGCCGTCTCCCCGACCGTCCAGCTGTTGGTCAGGTAGACGATGACGAGCCCGGCGTCCGGATCGATCCAGAGGCGCGTCCCGGTCGCTCCGCCGTGTCCGAACGTGCGCGGCGAGCCCGGCATCGCGCCGGCCAGGGCCGGCAGGCCCCAGCCGAGCCCGTACGTTGGCGCACGTGGCGGGGTGCCGGCCTCGAAGACGCCGGCCGTCTGCTCGCGGGTCATGAGCTCCACGAATGGCCGGCCGAGCACCCGCCAGCCGTCCAGCTCGCCACCGCGCAGCATCGCCCGACCGAAGGCCAGGACGTCCGCCGCGGAGCCCCAGAGTCCGCCGCCCGGCGCCTGCATCGAGTCGTAGAACGCGGCTGCGACGGGCTGGAGCTCGGTCGGGAAGCCGGGGAACAGAGACCGCACGGCTCGAGCCGGGTCGACCGGCGAAAAGGCCGTCGAGCGCATGCCCAGTGGCGCGAACAGTGAGTCAGCGAGATAGGCCGGGTAATCGCGGCCGTCGAGGAGCCGGATCAGCTCCCCGAGAACCACGAATGAGAGCGAGTTGTACTCGAATTGCGTGCCTGGGGCGAAGTGCAGCGGAAACGTGCAGGCGATCTCCAGCAGGCGGCGCCGATCCGGCCGCTCCCGCTGCAGGAGCTCGGCGTCGATGTCGACGATACCGCTGGTATGCACGAGCAGATGCCGGGCGGTGATGACCTCGCCACCGGGGAGCCCCGGCGCGGCGGCGTGCGGCGCGAAGTCCGGGATGAGCCGCTGGATCGGCATCGAAAGGACGAGCTGGCCGCGCTCCACGAGCTGGAGGACGGCCGTGGCCACGATCGGCTTGGTGATCGAGGCCAGGAGGTAGATCGAGTCGGGGGCCGCCTGGTCGATGCCGGAGAAGGCTTCGATGCGGACGAGCCCGTCGGCATCGGCGATGGCGAGGACGCCCGAGGGGATGAGGCCGCCGGCCACCTGCTCGGCGACGATGTCGAAGGCGCCCTGGAGGCGGTCAGGATCGAGACGGTCGTGGCCGAGGCGTCCCTGCGATCGGTCGGGGTGGGCGGGATCGGTCGGATCGAGCGTCATCTGGCTCACCTGCCAATGATGCCGCATCATGCCGCCGTGGCTCTCGATGCCCGACCCGATCTGGCCCGTGGCCTGCTGCTGGAGCGGCTCCCGTCGCTCGACGCGATGCCGCCGATCGACGCGGCGGAGCGGCTGCGGGGACTGCCGTGCCTGACAGTGCTCGAGAGCGCCCGCCCAGGCCGACGCGCGCGATGGAGTTACGTCGCTGCAGACCCGATCGCGATCCTGGAGGCGCCCGACGACTCCGACGTATTCGCCGGCGCCAGAGCGATGCTCCGACGCCTGACGCCGGAGCCCATCGGCGGCGACGCCCCCGGCTGGACCGGCGGCCTGGCCGGCTACCTCTCGTACGACCTCGGCCGCAGGTTCGAACACCTGCCGAGCCTGGCGGTCGATGACCAGCCGCTGCCGGAGCTGCGCCTCGGGCTCTACGACCTGGTCGTGGCCTGGGATCGGCGCGAAGGTGCGGCATGGCTGGTCGGTCGGGCGTTCGACGGCGACGTCGAGCGCCTGCGCCATCGCCGGGAGGCTCTCCTCGCCAGACTCATGACTGCTGCGCCCCGGGTGTCCGAGGGACCGGCATCGTCGTCGTCGGCCATCCCCACTGCCTTCGTCTCCGACCTCGATCGACCGACCTTCGAGGCCATGGTCGAGCGTGTCCGTGACGAGATCGCCCGCGGCGAGATCTACCAGGCAAACGTGGCCCGTCGGTTGGTGGCGCCCTTCAAGGGCGATCCATGGCTCGTCTATCGGCGGCTGCGGACGGGCGATCCCGTGACCCATGCCGCGTACCTCGATCTCGGGGAGCGGCGGGCGCTCCTGTCGGCCAGCCCGGAGCCGTTCCTGGCGCTCGATGCGGACGGGGGCGTAGCCGCGGACCCGATCAAGGGCACGCGCCCGCGTGGGGCCACGCCGGAAGCCGACCGCGCCCTCGCCTGCGAGCTCCTGGCCAGCGCGAAGGATCGCGCCGAGAACGTGATGATCGTCGACGTCCTACGCAATGACCTCGGCCGCGTCTGCATGCGCGGCTCGGTCCGGGTCCCGCGACTCTGCAGGTTGGAGCGGACGGGCGCCGTCCAGCACCTCGTCTCGACGGTCACCGGGCGCCTCGAAGTGGGCCGGGATGCCTTCGACCTGCTGGCCGCCTCGTTCCCCGGCGGCTCGATCACCGGCGCACCGAAGATCCGGGCCATGGAGGTCATCGAGGCGCTCGAGCCGGTTCGTCGGGGGCCCTATACAGGCGCTGCACTCTGGATCGGCGCTGACGGAGCGATGGGCTCGTCGATCCTCATCCGAACCTTCGTGGCCGACGGTCGGCGGCTGACCCTCCACGTCGGCGGCGGCATGACGTGGAGGAGCGTCCCGGCCGACGAGTACGAGGAGACGGTGGCCAAAGCCCGAGGCCCGCTCTCAGCGTTGGGAGCTAGCGAGATCGCGTAAGCGCAGACGGATCGGTGGCGATCCGTTCGCGCGGGCGGCCGCGCCAGCGCGAAGGCGCCCGATCAGCAGCGGCAGCCCGATCGAGCAGCACGCGCCCCCGGTGGCCAGGGAGGGCCTCGATAATCCAGTCGTGAGCAGCACGAACCCGCGCCACGTCTGGGTCGACGGGCACGTCCAACCCGCCGATGTGCCCCACCTCTCCGCCTTCGATCGCGGTTTCCAGCTGGGCGATGGGGTCTTCGAGACGCTCCGCGCTCGTGGTGGTCGCCCGACCGAGCTGGCCGAACACGTCGCCCGACTCCGACGCTCCGCCGCCGGGCTGGCCATCCGCCTGTACGGACGACATCGAGGCCCGACTGACCGGCGCCGTTGCTGCTCTCCTCGAGGCCGAAGGGCTTGACGGGCCTGAGGGTGACGCCTCGATCCGGATCACCGTCAGCCGTGGGCCGGTCGTCGCTCGCGGCCTGCTGCCGCACGGCGAGCTGCCGATGCCGACCGTGGTCGTGCAGGCCTGGCCCGTGACGCCGCCGCCGGCCGACCACCTCGAACGCGGGCTGCACCTCGTAGCCAGCGTCGTCCGACGAGACCCGGAGAACCCGCTGGCCGCACTCAAGACGACCAGTCGCGCCGAGTACGTCTACGCTCGGGTCGAGGCACGGGACGCGGGCGCGGACGACGCCCTGTTCCTGACCGTGGACGGTTTCCTGTCTGAGGCGACGACGGCCAACCTGTTCGTCGTCCGGCGCAACGAGCTGGCGACACCGGGTCTGGCCTGTGCCGTCCTGCCGGGCACGACCCGCGACTGGCTGCTCGCCTGGGCGATCCGGGTCGGGCTCTCACCGCACGAGGGCTGGCTGACGACGCGCGACCTGGTCGAGGCCGACGAGGCGTTCCTCACGTCGAGCGTGGCCGGCGTCCTGCCCGTGACGCGCTTCGCGGGCGACCCGATCGGAGACGGCCTGCCGGGACCGTGGACGAAGCGCGCGAGGGCGGACCGCGAGGCCTTCATCGCCGGTGCGCCATGAACGGCATCGAGCGCTGCATCGCCGGTCGTCGGCGAGGGCCGGGGGCGATCAGCGTCGGCGCCGCATGACCCGCGACGAACTCATCCTTCGGACGCGTCAGCTGGTGGCGGAGGGTGATCGCCTCCTGGCGCAGCCGTCGATGACCGCCATGCGCACCTGGCTACAGCTCTCGGACGACCTCTTGTCCACCGCCTGGGGCTCGATGGACCGCTATCACCTCGTCTGGCTCGGGGTCGGGCGGCCAAAGACCCAGGTTCGCGGCCGTCGAATGACGCGCGATGAGGAGGATGCCTACATCCGTGAGGTGGCCGAGCAGAAGACCGCCGCCCTGCGCATGAGCCTCAAGGCAGCGGAGGACGACATGCCCTTCGTCGGCGAGACCGCCTAGGAGCGTGCTGGGCTACGCGCGGATGTAGGAGATTGGAAAGTCGATCTCCCAGTCATCGCCGGCGTCTCCCATGCCGCGCTCCCAGCGGCCATCGATCGTCTTGCCGTCAGCCGAGATCTCGCCGATGAAGCGCTGATTGAATCCGGGGCCATGTGGCCCATTCCAATCCTCGCCGGGGGCCCGCCAGATCCTCCACGTGGAACCTTCGAGGGCCATCATGAACAGTCGCTTGACCCCGCGAGCGTCGAAGTAGTGCATCGGCTGCGGCTCGCCGTCGGGCGCACCGCCGATGATCGAGACGCTGTCGGGCACCTCCGCGGGGTGGCCCGCCGTGCTCAGGACGATGAACTCGCCCAGGCGGTCGATCTTCGTCTCCACCAAGATCTTCATCGGAGGTTCGATGGGCATCTCTCCTTCGCCGTGCCATTCGCCGATCAGCGGCTCGAACTCCTTCATCGTCGGTCTCCTTTCTAGCGTGCGCCCAGCCAGCCGAAGAGTGCCAGCGTCGCGAGCTCGATAGGTCCGCCGGGGATGAAGCCCGCGGCGAGGACGTCGAGGAAAGGCGCATTCGCCATCCGCCCGAACAGATCGAGCGTGGACTCGGGCAGGATGGCAAGACTGACCACATAGGCCGCATACGAGCCGAAGAACCAGATCCCGAGGCAGACAGCGATCGCAAGAAGCACGGTGCTGCGCTGCCGTCGAAACGAACCAGGTTCCGCGCCAAGGGCGACCGCGGTGCCGGTCAGCCAGGCCGCGATGGCCGACAGGAAGACGAGCCCGACGCTCAGATCGAGGATCGACTTGAGGACGACCCAGGCAAAGGCAAAGGCGATGGCCATGGCCACGCCGTAAGCCAGACCGCGCAGGAGGCGAGGGCGCACGGCCACTTCGCCGCCATCCCGGCCGCGGCCGCCTGGGTGCCCGCTCGTGGGTCGCTGGACCGTGCGGGGTGGTCCGGTCTCGCCGCCGGGGAGGGCCGCGTTCGTCACGCCGTCATGCTAGCCTCTGACCCCATGAGCCACCCTGTCCTGGGCCTGCCGCCTGCCGACCCGACCGCCGGCCGACCGCAGGCAGCGGCTCGGCTTCGGGGCCAACGCTCGACCATCGCCCCGCTGGCGCTCAAGGCGGCTCTCGCGGCGGATCCCGCGCTAACGGACCGCTACGACACGATCCTCATGCGCACGTTCCTGCGTGACTACGATCGGCACATCGAGCAGTTTGCGCTCGCCCTGGAGACCGGCGAAGCACGGTACGTGACCGAGTGGGTGGAGTGGATCGTGCCCATCTATCGCCGCCGTCGCGTCCCAGTACGCGACCAGCAGACGCTCGTCGGGGCGCTGCGGGCGCCCATGGCGGCGGTCCTTGCACCGGACGACGCCGTGGCATGTGGCGATCTGATCGACGCCTGGTTCAAGCGGCTCCGGTCGTACAAGCGCCTGCCTGGGGACCACAAGGGAAACCCTGTCGCGCGCTTCATCTTCAAAGGTGCCGGCGTCCTCGACGACTCGGTGATCTGAGCATGACCATCAAGTGGGTCAAGTCGGACCCCCTGGTCATGAACGGCGAGCCCTTTTGTTACGGCACGCGGCTGACCGTTCGCAATCTCCTCGAGATGCGTGCCCACGGATTGGCACCGCGCCAGATCCAAGTCGAGAACCCGGAGTTGAGGTTGATCGGCATCGCCGAGGCCTACCGCTTCGCCGGCGAGCATCGTGGGCGGTACGCCGACTTCTTCGACGATCAGGGCGCGCTCGATGGCCCGGGCTTCACGCAACAGGAGGCGACCGCCCTGCCGGAGCACCTGCGCGACCTGCCGGGTATCGTCGTCACCGCCGCGGAGCCCGCCGGCGCCTGATCGCGAGCCTGTGGCCCTGTCGCGGCGCCCGCGGCGCATGATCGCGAGCCTGGCCGCCGCGCCCCGACCTCGTCGCCCTCCAGGTCATATCCGACCCTGGTGCTAGGATTAACGCCCAGCACGACCACCGAGGAACCCATGGCCGACCAGACGACCACCAAGCCTGAGGCCGCTGCCCAGCCGACGCCTGCGCCAGCGTTCGACCCAGCCACGCGGGCGACCGAGCTCGCCATCCTCGACGCGCTGCGGACGGTGGTCGACCCGGAGATCGGCATGAACGTGGTGGAACTCGCGCTCATCAAGCAGGTCATCCTGGGCAAGGACGAGACCGAGATCAAGATGATCCTGACGACGCCCTTCTGCCCATACGCAGGCGCCATGATCCAGCAGGTCAAGGAGGCGACCGAGGAGGTCGTCCAGCACGACGTCAAGGTCACCCTCCTCGCCGAACGCTGGGATCCCCGCGACGCCGGGCTGATGTGGTAGGGCCGCAACGGCGATGATCCGTGGGCACGCCGTCGTGAGCGGCGGCGCGCGAGGATGAGCGGCGGCAGGCGTCCGGCCATCGAGGCCAGCGTCGTGGCGACCGGCAAGGGCGACGACGGGACCACGGGCCTGCTCTTCGGTGGGCCCAGGATCGCCAAGGACGACCCTCGCACCGAGGCCTACGGCACCATCGACGAGGCGGTCGCCGCCCTCGGCGTCGCTCGCGCCGCGACGCCGCGGATGCGGCCGAGCTGGGCGCCCTCATCCTGCGCTTCCAGCGCGAGCTGTTCGTGGTCGGCGCCGAGCTGGCCACGACCCCGGATGCCTGGCCGCGACTCGAAGACGGCCGCACCCGCGTCAGCGAGTCGATGCTCGAAGGGGTCGAAGCGGTCCTCGCCGATCTCGAAGGGCGCATCACGATGCCGACCGAGTTCGTGGTCCCCGGCGAGACAGCCCGCCTCGGCCGCCCTCGAGCTGGCCCGCACCATCCTGCGTCGCGCCGAGCGTCGCGCGACGACCCTCGATCGCGAGCACCTCGTGCCAGGGCCGTGGCTGATCCCGTACCTGAACCGTCTGGCGGACCTCGCCTGGGTCATGGCGCGCTTCGCCGAGTCCGTCGAAGCCGTCGATGCGACGCCCGCGGTCGTCGGCGGCCGGCGCGCCGCCCGGGCCTCCGGCTGAGGGTCGCGTTCACGTCGTTCTTGCGCGCACCTGGGATCGCGAGCGATCGCAGGCGTGCCATTGCGCGGGGTTTCGCGGCAGCTCTGCTGACCTCCGTGCTCGTCGCGTGCCAGGCCCAGACCGTGCTGCCGACCGGGCCTTCGAGCTCACCCGCGCCATCGTCGCCGGCGATCGCATCCACGACCGCGCCAAGGCCAGGCATCCGCCGCGGTCTCCTCGCTCACTCCTGCGCCCTCCCTCTCGCCCGCCGTGAGTGTCACGGCCGCGACCCCGGAGCCGATCGTCACCCTGATCACGGCCGGCGACATCGGTCGTTGCGACTCCCGCGCAGACGAGCGCACGGCGAGACTCGCGGAGGACATCGAGGGCACGGTCCTCGTGCTCGGCGACAACGCCTACGAAGACGGCAGCCGGAGCGAATTCGAGGCGTGCTACGCGCCGTCCTGGGGGCGCCTCCTCGATCGCACGCTGGCGGTGCCCGGCAATCACGACCATCAGACACCGGGAGCGGAGGGCTACTTCGAGTACTTCGGATCACGTGCCGGCCCGGCGGGACGCGGCTGGTATGCCCGGACGCTTGGCGCGTGGCGTCTGATCACGCTCGATTCAGAGTGCGATCAGGTCGGCGGCTGCGGCCAGGGATCGCGGCAGTTTCGTTGGCTGACCGCGGAGTTGCTCGATCACGCGCGCCGATGCACGGTCGTGGCCTTCCACAAGCCACGTTTCTCGTCCGGCTACCACGGCGACTTCACAGACGTCGGCCCCCTCTGGCGGCTGGCCGTCGAGAGTGGCGCGGACATCGTTCTCAACGGCCACGAGCACTCCTACGAGCGCCTCGGTCCTATGGACGCCGGTGGGCGTGCCGACCGGGAGGGCGCGACCGTCTTCATCGTCGGCACCGCCGGCGCGCCCCTGCGTGGATTCGAATCGCCCGTGGCGACGAGCCAGGTCCGCATCGACGACCGCCATGGCGTGCTGGTCCTCGAGCTTGCCGATGGCGGCTTCGAGTGGCGGTTCCGCTCGACGCCCGACGACGTGGTCGAGGACGAGGGGTCCGGCACCTGTCACTGACGACACGACGGGTCACGAGCCACTTGACGCGACGCCGCTAGACTGTATGGCACGCCCAGCCGAGTGCAAGGGCGCAAGCGGACCGGGCGTGAGCCCGGCCTGGATGGAGCTTCGAAACCGAGATGACTCAGCAACAGAGACCCATCGACAGCTATGAGGACCAGGCCGCACAGGGCCAGGTCGGCTACGCGGCCCAGGGGACGGCAGCTCAAGGCGCCCTGATGATCAACGGCCAGGCGGTCGCCGTCCCGCGGCAGGGCTTCCTGACCATGGCCTTCGTGTGGATGTTCGTCGGCGTCCTGCTCAGCGCCGTGGCGACGTACCTGACGATGACGAACGAGACGCTCTTCGCCTTCGCGGCGCAGTGGTATCTCGCCCTGCTGATCGCCGAGTTCGGCTTCGTCATCGTGGTCAGCGCGGCCATCAACCGGATCAGCGCCGCTGCGGCGCTGGCGCTCTTCTTCGCCTACGCCCTCCTCAACGGCCTGACCCTCGGCATCATCGTCTATGCCTTCGTGGGCACCTCCGGCTGGGCCGGCGTGACGTCCGCCTTCCTGGGCGCCTCGGCCATCTTCGGGGCTGCCGCCCTGTACGGCGTGGTCACCAAGCGTGACCTGACCAAGATCGGTGGCATCCTCTTCGTGGGCGTCATCGGCCTGCTCGTGGTCATGGTCGTCAATCTCTTCCTGGGCAGCTCCCAGATCGATTTCCTCATCGGCTTCGTCGGCGTCGCGCTCTTCACCGGCGTCACCGCCTGGGATGTGCAGCGCATGCAGCGCGGGCAGATGGCGTTCCTCAAGAATCGCGAGTCGGCCGCGGTGCTGGGCGCGCTGGCGCTCTACCTCGACTTCCTCAACATCTTCCTGTTCATGCTGCGGATCTTCAGCGGCCGTAACTAGCCCGGACGACCTGGAGCGTGAGCCGCGACACCGAATACCGTCGCCAAGGGCAAGAGCGCTGCCGGTGCGACGGCTGCTCGGGGTGCCCATCGGTGGTGGATCGACCCGGCCAGAGGTGCGGGTCATGTCAGCGTGGCGCCCATAGGGGCCGGCCGCTGCCACCCGGCGGCGAGCCATGACCAACGATGGCTCGCGCGGGTAACCATCGACGAGCCACGACCGGAACCGCAGCCACAACCACAACCACAACCAGAGCCGCGACCGTGGCCACGACCGCGACCGCGCCTGATGGCTGCCACTGGGTGAGCGCCTCAGTCTCGCGGCGTACGATGGCTTGGGCATCGACGCAGGAGGCAGGCATGGAGCGAGTCGGCTTCGCCGGCATGGGCACGATGGGTGCGGCCATGGCCGCCAACCTGGCGCGCGCCGGAGCCTCCCTGACCGTCTGGAACCGGACGCCGGGACGGACCGCCGATCTGGTCGAGCTGGGCGCGAGCGATGCTTCCTCGCCGGCCGCACTGGCCGCAGAGGTCGATGTCGCCGTGCTCTGCCTCTCCGATACGCCAGATGTCGACTCGGTCCTCTTCGGCCCGGACGGCATCGCCGACGGCATCCGAGCGGGTAGCCTGGTCGTCGACTGCTCGACCATCAGCCCAGACGCGAGCCGCGGCTTCGCGGCCCGACTCGCCGACCAGGGCGTGGGATTCGTCGATGCCCCAGTCTCTGGCGGCTCCGAGGGCGCCCAGAAGGGCACGCTGACGATCATGTGCGGCGGCTCCGAGCCGGACGTCGAGCGTGCCCGCCCGATCCTGGCCGCCATGGGCAAGGCCGTCACGCACATGGGCCCCGTCGGCGCCGGGCAGGCGACCAAGGCGGTCAACCAGGTCATCCTGGCCGGCACCTACCTCGGTGTCGCCGAGGGCCTGGTGCTGGCCATCAAGGCTGGCCTCGACGCCGACAAGGTGGTCGAGGCGCTTTCGAGCGGTGCCGCAGGATCCTGGGTCCTCCAGAACCGGAGCGGCCGGATGATCGCGGACGACTACCCGCTTGGCTTCAGGATCGCCCTCCATCGCAAGGACCTTGGCATCGCCCTCGAGCTGGCGCGCCAGGTCGGAGCTGCCCTCCCGGTGGCCGGACTCGCCGAGCAGATCGAGAACGGCCTCATCGCTCAGGGGCATGGCGACGAGGACAATTCGGCGCTCGCTCGGGCGATCCGCGGGTGGTCGGGATTGTGAGCACCCTCCGGCGCCTGACCTTGGTCGCGATCGCCATGACCGCCTTGTTGCTCGCCGGGTGCGGCCCGTCTGCGGCATCCGCGCCTCCGAACACGGGCATCCGGGGCATCGTCACCCTCGGCCCGACCTGCCCGGTGGAGCAGGTCGGCCAGCCGCCGTGTGTGGAGCCATTGGCGGCGACGCTGGCGGTGACCTCGGCGGAGGATGGCTCGGTCGTGGCGAAGGTCAATTCAGGCGCCGACGGGACGTTCACCGTCGACGTTCCGCCGGGTGACTACGTCGTCGTGCCGGAGCCCGGTGGCGACCCGCTCCCGCTCGGCCAACCCGTCGAAGTGACGGTCGTGGCGGGCGCATACACCGAGATCGAAGTCGCCTACGACACCGGGATCCGCTGATGGCAGCCTCCGAGCCGACGGCGTCGGTCGTCTCCGTGGGTCCGCTCTCGGACCGAGCCGTGGCCTGGATCGCCGGTCTCGTCCCCATCGCCCTCACGGCCATCGGCCTGCTCGTCCTCCTGTCGACGAGGGATGTGGCCTACCCTTCGGATGCCTGGGGCTTTCGTGGTTTCCCGGCCATCTTCGGCGTGACCTGCGCCACGGTCGGTGCCATCGTCCTGGCGCATCGCCCGGGCAACCGGATCGGATGGCTGGTCATCGCCATTGCCGTCCTGGCTGCATTGCAGCTCCTGGCGGAGGAGTACGTCGCGGTCGGCATCATCGCCGCGCCCGGCTCGTTGCCGGCGGTCGAATGGGTCGCCTGGGCGATGAACTGGCTGTGGGTCCCCCAGTTCGTGATCGTCGTCGTCTTCCTCCTCATCTTCCCGGACAGCCGCCTCGTCTCGCCGCGCTGGCAAGCGGCCGTCTGGCTGGCGCTCATCGCCGGTACGTCGGCGTCCTGATCGGGGCGTTCACGCCAGGCCCGCTGACCGACTTCAAGCTGGTCGACGAACCCGATCGGATTCGGCACGACCCCTCAATACGCACCGGCGACGCTCGCCGTTCCGTGTCGGGCTCGTGGTCTCACTCGGGCTGGCCGCCTGGTCCCTGGTCGTGCGGTATCGCCGCGCTGGGCCGGTCGAGCGTCTACAGCTCCGGTGGGTCGCGTTCGCGGCCGCCATCGCCGCGCTCACGGCACCGCTCGGCTTCATCGATGTCGAGTGGACGCAGGCGATCTTCATCCTGGCGCTCTGCGGGCTGCCGGTCGCGGCCGGCGTGGCCATCCTTCGCTACCACCTCTACGACATCGACCTGATCATCAATCGCACGCTCGTCTACGTCTCACTGACGGCCATCCTGGCCGGTGTCTATACCGCGTCCGTGGTGCTCATGCAGCGAATGTTCGTTGCCCTGACCGGCGAGGCCTCCGATGCCGTCTTCGTGCTCACCACACTGGTCGTGGTCATCGTCTTCACGCCCATCAAGAATGGCCTGCAATCGATCGTCGATCGTCGGTTCAAGGAGATCGGCGATCCGACGGAGCCGCTCGCGGCCTTCAGCGAGCGCCTGCGCGATGGTGTCTGGCGCCTGGAGCCCGATCTGGTGCTCAAGCGGTTGCTGACCGTGACCGTCGACGCGCTGTCCGCGTCGGGTGGCGAGATCGACCTCGACGGTCGCCTCGTCGCGCGTACGGGCGTGACGGCAGAGCCCGAGTTGACCGTCACCGCCGACGTCCAGCCGGGCCGCGTCTCGCTGGCCGTCGGCCCTCGCACGGAAGGTGCGCCCTACGAGGAACGAGACCGGGCCGCCCTGGATGCGGCGGTCGGGGCCGTCGCTGCCGCGCTCGCGGAACAGCGCTGACGGCGCATCGTCCGGACTTCGCCGCGAGTCGACGCCCAGTCGGGGCAGACTCCATCGCCTCTCCACTCGGCGTTCACAGCCACTCCACGATCGCTCGCCAGGATGGCCACATCACCACCTCATACGAAACGAAGGAGTGCAGTGGAGATGATGCGAGCCGGTTTCGGCTTCCTGTGGCTGATCCTGGGGATCGTCACGCTGGGTATCGTGGGAGGTCTTGCCTACAACGCCGGCTTGAGCGCCGGCGTGGCGGCCTCGGCCACCGAGACGGCCGTCGCCGTCGTGCCCGCCTACGGGTTCGGATTCGGATTCGGGTGGATCTTCTTCCCGATCCTGTTCCTGTTCCTGCTCTTCGGCCTGGCGATGGCCTTCGGCCGCAGCCGCCGCGCCTGGGGCGGCCCCGGAGGCTACGGCCACGCCGGTTACGGAGGATGGGGCGGCCGCGGCTGGGACCCCAACGGCGATGGCGCCCGACGACCTGCCGCCGCCCATCCGCACCACGCTCGAGCGCTGGCACGCCGGCGCCCATCAGCCCGCGAACGCGGCCGGGATGGCGAGCCGCGCCGGCGTCGCTCACCAGTAGGGCTCGCAGGATCCGCCGACGGGCGCCTGAGCGTTCCGTCCACCACGGCCCGGATGCGACCGAGCGTCGCGTCCGGGCCTCCGCCTGCCGGTCGCTAGGATGACCGCCGTGAAGACCGTCCTCGTGGTCGATGACGAACCGGGCATCGTGACCGTCGTGCGTGACTACCTGGAGCACGGCGGCTTCGCTGTGCTGACCGCAGGCGATGGTCCGGCCGCCCTCCGCCAGGCTCATGCCCATGAGCCCGACCTCGTGGTCCTCGACCTCGGCCTGCCCGGCCTCGATGGCCTCGATGTCATCCGCGACCTTCGCCGCACGTCGGCCGTGCCCATCATCGTGCTCACGGCGCGCGGCGACGAGGCCGACCGCGTCGTCGGCCTGGAGCTCGGAGCGGACGACTACCTGGCCAAGCCCTTCAGCCCGCGCGAGCTCGTGGCACGGGTCCGGGCCGTGCTCCGCCGAACGGCCGCGGCCGCCGCGCCCGACGACATCATCCGCGTCGGCACGAGCGTGGCGTTCGACGTGCCGCGCCTGGCGCTGACCATCGATGGTCGTCCCATCACGCTGACCGCCACGGAGTTCCAACTCCTCGTGGTCATGGCTCGCCAACCGGGTCGTGTCTTCACACGCTCGCAGCTGCTGGATGCCGTGCACGGCGTCGCCTTCGAGAGCTACGAGCGGGCGATCGATGCCCACGTCAAGAACATCCGGCGCAAGATCGAGCCCGATGCACGCGCGCCGCGCTACCTCCTGACGGTCTACGGCGTCGGCTACCGATTCGCCGAGCTCGAAGGGTGAGCCAGCCTCCTGGTCCCAGCGAGGCCGGCGACGCGCCAGCGGACGAGAGCGGTCCCGACCATCGAGGCGGCCCATGGCGGCACCGCGGCGCCTCCGGGTCCAGGCAGCCGCCCTGGTGGCCCGAGAACGAGCCGTGGCCGCCATCGGGTGGCCCCGGATCGTGGGGTCGCGGGCCATGGGGTCGACGGCGGCCACGCACCGCTCAGCGCCTCGGTTGTGCGCTCGTGTTCTTCGTCGCCTTCGGCGCCCTGCTCATGGCCGCCGTGGCCTGGGCGTACGCGGGCCTCAGTGGCTCCGGGTCGGGAGTCGGGGTCGTGGTCGGGCTCGGCATCCTCCTTCTCGTCGTCCTTCTGATCGCGCTCGGGATGCGCTGGTTGCGTGGCCTGTCGGAGCCGGTCGATGACCTCGTCGCGGCCGCCGGTCGCGTGGAGGCTGGTGACTACGACGTCCGGGTCGCCGAGCGCGGCCCGCGAGAGGCGCGGGCGCTGGCGCGGGCCTTCAACCAGATGAGCGCGCGCCTGGCGACGACCGAGCGCGAACGGCGCGGCTTCCTGGCTGACGTGACCCACGAGCTGAGGACGCCGCTCGCCGTCGTACGTGGCAACGCCGAGGCCATCGCGGACGGCGTCTACCCGGCCGATCCGGACCACCTGGCCCCGATCCTCGATGCGACCAAGACCCTCGAACGATTGGTCGACGACATGCGCACCGTCGCCCAGGCCGAGGCCGGCGACCTCGTGCTGCGCCGAGAGGCGGTCGACCTCGGTGCCCTCGTCATCGATTCTGTCGCCGGCTTCGCGACCGATTCCGCCGCACGCGGCGTCCAGGTCAGGGTCGTCATCCCGGACGACCTGCCGCCGGTGGATGCGGATCCGGTGCGCATCGCCCAGGTCGTCGGCAACCTGCTGGCCAACGCCCTGCGGCACACGCCGTAGGGCGGCGTGGTGACGGTCGAGGCAGCGCCCGACGCGATCGCCGGTGCGGTTTTCGTCTCGATCCGGGACACGGGGCCGGGCTTCCCGCCTGATCTCTTGCCACGCGCCTTCGACCGCTTCGCCAAAGCCGACCGACTCGCCCGGTGCCGGGCTCGGTCTGGCGATCGCGCGGGATCTCGTCGTCGCCCATGGTGGGACGATCGAGGCGCGCAACCCGCCGACCGGCGGCGCCGAGGTGCGCTTCACGCTGCCTGCCTTCGCCAGGCACGAGCTCAGCTGAGCGGCTTCTCCCACGTCGTGCTGCGGGCCGTCGGCTCGAAGCCCATCGACTCGTAGAGTCCGAGCGCGCCCGAAGGATTCTCGGTGTCGACACCGAGCACGGCCTCGGTCATGCCACGGGCCCGCAGGAGCGGGAACGAGGCGGCGATGAGGGCACTGGCCAGGCCACGGCGGCGCCACTGCCGGCGCACGGTGATGTTCTCGACGAAGCCCCGCTGGACCCCGTCTCGCCGATTGACGTCCTCGTTGATGTAGCTCCGGACCTGCCCCGCGACCTCGTCGCCATCCCAGGCGATGCGCCAGAGGCTGGTTGCTTCGGGGTCTGCGTGGTTGGCGAACTCCAGGTATTCCTCCTCGCCGACTTCGCTGTTGCCCCAGTGATCCTCGACCGCCTCGACCTCGGCCTCCCAGATGGCACGAAGGTGCTCGGGTCGGACCTCGCGGATCTCGAGGCCCGCCGGCAGGGGCCGATCGGGCTGGTCGTCGAGGGTCGGCCGCCGCATCGTGTACCAGTAGCGCACGGGTTCGTAGCCGGCCCTGGTGACCAGCGCCACGGTGCCCACGGCCGCATCCTCCGCCTCGACGCGCAGTCGGATGGGCGAGCCGTCGCGCTCGCCGGCCGCGATGGCGTCGGCGCGCGCCTCGAGCGTCTCCTGGAGGGTGCGACCGATCCCCCGCCGCCGCCAGGCCGGGTCGACGAAGCACATCACCTGGTGGATGTGGGCGCGGTCAAGCGCGCGCAACCGCTCACTGGTCACCCGGCCATAGGCGACGACCACGTCGTCGACGGTCACGATGGCCACGTCGGTGGCCGGGTGGCAGTGCGGCAGGCTCCGGTAGAAGGCCGCGAAGTCGGCATCCGTAGTCGCGAAGAGCTCGCCGTCAGCCGCCCGCACCCGGTTGGCGACCGCGTTCATGGCAGGAGTAGTCGTCCGGGGCGCGCAGGTGGCGGAAGGCGAGGCCCTCGATCGCTGGCAGATCGCCGCCGGTCTCGAAGGCGTCGTCGGTCAGGCTTTCCCGTGTGGTCATGACCGCTGGAGCCTACGCCGGCCGCGTGGCCACGTCGACCTCGCTCCTCATTCGGCCCAGCCGCCTATCCTTCCGCGGCATGAGCCCCAGGACCACCGCCGAGTGGCGGAAGATGAACAAGCCCGTCATCGCCGAGTTCCGCGCGAAGGGCGGCCATGTCAGCCGCCGGTGGCCGGTCCTCCTTCTGACCACGATCGGCGTCAAGAGCGGCAAGGCGCGCGTCACACCGCTCAACTTCAGCGTCGACGCCGACCGGCTGGTGGTCATCGCATCGGCGGGTGGTTCGTCCAGGCATCCAGCCTGGTACCTCAACCTGGTCGCCAACCCGGACGTGACCATCGAGCTTGGGAGCGAGACCTTCAAGGCCCGTGCGTCGACCGCCCAGGAACCCGAGCGCACGCGCCTCTTCGACCAGCAGGCAGCCGTCATGTCGTTCTTCGACGGCTATCGCAAGCGGGTCAAGGCCCGCGAGATCCCGGTCGTCGTCTTCGAGGCACCGCCCGGCGCGGTCCGGCGGGCGCTCGCCGGCCGCTGACTTCAAAGCGTCGCCCGGTCCCGGTCACCCGTGGCAGGGCAGCAGCCCGAGTGACTCCTTGGCCTGCAGGATGTGGAGCGCCGCGTCGTCGACCCGCTGCGCGAAGGCCGGCTCCGCGGTGGCTCGTGACGCGATGGCTTGCGCCATCTCGATCGCCGATGGGACCTGGTTCGAGATGATCATGTCCCCGCCGGCATCGAGGAACGCGAGGGCGCGAGCGGCGGGCGCGATCGACGTCACGGCCTTGGCGCCAAGGGCATCGGAGATGACCACGCCCCGAAACCCCAGTTGGCCGCGAAGCAGATCACCGATGATCTTCGGCGAGAACGCAGCCAGGTGCGTCGGGTCGATCTGGTCGTAGGTCGCAAGCGAGACCATCACGAATGGGACGCCAGCGTCGATCGCGGTCTTGAACGGCTCGAGGTACGGATCATCCGCCGTGGTGATCGTGTCGACGACACCGGCGGTGAAGTCGGTGTTGCCGACCACCCGGCCCAGGCCCGGGAAGTGCTTGACGGTCGTGGTCACTCCGGCGCCTTGACATGCCCGCGATGAAGGCGCCGACGTGGCTCGCGACGGTCGCCGGGTCGTGCCCGAAGGCGCGCTTCAATTGCCGATCGGGGCGTTCTGGGCGTCGGTGCCGGACGGTACGACGTCGGCGACCGGCGCGAGGTCGAGATTGACCCCTGCCTCGAGGAGTTCACGGCCCCAGCGATCGGCCTTGGATTCGAGCTTCGCCGGTGTCAAGCGACCCTGGGCGAGTGCCGAGTGGATCCTGTCGAAACCCGGACCTGAGAGCGCCTGGATTCGGCCGCCCTCCTGGTTGGCAGCGACCAGGAATCCCACCCGGCCCGTGGCGGTCTCCGTCGCCAATGCTTGTACCTCATCCGTTGTAGCGCGAACCGCGTCCACGCCCGCTGCCGTCTGCCTCGTGAATGCGACCGAGCCGAAGTGAAACGAGGCGATGGCGTCGCGAAGCGCCGCGCCGACGTGATCCTGG
Source organism: uncultured Chloroflexia bacterium (assembly GCA_963837215.1). Classification (GTDB taxonomy): domain Bacteria; phylum Chloroflexota; class Limnocylindria; order Limnocylindrales; family CSP1-4; genus CSP1-4. The sequence goes on from CAWIML010000007.1 coordinate 238,703, forward strand.
TGCAGGCCGACCATGAAGAGCTGCCCGATCCGCTGTGATTCGGTCAACGACGCCAACGTGTGCGCGGCACAGACGTCGGCGGCCGACGGTGGCTCGGTCGGCAGACCCGGCCTTGCCGTGGCGGGCGATGCCGACGCCGTTGGCACCGACGACGGCGCAGGGGACGTCGACGGCGTAGGGCTCGGCGGGGTCGATGCTCCGCAGCCACCGACGATAGCAGCAACCAACAGGACGACGAGGCGAACGGTCGGCGGTCGACGGAGGGAAGGCATGCGGCTCCTGCTGATCGGAGCTCCGATCTGTCGAAGTGGCGGTCGTCAAGCATGGCACGACTGTCCGGATGATCGACCGACAAGACACGATAGGCTCCTGGCATGGAACACCGCTCGGGACTGCTCGTGGGCGTCGTGTTGATCGTTGCTGCGCTCGTTGGCGCCGGACTCCTCCTCGCCCGGCAGGTCGGCCTCAGCATCGATGGCACCGAGAAGGGCGGATCGCCAACGCCGCTGGCCTCGTTCCCGCCGCCCATGGCCGTCGAGGACTTGTATGCCGCGTTCGAAGTGGGCGGTAGTGCCACCTCGGCCGGGGATCCGACCTCGCTCTCCACCGTGCCGGCCGGCGATGTCGTGCTGCCGACCGGTCGGATCGTCGCCGCCGACGTGTTCTTCTTCACGACGGAGCCCTTCACGCAGCGCCTGCCAGCAGGTCGGCATCCGGTGCTCCTGCTGTCGTCCGCACGCGATCCCGACCTCGTCGGCGATGTCGCGGCAGCCATGATCCGCGTCGCACCCGGCGACCCGGTCAGTTGGGAACTGGCGATCGTGCCAGGCCAGGACGTGACGAACCTGAAGCCCGGCGAGTTCTTCGGCTACCCCGTCGACTCCGGGACCGGTGCCTTCGCCAGCGTGGAGGCGGTGGAGATGCTGCGGTCGGATGGCGGCGAGGCCTACGGCGACCGGGTCATCGACGGCCTGTCTCCGAGCGAAGGCGTCTACAAGCAGTCGGTTGATGTAACCGTGGATGCGGCAAGCGGTGTCGAACGTCATCGGCTTCGTCTCGGGCTTCGGCGACGGCGCGTATCCATCCTGGTTCGGCCTCGATGCCGACGGCGAGCCACTCGTGCTGCTCACGGACTTCGGGATCCTGGACGCGCCATCACCCTAACGAGGGCTACCGGTGAGCCGCGTTGACGACCATCTGAGCGTGGTCTAGACTCAATCCCGACGAACTTCGTCGGATTTCGGCGCACGTGAACGCCGGTGCACGCCGACGAGCCACACGGAGACCGATGCGTACCGTCCTCCCGAGTTCAGGGGCAGTCCACTTTTCGACCCGCGGCGAGTACGGCGTACGCCTGATGGTCGAACTCGCCCGGCATCACGGCGCCGGCCCCGTCAGCCTGCATGAGATCGCCGAGCACGAAGACCTGCCGCGACCGTACCTCGAGCAGCTCGTGATCAGCCTGCGCGAGGCGGGCCTGGTGCAGAGCACGCGCGGCGCTCACGGCGGCTACGAGCTGACCCGCGAGCCCGAGGCGATCCGGATGGGCGAGGTGCTGCGAGCGCTCGAAGGGCCCCTGGCACCGATGGTCTGCGCCTCGGAGGATCCGGCCCATGCCGGCATCTGCGGTCGTACCGGCTTCTGCACCGTCAATCTGCTGTGGGTCAAGGTGCGCGACGCACTCAGCACCGCCCTCGACTCGATCACCCTGGCCGATCTGACCCGGCCGCGAGCGATGGCCCATCCCTACCACGCAGGGACCACCACCGACCCCGTCCCGGCGCCAGTCGCGACGGCCACGCCGACCAACTGACCACCATCCGACCCACCGACCAGGAGTCTGACCCGACCGTGAGCGACCAGGAACTCGTCATCCGCGACCTTCACGTGGTGCCCGTCGCGGCGCCCGAGAAGGAGATCCTCGCCGGCATCGACCTGACCGTCCGCAAGGGCGAGGTCCACGCCATCATGGGCCCCAACGGGTCGGGCAAGACCACGCTCGCCTACGCGCTCATGGGGCATCCCGCCTACACGGTCACCAAGGGCTCCATCCTGTTCAAGGGCCAGGACGTCCGCAAGCTGACGCCCGACAAGCGCGCACGGCTCGGCCTCTTCCTGGCCTTCCAGTACCCGACGGCGATCCCGGGCCTCTCGGTCGCCAGCTTCCTGCGCACCGCGCTCAACGCCCGCCGCCGGCCGATCGACGCCGGTGACGGCGAGATCGACCCCTCCGACCTGACCCGCAACGCCATGACCATGGGCGACTTCCGCAAGCTGATGCGCGAGAAGATGGCGCTCCTCAAGCTCGATGACCGCTTCGCCGCGCGCTACGTCAACGACGGCTTCTCGGGCGGTGAGAAGAAGCGCCTGGAGATGCTCCAGATGGCCGTCCTCGAGCCCGAGTTCGCGATCCTCGACGAGACCGACTCGGGGCTCGACATCGACGCCCTGCGCGTCGTGGCCGAGGGCGTCAACGCCCAGCTCAACCCCGACCTCGGTGTCCTGGTCATCACCCACTACCAGCGTCTCCTCAACTACATCAAGCCGGACGTCGTGCACGTCCTTGCCCGCGGCAGGATCCTCAAGACCGGCGGCCGCGACCTGGCGCTGCGCCTCGAGGAGGAGGGCTACGGCCCGATCCTGCGTGAGGCCGGCTACGAGGAGGATCTGGCCCACGACATCCCCGAGACGGACGCCGAGTCCGTCCTCGCCGGCGCGGCTCACTGAGCCCCGCGACCAGCCCGATGGCCATCGTCCGCGCCCTCGACCCCGTCGCCATCCGGGCCGACTTCCCGCAGTTCGAGCGCGACTTCAACGGGCGCCGGTTGGCCTACCTCGACTCTGCGTCGACGAGCCTGAAGCCGCGTGTCGTCGTCGACGCCGTCAACGACTACCACACGCGCTACACGGCCAACGTCCACCGCGGCATCTACACCACCGGCGAGGAGGCCACGGCAGCCTACGAGGCGGCGCGCACCACGACGGCCCGGTTCCTCAACGCCGACCGGCGCGAGATCGTCTTCGTCCGCAACGCGACCGAGGCCATCAACCTGGTGGCCTACTCGTGGGGCCGGCGGAACATCGGCTCGGGCGACACCATCGTCCTGACCGAGCTGGAGCACCACGCCAACCTGGTGCCCTGGCAGATGCTGGCCCAGGAAAGCGACGCCGACCTGGAGTTCGTGCCCATCGACGACCAGGGCCGCCTCATCCAGGCGAGCTTCGAGGTCCTGCTCGCACGCGTCCCAAGCTGGTCGCCTTCAACCACGTTTCGAACGGCCTGGGGACCATCAACCCGGTGCGCGAGATGGTCGCCATGGCCCACGAGGCGGGCGCGCTCGTCCTCGTCGACGGCGCCCAGGCCGTGCCTCACCTGCCGGTCGACGTCCAGGCGATCGGGGCCGACTTCTACGTCTTCTCCGGCCACAAGGTCCTCGGGCCCACCTGGCTCCGGTGCCCTCTGGGCGCGGCGTGAGCTGCTCGAGTCGATGCCGCCGTTCCTGGCCGGCGGCGAGATGATCCGCGAGGTCCACCTGCGACGGACGGCGTACAACGACGTGCCCTGGAAGTTCGAGGCCGGGACGCCGGACATCGCCGCCGCCATCGGGCTCGGCGCGGCCCTCGACGTACCTCGAGGGCATCGGCATGGACGCCGTGCGGGCGCACGAGCGCGACCTGATCGACTACGCCCTCGACGTCCTGCCGCGGGAGGTGCCCGGCATCCGCATCTACGGCCCGCTCGATGCCGCCGAGCGCGGCGGCATCGTGACCTTCAACCTGCCGGGCGTCCACGCCCACGACGTGGCCACGCTGCTCGACCGCGAGGCGGTCGCCGTTCGAGCCGGCCACCACTGCACGCAACCGCTCCACGAGCGGCTCGGCGAGGCGGCCACGGCGCGTGCCAGCTTCAACGTCTACAGCGACCGCGACGACATCGACCGCCTGGCGGTCGGCCTGCCAACACGTCTCGGCGCGTCTTCGGGCGGGATGACCGCGACGGCGACGGCCGAGACCCGGTTTAGTTGCGCGATCACGCAAATACGGCGATACTGAGCGACCCATGGACGACCTCTACCGCGACGAGATCCTCGAGCACTACCGGCGGCCGCACAACTTCGGCACGCTGCCGGAGCCGGACGCCGTCTTCGAGGGCGCCAACCCGCTGTGCGGCGACCGCATCACGCTGATGCTCGGCATCAGCGACGAGGGCAACGTGGACGAGGTCGCGTTCACCGGCCGCGGCTGCGCCATCAGCCAGGCGTCGGCCTCCATGCTGACCGACTCGATCAAGGGCAAGCCACTGGCGGAGATCTCGAAGCTCGGTCGGCAGGACGTCCTCGACGAGCTGGGCATCGAGATCAGCCCCGCCCGCCTCAAGTGCGCGCTGCTCTCGCTTGACACCCTGCGCCGTGCACTCGCCGACCGCGTCGTCTGGCAGGCCCCGACAGAGGACGGCGTCGCATGATCGACACCGCGGCCTTCGCTGGTGTCCGTCACCGGCCTGGGCCGCTGCAGGTGTCCGCTGCCGGCCTGACCGGCTGGCCATCCATCGTCCCCGCCCCGTCGTTGCACACGACGGCCCCGATCGCGCGACCCGTCGCACTGGAGTCCCACCACCCATGACCAAGACCTTCACCGAACTGCTCCGCCAGGCCCGCTCGGAGATCAAAGAGGTTTCGCCCGCCGAGGCCGAGAACCTGGCTGCCTCGGGCTCGCTGATCGTGGACGTCCGCGAGTCCGATGAGTGGTCCGAGGGGCACCTGCCGCATGCCATCCACGTCCCACGCGGCTACCTCGAGAGCCGGATCGAAGCCGCCATCCCACCGCACGACGCGTCGATCGTCGTCTACTGCGCCGGCGGCACACGTTCCGCCTTCGCGGCCCAGCAGATGCAGGCCATGGGCTACACCGACGTGGTCAACATGCTGCGGCGGCTTCCAGCAGTGGAAGGCCGAGGGCCGTGACTGGCAGAAGCCCGTCGCCTTCTCGCCAGAGCAGCGCCAGCGCTACAGCCGGCACCTGCTCATCCCCGAGGTCGGCGCCGAGGGCCAGGCGAAGCTGCTGGACTCCAAGGTGCTGGTCATCGGGGCCGGCGGCCTCGGCTCGCCGGCGCTGCTCTACCTCGCCGCCGCCGGGGTCGGCACCCTGGGCATCGTCGACTTCGACGTCGTGGACCTGTCGAACCTGCAGCGCCAGGTCGTCCACACCACCGACCGCGTCGGCGAGCGCAAGGCCGTCTCGGCGACGAAGGCCATCAACGCGCTCAACCCCGAGGTCAAGGTCGTCGCCCACGAGGAGATGCTCGGCCCCGACAACGTCGAGCGGATCATCGCCGGCTACGACGTCATCCTCGACGGCACCGACACCTTCGAGACGCGCTACACGCTCAACGACGCCGCCGTCCGCGCGAACATCCCCGTCGTGCATGCCTGCGTCTTCCGCTTCGAGGGCCAGTTGACGGTCTTCGTGCCCAACGAGGGCCCGTGCTATCGCTGCCTCTACCCGACGCCGCCGCCGCCCGAGCTGGCGCCAGGCTGCTCGGTGGCCGGCGTGCTCGGCGTGGTGCCCGGCACGCTCGGCATCCTGCAGGCGACCGAGGCGCTCAAGCTGCTGCTCGGCATCGGAGAGCCGCTCGTCGGCCGGCTGGTCATCTACGACGCCCTCGACGGCACGTTCCAGGAGCTGAAGCTGCGCCGCGATCCGGCCTGCCCGGCCTGCGGTACCGGTGCCATGGCTGGCGCGTCCAGCCAGCCCACCAGCCCGGCCGCGCTTCCGGTCGAGGCCCCCTTCATCCTGGGGGCGCGTCCATGAGCGCCGTTCGCATCCCACCGGTCCTGCGCGCCGCTGCCGGCGGCCAGAAGCAGGTCGAGGTCGGGGGCGAAACGGTGGGTGCCGTGATCGACGGTCTCGTGGCCACCTATCCCGGGCTGCGCGACCAGCTGCTGACCGCCGACGGCGGCCTGAATCGCTTCGTCAACGTCTACCTCAACGACGAGGACATCCGCTACCTCGCCGAGCTGGAGACGCCGGCCGGGGAGCGCGACACGATCGTCATCCTGCCGGCCATGGCGGGCGGAGCGGTCTGACCATGTCGGCGCCGATCGTCCCGGCCCGACGCCGGGCCGCGTCGACATCAGGGCCGTCCATCGAGGCCTCCGAGCGCCCCCACGCCCACGAGGGCGCACCCGCGCATGGCGGTCGCTTCCCGTCGATCGTCGATGCCATCGGCCACACGCCCCTGGTCGAGATCCCGCAGCTCTGTCCCAACCCGAACGTGCGGCTCTACGCCAAGCTGGAGGGCGTCAACCCGACTGGCTCGGTCAAGGACCGGGTCGCGAAGTACCTCTTCGACGACCTGGTGGCGTCAGGGCGCCTGGGCCCCGACTCGATCATCCTCGAGCCGACCAGCGGCAACACGGGCATCGCGCTGGCCATGATCGCGCGACGACACGGCTACCGGGTGGCCGTCGTGCTGCCCGACAACGTGACCCAGGAGCGACGTCAGCTGCTGACCATCTTCGGCGCCGAGATCATCGATTCTCCGGGCGCCGAGGGCTCCAACGGCGCCGTTGCACTGGCCAAGCGGCTGGTCTCGCGCGACGCGCGCTTCGTGATGCCCTACCAGTACGGCAATCCCGCCAACCCGCTCGCCCATTACGAGACGACCGGGGTCGAGATCCTGGCCGACTGCCCCGAGGTGGACGCGTTCGTGGCCGGCCTCGGCACCGGCGGCACGCTGATGGGCGTCGGCCGGCGCCTGCGGGAGGCCAATCCAGCGGTCGGCATCTACGCGGCCGAGCCGGAGCCCGGTGAGGCCGTTCAGGGCCTGCGCTCGATGGCCGATGGATTCGTGCCTGAGATCTTCGACGCCTCGATGCTCGACGGGCGCTTCCTGGTCACCAACGTGGAGGCTATCCGCGCGCTGCGCGCGCTCGGCGAGCGAGAGGGCATCTTCGCCGGCGTCTCGGCGGGGGCGGCGCTGGTCGCGGCGGCCAAGGTCGCCCGGCGGATGGCGCACGGCACGATCGTCGTCCTGCTCGCCGACGGTGGCTGGAAGTACCTCTCCGACTCGCTCTGGACGCGGCCGCTCGACGAGATGGCGGCCGACCTGGAGTCGAAGAACTGGTGGTAGGCGAGGGGGGCGGCCAGGCGGAGTCGGGCGCTCCCGGGCCATCGGGGCGGACTGGGCAGCCGGTGGTCCGAGAAGTGGCGGCGGCTCGCCTGTCGCCTGAGCTCCACGCCGAGCTCGTGGCCTGGGCCGCGAAAGGTGCGCCGAATGAGGCGTGCGGCATCCTGGCGGGGGATCGCGCGGCGAGCGATGGCGGCGGGGCGGTCCGATTCCACCCGCTGACCAACGCCGAGGCCTCACCCTTCCTCTACCGCATCGAGCCGGTCGAGCAGCTGCACGCGATGCTCGCCATCGACGACGCCGACGAGGTCGTGTGGGGCATCTTCCACTCGCATGTCGCATCGCCGGCGGAGCCGTCCGTGACCGACGTCAGCCTCGCCTTCTATCCGGATGCGCTCTACCTCATCTGCTCCCTGGCTGACCCGGCCGCGCCGCACATCCGGGCCTGGTCGATCGCCGGCGATACGGTGACCGAGGTTGCGCTCCTGGTCGACTAGGGCGTGGGAGTATGGCTGGGTTCGTCGGTCACGGAAGGAGCCTGGCATGACCACATTCAGAAGCGTCGAGGAGTACATCGCCGCCGTGCCCGACGAGCGGCGCCCCGCGCTGGAGGAGCTTCGGCGCACGGTAAACGCCGCCGCCCCCGAAGCCACCGAGACGATCGCCTACCAGATGCCCGCGCTCAGGAGTCACGGTGGTCAGTTCCTCGTCTCCTACGCCGCGTACAAAGCGCACTACAGTCTCTTCCCCGCGAGCGGGGCGGTCATCGAGGCACTCGGCAAGGCGATCGAGCCGTATCTGGCTGGCAAGGGCACGATCCGCTTCCCTGCAGACAAGCCGCTGCCCACCGCGCTCGTGACGAAGATCGTCAAGGTCAGGGTCGCCGAGAACGCAGCCGCCGAGGGTCGCTGAGGCGCGGCCGTTGCTGGGGGCCTCAGGCCCTCGCCGGCTCGTTCCGCCGATTCGAGCGGGACGGTCAAAGCGATCGAGATGGCGCCGCGCCCCGGGTCGTCGATCGAAGCGGGTCAGACACCCGCCCGGGTGAACGTCACGTGCGTCACGCCACTGGGCGCCGAGGTGGCCTCGATCGCGTAGTCCTTTTCGAGGCCTTCCAGTCCGTCCCACAGGCGCTCGCCGCGGCCGAGCAGGATCGGGACCACCGCGATGTGCATGTGGTCGATGAGCCGCGCAGCAACGAACTCGCGGATCGTGGTGGCGCCTCCCCCGATCCGTACATCCTGACCGCCCGCCGCCTCGCGGGCCGTCTGGAGCGCCTCCGCAGGCGAAGCGTCGATGAAGTGGAACGTGGTGCCGCCCTCCATCTCGATCGAGGGGCGCGGGTGATGGGTGAGGACGAACACCGGTGTGTGGAACGGCGGGTTGGGACCCCACCAGCCCTTCCACTCCGGGTCCTCGTGCCATCCGGGCGGGCCGAACTTCCGGGCACCCATGATCTCGGCGCCGACCCCCGGGTCGTGCAGCCGCAGGAAGGCGTCCTCCACGCCGCCGCTGCCGCCAGGCTCGCCGACCGTTTGGCGCCACCACCGGGTGGCAAACATCCACTCATGCAGCCGTTCGCCGGCGTGACCGAACGGTTCGTCGAGGCTCTGAACCTCGCCGGTGCCGAAACCGTCGAGCGAGATGGAGAAGAATTGCACGCGAGCGAGTGACATGCCTGGTGCTCCTCTTGTGATCGGGCCGTCAGGATGGGCACCAGCCGAGGTACCGACGACAGCGCCATAGCGTCCACGCCGGGCCGCTGAGGCGCCTGCTGCGACGCCCAGCGCTCAGCCCTGGGCGCGGGACATGCGGCCCCGGTTCTGCCAGCCGCCGCCGAACCACGAGCCGACGTCGATCAGCAGGGCGAGGCCGAGCCAGACCCAGTCGAAGCCCTCGACGCCGCCCGGGAAGACGAGCACGTAGGCGAGGGTCACCCAGGGCAGGAAGATGAAGCCGAGCAACGGCACCAGGAAGTTCTCGAACGCCAGGTTCCAGCGTGCCTGGTCGGCGATCCACCAGACCAGGATGGCGGCACGCGGGCCGAGGATCGCGAGGATACCGAGCAGGCAGCACATCGAGGGCTCCTCCGTGTTTCGTGGCCCGCCGATGATGGCACGTCCGTCGAGCCCCGCGCGTTCGGAGGGGGCAGACGCCTTCGGTGGCTACGCGGCGCAAGATCCCCGATCGGTCTAGGCGTATCTAGCGCGTACCGAGCACTCGATGCGGTGGGGCGCTAGGCCCCAGAGATGGAGTCGAGAGTCGGCTAATGACCGAGTGCGGCGAAGTAGATGCCGACGATCTGCGCCCCGACGAGTTCCGCCAAGTGATCGAGACCCTTGCCGTTGGCGAGATTCTTGTTGCTCGACCCCTCGCCGATGGTCTTGTCGACGCGGACCACCCAGCCGCCGGCGGGCAGTCCCTGCCTGATCGACTCGCCGACCGCCCACTCGATCTGGGATGGGGTAAGAGGGGCTCCGCTCACGACCGTGTGGATGAACCCGTAGACATCGGCAAGGGCCAGGTTGCCCCAGCGACCCGAATGGAGCGCGCCGGCATCACCCTGCGCCGAACGGCTGGAGATGACGCACTCGTGTCCGAGCGCTACGCCGGCCGTGCCCACGAGCAGCGTGCCCGCAAGCAGCGAGGCCACGAGCCCACGACGAATGGACATGTTCGATCCTCCTCGATCCTGTGGACCATCGCGGCCAGCGAGCGGTGGCCATCCGGTCTAGTGCGGTCTGGTGAGGTATCAGCCTACGGCACGATCGCCCGTCGCGGAAGCGGCCGTCGTCGAACGTGGTGCCTTCCAGCACCACTCCTGGCTCGATGCGGGGCGAGGTCAGGTCGAGCGGCGGACGGTCGCCTCGATGAGGCCGTGGGGCTCCGTCGTGGAGACGAAGATCTCGCGGTCGTTGTCCATGCCGAATGGGCGCAGATCGGCCAGCCAGTGGTGCAGGTTGGGCAGCGCGAAACGGATCTCGTCGATGGCCGGCTCGGTCTCCAGCATCGCCTGGCCGATGACCCAGATGGAGTGCTGGACGGAGAGGCTCATGTGCTCCGCGAAGGTGCGCAGGAATGTCGCCAGCACCCGTTCGAACGCGGCGTCGTGGTCGATGTCGGCGGTGCCGTCGCTATAGCGCCAGGTGGCCGTGACCCTCGTGGCCATGATCCGGTCGTCGGTGTCGGCCAGGGTCGTGTAGCGGTCGCGAGGGAAGCCCGCGAAGGCCGACCGAGCCGTCTTCATGACCGCCATCTCCTCGACCCCGGCCTCGATCGTCACGCCCGACGCCTCGGCTGCCACCGTCGCGGTCCGCGTGACCGACCCGTTGCGGAGGAAGGCATCCGCCGCCGTCGAACCATCGACGACGATCGGGTCCCAAGCGTGCTCCTGGATCCAGATCGTGGCGCGATGGACCTGCCGATGGAGCAGGAAATGATCCGCGAGCAAGGTCCCGAAGGCCTCGATCGAGCCCGTCAGGCCGTCCTTGGCCAATCCGTAGACGGTGTTCTTCATAGTGTCCGTGGCGATGACCTCGGCGTTGTCGCCGCTCACGTGGGCATCGGTGAAGTCGCCCTCGAGGGCCACACGCACAGTCAGGTCGCGGACGACGTGGCGCTCCGGCAGGCGGACGACCTTGACCACCCGGATCTGGGCCTTGCCATAGCGGTTCCAGCCCATCTCGATGGTCATGACCGGACTCCTCCTGGGGCGCTGGGTCCAGCAACGGCGGCGTGCGTCAGCGTCGCATACCGGGCGGCGGCGATGTCGACGACGGCATCGAGCGCTCGGGCGATCTCCGAGCCTCGCGCTGCGTCGAGGGCCGCGGCCATCTCGGGCAGCAGCGCAGCGCGCGATCGACCGGCCACGAAGACGCAGTAGCGGAAGCCGAAGCGCGTCTCGTAGGCGGCGTTGAGACGGGCCAGCTCGTGGGCGATGCGGGTGCGCTCGCTCTCCGCCGCCGCGTCCGCCGCATCGCGATCGTAGCCCTGCTCCACGAAGGAGAGGGCCGAGACGGACCCGGGTGGCGCACCGAGGCGAGGATGCGCGTCGATCAGCTCCAGCTGCTCCTCCTCGGCCATGGCTTGGGCGATGGCTCGAGCTCGGGTGAAGAGGCCGGCGGCGTCGCCGACGGGGCGGGCATGGGCGAGTCGGGCGAGGAATCGCGGTGCCCCCTCGAAGAGCGGCGCCACGGCTGCCACGAATGCCTCGTCCGGCAGCGCATCGAGCTCGAAGGCGGTCGCCTCAGCTGTCACGAGCCGCGGTACGTCGAGAGCGAGTACGGCGCCCGGATGAGCGGCACATGGTAGGAACGCGACGGGTCGGTGACCCGGAAGTCGATCGTCGCGGCGCGGAAGAAACCGCCATCGTCGAGGTCGAAGCGCACGCGGTAGTCGCCGGCCTCTAGCGCCTTCCCGGCCAGGAGATCGCCGATCCGGCCATCGTGGTCCGTGGCTTCCTTGCCGACCTCCACGTCGACACCGTCGATGACGCGCAGGAGCCGGACCATGATGCCCGCCGCTGGGCGCCCCGAGTCGACGTCCAGGACATGCGTCGAGATGGTCGGGTGTGTCTCGGCCACGGTATCCTCCGGCGATGAGCGATCAGACGGGTGACGTTCGGATCCGCGTCGGCGACCTCCACTTTAGCGCCCGCTGGGAGGCCGATGCACCGCGCACCGTCGAGGTCATCCGGCGGCTGCTACCCCTGCGCTCGCGGCTCATCCATTGCCGTTGGAGCGGCGAGTCCACCTGGATCCCTTACGGCGACTACCGGCCGGGTGTCGATTGGGAGAACCACACCTCGCATCCTGCGCCCGGCCAGCTCGCCTTGTACCCGGGCGGCATCAGCGAGTGCGAGATCTTCTTTCCCTATGGCGCCTGCGCAACGGCCTCGAAGGTCGGTCCGCTGGCTGCCAACCACTTCGCGAGCGTCGTCCCCGACGACGGCTGGCAGGACCGACTGCGCGAGGTCGGCCGGCGCTGCCTGTGGGAGGGTGCCCAGGAGATCGAGATCACCGAAGCCTGAGGAGGGCTCGTCGTGGAATGGCTGGTCATCGGGATCGCGATCGTCGACGGCGGGGGCGGCGACGGCGGGGGCGGCGGAAGCGGCGACTGAGGCGTGCCGTGGTGACCGATCTCATCGTTCGCGGCGGCACGGTCGTCACGGTCGGAGGCTCGAGGCGCGCCGATGTCGCGATCGAGGGCGGGTCGATCGCGGCCATCGGGGTTGATCTCGGAGGGGACGCTCGCGAGGTCGTCGACGCCACCGGGTTGCTGATCCTGCCGGGCGTCATCGATGTCCACACGCACACGCGTGTGGCCAGCGACGCCGAGCCCGATCGGTTCTTCGACGACTCGGTAGCGGCTGCGTTCGGGGGCACGACCGCGTTCCTGGCCTTCAACAACCCGGGCACCGGGGCCTCCGAACGGACGGGTCGCACCCTGCTCGAGAGCCTTCGCGCCTGGCGATCGCGCACCGAGGGCGATTCCGCCGTCGACTTCGCGGTCAGCCTCGTGATCACGCCCACCCAGGAGGACGTCATCTCCGAGCTGGCGGCGGCCATCGAGCTGGGGGTGCCGACTTTCAAGGCCTTCATGGTCTACGACTTCGGGGTCGACGATCGGACCATCTATCACGCCCTGGCGGCGACCGGCTCGAACGGAGGCATGCTCGAGGTCCACTGCGAGAACGCGGTCTTGCTCGAGGAGCTGACCGCGCGGCACCTGGAGGCCGGCGAGACGGACCCGCGCTTTCATGCCTCGTCCCGGCCGCCCTACGTCGAAGCCGAGGCCACCGCGCGGGCGGTGGCCCTGGCCCGCGCGGCGCGAGCGCCGCTCTACGTCGTGCACCTCTCTTGCGTCGAGGCATTGGCGGCTGTTCGCGCAGGACAGGCGGATGGGTTGCCGGTCTTCGCCGAGACCTGCCCGCACTACTTGACGCTCGATGACTCGCGCTATGAGCTGCCGCCCGAGGAAGCGGCGAAGTACGTCATCTCGCCGCCGCTCCGGGCGCCGGGGCAAGGCGACGCCTTGTGGACGGGCCTCAGCGACGGCTCCCTGGCGCTGGTCAGCACGGACCACGTGCCGGATCGGGTCGGCATCGAGAAGCAGACCTGGCGCGAGTCATTCGACCGGATCTCCAACGGCGGTCCGGGCATCGAGACCCTCCTGGCACTGGTCTACTCGGAAGGCGTCGCGCGCGGCCGGATCACCGTCGAACGCATGGTGGACCTGCTCTCGACGACGCCCGCGCGGCTGTTCGGCTTCGAGAACAAGGGTGCCCTGGAGGTCGGGCGGGACGCCGACCTCGTCCTCTTCGATCCGTCCGCGCCGCGCGTCATCCGCCAGGCCGACCTCCATCACACGAGCGATTACACGCCCTACGAGGGACGGGAGGTGGTCGGAGCCGTGCGATCCGTTACCGTCCGCGGTGCGTGGGTCGTGCGTGACGGCGTCTTCGTCGGGCGCCGCGGGCATGGGCGGTTCGTCGAGCGCCAACTCGGCACGGTGGATCAGTGACAGGCAACCGATGACCGGATCGCGTGCGGTGCCTGAGCCGAGTCCAGTGCCGGCCCCTGAACGGAGGAGCAAGGACGGGCACCACCGAGTCGTCATCGTGGGCGGTGGTTTCGGTGGCCTCTACGCAGCAAAGGGCCTCGGCAGGGACCCACGCATCCACGTGACCCTGGTCGACCAGCGGAACTTCCACCTCTTCCAGCCGCTCCTCTACCAGGTCGCGACCGGCGCCCTCTCGCCCGGCGAGATCGCCCAGCCCCTCCGGAGCATCCTGCGTCGCCAGCGGAACACCACGGTGCTGCTCGGCGAGGCCCGCGAGATCGAACCATCCGAGCGACGCATCGTGCTCTCGGACGGGGGCGCCATCGCCTACGACACACTCGTGGTCGCCACCGGCGCTCGTTTCTCGTACTTCGGCCACGACGACTGGGCGCCCTTCGCGCCGGGCCTCAAGTCGGTCGACGACGCACTCGAGATCCGCCGCCGCATCCTCATCGCGTTCGAGGCGGCGGAGCGCGAGGCAGACCCGATGCGTCGGGCGGAGTGGATGACATTCGTGGTCGTCGGCGGTGGGCCGACCGGCGTCGAGCTGGCCGGTGCCATCGGCGAGATCGCCAACGACACCCTGCGCCGTGACTTCCGTGCCATCCGCCCCCAGGAGGCGGTCATCCTCCTGGTCGAGGCACTCGACCGCGTGCTGCCCACATATCCGCCCGATCGCTCACGATCGGCACGCCGCCAGCTCGAGCATCTCGGGGTCCGTGTGCGGACGGCAACGCGGGTCGTCGACGTCGGCGAGCGTCAGGTCAGGTTCGTGCCTGCGGATCCTGCCGGCAGCGACGCTTCGGAGACGGTCCCGACGCGAACCGTTCTCTGGGCGGCTGGGGTGCTCGCCACGTCGTTCGCCCGGACGGTGGCTTCAGCGACGGGCGCCGACACCGACCAGGCCGGCAGGGTCCGGGTCGACCTCGAGCTGAGCATCCCGGGTCACCCGGAGATCTTCGTCATCGGCGACGCCGCCGTGCAGCCGTGGCGGGCCGATCGGCCAGTGCCCGGCGTCGCCCAAGGCGCCATCCAGGCGGGTAGCCATGTCGCGGCCACGATCCGCCGCCGCCTGGACGGCGCCCCGACCAAGGCCTTCCGCTACCGGGATCGTGGGGAGGTGGCGGTCATCGGTCGCCTCGCCGGCGTGACCAGCATCCCGTGGCTCGGTCCGTTCGGGCGCACCAGCGGCTTTCCCGCATGGCTGCTCTGGCTCGGCATCCACATCGTCTACCTGATCGGCTTCGCCAATCGGCTGGTGGTCATCATCCGCTGGGGCTGGAGCTTCCTCACCGCCGGCCGCGGCTCGCGGCTCATCACCGGACAGCCATCCCTGCCGCCGATCGAGGCTCCGAAGCCGCCCGAGTAGACACGCACCTGCATGCCGGCGCCCGTCAGGCGGAGCTCAGTCGAGGAGCGCGTACGCCTCGAGGGTCAGGAAGTCGGGAAAGTCGTCGCCCAGCACGAGGCGGTCGAGGATCGCGGTCGCATCCGCCAGTCGCCGAGCCCCGCCGCCACCGAGCTTCGCCAGCTCCTCGTCGCGCGCGGCGGCATACACCGCCGCGTCCACGGGCCGCCCGTCGTCCAGCCGCACCCCCTGCGTGCGCCACTGCCAAAGCTGCGAGCGGCTGATCTCGGCGGTGGCGGCATCCTCCATGAGGTCGAAGATCGCGGCAGCGCCGATGCCTCGGAGCCACGCGTCGAGGTACTGCAGCCCGACGCTCACGTTCTGTCGCACGCCGGCCTCCGTGACCCGACCGCCGGGCACGGCGACAGCGAGCAGCTCGGCAGCGCCGACGACGACGTCCTCGCGCAGGCGCTCCTTCTGGTTCGGGCGCTCGCCGAGCGCCGCGTCGAAGACCTCCATGGCCACCGGCACGAGGTCCGGGTGCGCGACCCAGGTGCCGTCGAACCCATCGCCGGCTTCACGTTGCTTGTCCTCACGCACCTTGGCCAGCGCGTTGGCCGTCACCTCCGGCGCGCGTCGGTTCGGGATGAAGGCAGACATGCCGCCGATGGCGTGCGCGCCGCGCCGGTGACAGGTGCGCACCAGCAGCTGCGTGTAGGCGCGCATGAAGGGCACGGCCATCGTGACCTGCGCTCGGTCGGGCAGGACGAAGGCCGGGTCGCCACGGAACTTCTTGATGATGCTGAAGATGTAGTCCCAGCGGCCGGCGTTGAGGCCCGACGCGTGCTCGCGCAGCTCGTAGAGGATCTCGTCCATCTCGAACGCGGCCAGGATGGTCTCGACGAGCACGGTCGCCCGGATCGATCCGCGGCGGATGCCGAGGGCGTCCTGACCGGCGATGAAGACGTCGTTCCAAAGGCGCGCCTCGAGGTGCGACTCGAGCTTGGGCAGGTAGACGTAGGGCCCGGATCCGCGCTCCATGGCCGCCCGACCCCCGTGGAAGAGGAAGAGCCCGAAGTCGAACAGCGAGGCGCTCACCGCTGCGCCATCCACGAGGACGTGCCGCTCGACCAGGTGCCATCCCCGCGGTCGCACCAGCAGCGTCGCCAAGGCGTCGCCCAGTCGATACGCCTTGCCCTCCGGGCTCGTGAAGGCCAGGGTCCGCCGGTGCGCGTCGAGGATCGTGGCCTGACCCTCGACCACGTTCGCCCAACTGGGGCTCAGTGAGTCCTCGAGGTCGGCCATGAAGACGCGCGCTCCGGAGTTGAGGGCGTTGATGGTCATCTTGGGCTCGGCCGGACCGGTGATCTCGACGCGGCGGTCGTCGAGGTCGGCCGGGGCGGGTGCCACGCGCCAATCGGCAGCGCGAACGTGTGCCGTCTCGGGCAGGAAGTCCGGCCGCTCTCCGGCGGCCAGCCGCGCGGCGCGCTCGCCCCGAGCGGCCAGGATCGCCTCGCGTCGCGGACGGAACTGACGCTCCAGGCCGGCCACGAAGGTCAGTGCCTCTGGCGTCAGGATGTGAGCGTGCTCTGGCGCGACCGACGCCAGCACGTCGACGCCGTCGGGCATGTTCATGCGGGCACCTCAGTCACTCGATCGGGCTCCAGATCGAGAGCCGGTAGCCGTCGGGATCGTGCAGCCAGGCATGGCGCGCGCCCCACTCCTGATCGGATGGCTCGGTCAGGTCGATGCCCGCGTCGCGTAGCGCCGTGGCCAGGGCGTCGACATCGGGCACCTGAAGCTCGAGCTCGATGCCGGGGGCTCCGACCTCCGAGGCCGGACGCTCCTCGACGCCGACGTCGAAGCCGCCGCCGCCGCCCAGCCGCAGGTAGCCGCCGCCCTCGGCAAGGACCTCGAGGCCGAGGCGACCGACGTAGAAGGCGCGCGTCCGATCGAGGTTGACGACGTGCAGGAAGCAATGGCTGAAGCCGGGTCCATCCATGCGCGTCCTCCTCGAGGTCTTCCCCTGCGCCCGTTCCGCTCTGGTCTACCAGCCGCCCGCGTCTCGAAGGAGCCGATGGAGGACGCGAGCCGCGACCGCCCGACGATACTCCGCCGTGGACCGCACGTCGTCGATCGGCTGCAACTCGGCGCGCAGGGTGGCCGCGGCATGGTCGGCCGTCGTGCGCCGCGCTGCGGCCCCTTCGAGCACGCCCTCGGTTTCGGCCGCCCGGATAGGCGTGGCAGCCACAGACCCGAGTGCCACCCGGACGTCCCGCCAGACGCCGCCGTCCTCGCGCCAGGCCAGCGCCATGACGACCTTGGAGATGGCCTGCGCCCGACGGGTGCCGACCTTACGGAAACGGACCTGGCGCGTCGGTGCCAGCGGCAGCCTGACGCGCAGCAGGAGCTCGTCGGGCGCCAGCGCTGTGCGGCGGTAGGCCGGCCAGAACGACGTCGCCGGCACGACTCGCTCGCCTCGCACCCCACCGACGACCATCTCGGCATCCATCGCCAGCAGGACAGGCAGGCCGTCGCCGGCCGGCGACGCGTTGGCAGCATTGCCGCCGAGCGTGCCCCGGTTCTGGATCTGGGCGGCGCCGATGGTCGCGGCTGCCTCGACCAGGGCCGGCGCATGGATCGTGCACAGCGCGGAGCGTCGGATGGCCGTCCACGTCGTCGTGGCGCCGATGGCTAGCGCGTCGCCGTCGAGCTCGATGCCCGTCAGGACCTCGAGCCGACCGAGATCCAGGACGCGTTCCGGGAGCGGGCCAAGCTCGCCGGTGATCTGGACCATCAGGTCGGTGCCGCCTGCGATCGGACGGTGAGGGCCGGACGCCAGGAAGGCGAATGCCTCCTCGAGGCTCGCCGGCGATTCGACGGGCGGCTCGGCCGGCATCTCAGCCGCGGCCCCGCCGACGACCGAGGAGCAGGCGGACCCCCACCACCAGCAGGCCGGCCACGATGGCGCCGCCGACCGCCAGCTGGCTGGGCGTCAGGGCGATCGCCATCTCGTTGCCCGATGGGGCTCCGCTATCGGCCGGCGTCTGATCGTCAGGGGGATCCGGCGGAGCGCCAGGGACCGGCTCATGGTCGGGCGTCGGACCGAGGCCGTCGGTCGGGTCCGTCGTGGTGTCTCTCGGGTCATCCATGCTCAGGCTCCCATACGATCCTTGGCCGCCAGGGCGATGGCCTCGACGATCTTGGTGTAGCCCGTGCATCGACACAGGTTGCCGGCGATCGCCTCCCGGATGGCGGGCTCCGTCGCCTCAGCCTCCGACTCGAGGAACGCCTGTGCAGCGACGAGCATGCCCGGCGTGCAGATGCCGCATTGGGCCCCGCCGGTCTGGAGGAACGCGGTCTGGAGCGGAGAGAGGACCGGCGCCCCACGGGACGTGTCGGCGAGGCCCTCGACGGTACGCACGTCACGGCCGTCCGCCTGGCAGATGGGTACCAGGCAGGCGTCCACGACCTCGCCGTCGAGGAGCACCGTGCAGGCCCCGCATTCGCCTTCCCCGCAACCCTCCTTGGTGCCGGTCAGGCCGAGCTCCTCACGCAGCACGTCGAGGAGACGGCGCATGCCGGGCGCGGCGACCTCGAACTCGACCTCGTTGACGGTCACCTGGTAGGTCATGCCGCGCCGGGCTCCGCGAGCGTGGAGATGCCCGGTGGTCCGGGCGGCGCGTGCCCATCGAGGGCGGCGAGGATGCGCTCGGGCGAGGCGGGCAGATCGTGGATCCAGACGCCGGTCGCATCGTGGATGGCGGCCACGACGGCCGGTGCCCCGACGTCCATGGGCAGCTCACCGATCCCCTTCGCGCCGTGGGGCACGCCGGCAAAGGGTGCCTCGACCAGGATGGTCTCGATGTGGGGCGCGTCGAGCGAGGTGGGGATCAGATAGGTCGCCAGGCGGTCGTTGAGGTAACGGCCGTCGTGCAACTTGATCTCCTCGATCGTGGCGTAGCCCACGGCCTGCAACGTGCCGCCCTCGACCTGGCCCTCGGCCAGGACGGGGTGGATGACGCGGCCGACGTCATCGGCCGCGACCACCGACCGGACGGTAACCTCGCCGGTATCGAGGTCCACGGTCACCTCGGCCACGGCCGCAGCCCAGCCGAACGCCGGGTACGCGTCGCCGGTGTACGTCTCGTCGTCGAAGTGGACGCCGGGGTAGGGTGTGAAGCGTTCGTCGATGCGCGTCGCGCCCCACGTCGATGCGTCCTCGCGATAACTGACCGCGAACGGCAGGCCCGTGCGCTCCTCGACCAAGGCCTTGAGTTTGCGTGCGGCGTTGACCACGAGGCCCCCCACGACCATCGCCGTGCGCGAAGCGACCGTGGGCCCGCTGTCGGGCACGATCGACGTGTCCTGGGGCGCCATCTCGACGTCGTCGAAGTCGATGCCGAGCTCCTCGGCCACGAGTTGCGGGAAGATCGTCTTCGTGCCCTGGCCCATCTCCGTGTTGGCGATGAGGACGCGGATGATGCCCTCGGAGGTCAGCTCGAGGCCGGCGACCGAGCCCATCTTCTCCTCGCCCGAGCCGGTGAAGCCGGCGCCATGCCAGGCCAGGGCCAGGCCGATGCCGCGTGCCGTTCGTTCACCCTCGCCGCGCGTCGCTCGTTCGCGGCCCGTGCGCTCGCGGACTCGCTCGAACTCGGCCGCCTCGGCGGCCCGCTCGAGGACCTCCTCGGCAGCGACCGCGTCGCGCAGGATCTGGCCGGTCGGGGTCACGCCGCCGACGCGGTAGAGGTTGCGGCGGCGGATCTCGAGTGGCGAGAGACCGAGGGCATCGGCGACGCGCGCAAGCTGGACTTCGGCGGCGAACTCCGATTGCGGCGCTCCGAAGCCGCGGAAGGCGCCGTTGGGCGGCGTGTTGGTGGCCACGGCCCGGGACGTGATACGCACGTTGGGGACGTCGTATGGGCCGCCGGCATGGATCGTGGCACGGCTCAGGACGACCGGCGAGAGGGTCGAGTAGGCGCCGCCGTCGAGGACGAGGTCGATCTCCTGGGCCACCAATCGGCCGTCGCGCATGACGCCGGTCCGGTGGCGGACGATGGCCGGGTGGCGCTTGGTCGTCGCGGCCAGATCCTCGTGGCGGTCGTAGATCATGCGCACCGGCCGGTTGACGCGCCGTGCCAGCAGCGCGGCATGGATGGCGATGAGCGAGGGGTATTCCTCCTTGCCGCCGAATCCGCCGCCGGTCTCCGCCTGGATGACGACGGCGCGGCCGCTGTCGAGGGCAAGTGCCCGCTTGAGCGCCTTGTGCACGTAGTACGGGCACTGCAGGGAGCCGGTCACGGTCATCCCGCCGTCCTCGCGCGGCACGGCGATCATCGCCTGGTTCTCGATGTAGAGCTGCTCCTGGTGGCCGACCCGATAGGTCCCTTCGACCACGACCTCCGCCTCGGCGAAGCCGGCCTCGATGTCGCCCTTGCCCATCGCGAAATGTGCGAAGACCTCGGTCGAGGCGAGCGGGTCGAAGACGGGCTCGAGGCGCTCCGTGCGCGGATGGATGCGACGCCTGGCTTCGCGCAGCGTCTCGCGATCGGCGGCAGCCAGCAGGGCGAGCGGCTCCGCCTGGTGGCGGATGATGCCGCCGACCGGGATGAGGATGGGCTGGTCGTCGCTGATGAGGCTGACCACGTTGTCGCCGGGGATGTCCTCGGCGGTCACGACGATGACCCGCGACCAGTCGAATTCGGCGTCGAAGTCGAAGCCGTGGAGGCGAGCATGGGGGTCGCTGGACCGGATCGTGGCGCCGTACCAGGCACCGGGGAAGACGATGTCGTCGGCATACTGCGCCAGGCCGGTCAGCTTCTCGGGGCCCTCTCGACGGAGGGGCAGCGCGCTCGCCCGACCGAGGCCCAGCTCGCCGGCTCCGGGCAGCCGGAGCGCATCGGGCGCCACCGGGCGTGCGGGTGCGGCGGGACGGGGTCGAGTGGTGATCGTCATCCGGAAAGGACGCTCCTCGAGCTGAGGCCGGAAGCGTCGCCGCTTCGAGGTTGCGGTGTCAAGTGATGCCGGGGTCCGCGTCCTCCAGGCCAGGCCGGCAGTCGACGTACGCGGCATCCCGCATTCGTCGGCATGGCCGTACCCTATGTCGATGAAGACCTTCACGGCCCTCCTGCTGCTCGCGTTCGCACTCGTCGCCTGCACGTCAACCTCGCCGACCACGGCGCCCACGGCCGGCGATGCCTCGCCGAGCTCCGAGCCGACCACGGCGCCCACGGCTGACGGTGCCTCGCCGAGCTCCGAGACCACCGCGGCACCCTCGGAGACCTTGACTCCAGCCGCGCCCGATCCGGGCGTCAGCCAGTCAGCGACCTGGTGGCTCGATCCGGCGAGCTTGCCGATCGATCCTCAGGCGACGGTCCTCAAGGGCTTCGTCCACGAGACGGCCTGCGCCAGCGGGCAGACACCCGAGGGTCGGATCCTGGCCCCAGACGTCGATTATGGTGCTGAGGCCCTGACCATCACCTTCTCCATCGCCCCGCGCCCCGGCGCTCAGGACTGTCCGGGCAACGAGCCCTTCGGCGTCGTCTTCGAGCTCGTGGAGCCCGTCGGCGAGCGCCCGATCTTCGACGGCAGCACGACCCCGGCGAGGGACGCGACGACCCAGGTCCTGACCCGTGGCGCCTCCCGACCGGCGGCCTTCAGTCGGCGATGGCCAGCAACGGGTCGCCTGCGTTCATGGCCAGCGAACTGACGATGAACAGGACGGTACCTCCGATGGGCGCCTCGACGACCTGGAGGGCGCGCCCGAACGGGTCCTGGACCTCGCCCAGACGCTGACCGGCGTCGATCCGCGCACCGACGCCGACCTCGGGCATCCAGCAGCCCGAGGCGTTCGCCCGGAGCCAGACGTCCATGCCCAGCCGCCGGGTCGATCGACGTGGCCCGTCCGGCTCTGCCGGGATCAGACCCGCAACGTGGAGGGCGCGACGCAGGCCGGCCTCGTGGAGCGCCACGTCGGCCTCCGGCCAGAGGCCCTGGCCGCCGACCTCGCCGATCACGGCCGGGATGCCGAGCGTGGCGGCGGCTGTGGTCGTGGAGCCGGGCAGGGGTCCGATGACGATGTAGTCGAGCCCATACGCGGCCGCCATCGCCTCGGTCACCGCGTCGACCGCTGGGTCGCCTGTGTGCTCGATGCCCGCGAACGAGACGAGCGCCTCGTTCATGTCGCCGCAATGGCAATCGATGACGCGGTCCGACGGCGCCAGGATATTGGCGTGGAGCCACGCGGCCAGGCGCTCGGTCGGGCTGCCGTCGGGATCACCGGGAAAGCTGCGGTTCAGGTTGCGGCCGCCGAGCGGGTCGACGTAGATGGAACGCGCGGCGAACGCAGCCGGGTTGGAGATGAGCGACGCGACCAGGGTGCCGGTCATCGTCGCCGGATCAACCGCCATGGCCACGCGACGGAGGGCTGCGATCGAGACGTACTCGGCACCGTGGATGCCGGCCATGACACCGACCCGCGGTCCAGCCGTGGCGCCATTGACGAGCACGATCGGGATCTCGACCGACGCGCTCCCGAGGTCCACTGGGGCCATGCCGAAGGCTCGGGTGCCTGGCTCGGCGGTCAGCTGGGCGACCGTGAGATTGTTCGCGTGTCGGTCCATCGGGTCCTCGTAGTCGATCGGGGCTGGTCTGCTTGGCCGGTGGCAGCTCGGTCGGTGGTGTCGGCGCAGCCTCGCTCCGCCGGGTCCGGTCAGCTCACGCGTTCGGGCGTCCGCGTCGAAGGGCGCGACCCGGCAGCGCGCCCGTGTGTTTGCCGCCATCGACGACCAGCTGGCCGTTGACGGCGACATATGCGATGCCGATAGGGAAGCGTCGCGGCTCATCGTAGGTGGCCAGGGAACGGATGGTGGCCGGGTCGAAGACCACGAGGTCTGCCACCAGGCCATCACGCAGGAGGCCACGATCCACGAGGCCGAGGCGGGACGCAGGTGCCGACGTCATCTTGCGCACCGCTTCCTCCAGGCTCGTCAGTCGCTCTTCCCGCACGAACTCGCCGAGGATGCGCGGGAACGAGCCGTAGGTTCGGGGCGATGGCTTGTCAGCGATCATCACCCCATCGGTCCCGACCATCGAGACGGCGTGCTGCCAGAAGGGGATCATGCCGGCCTTGTGAGGCCCGGGCGCGACCTGGTTGACGCGCAGGTCCTCGGCCAGCAACAGGTCGCAGATCGCGTCTACCGCGTCGCTCCCAGTGTCAGTCATGACATCGGCGAGCGTCCGGCCCTCCCAGCGGGCGTGCTCGGGTCGGGCGAAGGCGCCGAGGCGCAGATCGGCCCAGGGGTCGGCGCCCGCGAACATCCGACCGCGCGACGCCAGCTCCTCGCGGATGCGCGCTCCGGACCGTCCTGTC
Organism: uncultured Chloroflexia bacterium; assembly: GCA_963837215.1. GTDB lineage: Bacteria > Chloroflexota > Limnocylindria > Limnocylindrales > CSP1-4 > CSP1-4. The sequence goes on from CAWIML010000007.1 coordinate 262,109, forward strand.
GGCCAGGCGCTCCTTGAGGCGCGTGACGCCGCCGGCCTGGATCCACGGCGGCAGCATGATCAGGAGGCGCGTGCTCGACCACTCGTACGGGTAGAGGTCGAAGGTCACATCCAGCCCCTCGGCGCGCGCGTCGTCGACCAATCCCAGCATCTGCTCGGGCGTGCCCGGGAAGGTCGTTCGATGGTAGAAGTGGGTGATGTGAACGGGCCCACCTCCGCGTCGCCCGATCTCGACGGCCTCGCGGAAGGGATCGAGGAAGCGATCGCCCAGGTCGTAGCGGACGTGCGTGTGGTAGAAGCCGCCGAGCCGGGCAGCCTCGGCCAGGAGCGTCGCCAGCTCCTCGGTCGTGGCGTAGGCACCTGGTGGGTAGTCGAGCCCACTCGAGAGCCCGAACGCGCCATCCTCCATGCCCTCGCGGAGGAGCCCGCGCTGGCGATCCATCGCCCTCGCGTCGGCCTCGACCTCGTCCCAGCCGACGGCGGCGATGCGCAGGGCGGAGTTGCCGATGAGGTAGACGACGTTGACGCTGACCTGGCGATCGAAGCGCGCGAGGTAGTCGGCGACCGTGCGCCAGTCGTAGTCGATGGCCGGCCGGCCGTCGAGGCCTGCGTTGAGGGTCAGGAAATCGTCGAGATCGTGCTGGTTCGTGAACGGGGCATACGCATTCCCGTCGACGCCGATGACCTCGGTCGTGACGCCCTGGCGGACCTTCGGCTCGTGGCGCGGCTCGGCCAGCATCACGAGGCCGGCGTGGCTGTGGAGATCGATGAAGCCGGGCGCCACCACGTGGCCGGTCGCGTCGATCACGCGTGCAGCGTGGATGTCGGTCAAGACGGTGTCCAGATCGTGGGCGCCTGTCCGTGGCGGTCTAGCAGGATCCGCAGCCGGTCCCCGACGACCGCCACATCCGCCGCATAGCCGGGCGCGCCGGTGCCATCGACGACCATGCCGCCACGGATGAGCAGATCGACGCTCTCACGCATCAGCCGTGACCATGCCGCAAGAGTAGGCGCCGGCGGCCAGTCGCTGCTCGATGCCTTCCCCAACAGCCGACAGGTCTCTAGACTCAGCCTGTGAAGCGGGGATCTGCAGAGGAGGTCGATCGACGATGGGCGCAAACGGGAGCGGCACGAAGGCAGATCCCTGGCAGCTGAAGACTCCGCCGGGCACCTCCGACTACCAGATGTGGCGCGACGAATCGGCGGATCCTCCGACCCTCGTCTGCCAGGTCGGGTCCACCCAGCTGAAGTACGACCTGCGATGCATCGACGACCTCCACGCCATGCTCAAGACGCACGGCGACTGGATGCCGCTTGGTGCGGCGGACGAGCAGAAGCCGGCCGCCGAGGGGACGGTCGAGGCCTGGGGCCGGTCGGAGACCAATCCGGTCGGCGGCTGGTATGGCCTTCGGAAGGGGTATCGAGGTCGCTTCGGGATGTACCTGCCGCCGCTCATGGAAGCGCTCGGATTGGCGGAGCTGACCCACGACGCCAAGAACAACCGGATGCGGGCGATCTAGGACGTGTCTCCTCAGGTCGGTGAGCCAGAGCAGCGCGGCTGCGAGGACGAGGCCGGCGCTGTAGATGAGCACGGCCACGAGGACGGACACGCCGTCGCCTACGCTCCACGCGGCCGATAGCCACGACCTGATCCGCGTGCACGGCGCGCGCGAGAACAACCTCAAGGACGTCAGCGTCGAGATCCCGAAGCGCCGGCTGACGGTGTTCACGGGCGTCTCCGGCTCGGGCAAGAGCTCGCTGGTCTTCGACACCATCGCCGCCGAGTCGCAGCGGATGATCAACGAGACGTACAGCGCCTTCGTGCAGGGCTTCATGCCGAACCTGGCGCGGCCGGACGTCGACGTCCTCGAGGGGCTGACGACGGCGATCATCGTCGACCAGGAACGGATGGGCGCCAACGTCCGCTCCACGGTCGGGACGGCGACGGACGCCAACGCGATGCTGCGAATCCTGTTCAGCCGCCTCGGGCAGCCGCACATCGGCTCATCGCAGGCGTTCTCCTTCAACATCGCCTCGGCCCACGGCGCCGGCGCGGTCACCGTCGAGCGCGGAAACCGGAAGGCGACGAGCGCGAGCTTCTCCATCACCGGCGGCATGTGCCCGCGGTGCGAGGGCATCGGCACCGTCTCGGACGTTGACCTCGGCCAGCTCTTCGACGACTCCAAATCGATCGCCGAGGGCGCGATCACCATCCCCGGCTACAAGGTGGATAGCTGGTGGACCGTGGGGATCTATACCGCATCAGGCTTCCTCGACCCGAACAAGCCGATCCGCGAGTACACCGAGAAGGAGAGGCACGACTTCCTCTATCGCGAGCCGACGAAGGTGAAGGTCAACGGCGTCAACCTCACCTACGAGGGGCTGATCCCCAAGATCCAGAAGTCGATGCTGTCCAAGGACATCGACTCGCTCCAGCCGCACATCCGGGCGTTCGTCGAGCGGGCGGCGACGTTCACCGCGTGTCCAGAGTGCGGCGGCACCCGGCTCAACGAGGGCGCGCGGTCGTCGAAGATCAGGGGAATCAACATCGCCGACGCCTGCGCCATGCAGATCAGCGATCTCGCCCAGTGGGTGCGAGGTTTGGACGAGCCGTCCGTCGCGCCGCTCCTGGCGAAGCTCCAGGACAGCCTGGATTCGTTCGTCGAGATCGGGCTCGGCTACCTCAGCCTCGACCGCCCGTCGGGCACGCTCTCGGGCGGCGAGGCGCAGCGGACCAAGATGATCCGCCACCTCGGGTCGTCGCTGACCGACGTCACCTACGTCTTCGACGAGCCGACCATCGGGCTGCACCCCCACGATATCCAGCAGATGAACGACCTGCTCCTGCAGCTGCGTGACAAGGGCAACACGGTGCTCGTCGTCGAGCACAAGCCCGAGTCGATCGAGGTCGCCGACCACGTCGTCGATCTCGGCCCCGGCGCCGGCACCGGCGGCGGCGAGGTGGTCTTCGAGGGCACCGTCGAGGAGCTGCGGGCGAGCGGCACCCTGACCGGGCGGCACCTGGACGACCGGGCGTCCCTGAAGCCGTCGGTGCGGACGCCGTCCGGGGCGCTGGAGGTGCGCGGGGCCGACTCCCACAACCTGCAGAACGTCGACGTTGACATCCCGCTCGGCGTGCTGGTAGTGGTGACCGGCGTGGCCGGGTCGGGCAAGAGCTCGCTGATCCACGGCTCGGTGTCGGGCCGGGACGGCGTCGTGTCGATCGATCAGGGCGCCATCCGCGGCTCGCGGCGGAGCAACCCGGCGACATACACGGGGCTGCTCGACCCGATCCGCACCGCCTTCGCCAAGGCCAACGGCGTCAAGTCGGCGCTCTTCAGCGCCAATTCGGAGGGCGCCTGCCCCACCTGCAACGGCGCCGGCGTCATCTACATGGACCTGGCGATGATGGCCGGCGTCGCCACGACCTGCGAGGAGTGCGAGGGCAAGCGCTTCCAGGCATCGGTGCTGGAGTACCACCTCGGCGGCCGCAACATCGCCGAGGTCCTCGCGATGCCGGTGACCGAGGCCGAACGGTTCTTCGGGAGTGGCGAGGCCCGCACGCCGGCCGCGCACGCGATCCTCGTCCGGCTCGCCGATGTCGGGCTCGGCTATCTCAGCCTCGGCCAGCCCCTCACGACGCTCTCCGGCGGTGAGCGGCAGCGGCTCAAGCTGGCGACGCAGATGGCCGACAAGGGCAGCGTCTACGTCCTCGACGAACCGACCACCGGCCTCCATCTCGCCGACGTCGAGCAGCTCATCGGCCTGCTCGACCGACTGGTCGATGCCGGCAAATCACTCATCGTCATCGCCCACCACCAGGCGGTCATGGCCCACGCCGACTGGATCATCGACCTCGGCCCTGGCGCCGGCCACGACGGCGGCCGGATCGTCTTCGAGGGCGCACCGGCCGATCTTGTCGCAGCCCGTTCCACCCTCACCGGCGAGCACCTCGCGGCCTACGTCGGCACCTGACCAAGGGCTCCTCGCGGACATCGGGCGCCGGGCCTGGTCAGGCGCCCGGGCCCTCCAGCAGCCGACCGCGGACCCAGGCGCCGCGGACCATGTCGGCGTGCGGCCGGAAGATGAGCCGGCTCATCAGCTCATCGGGGTCCGAGGCCTCGATCCCTGGCAGCGGCGCCGTCCGATCCACGTCGACGACGATGAGATCGGCCTCCTTGCCTGGCTCCAGCGAGCCGGTCACGTCGCCGATACCCAGGGCGCGGGCACCGTCGAGCGTGGCCAGGCGCAACCAGTCGAGCGGCGCGATCGGCGGCGTGGCGCTCGGCGCCGGCGATGCAGCCGTGCCTGTCGGGGATCCGCCAGTCGACGCCTCGCGCGCCTCCAGCACGCGAAGCCCGCTCTGTGTATAGGCACCCGCGCGCATGGCCGCGAAGATCGAGAGCTCTGGACCGGCGGCCACGTCGGACCCGAGTCCGACCGAGATGCCCGCCTCCAGGTAACGCGCCAACGGCATGGCTCCCGACGCCAGGAACAGGTTCGAGCCCGGGCAATGCGCGACGTGCGCCCCGGACTCGGCGAGTCGGGCGACCTCGCGCGCGGAGAGGTGGATGGCGTGGGCGAGGACGGTCTTGGTGCCCAGGGCCCCGGCCCGATCGTAGACGTCGAGGTAGTCGGACGCCTCTGGAAAGAGTCGGGCCACCTCGGCCAGCTCGCCGCGGTCCTCCGAGAGGTGCGTCTGCCAGTAGGCGCCGGTCTGAGCCGCCAGCAAGGCCGACTCGCGCAACATCTCACGCGAGCAGGAGACCGCGAAGCGAGGCGTGAAGGCGTAGCGCAAACGGCCGCCGTCGCGCCCATGCCAGCGCGAGCAGAGGTCGGCGCTCTGACGCAGGCTCGTCTCCAGGACGTCGGCGGGCGCCAGTCGGTCGTCGTAACTCAGGCGGTCCATCATGACCTTGCCGATGACCGCGCGGATGCCGTGCGCTTCCGCGGCTCGGAACGTGGCATCCGTCGAGGGCTCGTAGACGGCCGTGTAGACGACCGCGGTCGTGGTGCCCGCGGCCGCGAAGGCACGGAATGCGGCAGGTGCGAGCCGTTCGGCGTGCGCTTCGTCGAACTCGCGCTCCATGGGGAAGATGTAGCGCTCGAGCCAGGTCAGCAGGTCGAGGCCGGCACCGAGGCCGGCGTTCGGGAGTTGTGGCAGGTGGGCGTGCAAGTCGATCATGCCGGGCAGCAGGAGCAAGGGCCGCAGGTCGATGACCGGGCCGCGGGAGGGCCCGGCATCGGTAGCGCTCGTCGGCTCAGCGCCGAGGTCTGGAAGCCCGAGCAAAGGCTCCGCGGGGCCCACGGCGATGATCCGGCCGTCCGGCCCGACCTCGAGGATGCCGTCCGGCTCGTATCGTGACCGCCCGTCCTCGAGCGGGGTCAGGATCCGCGCCCGCAGCCGGAACGGCGGACGGATCGCGGCTGACACCTTCGGCTGCATCGGTGCGATGCTACAAGGCGCAAACCGCGTCGACGTCACCGGAAGGGAATGCCATGGCCCCGCCCTACAAGCGCATCCATGTGGTCGTCAATCCGGCCTCCGGCAAGGGCGATCCGGTCCTCAAGCACCTCGCCGACGTCTGTCGGGAACACGACGTCGATTGGGATATCTCCATCACGCGCGCCTTCGGCGACGCCAAGCGACAGGCCCGCGATGCCCTCGCCCAGGGCGTCGACCTGGTCATCGGCAGCGGAGGAGACGGCACGCAGCATGAGATCGCCAATGCCGTGATGGGCAGCGGCAAGCCCATGGGCATCCTGCCCGGCGGCACCGGCAACGGGTTCGCGACCGAAATGGGCATCCCCAAGGACTACCGCAAGGCGGTCGAAGTGCTCTGCACGAGCACGAACGTGCGCCATGTCGACATCATGCGCATCGGCGACCAGTACGGCATCCAGCGTCTCTACGCGGGGATCGAGCCGGAGCAGCAGGTCAGCCGCGAGCAGAAGAACCGCTACGGCACGATGGCCTACGCGATGATGACCAAGAAGCAGATGCAGGAGGCAATCGACGCGCCGATCACCCTGACCATCGACGGCCAGCGCATCGACACGCACGGGCTCAAGATCTACGTCGTCAACTCGGGACGCGGCGGCATGGGCTCGATCGACAAGGACTTCAGTGTCGACGACGGCATCCTCGACGTCTTCGCTCTCAGTCGCAACCCGATGAGCTTCCTGGCCGCCGCGGAGCGGCTGCTCCAGGTGCCCTCGCCCTGGGGGCAGATGTACTACTGGCGAGGCAGGGACATCCGCATCGAGACTGAGCCGTCCAAGGCGCTCTGGATCGACGGCGAGGCCTACGGGCGGACGCCGGTCGAGGTCAGCGTCATCCCCGGTGGCCTCGCCGTGGTCGTGCCGTGAGCGAGGCACTCGCGGCCGTGGAGCCCGACATCTCGAAGATCACCGACTACCTCTACATCTCGGCCTTTCCTGAGGCAGAGCACGCCGCCACGATCCGCGCCTTGGACGTGCGCCTGATCCTCTCGATGCCCATCCAGAAGCCGCACCACGAGGTGCGCATGCCGCCCGTGCGCTGGCTCCACCTTCGGACGGTCGATTCGCCGCTCGTGCCGATGCCCATCAGCGTCCTGCGTCGTGGTGTCGAGGCGGCGCTTCCGGTCATCGGCGATGGCCATGCCGTGCTGGTCCACTGCCTGGCCGGCGTGCATCGGAGCGTGGCCATGGCCTGCTGCATCCTCATCGGCATGGGCATGAGCGCCGAGCAGGCGATGGCGCTGGTGGAGACCAGGCGCGAGGTCGCAGACCCGCGCGTCTGGTACATCCGCGCCCGCATCGAGAAGTTCGAGCGCTCTTGGCGGCGGCGCCATCCGCCGGCGGGCTGAGCCTCACCGCCGCCGACGCGCAGCCGGCGGCCGGCTAGCCCCGACTGAGATCGGTCATGGCGCGCGCATCGAGCGTGCGATCTCGAGGGCGCGCTCCTTCGAGACGGCGCCCTCGATGCGATAGAGGATCCCGTCGCGCTCCCAGGCCAGCGTGTCGCCGACCCGTCGCTCGCTCTCCTGGATGATCGTGCCGTCGGGTGCGAAGTACCAGAAGACGTGGGGCGCGCCGGCCATCCAGAGCCCGGGCGCCCCGTCGACGTCCACCGGGACGACGATGCCGAGCTCCATGTCGATGAGCTTGTGGACCATGCCCTGATCGAATTCGCCGCGGTTCTGAGTGACCAGCAGGCCGAGTCCGGCCAGGAGGCTCTGCACCGGGAGGTCCGCTCGCGGCCGATAGCCGAAGGCGACCTGCCCGCGCAAGGACGATCCTCCCACGTAGACCTCGTCGGGTGGCCCGAGGACGTCGGGAACCAGGAGCGGGAAGTCTGCTTCGTCCGCGGCCTGCCCGAGTGTGGACGCGAGGCCGAGGCTGAGCCTGGCGCCCGCGTCGATCCTGGCGGTGGGCACCACGCTGGCGCCGGGGCTCGCCAGGCCGGCGCCGGGGCTGGCCGCGCTCGCCGGGGGCGCCGTGATCGAAGGCACCGGCCCGAAGTCGATCTCGAGCAGTTCCAATCCGAAGCGGACGCCGAGGGCTGCACCGACCGCCAGGATGGCGATGGCGGCCGCCAGCAGGAGGCTGCGGCGCACGCTCCGGATGACGGGCAGCCGGCGCGGCTGCGCCGTCGATGCCGCCATGGGTGACAGGCTCGGCGCTCGCAGCCGCCAGCGCTCGGAGTCGGTCGCCCACGATCGCGGCCAGGTCGGGCGTCGGCGGCATCTCGACCGCCGAACCAAGGTCGCGGAGGGCAGATTCCAGCTCGGGCATGGTGGTCAGGCCGAGGCGCTCGATCATGGCCCTGGCTCCAGGCTCGCCAGCACGGCCCGAAGTCGATCCAGTGCGCGCGACAGGCGGGACTTGACGGTGCCCGGCGGCACGTCGAGGGTGGCCGCCGTCTCCGCCTCCGAGAGCTCGAGCAGGTAGCGCAGGGTGATGACCTCCCGATCGGCCTCGGAGAGCCGCGCGAGGCCCGTCAGCAACGCATCGCGGCGCTCGCCGGCGAGGACCGCCGCTTCGGGTGACGGGGCCGCGCCGCCCGCGCGGCGGTCCTCAGGGATGCGCAGCGCGAGGGCCTCCCGCCGACCCGCCGCGCGCCGGCGATTTCGGGCCTCGTTGGCCACGATGGCCAGCAGCCACGGCCGAAACGGGGAGCCGGCGCGGAACCGATGGAGTGCGCCGAAGGCCTTCACGAAGCCCTCCTGGGCGGCGTCTTCGGCGTCGTCGGTGCCGCCCGAGACGACCCAGGCGGTGCGGACGGCGACCTCCTGATGGGCACGAACAAGCGCCTCGAACGCCGCGACGTCGCCGTTGCGTGCCCGTTCGACGAGTTCAGCCTCGACCGGTGGACGGCCCTCCACGGTCCGAGCCTAGGGGATGCGCCCGCGGGAGTCACGGGCGCATCCTCGTGGCGTGCCTCAGCCGGTGGTCGTGGTCGCGGCCGCGCCCTCGTCGTGGCCGCCGCTCGCTTCCGCCCGTCGATCGCGAACGAGCATGACGCCGATCGCCCCTACGAAGGCCAGTACGAGCATCAGCAGGACGGTGACCATCGAGACGTCGACCGCACTCGCGGCCGCAGTCTGCGATGCCGCGACGGGAGGCGCCGCGCCGATAGCCAGGGTCTGCCCGCCCTCCATGATCAGGTCATTCGACGTGAAGGCGATCGTCCACGCGCCCTCCGTCGGGAACGTCAGGCCGACGGTGTAGTGGCCGACAGCGCCCGACGCCTTGGCCTGGCCGCTGACCGTCGCCCCGGTCTCGGCGTTGGTGGCCACGACCGTGATTCCCGGCCAGCTGACCGGGGTGACGCCGTGTTGCATGACGGTCAGGTCGAAGATCGTCTCTCCCCCGGCCGTTGGGTCCGCCGGCGGGTCGGTGATGGTGACCGAAGCCCAGCCCCCGGCGAGGACGGCGGTCGTGAGGGCGAGGCTGGCCACGATGGCGATGGGGATGGCGAAGAGGCGGTGAGTCCGCATGTCGGGTCCTCCTGGAGGTTCGCGGCGCAGCATCGGCGCCCATCTCGACCTTGGTACACCGCTCGGGACGACGAGGTTCCCTGATGCTCGACCTGGTCGAACCTCGGGCGGCGCCGCGCGCGCGCCCGTCAGCCCAGGATGGCGGGGCGCACCTGCTCGGCGACGATGCGGCGCCAGTCCGACTCGCGGCGGACACGACCGGCGAGACGGGCGAGCGTCGAGCTCGCGAGGGCGTGCTCGATCGCGTCGGCGAAGGCGGCGGGCCCGCCATCCGGCGGGACATACGTCGCCGCCGGCCCGACGACCTCGCGCAGGACTGCGAGGTCCGTGCAGATGATCGGCAGGCGCGCGATCGCGGCCTCGAGCATCGGCAGCCCGAAGCCTTCGGAGGCAGACGGCAGGACGAGGGCGTCGGCCAAGGCGTAGAGGTCGCCGACCAGCCGCTCGCCGGCGCTGCGGCCGATCTCGTCCACGAGCAGGACGTCCCGAGCGCCGGCCGCGCGGACCAGGCCCCGGAGCTCCTGCAGGTAAGCGGCGCCGTCCGGATCGTGTGGATCGGGGCCACCGGTGACCACCAGGCGGGCGTCGTGACCGCGACCTCGAAGGATCCCCGCTGCCTCGATGGCCAGCTCGATGCGCTTGCGCCTGACCAGCCTCGCCGGCAGCACGAGCAGTGGGTCCGCCGCTGCCAAGGCCAGACGGTCGATGATCGCGGCGGAGGCGCGCGAAAGGCGCAGGACGCCCGATACATCGACGCCGTTGGGCACGACGCGGATCGCCGCGGGTGGCAGGCCAAGTGCGGTCGCGGTCATCTGGCGCCGCTCGTCGGAGACGGCCACGTACCGGGCGCCGGGCAGAGGGCGGGTGAGCAGACGTCGGGGATCATCGTCTGCCAGCGGCGCGGCCGATGGCGGCGCGAGATCGTGGACCCAGACGATGAGCCGGTCGGCTGGCAGGGCTGGCGCGAGGTCGTGGAGCGCGGCAACGAGGGGCAGGTTGAACGCCATCGTGGCCACGTTGTGCAGGACCACACGGTCCGCGGCTGCGAGATGCGGCTCCAACCTGGTCGCGATCCGTGCGCGCAGGTCCGCGAAGTCCGGCGCCGGCCCTCCCGGGCGTATCGTCCGCGAGACGTCGACGACCCGAGGATGGAGCGAGTCGAGAAGCTCGATGCGCACCGCCCGAACGCCATGCACGCCGACCGGGCCGCGACCAGCCGCGAGCGCGACATCGGCGTAACGCGACATCCCCACCGCATGGTGCGCGATGACGGTCTCCACGCCGCCCACCACGCCCGGGAACGTGTAGTGGACGAAGAGGATCGCCGGGCGCCGCTTCATGGCGATGGCGCCACCAGCGCTCGAAGCTCCAGGCCGCCGCTGACGCGAAGACCGCGGGAGGTGCGCCGGATGGTCGACGACCAGCTGCCGCCCGCCGCTCGAAGCCGGTGCAGGGCGATGCGCTCGATGCCGTCGGGCAGTGCGGGATCGATGACCGGGGCATCGCCGAAGGCGGCGCCGGGCCGCAGGCCAAGGGCCGACTGCAGGAGCAGGAACGGCGCCGCGGCCGACCATGCCTGCGGTGAGCAGGAGACGAGGTACTCCGTCGGCCGCGACGCGTAGCGGCGATCGCGCGCGAAACCGCAGAACAGCTCCGGCAGGCGATGGTCGGGCAGGTATCGGCCAGCTTCGAGCTGGGCCGAGATGATGGCCATGGCTGCCTCTCGATGGCCGTAGTCGGTCATGCCGGCCACGATCAGCGCGTTGTCGTGGGGCCAGACGGAGCCGTTGTGGTAGCTCATCGGGCTGTACGTGGGGTAGCTGGACGAGAGCGTCCGGATGCCCCAACCCGTGGACATGTCGGGTCGCATCAGCCGTTCCACCAGCTGTGCTGCCCTCGCCGGGGAGGCGATGCCAGCCCAGAGGGCATGGCCGGCGTTGCTGGTCACGGCGGCGATCGGGCGCTTGTGCGCATCGAGTGCCTGTGCGTAGCAGGATTCCGACTCGAGCCAGAAGGCGGCCTCGAAGCGCTCACGGAGTGCCTCGGCCTCAGCCGCCAGCCGGCCGGCCAAGGCCTCGTCGCCGAGCTCTCGGGCCAGGTCGGCAAGCCCTCGCTTGGCCCGGTAGACGTACGCCTGGACTTCGACGAGCGCCGCGGGCAGGTCAGCTGGGGCTCCGTCTGGCAGCGACAGAGAGGCGACCGAGTCCTTCCAGCCCTTGTTCCGCAGCGGGCTGTCCGGCCCGCTCGTGTACTCCACGAAGCCGTCGCCATCCGCATCGCCGTAGGTGTCGCACCAGGCCAGCGCCGCCAGGACGTTGGGCAGCAGCTCGTCGTAGGCATTCCGGTCGCCGAGCCAGCGCACGGTCTCGACGAAGAGGCAGACGAAGAGAGGCGTGGCGTCGACCGTCCCGTAGTACGGCCGGTGGGGCACCGTGCCGAGGCGGGCGAGGACGCCCCGACGCAGCTCGTGGAAGATCTTGCCCGGCTCCTCTTCGGTGAACGCGTCGACGCGCTGGCCCTGGTGGCGGGCCAGGAAGCGCAGTGTCCCGAGTGCCAGGTCGGGCTGGAACGCCAGCGTCTCGTAGCCAGTGATCAGCGAGTCCCGTCCGAAGGGCACCGCGTACCAGGGGATGCCGGCCGTGGGGATCGGTCCGGTCGGCGCTGGATCGAGCAGGGCGCGCAGGTCGAGGGCACTGCGCAGGAGGAGGTCATCGACCCGGGCGTCGGACGTGGCGATGTGCGTGGCACCGCGCAGGAAGGCTGCGTACCGGTCGCGCAGCCGCTCGATCGCGTCGTCGAAGGGCGCCCCGCTGCCGGGCTCGACGAGCTGGCCATCCTCGGTCGGGACCGCGCGCGTCTCGAGCACGTAGCGCTCCTGCGGCCCCAGCGTGACCTCGTAGTGAAGGGTCTGGCCGACGACCTCGCCCGGAGCCGGGATGGTCGAGACCCGGGTCTCACGGACCACGCTGTCGGCGCCGGTCGCAGAGAGCGTCAGGCCATCCGGGGTCCGCTCGACCGTGACCGCGGGGGCCGCTACGTGGCGATAGCCCCGGACGGCGAACATGTCCCCGAAATCGGCGTCCACCTCGAGCGCGAGGTCCAGCTTCACCGATTGTGGTGAGCTGTTGAGGATCCCGATGCGCTCGCGCAGGCCGCCATCGATGAAGCGGGCACGCCGGATCGAGAGGGCTTGCCTGGGCAGCGTCCGGCCGTCTGACAGCGGGAGCGGATCGTTGACCAGCTGCACGGTGGCAACGTACGTTTCGCGATCATTGGCCGAGAGCAGCAGTGGCGACTGCCCATCGAGGGTCAGCTCGAACCGGGACAGGAAGCGGACGTCATTGAGGTAGAGGCCGAAACCAGCGTCGGGCGGGGCCATCGAGCCGTCCTGTGCCGTGACGACGACGGCGTGACCCTCCTTGAGGGAGATGGTGGAGACCGCCGGTCTGGGCGTCGACGTGGCCATGCCCCGTCACCTTACCAGCGGGCGGCCGGCCGGCGGCGGCCGCTCGCGGCCCTGCCGCTCAGCGCGGTCGTGCCGCTGCCAGCAACGCCTCGACTGTCAACGGCGCGACGCGGAGGCCGAGCCGCGCCGCGAGACGCGCCGTGACCGGAGCCAGCAGGCCCGTCGTCTCGAGCAGCGTGTGGTTGGCGGGCGCGAATACGTCGCCCGGCGACCCATCGGCGACGATCTCGCCAGCGCGCATGACCACGACCCGCCCGAAGTGCGCCGCCGCGAATTCCATGTCATGCGTGATGGCGATGACCGTCCGACCCGCGGCGCCATAGGCATCGACGATGCTGCCGACCCGCGCCACACCCGGGCCGTCCTGGCCGGTCGTCGGCTCATCGAGGACGAGCACCGCCGGATCCATGGCCAGGATGCTGCCCAGAGCCACCAGCTTGCGGCCGGAGACGTCGAGGTCGTACGGGTTCGAGCCGCGCTCAGCGGTCAGGCCGATCGCCTCGAGTGCCTGATCGACGAGCAGCGCGACCGTCGCGTCTGCGAGCCCAAGATTGCCCGGCCCGAAGCGCAGTTCGCGCTCGACGGTGCGCGAGAAGAGCTGGTCGTCGGGATCCTGGAAGACGAAACCGATGCGACCAGCCAGGCGGTGGATCGGCTCGTCGGCGATATCGCCTCCGCCGACCTTGACCGAGCCCGATGCCGGTCGCAGCAATCCGACGAGATGCTTGACCAGCGTCGTCTTGCCCGAGCCGTTCTGCCCGACGATGGCGACCCGCTCACCGGGCTCGATGGAGATCGAGACACCCCGCACGGCCTCCACCATGTCGTACCGATGGACGAGTCCGTGGACCTCGATGGCCGGCGTCTCGCGTCCCGGGCCGGGTCTCCAGGCGACGTCAGGGGCCGGGGCCACGGCCTCGCCGGAGACCTCGACGCCCTCCTGCGCGGCCTTCGGGTCGGTGTCCGGCTGGGCGGCCAGCCGCCGAAGCGCCGTCTCGATGGCGCTTTCGTCGAAGGCGCTCGCGGCATCGACCCCCAGCGCCTCGGCCAGCCGAACCATCGTCGGTGCCGCAAGCCCCAGCGGTTCGAGGGCCTGACGCCCGAGAGCGGCGCCGGGGACGTCGACGGCCACGGCCCGTCCGGCGGAGAGGAGGAGGCAGCGGTCCATGCCGCCGAGCACGGCTGGATCGTGCTCGGTGCAGATGATCGCGCTCCCATTCCCGGCCAGCGTCCTGGAGCATGGCCGCGACCGCCAGCGTGCCGGCCGGGTCGAGCTGCGCCGTCGGCTCGTCGAGCACGAGCACGCCCGAACCCATGGCCACCATGCTCGCGATGGCGACCCGTTGTTGCTCGCCCCCCGAGAGCGCGAACGGTTCGCGGTCCGCCAGACCCGTGATCGCCAGCATCGACAGGGCCGCGTCGATCCGCGGATCCATCTCCTCACGCGCCACCCCCAGGTTCTCGAGCCCGAACGCCAGCTCCTCGCGGACGGTCAGCTTCGACGCCGAGAGCTGGTTGGAAGGTGTCGAGAAGACGATCCCCACGCGACCGGCCAGGCTCGGCCCAGCCGCCGAGTCCTGTGCCACGCCATCGAGGACGAGCCGGCCAGCGAACCGTCGCCCGGACGACCCGGGGCACGAAGCCGGCAGCGACCAACGCCAGCGTCGACTTGCCGGCGCCCGTTCGGCCGGCCACGCCCAGGCGTTGCCCGGCGGCGACCGTGAACGACAGCCCGTCGAGGCTCGGCTCCCGCCGCCCGGGATAGCGAACCTCGACCTGGTCGAACTCAAGCCGCGTCGGCTCGCTCATCGACCGAAGCCCAGGAAGGCGGCCGCCACGACCGCCACCGCCGCCAGCAGGATGATGGCGCGCAGCCAGCGATCGACGGGCGGGTCCCCGACTCGCCGGTAGGACGTCCGTCCCGGCCGAGCCCCGAAGCCCCGGGCCTCGAGGGCGAAGGTGCGTTCGCGGACGTCGATGAGCGAGCCGAGGATGACCGGTCCGATGAGCGGCACCAAGGCTCGCAGCCGGGTCGCGATCGAGCCCGTGATCGGCAGGCCTCGTGCCTGCTGGGCCTCGAGGATGGCAGCTCGCTCGCGCCTGCATGCGGGGCACCATCTGCACGACCGAGAGGACCACGAACGCGAGCCGATGACTGACGCCCCGAGCCACGAGCGCCTCGAGGATGTCGTCGGCGAGGGTCGTGAAGAGGAAGAGGACGGACGCCAGGAAGACGACCAGGAGTCGACCGGCCGAGATAGCCCCGAAGGCGACGCCCTCCCGCGTCACCGCCGCCGGCCCGAGCTGGACGATGACGTCGCGAGCGCCGGGGAAGAAGAGGGCGTTGACGACGATGATCGAGACGAACAGGAACAACGGGATGCGCAGCGAGGCGAGCATCGGCTTGAGCAGGCCGGCCGTCCAGCCCATCAGGATGACGATCACCAGGATGTCCGGCAGGATCGCCGGCGGCAGCGCGAACGTCGCCAGCAGGATGAGCCCCAAGCCAAGGAGCTTGGTGATCGGGCTGCGTCGGTGCAGCCAGCTCGTGCCGGGGCGGTAGTACCCCGTCGTCGATCCCGCCATCGCGGAGGTCAACGGTCCGCTGTGAGTCAGTCGGACACCGTCGTCTCGCCTCGGCTATACATCGTCCGCACGGTGATGGGCAGGGCGACGAGGATGGCGTAGACGATCGTGTAGCTGATCGTCTTGTCCAACGGATCGCTCGTCAGGCCCTGCGCGAACGCCGACTGGAAGACGTTCAGCCCGAGCGTCCGGAAGAGCGCGACCACGCGCGTCCGTGCCCGCGCCGGTGACGCCACCGAAGAGTCCCGCGGCGATGGGCGCCGAGATCGCTGCCGCCACCAGGCCGGTGGTCAGGCCACCGACCCAGACCGGGAAGAGCCGCGCGTTCTCGCCTCGTGACGCCCAGATCCAGGCGCCCGCAGCCAGGAGGGCGCCGAGGACGACGCCGACCACGAGCGCCGTCGTGGAGTCCAGCGCCAGGCCTGTCAGGTCGGCGCCGCCGAACGGCGCCGTCAGTGGCCCAGCGTCGTCGGGATCGCTGCCGTCGAGCGTGGAGAGCCAGCCGGTCGGGCCGAAGAGGAGCTGGATGAGGCCGAATACGAGCGCGAACGCCGAGACGGCCGTGGCGATCCGCAGGTACGTGCGGATCCTGGGGTCGTCTGCGCCGAAGGCGAAGACGGTCCGCCCGGAAATCCAGGCGACGAAGACGCCGAGGGCCACGATGGCCAGTGCTGTGACCACGAACTGCGTCTGGTTGGCGATCGCCTGGGCTGCGTCAGTCGGGGAAGAGCTCGGGTACGCCGATGGTCTGCTGCACGACGACGAAGGCGATCGCGGCCACTGCGATGCCCGCGGCCAGCGCGATGAAGCGGCCGACACGGGCGTCGTCGGAGCGCAGCCGGAAGACGCCGCGGCTCGCCCAGAAGCCGGCCATCAGGCCGATGACCATGGCCACTGGCGCGAACGCGGCCGATGAACGGCCCCGCCCCGCCCGGGCAGCGGCAGCAGGGACCAGATGAGATTGGACAGGAGACCGGTCAGGGCGCCCGCCCAGGGGCCGGCCAGGACGCCGACCAGGACCGTGCCGATCGAGTCGACGTAGATGGGCAGGCGCAGGGTGATGATGATGGCGCCGATGGTGATGTTGATGGCGATCGAGACGACCATCAACAGGAGGGTCGCGTTCGACAGGTCGCGCGTTCGTCGCGCGATGATGAAGAGGATCGGGACGGCGATGAGGAGGCCGATGAGGTAGACGGCCACATACGGCGAGACGCAGCCGTCGGTCTGGCCCTCGCCGCAGATCTTGCAGCCAGTCGAGTGATTGCTGGAACGTCATGCCCGCCGACCTCCCTCACCGATGCTCGGGAACCCCGATCCCTCGACGACATCAGGTGTCAGTCTGCACCACTCGGTGCGGTCGACGCGCCGCCCCAAGGGTCTCCCTAGGGCTCAGGCGTTGTCGGCGAACGTCGAGCGAGTCTTGTACGCGTTGCCGCCGTAGGTGCCGATGTCGGCGAAGAGGGCCACGATGAGGACGACCCAGTCCAAGCCGGTCACGCCCTCGGGCGCCACGAGCACGTACGCGAGCGTCACCCAGGGCAGCACCAGGATGCCCAGGATGGGCCACAGGAGTGAGTCGCCGAAGGCCACCTGCCAGCGGTCGCGGGCAAAGAGCCAGTAGACGACATCGATGACCCTGGGCCCCAGGATCGTGGCCATCCCGATGAGCAGCAACGCGACCATTCCGTCCCTCCCGTAGGACAACGACGACTTCAGGAGCGGCCCGCCCGATGGACGCTGCGAAGCCAGCTCCCGGCAACCATACTCCCTCGCGACAGGCTGCGTCGTGCGCGCCGCCGCCGCTACGGTCCGGCGAGTGCCCCCACTCGCTCGACGAATCGCGCCAGGAATGTCGCGGCATCCGCTTCGACGGCGACGTCGAGGTTCGCTGGCCGGCCCCAGGTTCGTCGCCAGTCGGTGACCGTCTCGCCGGCGGTCAGCGTGCCGGCCAGCTCGACGTCGACGGTCACCGCCTCGGTACGCACGAGCGACGGATCCAGGGCCGCGGCGAGCGCCAACGGGTCATGGATGAAGGCGCCGTAGAAGCCGTCGTAGCGGCTGTGGAACTCCATGTAGAAGCGCAGCGCATCCGCGAGGTAGCGGATGATCGGCAGTCGCGGTGCGGCCGGATCGTCGCCGGCGCGGGCGGCGATGCCGGCCAGGTGCTCTGGTGTCAGCTTCGCCCGCTCGGTCACGTCGAGGCCCAGCGCGAGTGGTCGGGCGGGCAGGCCGGCCGACTCCCTGAGCTTCCTGCACCGCATCGGCGCCGAAGCCATCGATGACGGCCTTGGTCGCCTCGGGGTCCCACTGCGCGTTCCACTCCGTCGTCGGGCGCGTGTTGCCGGGCACGCGATAGGCGCCACCCATGATGACCAGGCGCCGAAGGAGGGTCGGCAGCGCCGGCTCGCGGTCGAGCGCGGTGGCGACGTTGGTGAGCGGCCCGACAGCGACCAGCGTCACCTCGCGCGGTCGTGAACGGGCGACCTCGACGATGACCTCGGCCGCGGGCCGGACGGAGGCCGGTCGGCGTGGCTCGGGCAGTTCCGCGTACCCGAGGCCACGCGGTCCGTGCGTCGCGGCGGCCACCTCGAGCGGACGGACGAGCGGTGCCGCCGCTCCCAGCGCGACCTCGACGTCGGCGCGACCGGCGAGCTCGAGCACGGCGCGGGTGTTGCGCTGCACGTTGTCGAGGTCGATGTTGCCGGCCACGCACGTCACGGCAACGAGGTCGACCTCCTCGGAGGCGCAGGCGTACAACAGGGCGAGACTGTCGTCGATGCCGGTATCGACGTCGAGGATGATCGGGACCCGTTCGGTGGTCACGTGGCAGGATCCGGTCCGGGCGCCGTCGGCCCCGCCTCGTCACGGGGCTCGAGGACGATGACCGGCAAGCGTCGCGCCGTGCGGCGCCGGTAGCCCTCGTATTGCGGGTAGCGATCGGTGAAGCGCGCCCATAGCTCGGAGCGTTCGGGGTCAACCGCCTCGCGAGCGTGGACGGCGCGCGGGACCTGGCTCGGCAGCCGGACGGTGGTGTCGGGCGCCGCCCGGAGGTTGCGCCACCAGCTCGGGTCCTCGTCCTCGCCCACGTTCGAGGCGACGATGACAAGGTCCTGACCGACCGCCAGGTACGTCACGGCGGTCTCGCGGATCGTGCCGCTCCGCCGTCCGACGGTCGTCAACCACACCGATGGCCCGGTCGTTCCGGTCGTGTCATACCGGCCGCCGCTGAGACGATCCATCAGGCGGTGGTACGCCCAGAACAAGCGCAGCACCGGGCGCGGGACCTGCATGGAGCGACTCTAGCGCCGGACGAACCGAAGTGACCACGTCGTGCGCGGATCGGCGCCCGACGCCAAACGCTTCGCCCACGTCGAATGCGACGCCGCCAGCTCCTGGTCCGAGGCCGGACCGACGCGCACCGCCTTGAGGCCGTGGGCCTCGAGCTGTACAGCCAGCCGGTCGATGCGCGTCGCATCGAGGGGCTCGAGGCGGAGGCTCCGGTCGCGAGGCTCGACCGAGAGAAGCAGGCGAATCTCGGCGTCGGGCGTGTGTTGCAGGAGGCCGACCACGGGTCCCACGACCACTGGCTCGCCCTGGACGATGCCGCGCAGCAGCGAGCCCCATGGGAATTGGACGGTCACGAGGTCAGCGGTCTCGGCCAACAGGTCGGGCAGCGCCTCCGCGGCGGCGACCATGAACCGGGCATTCGGCACCCCGCCCCTGCGGCCCGACCGAGCCGCACGCGAGGCGGCCTCGGCCATGCCAGAGCCATTCGCGTCGACGCCCAGGACGAGGCTGTCCGGCTCGGCCCGAGCGCGAGCGAGCACCGCGCGACCGTCGCCGGTGCCGATATCGATGCTGACGCGCGGCCAGGCCGCGATCAGCTCGGCGAGTTAGCCGACGTCCACCTCGGTCAGGCGACGCCCTTCGAAGATGCGCATGGGCGAAGGATACCGGTCCGTCGCAAGCCCACCGGCGATGCCATCGGAGCAGCCAAGCGGGAAGGGGGAGGGAAAATCGGGCCCGACCACGGTAGTCTGGCCGACATGACCCGCCGCTCGCGTGGCCGACCTCGCCATCCAGACGTCCTGACCCCCGCCGAGTGGGGGGTGCTTGACATGCTGCGGCACGGGATGACGCGGCGTGAGATCGCCAGCCGCAGGGGCATCAGCCTCGACGCCATCAAGTACCACGTCGAGAACATCGGCGGCAAGCTTGGGGTGACCGGGACCGCCGCGCTGCGGCATTGGCCCGGCTACCCAGTCTCCAGTCCCCTTGCCAGGAGCGTGCCCATGCCTGATAGCGATCTCGTCCTCGGTCCCATCGGCCAGGTCTCTTTGCTCGCCCGCGACATCGCCCGGGCCGAGGCGTTCTATCGCGACACCCTCGGGCTGCCGCATGTCTTCACCTTCGGCGACCTCGCGTTCTTCGACGCATCGGGCACGCGCCTCTACCTTCGGAGCGTGCCCGAGGAGGAGTGGAGGCCGAGCTCGGTCCTCTACTTCACGGTCGACGACATCCGACCGGCCTTCGAGGCGCTGGAGTCGCGCGGCGTCCACACGACCGGCGCGCCGCATCTCATCCATCGCCACGCCGACTCAGGCATCGAGGAGTGGATGGCCTTCTTCGAGGACACCGAGGGCAACACCCTGGCCGATCATGTCCAGGGTCGCACCCGAACCGAACGCCTGACCGACTGGGGACGCGGGCATCGCGGCCGCGAGTCCGTTCCTCGTCTCATCTGTGCCTCTCATCTCGGCCGCGCCCGATCAACGGCGCTCCATGTGCCACCATGTGTTCGTCAGGATCGACCAAGGCTGAAGCACGGCGAGACACATCCGATGACCCCCCGATGACTGACCAGATCGTCCGGTCCGCCGACGCCCCGCAGCCATCGCGTGACGGTCATCGCGGGCGACGGTGTCGGGCCCGAAGTCACCAGGGCCGCCATGCGCGTCATCGAGGCGGCCGGCGTGCCCATCGATTGGGAGGCAGCGGAGGCCGGCGCGAGCGTCTTCCTGAAGGGCGACAGTTCGGGCGTGCCCTCGGCCACGCGTGAGTCGATCGAACGGACGAGGGTCGTCCTCAAGGGTCCACTCGAGACGCCCGTCGGATTCGGCGAGAAGAGCGCCAACGTGACCCTGCGCAAACTCTTCGAGACCTACGCCAACGTGCGTCCCGCGCGGGAGCTGCCTGGCGTGCCGACGCGCTACGCGGGCGAGGGCGTGGACATGGTCATCGTGCGCGAGAACATCGAGGACCTCTACGCGGGCATCGAGCACATGCAGACGAAGGACGTCGGGCAGTGCCTCAAGCTCATCAGCCGAAAGGGCTCGGAGAAGATCGTCCGCTACGCCTTCGAGCTGGCCCGCGCCGAGGGTCGCTCGAAGGTCACCTGCGCGACCAAGGCCAACATCATGAAGCTGACCGAGGGGCTCTTCAAGCGGGTCTTCGAGCAGGTCGCCGAGGAGTACCCAGGCATCACCGCTGAGCACCTCATCATCGACAACGTCGCCCATCAGCTGGCCAAGGCGCCCGCCCAGTTCGACATCGTGGTCACCACGAACCTCAATGGCGACATCATCAGCGACCTCGCCTCGGGGCTCGTGGGCGGCCTGGGCTTCGCCAGCAGCGGCAACTACGGCGATGCGGTGGCCATCTTCGAGGCCGTCCACGGTTCAGCCCCGAAGTACGCCGGCAAGGACGTCATCAATCCCACCGCCCTGATCCTCAGCTCGGTCATGATGCTGCGCCACCTCGGCGAGCAGGTGGCGGCGGACCGGATCCAGGACGCCGTCTACGTGACGCTCGAGTCGGGCGCAGCGATGACCCAGGACCTGGCCCGCCAGGCCGGCGGCGACGTCGAGCACGCCGCCTCGACGACGGGCTACACGGATGCCGTGATCGCCAACCTCGGCCGGCGACCGGCCAGCGCGCCCAAGGGTCGCGGCAACCTCCGCCCGGCCGTGGCGCCGGCGCCCCTGGCCCGCTGGTCGTACGCACCGGAGTCGTACGTCGGCGGCCGTCGGCAGGTTGGCGTTGACGTGATGGTCGAGAGCGACCTCGAGATCGCCCGACTGGCGGCCGAGCTGGAGGCCGAAGGCGACCGGGCCCTGAGCCTCGAGATGGTCACCAGCCGCGGCACCAAGGTCTGGCCCGGCGAGCCGGTCGGCGACTCCGTGCGCTGGTACACGGCCCGCTACCTGGCGCCGGAAGACCGGGAGCCGACCGACTCGGACATCCTCGCCCTGCTCGGTCGCATCGCCGAGCATCATCGCTGGACCCAGGTCGAACGTCTCCAGTCGTTCGATGGCGAGGATGGGTTCACGAAGGCCGCCGGACAGTGAGCGTGACCCAGCCATGAGCTCCACGCGCCGCTCCGCGGCCGCAGGCGCTCAGTCCGCGCGCACCACTCGGCCCGTGGCGCCGGGCGCTCGCGTTGCCATCGTCGTCGGCAGTCGATCCGACCTGCCGGTGATGGAGGCGGCGACACAGACCCTCACGGAGCTCGGCGTGACCTACGAGCTGCGGGTCATCTCGGCACACCGTGCGCCCGCCCTGCTGGAGGGCTTCATCGGCAAGGCTGAGGCGGCGGGCGTGTCGGTCTTCATCGCGGCCGCTGGGCTGGCGGCTCATCTGCCGGGCGTCATCGCTTCCCGCACGACCCGGCCGGTCATCGGCGTGCCCATGAAGGGCGGTGTCTCCGACGGGCTGGACGCGCTCCTGTCCATCGTCCAGATGCCCAAGGGCGTGCCGGTCGCCACGGTCGGCGTGGGTAACGCCACGAATGCGGCGCTGCTCGCGGCCCAGATCCTCGCCCAGTCCGACAACGACCTCGCCGCCCGACTCATCGCGCATCGGGCCGCCCAGGCCCAGGCCATCCTCGACGACCCGACCAACGCCGGCGCCTGACCGGACCGAATCTCGACCTTGCGCACGACCGGCGTACACTCGGCGGATGGTCGATGACGAGCGCTGGACGCCAGGCATGCCCGTGCTTGACCGCCAGGAGGTGGCTGTCAGCCGGGACGTCCGGGGTCGGCCGCTGACCCCCAGCCGAGTGCCGGAAACCAGGCCGACTCCGCTCCAGCCGTGGTTCATCTACCTCTCGATCGTGGGGCTCGTCTGTGGCACGGTCGCCATCACCGCGTTCAACCTCGGCGCCACGATCGAAGACGCCGCCGTTCGGCTGCCGGTCCTCATCGGCGGCCTGATGCTGGTCCTGGTGACCGCCGACGCCGCCTTGCGCATCTGGCGGTCGGCCTTCGCCTGGCTGCCGGTCGATCGTGGACGCGGGCTCTTCCGCTTCGTCTGGTTCGGGGTGGCCTGCGTCGGTGTCGCGCTCGAGCTCGGTGCCATGGCCTTCGTGGTCGCGGCCTGAGATGCGGTCCGATCCCGGGGCCTGAGATGCTTGCCGACGACTTTGCCGAGAGCGAGCACCGGCCCGAGGAGCACGCCTCCGGCGGGCTGCCATCGTGGCTCGCGGAAACGCTCAACTACTGCACGCGCTGCGGTGCGACGCTCCGCTTCGGGCCTATCGACGGCGACCATCGAGAGCGCCTCCTCTGCCCGGCGTGCGGCTTCGTCGCCTACGTCAACCCGCGACTCGTCGTCACCACGCTACCCATCACCAAGGCCGGCGAGGTCATCCTCTTGCGTCGTGGCATCGAGCCGGGCGCCGGACTCTGGGCGCAGCCAGGTGGCTTCCTGGAGATCGACGAGACGGTCCGGGAAGGCGCCATCCGCGAAACGCTCGAGGAGACCGGCCTGATCATCGAGCCGGGCGAGATCGTGGGGCTCTATTCGCGCACTCAGGCCGCGGTCGTGGTCATCGCCTTCGAGGCCCGGATCGTGTCCGGCGAACTGCGCACGAACCCAGAGGCACTCGAGTTCGGCACGTTCCGGCCCGAGGCGATCCCTTGGGATGAGGTCGCCTTCCACACCTCGACCTGGGCGCTGCGCGACTGGGTGCGCCGCGTTCGGCCCGACCTGCACCCGGAAACCCGCCGGGAGCCGCCGACGATCTGAGCACCGGCCCCGAAGGCTCGGGCCAGGGAGCCTCAAAGCTCCTCGATGCGTCGGTCGATCAGCTCGGCGGTCCACTCGCGGAGGCGATCGACGTGCTCGGCGTAGTGTTCGCCGCCCGACTTGCGGATCCACCACGCCGCCTCGTCGGTCGGCTGCTCCAGGTGCGACCACTCCTCGACCATCCTCGTCCGAGCCGCGTTGGCCTGGACCCAGGCGACGTCCCAGGGCTGTCCGGCCATGGCCGCCAGGAACGTCGCGTTGAGCGCATCGACGTCGACATCGTGGCCCTCGTACGTCCCGACGCTGATACGCTCGAACTGCACCTCCGCCTCGGCAAGCCACGTGCCGACGTGCGCGACGAGGTCGCGGACGGACCAATCCGGCTCGCGGTAGTAGCCCGGGATCAGGCACTCATCAGGCGTCAGCGATCGGACCAGATCCGCGAGTTCATACCAGCCGGAGCGTTCGGCCTCGACTTCGGCGGCGTAGGGGCGACCTGCCGGCAGGCCGTTCACCGGTGACCCGTGACGCTCATGGCGCGGCCGCGAACTGGCCCTCGAGCGGCAGTCCGGCGTCCTCCCAGTCGAGCAGGCCTCCCGAGTAGCGCCGCACGTTCGCCATAGCCGCGCCGGACGAGATCGCGATAGAGCGCGACGCTCGAGAGGCAGTCCACGTTCGAGCAGTAGACGATGACCTCGTCGTCAGGCTGGACTGCCGCGTAGAGCTCATCGGGCGTCTCGAAGTGGAGCGAGCCCGGGATGTGCTTGGCGTCGAACGCCCAGCGGTTGAGGGCCATGATGAGCTTGAAGTCCTCGTGCCGGTCAAGCTTTGCCTTGAGCTCCTCGCGGCCGATCGTCCGGATCGGCTCGCGGCCCAGGGCGGCGTTCGGGTGGGGCTGGTCCATGGTCGCTGGATGCTCGTCGTCGGGCCTCAGGGCTCGATCAGCGGCAGATCGACCACGTGCTCCGCGACGAACCACACCTGGAGCTCGTGGCGGCGGAGGACGTCCCCCATCAGGAGGTCGTTCGAGCCCCAGTCCTTCGACGCCTCGGTCTTGTCGATCGCGCTCCGGACCTTCTCGATCACGATCTCGTGGGCGTCAAGCAGGCGATGGATCATGGCAGGGACATCTTCGGCGCCGTCGGGCGAGCGTTCGATCGTCGTCAGCTCGGCCGCATGGCGCGGGTCACCGACGGCGATACCACCGAGACTCTGGACCCGCTCGGCGAGCAGGTCGATGAGCTCGGACTGCTCCTCGGCGTGCTTGTCGAACAGGAGGTGGAGCTGATAGAAGGTCGGGCCGGCCACGAGCCAATGGTGCTTCTTGTACAGGGCGTACAGGATCATCGTGTCGGCCAGGATGGCGTTGAGGAGCTGGCTGCTCTCCTGTCGCGCCGCCGCAGACAGGGCGATCGGCAGGAGGCGCAGCGTACCGAAACGCTGGACCTCGACGCCCGTCGGGGCGAGGCGAGGTTCCGGCGACGTGTCGTGCCGGCTCGTGCCGTTCTTCTTCGGGCGCAGGTTCCGCTTGGTACGGGTTGGCATGGTGTGGTCCTTTCGCCGAACGCTTCAGTGCAACTGTCGCTCCCAGTCTCGGGGAACACGACCGGCCGGTCCAGGCACCGGCTGGTCGAGCGGGTGATGGCGGGGCGGGGCCATGGTGGGACCGACCACGTACCGCTCGGTCGCGTAGTCCCAGAACCAGTCCTCGCCGGGTTCGAAGCTCAGCACGATCGGGTGCCTGGCGTCGGCCGCATGGTGACTCGCGTGCTGGGATGGCGACGAGTCGCAGCAACCGATGTGGCCGCAACGCGCACAGCGACGGAGGTGGAACCACCAACCCCCGGAGGCCAGGCACTCGACACAGCCCGAGCCGCTCGGCGGTACGGCGGGATCGATCTCGATCTCGTTGGCCATCGATCTAGCCTAGCCCAGGGAGCCGCGGACGCGGTCGAGCGTGATGACAAAGGTCTCCCGCTCCCGACGTCGGTCGTAGTAATCGGTCCCGTCGTAGCGCAGCGACGTCCGGTCGATCTGGGCCAGGTCGACGTCCGGCCGGATCTCCGTGACGCGACCCGACGCCTGGATGTAGCGGAAGCGATTGACGGGGTCGACGACCGAGATGCCCGCGTGCGGGTTCTTTCGCCAGTTCCGGCCCTTGAACGAGCCGACGGGTGAATTGACGAGCAGGTGCTCGCCATCCCAGTCGATCCACATGATGTGATTGAAGAGCCAGCCGTTCTCGCCTACCGACGAGACGTGCGCGAGGTGATCCCTGGTCACCAGGTCGAGCAGCTCGTCGGGGACGGTGACGATCCGGGCCGGCATCAGCTCAGGTCGACGAAGACGTTCTTGACCTCGGTATAGAGCTCCATGGCATGCATGCCGAGCTCCCGCCCGTTGCCCGACATCTTGTAACCGCCGAAGGGCGCCTCGGTGTGGACCGAGCTGTTGCAATTGACGCTCAGGACGCCGGCGCGGATGCCCTTCGCAACGCGCAGGGCCCGACCGATATCCCGGCTCCAGATGGAGCCCGAAAGGCCGTATGGCGTGTCATTGGCCATGCGCACGGCCTCGTCTTCGGTGTCGAAGGGGATGATCGAGACCACCGGCCCGAAGATCTCCTCGCTGCAGATGCGCATATCGTTGGTGGCGTTGTCGAAGACGGTCGGCAACAGGTAGGCGCCATCCTTGAGCGCGTCGCCAGTCGGCGCCGAGCCACCGACCACGAGCTCCGCACCCTCTTCCCGCCCGATGCCGATGTAGTCGAGGACGCGGTCGCGCTGCTTGAAGCTGATCAGGCTGCCCATCTCCGTGGTCTCGTCGGCCGGGTCGCCGAGCTTGACGTTGCGCGTCGCCTCGGCGAACGCTTCGACCACCCGTTCGTGCACGGCACGCTCGACGAAGATCCGGCTGCGTGCGCAGCAGTCCTGGCCGGCATTGTCGAAGACGGCGTAGGGCGACTCGCGCGCGAAGCGCTCCAGGTCGGCGTCGGCGAAGACGATGTTGGGGCTCTTGCCGCCGAGCTCGAGGCTGACCTTCTTGATCGATCCAGAGGCCAGCCGCATGATCTCCTGGCCGGTCGTGGTCTCGCCCGTGAAGGCGATCTTGCCGACCTGCGGGTGCGCGGCGAGGGCGGCCCCAGCGGAGCCGCCGGGCCCGGTGATGACGTTGACGACGCCAGCCGGAAAGCCGGCCTCGAGCGCCAGTTCGCCAAGACGGAGGGCGGTCAACGGCGTGTAGCTCGCGGGCTTGAGGATGGCCGTGTTGCCGGCTGCCAGGGCCGGCCCCAGCTTCCACGCCGCCATCAGGAGCGGGAAGTTCCAGGGCACGATCAGACCGACGACGCCGATCGGCTCGCGCAACGTGAAGTCCAGGCCAGGCTTGCTGACCGGGATGGTCTCGCCGAAGACCTTGTTGGCCGCGCCCGCGTAATACTCGAAGACCAGGCTCACACCGAGGATCTCGCCGCGAGCGCTGCTGATGGGCTTGCCGCCGTTGCGGCTCTCGAGCTGGGCCAACGCCTCGAGGTGTTGCTTGACCAGGTTGGAGAGCTTCATGAGGGTCCGGCCGCGCTTGCTCGCCGACCAGCTCGACCAGCCCTTCGGATCCTCGTAGGCCGCGAGAGCAGCTCGCGACCGCGCGGTCAACGTCGGCCTTGCCGCCCTGCGGTGCGGTCGCGACGACGACCCCATGCGCCGGGTCAACGACCTCGAACGTCTGTCCGTCGAGTGCATCGACGGTCTCGCCGCCGATGATCATGCGGGCCTGCTGGATGGCGGTGGCGCCGGCCGCGTCGGGATGTTGTTGGGTCGTCATGAGGAGACCTCGGGATGGAGTCGCTGGTGGCCTGGCGGCGTTCAGTGGGACGTTCGCACTAGGGTACTCCGGGAGTCGTGCCCGGTCGTCAGTCGGAGCCCACCGAGGTCACGAGGACCGGCCACCGGCGGTCGACTCTCGCCGTCAGGCGACCGACCGGATCACGTGGCCACCGCACGCGCCGCTCACCCAGCCCGGCCCAGTCTTCGAGGTGCCAGCAGACGATCGGCGCGATGGCCGCCAGGTAGGCGAAGGTCGACCACCACCCGGCAAAGAGGGTCACCATGAAGACGGCCAGGCCGGCGACGACGACGCCCCGACCCGATCGCACCATCGCCGCTCCAACGACGGCCACGATCGCCCCGAGGGCGAGGCGGAAGCGGTCGATCGCCTCAGGGTCTACCCGCATCCCGAGGCCGCGCAGGGCGTAGCCCAACGAGTAGTAGGCCTGCGGGTGCACGCGTTGTGAGAGCGCGAAGCTGTCGACGAAGGCACCGGCGCCCCAGGCCAGGAAGGCCGGCAACCAGACCGCCAGCGATGCGAGCGTGAATCCGGCCAGGGCCGGGAGGCGCCCGAACCAGAGCAGGGCGGGCAGCCACGCCAACGCGTAGAGCTTGAAGGCGGCCGCGACCGCGATGGCAACTCCGCCCCAGGCACGTGAACGCTGCATGACGAGGATGGCGCCGAGCAGGAGGAGTGACGCCGAGGTGTCATTCGAGCCGTCGGTCGCGAGGACCGTGAGCATCGGCGCGAAGGCGAAGATCGCCAGGCCGACCGGACGTCCGCGGATGCCGAGCAGCACGAGGATGACCGTCGCGGCCGCCATCTCCATGAACACGGGCAGGCTCCGTGCCGGCAGGTACCAGAGGATGGCCAGCGGCCCGTAGGGAAATGGCGCGCCCGGCGGGATCGTCTCCGGATAGCCGATGCCCCAGGGGCCCGCACCGCCGAGCACCCGCTCGATGGCAGCCACGGTCACGATCAGCGCATCCGACGAGCTCGCGCCGACCATCACCAGGCGCACGGCGACCCCCGCCACGACCATCACCAGCAGGGCCGCGGGCCCGATGCGGAAGCGCAGCGAGACCAGCAGGGTGACGAAGAGCACGATGCCCCAGAAGACGACGCCCACGCGCGGCGAGGCCGCAGGCAGGAGCAGGAACAGCCCGACCACCAGGCCGAGCCAGAGCATGCCGCCGTGCGCCGGCGTCTCGCGCTGACGAGCCCATGACGCTGCCGAGGCGAAGAGCCCGGTCCTTGGGCGCCCGTCGCCGGCCTCCGGCGGGCCGTCGAACTGCCCTTCGGCTCCGCTCACCCTCCGGCAGCCTCGCCGCGCGCGATGCATGCGGCATAGCGGTCGGGATCCACGTTGCCGCCGCTGAGCAACGCCACGACCGGGCGAGGTGCCTCGGCCGGGAGCGCGAACAGGAGCGCGGCCAGCGAGGTCGCACCCGACGGCTCGAGGACCAGACGCGCTTCACGCTGGGCGCGCACCATCGCTCGACAGATCTCCTCCTCCTCGACGGTCAGGATGGCGTCGAGATAGGTCGAGAGGTGGGCGAACGGGAGCGCGCCGATGGCCGTGGTGCGCTGGCCGTCGGCGAGCGTCCGGTTCGTGGCTTCGTCCGACCAGCGCACGATGTGGCCGGCGGCCAGTGAGTCACGCCCGTCGGCGGCCAGCGCCGGCTCCACGCCGTAGACCCGGGCGCCCGGCCGGAGCGACTTGACGGCGGTGGCCACGCCGCTGGCCAGGCCGCCGCCGCCGACCGGCACCAGCACGCTGAAGGCGTCGCCACGACCCATGGTCGTGAGTTGCTCGACGATCTCCAGTCCGGCCGTGCCCTGGCCGGCGATGATGCGGGCGTCGTCGTAGGGCGGGATCGGCGCCAGCCCGCGCTCGGTGGCCAGCTCGGCCGCTCTGGCAGCCCGCTCGTCGGACCCCGGGCCCACGAAGACGACCTCGGCACCATCCGCCTTCGTGCGTTCGACCTTGATGGCCGACGCGTCCGAGGGCATGACGATGACCGCATGGACGCCGAGCAGTCGCGCCGCCCGGGCGACCCCCTGGGCGTGATTGCCGCTCGAGTGCGCGACGACACCCGCCGCTCGCTCGGCCGGAGTGAGCTGGGCGATGGCCGTATAGGCGCCACGCAGCTTGAACGCGCCGATCGGTTGCAGCGATTCCGGCTTGAGATAGGCGGAGGCAAGGCCCTCAGGCTGCAACGGGCCGAAAGGCAGCAGCGGCGTGACCACGGTCACGCCGCGCAGCACGTTCGGCAGCGGCCTCGATCTCGGCCAGGGTGACCAATCGAGCGTTGGTCGCGATCATCGATCGTCACGTCCGCTCATCGACGTGCGCGGCCCTGCTGGCACGGTTCGCGCCTCCGTCAGAAGTAGTTGACCGTGATGCCGCCATCCACGACCATCGCCGCCCCGTTCGTCCAGCGAGACTCGTCCGAGGCCAGGTACATGGCCAGGTGGACGATCTCCTCCGGCTTGCCGAAGCGGCCGGTGGGGTTGCGCGCCAGGCGGATCCGTTTGGCCTCTTCGTCCTTGACCAGCCAGTCCATCAGCAGCGGCGTCTCGACGGGCCCCGGGCAGATGGCGTTGCTGCGCACGCCGTTAGGCCCGAACTGGACGGCCAGCGACCTGGTCAGGGCGAGGACCGCGCCCTTGGATGCGGTGTAGGCGTCCTGTGGGTTGGAGCAACCCATGAGCGCGACGAAGCTCGAGATGTTGATGACCGAGCCCGAGCCCTGCTCGAGCATGACCGGGATGGCGTACTTGCAGCCCAGAAAGACGCCACGCACATTGACGGCCATGACCTGGTCCCATGCCTCGACCGAGGTGTCGATGACCGAGTGATCGGCCTCGGGCATGATGCCGGCGTTGTTGTAGAGCACGTCGACCCGCCCATACGAGGCGACGGCATGCTCGATCATGCCCCGAGCGCCAGCCTCAGACGAGACGTCGGTCTTGACGAACGTGGCCTGGCCGCCCGCGCTCTCCACGAGTCCGACCGTCTCCTGGCCCGCAGCCTCGGAGAACTCGGCGACGACGATCCTGGCCCCCTCGGCGGCGAACATCTGAGCGGCGGTCCGTCCCATCCCGCCGCCGGCGCCGGTGATGACGGCGACCTTGTCCTGGAGTCTCATGTCGGGCACCTCATTGGCCGCACGGGAGCGGCCGCTCACCGGGCCGCCGTGATGGCGGCGCTGACTCGTCGTCTCGGGTCTGCGCGGAGCGTACCGCGCGCTGTGGCCGGCCGCTCAGCCGGCGTCGACCAGGCCCACGATGTTGTAGGCGGTGACCGGGCGGCTGAAGCCCTTGAGCGCCAGGTCGCCGACCGGCTCCCCGTAGACCAGCTCCTCGACCGCCGAGTAGCCGCGCTGGTTGACCAGGATCTGGCCGGCGTGGGCCTCGCTGCACAGGCGTGAGGCCATGATCACGACCGTGCCGATGGCCGCGTAGTCGTAGCGGCCCTCGAAGCCGATGCGCCCGATGGTGGCGTGCCCGACCGCCATGCCGACCCCGAAACCAAGCTCGTAGCCACGCTTGCGCCAGGCTTCGTGCATCGTGTCGAAGCGATCGCGCATCGCAACGGCCATACGCACCGCGCGGGCCTCGTGGTCCGGTTGGAGGACCGGATCGTTGAAGAAGACGAGGATGCCGTCGCCCGCGAAGTGCTCGAGCGTGCCTCCGAACTCGGTCACCATCCGGCCCATCTCGGCGTGGTAGTCGCGGAGCATGTCGAGCAGTTCCTCGGGCTCGGCCGTCTCGGCGAAGGCAGTGAACCCACGCAGGTCGCTGAAGACAGCCGTCACGACACGGCGGTGACCGCCGAGCATGGCCTCGCCGTCGGCGCTCGAGACGAGCTCGGCGACCTGGGGCGAGAGGAAGCGTGCCAGCTCGGATCGCTGGCGGTCGATGGTGCGCAGGTATTCGCGCTCGAGATCGCCCAGGCGCTTGGCCGCCAATGACGTCGACAGGCGTGCCTGGAGGACGGCCGCGTTGAACGGCTTCGGCAGGTAGTCGGCGGCGCCCATCTCGATGCAGCGCACGACGCTGTCGAGCTCCTCGACCGACGAGATGACGATGACCGGCAGATGCGCGATCGCCTCCGAGGCTTTGATCCGGCTGAGCGTCTCGTAGCCGTCCATCTCGGGCATCTCGAGGTCGAGGAGGACGACGTCGATGCCCGACGCGTCCTCGGCCTCCAGCAGGTCCATGGCCAGGCGCCCGTTCTCGGCCTCCACGACCTCGTGGCCCTGCGTCTCGAGCGCACGAGCAAGGATCGTCCGGTTCAGCCGGGTGTCGTCGACGACCAGGATGCGGCCGCGCTCGCCGCTCACGCTGCCTGGCCTGCCCCGACCATGGCGCGGAGCGCCTTCTCCACCTGCGCATAGCTGGCGGCGGCCAGAGAGACACGCGCATCGAGTCCCTCGAGCTCGCCCGCCGCGGCAGCAGCCTCGATCTCGCGACATTGCGCCGCCAGGTCAAGGGCGCCGAAGCTGGCGCTCGTGGACTTCAGCGTGTGGGCTGCCCGCCGGGCAGTCGCCGCGTCATCGGTGGCGATGGCCGACCGCAGCTCCGCGAAGAGGCCCGGGCTGTCGACAAGGTATGTATCGACCAGCTCGGCCAGGAACTCCCGGTCACCGCCGACGGTCTCGAGCAGCTCGGCGAAGGCGGCGTCGTCGATGGGTGCGTCAGGCATCGGGACCTCCGGTCGGTGGCGGAGAGGTAGGGCCGTTCGAAGGGGTGGCCAGGCTTGTGGGCGCCACCGCCAGGGCGGCCGCCAGGGCCGCCGGCCGGATGGGCTTCGAGACGTAGTCGTTCATGCCCGCGGCGAGGCACAGCTCACGATCGCCGGCCAGGGCATTCGCGGTCATGGCCACGATCCAGGGGCTATCGCCGTCCGCTCCGGACGGACCGGCTGCCCGAGCAGCCCGGATGCGGCGCGTGGCCTCGAGACCGTCCAGCTCGGGCATCTGGACGTCCATCAGGATCACGTCGTACGGCGAGCGTTCGAGCGCCGCGATGGCCTCGACGCCGTTGCCGGCGACATCCGTCGAGTAGCCCATCTGGGCCAGGAGGCGGATGGCCAGCTTTTGGTTGACCGGATTGTCCTCGGCCAGGAGGATGCGCAGCGGGTGCCGGAGGCCGAGCTCTGCGTCCACGGATGGCCGTTCCGTCGCTCGCACGGGGGCCGCTGGCACCTGCCCCACCAGGACGGTGACCAGCGCGTCGTGCAGCGCCGACGGCTTGACCGGCTTGGTCAGGAAGGCGGTGATGTCCGGCGCTTCGCGATCGCGGTTGCCGACCGAGGAGAGGACCACGATGGGCATCGCGGCCACACCCTTCGAGGCGTGCAGCCGTTCGGCCAGTGTGTACCCGTCCATCTCCGGCATGGCGATGTCGATGAGCGCGACATCGAAGCGCTCGCCGGCCTCGATCCAGCCGAGCGCCTCGGTCGGCCGACCGGTCTCCCTCGCCGTCATCCCCCAGCGAGCGAGCTGGGCGACGACGATCTGGCGGTTGGTGGCGTTGTCGTCCACGACCACGGCTCGCCGTCCGACCAGCTCGGGCAGGGGCCCGCTGCGTGCTATCGGCAGGTCGGCATCCGATGCTTCCGGCACGTGGATGGTCAGCCGGAACGTGCTCCCTTCCCCCTCGACGCCGGAGCTCTCGGCGACGATGGTGCCGTCCATCAACTGCGCCAGGCGGCGGCTGATGGCCAGGCCGAGGCCCGTCCCGCCATAGCGTCGCGACACCGACAGGTCGCCCTGGCTGAAGGACTGGAAGAGGCGCTCCATGCGCTCCGGCGGGATACCGATGCCCGTGTCACGGACCTCGGCCACGATCTCCCAGCGTGGGCGTCCCGCCACCGCGCCCCCGCTCGGCCAACTTGTGGCCCGTGACCCGCAGGACGACCTCGCCGCGCTCCGTGAACTTGACGGCATTGGAGAGCAGGTTGATGACCATCTGGCGGAGCCGTCCGGCGTCACCCGAGACGGCCCGCGGCAGGTCCTCGTCGAAGGCGTAGGCAAGCTCGATGCCCTTGGCGGCCGCCGACGGTGCCAGCACGTCGAGGGCGCCCTCGATGCACTGACCGAGCGCAAACGGCTGCGCTTCCAGCTCGATCTTGCCGGCCTCGATCTTGGAGAAGTCGAGGATGTCGTTGATGATCGTCAACAGCGCCTCGGCCGAGGTATCGATGGTCTCGGCGAAGTCTCGCTGCTCGTCGCTCATGGGCGTGTCGAGCAGCAGGCCGCTCATGCCGATGATGGCGTTCATCGGCGTCCGGATCTCGTGGCTCATGGCGGCCAGGAACGTGCTCTTGGCCTGGTTGGCCTGCTCGGCCACCTCCTGGGCCGCGCGGCCCTCCTCGAAGAGGCGCGCGTTCTGGATGGCGATGGCTGCCTGTTGGGCGAGTCCGACGAGGAACGAGAGGTCGGCGCCGGTGAAACGGACGCCGGGTTCTGAACGCCATACCGCCATCATGCCGATGACCTGGCCGCGCGAGCTCAGCGGTGCCGCCATCAGTCGGAATTCGACGTCCTGCTGCTCGTCGGTTCCGGGGATCGGGATGGTGCGGCTGTCGCTGGCCACGTCGTTGATCGCCTCGGCATCGCCGCGCCTGGCCAGGTCGCCGATGATGCCCTCGCCCAGGGTGATCGTGTCGGCCATGACCGCGGGCGCGAAGGAGCCCTTGGCCACGAAGGGTCGGAAGATCTGGCCATCGGCATCAGCCAGGAAGATGGCGCTCGTGTCGGAGGTCAGCAGTGACACGGCTCGGTCGGCCATCCGCTCGAGCACCGAGCCGAGGTCGAGCATGGCCGAGATCTCGGCGGCGACCTCGGCCAGCGCCGACATCTCCCCAGCCTGGCGCTGCGCGTCGCGATAGAGCCGGGCGTTCTGGATCGCCACCCCGACGTTCGCAGCCAGCGTCGCCAGGAGCCGCTCATCGGCCTCGCCGAACCGCCCGCTCTCGGTCGTGTGCTGGACGCTGACCACGCCGATCGCCTCGTCGCCGGCGATGATCGGCACGCCGAGGTACGAGCTGGCCGGGGTGCCCACCCTGGCGTAGGCTTCGAATTGGGCGTCCTTGTTGAGCAGCAGCGGCTTACCCGTCTCGAGGATCTGCGTGCGTCAGACCCTCGCCGTAGGGCATCGGGGCCTGATCGATGCGCTCGCCGCGTTCGCTGTAGTAGGCGAACTCGATGAGGTCTGACTCGCGATCGTGGAGCGCGACGTACACCAGGTCGGCATCGAAGGTCTCTCGCATCTGGTCGCCCAGGCGCTCGATGAGCGTGTCGAGGTCCAGCTGCGCGGAGAGCGCCTGGCCGACGTCGTTGATGATCGCCAGCTCCGCGGCCCGCTGACGGGTCTCGTCGATCAGGCGCGCGTTCTCGAGTGCCACGGTCAGGCTCGCGACGAGCGTCGTGAGCAGCTCCAGGTCCGACTTGCTGAAGGCGGCTTCGCGGTCGAGGTTCTGGAGCGAGATGACGCCAGCCGTGTCGTTCGAGACGACGAAGGGCACGAAGAGCGCTGACTGCGGCGGCTCGCCGACGATCACGGACGGGTTCCCGAATTCGGGGGCTCGCGCCTGGAAATCGTCGACCAGCAGCGGGCGTTCGGTCTCGATGACGAAGCGTCGGAAGCCGATGAGCTCCATCGTCCGATCGGGAAGACGGACACTGCGTTCGATGGTGTAAGGGAAGTGGAGGAGACCCGTCCCGGGATCAAGGACGCCGATGTCAACGTACTGGGCGTCGAAGATCTCCTGGATCTTGTCGCCCACGAGGTCGTACATGCCCTGGGTCTCGAGCTGGGCCGCCAGGCCCTGCTGGACACTGTTGATGATGGCCAGCTCTGCGGCCCGCTGGCGAGTCTCATCGATCAGGCGGGCGTTCTCGAGGGCCACGTTGAGGCTGGCGGCGAGCGTGCCCAGGAGGTCCTGGTCCGATTGGCTGAAGGCATCTTCGCGGTCGAGGTTCTGGAGCGAGATGACGCCGCTCGCCTCGCCCCCCGCGAGGAGCGGCGCGAAGAGGACCGACTTGGGGGGTTCGCCCTGGACCACGCCCCGGCCGCCGAGGGCGAGCGCCCGCTCCGCCACGTCCCGATTGACCAGCAGCGGCTGGCCGGTCTCGAAGACATGACCGCGGAAGCCGATGAGCGGCATCGGCTCGTCCGGGAAGCGCACGCCCCGCTCGATGGCGTATGGGAAGTGGATCAGCCCAGCGTCCCGATCGTAGATGCCGATGTCCACGACCTGGGCGTCGAAGATCTCCTGGATCTTGTCGCCGACAAGGTCGTACATGGCCTGCATGTCGAGCTCAGCTGCGAGGCCCTGCTGGACGCCGTTGATGATCGCCAGCTCGGCGTTGCGCTGGCGGGTCTCGGCGATGAGGCGGGCGTTCTCGAGGGCCACGCTCAGGCTTGCTGCGATCGTCGTCAGGAGGTCCATGTCGGCCGCAGTGAAGGCATCCGAGCGGTCGAGGTTCTGCAGAGAGATGTTGCCCGTCGGCTGGCCGCCGACCATGAGCGGGACGACGATCAGGGACTTGGCGGGTTCACCCTGGACCGGCGCCAACGTCTGGTCGTAGAGCGGGGCCTGCCGCTCGATGTCGTCGATGAGCAGCGCCTCGCCCGTGGCCATGACGTGCTTCCGGAAACCCATCGGCGCGAACGGCTCGTCGGGGAACCGGACGCCGCGCTCGATGGTGTAGGGGAAGTGCATCAGCCCGTCGTTCCGGTCGAGGATGCCGATGTCCACGACCTGCGCGTCGAAGATCTCATGGATCTTGTCGCCCACCAGGTCGTACATGGCCTGCATGTCGAGCTCGGCCGCGAGGCCTTGCTGCACGCCGTTGATGATCGCCAGCTCCGCCGCGCGCTGGTCCGTCTCGGCTAGCAGGCGTTTCGTCTCGTCGAAGAGGCGGGCATTCTCGAGGGCCACACCCATGCTCGTCGAGAAGGTCATCAGGAGGCGGGCATCGGCATCTGAGTAGGCGTTCTTCTGGAGGCTCTCGAGGGCCATGACGCCCAGGACCCGATCGCCGGCCAGGATGGGCACCCCGAGCCACGATTCGGTCGGGTAATCGCCCGCCGTGATGGCCCCATGCGCGTCGCTCTCGGCCGCAGTTCCGATGACCAACGGCTGGCGTGATCTGGATGACGATCGATGTCAGGCCTTGCCCGAGCTGCATCGGCTCGCTGTAGTAACGGGCGCCTTCTTCGACCTCGTATGGGAAGCTGATGGTCCCGTTCGGCGATGGTCGTAGAGCGCGATGAAGATGGAGTTCGCCTCGAAGAGACTTCGGACGCGCTCGCCCACTAAGCTCCGTGATTGCCTCGAAATCGAGCTGGGCCGCGAGTGCCAGAACCGATCTCGTTGATCAGCGCCAATTCGGCCGCCCGCTGATCGGTTTCGGCGAGAAGTCGCTTCGTCTCATCGAAGAGACGCGCGTTCTCTAGGGCCACGCCCATGCTGTAGGCAAGCGTCGAGACGAGCCGCTCGTCGGTCTCTCCGAAGGCCTGAGGCTTCGGGTCGGACAGGCAGATGACGCCGATCACCTCGCGGCCCGACTTGATGGGCACGCCGAGCCACGACTCGGTCGGCGCCGCGCCATCGGGGAAGATGGCTCCTGCGGCAAGCGACTCCGCCAGGGTGTCGAGCCTGAGTGCCTGCTTCGAGTTGACGACGATCGAGGTCAGGCCGTCGCCGATCTCGTTCGGCGGGACTTCGAGCCGCTTTGCCATCATCGAACCAGTACGGGAAGCTGATCTGGTTCGCCGGCCGGTCAACCAATGCGACGAACATGTCGCGGGCCTGCTTGGCGAAGATCTGGCGCAGTCGCTCGCCGACGAGCTCGACGATGGCCCCGAAGTCGAGCTGCGCGGCGAGGGCGCTCCCGATCTCGTTGATGAGCGCCAGCTCGGCGGCACGCTGATCCGTCTCGGCCAACAGCCGCTTCGTCTCGTCAAAGAGGCGCGCGTTCTCGAGGGCGACGCCCATGCTCGATGCCAAGGTCGAGTCAGCAGTCGCTCGTCGGCCTCGGTGTAGGCATCGACCCGGAGGTTCTCGAGGCCGACGACGCCGATGACGCGATCGCCGGCCGGGATCGGCACACCGAGCCAGGACTGCGTGTCGGATCCGCCGATCTTGGATCGCGCCGGCGGCTGTCTGGTCCTCGATGCTGCCGAGCCGGAGCGGTCGGCCGGTGCGAATGACCGTCGAGGTGATGCCCGGGCCCAGCTGCCGATAGGATCCGCGCTGGAAGCGCTCGCCCTCGTCGATGTCGTACGGCCACGAGATCTGTTCGGTGGCCTCGTCGTACAGCGCGATGAAGATCGAGCGTGCATCGAAGATCGACCTGACGCGCTCACCAACCAGCTCGATGATGGCGACGAAGTCGAGCTGCTTCGCGAGGGCCGAGCCGATCTCGTTGATCAGGGCGAGCTCGGCGGCGCGCTGGTCGGTTTCGGCCGAGAAGCCGCTTCGTCTCGTCGAACAGGCGGGCGTTGGCGAGGGCCACGCCCATGCTCGAGGCGACCGTCGAGACGAGCCGCTCGTCGGCCTCGCTGTATGCGTCCGGCTGGTCGTGGCCGAGGACGATCGACGCCGATGACCTCGCCGCCGGCCCGGATCGGCACGCCCAGCCACGACTCGTGCGTCGACTCGCCGCGTTCACGGGATCGCGCCCGCCGCGATCTGCTCCTCGAGCGCTCCCGAAGCGGAGCGGTTGGCTCGCGCTGATGACGATCGACGTCAGGCCCTGCGCCAAGCTCGATCGGCTCGCGTCTGGATCCGCTTGCCCTCCTCGATCTCGAACGGGAAGAGATCAGGCGCGTGACCTGGTCGTAGCAGGGCGACGAACATGTCCCGAGCCTGGGCTGCGAAGATCGTCCCAGAGCCGGTCGCCGACGAGCTCGATGATGGCCGTCGAAGTCGAGCTGCTTGGCGAGGGCGGAGCCGATCTCGTTGACGAGCGCAAGCTCGGCGGCACGCTGATCCGTCTCCGCCAGCAGCCGCTTCGTCTCGTCGAAGAGGCGCGCGTTCTCGAGCGCCACGCCCATGTTCGAGGCGACAGTCGACAGCAGCCGGACGTCCGAGTCGCTGAACGCGTTCTTCTTGATCGATTCGAGGTTGATGGTCCCGATGACACGCTCACCGGCCAGGATCGGCACGCCCAGCCAGGCCTCGGTCGGCGTGCCGTACGAGATGGCGCCCTCCGCGTCGGCCTCGGTGCCGGTGCCGAAGAGCAGCGGCTGCTTCGATTGGATGACCTGTGAGGTCAGACCCTCGCCCAGCTTGATGGGCGGCATCTGGTATCGCACGCCCTCGTCGAGCGAGAACGGAAAGTCCAGCGAGCCGATCGCCTCGTCGTAGATGACCACGGCCATCGTGTCGACCTCGAAGATCTCGCGCACCTTCTCGCCGACCAGCTCGACGATCCCCTGGAAGTCGAGCTGCTGCGCCAACGCAGAGCCGATCTCGTTGATGACGGCGAGCTCCGCGTTCCGCTCGCGCGTCTCCTCGATCGCCCGTGCGCGGCTGAGCGCGGTCGCGATGTGCTGGCCGACGAAGACGAGGAGGTCCTTGTCCGCCTCGGAGAGATGGTCGGCTCGTAGTCCTGGACGACGACGATGCCGAGGGTCCGACCCTCTGACCGCAGCGGCACGCCGAGCCAGCCCGCCTCGCCCTCGGCCTGTGCCGCCCGAGACCTGATGGCACCGCTCTCGACGAGCCGTCCGATAGTCCACCTCATCGAGGAGGAGGGGCTTGCCGCCCCGGAGCGCGTAGGCCGTGATGCCCGCCGCGTCGCCCGTCCCGATCGGCTCCCAGAGGCGTCGGATCCGGGGCATCCGGGTCGAGGCTGTCGACGTAGTACGGGAAGTTGAGGAGCTGGCGCGTCCTCGTCGTAGAGCGCGATGTAGAAGTTCTCGGCGTTCATCAGCTCGCCGACGATGGCGTGCATGGCCGGATAGAACTCGGCCATCTCCTGGATGGAGCTGGCGGTGTCGGCGATGCGGTAGAGCGCTTCCTGGACCTGCTCGGCTCGGCGATGCTCGGCGGCGAGCGCGTCCAGATCACTGACCGGCGGGCGCGGCGCGGCCACAGCTTCCTTGGCGAGTCCCTTGGGTGGCGCGTCCTTGGCCGGAGCGCCCTTGGCCGGAGCCGGGCGCGTGGCCGGAGCGCCCTTGGCCGGTGCCGGGCGCGTGCCGGATGCCGACCGCTTGGCTGGCGTCGCGCGTTTCGGCGGAGCCGAATGCCGCGCCGCAGCGGATCCCTTTGGTCGATCAGCCATCGCGCATGGCGAATATCACGGACGCCTCTCTAGCGGACTCGGGCCCCACGACGGGGCCTGCCGCCCCCGCCCGTCCGATGCGCATGGTAGCGGCGCAGGCGTTCGCGCGCGTTGCGCGCCCGACCGGGTCGACCTCAGCTGCGCTCGAGGTAGCGCTCCCGCTCCCAATCGTGGACGACCGAGTCGTAGACCTGTTGCTCGACTCGGGCGGCGTTGAGGTAGTGGTCGACGACGTCCTGGCCGAAGATGGCCACAGCCGCCTCCGAGCGCTCCAACTCCGAGATGGCCTCGTAGAGCGCCCGCGGCATCCGGTCGCAGCCGGTCGCGATGTAGCCGTTGCCCTTGAACTCCGGCTCGAGCGGCAGCTCGTGCTCGATGCCGTAGAGGCCCGCGCCGATCATCGCGGCATAGGTCAGGTAGGCGTTCATGTCGCCACCCGGAAAGCGGTCCTCGACGTGCAGGGCGCTGCCGCGGCCGACCAGGCGGAAGCCGGTCGTCCGGTTGTCGCGGCCCCAGACGACGTTGACCGGCGCCCAGGAGAGCGAGGCGTAGCGCTTGTAGGAGTTGATGTTCGGGGCGATGAAGACAGCAAGCTCGCGTGAGAGCTTCATCATCCCGGCCATGAAGTGGCTGAACACCTGGGACATGCCGTAGGGCAGGTCGGCCGCCGGGTCGTGGGTCAGCGACGTCGCGCCGCCCTCGTCCCAGAGGCTCATGTGCAGGTGGCCCGACGAGCCCGTCCAGGTGTGGTCGGGCTTGGACATGAAGGTGATGCCCCAGCCGTTGAGGTAGGCGATCTCCTTCGCGCCGTGCTTGAAGATGACGCTGCGGTCGGCCGACTCGAGGACGTCGTCGTAGCGGATGTTGACCTCGTGCTGACCCGGAGCAGCCTCGCCCTTGCTGAACTCGATAGGGATGCGCGCCTCGGTCATCTGGTTGCGGAGGAGCCGGTGCAGCGGCTCCGCCTTGGTCGCCTGCAGCAGGTGGTAGTCCTCGTTGTAGGTCCCGAACCGCTCCGGCGGCACGAAACCCTTGCGTGCCATCTCATCCCACGAGTCCCGCAACACGTAGTACTCGAACTCGGAGCCCGCCTTGACACGGAAACCCCGATCCGCGGCGAGCGCGACCTGGCGCTTGAGGATGGTGCGCGGCGAGACGGGGATCTCGCTGTCCGTCTCCTCGTCCATCGTGTCCGAGAGGACAAGCGCGGTCTTTTCCAGCCAGGGCAGGACGCGCAGGGTGTCCCAGACCGGCGAGGCGATCCAGTCGCCGTAGCCGGTCTCCCAGTTCATGAGGGTGAATCCCTCGGGCGTGTTCATCTCCATGTCCGTGCCCAGGAGATAGGTACAGAAATGGGCGCCATGGTCGATGACGCCCTCGAGGAAGGCTTGGGCCTGGACGCGCTTGCCCATCAGGCGGCCCTGCATGTCGGTGATGGCCACGACAAGCGTGTCGATCTGGCCGTCGCGAACCATCGCCTCGAGCTCTTCGAGACGCGGATGCTTTTCGTGCCTGTCGCTCATAGGTTCGCCTCGTGGTGCAGGGTGGGAGCCGGCCGGACGAGCCGGCCGGCCCCCGTCATCGCCGGGACGATGTCCAGGGCGTTCAGGCGCCGACCTTTTCGGCAGCCTGCTCGAACTCTCGCTCGATCTCCGTCAGTTGGGCGGCGTCGCCCATCGACTTCGGCCCCAGGAAACGCTTTCGGGCCCAGCCGAAGTAGTAGATCAGCAGGAAGATCACCGCCGCGGCCATGAACGGCCAGCTGATGTTGCCAGAGGTCGGGAAGGAGAACAGCACGAGCAGGACGAGGATCCAGAAGATGGCCAGCGCCGCGACGGGCTTCGACCAGCGGCCGAGGCTCCAGACGCGCTCCTGCCTCCACTCGTCGCTGCGCGTCCCGAGGTAGATCGGGATGCCATAGGCGGCGTACAGGAAGATCGTGCTGATGGCGGTCACGATGGCGATGGCGATACCGCCGCCGCCCTCGCTGCCGGAAGCGCCGAGGTAGAAGGCCGCGATCGCGAACAGCCAGGCGACGACGACGATGGCGACCAGCGAATTGACCGGCGTCCGGTAGCGGTGTGAGACCTTCTTCAGCCAGCGTGAGCCGGGCACGCCGTCGTCACGGCTGAAGGCGAAGAGCATCCGGCCGGCCGAAGCGATCGACGAGAGGGTGCAGAACGACATGGCGA
Organism: uncultured Chloroflexia bacterium; assembly: GCA_963837215.1. Taxonomy (GTDB): domain Bacteria; phylum Chloroflexota; class Limnocylindria; order Limnocylindrales; family CSP1-4; genus CSP1-4. The sequence goes on from CAWIML010000007.1 coordinate 303,497, forward strand.
TGGCGATGCCCGCGCCGAGCAGGGCTCCGATCATGTCGAGGTTGTACTTCAGGGTGTCGTAGACCGCATAGCCCTGGCCGAAGTAGTAGGTGCTGTAGGTCGCCGAGTCGGTCAGCTCTGCGGGGAAGAGCGTCGACAGGTCCGGCAGGTGCGTAGCCAGCGCGAACAGGAAGATGAAGCCGACGACCGCCGACACCGCCACCGACAGGAAGATGCCCCAGGCGCTGGCGACCCGGGCCCCGACCGTCTCCTCCGCGACGTGCGCCGAGGCGTCGTAGCCCGTGTAGGTCCAGTTGGCCTGAAGGAGCGAGAACATGAAGGCCAGGAAGAGCGGGTAGGTGATGGCCGCCCCGTAGGCGAGGTTGACCGGGATGCCGAGTGGTGTGAGGTCATTCGCCCACGACCCCGAGGTGTCCTGTGGCTGGATCGCGAAGAGCGTCAGGCCGGACATGTCCGGCTTGCCGGCCACGAAGACGAGGACCACGATGGCGGCCACGATGGCGATGTGCCACCAGACGCTGACCTGGTTGAGGATGGCGACGACGTTGATGCCGACCACGTTGAGGGCCAGGCAGATGAGCATCAGGATGCCCATCGTCATGGTCGCGCCGGTCAGGATGGGCACGTCGCCGTTGGCCAGGATGACGGTCGTGTTGTTGTAGTCGATGCCGACGTTGTCCAACAGCGGCGTGACGATCGAGACGTTCAGGAACTGGGCGGCCGCGTAGGAGATGCCGGCCACGATGGCGAACTGGCCGATGAGGTTGAACCAGGCGGTCCACCAGCCCCAGTTCTTGTCCTTCATCCGGCTGGCCCAGTAGTAGAGGCCGCCGGCCGTCGGGTAGGCGGAAGCGATCTCGGACATCGAGGCCGCGATGAGGAGCACGAAGATGGTCACCACGGGCCAGCCGATGAGGGCGGCCGCCGTGCCCGCCCAGGCCAGGCCGTAGTCGAAGAGGATGACGGCGCCGGTCAGGATCGAGATGATGCTGAAGCTGATCGCGAAGTTGCTGAAGCCGCCCATCGTGCGGAACAGCTCCTGGGCGTAGCCCAGCTTGTGCAGGTCCTGGACGTCCTTCTGGATGGCGTCCTCGCGAGACTGGGTCATCGAGATCCTCCCTGGCAGGGTGGGCTCGGATCGGTGCCCAGGACCGACCGGCGGGTCCCTCGTCCCGCGGTCTGATCGCGGCGCCGCCTCCCGGGCGTCGCTTCGGGTCCAGGGCATCGTCCGCAGGCTGGGGGTTCGCGTGCGGACCGCAGAAGTCATCGGCGCGGCGCATCGGGGCCGCTGCTGCGACGTCGCCTCCTTTCGCCGTTCGTAGGACGCGTCTCGGTCGGTCGCGGATCTCGACCCGCGCCACGGCCTCAAGGCGCGACTATACCGAGCGAGGCAAGCCGGCGGAAGGGGCTGTGGCAGGTTCGCGGCAGGCCGGCGTCCAACCGGCCACGACGCTGCCGCGCGGTCAGTAGAGGCGGCGCGCGCTCTCCGGTGCATGGAGCACGAAGACCTCGTCCGGCATGGCGCCATCGAGCGTCAAGTCCGTGACCTCGGCCTGACGGGTGACCGTCTCACCGAAGCGCTCGACGAGCAGGACGACGAGGCCGGTCAACCGATCGACACCGATCTCCAGGACGCGGTCGGGCTTGTCGTTGAGGACCTCCGCCCGACGCGGCTGGTCGCAGCGTATGAGCCACGTCTCCCGGCCGTTGCGCTGGTTCGTGCCCAGCAGCGTGAGGCCGCCGGTCGCCAGGACGTTGCGGCACAACCCGCGCGGGTGGACGAACGTCTCCGGGAGGGTCTCCATCGGCAGCATCGTCCGCGGCGCGTAGACGCGTGCGAAGCCGGGCAGATCGTCCCGTGTCACGCCCTCGGGTCGGTCGCGCACGGGTCGCTCCCGCAATAGGTCGCCCTCAGTCTCGTACGTCCGGATGGTCACCCCGTCGGAGACCCAGATGCGGCTCGGCGATCGCGGCGCGTCCGAGCCGACCCTGGTCAGCACCTTGGCCTTCGACGGATGCCGCAGCCAGATCTCGCTGACCTCGGTCTCCTCGCCGCGTGCCGTCCACGTTCGGTCCACGATACGCATGCGCAGCGTTTCGAAGCGCAGCTCGGCGTCGGCCATGAACGCGAACAGTTCGGTCATGCTGGGCGCGTCGATGGGCGGCGCAACGACGTTCGGCAGGCGGACCTCGGAGGCGACGACGGTGGTCAGGGCGGTCTCGGACATCCGCCCGATCGTAGCATCCGGGCGACAGCGGAGCCGCCGATCGACGCGTCCCGGTGTCTGGGCTGCGCGGTGCCTGCGCGCAACGGAGAAGGCTTCGCGAAGGGACAGCGTCGTTGACCCCTCGGGGAGCGCGGTGTACGGTCGAAACCTGACCGCTCGGCGGTGGAGGTCCGAGCCCATGCGCCCCTCACTGGCCGACGACGAGCCCGCGTTCGCCACGAGCTGCGGCGCATCCGCCCGGAGCTCTTAGAGACGCGAAGTGGCTGTATCGCACTGAGGCGTAGGAGGACAGCTACGGTGAGACCACGCAAGTCGCTCCCGGCGACGATCGCGACATCGATCATCCTTGGGACGGCGCTCCTGATGAGCAGCGCCGGCATCGTCGGCGCAGCCAGCCCGACCGCCGTCCCCGGCACCAAGCCCGCATGGGCGACCTCCGGGCGCCTTGTGCGCCACGCGGATCCCGATCAGGGTGTGGGCTTCCGACTCTACCTCGGCTGGCGGGACGCAAGCCGGGGCGGCGGCGCTCGCGCGTGCCGTTTCGGATCCCTCCAGCGCGTCGTACGGCAAGTTCCTGACCCCTCCGAAGTTCCGCAAGCGATTCGCGCCGACCGCCCGCCAGGTCGCGGCGGTGCAGAACTGGCTGCGGAACGCGGGTCTCAAGGTCACGTACACGCCGTCGAACAACCACTTCGTCGCTGCGACAGGGCAAGGTCAGCAAGATCGAGGCCGCGTTCGGCGTCAAGCTGAACGTCTACAGGGCCAGGGGCATGAAGCTTCGGGCCCCATCGAGCGACTCTGAAGATACCGTCCGCGATCGCGCCGCTGATCAGCGGCGCGATCGGCATCGACCAGAGCTACGCATCCGTCCATCCGAACACGAAAGTCGACAAGAACGCCGCACCGACGCCGGGCTTCCGGAACGCGCCGCCGCTCTCGGCGTACTGGGCGCAGCTGGTCTCGCCGTACGCCTATCCGGCGGGCTTCACGGATGTCGCCAGCCCAGCGACGGCACCATGGAGTGTCCGCGGCTACACGCCGAACCAGATCAAGGGCGCTTACGGCATCAGCGGCTATCGATGGGGCCGGTCAGACGGTCGCCGTGATCGACGCCTTCGCTTCACCGACGATCCTGGCGGACGTCAACCAGTGGTCGGTCAACCGCGGCCTGCCAACGATGACCGCCGGCCAGTTCGTGCAGATCGTCCCGCCCGGGCATCTTCAACAAGCCGGTGAACCCGAGCTTCAATCCGCAGGTCTGGTACGGCGAGGAGACGCTCGACATCGAGGCGGTTCACGGCATGGCGCCGGCCGCCAAGATCGTCTACATCGGCGCGCCGAACAACGCTCGGGACCTGGACGCGGCACTGAACCACGCCGTCGATCGGCACGTCGCGCAGATCATCACGAATTCGTACGGATACGCGACCGAGCTCCTGCCGCCCGGCTTCATCATCCCGGTGGAGCAGATCTTCATCCAGGCCGCCATCCAGGGCATCGGCGTCTACTTCGCATCGGGCGACACCGGCGATGAGACGGCGACCTTCGGCTTCCCGACGACCGATTACCCGGCGGCGAGCCCGTGGGTCACGGCCGTCGGCGGCACGGCCCTGGGAATCAACCAGTCGAACGCGAGGGCGCTCGAGACCGGCTGGGGAACGTCGACCTATGGCTGTAACGTGGCCACGCTGGTGTGCTCACGCCTGAACTGGCTGTACGGGTCCGGTGGTGGGGTCAGCCGGATCTTCGCCAAGCCGTTCTATCAGTCGGCCTTGTCGGCGACCGGTCGGGCCGTGCCCGACATCGCCGCGCTCGGTGATCCGCAGACCGGATTCCTTGTGGGCCAGACGCAGACCTTCCCGGATGGCGCCGCCTACGACGAGTTCCGACTCGGCGGGACGAGCCTGTCGAGCCCGATCATGGCCGGCATCATGGCCCTCGCCGATCAGGCGGCCGGTGCCCCGCACGGTTTCGCGAACCCGCTGTTCTACGCGAATCCGGACGCCTTCCATGACGTGCTCTCCGTCAAGACCGCGGTCGCGCGGCGCAACTTCAACAACAGCATCGACGCCAGTGCAGGGACGACCGATCTCCTGCGCACATTCGACGACTACTCCGGCTCGCCCACACAGCACACCGGCACCGGCTGGGACAACGTGACCGGCCTCGGCACACCGGGCGAGGACTTCCTCGCCACCTTCGGTCAATGACACATCGATAAGCGGGCGCCTGGGTCTCCGGGCTGTCCACAACCTTGACGAGACCGCCGGCTCATCCCGGCGGTCTCTTCATTTGGGTGGACCGCGGCGCGACGAGACCCTCCGATGGCCACGATCGCTGCCTCCGCGCACCGCTTCATCGACGCGCAGCGGTGGGTCATTCGGTGGTGCACGCACGCACCGCGACGTGCACGCTACGCAACCTTGCGCGTTTGACCGAGGTCGTCCGGCGGTCGTACGCTGCCGGTCCGCTCGCACCACGTCCGGCCGAGGAGGGCTCGTTCGTCGTGTGCGACCACTTGTTGGATCGGAGACCCGGGCTCGCCCGAAGGAGACCGATGGCCAGGAAGCTCGCCGCCGCGATCGCGGCATTCGCCCTGATGCTCACCGTCCTGCTGCCGGCCGGCACGCTCGCTGCCGACGGACCCGTCAAGCGACAATTCGAGCGCCGGGGCGTCAGCCGGGTGAACGTCAACCGCCTTCCGCTGATGCTCGACAAGGCCCGCCAGGTGACGGTCATGCTCGAACTCGGCGCCGATCCGGTGCTCGCCCGGGGCGACCAATCGAAGGCCAGGCAGAAGGCGCAGGCCAAGACCCTCAAGACCCGGCAGGCCAAAGTCGCCAACGCGGCCGAGAACCGGGGCGCCACCGTCCTCGGCACCTTCCAGTACACCTACAACGGCGTCAAGGTCCGCGTCTCCGCGGCCAAGCTGGCCGCCATGGCCGCCATCCCCGGTGTCGTCGCCGTGCGCCAGGTCAAGCTCGTCCAGCCCGAGAACGTCAACGGCGTGCCATACGTCGGCGCACCGTCGGCCTGGCAGGATGCGGGCGCGACCGGCGACGGTGTGAAGATCGCCATCCTGGATTCCGGCATCGACTACACCCACGCCGACTTCGGCGGCCCCGGCACCCCCGCGGCCTACGACGACAACGACCCCACGGTCATCGAACCCGGCACCTTCCCGACGGCCAAGGTCGTCGCCGGCTGGGACTTCGTCGGCGACGACTACTTCCCGACTGGCGGCTCGCCGACACCGGTACCGGACCCGGATCCGCTCGACTGTGACGGCCACGGGTCGCACGTCGCGGGCATCGCGGCCGGTGCTGGCGTTGAGGCTGACGGCTCGACGTTCGCCGGCCCGTACGACGCCTCGACCATCGGCGATCCGACCGATTGGCTCATCGGGCCCGGGGTCGCCCCAGAGGCCAGCATCGTGTCGCTCAAGGTCTTCGGCTGTGAGGGCTCGGCACGCTCCTTGTGCCGGACGCTCTCGAATGGGTCGGCGCCTACAACGTCGACCACCCGAGCGACCCGATCGAGGTCGTGAACATGTCCCTCGGCGCCGTCTTCGGGCGCGCCATCGACCCGAGTAGCATCGCCACCCAGACCCTCGTGGAGTCGGGCGTCGTCGTCGCTTCCGCTGCCGGAAACGCCGGCGCCAACGCCTACATCACCGACTCGCCGGGCGTGGCCACCGGGGCCATCTCGGTCGCCGCGGTCGACGCACTTCCCAGCTTCCCGAGCGCCTCGATCGACATGGCCAGCGGGCCGGACATCGCGGCCATCAACGAAAACGCCTATCCCGGGCTGCCCGTGAGCGGCACCCTCGACGCCCTCGGTGACGGTGCCGGCGGCCTCTCCCTCGGCTGCGAGGCGGCCGATTTCGCCGGCGTGGCGGGCAAGATCGCCGTCGTCCAACGTGGTGTCTGCGCCTTCGTTGAAAAGGGCGAGAATGCGGACGCTGCGGGCGCCATCGGCATCGTCGTCGTCAACCGCGACGACCTGCCGCCTGCCGAACTGCCTACCTTCCTGGGCTACCAACCCGAGCTCTTCGACATCCCGATGATCGGCGTCGGCAACGCGGCCAAGGCCGCGCTCCTGGCGGGCGACGGCACCAGCGTCGACCTTGAACGGCGGCCCGGTCATCGCCAACCCGACCTACAAGAGCCTGGCAACGTTCAGCTCCGGTGGACCTCGAACGGTCGACAGCGCTGCCAAGCCGGACGTGGCCGCACCGGGCGTGTCGATCGTCTCGGCGCTCGTCGGAGGCGGCACCCTGGGGAGCACGAATTCAGGCACCTCGATGTCCACCCCGAGCGCGGCGGGCATCGCGGCCCTCGTCGTCGAGGCCAACCCGGACGTGGGGCCCGACCGAAGTCAAGGCCGCCATCATGAACACCGCCGACGCATCGTCAGCGCACATCACCGGCTACAACCTGCGCACCGCGGGCGCCGGTGTGGCGCAAGCAAACCGGGCCGTCGACACCCTCGGCCTGGCTACGACGGGTGAGGGCGCAGCCAGCCTCTCGTACGGCTACGAGCCGCTGGGTGGGCCTACGGCGAGACCCAGACGATCACCCTCCGGAACACAGGCAGCTCGGCTATCAGCTACGCCCTCGCGGCCAGCACTCCTCTCGTGACGCTCTCCGACAACTCGGTCACCGTGCCTGCCGGCGGTTCTGTGGACGTCGACGCGACGGCTGCCCTGAGCGCTGCCCAAGTAGCCGGCCTGCCCACGGTGGACGTCTTCCTCGGCGCCCCGTGGGGCGGCGTGAACTCGATGCGCGGCGTGGTCACGGCCACGCCCACGTCTTCGGGTCCTGGCGTCTACCAACTCCGTGTCCCGTACATCCTGGTGCCGCGCGGCCTGTCGAACGTGGCCGCCGGCGCCAAGAGCCGCATACACGCAGTCGAAGGGCGTCGCGGAGGCGACCGTCGCCCTGTCCAACCCCGGCATCCATGCGGGCTTCGCCGATGTCTACGCTTGGGGCCTGAGTGGCTCCCAGGATCCGCTCGTCTTCGGTTCCGCCGACGTCCGGGCGGTCGGCGTCCAGACGCTGCCCGCGGAGGCATTCGGCGTCGACGCGCCGTCGGACAGGGCGCTCGTCTTCGCGGTCAACTCGTACGGCATGTCGTCGTCCGGTTCGGAGAACGAGATCGACATCGCCATCGACACGAACAACAACGGCAAGATCGACTATCTCGTCGTCGGCCTCGACTTCGGGCTCGTGACGACGGGCACCTTCAACGGCCAGCTCGCCTCGTTCACGTTCGATGCTGCCGGGGACCTGGTCGACATCTGGGTCGCCGACGCGCCGGCCAACGGCTCCACCTATCTGCTGCCGACGCTGGCCTCGGACCTCGGGCTCAAGAAGGGCAACTCGGACTTCAATTACTGGGTCGTCACCCAGTCGTTGCAGGACGGATCGCTCGACGTCGTGCCCGGCAAGGCTCGCTTCGACTCCCACAAGCCGGGGGTCTCGACCGGTGACTTCATCGGCCTCGCGCCCGGCGCCGGCGCCTCGCTCGACCTGTGGGTCGATCGTGGCAAGTTCGCCTCGGCCAAGGCCAAGGGCTGGCTGGTGGTGACCATGGACGACGCCAATGGCGGCGCCCAGGCGGACCAGGTCCCGGTCGGGAACCTGCCGCCTTCGCAATAGCCTCACCATCACCGAACGGATGTGGCCCCCGGGAGACCGGGGCCACGCTCGTTCCGGCGTACTGACGAGGTGTGACCGCGGCCGGGTCGAGGCTACACTGGGGTCATGCCCGATCCGACCCCGGTGGCGCCCTCGACCACCGCTGACTCGAGCGTCTCCGTCGGCGAGGCTGCGCGTCCTGGCTACCGCCTCGAGCGCGACCCTCTGGGGGCGCTGGAGGTCCCCGAGGACGCCTACTACGGCGTCCAGACCGCAGCGCGCCATCCGCAACTTCCCGATCAGCGGCCGTCGGCCGGACGATGGCCCTCGTGCGGGCCGGCGTCAGGTCAAGAAGGCCGCCGCCCGCGCCAACCACGCCACCGGCCGGCTCCCGGACGACCTGGCCGACGCCATCATCCAGGCCGCCGACGAGATCCTCGGCCTGGCGCCGGATGCCGAGGCGCCGGAGGCCGAGGCGCTGCAGGCGCGGCTGATCGACGACTTCCGCGTCGACCCGTTCCAGGCCGGCGCCGGCGTCAGCCACAACATGAACACCAACGAGGTGCTCGCCAACCGGGCCATCGAGATCCTGGGCGACGCGCGGGCATCGGCAGCGGCCAGCGCGGCGACTACGCGGTCGTCAGCCCCAACGACCACGTCAACATGGCGCAGTCGACCAACGACGTCTTCCCGACCGCGATGCGCGTCGCGACCCTGGATCGCGATCGCGCGAGCTGCTGCCGGCGCATCGACGAGCTGGTCGACGCCTTCGAGGAGCGCGGCGCTGGCCTTCGACGGCGTGCTCAAGTCCGGCCGCACGCACATGCAGGACGCGGTGCCCATCCGGCTCGGCCAGGAGTTCGCGGCCTACGCGCTGACCACCCAGCGCGCCACGCGCCGCATCCTCGCTGCAGCCGAGAGCGTCGCCGAGCAGAACATCGGCGCGACGGCGGTGGGCACCGGCCTGAACGCCGAGCCCGAGTACATCGAGGCTCGTCGTCCAGCTACCTCTCCGAGCAGACCGGCTACCAGCTGCGGACCGCCGAGCACCTGGTCCATGCCACGCAGTCGATGGCGCCGATGCTCGACGGTCTCGCGCGCGCTGCGCGGGCTGGCGGTCGACCTGGCCAAGATCTGCGAGGACCTGCTGCTGATGTCGTCCGGGCCGCGCACCGGCTTCGCCGAGATCCGCCTGCCGGCCAGGCAGCCGGGCTCGTCGATCATGCCCGGCAAGGTCAACCCGGTGATGGTCGAGAACCTGTCGATGATCTGCTACCACGTCATCGGCAACGACACGGCGGTCGCCTGGGCCGCCTCGCGCGGCCAGCTCGAGCTGAACGTGATGATGCCGCTCATCGCCCACGAGGTGCTCGAGGCGCTGGCGGTCCTGACGACCGGCTGCCGCCAGTTCGCGCGCGAGTGCGTGGCCGGCATCGAGGCGGACGTCGAGCGCTCCGCCTGGCTGCTCGAGCAGTCGAGCGCCATGGCCACGCCGCTGGCGCCGTACATCGGCTATGCGCTGGCCGCCGACATCGCCAAGGAGGCCGTCGCGACGCGGCAAGACGATCCGCGAGCTGGTCGTCGAGAAGGGCATCTTCACCGAGGACGAGCTCGACGTCAGATCCTCGACCCGCACGAGCTGACCGAGCCGGGCGTCGCCGGCGGCTTCCGCTTCGAGCCGCGCATGCCCGAGGGCTACGAGCGCCCGACCGGCCCGGTCGGCGGCGGCGGGTAGGGTCGACCGGCCATGTCCAAGGCGGTCGACGACGTCGACCAGGAGATGTACCGCGACGTCCTGGGTCGCTTCGTGACCGGCGTCACGGTCATCACCTCCGCCTCTCCGACGCCCGATGGACTCCAGCCCTGGGGCACCACGGTCAACGCGTTCACGTCGGTCAGCCTCGAGCCACCACTGGTCCTCATCTGCGTCGGGCGCGAGCGGAGCATCCACCCGGTCATCGCCCAGGCGGGACGCTTCGCCGTGAACATCCTGGCCGAGGAGAGCCAGGGCCTGTCCGACTGCTTCGCGGGCGCGCCATCGTCGCTGCCGCGCTCAGCCTTCTGCGGGGCCAGCTATGCCCTCAGCGAGGCGGGCATGCCCATCCTCGACGCCGGCGTCGCCCACCTGGAGTGCGTCGTCGACCAGACGCTCGACGCGGGCGATCACACCATCTACCTGGCCCGCGTCGTCGGCCTCGGGCTGAGCGAGGTCCACCCGCTGCCGCTCCTCTACTACCGCGGGCGCTACCTGCGCATCGAGCGCGCCGCCACGGCCGAGCTGCTGGGCAAGCCGGACAGCCGATACCCCGAGGGATAGGGCGACCGATGCCGACCATCCACGCCAACGGGATCGATATCGCCTACGTCGTCGAGGGCGCAGGCCCGCCACTCGTCATGCTTCATGGCGCGACCTCATCGGCGGCCGACGACTGGGGCGCCCAGCGCGGGGCCATGCGGCGCGCCTTCCGCATCTACATGCCCGACGCACGCGGCCACGCCGGCACGCGCTGGGATGCCGCAGACGGCTGGACCGCCGAGATGCTCGTCGACGATCTGGCTGCGTTCGTGGACGCGCTCGAACTGGCGACCTTCCACGTGCTGGGCTTCAGCATGGGCGGCCATACGGCGCTGCGTTATGGCACGCGGCACCCCGAGCGGCTGCGGACCCTGCTCATCTCGGGCATCGATGTCCAGCGTCAGCCGAGGATGAACGTGGCCCGGCACCTCATGGACCCCGAGCGCATCGACCGACAGGACCAGGTCTGGGCGGCCGCGCTCGAGCGACGGCACGGGCCGGTCCAGGGAGAGGGCGCCTGGCGGCGGCTCCTGCCGGCCATCGCCGCCGACGTCGCCAGCCAGCCGCTCATATCGCCCGAGGAGCTTCGTCGGGTGACGATGCCCTCGCTGCTGATGTGCGGCGACCGAGACGTGTTCGTACCGACCGACCACGCCGTCGCGCTCCACCGGCAGCTGCCGGACGGTCGGCTGTGCATCGTGCCCGACTGCGACCACCAGGTCATGGCCAGCCGGCCGGGCATCTTCAACGAGGTGGCCGCGACCTTCTACCGGACTACGGAGGCCGAAGCGCGCGCCCGTGCCGAGGGCCGCATGGAGCCGGGCAGTGGCCCGCGCTCGAGCGGCAACCGGGCCCCGGTCCCGACCTCGATGGGCGACCATGGCGTCTGACGCACGCGGCGGCCCGCGCGCAGCAACGTACCCACGGAGGCACGCATGACGGCGACCCTGATGGCGCTCTATCGCCGGCCCGACGACGACGAAGCCCTGGCGACCTTCCGACGGCGCTACGGATCCGAGCACCTGCCGCTCATCCGTCAGACGCCCGGCCTTCGATCCCTGCACGTGGCTCGGGTGACCGAGGCCTGGGGCCAGTCGGACCTGTGCATGGTGGCTCGCATGGTCTTCGATGATCGCGCGGCCCTCGACGCCGCCCTGGCCAGCGACCCGATGCGGGCGGCCGGCCGGAACCTGCGGGAGATCGCGCCGGGCCTCTCGACCCTCGTGGTCGTCGAACCTGACGACGAGATGGATCCAGGCGGCGCCGGGTGACGGTCCATTACGACGTCGTCGGCCGGCGGGCGACCGTCCGCATCGACCGCCCCGACGTCCTCAACGCCCTCGATCGCCCGACACTGGACGCCCTCGCGCATCACATGCGCCAGGCTTCCGTCGATGATCGGGTCGGCGTGGTCGTCCTGACCGGCACCGGCGAGCGAGCCTTCTCGACCGGCGCCGACCTCGACGAGCAGGCCGCTTTCCTCGAGCGCCCCAACGACTACTGGGCCTGGATGGGCCACTTCATCGCCGCCATCGACGCCATCCGCACGTGCCCCAAGCCGGTCGTTGCCCGGCTCAACGGCATGACGGTCGGTGGCGGCAACGAGCTGAACCTGGCCTGCGACCTGGCGGTGGCGGCGGACGATGTCGTCTTCCGTCACGTCGGCCCGTCGCGTGGCAGCGTGCCGGCCGGTGGCGCAACGCAGTGGCTGTCGCTGCTCATCGGAGATCGCCGAGCCCGCGAGGTGCTGCTGCTCAATCAGCCCATCGACGCCCGACAGGCGCTCGAGTGGGGGTGGATCAACCGGGTCGTGCCGCGCGCCGATCTGGACGCCGCCGTCGATGCGCTCTGCGAGGAGCTGCTGGCCAAGCTGCCAGAGGTGGTCCGCGCGACGAAGACGCAGCTTGACTTCTGGCGCGACCTGTCCTGGAGCCTGACCATCCGCCACGCGAGAGAGTGGCTGACGCTCCACGCCGGCTCTGACGAGGTCCGCGAGGGGCTCGACAGCTTCGCCGAAAAGCGCCTGCCCGACTACGAAGGACTCCGCTCGAGCCTGGCGCCGCCCGCCACCCAGCACGGCGAGGGGCATACTCCGCCCCACGCGCCGATCGGCGACCTCCGCTGCCCCTTCTGCGGGCGCGGGCCTCTCGCCTCTGACGCCGTCTTCTGCGGATACTGCGGCAAGCCGCTGTTGGGTGCGTGATGGGCGAGCTCAAGACCTCGACCAAGCCCCCGCATCGCCTGCGCATCGAACTACCGGCGCCAGGGCCCGACGGTCCGGTCGACTCGGTCGCCCTCATCACGCTCGACCGGCCCGACGTCCTCAACGCCCTCGACGCCGAGACGATGGGCCAGCTCGTCGAGGCGCTCGGCGACCTCGACGGAGACGATGCCTGCCGGGCGATCGTCATCACCGGGGCCGGAGAGCGCGCCTTCGCGGCCGGCGCCGACATCCGGGAGATGGCCGAGGCGACCCCGACGAGCCTCGCACAGGCGAACAGCTTCGCACGCTGGGAGCGCATCCGCCGCATCCGCAAGCCGATCATCGCCGCCGTCCGTGGCTACGCCCTGGGCGGTGGCTGCGAGCTGGCCATGGCCTGCGACCTGCTGGTCGCCGCCGATGATGCGGTCTTCGGCCAGCCGGAGATCAAGATCGGCGTCATCCCCGGGGCGGGCGGCACGCAGCGCCTGACGCGGGCGCTCGGCAAGGCCAAGGCCATGGAGCTCATCCTGACCGGGAGGAACCTCACGGCGCGCGAGGCGGAAGCGCACGGCCTCGTCACCCACGTGGTCCCACGGGAGGCGACCGTCCCTGCCGCCCTGGACCTGGCCGCCCGGATCGCGGCCATGCCGCCGCTTGCCGTGATGGCTGCCAAGGAGGCCGTCAACCGCGCCTTCGAGCTGTCCCTCGAGGCTGGCCTGGAATTCGAGCGCAGGAACTTCTTCCTGCTCTTCGGCAGCGAGGACCAGCGGGAGGGGATGGCGGCCTTCCTCGAGAAGCGCACGCCCGACTTCAAGGGCCGCTGACGGGCCGACATGCCCGGATGCCCGTCGCCGAGTGGCGCGGTGGGAGTACCCTGAGCAGTGCCGGCACGGCTGACGGCCGAGCGGGAGGCGGAGGAGCCGACGTGGCGGACGAGTGGACCGGGCTGGACTTGGCGGACGAGGCCCCAGGGGCTCTGCGCGACCATGCGCCGGACCCGCTCGCGGTGCCGGATCCCGATGCACCCGTGAGCGGCCACCACCCGGCCCCGGAGTCGACTGGCGCCGCCGCCAGCGACGCTCCCGAGCACGACTGGTCGGCGGCACGGTCGCTCGTCTTTCCCATCCTTCGCCCGGCGGGCACGCTCGGCGCCGCGGCGGACACCCCGCTCGATGTCCTGCGTTCGAGCCCGGCGGCGCACACGACGCCGCTCGTCGCCGAGGGCCCCGCGGGACTGGTCGTCTCCTTCACGCTCGCCGGAGGGGGGTTCGACGTCCTCATCAACGGCGAGCACCTGCTCTCGTGGGGCATCGACGCTTCCGAGCTTGCCGCCGCGGCCGGTGACAACCTGGCCGCCTGGTCTGCGGACGCGCCCTGGACGAAGGAGGGCGCGGACGGTCGGCACCTGCTCAGCTCGGACACCGGCAGCGGCCATGACGCGGCGCGCATCCTGCTCGACGCCGCTCGCGCGCACATCGTCAAGGAGCTCACGGCCGTCTCCGCCCCTGGCACCCGGTTCATGGTCGGGTTGCCCGATCGCGACATGCTCGTCGTGGGCACGCTGGCCCCGAACGACCCTGAGTTCGGGCCGATGTTCCAGGATTTCATCGTCGAGCACTCCGGCGATGCCGACGAGCCCATCGAGCGGCAGGTCTTCGAGCTGGTCGGGGGCGACCTCGTCGTCTTCGCCGGCTGACCCCGGTCTCTGCAGGACGCGCGACCATGTCCGTGCTGCGCGTCGAGGATGCCGACACGGGCGTCCGCACGCTGACGCTTGATCGTCCAGACGCACTCAACGCACTCGACCGCGAGCTCAAGGACGTGCTCCTGGCCGCGCTCCGAGGGGCAGCCCGCGATCGCACGGTGCGCGCCGTCGTCCTCACGGGCGCCGGCCGCGCTTTCTGTGCCGGCCAGGACCTGCGCGAGCGAGGCGGACCGGCGGCCCCGAGCCTGGCCGACGAGCTGCGCGAGCGCTATATCCCGATCGTCGAGGCCCTGCATCGGCTCGAGAAGCCCGTCGTGGCCGCCGTCAATGGGGTTGCCGCCGGGGCCGGCTTCTCGCTGGCGCTCGCCTGCGACCTGCGCGTGATGGCCGAAACGGCGAGCTTCATCTCGGCCTTCGGGCGGATCGGCCTCGTGCCGGACAGCGGACTGTCCTGGTTCCTGCCCCGCCTCGTCGGCCCAGCTCGGGCCGCGGAGATCATCTTCACGACCGATCCCGTCGACGCTGTCACGGCCGAGCGGATCGGGCTCGTCGACCGTGTCGTGCCCGCGGAGGTCTGCCTCGCCGAGGCACAGGCGCTGGCCGCCCGCCTGGCCATGGGAGCACCGATCGCGATCGGCCTGGCCAAGCGATCGCTGGCCTTTTCACTCGAGCACGACCTCGCCGCCAGCCTCGCCTTCGAGGCCGACCTCCAGGGCATCGCCGGCCGCTCCGCCGACCATGCCGAGGGGGTAGCCGCCTTCGGAGAGAAGCGCCCGCCCAAGTTCGTGGGCGAGTGATCGTCGGGGTCGTCGGCGCCGGCACGATGGGCGCCGGCATCGCGCAGGTCTGCCTGGTGGCCGGCCATGCCGTCAGGCTGTACGACGTGTCGCCCGAGGCCGTCGCCGCCGGCCTGGCTCGCATCGAGGCAGGCCTCGGGCGCATGGTCGCGAAGGGCAGGCTCGAGCCCGACGCACACGCCGCCGCCAGCGCGCGACTGACGACGACGAAGGACCTCGCGGACGTGGCTGCCGGCGCGCACGTGGTCATCGAGGCTGCCGTGGAGGACTTGGCGGCCAAGCGCGCGATCTTCGCCGAGCTCGACCGCGCCGCGCGCGCAGGAAGCGCTCCTGGCGACCAACACCTCGGCCCTCTCGGTGACCGCGATCGCCGAGGCGTCGACACACCCAGGCCGGGTGGTCGGGCTCCACTTCTTCAATCCTGCGCCGCTCATGCGCCTGGTCGAGGTCGTGGCCGGCACACAGACCCAAGGGGCCGCCATCGATGACGCGATGTCGTTCGTCGAAGAGCTGGACAAGGATCCGATCCCCTGCCGCGATGCGCCGGGCTTCATCGTCAACCGGGTCAACCGGCCGTTCACCCTCGAAGCGCTCCGGATGCTGGAGGCTGCCGAGGCCGACGTCACCGCGATCGACGCCGCGATCGTCGCCGGAGGCTACCCGATGGGCCCCTTCGCGCTCATCGACCTGGTCGGGATGGATGTCAACCTGGCCGTCGCACGGAGCCTCTTCCAGGGCTTCGATGAGGCCGAGCGCTTCCGACCGTCGCCCATCCAGGAGCGCATGCTCGAAGCCGGGACGCTCGGCCGGAAGTCGGGCCTCGGCTTCTACCGATACGACGAGGTCGGCGGGCTCGTGGGACCCGCCGCGGACTTCGAAGCACCCTCGACCACATCAGCCCCTACGCTCGAACGCACGCCCGATCCGAGCCTCGACCCCGAGGCCATCCGCGCGCGGATCGAGCTGGCCATCATCAACGAGGCGTACCACGCCGCCGGCGAAGGCGTCGCTTCGCCGCCGGACATCGACCTCGCCCTCGTGCTCGGGGCCGGCCATCCCGTGGGTCCATTCGCTCGCGCCCGAGCGATCGGGCTCGGGAAGGTGGTCGGCGGCCTCCGGGAGCTCGAACGGCAACACGGGGAGCGGTATCGCGTCGCACCGGCACTGTGGCAACTGGCCTCGATCTGAGTTCCGCACCACCAAACACGAGGTTGGACCCCGCCGTTCGACCGATCCGGCCGCCCTCCGCGTGGCTGGCAGCCGGCTTCGTGCCTGTCATCGCCCTGGTCGCCTGGCGCTTCTTCCTGCCGCCGCCATCGCCGACCGGCGACGTCTGCGGCGAACTCCTGGCGCCGACGTTGCTCTGGCGGCTCGGGCTGGCCGTCGTCGTGCTCGGTTCGGTCGCCGCGATGGCGGCCTTCCTCGACGCCGATCGCGCCTCGCTGTTGCTGACCTGGCCATCACGGCCGGTCATCGTCGTGTCGGGGATCGTCGCCCTCGTCGTCGGACCGTTGGCGCTGTGGCTCGGACCGCTGCTCGCGGAGCCGTTCTTCGGTGCGGTCGGGTATCAGGTCGCCCCGCAGGGCGCGATCGTTACGGCGTTCATCGCTGCGCTGGTGATCGCCCTGGCCAACGGGACCCTGGAAGAGGTCACGTTCCGTGGCGCGCTGATGGGCTGGGGGAGTCGCGCGCTCGGGCCGCTCGGGGCCAATGCGCTACAGGCGACGGTCTTCGGGGTCGTCCACGTGGGCGCCGACTTCACCGGCAACCCGCTTCCGGTCATGCTCGCAGTCGGCGTCGGTGGCTTCATCGCCGGCGTCATCGCCCAGCGGACACGGTCGCTGCTGCTACCGATCGCCGTCCATGCGGCGTTCGACCTGCCGCTCTATTACGCCTTCGCCTGCCGGGTGGGGTAGCACGGCCTTCGTCGGCGCCCGGGCCGGAGCGGCCCACGGCCTACAATCCGAGCATGGCCCGACCACTCGACCGTCCCCTGCGCGAGGCCTGGATCGTCAGCGCCGTGCGGACGCCCATCGGCCGCTACGGCGGTGCGCTGCGGACGGTGCGACCGGACGACATGGCCGCGCTGGCCATCAAGGCCGCGGTCGCCAAGGCGGGCATCGACCCGGCGCGAATCGAAGACGTCATCCTCGGCTGCGCCAATCAGGCGGGCGAGGACAACCGCAACGTCGCGCGCATGGCCGGCCTCCTGGCCGGGTTGCCGGTCGAGGTCGCCGGGCAGACCGTCAACCGGCTGTGCGGCTCCGGCCTCCAGGCCATCAATGCGGCCGCCCACGCGATCATGGTCGGCGACGGCGACGTCTTCGTGGCCGGCGGCGTCGAATCGATGACCCGGGCGCCGTACGTCCAGCTCAAGGCCGAGGCGCCCTTCGAGCGCGGCAACCGCGAGATGGCCGACACGACCCTCGGCTGGCGCTTCACGAACCCGACCCTGGCCGAGATGCACCACCCGTACTCGATGGGCGAGACGGCCGAGAACGTGGCCGAGCGCTGGACCGTCAACCGAGAGGACCAGGACGCCTTCGCGCTCCTCTCGCAGCAGCGCGCCGTGGCGGCCATCGAGTCGGGACGATTCGCCGACCAGCTCGTGCCGGTGAGCGTGCCGCAGCCCAAAGGGCCGCCTGTCGTCGTCGACCGCGACGAGCACCCCCGTGCCGACTCCAGCATCGAGGCGCTGGCCCGACTCAAGCCGGCCTTTCGGGCCGGCGGGTCGGTCACCGCCGGCAACGCATCGGGCATCAACGACGGCGCCGGGGCATGCGTGCTCGTGGAGGCTGGCGTTGCTCGCGAGCTGAGCTTGAAGCCGCTGGCGCGCGTGGTCTCCACCGCCGTGGCCGGCGTCGATCCAGCGGTCATGGGCGTCGGCCCTATCCCCGCAACCCGCAAGGCCCTGGAGCGAGCGGGCCTGGGCATCGATGACCTCGACCTCATCGAGCTCAACGAGGCCTTCGCCAGCCAATCGATCGCCTGCGTTCGGGAGCTCGGCATGGATATGGCCAAGGTCAACGTCAACGGCGGCGCCATCGCGCTCGGCCATCCGCTGGGCATGAGCGGCGCACGGCTCGTCACCATGCTCGTCCACGAGCTGGGCCGGACCGGCGGCCGCTACGGCCTGGCCACCATGTGCATCGGCGTCGGCCAGGGCATCGCAACGGTATTGGAGCGGATCGATGGCTGATGGTGTTCGACTGCTCGCGATCGGGGCGGCGGCGCTCGTGGCCCTCGGCGTCATCGACGGAAGGAAGCGGCAGCGCTCGCGACGCAAGGGCGCCGACTCGCCCGGCCGCCGTGTCTCCGTCGCCGAGTCCGTGCTGCCGACGGCCCGCGACCCCGCGGAGGTCATCGAGGACCTGGTCCCGAGTGGCGGCTAGGTCCCGAACGAGCCCGCGGCGATCCGGGAAGCGGCCTCGACTCGAGATCGAAAAGCACGTCACCGGCTGGCGGGAGGTGGATCCGTGATCGATCGACGCATCGTGGTCGTGGCGTCCCTGTGCGCGAGCATCGCGGTCGGCTGTGGGTCGACGCCCACCGACAGCACGACGATCGCGGTCAGCCCGACGCCCGCGGCCCCGATCCCGACCGTGGGCACTCAGGAACCCGCGGCGCCGTCGGAGGATCCCGCCGAAGCGGCCTACGAGGCGGTCCTGCTGCGCCTGGAGGTGGTCGACGGATCGCCCGAGGTGCTCGCGGTCGGCGTCGACTCCACGGGCCACGAGCGCCAGATCGGCCGGCTGCCGGACGCCTGGGTGGCGTATCGGCTCGGGTCAGGCGGCGAGTTCCTTGCGCCCGCTGGCGCCGTCTCCACGAGCGGGCTGCTGGCGATCCCCGTCAGTGAGCGTGGCCAGGACGGACCACTCCCGACGATGCGCTGGGAGATCTTCGATCTGCATCGCCCGGAGGCAGCGCCGATCGTCGTGCCCGGGGTCGAGCAAGGCCTCGACCAGATAGCGACGACCCCATACCTGACGAGTGATATGCGCCCGGGCGCTCACTGGGCGGCCGGCGAGCGCCTGGGCATCCCGTTGCATAGCTGCGATGAGCTTTCGTGCGGCATCTGGTCCTTCTTCGATGGGCGCACCGGGGCAGCGATCCCGGGCCGACCTCACGCCGAACCCAGCTGCCGCACGCGCGATCGATCCGGAGCCGACATCGCGGTGTTCGACGGTGGCGTCGTGCGGCGCGATCCCGACGGGAGCCGCGAGGAGCTGGTATCGCCCAGCGGGGTCGAGTTCGCATGCCTCGCACCGGACGATTCGATGGTCGTGCACAGCAGCGGTATGCCACCGTCCTCCCCGGTCGCGGGACTGATCTCCCTCGAGAGCGGCGCGAGGTTCGCGATCGAGGGCAACTTCGCTGGCTGGCTGGCGGTTGATCCGTGATCGATCGGCGGACCGCGCCGGAGCGTGCCGATCGGCCCGCTAGATCATCCCGACGACCAGCGCCATCAGCACGGCCATGAAGACGGCGATGCCGACGCCCAGGACGGCGGCGCCCCAGAGCGGCCAATCGATGCCGCCGAGCGACTCGTCCATGTGTGCATCGTGGTGGTCGTCGCCATGGCCGCCCTCGCCGGCCATGCCGTGGACATCGTGCATGTCGTCGTGGACGGCGCCTCGGAGTCGGTCGCCGCAGTCGCCTCGGGCCGCTCACCGGGCGCCCCAACGGCGTGATCCGTTTCGGTCATGGCAGCAACTCCTGATCGATGATCTGGTCTGCCGTCACCGGCTTGGCGACCGGCGAGTCGGGCATCGCGCTCATGAACTCGATCGACTTGGTCCAGGCCGCCGGATCGATGGCGCCCCAGCCTTCGGCCGCAGTGTAGGCACTCTGCCAGGCCTCGACCGTGGCCTCGAGGATGGCAAGCTGGCCGTCGCGATCGCTGGCCAGCTCCGGCACCGCGACCTCGGCGGCCTCCACGCCGCGCATCGGGTCGGTCGCGATCTCTTCCATCGCCCGCAGCGTGGCCGCGACGAACGCGCGCAGGGCCTCGCGCTTCGGTCCGTCGATCGTCGACTGGCCGGCGATGAGGCCCGGCCCCGGCAAGGGCACCACCTGGTCCACGGTCAGGATGACGGGCGGGACACCACTCCGAGCAAGCTGGACTGGCTCGTTGTTCACGAAGCCGGTGGCCGCGTCGACGACGCCCTCCTGGACTGCGACCCGCTGCCCGTAATCCGGAAACTCGACGATCTGGAGGTCCGCCGGCGTCAGGCCGACTGACCCGAGCAGGGCCTGGAGCATGACCCAGCTGCTGCCGGCCTTGACCGGGATGCCGAGTTTCCTGCCCGCGAGATCCGCAGCGCCACCGATTCCCACGTCCGGCTTGGCGAAGACGACGCTCGGAAAGTCGGCGTAGATCGTCGCAAGGTACCGGACCGGAATATCCTGGCTGACCGCTGGGATCAGGCTCGTCCCGTCTGCGATGCCGACGTCGTAATCGCCTGACCCCACCAGCCGGATGATGTCGGCGTCGTTCCCGTTCTCGAAGGTCACCTCGAGCCCGGCATCGCG
The DNA here is from genome assembly GCA_963837215.1 of uncultured Chloroflexia bacterium. Lineage (GTDB taxonomy): Bacteria > Chloroflexota > Limnocylindria > Limnocylindrales > CSP1-4 > CSP1-4. The sequence continues at coordinate 323,897 of CAWIML010000007.1, forward strand.
ATAGTAGCCCGCCTGGTCGGCGAGGTAGAAGGGCGCGAACTGAACGCTCGGGATGTAGCCCAGGCCGACGCGCAACGGCGTCTGGGCCGGGCCGATGGTCTGCAGGATCGTCGACCGGCTGACCCCACCGCAGGCAGTCACGACGACGGCGACGAGGGCGACAGCGGCGATCCGGGCGATCCGGAGAAGCGGAGCCGGGCGATGGAACGCGATGGACACGCGACCTCCTTGCGTGGGCTTCAACCGCGGGCGCCGACGATGCGGCGCTCGACGACGACGACGACGAGATAGAGGGCCACGCCCAGCAGGGCGATGGTCAGCAGGGTGGCGAACATGAGGGGTGTGTCGAAGAGGCTGCCGCGCGCAAGGTTGACGAGCACGCCCGAGGCCCTGGTCGGCGCCCGCCCATTCGCCGACGATCGCACCCACGACCGCCAGCGTGGCCCCCACCCGCATGCCGCCCAGGATGGCCGGCAGGGCGGCCGGCAACTCCACCTGGCGGATGAGCTGGCCGCGGCTGGCCCGGAAGGCGCGAGCCATCTCGACCAGGCGAGGATCGACCGATCGCACGCCGACCATGGTCGAGACCGCGACCGGGAAGAAGACGATGAGGGCGCAGATGACGACCTTGGACAGGAGCCCGGTCCCGAACCAGAGCGCGATGAGCGGCGCCAGCGCGAGGATCGGCATCGCCTGCGCGGCGACGATATAGGGCGAGAGCAGTCGCGCCGCAAAGCGCGAGCGCGCAAGGAGCACGCCGATCGGGTACGCCGAGTCCGGCCCCGACCACGAAGCCAAGGAGCACCTCGCGGATCGTGGTCCAGGCGTGGGGCGTCATCGTCCCGTCCGCCCAGGCGCTCACGAAACGGGCACCGACCTCCAGGGGTCCGGGCAGGAGGTAGGGCTCGTAGCCACCCACGGCGACGATGAGCTGCCAGGCCACGATGACGATGACGGCACCGACCACCAGCGCGAGCGCGTCCGAGCGCCGGCTCCGAGCCGCAGCAGGGATCCCAGCCCGGGAGGGCCCCGCGCTCACGCGGAATCCTTTCGCCCGAACGGATCGAACCAGGCAGGCTGGCCGACGCCCTCGAGCGGATCGTGGGACCGTACCGCCGTCGCCTCGGCTGCGGTGTCCGGCGTGCTCTGTCCGAAGCCCCAGGCAGCCGCTGCCTCGGGGTCGTCGGAGGCGCCCACGAGCACCGACCGGATGGCCGCTGCGGTGCGAGAGCCCGTCGCCGAATTGAGCATCGCCAGGCGGCGGGGCCGCGGCAGGTCCACGGCGATCTCCGCCGCGACGTGGCCGGGGCGGGGAGAGAGGACGACCACGCTGTCGGCCAGGAAGATGGCCTCGGGCACCGAGTGTGTGACGAGCAGGATGGTCGTCGAGGTCTCGGCCCAGATGCGCAGCAGCTCGAGGCCGAAGCGCTCACGGGTCAGGGCGTCGAGGGCGCTGAAGGGTTCGTCGAGCAGCAGCACGGATGGCCCGAGGGCCAACGCACGCGCGATGGCAACCCGCTGGCGCATGCCGCCCGACAGCTCGTGCGGTCGCGCGCCCGCGAAATCGGCGATCCCCACGAGCGCCAGCAGCTCGTTGGTCCGGGCCTCGCGGGCGGGTCGTGGCGCATCGGACAGCTCGAGCGGGAAGGCCACATTCGACCCGGCGTCGCGCCAGGGGAGGAGGCGCGGTTCCTGGAACACGAAGCCCACCCGCGGGTCGGGTCCGACGACCGGTCTGCCGTCGATGGCGATCGTGCCCGCGTCCCCGTGGAGCAATCCGCCGACGCAGCGCAGCAGCGTGCTCTTGCCGGAGCCATTCGGTCCCAGGATGGCCACGATCTGCCGATCGGCGACCGAGAGGCTCACATCGTCGAGGGCAAGCAGCGGCGGCCTGTCGTTCGACAGGAAGCTCCTCGAAAGGTTTGCGATCTCGATGCTGGCCAGGATCGACTCCTATCGTCCGGCCTCGCCGACTGCGCCACGGCGCTGATCCGCGCGCCAAGGCGCGGACGGGGCTGGCGTCAAGAGCTGGCTTCAGCGAACGCGTCGCGGTCGCCGGACGCCCCGACGCCACCCTGGACGTCGTTCGGCCCGCGCCCGACCGGGCGCGCAACCTGGCCTTCTCCCATCCGGACTGTGACCGTCGGCTCCCTGTCAGGGGATCCACCGCCGCCGCGGATCGACGCGGACGTCGGGTCGTGGGCTGGCTTCGTGCGGCTGGCGCCGCCCTCCACCGACCACCGGTCGGGACTTCCACCCGACCCCGAAGGCGAGGCGATATGCGTGATGTGCCCGCAGCATAGCGCACGGCGTCGCGCGGTCCATGCAACCATCCGGCTTCGCTTGGCGTCATGCGCGGATCGACGTCACCCGGCACCTGAGGGAGCTCCAGATGCAGCCTGTCCGACGCGTCCTCTTCGGCCTCACCGCCATGTTCGTCCTGACCTTCGGTTGGGCCGCACTCTTCCCGACGCCCACGTTCGCCTGTTCATGCGCCCAGATCACGATCGGCGACCTCGACCCGACACAGAACCAGGTCTACGTGGCGACCGCCGGGCAGGCAACGCCGCAAGGTACCCCGATGGCGGTCGAGCTCTGGTTCGCGGGACCTGGCCCAGCCCCGGTCGTGACGCTGGGCCCCGGCTCGTTCGGCGACTCTGCCGGCTGCGGGACCGAGCCATTCCCGCCGGGCTCGCGCTGGATCGTCACGACCTGGGCGGGCGACCCGACCCAGCTGCCGACGACCGGGCTCTGCCAGCCGCACGCCAAGCTCGACACCCCTGAGGGCCAGGCGATGCTCGCCGATGCGGTCACGGCCTACGGAGGCGGATCTGCACCGGAAGGCAGCGTCGGGCCGTCCGCGACGCCTGAGCCTTCCGCCCCGTCGGCCCCGACCGACCCGTCCACGGTGCTCATCGTCGCCGGCGTCATCGGCCTCGGTGCCGTCGGCCTTGGCCTGGTCTACGTGCTGGGTCGCAACCGCACTCGGGCGGACTGACCTCCGCGGCTCGCGAGCCAACGAGCACCGATGAAGGAGGCTTCCAGCCAGCGAGGTCGGATGCCGTAGGCTTCTGGCCGTGCTCACCATCGTCCTCACGCGCCACGGCGCAACGGAGCGCTCGCATCCCGAGCAGCACCTTGGCCAGCACCTCGACATCGAACTGTCGGAGCCTGGACGATCGGCGGCGAGGGCCCTCGGTCGGCGGTTGATGGGCGTCCGCATTCGACCGAGTCGTGACGAGTCCGCTGGTGCGGGCTCGCGAGACCGCTCGCCTCGTCGTGGCCGATCGGGAGGCCGAGCTGGAGCCCAGGCTCATGGAGATGGACTACGGCGCCTGGGAGGGGCTGACCTACGCCGAGATCGAGGCTCAGGACGGCGCGCGGCGTCGGGCCTGGGAGGCTGACCCGGCCCGCGCGACCTGTCCCGGAGGCGAAAGCGGCGGCGACGTCGCGGAGCGAGTGCGATCCTGGCTCGACGAGCTCGACCGCTGGCATGCGGGTCGGATCAGGATCGGTGACGACCTCCGCGTCCTGGCGGTCGGCCACTCGACGACGAACCGGATCCTCCTCTGCGTCACCCTTGGTGTGCCGCTGAGCGCCTACCGCGATCGATTCAGGCAGGAGCCCGCGAACCTGACCGTCCTGCAGTACCCGGCTCCTGGAGCCAACGGCGCCAGGCTCGTCCTGGCCAACGACGTCAGCCACCTCCGCGGGATCAGCGGCGAGACATGGTCCTGAGACGGATCCGGGTGCCTCGACAGCGGCAGACGGGATCTCGGTCAGCCCAGCCGCGTATCCTGCCGTCGTGCCTGATCCGATCGTCCTGACCGGCCACGACCTGACGCTCGAGGCGGTCGAGGCGGTCGCTCGCCACGACGCTCCGGCGGTCCTGGCGCCCGAAGCTCGGGCGCGGATGGTCCGCAGTCGGTCGGTCATCGAGGCCATCGTCGAGCGTGGCGAGGCCGTCTACGGCGTGACCACAGGCTTCGGCGACCTGGCCACCGTCCGAATCGCGCCAGCCGACGCCGCCCGGCTCCAGGAGAACCTGCTCGTCAGCCACGCTGTGGGAGTCGGGGCTCGCTTCGACGTGGCCATCGGTGCGCGCGATGCTCCTCCTGCGCGCCAACACCCTGGCCATCGGGCAGAGCGGCTGCCGCCCCGAGCTCGTGGAACGGCTGTTGGCCTTCCTGGAGCGCGGCATCAACCCGGTCGTGCCCGAGCAGGGCAGCGTCGGCGCGTCCGGTGACCTCGCCCCGCTGGCGCACCTGGCGCTGCCGCTCATCGGTCGCGGGTGGGTCATCGACGGTGACGGCGAGGTGCCTGCGGCGGAGGCGCTCGCGGCGGCCGACCTGGCGCCACTGCGCCTCGAGGCCAAGGAGGGCCTGGCGCTGCTCAACGGGACGCAGATGATGAGTGCCGTCGGTGCCCTGGCCGTCCTGGACGCCGAGCGGCTGTGCGGCACCGCCTCGGTCGTGGCGGCGATGAGCATCGAAGCGCTGATGGGCACCGACGTCGCGTTCGCCGAGGCCTACCACGCGGCCCGTCCGCATCCCGGCCAGGTACGCGTGGCCGGCGAGCTGCGGCATCTCCTGCGAGACTCGGAGCTCCAGCACGCCCACCACGGAGATGCGCACAAGGTCCAGGACCCGTATTCGGTCCGCTGCGTGCCGCAGGTCCACGGCGCCACGCTGGACGCCCTGGCGTATGGCCGCCAGGTGCTCGAGACCGAGATCAACAGCGCGACCGATAACCCGCTCGTCTTCCCGGACGGCGCCGTGGCCGACCCGGAGGCCATCGCCACCGCCGGCGGCCACGTCGTCTCGGGCGGCAATTTCCACGGGCAACCGGTGGCCCTGGTAATGGACTTTGCGAAGCTCGCCATCGCCGAGCTGGGTTCCATCAGCGAGCGGCGGACGGCACTGCTCATCGACGGGCGCCTCTCCGGGCTGCCGCCGTTCCTGGTCGAGGATGCCGGGCTGAACAGCGGACTGATGCTCCTCCAGTACACGGCGGCGGCACTCGTGTCCGAGGACAAGGTCCTCGTGCACCCAGCGTCGGCCGACTCCATCCCGACCAGTGCCAACCAGGAAGACCACGTCTCGATGGGCTCGATCGCCGCCCGCCAGGCTCGCCAGATCCTGATCAACGTCGAGGTCGTCGTGGCGTTGGAACTGCTGTGTGCTGGCCAGGGCCTCGACTTCCGCGTCGCAGGCGGCCTGCGTCCGGGCGCCGGGGTGGCCGAGGCGCACCGCAGATTGCGGGCCCGCGTCGCCCATCTCGAGAGCGATCGCGACCCTGGTCCAGACATCGCCGCAGCTACGACGCTCGTCCGTAGCGGAGCGCTACTCGACCTTCTTCCGACGCCATAAGCGCGAACGCCCGTTCCAACCCCTTGCATAGGGGGCGTAGACTGCGCTCGCATCCGGGCATCCGTGCTCGCGGACGCCTCATGGATGCGCAGGGAGGTAGTGAGGGCACATGTCTACAGCGGTTCGCCCGACGGGCGTGACCATCATCGCGATCCTGGCCATCATCGGCGGAGTCCTGGCCATCGTCGCCGGCCTGGGCCTGACGGTCCTCGGCGGTATCTTGGGCGGAGCAGGTGCTGCGACCGGCGAGGCCGCAGGGGGCATGTTCGGAGGCCTCCTCGCCGTCTTTGGCATCGGAACCCTGGGCTTGGGGATCGCCGAGCTCGTGACCGGCTTCGGCCTCTGGCGTCTCGCGCCGTGGGCGTGGATGGTGGCGGTGATCGTCTTCATCGTCAATATCGTGCTGACGATCTTGACCGCGCTCGGCGGCAACTCGCTGATCTCGTTCAACACCCTCGTCGGCATCGCCATCCCGGCCATCATCCTGTACTACCTGATGACGCCCGAAGTGAAGTCGGCCTTCGGCCGAACCTGATCCGCGACGACCTCGGCGGGGCCTGTGCCCTGCGCCGCCGAGGACGATCGACCTGACGCGAACGGCTCCCCTGCCCAGGGGAGCCGTTCCGATTCGGTAGAGTCGTGTCGTGAGCGCCCTGCGCATCGTTGACGTGGCCGATCTGGAGACCTTTCGGGCTCTGCCGCCCTGCGCCGATCCCGGCTTCGACCACCGGACCTGCGACTACTGGGAGGACGCCGACCGCGGCTCCCGCGCCGCCAGGCTCGCCTGGCTCGAGGCACCCACACCAGCCCCGCCAAAAGCGCCATCGATGGTCGACAACCCGTTCGCGCCGACACGTTCGGGGCCGGCGATCAACCCCTTCCTCGACGCCGACGACGAGGCGGCCGAGCCCGAGAACCCGTTCGCACCGCGCGTCTTGCGTGAGCGCCCGGCATCCGCGGGTGTGCCCCGCAAGTACGCTCTGCTCGATCGCGGTCGGGGCATCTTCGGGACCTACGCCAAGGTCGGGATGATCGACGAGTCCGCGGTCGCGTACGCGCAGTTCGGACCGCTCTCGGCCTACCCTCGAGCGCAACGAGTGCGCGACCTGTACACGCAGTTGCCGGCATCGCCCCTGCCCGCCGTCATCACCTGCATCGCCACGACGCCCGAGGCTCGTGCCGGCGGACACGCGCGGACGCTCGTGGCGGCGGTCTGCGACGACCTGGCGCTCCGCGGATTCTCGGCCGTGGAGGCCTATCCGGAGGTCGGGCTCCGTCCCGACGCCACGAGCGCGGCAACGCCCGGGTTCTGGCTTGCCTGCGCGTTCGTGATGGCCGTCGATGACGACCGGTTCCCGGTCATGCGTCGCGAGCTGTAGTCCGTGGGCATCGGCTTCGCGCCTGGCTTGGCTCATCGGGCTGATCCATCGATCGCCCACTGAGGCGTAGACTCGCGGCCAGGAGGCTCCGACCGCGATGACGACCGCCGATCCGCCGCGCACGACCGATCCCGATCACGCTTCGGCGGGAGCGCGACCGGTGCGCGCGCCCAGGGGTATCGAGCTCTCCTGCCGCGGCTGGCAGCAGGAGGCGGCCCTGCGGATGCTCATGAACAACCTCGACCCGGAGGTCGCCGAACGACCGGACGACCTCGTCGTCTACGGCGGGACGGGCCGCGCGGTGCGCTCCTGGGCCGCCTTCGACGCCATCGTCCGCGAGCTGCGGCGACTCGGCGACGACGAGACGCTCCTCGTCCAGTCGGGCAAGCCGGTGGGCGTCTTCCGCACGCATCCCTGGGCGCCGCGCGTCCTCATCGCCAACTCGAACCTGGTCGGCAAATGGGCCAACTGGGACACGTTCCGCGAGCTTGAGCGAGCCGGCCTGACGATGTATGGGCAGATGACCGCCGGCTCCTGGATCTACATCGCGACCCAGGGCATCCTGCAGGGCACATACGAGACCTTCGCGGAGCTGGCGCGGCAGCACTTCGGTGGCACGCTGCGCGGCCGGGTCGTGCTGACCGCCGGCCTCGGCGGCATGGGCGGCGCCCAGCCGCTGGCGGTGACCATGAACGAGGGCGTGGCGCTGTGCATCGAGGTCGATCCCGAGCGCGCTCGACGCCGCCAGGAGACGCGGTACGTCGACCGCCTGACCGACTCCGTCGACGAGGCGCTCGCCTGGGCCAGGGCGGCTGCCGCCAGTGGCGAGGCGCTCTCGATCGCCCTCGTCGGCAACGCCGCCGAGTTGGAGCCGGAGCTGGTCCGTCGAGGCGAGCGATTCGACGCCGTGACCGACCAGACGAGCGCACACGACGCCCTGGCCGGCTACATCCCGGCCGGGCTCACGCTGGCCGAGGCGGCCGAGCTCCGATCGGCTGACCCCGATGCCTACGTCGGGCGCTCGATGGCCTCGATGGCCGACCATGTCCGCGCCATGCTCGACTTCCAGCGCGCCGGCGCTGTGACCTTCGACTACGGCAACAACATCCGGGCGCAGGCCCAGGCGGCCGGCGTCGCCGACGCGTTCGCCTTCCCGGGCTTCGTGCCGGCCTTCATCCGGCCGCTCTTCTGTGAAGGGAAGGGCCCGTTTCGCTGGGCCGCCCTGTCGGGCGATCCCGAGGACATCCGGCGCACCGACCAGGCCGTCCTGGACCTCTTCCCCGAGGACGAATCGCTGCGCCGCTGGATCACGATGGCCGAGGAGCGCGTCGCCTTCCAGGGCCTGCCGGCACGCATCTGCTGGCTCGGTTACGGCGAGCGGGCGCGGGCCGGGCTCGAGTTCAATCGGCTCGTGGCGGCTGGCGAGCTTCGGGCGCCCATCGTGATCGGGCGCGACCACCTCGACGCTGGCTCCGTCGCCTCGCCCAACCGCGAGACCGAGGGCATGCGCGACGGCTCCGACGCCATCGCCGACTGGCCGCTCCTCAACGCCCTGGTCAATACGGCCGCCGGCGCGACCTGGGTCAGCATCCACCATGGTGGTGGGACCGGCATCGGCTACTCCCAGCACGCCGGCATGGTCGTGGTCGCCGACGGCACTGAGCTCGCCGCGCAGAAGCTGGAGCGCGTGCTGACCACCGACCCGGGCATGGGCGTCATCCGCCACGCCGACGCCGGCTATGAGCGGGCCATCGAGGTCGCACGAGAGCGCGGCGTGCGAGTGCCGATGCTCGACGAGGCGTGAGGCTGATCCGCCCTACGGGCCATGAACCCGCCCCCAGAGGCCGGCCGGCTGCCCTTCGCCTACCTGACGACGACCGGACGCTCGAGCGGTCGGCCGCGACGCATCGAGCTGTGGTTCGGTCTCGATGACCGCGGACGCGCCTTCTTCCTGTCGGGTGGTGGCCGTCGATCGCACTGGGTGCGCAATCTCGAGATGGCGCCCGATGTGACATTGGAGGTCGCTGGCGTCGTCTACCCAGGGCGGGCCAGCGTCATCGCCGACGGCCCCGACGACGCACTCGCCCGACGCCTGCTGGCCGCAAAGTACGAGGGCTGGAGCGAGGGGCGCCGCATGAGCGGCTGGGCGCGCGAATCGCTCGCCGTGGTGGTCGACTTCGAGCAAGCGTGAGGGCCCAGCGAATTCAGGCGCTGTCCGCGGCGTCGAGGATCGTGGTCGTCAGGAGTGGCAGGAGTCGCGTGTGCAGGTCGGCCGCGGTGACTGCCAGGCCGCCAGCCGCGGCGGGAGCAGCGAGGCAGACGTGGTCGACGACGCCGATGGCGGCCGCGACACCCACCCCCTGGGGCTCCGGGCGGCCCATGATGGCCATGACATCGCGCGCGGTCAGAAGCTCGACCAAAAGGATCGACTCGAGGGCATCGAGCGCCTCGTCGGTCCGGCGCACGGTCGTTGGAGCGGCCGTAGCGTGGTCCTCGACACCCAGGTCGAGCACCCCGATATCGAGCGTCGCGGGCGCCGCCAGTTGGCGGAGGTCGGCGGCCCGGGCCGCCCCGGCATACCGCGACAGGAAGCCCGTGCCTGGTTGCTGCGCGTAGTCGAGGGCCGCGCCCATGTCCACGCCAGACGAGAAGAGCCGTTGCCAGAGCTGGTTCATGCGTCGGTCGCTCAGCTGGCCGACGTGCGCCAGGCCGGGCCGCAGGGCATCGAACGCCAGTGCCATGAGCATCGGGTGGAAATTGCCGTTGCTGATCATCCGGCCCTCGTCGATGACGACCAGGGGGTTGTCGTCCATGGCCGCCAACTCTCCCTCGACGGCCTCGTGGGCGAAGCGTCCAAGCTCTCGCAAGGCGCCATGGACCTGCGGCACGACACGGATCGAGAGCGGATCCTGGACCGACTCGGCGGCGCCGGGCTCGAGGATGGCGCTGCCGCGCAGGAGGTGCCGAAGGTGGGCGGCCGCATCGACCTGGCCGGGGATCGGCTTGGCCGCGGCGACGGGCGCTTCGATGATCGATGGGTTGGCGCGCAAGGCTTCCATGGTCGCCGCGGCCACGACGTCTGCGGCCGCCGCCACGCGTGCTGCCCGTGCCACGACCAGGGCGCCGTGGCCGACGCTCACGCCGTTGGCGGAGACCGAGGCCAGGCCCTCCTTGGCCTCGAGGACGATGGGAGCGATGCCTGCCCGACGCATGGCCTCACCTCCCGTCAGTCGCTCGCCCTCGAATTCGGCCGTCCCTTCGCCGATCAGCACTCTCGCGACGCAGGCCATCGACATCAGGTCGGCGGCGCCGACCGAGCCGTGCTCGGGGACGACCGGATGCACGCCAGCGTCGATCATCGCCGCCAGCGTCCGCGCCGCGGCCAGCGTCATGCCGCTGCCGCCGCGAGCGATGCCCGCCAGACGGACCGCCATCGCCGCCCGCACGATGCGGGTCGGGAGCGGGCGGCCGAGCGCGCCTTCGTGGAGCCGGACGATGGCGACCTGGTACGCAAGCAGCTCCTCCGCCGGCATGCGCTCGTTGCGCATGTGCCCGAGCCCGGTGTTGAGGCCGTAGACCGGCTCCGGGCGCGCGAGGTGCTCCTCGACGACCGCACGCGAGGCCCCGATGCGCGCCTCCGCCTGAGCGGTCAGGGCGACGCCGGCGCCGTCGGCGATGCGCACGATGTCGTCGACGCGCAGCGGCTCGGCGCCGATCTCGATGCTGCCGTCTGGATGGGACGAGCCCTGGGTCACGCCCTCTGGACCTGCGCTCGATCAGGCACGTGGTGGAAGAGGCCCGGATCGGCCTGGCCTGGCAGGACGCGGATGAGGGCGGCCGGCCGGAGGCCCAACGAGCCTCGACCGCGTGGTCCGTCGATGGTCAGCGAATCTCGCCCGGCGGACACGTCGACGACCGTCGCGTGCGCGCCCGGCACCAGCTCCTGGGCCTCGAGGTACTCGAGAAGCTCGCGGTCCTCCTCGGCCATCTCGGTGATACGGAAGATCGTCACGTCCGTGCCGGGTTCGACCTCGGACAGCCTGATGCCCTTCGGCCTGGTGCGAGCGGCGTCGGCGTCGATGGGGTTGCCATGCGGGCAGGTCGGTGGGTTGCCGAGCAGGTCCGCGATGGCGGCCTCGACGCGCGGCGAGATGGAACCCTGCAGTCGACCGGCTTCCTCGTCCGACTCCGCCCAGCCGAGCCCGATGACCTTGATGAGCAGCCACTCCAGCAGGGAGTGGCGCCGAAAGATGGTCTCGGCCACCGAACGCCCGCCTTGTGTCAGGGTCAGGCCGCGGTCCGCGCTCATGGCCACCAGCCCATCGGCCGTCAGGCGGCCGATCATCTCCGAGGCGGCCTGGGTCGAGACGCCCATCTGTCGCGCCACTGCCGAAACCATCGTCGTGGCGCCGCCCTCGGTCATCACGCGCAGGGCGAGCAGGTATCCCTGGGCGGCCTCCGTCAGGGGATGGATGTGCTCGGCGGCATGCTGGGTCATCGCTTCGGCGATGGTAACCCGGCCCGGGGTCGGGGCATCGAGTCAAGGTTGCCTGACTCCATGGGTCAGGCAACCTTGACCAACGAACGCCTCGTCGGCTACCATCGCCCCAATCCCGACTCGTGCGCTCGGGATTGATCGGAGGACGCGTCCAGAGATGTTCGAGCCAGGTTTCGTCGTCAGCGGTCTGCTCATCGGCCTGCGCGAGGGTGTCGAGGCGGCGCTCATCGTGGCCATCATCCTGGCCTACCTGGCCCGGACCGGGAATGCCCGCTACTTCGGGCGGATCTGGCTCGGCGTCGGCGTGGCGGTCGTGCTCAGCCTCGGCGTCGGCGTCGGGCTGTTCGTCACGATCGGCGGCCTGGAAGAGCCCTACGAGCAGATCTTCGAGGGCCTGGCGATGCTCCTGGCCGTGGCCATCCTGACGTGGATGCTCTTCTGGATGCGCCGGCAGGCGGCCTCGATCAGGGGCGATCTGCATGCGGCCGTCGACCGCGCGCTGACTTCGGGCGGCGCCTGGGCGCTCAGCTTCCTGGCCTTCACGGCCGTCATCCGTGAAGGCGTGGAGACGGCGCTCTTCCTGACCGGCGCGGCGACCTCGGCCGATGCCGGGGCGACAGCCCTCCTGCTCGGAGCGCTGGTCGGCCTGGTGCTGGCCGTCTTCATCGGCTACGGCTTCTACCGCGGCGCCCAGGTCATCAACCTGCGTTCCTTCTTCCGGTGGACCGGCATCGCTCTCATCTTCATCGCGGCCGGGCTGCTCAGCCACGCCGTCCACGAGTTCGTCGAGGTCGGCGTCATCACCTTCGGCACCGCCACCGTCTTCGACATCAGCAGCATCCTGTCCCACGAGGAGGGCATCGGCCAGTTCCTGCGCGCGATCTTCGGCTACACGTCACAGCCGGAATGGATCACGCTCATCGTCTGGGTCGTTTACGTGGTCACCGTGCTATTCCTCTACCTGCGGCCGGTCGCGCCGCCGCAGCCGAAGCCGGCGGAGGCCCAGCCCGCCGCCTGACCGGCGCCGCCCTGGACAAGGGCGCGGCTCGTACACTGCGCCCATGGCAAAGCTGGTCGAGTGCGTCCCCAACTTCAGCGAGGGACGCCGGACCGAGGTCGTCGACGCGCTGGCCGCCGCCGTGGCCGCCACGCCGGACGTCCACCTCCTCGACCGGACGTCGGATGTCGACCATAACCGGAGCGTGCTGACCTTCGCCGGTGAGGCCGAGGCCGTCGCGGTGGCGATGGAGGCGGCGGTCGAGGTCGCCATCGCCAGGATCGACATGGAGGAGCACGAGGGCCAGCACCCACGCATCGGGGCCGTCGACGTCATCCCCTTCGTGCCGCTCGGCGAGACGACCATGGAGGAGTGCATCGAGCTGGCGCGCCGCTTCGGTGCCCATGTCGCCGAGCGCTTCGAGCTGCCCGTCTACCTCTATGCCAAGGCCGCCACGCGCGCCGAGCGGGTCATCCTGGCCGACATCCGGAAACCGCAGTACGAGGGGCTCCGGTCCGAGATCTCGCATCCCGGTCGGCAGCCCGACTATGGACCCGCACGCATGCACCCGACTGCGGGTGCCGTGGCTGTCGGCGCCAGACCCTTCTTGATCGCCTTCAATATCAACCTGGAAACGAGCGACGTCGACTTCGCCAAGCGCATCGCCCATCGCATCCGTGAGCGCTCCGGCGGCCTGTCGCAGGGTCCAGGCGCTGGGGCTCTACCTCGACGATATCCAGCGGGCGCAGGTCTCCATCAACCTGCTCGACCACACGGTGACACCGCTCTGGCTGGTCTGGGAGACGGTCCGTGGACTGGCCGGCGACGAGGGCGTCGAGGTGCGTGAGTCGGAGCTCATCGGCCTCGCGCCCCTGGCCGCCCTGGTGGAGGTCGCCGATCACATCGGGGTCGCCCCCAGCGTGCCCATCGAGGCGCGCCTCTCAGCCGCCGCCGAGGCACTCGCCATCCGCGACTTCGAGCCGACCATGGCCCTCGAGCTGCGCCTGGCCGCAGCGACCCAGGCGCCGGCCGGCGGGTGACGCTGCGCGTCCTACCCGGAGGGGCCGAGGTCCCGGCGCCTGGCCTGCTCGTCCGCGGCGCATCCGAGGTCGTCACGATGGCCGGTGGATTGCGCGCGGGCAGCTCCCAGGACGACGTGGTCGCCGTCTATGGCGACAGCGCTGCTGATCCCAAGGGACGGCATGCACCGGCCGTGGCGGCCTGGGAAGGCCTCATCCTGGCCGTCGGGCCGCTGCCCGAGGTCATGCGCCGGATCCGCGGCCTGGGCCTCGACGAGAAACGCTTCAGCGTCATCGATGCCCGCGGCGGGACCGTCACGCCCGGCCTCATCGACCCACATACACATCTCGTGTTCGCGGGCACACGTGAAGGCGAGATGCGCGCTCCGTCAGCAGGGCGCCGGCTACCTCGAGATCCTGGCCGCCGGCGGCGGCATCCTCTCGACCGTCGAGCAGACGCGCGCTGCGTCGGCCGAGGAGCTCCACGCGCACGGCCGCCGCTGGCTCGACGAGATGCTCGGCCACGGCGTGACGACCATCGAGGCCAAGTCGGGCTACGGCCTCGACACGGTCACCGAGCTCCGTCTGCTCGAGGTCACGGGGCGTCTCGGCAGCGAAGGGCCGATCGAGATCGTGCCCACCTTCCTCGGCGCCCACGCCGTGCCCCCCGAATACCGCGGCCGTCGCGCTGGCGCGGAGGCATACGTGGAGTCTGTGGTCAGCCAGCAGCTGCCGGCCGTCGAGGCGCAGGGCGTGGCCCGCTTCTGCGACGTCTTCTGCGAGCGCGGCGTGTTCAGCGTCGAGCAGTCGCGACGTGTCCTGGAAGCCGGCCTGCGCCACGGGCTGGCACTGCGCCTGCACGCCGACGAGCTGGTGCCATCGGGTGGCGCGCAGCTCGCGGCGGAGATGGGTGCCACCTCCGCCGATCACTTGGCGGCGCCGTCTCGCGAGGGCATCGCCGCGCTCGTGGATGCCGCCGAGGCCGGCTCGCCGGTGGTCGCCACGCTCCTGCCCGCGACGAGCTTGGTGCTCATGAAGGAGCACGACGCGCCCGCCCGGGTGCTGGTCGATCGTGGCGTGCCGGTCGCCCTCGGCTCGGACTTCAACCCGGGCACGTCGCCGACGCCGAACCTCCAACTCGTGCTCTCGCTGGCGGTCCTGCGCCTCAAGCTGACGCCCTCCGAGGCGCTCGTCGCCGTGACCATCAACGCCGCTCACGCGGTGGGCCTTGGCGAGAGCCACGGCAGCCTGGAGGAGGGTCGCGCGGCGGACCTCGTCGTCTGGGACGCGCCATCGCACGAGTTGTTGCCCTACTGGCTCGGCGCGGACCTGGCACGCGTGGTGGTCAAGGGCGGTAACGTGGTGCTAGCCCGGGGCTAGCACCGTGGTGCTTGCGCGGGGCTGACCGGCTCGCGGACCAGCGGCCCCAGCGCGACGGTCCCGGTCAGGCGACCGGCGCTGCCTGGACCTTGCCCTTGGACTCGAGCAGGACCATCGTCAGCTCCTGGGGCACCGAGGACAGGGTCACGGTCAGCTTGGCCTGCGGTTCGGGCCGCTGCTGGACGCCCATCTCGTGCAGGAACCTCGCCATCTCCTCTTCGCAGGCCGCTTCGTCCTCGCAGACCGGGATGGCGACCACCAGGTTGGCGTCGAGTTGGGCGACGAGCGCCGCAGCACGCGCCGGCGTGAGGTGACCGCCGACGGGCACCACGACGACCTCGACCGTGCCGATCTCGCCGATCATCGCCTCGCTCAGTTCGTGGCCGATGTCGCCCAGGTGGATCGTGTGCAGCCCATCGAGCTCGTATACGAAGGTGACGTTGGTGCCTCGTTCGTCGCCCTTCTGGTCGTCGCGGTAGGTCCGGATGCCGTTGACGAGGACGTCGTGGACCTCGTATTCGCCAGGGCGGTCGAGCTGGAAGGCCGGTTCGAGGCTGGTCGGCCGCACCACATCGTCAGTCGGAGCCTTCTTGCCCCTGCCGCGGACCGGGAGCGGGTTCGTGTCCGGGTGGCTGTAGGTCACGATGTCGGCGGTCAGGCCCCGGCCCGTCGGTCCCACGATCGACGGATACGCATCGGCGGCGATGACGCCTTCCTTGCCGCGCAGGCGGATACAGGTCCCGCCGTACCAGGTGATCTCCACGAGCTGCATTCTGCCAGACACGAAATGAACGGGGGACGCCTGCCCAATCGGCGTCCCCCGTTCGGAGGGAGGGAGAGGGAACTGAGAGTCATCTCGGTTCCAACGGGCGAAACGTTACGCGCCGACAATTCAGGTCCTAGACCGGAGACGGTGAAGAAACCGACACCTTCGGGAGGCCGGAAACCCACTCTCGCCCCCATACCATTCGGCGATGCCAGACCCACGCGGGACCTCCCGGCCCGATCGACCACGCGCCCACGCCCCGACCACTCGAGCCATCGCGGTCGCCGCCCTCCTCGTCTTCGCAGCGTGCGGCGTCGCGACACCCACGGCCTCGCCGGTCACCACGCCTGCCCCGACCAGCGCGGTCGCCACGCCGGTCCCGGCGCCTACCGCCAGCCCGAGCCCGGCGCCGAGCCTCAGCCCAGCGGAGCTCGACGCGCTCATCGCCGAGATCGAGGCGTCGGTACCCCCGCTCCGTGAGCTCGAGCCGCGCAGCGACGTTCCCGACCGGGTCGTCGAAGAGGCCGGCCTGCGCGCCGACATGGAACGGTTCATCGCCGAGGCGGCGACGCCCGAGCAATACGCCGCCCAGGCACGCCTCGGTGAGCGGCTCGGTCTCCTACCGGCCGGCACCGACCTGGCGGCCCTCCAGCTCGGGCTCCTCGGCGACCAGGTCCTCGGCTACTACGATGAGGACACCGGTGAGCTGGCCGTCGTCCAGCGGGGTGGCGCCTTCGGACCGCTCGAGCAGGTGACCCTGGCCCACGAATTCACGCACGCCCTGCAGGACCAGCACTTCGACCTCGACACGCTGGAGAGCGACGATCTCTCCAACGGCGACCGCGCCCTCGCCCGCACCACGCTGGCTGAGGGCGACGCGACGCTGCTGATGCAGCAGTGGGCGCTCGGCAACCTGACCTTCGAGGAGCTGCTGGAGGTCACGGCCCGCGCCCTCGACCCAAGGCAGCTGGCGACGCTCGCCGGGGTGCCTCGAGTCATCGCCCGGCAGCTCGAGTTCCCGTACCTCGAGGGGCTCCTCTTCGCCTCGACGCTCTACCAGGCAGGCGGCTGGGCGGCCGTCGATGCCGCCTACAAGGCCCCGCCAGACTCGACCGAGCAGATCATCCACCCCGAGAAGTACACGTCCCGTGAGGCGCCGGTCGAGGTCGTTGCGCCCCTGACGGCCGCCGACCTCGGCAAAGGCTGGACCGAAGGCTGGAGCGACACGCTCGGCGAGCTCGGCATCGCCACCTGGCTCGAACCGACAGCGGGCATCGCCGGGGCGACGGCTCCCGCCGCCGGCTGGGGCGGCGACCGCATCGTCATGCTCGAGGGTCCCGACGATGCCTGGCTCGTCGCCTGGCAGACCGCCTGGGACACGGCCGCCGATGCAGACGCATTCGCCGCCGCGGCCGGGCCGCAGGCCGCCACCCTCGACTCGCCCGCCACGGTCATCCACACGCTCGGCTCCAAGGAGGTCCAGATCCGGATCGCCAGCGTCGGTGAGCTGCTTCGGGCTGTCCCAGGGTCCTGAGCAGGCCTCTCTACATCGACTCCGGGGCCGAGATGCCCATCAAGGCCAGGCTGTTGGCGAGCGCCAGGCGGGCCGCATCGACGAGGGCCAGGCGCGCCGCCGACGTCACGGGATCATCCGCATCGACGACGCGACGATCGCGATAGTAGGCATGGAACGTCGTCGCCAGGTCGGTGGCGTAGGTCGTCAAGCCCTGGGTCTCCTGGGCCGATGCCGCATCCTCCACGACCTCTGGCAGTCGAAGGACCCGCATGCCGAGGCCCATCGCGACCGTGTCGTCGTCGAGCGTGCCTTCAAGGGTGACCGCCGGAGCCAACCCCGCCTGCGCGCCCCTTCGGAGCAGCGAGGCGATGCGCGCGTGGGCGTACTGGACGTAGTAGACGGGGTTCTCGGCCGACTGGGTCTTGGCGAGCTCGATGTCGAAGTCGATGCCCACCGTATGGCCGCGGGCGGCGAAGAACCAGCGCGCGGCATCGACGCCGATCTCGGCCAGCAGCTCGTCGAGCGTGATGAATTCGCCGGCGCGCTTGGACATCGAGATCTCCTGCCCGTCGCGCACGAATCGGACCCACGCGATGAGCAGCATCTGGACGGCCTCGCGGTCGAAGCCCATGGCCTCGGCGGCGTTGCGCACCCGGGCCACGGTGCCGTGGTGGTCTGCGCCCCAGACGTAGACGAGGTGGTCGAAGCCGCGGCTGAACTTCTCGACCACGTAGCCGATATCGGCCGCGAAGTAGGTCGCTGAGCCGTCCGACTTGCGGATCACGCGGTCCTTGTCGTCGCCAAGAGCCGTCGAGCGGAACCAGGTCGCGCTGTCCTGCTCGTAGATGAGGCCTTTCGCGCGGAGCCGCTCGACGGCGCGTTCCACCCAGCCCTCGTCATGCAGCGAGCTCTCGGTCGTCCAGACGTCGAAGCGGACGCCGAGGTGCGCCAGCGATGCCTCGATACCGGACCGCACCCGCTCGGAAGCCCAGGCGCCGACGATCGCGTCGGCATCGGCGCCCGCTTCGATGGCTCGTGCCCAGACCTCGTCGGGCAGCTCGGCCGCCAGGCCTGACACGTACTCGCCGCGATAGGCTTCCTCGGGCAGCGGCAGCCCGGCTCGGAGCGCCCGGACCGATGCGCCGAGCATGCGCACCTGGACGCCGAAGTCGTTGAAGTAGTACTCGCGCGTGACCTGGTGCCCGGCGCCCTCGAGGACCCTGCAGAGCAAGTCACCAACGAAGGCACCGCGGGCGTTCCCGATGTGCAGGGGCCCGGTGGGGTTGGCCGACACGAACTCGACGTTGACGTGGCGCGGCTGCCGGGCGGTCACCTGCCCGAATGACCTCCCGGCGGCGCGTGCCTCGTCGAGCCTCGTGGCCACGAAACCGGGTGCCAGGCGCAGGTTGATGAACCCGGGTGCGGCGACGTCGACGGCCGACAAGGTGGCACCGCCGTCGGTTGTCTCGGATGGCTTGAGCGAGAGACTCGGCGATCGCCATCGGCGAGCGTCGAAGAGGTCGCGCCAGTTTCAATGGCCAGGTTGAGCGCGAGGTCGCCGTGCTCTGGGTGACTCGGGTGCTGGATCTCGACGGCCGGCGCCGCGGCACCCTCGGCCAGCGCTGGCAGCTCGCCCCGCTCGACGGCACCAGCCCAGGCGTCGGACACCAGCGCCTGGACGCGGCTGCGGATCGGTGTCTGGATGGACTGGGTCACGGGTCGCGTCTCCTCATCGGTGGCGCTCGAAGCCTAGCGGACCGTGACTCGCTCGGCGGGTCGTGAAGCCGGCCGTCGAAGGTCCCATGACCCCGGTGCCGGCGGTCACCGGAAACGCTCGTCAGCCGTGGTCAGGTCCGGTGCGGTTCGGTACGGATGTGCGCAGTGACATGGGGATAGTGGGGAGTACCTTCGGCCGCCCGGAGCACGTACCGTCGGGATCGAGCGGCGTCGCACGACCCGCCAGACGACTCGACGGCTTCGCCGTCCCAACCATCGGCCAAGGAGGCCACAGCATCACCCGAAACAGGAACTCGGGACCTGGAGGGAACATCGAATGATCGCGCGCGCCGTGCTCCCGACTCGTAGGAGTCGCACTTGGGTCTTCCTTTGGATCGCCCTTTTCCTCATGGGCATCCTCCTGCAGTACGGGGTGGCGCTCTCGTTGCCCAGCAGCACTAAGGCTGCCAGCGGGCTGCTTGCTGGCACCGTCCAGAGCTTCGAGGTCGAGGGCGACCTCTATTCGGGCAACGCGTCGAGCAACCCGGCCGACACGCCCGATGGCGACCCGGCCGGCGAAGACGACTTCGTCGAAGGCACCCTGACCGATGCTGACGACTGGCTCGACGGCGGCCCAGGCGTCGGCGTGGTCGACCCGGAGACGGCCGCTTCCGCCCTCATCAACGACCCCACGAACTCGCAGGGCGACGACATCTTCATCGGCGGCGCCAAGGAGGATGACACCTGCACGTGGGGCTACACGACGGGCAAGCCGACCGGCAAGGACGACTTCGACCACGTCATGGCCTACGCGAAGTTCGTGAGCGGCAACGCCTACTTCTTCGCCGGCGCCGAGCGCCTGCATACGCAGGGTGGCGGCGACACGACCATCGACTTCGAGCTCAACCGTAACCCCTTCAGGAGCTTCGGTGGCGGCCCGGTCGTCGCCGATCGAAGCATCGGTGACCTGCTCATCTCGCTCGAGTTCGCGAACGGCGGCGGCGAGCCTGAGGTCCGCATCTTCCAGGTCACCGGCGTCGATCCGTGCAATGGCGGCGAGAAGGCCACCTTCACGGAGAAGTCCAACGCCCAGGTCCAGAACGCGGTCAACTCGGCCACGAACTTCGTCGACATCGATGGATTCTCGAACGGCCAGGATCCGATCTCGCCGTTCGACTTCTCCGAGGTCTCGGTCAACCTGCACGCGCTGGGCATCGACCCCTCTTGCCCAGGCTTCGCCTCCGGGCACGTCCGCTCGCGCGCCGGCGGCGACATCGACAGCTCGCAGCTCAAGGACAACGCCGAACCCTTCCCGATCGACCTCAACACCTGCGGCAAGCTGCGCATCATCAAGGAGGACCCACAGGGCAACCTCCTCGGCGGCTCCGAGTACAGCATCACCCCCGACCCGCGTCCGGGACGTGACCCCGATCAGGTGGTCATCAAGGACAACGATGAGACCGATAACGCTGCCCAGGCCGGTGACCAGGACGGCACCGCGGGTCAGCTGGAGATCGATCCGGCCAAGCCCGATAGCTACACCGTCTGCGAGACCAAGGCCCCGCCCGGCTACAAGCTGCCGGCCGACCCCTGTCAGACGAAGACGCTGGGCAACAACGACACCGTCCGATACGTCTTCGTCGACCCGCCCAAGGTCGCGGCGACGACGCTCACTCCCCGACCGGCGAGCCCGCTCGACGGGAGCTTCGTGGCCGTCGGCGACACGATCAACCTGCGCGTCCGTGAGACCAACACGGGTGAGTCGATCCTGACCAACGTCCATGTCACGGGCGAGGATTCGTGCGACGACTGGACGCCCCAGGCCAACAAGAACGCGCCGGACGCTGGCGAGGCGTTCAATGGCACCCTCAACCCCGGTGAGTCGGTGGACTTCACCTGCTCATTCGCTGCGCCCGCCGACAACGACTTCACGTGGAGTGCACTCGGCCACGGGACCGACGAGAAGGGCGACCCCGCCCCCTCCGCGAACGAGGACGAGAGCGGTTCGTATGACGTCCTGATGCCCGCCACGACGCTGACCGTCAAGACGCCGCCACCCGCGGCCGTCCACGCCGGCGACCCGATCACCATCGTGGTGACGGAGAAGAACAGCGGCGAGGGGACGATCAGCGCCGTCACCGTGACGGGCATCAACTCGTGCGCACTCTGGACAGCCGCCGGCTTCGATGGCGACCTCGCGCCGAACGAGTCGGTCGACTTCAGCTGCTCCTTCAATGCTCCGGCCAACGACTTCGCCTGGTCTGCTGACGGCCACGGCACCGACGCCTTGAACCACCCGGTCCCGGCTGCGGGCGAGCACGTCGAAGGGACCGTGGACATCGTCAAGCCGGCCACCGAGCTGACGCTCGTCGGCACGGTCCCGGCCACGGTCCACGCCGGCGACAGCGTGACCATCACCGTCAACGAGAAGAACACGGGTGACGGCCCGCTGCACGGCGTGAGCGTCGTCAGCGAGGGCGGCATCTGCTCCACATGGACCCCGGCCGGCGGCTTCAGCGGCACGCTCGCCGCCGGTGCCTCGGTCAACTTCAGCTGCACCTTCACGGCGCCGGCAGACGGCACCGATGTCCACTGGAGCGCGCTGGGCACGGGTCTCGACAGCCTCGACGCTGCCGCACCCGACGCCAACGAGCGCCGGAGCGGCGACATCGAGGTCATCCGGCCGGCCACCGCCCTGTCCATCAAGACGAATGCGCCTGCCAAGGTCCACGCTGGCGACGCGGTCACGATCGTCGTGACCGAGGCCAACACGGGTGACGACGCGCTGAGCGGCGTCCACGTGGACGGCGGTGGCGCCTGCGCCACCTGGACCGCGGCCGCCAACAAGAACGGCGGCGGCTCTTCATCGGCGCCCTCGGCGCTGGCGAGTCGGTCGACTTCACCTGCTCGTTCAACGCCCCGGCCGACGGCACCGACGTGACCTGGAGCGCGGACGGCAAGGGCACCGACTCCCTGAACACGCCGGCCCCTTCGGCGGGCGAGCATCAGGAAGGTGCCATCGTGGTCATCAAGCCGGCGACGACGCTGACGCTCGTCAGCGAGGTCCCGGATCCCATCCTCGAGGGCGGGACGACCGTCATCACCGTCCGTGAGACCAATACCGGCGACGACACCCTGATCGGCGTCGACGTCATCAACCTCGACGGCACCAGCGACTGCCCGGATTGGATCGCCTCTGCGACCAAGGTGGGCGGCGGCGCCTTCAGCGGCTCGCTCGCCGCGGGGGAGGCGGTCGACTTCACGTGCACCGTGACCGGCGCCACCGCTGATGTCGTCTGGAACGGCCTCGGCGTCGGCACCGACTCGCTCGGCGCTCCCGCACCGGCGGCCAACGAGGACGAGGCCGGTACCGTCCACGTCGTCAACCCCGACATCGATATCGTCAAGACGGCCGGTGCGACGCTCGAGTCGCAGGCACTTGATGGCGCCATCTACACCACCCTTGACGGCTCGACGGTCGTCTACAAGTACGTCGTCACGACGCTCGACCCCGACGGCCTGACGGCTGTCCAGGTCAGCGACGACCTCTGCTCACCGGTCACCTTCGTCTCCGGGGACACGGTCGCCGACGGCAAGCTCGTGCCCGGTGAGAGCTGGATCTTCCAGTGCTCCACGACGCTGACCATCGCCGCGGACGGCGCCGACGTGCACAACGTCGCCACCGCCAGCGGCCAACCAGTCCTCGGCGACCGCGTCGACGAGACCGATGACGCTGACGTCCACCTCCGCCACCCGGCGGTGTTGATCGACAAGGACGAGGATGACGTGGACGATCTCGTCTTCCCCGGCCAGGTCGTGACGTACACCCTGACCCTGACCGTCTCGGACGGCCCGACGGACCTTGTCGTCACCGACGACCTGCCTGCCGGCGTCAAGTACGTGGCGGCCAGCGCCAGCGACGGCGGCACCCTGAGTGGCGCCGACGGTTCGGGCAATGGCGGCACCATCACCTGGAACCTGGTCAACGTCGCCGACGGCGAGAAGGACCTCACCTACCAGGTGACGGTCGTCGCCGAGAGCGGCCTGCTCGAGAACGAGGCTGAGGCCTGTGTGCCGGCCTTCAATGGCTTCGAAGTGTCGTGCGACCCGGCCGACGACGTCGTCCGTGTCCCAGGACTGAACATCCTCAAGGAGGTCAGTGAAGAGGACCTCGTGGTCGGTCGCGGCCAGGAAGTCCACTACACCATCACGGTCACGGTCACGGACGGTCCATTCACCGATGCCGTGATCACCGACACGCTGCCGACGGGCCAGACGCTCGTCGACGGCTCGGCGACCTCTACGCCTGCGGCCACGAACATCGTCGAGGGCGTGGCCACCATCACCTGGATGTTCGACAGCCTCGACGGCGTCGCCGTCCTGGAATACGACGTGACCATCGATGCGGATGCCCCCAATGGCCCGCAGAAGAACGTCGCCGTGGTCTGCGTCGCGGAACTCGAAAGCTGCGACGAGGACGACGTCACCATCCGCGTCCCGGCGCTGACGATCCTCAAGGATCTGACGGCCGGCAACACGGGCGGCAGCGATCCTACCCTTGGCCCGCTGGCCAAGATCGGCGACACGCTCACCTACACCCTGACCTACACCCTGACGGATGGTCCAGTCACGGACGCCGTCATCACCGACCCCGTCAAGCCCGGCCTGAAGTACGTGCCTGCCAGCGCGTCCGACGGCGGCATCCTCGTCGGCGGCGACGCCGACGGCTTCGGCGGCACGATCACCTGGAACCTGGGCACGTTGACCGAGAGCGGCAGCGTGACGTACCAGGTCACCGTCCTCGCGACGGCCGATGACCAGCTTCAACCCATCCGCAATGTGGCGACCATCGTCTCCGACGAGACACCGCCCGACGACGACGATGCCACGGTCGGCGTGAACCCGCCGCCGAGCATCGCCTCCCCGACCCCCACCCTGCCAAGCACGGACATGTCCGGCACCGGCGGCGGCACCAGCGGCGGCTCCGGCCTGGCGCTGATCCTCCTCCTCGCTGTCGGCATCCTTGGCGGCATCGGCCTCCTGGCTCCGGCCCCGGCCCGCCGTCGGATGCGAGATCGCAACGAGCGGTAGCGCAAGAGGCGTGGACCGGCGCCTCTGACCACTCCGCGCGGGCACCGACGGTCGGGTGCCCACCCAACCCTGGGGTTCCCGAGACCCGGGTGAAGGCGAGCCATCTGGCTCGCCTTCACCGATTCCTGGTGATGCTCAGGCACGGGCGAGAGCCGATGGTACGGGTGAGGTCATGGGAGGCGTGGTGCCGGCTGTCGACAGGACTTGACGGCCGTTGTGCGGTCTTGTGCGGTTAGGGCGACTGCTCGTTTGAAATTACCGTCCGAAGGTACTAGACGAGTCCTGTGCAGCCGCGCACACTACGGCTCCGCCGCCTGCCGCGACGGCCGTGGACTCATCCCTCGGAATGCATCATCTCGGGAGTCACATCGATGAACGGTTCTGTTCCCCCCGGGGACCCGGGGATCTCGAAGTCCAGGCTTGCGCGTCGCCTGGCCATCCTGGCGTCCAGCGCGCTTGTCCTTTCCGCTCTGATCGTCCCGGCTGCCTCGGCAGCGGACAAGGTCCTCGTCTGTCACGCCGCCGGGCAGGCCGGCACCACTCACTTCGTGACCCTCGAGGTTCCGGCCAACGAGGGCGGCTTCCCGCAGGGCCACTTCACCGAGGACGGCACCACCGAAGCCGGCCACGAGCTCGACTACCTCGGGGCGTGCATCGAAGAGCCAACGCCGACTGATGCCCAGCCGACACCCACCGAGCCCCAGCCGACACCCACCGAGCCCCAGCCGACACCCACCGAGCCCCAGGCAACCCCCACTGAACCAGGACCGACGCCGACGCTGCCCGTGACCGGCTCCGAAGACCCGGCCGCGGCAACACCGACCCTGCCGACCACGTCGACCGACCCGACCGAAGGGAATGGAGACTCACCGATCGCGCTGCTCCTGGTCCTCCTTGCTGCTGGCGCAGCCGGCCTGGTCGTCCTCGACCCGCTATCCAAGCGCTCACGCTGATCGATCGCCGGGCCTGACCCGGCAGACCCAAGTCATCTGCGAGGGGCGCGGGCCGATGAGGCCCGCGCCCTCGTTCGTGGCACCGCCGCACCGGTGCAGACTCGGATTCGGTCCCGAAAGTACTAGACGAGTACCGGTCCGATGACCGGAAACTAGCGGTACGCCAGTTCCTGGGCCGTCGCGGGTGTAGACCGCGGCCACGCACTCATCAGTCTCGGGGACCAGTGCCATGATCGTGCGCACCGTTCTGGGGTCAGCGACCGCCCCACGTTCCCGCTTGGGCCCCCGCACGGCGCTGCTGATCGCGGCGACGACGGCCGGTTACGCCCTGCTCGGGGGGCTTTCGCTCGTTGCAGCGGCCGCGGGGCCGGGCAGCCCAGATTTCCTGCCCAACTCTGGGCACCAGTCCAACCCGATGGGGGCGTCGTATGCCATCAACACTGATGCGACGATCTCATGCTCGGGCGACGCAGTCGGGAGCCTCAACGGCACCTTCGACCTGACGGTCCGGGGCGCTGCGCCGCAGGGCGCATTCCTGATCCTCTATCTGACGCCGAACAACGGCTCCAACGCGAACCCGATCGGGAACGTCGAAGACAACGAGGTCAAGATCGACATCTCGGGCAAGACCACCGGCACGTAACCATGGTCGTTGACCATCACCTCGCCGTTCACGGCGACAGCGGGTGGGGTCCTCGCACTCTTCGCCACGCCGGGCTCGGCGGAGGATTGGACGGGTGGCCGTGCCAACTCCCTCCAGTGCGCCGAGTCACAATCGACGCCCAGTCCAAGTCCGACGCCGAGCCCCAGCCCATCGCCCAGCCGAGCCCCAGCCCAACGCCGAGCGAGGGCGCGGTGACGCCGAGTCCCAGCCCGACGCCAAGCGAGGGCGCCGCGACGCCGACGCTGCCAGGTACCGGCAGTGAAGCCCCGGCCGCCGGCACGCCGCCGCCATCACTTCCCAGCACGTCGACGGCTGACGGTCGCGGCCAGAGCGGCGGCGGTCCCCTGGCGCTCTTGCTCGTCCTCCTGGCCGTGGGCGCCATGGGCTTGGTGATCCTGAGCCCGGCCTCCAGCCGCAAGCGCGAGTAGGTTCCGTCGGCTCCGCGTGACGCCGGGCGTGGCTCGACCCACGCCCGTCGTCCGATGGGTTCCGGGCAGGTCGTTCTCGACGCTCAGTCGCTGACCACGACCTCCATGCCTGGCGCAGCCAGGTCCGACTGGCCATCGAACGCTCGCCGCGCGATGCGAAGCGTGGCCTGAGGGCGTCCCTCGTCGAGGACGTGGGTCAGGATCAAGCGTCGGACGCCGCCGGCGCGGGCGACGTCGGCGGCCTGCGCGCCGGTCAAGTGCCAGGCCGCCTCGACCGGCTCGGTAGCCCCCCAGGCGGCTTCCGAGAGCAGCGTGTCGCCCGGTCGCACGAGCGCCGACAGGTCCTCGGGGCGCCCGCAGTCGCCGGAATAGACGAGGCCGGGGCCATCGCCTTCGAGCGCGACGCGGAAGGCGTACGAGTCGTCGGTGTGGGTCACGCGCCGCGCCTCGATGGTCAGCGACCCGACGCGTCGGACGCCCTCGGTCAACTCCGGGCCTGGCAGCGGGTCGAGGAAGCCCCCGACGCCGTTGAGGACGTCGTACCGCTCCCGGATGCCGGCTGGGGCGATGAGCGGCACCCGTCCCTCCGCCGCCTGGGCGTACTTCAGGTAGTGCCGCATCGGGACGAGGTCGATGTGGTGGTCGGGGTGAAGGTGGCTGATGAAGATGCCATCGATCGTCCGCGGATCCCATCGCGCGCCGAGCGAGGCGAACGACCCGTGTCCGATGTCGAGCACGACCCTCGTGCCGCCGCCCTCGACGACATAGCACGATGACGTGCGTCCGCGGCGACGCGTGTAGGCAGGCCCGGGACCGACCACCGTCAGGCGCAGCTCAGGCATCGTGCCGGTCAGCGTACGACATGCCGGCTGTCAGCTTGGCGACAGTCCGGAGCGTCCGGCGCCCGCCTCGGTGAGCCAGCACGCGTCGATCCGGTCGACCAGCTCGGACAGGCTCGAGACCACCAGGGCCGCCTCGGCCGGCGCGTCGGTGGGGATGACGCCCCACGGTCCGCGTCGGAGCCAGACGGCCCGCATGCCGGCCGCCGCCGCGGGTCGGACGTCGTTGTCGATGCGGTCGCCGACGTAGGCAACGTCAGCCGGGTCCGGCGAGCCCAGCAGCTCCAGCGTTCGCTCGAAGAAGGCGGCGTCCGGTTTGTGCGACGCCCAGCTCATCGCTCATGGCCATGACCTCGGCGTCGACGCCGAGAGCCCGCAGCTCCGCGGTTCGCGTGGCGGGCTGGTTGGCGACGACGGCCAGCCGGATAGCCACGTCGCGCAAGGCCGCCATGGCCGGCAGCGCGTCGGGGTAGAGGTCCTCACCGCGAAAGCCGCCGTAGCGACGCTCGACGTGCTCGAGATGCTGGCGCCAGTCCGGCCGCCCAACGATGTCGAAGACGTGGCCGTAGTCGCCGGCCGCGCGCGATCGCCGCGCCGAGGGCGGCCATGAAGGTCAGCCGCGGGACGCCCAGCACGTCCGCCCACGTCGACCAGACGCGCGTCTCGTCGATGAGCGTCTCGCCGACGTCGAGGCAGACCCAGCGGTGGCTGGCATCAGATGAGCCGCAGCTCCCGGCCCGCGCTGGCGAACGCGTCGAGGCAGGTCTGCAGGTCGTCGCGACGAGTGCTCGCTGGTCACGATCGTGCGGACGCGTGCCTTGTCCAGGGCGACCGTCGGGAAGACGACCGCTGTGGCGAAGACGCCCGAGCTCGAACAGCCGCTGGCTGAGCCTGCCGGCGTTCTCCGAAGTCGCCGGCCATGACCGGCGTGATCGGCGTCTCCGAGACGCCGGTGTCGAAGCCCAGGGCGGCCAGGCCGGCCTTGAAGAAGCGCGTGTTCGTCCCAGAGCCGCTCGATGCGCTCCGGTTCGTGCCTCCAGGACATCGATCGCGGCGATGCAGGCGGCCGCGACGGCCGGTGGGCTGCGACGTCGAGAAGAGGAACGGCCGGCAGCGCTGGGTGAGGTAGTCCTTGCAGGTGCTGCCGGCCGGCGACGTAGCCGCCCATCACGCCGACCGCCTTGGAGAGCGTGCCGACCTGGATGTCGACGCGACCGTGGAGGTCGAAGTGGTCGACCGTGCCGCGCCCGTTGCGGCCGAGCACGCCCGAGGCATGGGCGTCGTCGACCATGACCGCGGCCTCGTAGCGGTCGGCAACGTCGCAGATGCCCGGCAGCGGCGCGATGTCGCCGTCCATCGAGAAGACGCCGTCGGTGATGACCAGGATGTGCTCGGTAGGCGCCGTTCGGGCCGCCGCTGGCGCGCGCCTCGCGCAGGACCTTCTCCAGCCCGTCGACGTCGCGATGCGGGAAGACGGCGCGCGAGGCCTTCGAGAGCCGCACGCCGTCGATGATCGAGGCGTGGTTGAGCTCGTCGCTGACGATCAGGTCGCGGTCGGTGGTGATGGCCGGGATGACGTCCCGCTGTTGGCGGTGAGGCCCGACTGGAAGGTGAGCACCGCCTCGACGTGCTTGAAGTCGGCCAGGCGCCGCTCCAGCTCCTCGATGCAGCTCCATGGTCGCCGGCGATGGTGCGCACCGCGCCGGTGCCGACGCCCAGGTCGCGCACTGCCGTCGAGCGCTGCCTCGACGAGGTGGGGATGGGTGGCCAGGCCGAGGTAGTTGTTCGACGAGAGGCTGATGACCGGGCGCCCGTCGATCGTCGTGCGGGGCGCCTGTGGGCCGGACATGATGCGCAGCGGCCGGTAGAGCGACTGGGCCTTGCAGCTCCTCGATCTCGGCGCCCAGGTAGGCCAGGGGATCGGATCGTTCGGCCACCGAGTCAGCCCTCCTGCGGCAACAGCACGATCTTGCCGGCATGCCCGGCAGCCACCAGGTCGAAGGCCTGCCGATAGTCGGCCAGCGGCAGCCGGTGGGTGATGATCGGGCGAGAGGTCGAGGCCCTCCTCGAGCAGCGCCGTCGTCCGGTACCAGGTCTCGAACAGGCGCCGGCCGGTGATGCCGTAGACGCGGATGCCCTTGAAGATGACCTCCTCCGAGAGGTGCGAGGGTGGCCGGACGAGCGTGCGTCCCGAGCAGCGAGATCCGGCCGCCGTTGGTCAGCGCAGCGAGACCCTGGTGGAGCGCGGCCTCCGCGCCGGACATCTCGAGGACGACGTCCACCCCATCGCCGTCGGTCTCCGCGCGGAGACGCGCGGCGACGTCGTCTCGCGCGTCGATGACCTCGTCGCACCCATGCGGCGCGCCATCTCGAGGCGCTCGGGCTTGAGGTCCGTGGCGAAGACGTGACGGGCGCCGGCGATCCGCGCGATGGCCACCGCCATCAGGCCGATCGGCCCGCAGCCGGTGACAACGACGCTCTGACCGGCGATCTCCTCGACGAAGGCGGCATGGACGGCGTTGCCCATCGGCTCCTGGAGGGCGGCGACCTCGGGCGCCAGGCCCTCACTGACCCAGGCGTTGGTCTCCGGGATCTTGGCGTACTCGGCGAAGGTGCCCGGTGCGTGGACGCCGAGGATGCGCAGGTTCTGGCAGACGTGGGCGCGTCCCGTCCGGCACTGGTAGCACGTCCAGTCGACGAGGTGCGTCTCGGCGGCGACGAGCTCGCCGAGCGCGATGCGTCCGGTGCCCGGCCCATGGGCGACGACGACGCCGGCCATCTCGTGACCGAAGATCATCGGGCGGGCGGACGTGCTCCTGTGCCCATGCGTCCCAGCGCTCGATGTGCACGTCCGTGCCGCAGACGCTGGCGGCCAGCACGCGGACGAGGATCTCGCCGGGCCCAGGCTCGGGAACGGGGGCCTCGAGCAGGTCGACGCCCGGCGCCGCGGAGGATTTGACCAGGGCGCGCATCGTGCGCGGCAGTGCTGCCGGCTCGACCCCACTCGCCAGCACGCCCTCGGCCATCGTCAGCCGCGAGGAAGAGGGGTCGTCACGGGCGCGCTCGATCAGCGGAAGCAGAGGCCGCGTTCGGGCGCGGACGGCGGATCGGTCCATTGCTCGGCGAAGGTGATGCCCTGCTGCGCGTCGACCTCGTCAACGAGCAGCGCGCGATCCCACGAGACATAGGCGAACTTCGTCGAGATGTCATCGAAGCGGGCCACGACGACCTTGTTCGGCACACCGCAGGCCACCGCGCCATCGGTCGTCGGCGTCTCGTCGAAGACCTTCCGCAGCTCGACGAACTCCGCCTCCGTCGGGCAGCTCTGGCCATCCTCACCGCAGCTGTAGAGCGCCATCACGAAGCCGTGCTCGAGGTTATGGATCCATTGCTGGGGCTCGACCACCTCTTCCGGTCGGTAGAAGTCGCGCGGCACCGGGGCCTCTCCCGCGATCGACCAATGCTGGCCCGAGGCCGGCGGACAGTAGGCATAATCGATGACCTGACCCGTGTCCCGCACGTGCGCCCTGCCCAAGTCGGAGACCGGGAAGCCAAGGCGCGCGGTCGGGGCCGGCGCTGGAGTCGGCTCTGGCGTCGCGCTGGCGCCGGGCGCAAGGGTCGGACCGGGGCTCGCCGGGTCGGGCGTGGGTGAAGTCGCAGCGCTCGGGGCCGACTCGACGGGGCCCGGCGTCAGCAGGCTGTCGCAGGCGTACGTCGTCGTCGTGGACGATTGCACGAAGACCGCCAGCAGCGCGGCCACGCCGAGGACGGTGAATGCCAGCAGCAGCAGGCCGCCATATCGGTCGAGGAAGCCACGCTGGTCCTGGGTCACGCGCCGGGTACGTCGCCCAGCGCGGCGGGTCCCGGCTGGGCTGAGCGAGGACGAAGCCTGGGCGGCCTCGGTGGAGCGACGATCGCGCTCTCGGCGGGTCGGTTTGGCCACGGTGGTCGGGGAACCTCATGAAGCGACCGGACGGTCGCGAACCGCGGATGGTCGCGCGCCAGGGCGAGTGGTCGGATGGGACGGCGCACAGGGTACCGCAGACGCGCCACGCGGCGCGGCCGGGCCACGACGACAGGCTGTTGATTCGTCGACCCGGCCAGGGCCGGAGCCGCCGGCCGCCTGCGGCTAGGGCTCGGTGAACCAGCTTCGCGAGGCCGGGCGACGCAGGGCGCGGAAGAGGATGAGGGCCAGGACCAGGGCGAAGATGGCACCCGGCAGCCCGGCATAGAGGCCCAGCACGCCGATGAGCGGGATCGTCAGGCTGGCCAGGCCCAGCGACAGGACGTAGGCGGCCTGCTTGCGTTGGAGCACGAGGGTCATGGTGAAGATGAGGTAGGCGAGCAGGAGCATCCAGAGGATGCCGGTGCCCGTCACCGGGGCTTCGACGGCCTCATCGACGACCAGCGGCAGCGTCAGGCCCACGAAGGCGAGGACCACGAAGGCGTAGGCCATGAAGATGCGCACGCCGCTGGGCATGGATCGGAACGTCTCGAGCATCGCCACCGATGGTACCGCCGCCCGCGCCGCAGGACGGCTGCGCCCAGCCCGGTCTCCCGAGCCTACCGAGGGTCTGTGGCACCTCGCGCGCGTCCGCCGAGCCCACCGCGGGTCCGCCGCGCGCCAGGGTCAGGCGGCGGCTTCCTGCGCGAGCATCCGAGCCAGGGCCTCCACGGCGTCGGGAGCCAGGGCGCCACCAGCCTCGCGCTCGAGCTGGGCCACGGCCTCGCTCGGAGACAGCCGTGCAGCACGCCGCTCGCCCTTCACCAGCCAGTGGTAGCGATCGACGGCGGCATAGAGGCGTGCGCCGGGCGAGATCGACTCGCCGCGCAGGCCGTCGGGATACCCGCCGCCATCCCAGCGCTCGTGGTGATGGCGCACGATGTCGGTGACTGCGTCGAGCTCGCGATATGGCTCGAGCAGGCTGGCACCGATGACCGGGTGGGAGGCAGTCATGGCGCCGCCGGTCGCTTCCGCGCCCGAGATCGCGGCGAGGCGGCCGATATCGATGATCAGGGCGGCTGCCACGACGGCGTCGCAGGACTCGGCCGTCAGGCCGAACGCCGGCCCGAATCGACGGCAGAGCTCGGAGATCTCGGCGTTCTGGCGGGCCAGCGTCGGTGCCTGTGGGCGGAGCAGCTCATGGAGCGGGCGAACGAGCGCGACGAGATCGACAGCGGCATCCGGTTCTCGCTCTCGCCGCAGCTGCGCGTCGCGGACGACCTCCTCGAGGCGCGTGCGCATCTCGCGCACGTTCGTCGGCAAGTCACCGGCCGAGACCGCCCGGCCCTTGCCGAAGTGCTTGGCCACGAAGAGGGCCGTGTCGGCGATCGAGACCAGGTCACGCGCATCCTTGGCGTCCTGTGGAAATGCGGCGGTGCCGATGCTGGCGCCGACGCGCAGGCCGCGGTCGCCCGAGCGGAGCTCCGCGAAACGGCGCAGGACCTTGCGCGCCACCGCGCTGGCGCCGGCTTCGTCCGTACCCGGCAGGATGAGGGCGAACTCGTCGCCCCCGTACCGGCACACGAGATCGCCCGTCCGGACACTGCGTCGCAACCCATCGGCGATGCGCCGCAGCAGCCGGTCGCCCGCCTGGTGGCCGAACTGGTTGTTGTACGAGCGGAAGTCATCGAGGTCGATCATCAGGACCGCCACCGGGCCGGCGGCCACGCGCTCGCTGAGCTCGTCCTGGAAGACGCCATGATGGAGGAGGCCCGTCAGCGGGTCGTGTCGGGCCGCTTCGCGCAGCTGCTGGTACAGGGCGGCATTGTCGAGCGCGATGGCGGCATGATTGGCATACAGCCGGGCCAGGTCCAGCTCGCCCGCCTCGAAGTCCCGCCCGATGCGGTACAGGTTGAGCGCGCCCATCACCCCGTTGGGTCCGTGGAGCGGCGCGACGATGATCGATTCGTAGTCGTCGTCAGGCGTCCCGGGCACGTTGACCACGCGCGGGTCGCGACCGGCGTCATTGATGCACTCGGCCTCCCCACTCTGGACCACCGAACCGGTGATGCCGGCGCCGAGTGGCAGCCGTGCCTTGAGGATCTCCTCCGCGAACTGGTCGCGGGCGAGGACAGGGACGAGCAGGCCGGCCGCCTCGTCCACGCGGTAGATGGTCAACGTGTCGTAGGGCACGACCGTCTCGAGGGTCTCGGCGATGGCCTCGAAGGTGGCATCGACCTCGCGCGTCTGGAGCAGCCGCTCGGTGACGCCGAGCAGGAGTCGCTCGCTCTCGAGCTGGTGCTCCAGCCGCAGGCTGCGCCTCTCCAACTCTTCATGGCGGGCCGCGTTCTCGAGGGCCACGGCTGCCTGGGCGCCGAGGATCTGCATGAGGCGCAGGTCGTCGGGCTCGAAGGCGTCGCAGCCGAGGCGTGAGAGCTCGATGACCCCGAGCACGCGCGCCTCGAAGATCAGGGGCACCACGATCATCGACTCGTCGATCTCATCGGTGCCCGCGATGTCCTGCATGCGCGGGTCGGCCAGCACGTCCGGCACGATCTCAGCCGTGCCGGCGACGGCGATCGTGCCACCCAACCCTTCGCCCAGCCGCAGCACCACGAGCTCCGGTGTCTCGCTCGCGTAGTAGTCGACCCGTGCCCGGAGCGCGATCGCCTCGAGCGTATCGCCGTCAGGCTGCAGGACGTAGAACCGCAGGCCGTCGTAGTCGATGATCTCGCCGATCTTCTCGGCCACGGTCTCGCCTACGCCGAGGACGTCCCGCGATCGGTTGAGCTGACGCGAGAGCGCCTCGATGCCCTCGAGGTGCTCGCTCCAGCGCCGGCTGGTGGCCAGCAGTCGGGCGTTCGTGAGGGCCGTCCCGGTCTGCCCCGCGATCGCCATCACGCGGTCGACCTCGAGGTTGGAGAAGCGGCGCGGGCGGAGCGAGGCGACGACGAGCATGCCGGTCACGCCCTCCTCGCCCGAGATCGGGACGAGGACGACGGAACGCACGCCATGCGTGGGGACGATCGATTCTCCGAGCTCGAGGTCACGCGGCAGGTCATCGATGATCATCGGTCGGCGATCGACGAGGACCCGGTCGAGGCGCGTGACGCCTTCCGCGGGGATCACGAAGTCGGGCGGCAGCCGAAGGTCGCCCGCCGTCGCCAGGGGCACGAGCACGCGGCGTGCCTCACGCCGCTGCAGGTCGAAGAGCATGACCACGTCGGCGTCCATGACCGTGTTCAGTCGTCGGGTGACGAGGGCCCTGATGGCGCCGGCGTCGAGCAGGCCGGCGAGCTCGGCCGAGAGATCTGCGAGATCCGTCAGCTCTCCGACCAGGTCGGGTGCCGGAGCCCCGTCGCGACCGGACCGCGCGTCGGACGATGCCGCCCCGACCGGACGGTAGGTCGTGGCCGCGAGGTGCTCATCGAGGATGGTGCGCTTGAAACGCCAGGTCCGGCCGACCTTCGAGGCCGGGACCTGGCCGCGCTGGGCGAGCCGATACAGGGTCCGCACCGGGATGGCCAGGTAGGCGGCCGCATCCTCGATGCCGATCCAGTCGTCATGCCCGCCCCCCGAGGCGGACCAATTCATGCCCTCGCGTCCCCTGGATTGCGTGTTGTTACCACTTGCTGGCCAGTCTGGAGATGGGGCCCGTGACCGTCGATAGGACCATGGTCCCGTGCCGACGTGACCGGTCGGCCTGTCCAGAAGCGAGACAGCCACCGATCGCTCGTCCATGCCCGGGATGACGCTGAGGCCTCGCTATACTCCGGCGGCCGTGGACCTCCCCATCGCCCCTGCAGATCCCGTCCTGACGAACGCCCTGGCCCAGGTCTTCGACCTCGAAGGCAAGGTCGGCAGTGCCTTCGGAGCGCTCGGCCCGATCGCCGCGCGCGACGTCGTGCTCCTCGACGTGGACGGAGGCCGCCGCCAGGCGGAACTCGAGTCGATGGGCGCTCGCGTCCGCGCCCTCGACGATCTCGACCCCGATCGCCTGCCGGCCGGCTCAGCCGACGTGGTCATCGGTTGCTGGACGGGCCTCGGGCTCGGGCCCGCGAGCGAGACCCGCACCCTCGCTCGAGCTCGAGCGTGTCCTGCGCCCAGAGGGACGATTACTCCTGGTCGAAGATTACGGGCGCGACGACGTCCGTCAGCTGTTCGCCGACCCCATCCGGGAGGCGCGCCTGACGGCCGCCTCCGACCGCCGCGGGCCGATGGCCACTGGCGGGTTCCGGACCCGGACCTTGCACTGTTTCTGGACGTTTCCTGCCATCGCCGCGGCGCGCCCGTTGCTCGAGGCCCTCTTCCCCGAGACCGGCTCGCAGGTGGCCTCGACGATGACGCGACCCCGCCTGGAGCACAAGGTGGCGGTCTTCCACCGAACGCGGGATTGATCGTGGCGCCAAGTCCGCGACCGGCAGCCCCCCTCCTGCGGCAGGCTCAGCGCCGCCGGCTCTTGACGCCGTTTCGCACGGTCGTCGTCGCCGCCGTCGTGGGATCGAGCGTCCTGATCGTCTACGGCCTCATCAACCGCACTCCGAGCCAGATCCCGATCCTGGCTGCGGGCTTGGCGGTCCTCGGCCTGACCTTCGGCGCCGTCGCGGTCGCCTGCGTGGTGACCATCGTGCGGGCCGGACGGGACGGTCGGTCCGCGCTTGCCTTCTGGGCTGCCCTCGCCGGCGGCGCCGCCGTCGTGGCTGCCGCCGGCTGCATGGCTGCTGCCCTCGTCCTGGCCCTGGTCTGGGGATCGGCCTCGGGCTCCTGATCCGCCCGGTCGCCGAGACCAGGCCAGCACGACGGTCGTCGGCCCGGTCGGAGCGCTTCGTTATACTCGGGCCCGCCGTTGCGCCCCCATCGTCTAGAGGCCTAGGACGCCACCCTTTCAAGGTGGAGATCACCGGTTCGAATCCGGTTGGGGGCACCAGCTCCCCGGAGTCGCCCGGCCGCATGGGCGCGTCCCTGGACGCCACCATCCGCATCGCCCGATGACCCTGATGCTACGATCGTGCCGATGGCCAAGACCTTCCGCGGCGGCGAGATCATGGGGATCCGGATCCCGACCGTCTTCAGCGAGATCGATGCCATCGTCTGCGCCGGCTGTGGCCGGCCCATCGATGTGACGCCGTTCCGGGTCTCGATCATGGATGCCGTCTCGGCCGAATCTCCGCCGAGTTGGGCGGAGACCGTTGCCATCAACCCTGGGCCACACCAGTTCCACGCTGATCCTTCGTGTTTCTGGACCTGGGCCCGTGCGCGCGGGTATATCGCCTGCCGCCTGGCCACCGTGCGCGAGCTGATGCGGCCGATCCCGCTGCCCGGCGAGACGGTCCGCTGGGGCCTGTGCGACGGGGAGCACCGCGAGGCGCACGAGTTCGTTTCTGCCTGAGGCCGGCGGCCTCCGATTGACAGGCTCGAGGCCGTGCTCGTATGCTCCGAAGGCCGGGCTCGTTGATACCGCGATTTACCTAGATTTCATGGCTGCGCCTTGCGCGGATCTGCCCGGTCGGATCTGGAGGGTCTGCCCCGATGACGATGGTTCGGCGCCCGGCACGCGACGGCGCCGACTGGCTCCCCGTCGGCGCGGCCAGCCGTCGCCTGGGGGTCGATCCGGACACGTTGCGTCGCTGGGCGGACGCCGGTCGGGTCGACGTCTTCACCACGCCGGGCGGGCACCGGCGATTCTCTCGCGCGTCCCTCGACCGCCTGGCAGCGCGTCGCGCCGCCGCCGGCCGGCACCGCCAGGTCGACCTGTCGGCCTCGAGCGAGCGTATCGCGGCCGCCTACCGGCGTCGCTACCAGGGCCCGGACGGGGGGACCGGCGAGCTGTTCAGTGCCATCGCTCCGAGCGACGCCGACCGAGCGGCCTTCCGCGACGCCGGGCGGCACCTGGTCGATGCCCTGGTGCGCTACGTCGATGCATCATCGGACGAGGACCGGTCGGTGGCGGAGGTCGAGGCGCACGAGGGCACGATGGCCCTCGCCAGGCAGATCGCCCGTCGACCCGTCCGTGATGCCCAGGCGATCGAGGCCTTCATCGCCGCTCGGCGTCCGTTCCTGACGGAGATCGCCCGGATCAGCCGGCGCCGGAGCCTCTCGGCGACCGAGGTGAGCGAGCTGTACGAGCGGTCGGGCGAGTTGCTCGACGGCCTGGTCGTGCTCTTCGCAACGACCCTGGCCGAGGGCGGGGATGCCCCATGACCCTCGCTCCAGACGTCGTCATCCGCGCACGCTCGCCGGGGCGGTAGGCCGCGCATGCAGGCAGAGGTCTTCCTCCCCGCGGCGACGGCCATCCTGGCCCTCGTCTTCTCGGTCGCGCTCCTCGATCAGTGGCGCGAGCGTCGGCATCCCTTCCAGCTCATCTGGGCAGTCGGCATGCTCTTCTTCGGGCTTGCCTCTGGCTGCGAGGCGCTGGGCGTCGCCAACGGCTGGGGCGAGGCGCTCTACCGGACCTGGTACCTGACCGGTGCCGTCTGGACGGCCGGCTGGTTGGGGCTGGGGACCGCCTACCTGCTCGGTCGCACGCGTTTCGGCTACAGCTTTGCGCTGTCGCTCCTGCTGGCGGGCCTGTTCACATTCCTGACGCAGCGCCGGTACGACTATCCCGAGGCCGGCAACTCGGCCATCATCTACTTCATCGCGGCCGGCGTGCTGGCGTTGGCCTGTGGTGTCGAGACCTACTTCCAGAACGAGCGCTGGCCGCGCATGGCGGCCCTGGCCGTGGTCGGGGCGACCGCGCTGAGCATCGTCCTGATGATCGGCACGACCCTGCCGCCGCCGGGCTACGCGCTCGATCCCGCGACACAGATGCCCGTCGCCGACATCCTCCCCGGGACCCTGCGGCTCTTGACCCCGTTCATGAACGTGACTGGCGGCCTGGCGCTCATCCTGGGCGCGGTCTTCTCGACCTACGTCTTCATGCCCAAGCGCCGCGTGCTGGCCTACTCGCTCGACCCCAACCAGAGATTCGACGAGTTCCTGTTCAACCTGATCATCTCGCCGGTCGCCATCACGGTCAACTTCGTGGCCTCGTTGCCCGGCACCTGGCAGGCCATCCGCTCGCGCCACATCAACAGCCGCGTACCGGCCACCATCCTGATCGCCATCGGGGCCTTCATCCCCAGCATCACCGACAGCCTGAACCGCTTCGACTCCACCGAGTTCTTCCAGCTCGGCAAGTTCGTGGGCGTGATCTTCCTCTTCGCCGGCTTCCTCGTCTCGGTCGAGGTCTTCCGCGAGATCCGGGTCCCCTTCACGCACATCGTCCTGCGGCCCCGACGCTCCGAGCCCGTACGCTTGACGGAGGGCGACACAAGCTAAGGCGGGTGGCGTCGGAGGGCGACGCTATACTGCGGCCCGCCGGGGGCCCATCATGCCGCCGCCCCTGCCAGCCACTCCCGCTCTCACGAGGTCCG
Organism: uncultured Chloroflexia bacterium; assembly: GCA_963837215.1. Classification (GTDB taxonomy): domain Bacteria; phylum Chloroflexota; class Limnocylindria; order Limnocylindrales; family CSP1-4; genus CSP1-4. The sequence goes on from CAWIML010000007.1 coordinate 361,870, forward strand.
ATGCGCGTCCGCAAAGCCGTCTTCCCTGCTGCGGGCTGGGGCACCCGTTTCCTGCCCGCGACCAAGGCGCAGCCGAAGGAGATGCTGCCGCTCGTCGACAAGCCGGTCATCCAGTACGCGGTCGAGGAAGCGGTCGCCGCGGGCATCGAGCAGGTCATCATCGTGACCAGCAGCCAGAAGCGGGCGATCGAGGATCACTTCGATACCTCGTACGAGCTGGAGCATCTGCTCGAGTCCAGGGGAGACATCGAGATGCTCCGCCGCGTGCGCCACATCAGTGACCTGGCGCAGGTCAGCTACGTGCGCCAGAAGGAACAACTCGGGCTCGGCCACGCGGTCCTCATGGCTCGCGAGCTGGTCGGCCATGAGCCATTCGCGGTCATCCTCTCCGACGACGTGGTGGTCTCCGAGCGGCCGGTCATCGGGCAGCTCATCCACGCCTACCACCAGACCCATGCCTCGGCGGTCGCCGTCATGCGCGTGCCGCACGAGGACACGGGCCGCTATGGCGTCATCGATCCCGATCCCGACGGCGACGACCATGGCGACCCGCACCTCCATCCCCTGCGCGGCCTGGTCGAGAAGCCGTCGCCAGACGTCGCCCCGAGCGACCTGGCGGTCATCGGCCGCTACGTCCTGACGCCCAAGATCTTCGAGAAGCTCGAGCAGACGCCGCGCGGTGCCGGCGGCGAGATCCAGTTGACCGACGCCATCCAGGCGCTGATGCAGGAGCAGTCGGTCTACGGCTACGCCTTCGATGGCGTGCGCTACGATGCGGGCACCACCATGGGCTGGCTGCAAGCCTCGGTCGAGCTCGCTCTCGAGCGACCCGAGATCGGCCCCGAGTTCCGGCGCTACCTCGCCGGTCTCGACCTGCACTGAGCCGCGAGGAAACCCGTGCCGCAGATCGGACAGATCCTTGGTGACCGCTATCGCCTCACGGAGCGCCTGGGCGAGGGCGGCATGGCCACGATCTATCTCGGCCACGACCTCAAGCTCCAACGCGACGTGGCCGTCAAGATCCTGCGCCCGGAGTACGGTCGCGATGAGGCATTCGTCGCTCGCTTCCGCCAGGAGGCCAATTCAGCCGCCTCGCTCTCCCACCCCAACGTCGTGCAGGTCTACGACTACGGCACGGACGAGGCTGGCCCCTTCATCGTCATGGAGTACGTCGACGGCCAGGACCTGGGCGAGATCCTGAAGGACCGGGGCTTCGTGCCGTCGGCGGCGGCGGCGCGCATCGCGATGCAGGTCGCGGATGGCCTGGCGGCGGCGCACGCATTGGGCATCGTCCACCGAGACGTGAAGCCATCGAACATCCTGGTCAGCGTCGCCGGCCAGGTCAAGGTCGCGGACTTCGGCATCGCCCGCGCACTCTCCGAGGCGCAGCTCACGCTGCCCGGCCAGACGCTCGGCAGCGTGCGCTACCTGAGCCCGGAGCAGGCCCGAGGCGAGAACGTCACGGCCGCCACCGACATCTACGCGCTCGGCCTCGTGCTCTCGGAGATGCTCACGGGCCGGCCGGTCTGGGGCGGCGACACCGCAGGTGCGGTGGCCATGGCTCGCCTGACAGAGGACCCGCCAGCGCCGTCCTCTGTCCGGGTCGATGTCAATCCGGCTCTCGATGGCATCGTACGCAGAGCGCTCGCCCGCGACCCTGCCCAGCGCTTCGGCTCGGCCGGCGCGTTCTCCGATGCGCTTGGTCGCTTCCTCTCAGGCCTCCATTCGGGCATCGCGGTGCCGGCCGTGCTGGGCGCGGCCGCGGCGGCTGCCCGTCTCGCCGAGCCGACCATCATCGGCACGCCGCCGCCGGCGGTCGGGGTCGCCTCCGGACCATCCGTACGACGACGAGTTCGATGACGACGACGGCGCGAGTCGCTGGACGTGGGGCGCCGCCATCCTGGGCATGGGCATCCTCATCGCGGCCGCGGTCGCCGTCTTCTTCCTGCTCGACGGCTTCGGTGGCGGGCGCGGCGACGAGAGTCCGTCACCGTCCCCTTCGTTCGAGCTGGTGGTCGTGCCCAACGTCATCGACCTGCCGGTCACCGAGGCCGAGACGGCCATCAGGGGTGTCGGGCTCGTGATGGTCATCGCACCCGAGCCCGTCGTGGATCCCGAGAAGGATCCCGGCACGGTCGTAGCACAGGACCCCGTCGCAGACGAAGAGCTGCCCCTCGGCGGGCAGGTCACCGTCACGGTCGTCACCGGGCCCGGTGACGTCGCCGTCCCCAACCTCGTCGGCCAGACCGAACAGGCGGCTATCGCCTTGCTGCTCACAGACGGGCTCACGCCAGGTGAGGTGACCGAGGAGTTCAGTGACACGGTGGCCGAAGGCCTGATCGTCTCCCAGGTACCGCGATCTGGGACCATCGTCGCCGCTGGTACACCCATCGACTACATCCTCTCGAGCGGACCAGAGCCGACGCTGGCACCGACGGCAGCCCCGACGGCGACGCCGCCGCCGGCCCCGACCTCGACACCGGTGGCGGACCTGACCGTGGGCGACTATCGCTGCCTCCCATTCTCGGACGCCCAGTCGCAGCTCGAGGACGACGGGTTCACGCTCGGGACGGTCACTGCGCCCCCGGGCTTCGACACGACCTGGCCGGTCGGAGACCAGAGCCCGGATCCGGGCAGCGAGGAGCCGCCCGGTTCCCGCATCGACCTCGACGTCTACGACCCGGCCAGCCTGCCGACCTGCCCGCCATAGCGCGGCTCTGTCACCATCGGGCACGGTCGAACTGGGCGACCGAACGTCTGATCTAGGGATGGGGGTCACCGTCGAGCGTCCCCACGCTTGCGAATCAGTGCGCACGCAGCCGAGATGGCAGCTACACTCCGCGCCATGGCGAACTGGCGTTGTCCGCACTGCGGCACGCCCCAACCGGAGGCGTCCCGGTGCTGGGTCTGTTCGCGTTCCTCAACGAGCTGCTCGACCTGCTCGCACTTCCGGCGGGGCGTCGCCGGCGTTCTCGGCATCTGCGGCGCCGATCCGCGCCTCCCCCCGGTCCGAGCAGACGAGGTCCGGGCCTGCTGGGAAGAACGGCGCCAGTTGGTGCCGGCGGGCGATGTCAGCCGCGCCGAGCTCTTCGAGGTGGCACCCCGTAGCGGTTGACCGTCGGCGCATTCGACGGCTTCGTCCGGCAGCGGGGCTTTAGTAGACCTCGAAGGCGTTCGAGGCCGAGATCTTGCGCCCGTCCTTGAGCGTGACGTTCGCCGTGGCCAGCCCGGGTCCCTTGATCGTGCCGGCCTTCGGCAGCGTGATCCGCCACGTGGCGACGCCGTTGCTGTTCGTCTCGGTCGTGTAGGTGGAGGTCGGTTGGCCCGGCGGTGAGAGGCTGAAGGTGACGGTCGCGCCCGGTACGCGTTTGCCGCCGACGTCGGCCACGGTGGCTCGCACGACGAGCGGCTCGGGCAGCCTCGCGGCCTTGATACGGCCCGGGCTGACGCCGACCCTGGCCGTCAGCTTGCCGCTCCCGCGGAGGATCGAGATGGTCTTGGTCGACTCGTTGCCGGCCCGGTCGGTGGCGGTCACGGTCAGGGTATTCGTGCCATCGGCGATGCCGATCTTGATCTCGTATGTCCCATCCGCCTTGGCATCCTCGCTCGCCGAACCACCGGTATTGGCGTTGCGGACCGAAACGCTCGCGCCCGGCTGGGTCTTGCCCTTGACGTTGACGACCTGGATCGCCGCCTTGACGCGCGCCTCGTCCTTCGGTGCGCTGATCGACAGACCGGGGTCTTGGGTGTCGAGGATGATGACGATGGGAGCCGAATGTGGCCCGTCGCCGTCCGGGCCGACGATCGCGGCTGTGATCTCGTTCTCGCCTTCGACGAGTGGCACGGCCGTGACCAGGAAATCGGTCGTCGGCGGCACTGGTACCTCGTCCACCTGCTCATCGCCCACGAAGACGCGGAGCTTGAGCTCCTGCGAGCCGGCGACACCGCTCGGTAGCAGCCCTCGCAGGTCCCACGCCTCGTTGCTCGTATAGGGGTCGTCCGGCGCCTCCAGCCGCGGCGCAGCCTGCGGTGCCGAGACGTCGGTCGCGGCCGGGGTCGGAGAGCCGGTCAGGCCTCCGAGGAGGCCGCCGATGGAGCCGCCGAGCCCGGCCACGGCCGACCCGATGGCACCCGTCAAGACCAGCGCGAAGGCGCCGGCCAGGGCGATCACGGCGACCAGGAGGATGGCGCGCGCCGCGCCGGGCAGCGCACCGGCCGACTCCACCGTGCGGTAGCGAGTCAGTCGCTCGGCACTGGGCGGCGCATAGCGACCCTGGACGGGCGATCGTCGCGCGACAGCCGGCTGCGGCCGACGTGCAGTAGCGGCGCGGTGGTCCACCCGGCGCGGACGCTTGCTGGCGGTCATGCGGCGGTCATTCTCGCACGGCCGCTTCCGACTCAGGGTCCGGTGTACCCTGTGGCCGTCCAGCGTGGTCTTGAGACATCGAGGGAGGTGGGATGGAGTCAGCGGCTCGTCGGCCCTCGGCGTTGCCTGCTCGAGAGCTGGGTCGGCGTCGCCCGCCGCCCCCACCGCCTGGGCCGATCGCGCGCGCGACTCCGGCCGCGCTCGGTCTCCTGCCGGCGCGGACCACGACCGCCATGCCCATGGTCCAGCGACACGGCTTCGGCCTGCCGAACCTCCGCCGCAACGTCTGCCCGCACTTCTACATGACCGGCCTGCGTGGCGCGATCCCCATCCAGGCACCCCACCTGCTCAAGGCACTGATGCGCCAGGACACCACGGTCAGCCGCTGCCAGTTGCGCGGCGGCGTCCATCTCGAGCAAGGCTACGTGGCGGACATCTGCCTCTCCCCGCGTTTCAACCAGTGTGTCTTCTACGAGGACGACCTGACGCGCCGCTGAAGGCGTGCCGCGGATCATGGCACCCGGCGAGGACGCGCTCGGCGAGGTCATCGAGGCGCTCCAAGCTCGGGGCCGCTTCGGGGTCAAGCTGGGGCTCGGCAGGACGAGAGCGCTGCTGCGTGAGCTCGGCAGCCCAGAGGCCGGCTTGCGCGGCGTCCTCATCGGCGGGACCAACGGCAAGGGCAGCGTCCAGGCCATGGTCGCTGCCGCGCTCACGGCCGGTGGGCTGCGGGTCGGCCAGACGCCCAAGCCCCACCTCGTCGAGTACCGCGAGCGGATCGTCATCGACGGCCGCCTCATGGCGCCGAGCCAGTTCGCCGCGACGTTGCGGGCTGCGCTGACAGCCAGCGACAGCATCGCGGCGCGACAGGGCCCGCCGACCGAGTTCGAGGTCCTGACCGCGGCCGCATTCCTGGCCTTCGAGCGGGCCCAGGTGGACGTCGCCGTGGTCGAGGTCGGGCTGGGCGGTCGGCTCGACGCGACGAACGTCTGGGACGGCGGCGTGGCCGCGGTGACCAACGTTGCCCTCGACCACGTGGAGTACCTCGGGTCCAGTCTGGCCGCCATCGGACGCGAGAAGGCGGCCATCATCAAGCGTGGCGATCGCGCAGTGACGGGAGCCAGCGGGGAAGGGTTGGCGCCGATCCAACGCCGAGCGGTTCGCCTCCGCGTGCCGTTGGCGATCGCCGTGCCCGCCGCGATCCTCGGCATGGATCGCTCTGGACTTCGGATCCAGCTCGATGCCGTGGGCGAGGTGCGCCTGCGCCTGCTCGGCCGCCACCAGGCCGCCAATGCTGCCGTCGCGGCTGCCATCATCGACGCGCTGCGCATGGCGGGCATCGCCGATGTCTCGCACGCCGCGACACGTGACGGACTCGCCGCGGCACGCTGGCCGGGACGCCTCGAACTGCTCGCCATCGGACCGGATGGTCGAGCGGCGCCCGCCGCCGTCGAGGGAGCCGACCAGGACGCGCCGGACCTGCTCCTCGACGGCGCCCACAATCCCGCCGGGATGCAGGCCTTCGTCGAGGCGATCGACGAGCTACGGGCCAGCCTCTCCCCTGGGCGGCCGACGCTCCTGCTGGGGCTGATGGCCGACAAGGACGTCGCCCGCATCGTCGGAACGCTGGCTGCGTCGGAGGCCCTGCGAGGGGCGCGTATCATCACCACGCGGATCGACGCTCCGCGTGCGCTGCCCGCCGCAGATCTGGCGGCGGCCTGGCGCGCGGCCGCTGACGTTCGCGCCGGGCACGAGGTCGTGGCTCGGGAGACGGTCGAGGCGGCCCTCCAGGAGGCCCTCGCCTCGGTCCGCAGGGACGGCGGCCCGCTCCTCGTGGCGGGCTCGCTCTACCTCGTCGGCGCGGTCCGCGGGCGGCTCGTCGACGCCGATGACACGATGTGAGTCGAGCACGCAGATCGGGACCGACGAGCAGAGGGATGACCAGCGCGAGATGGCCGACGCCACGCCCTTCGTGAGCCTGCCCCCGACCGCCACCTCCGGCATCGCCCCGGAGCCGCCCACGACGCTCGTCATCGGCGGGGCGACCTTCGTCTGGGGCGAGCGGACCTACGTGATGGGCATCGTCAACGCGACGCCCGACTCCTTCAGCGGCGACGGCTTGCTCGCCTCCGATCCAGCCGGTACGGAGACACAGCCATCCGCGGCTGAGGCCATCCTCGCCCGGGCCGGCGCGATGGCCGACGCCGGCGCCGACCTCGTCGACATCGGCGGAGAGTCGACCAGGCCCGGTCATCAGCCCGTGGACGAGGCCGAAGAGCGACGTCGCATCCTCGAGGGCATCAGCGCTGTGCATCGCGCACGACCAGGCCTGCCCATCAGCGTGGACACGAGGCGGGCCGCCGTCGCCGAAGCCGCCCTGGCCGCCGGCGCTTCGCTGCTCAACGACGTGGCCGCCGTGACCGACTCGTCCGACGCGCTCTTCCGGGTCGCCGCCGAACACGGCGTCCCCATCGTCCTGATGCACGACCGCGCGGAGGCCCGCTACCGCAGCGTGGTGGCCGAGGTCATCGCGGACCTGCAGCGCGCCATCGATCGCGCACTCGATGCGGGCGTGCCGTGGGAACGGTGCATCGTGGATCCCGGCATCGGCTTCGGCAAGACCGCCCCTCAGAACCTGGCGCTCCTCCGCGAGCTGGCCAGCCTGCGATCGCTGGGACGACCGATCATGCTGGGAGTGAGCCGGAAGTCGACCATCGGCCGAGTGCTCGATCTGCCAGCCTCGGAGCGGCTCGAAGGGACGCTGGCCGTGACGGCCCTCGGTGTCGCGGCCGGAGCGGATATCGTCCGCGTCCACGACGTCGAGGAGAACCTGCGAGCGGCCCGGATGGCCGACGGCATCGTTCGCCACGCAGCCAGGCCGACGGAGGCGAGCACCTGATGACCGACCGGATCGTGCTCAGCAGGATGCGCTTCGACGGGCGCCATGGCGTGTCCGATGAGGAGCGTGCGACGCCGCAGCCGTTCGAAGTCGACGTCGAGCTCTATCTCGACCTCCAACCCGCCGGCACCGACGACGACCTGGCCAGGACCGTCGACTACGGCCAGGTCTTCGACCTCTGCCGTGACCTGGTCGAGGCCACCAACTTCCGGCTTCTTGAGACCATCGCCGAGGGCATCGCCCATGAGATCCTCGCCGCCCACCCAGTGACGGAGGTCGTCGTCCGGGTCCGGAAGCTGCGCGTGCCGGTCAGCGGGACGCTCGATCATGCCGAGGTCGAGATCCGCCGCACCCGCTCGACCGTCAATCGCCAAAGGCGTCGCTCGCCTCGGTCCCGATGACCACGAGGCGCCGTGTCGCGGACGGCGCCTCGTGGATCCCCGATCCGGGGAACGCGTCCCGGCGCCCAGGGGAGGACACCGGGTCGTGTCGTGCCTCAGCGGATGGGAAGGCCCGCGTCGGCCCATGATTCAGCCGGGCGGCGCGTCGCCCGGCGGCTGACTACTCGAGATCGCTCGGACGGGTGCCCAGGGTGACCTTGACGTCGAGCGTCGCGCCATCCCGCAGGACGGTCAGCGTGATGGTGTCACCCGGCCGGTAGCGCACGAGGACGTCCTCGAGCGAGTGGCCGATGTCGATGCGCTGGCCCTCGATGGCGGTGATGATGTCGTCGTCCTCGACGCCCGCCTTCTCGGCCGGGCCGCCTGACGTGACGCCCGAGCCGCTGCCCGTCGTTGACGAAACCCACGCCCCATAGTCGATGGGCAGGTTGGATTCGCGCTTGACCTGTGGGTCGACGGACTGGTAGCTGATGCCGATGTACGGGCGCGTGAGGGGTTCACCGGCCAGGGCCTGCTCGAGCAGCGGCTTGGCGATCTCGATGGGGATGGCGAAGCCGATGCCCTGTGCGCTGCCGGCCACGGCCGTGTTGACGCCGATGACCTGGCCGAGTGAGTCGACCAGCGCACCGCCCGAGTTGCCGGGGTTGATGGCGGCATCCGTCTGGATCAGGTTGCGCAGCCGGCGCGGCTGTCCGGTCGCCTCGTCGTTGACGATGATGGCGCGACCGGTCGCGCTCACGACGCCGGTCGTGACGCTGTTCGCGAACTGGCTGCCCAGGGGGCTGCCGATGGCGATGGTCAGCTGGCCGATCTCCAGCTTGGTCGAGTCACCGAGCGGCGCCACGGGCAGGTCGGCGCCCTCGATCTTGACGATCGCCAGGTCGGTCAGGGTATCGATGCCATAGGTGGTGCCCGAGAACTCGCGCCCATCGTTGAGCTTGACGGTCACGGCGTCGGAGCCGGCCACCACATGGCGGTTCGTCAAGATCCAGCCCGCGGCGTCGTAGATGATCCCGGAGCCGACGCCGGTCTGGGGCAGCGAGAAGGGATCGTCGGCGCTCGGCTCCGCGCTCGTGTCGACCTGGCCCGTCGACCGGCTCGTGATGGTCACGATGGCCGGTCTGACGGCCGCCGCGGCCCGGATGACCGCTGACTCCTCGTCCAGCTCGACGGTCGTCTGGCCGACCTGCTGACCGGTGACGGCGATCGGACTGACGTCCGCCCCGAGGAGGCCGGCCGCTTGCAGGACGAGCAGCTGGCCGGCCGAGGTGATGACGGCGGCGACGAGCGCGACCGCGAGCAGCGGGCCGATCGTCGGGCCGCGACGTCCGTGCTCGGCACGGCCGGTGGAGTTCGGCGCGGACGCCGGGACGGGCTCCATCCAGTTGCTGGGCGTGGTGGCCTCTGGCGGCGGCGCAGCCCACTGCGGGCGGCTCGGCTCAGCCGGCGGGGTGAAGGACGGGGCGGCGAGTGCGTCGGAGGCGTCACGCGTCGGCTCGGGGCCGGTGGCCCGGGCCGCGGACGGCTCGCGTGGCTGCTGAGGATCAGTCATGGGGTTCAAGACTCCGTCGGTCGCGCGAGTCGTCCTTTGACGGCTCGGGAGCCAGAGCATGACCCTCGCGGGTTCAGCGCCGGCCTCAGGTGGGTGAAGATACCGTCACCTCGCGCGGCAGGTGGACGGTCACGCGGGTCCCCTCGCCGAGCGTCGACTCGATCGAGACACTCCCTCCGTGCATCTCGACCACCGAGCGCACGATCGACAGGCCGAGGCCAGAGCCGGTGCCCCGCTCCCTATTGGCCAGCGTGCCGCGGTAGAAGCGATCGAAGACATGCGGGAGCTCGTCGGCGTCGATGCCCACGCCTGAGTCGGCCACGATGAGCGTCGCACCGTCGTCCACCGGCTCGAGACCGACGGTCACCGCGCCGCCTGGGGGCGTGAACTTGAGCGCATTGCCGATCAGGTTCGTGAGCACCTGGCCGATGCGCTGAGGGTCGTGGCGCTGGCGGACCGGCGCCTCCGGCAGATCGGCATGCAGCGCGACGCCCTTCCGTCGTGCGGCCGGCTCCGCCTGGGCGAGTGAGCTCTCGACGACCGCCCGCAGGTCGTCGGGTCGCAGGTCGAGAGCGACGAGGCCGGAGTCGAGCTTGGACAGCTCGAGCAGGTTCGTCGAGAGCCAATCGAGGCGATCGATCTGCTGCTGGCTGGAGGCCAGGAACTCGTCACGCGTACCGACATCTTCGGCCGCTCCTTCCTGGAGCAGCTCGTTGAACGTGCGCAGGGCGGCGATCGGCGTTCGGAGCTCGTGGCTGACGTCGGCCAGGAAGTCGCGGCTCCGGTCTCGGTCACGTCGGATGAAGGTGACCGACTCCTCGAGTCGCTCGGCCATCCGGTTGAAGGCATGGGCGAGCTCGGCGACCTCCGGCGCACCGTCATCTCGCTCCTCGACGCGGGACGTGAAGTCGCCCTCAGCCAGGGCGCGCGAGGCTCGCGTCAGCCGCCGGATGGGGACCGTCAGCCGGTCGGCGATGACGGCCGAGACGATGACTGCTACCACGAGGGCCGCGCTCGCCGCGATGATCAGGACGCCGACGAGGTTGCCCAGCGTCTGCAATCGGTAGGTATAGGGCTGTGAGAGGCGCATCGTGAAGAGGCGCTCCGGCGCCGTGCCATCGAATTGGGACCACCATGGATCGTCGAAGGTGAAGGACGAGGTGCTGGCGATGATGGCGTCGCGGGCCTGGCCGGGTTCAGGTTCCACCGCGGTGACCGGCACGAAGAAGCTGCCCGCCACGGGGAGCGGCTTGGCCGGCGACTCGGAGATGGTCAGCAATACATCGGCCTGGGCTACCAGCTGGGTCAGGCTGTTGAGGAAGCCATCCGGGTCGTCCGGGTCTCCGAGCGCGGTCCGAGTCCAGCTGGAGACGCGCACCGGCGTCGTCGGCGCCAGGACTGGTTTGGGGTCGTCGCTGTCCAGGCCGAGCCGGTCGGTCAGCCGAAGCTGGATGAGGACCTGCATCGTCTGCGCCCGCGAGGCGAGGTTCTTCTCCTCCTGCTGGACGAAGTAGTCGTCCAGCAGGCGCGGCAGCGAGACGAGCACGAGCGCCAGCGCGATGGCCACGACCGCCGCGAAGGCAAGCGTCAGCCTCGCCCGGAGCGTGCCGGGAAAGAGGCGCCGCACGCGACCGGGCGCCTCAGCGCTCGGCGAAGGCGTAACCGACGCCGCGCACGGTGAGGATGAAGACCGGGTCGCTCTGGTCGTCCTCGAGCTTCTCGCGGAGGTGGCTGATGTGGACGTTGATGGTCTTCTCGTCCTGGTCGAGCGCGTCGTAGTCGCGGATCAGCTCGAGCAGCTCGCCGCGGGTGTAGACGCGACCGGGGCGCGAGGCGAGGTGGCGCAAGAGGTCGAACTCGGTGGCGGTCAACGCGACGCGTCGATCGCCGCGCTGCACACGGCGGCGCTCGAGGTCGATGACCAGGTCGCGGTGACGGATCATGCGTCCGCCACCGGCGTCGGCCAGGTCCCCGTACGCGCGGCGGAGGAGCGCCTTGATGCGGCTCATCAGCTCCCGCAGGCCGAACGGCTTCGTCAGGTAGTCGTCGGCGCCCAGCTCCAAGCCGATGACCTTGTCGACCTCGTCATCCCGGGCGGTCAGGAAGAGCACGGGCGCCTTGGAACCGGCCGCACGCATCCGCCGCAGGACCTCGAAGCCATCCATGCCGGGCAAGCGCACGTCGAGGATGACGAGGTCGGGCGCCTTCTGCGTGGCGAACTCGAGGCCCTCCTCGCCGCTGCGGGCGACGGACACGTCGTAGCCCTCCTGCTGGAGGGCGTACTGCACGCCGCGTGCGACCGCGTGCTCGTCTTCGACGATCAGGATGGTGGCAGCCATGGTCGCGGCGCATCGTACATCGAGGGGCATCTGGTACCATTCCGGCCCCAACCAGCTCCGTTCCGCCGCGCGCCACAGACGGCGCCGCGCCTGCCCCGTGAGGTCCCCAAACCGTGAGCTCCCGACCCGAACTCGTCGCCCAGCGCCGCGCCATCCTCGGCAAGAAGGTCGCCGGCCTCCGCCGTGACGGCATCCTGCCGGCCGTCGTCTACGGCCATGGGCATGATTCCGAGTCGATCCAGATCGATGCCCGCGCGTTCGACGATCTCCGCCGCCATCACGGCCGCAACACGCTCCTCGACCTCACCATCGACGGCGGCAAGGCGCGACCCGTGCTCGTGCACGAGATCGCCGAGCATCCCGTCAAGCGCAAGGCCGTTCACGTCGACTTCTACCTCGTGACCATGACCGAGGAGATGACCGTCGATGTCCGAGTCGTGGCCATCGGCGAGTCGTTCGCGGTCGAGAAGCTCGGCGCGACCCTCCTGCACCAGCTCGACGGCGTCAAGGTGCGCGCCCTGCCGGCGGACCTGCCGCAGACGCTCGAGGCCGACATCTCGCCGCTGCTCGGCTACGACGACGTCATCCACGCCGGCGACCTGCCGCTGCCGCCCACGGTCACGCTGATCACCGACCCGGGCGACATCGTGCTGCGCGTCCAGCCGCCGCGCGTCGAGGAGGCGCCCGTCGTCGAGGAGGCCGAGGCCGAGGAAGGCGCCGAGGCCGAGGCCGAGGAAGGCGCAGAGGCGGAGCCCGAGGAGGCCTAGGCCACTTCCGGCTCGCCGGCCGACGAGGTCGCCGATGCTTCCGACCTCCCCGTGAGCGCCGCTCCGAACAGCATCGCGCCATCGGTCGGCGCCACCGCGGCCGGCGCCGCGATCGAGACCGTCGACCTGGTCAAGCGGTACGGGCGAACGGTGGCTCTCGATGGGCTGTCGATGCGCGTGCCTGCGGGCGAGGTCTTCGGCTTCCTCGGCCCCAACGGCGCGGGGAAGACGACGGCCGTCAAGCTGCTGCTCGGCCTCGCCCGCCCGAGCTCCGGGCAGGCCAGCCTGCTCGGCCGCCCGGCCGGTGATCGCGAAGCGCGACGACACGTCGGCTACCTGCCCGAGCTCTTCCGCTACCAGGCCTGGCTTACCGGTCGGGAGGTGCTGGCGGTGCACTGCCGCCTCGCCGGCCTTGACCGGGCGACCTGGGGGCCGCAGATCGACGCCGCGCTCGATGCTGCCGGCATCAGCGACCGTGCGGGAGATCGGGTCGGCGGCTACTCCAAGGGCATGCAGCAGCGGCTCGGCTTGGCCGTCGCCCTGCTCGGCGATCCGGCGGTCATCTTCCTCGACGAGCCGACGTCTGCTCTCGACCCCGTCGGGCGCCTCGAGATGCGCGGCATCCTTCACGGCCTGCGTGCGAGGGGCACGACCATCTTCCTCAACTCGCACCTGCTGACCGAGGTCGAACGCGTCTGCGACCGCGTCGTCATCCTCGACCATGGGCGAGTGGTCGCCGCTGGTCCGCTCGCCGACCTGCTCTCCGAGCACCACCTGCGGATCCGCGTGACCGGGCTCGATCGTCCGCCGGGCGAGCTGCTGGCGTCATTCGGGCCGGTCAGCGAGGCCGATGGCTTCCTCGAGCTCCGTGGCCTCGACCCGGAACGCGTGCCGGATGTCGTGGCGACCCTCGTATCCGCCGGCGGCAGGGTGCATGCCGTGGAGCCTCGCCAGGCGACGCTCGAGGAGCGGTTCGCCCAGGCGGTCGGGGGCCCCAGGCCGGATGAAGCTGCGTCCACGGGGACTGCGTCTTCGTCGGCGGATGCCGCCCGCCCTGCCACGGACGAGCCGACGCCATGATGGCTTCGCTCGTCGACATCGCCTGGTTGACGATCCGAGAAGCGGCCCGACGGCGCCTCTTCCTCGTCCTCATCCTGATCACGGCGGCTTCGGTCGCGCTCTCTGCCTGGGGTTTCAGCCAGGTCCGCGAGGCGATCCTCTCCAGCGGCGAGGCGCCAGGCGGCGACGATCGAGGCCGGAGGCGTGACGGGTGAGCTGGCGCTGACCTTCATCTTCGCCCAGCTGCTCATCCTCGTGACCTTCATGTTCAGCTTCATCCTGGCCCTCAGCGCCGTCTTCATCGCGGCGCCGGTCATCGCGGGTGAGCTGGAGTCGGGTGTCGCCTTGACCATCCTCGCCCGGCCCATCGGACGGACCACCTATCTGCTCGGCAAGTGGCTGGGTATCGCCGTCCTCGTGTGCGTCTACGCGACGCTTTCGGGCATCATCGAGCTGGCCGTCGTCGGGACCCTGACGGGCTATGTGCCGCCGGATCCTGCGTTCGCGCTCGCTTACCTCTGTGGCCAGGCGCTCATCCTGCTGACGTTGACGATCCTGTTCAGCACGCGGCTGTCGGCCATCACCGCCGGCGTGGCCTGCCTCGCCATCTTCGGCCTGGCCTGGATCGGGGGCATCATCGGCGGCATCGGCACCGCCATCGGGGAGCCGAGCGTGGCGCAGGTCGGGGAGCTGAGCCGTCTCCTCCTCCCGACGGACGGCCTCTGGCGAGGGGTCGTCTACCACCTCCAGCCTCGAGAGATCCTCCTGCTCGTCGACCAGGCCGGGCCGCTGACGGCCGCCTTTCCCTTCGTCGTCGAGACCCCGCCGCCGACCACCTTCCTCGTTTGGGTGCTGGCCTGGTTCGGGTTGATCCTCGGTCTGGCGGCACTCAGCTTCCGGCGTCGGGAGATCTGAGCGGCCTCGAGCGAGAGGCCGACTGGAACCGTGCTACCCTCCGGGCCGTCTGCCGGCGGTGCCCGACTCGGGGCGCGCCTGTCCACGTCTCGCACCAACGGAGATCGGTCCCATGCGTCTCAGGATCCTGGCCCTCGCCGCCGTCGGCGCAGTCGCCATCGCTGGCTGCAACGCCATCGGAGCCGCCCAAGGCGGCCCGCTCGAAGGCGTCTCCTGGCAGCTCTCGACGTACCTCGCCGAGGGCACCGCGGTGCCTGTCCCGGAACAGGTCGCCGCCACGGCGACGTTCGCCGGTGGGCAGGTCTCCGGCAGCAATGGCTGCAATGGTTACAGCGGCCCATTCGTGGCGTCGGGCAGCACGCTCACGGTCGGCCCGCTGGCGTCGACGCTGATGGGCTGCGGGCCTGTCCAGAGCGCCCTCGAAACCGCCTTCATGACCCTCTTCCAGAGGACCGGAAGCTACACGGCAACGGCCACCGAACTGACCCTCTACGACATGAGTGGTGCCAAGACGATGACCTTCACTCCGCAAGCTGCCGTCACGCTCGAGAGCACGCCCTGGAACGTGGTCAACTACAACAACGGCAAGGAGGCCACCGTCTCGCTGGTCGCCGACTCGACCATCACGCTCCAGTTCGGGTCCGACGGCACGGTCTCGGGTAACGCGACCTGCAACAGCTACAACGGCACCTTCACGACCGACGCCGCGACGGTCACCGTGGGTCCGCTGGCCACGACCCGGATGGCCTGCTCTTCCGACGAGCTCAACGCGCAGGAGGCTCAGTATCTGGCGGCGCTCCAGGCTGCCGCGACCTACGACATCGACAACGGCACGCTGACCATCCGTGACGCCGGAGGTGCGTCCCAGGTCATCGCCACGCCGCTCGCCGCGCAGCCCTGACCGACGACGCAGCCGGGTCCTCCCGGCGATCGCGAACGCAGCGGATCCGACGCCTCGCTTGGGCAGCCCGGGCATCGCGTCGGCACGCCAGGCCGAGACGTCGCTGCACGTTGCCGGCGACGGCTCCTCTGGTATGGTCAGCGCAGGCTCAGGTGGGCTGCACGTCGCCCGATAAGCGGCGACGCATCCCATCGGCGAAGGAGGCTCCCAGACCGTGCCCTGTCTCTTCGTCCTCTTCGCGGCCTTCGCCCCGCGGCTCCTCCTCGTCTTCCTGTGGATCGCGCGACCGAACCTCATGGGCCAGGCCTTCGAGACGTTCCTCATCCCGCTCCTCGGGTTCGTCTTCCTGCCCTTCACGACCCTCATGTGGGTCCTGCTCTGGGCCGGCAGCGGCGGCGACGTGACCGGTTTCGACTGGGTCTGGATCGGCCTCGCGGTCTTCCTCGATCTCGGGCACTGGGCCGGAGGCGCGGCCAATCGGCGCGGCATGCCGACCACCAGCGCGAGCTCGCCGGCCATGGTCGCCGCCACGCCGATGTCGTCGACGTCCGGCGTGCCGATGGCACCTCCCGCCTCTCCTCCGACACCCGCCCCGACGCCCGCTCCGGCCCCGACTCCCGCCGCGACGCCCGAGCCGGCAGCCCCGCCGCCAGCCGCCGCAGAGGCCGCTCCACCCGAAGGCAACGAGCCGCCGAGCGCCTGACCGCGAGATCGATCGACGGACTCCGGGTCAACGAGGCCCCGCGCTCGGATGCCTGGCCGTCGTGGCAGGAGCCCGTGGTCGATCGAGGGTCAGTGGCCGCGCATGACGGCTGCGATCGCCTCGCAAACAGGGGCGAGGTTGGCGGTCGTGATGCCGGCCACGTTCACCCGGCCAGCCCCGACGAGGTAGATCGCGCGATCCTCGCGCATCGATGAGACCTGCTCGGCGGTCATGTCGAGGAGCGAGAACATGCCGCGTTGGCGGAGGAGCGGCTCGGGATCGAACGGCACGCGCGCACCGCGCAGCCCTTCGACGAAGCGCCTTCGGTTGTCGTTGATCCGTCCTCGCATCCCGGCGACCTCTTCCTCCCAGCGAGTCCGCAGGCCGGGGTCGAGCAGGATGGTCGCCACGACCTCGCCGCCATGCGCCGGCGGGTTGGAGTAGAGCGTGCGCACGACGGCCTTGGCGTGGCTCATCAGCAGCTCGACCTCGCGGGCATCGGCGCCCACGATCGAGAGCGCCCCGACGCGCTCCGAGTAGAGCGCGAAGTTCTTGGAGAAGCTCGAGGCGACCAGGAGCTCCGGCGCGGCGGCGGCGACGGTCATCAGCCCGGCCGCATCCTCTCGCAGACCATCGCCGAAGCCCTGGTAGGCGAAGTCGACGAGGGGCAGGAGGTGACGGACTGCCATCACCTCGGCCAGCTCTGACCACTGCTCGGGTGTCGGGTCCACGCCCGAGGGGTTGTGGCAGCAACCGTGAAGCACGACCACGTCCCCGGGTGATGCGTCCATCAGCGAGGCAAGGAGGCCTGCCAGGTCGAGGCTGCCCGTCGCCGGGTCGAGGTACGGGTAGGCCTTCGTCTCCAGGCCGGCGGCCGCGAAGACCTGCGGGTGGTTGGGCCAGGTCGGCGTCGAGAGCCAGACGGTCGCACCCGGGCGAAGGCGGCGCAGCAGGTCGGCCGCGACGCGCAGCGCACCCGTCCCGCCCGGAGCGTGCAGCGTCTGGACGCGACCGGCCTCGAGGAGTGGATGGCCCGGGCCGAAGAGAAGCTCGCGGACGGCGCCCGTGTAGGCCGGGTCGCCGACGATGGGCTTGTAGAGCTTCGTCGTCTGCGCGTCGAGGATGCGCTGTTCTGCCTCGGTGACCGTGTCAAGGACAGGCGTGATGCCGCGCTCGTCGACATAGACGCCGGATGCAAGGCTGATCTTCTCGGGCCGTGTGTCGGCCCGGAAGGCCTCGGCCAGACCGAGGATGCTGTCGGGTGGCGCGGCTTGGAGGGTGGCGAAGGCGCCCGGCATCTGCGCATCGTAGCGGCCTCGCCGGCGATCGCCAGTCTGGCGAGCCTGTCCTGCAGGGTCCGGCCGACCGTCCTTTCAGGGGATCCTCAGCTCCACCGACCATCATCTGCGCCCTGACGAGCCGCCATCGACTCGAACCGTTTGACTGATCAACGAGCTTCCATCGACCATGGAGGGGAAGGAGAACCACACATGACCCAGCCGCCGTCCAGCCCACCGCCCACGCCGAGCTCAGGCAACCGGGCCGCCCGTCTCGGCATCGGCGCCCTCGTTGCCGGCGCTCTGCTCCTCGGGGCCCTTGGCATCTACTACCTCTTCCTGCGCCCGGAGGGGCCAGCAGCGGTGGCCGACGCCACCCTTCCGCCGGCCGTCACCGCCGCCCCGTCCGACGCCGCCGCCACTGGGTCCGCGACCGCCGATCCGGCCGCGTCGGATCCCGGCACCGGGACGGCGAGCGGCCTCGACGGCAACTGGACGATCGACCCGTCGATCGGCTCGTTCTCTGACTTCACGAGTTCCTTCGTCGGCTACCGCGTACAGGAGGAGCTGGCGGGTATCGGTGCCCAGACCGCCGTCGGCCGGACGCCCGACGTCTCGGGCTCGATGACCGTCGCTGGCACGGCCGTCACCGCGGCGACGATCGAGGCGGATCTGAGGACGCTCCAGAGCGATGACCGAAACCGCGACGGCCAGCTCGGCCGACAGGGCATCCAGACCGACCAGTTCCCGACCGCGACCTTCGTCATCACCTCGCCCATCGAGGTCGGTGCCATCCCAGCCGACGGCCAGGAGATCGAAGTCACCGCCACCGGCCAGCTCACCCTGCATGGCCAGACACAGGACGTCGAGGTGCCGATGAAGGCGCGCCTCAGCGGCGACGTCATCGCCGTGAGCGGCTCGATCCCCATCCTCTTCGCCGACTACGGCATCGAGAAACCGGAGTCGTTCAAGGTCCTCTCGGTCGATGACCACGGGATCATGGAGTTCCAGGTCTTCTTCAGCCGAGCCTGAGTCGGCCGACGGACGAGCCGGAGACCGGCGTTCGGTGGTGGCGGCCCGCCACGGTGGGCTGACATCGACCGTAGGCTGCAAGGATTCCGGTCGCTGGCGTGTTGTAAGGACGAAGGAGGGCCTATGGACCTCGCCCGAATCGTCCCAGCCGAACTCGACCTCGAGGCGGAACTCGTTGCGGCCTATGCGCCCCTCGTCCGTCGGCTGACCATCGTCCTGCGAGACGTGGATGGTGCGCAGGACGTGGCGCAAGCGGCGTTCGCCCGAGCCCTCGAGCAGCGGCATCGATTTCGGGGTGGCGATGCTCGCGCCTGGTTCTATACGATCGGCCTGCGATTGGCGTTCAACGAGCTGCGGCGCCGGCGGCGCATGGCGCCACTTCCTGCTGACGGCGAGCCATCGTGGGCGATGGCGTCGCAGCCGGACCTCTGGCTCGCGCTCGCCCAGCTCGACCCGCTGCAGCGAGCTGCCCTCGTCCTGAGCACCCTCGATGGCTATACCCACGCGGAGATCGCGCGGCTGCTCGGGGTTCGGACGGGCACCGTCTCGAGTTGGCTATCGCGATCGAAGGAGCGCCTTCGTGACCTCCTGGGAGACGAGTGATGACGACCTTCGACGACCGCCTGGCGGCACAGCTTCGGGCGCTGGACGCGGCCATCCCCGCGCAGGCTCCGCCGGATCCCATGATGGCGCGCGATGTTCTGACCACGCAACGAACGCAGCCCCGTCACGGAGTCAGGCGAGGACTGGTCCTGCTGGCAGCGGCGGCAGCGCTGCTGATCGGCACCACGGTGGTCACGGGGGGCCGGATGGAATTCTCCGGGGAGCAGCCCGAGCCGGAGCTCGAGGCCGCCCTCGCGCAGCTGGTCGCAGCGCGCGAGTGCCTCTCGCCGGAACAGGCCGAGGCCGAGATCCCCACGTTGCTCGCGTCACTCGGCTACGAGGGCTGGGACGTCGAGCGGACGCAGGCCGCGCGCAACGCCCGATGCGTTGCGACAGCGGTGGAGTCCGAGCACCACGCGATCTGGCTCCTGCCCGGCAGATCGCGAGCCGAGGCCGAGGTGACCGAGTCACTCAAGGTCGAGCTCATGGCACGTTGCCTGGGGCGGAAGGATGCACTGGAGCTCGTCCGCTCGGCGCTCGCGAGCGTGGGCGTGACCGACATCGAGATCCGCGCCGATCCCGGCGGCCCACAGGCATTTCCGGTCGATCAGGAGGACGCGTGGAAGCAGCATGTCGCCCAGGGTTGCTTCGTCCTCTCCCCGGTGGTTGCTTGGGACGAGAACGGCCACAAGACCCTGTACGTGTGGGGCGAGTAGGCGAGCGCTAGGCGCCGGGAAGCGAACGGTCCTCGCGCAGCAACCCCTCGAGGCGGTCGATGAAGACCGCCTGGGCGTCCTTGATCCGTGCACGCGCTTCGTCCGGCTTGAACCAAGCCACGCGATCGATCTCGGCGTAGATGCCTCGGACGCCCGATCTGGGCGGCCACTCCATCTCGAACGTGTTGCTCACCGCTCGGGCTGGGTCGAGGTCGCCTTCCACGGCCCAGGCGACAACGAGCTTGCCGCCCTTCTGGATGGTGTCGCCCAGCGAGAGCATCGGGCCATCGGGGACCGGATGGCCGGTCTCTTCCTCGAACTCGCGTCGAGCGACCGCTTCCAGCGGCTCGCTCTCCTCGACCTCGCCCTTCGGCACCGTCCAGTGGCCATGGTCACGCGACCGGAACGCGGGGCCGCCTGGGTGGCCGAGGAGGACCTCGAGGCCGGTCGGCCTGAGACGGTAGAGGAGGATCCCGGCGCTCGTCCGACGTGACATGTGGCGCCAGTCTGGCACGAAGCGCGCTCAGTACACTGGCCCGATGGACGCGGTCCGCCGGATGGTGCTCGGGACGCGCGGGCTGCCACTGGCCTGGACGCTACGGGCTTACGACCGGAGGGCACTGCCGCTCGACGTCGTCGCCGGCCTGACCGTCGCCGCGCTCATCGTCCCGTTGAGCATCGGCTATGCGCAGGTCGCTGGCTTGCCGCCGGAGTTCGGCCTCTACGCGTCGCTGGCGCCGCTCGTGGCGTATGCACTCCTCGGCTCGTCGCGGCGGCTGATCATCGGGCCTGACGCGGCCACGGCCGCCCTCATCGGCGCGACCATCGCGCCGCTGGCGGTGGGAGCAGACGCGCGCGCCGAGCTGGCCGCCGGCCTCGGCCTCATGGTCGGCCTGATCTTCGTGGCCATGCGCCTCGCCTCGCTCGGCTACCTCGCCAACCTGCTTTCCAAGCCCATCCTTGTCGGCTACCTGGCCGGTGTCGGCATCGACGTGGCCATCGGCCAGATCCCCAAGATCCTTGGCGACACGCCGATCTCGGACCTGCTCGAGGTCGTCGGCGGCGTCGGCACGGCGCTCCGGCCCGGGGTCCTCATCGAAGCCTTCGCGCTGACCGTCCGGGACATCGACCTGAGCGTGCCATCGATGATCCTCGGCGTCCTCGTCATCCTGGCCATGGGCCTCGGGGGCCGTCTGGTGCCCCGGGTGCCGATGGCCCTGGTGACGCTCATCGTGGCACTCGCGGCCAGCTACGCCCTCGACCTTCAGGCGCTCGGCGTTCAGGTCCTGGGACCTGTCCAGGGCGGCTTCCCGCCCATCGGGGTGCCATCGCTGACCGTCGATCAGGCCGTCGCCCTGCTGCCGGGCGCGGTCGGGCTCGCCGTACTGAGCTTCGCGGATACGGCAGCGACCGGCCGCTCCTTCAGCGAGAAGGACGGCGAGGAAACCGACCCCGACCGTGAGCTGGTGGCCCTGGCCGGCGCAGACCTGGCGGGGAGCCTGACCGGCGGCTACCCCATCAGCGCCAGCCCGTCCCGGACGGGCGCGTCCGAAGCCGCCGGCTCACGGACGCAGCTGACCGGCCTTGTGGCGGCGGCCGTCGTGTTGGCCGTGCTGCTCTTCCTGACGGGGCCGATGGCATACCTGCCGACACCAGCCTTGGCCGCGGTCATCCTCATGTCGGCCGTACGAATCATCGACCTCGCGGGCATCCGCGCCTTCTACGCCCGACGCACGAGCGAAGGCCTGATCGCAACCATCGCCTTGCTCGGCGTGGTCATCTACGGCACGCTTGCCGGCGTCGCCATCGCTGTCCTGCTGGCAACGCTCAACATCTTCCGCCGGGCGGCCTCGCCACAGATCCTCGAGCTCGGCCGCGTGGCTGGAACGACGCACTTCGCCAACCTCGAGCGCTGGACGGATGCCTCCCGCGTGGAGGGCGTCGCCGTGCTGCGCTTCTCGGGGCCGCTCTTCTTCGCCAACGCGGGCGCGCTGCGCGACCGCATCCTCGAGCTCGTGTCCGCGCGACCGGACCTCCGGGCAGTGGTCGTGGACATGCGTGCGGTCTCGGACATCGACATCACCGCGGTCGAGGTGCTGGCCAGGCTGGTCGAGCGGCTCGACGGATCTGCGGTCTCGCTGATGCTCGTGCGTACGCCGGGCATCGTGCGCACCGAGCTGGTGGCGGGGGGACTCGGCGACCGATTGGCCGTCGATGCGCCGGTCGCCGTCAGTGTCGCGGAGGCGATCGAACACCTGGGACTCGACCTCGACCGCGTCGCCGACGTCGTGCAGGAGCAAGCCGAGACAGCCGAGCGTCAGGCAGAGGCTGAGCCGATCGTCGTCGCGCATCGGTTCGCGATCACGCGCTCGACGGTCGCCCGGACTGTCGGTCGCGATCGTGGGCCTGGCACTCATCGTGGTCGCCGGTGCGATCCTGTTGCGGCCCGACCCGGGCGAGAGCCCGCCGCCGACGATCGCTGGATCGGTCGCGATGCCGAACATCATCGGGTTGCCGGAGAGCCGCGCCGAGGCCGTCGTGACGGGCGCGGGGCTCGACTACGGCGACCCCGTCACGGTCCGTCTGCCGGACCGGCCGGAGGGCACCGTCATCGGCCAGGACCCGAGGGCGGGCTCGTCCGTCGAGCCCGGCTCGACGGTCGTGGCCACGATCTCAACGCGTCGCGAACTCGTCGCCGTCCCGGATCTGGTCGGCAGGAGCGAGGCCGAGGCCTTCGTCGCGTTGACATCCGCGGGCCTCAAGCTCACGGGCGTCGAGGACGTGGTGGCGCCGACGGTTCCTGCTGGACGGGTGATCGAGAGCACTCCCGCCGCCGGCACGATGGTCGCCGTCGGCTCGGGCGTGGACATCATCGTTGCCGCACCGCCCGATGCCTCCGAGCCACAGTCGACGTCGGCGCCTGAGCCCAGCCAATGACTCGAACGCCTGCACCTGATCCAGCGCCCGGGGCGAGGATCTTGCGATGTGGCTAGACTCGCCGGACCATCCCCGCGGCCCAGGAGGCACCCCGATGTCCCATCTCCAACCTCGCCTGCCCCGACCCATCGCGATGTCCAGCGTCATCCTTGCCATCGTGCTCGTGGCAGCCGCCTGCACAGGCGCCAGTTCCCCCAGTGCGTCGTCGGCGCCTGGTCAGACGACCGCGCCCGGCGCGACGACCGAACCCGGCGCGACGACCGAACCCGGCGCGACGACCGAACCCGCCGGATCCTCGTCGGCCGCCCCGGCGGGCACCGTGTGCGAGGACATGGCCGCGTTCGAGGCCTCGATCGAGGCGATCGGCGAGCTCGACCTGGCGGCGGGCGGCACGGCTGCCCTGACTGCCGCGATCGGCGAGATCAAGACGTCAGCCGAAAAGCTCAAGGCGTCGGCATCGACCGAGCTGGCATCCGCGCTGGACGCCCTCACGACCCAGATCGACGCGCTCCAGACCGCGGTCAGCCAACTGGATCAGGGCGGAGCCGGCTCCGGGCTCGTCGCCGTAGGAACGGCCGTCAGTGGCCTGGTCACGGCTGCCCAGGGCCTCGAGGCCGAGTTCAAGGCCGCCTGCCCCTGAGCTGACTGGAAACCGACGTCCGCGGAAGGGACGAATCAAAAGACCGCTGACGCCGTGAGGCGCCAGCGGTCGATGGGGTGCCGAGGTCAGGCTGCGCGCACGTGCGTGGCGCGCGGGCCTTTCGGGCTCTGCTCGATCTCGAACTCGACCTTCTCGCCCCCGACGAGGCGGTCGAAATCGAGGGTGGCATCCACGCCGCTGCGATGGAAGAAGTATTCCTTCTCATCCTCGGCGCTGATGAAGCCGAAGCCGCGATCGGCGACGACTTTCTTGACGGTGCCTGAGGCCATGTGGGCCCTCCGACGCTTCCCGAACTGGGATTCACGAACGCACGGTCTGTTCGAGAAGGAGGTCGACCACGCGGGGCGCCGCACAGCGCGACGAACCCTCACCATAGCACAGAGCCGCATCTCGACCTCGACTCGGTCGTTGGCCATCCGTCGTACCCAGGTGGGTCGCTGGCGATCCTGGGCCGCGCATGGCGTCACACGCGTAGCGCCGCCAGGATGAGGACGATGGCAAAGGTGACGCCACTGGCAAGCGTGGCGGAGCCCTGGTACTGCCGGGCCTCGCCCTCAGGCACGAGGCTGCTCAGCGTCAGGTAGAGAAGCGCCCCGGCCCCAGCAGCCAGGAGCGCCGAGATCGCCTCGTCCGGGATCCCGCGCAGAGCGATCCAGCCGATCACGGCTGAGGCGAAGAGGGCGAGTCCGATCGTGCCCGTCCAGGCCAGAACGTGGCGCATCGCCGAGGCACGGTCCGGGACCTCGCCCCGGATGAGCTCGCCGACGCTCATCCCCCCGGCCAGGTTGTCGATGCCGATGGCGACCGCGACGACGACGGCGAGCGATGGCTCGACGGCTGCACCGATGCCGATGGCGAGTCCCTCGACGACCTCCTCGACGCTCGTACCGCCCGCAAGCACCGTGGCTGCCGAGCCGGATGCTTTCCGCCCCTGGTACCGCCGGACGATGCGTCGCTGGTCCGCGTGTTCGCCCGCGATCCTGCCACCGTGCACCACCAAGTCAAAGGCGAAGATGGCGAGCATCCCCGCCACGAACGCGACGACGACCGCAGGCAGCGCTCCAAGGTCGAGCGCGGTCGGCAGCATCTCGAGCGTGATGGTCCCGATCAGGGCGCCGCTGGCGCACCCGAACGCGAGCGACGAGATCAGCGTCGAGGTTCGATGCCAGAGCGCCAGCAGGCCGCCGGCGACCGAGGCGAGCGCGGCCACGCCGCTGACGACGACCACCAACAGAAGCTCGTCAGGCATCGGGGAGATCGGGAGGCGCCGGGACCGAGGGAGCGTCAGGCATCCGGGCGCCAGCATGCATGCGAACGGGCGCACACGCAACGCGGACGAACGCGTGACGCTGGCTCAGCACGCAGTGCCCCGTCGGCGTCGTTAGGCTTGCGCGCGAGCAGACCGGAGGACGATGTGATGAACGACTCGGCCCGAGACACGTACCTGGAAGGTGTCAACTCGGATCGCGTGCCCATCGTCGAGGCGCTCGATCGGGCCGTGATGGCCGCGGGCGCCGACTTCGAAGTGGCGATCAAGTACCGGATGCTGATGTACTCGCTGGGTGGCGACTACCGCCATTGGGTCTGCGCCATCGGCGAGACGACCAAGATCATCTGCCTGCGCTTCCTCTATGGGACGTGGCTCGACGATCCAAGCGGGCGGTTGCGAGCCGGATCGAGCACGCTCATGACACTCGACTACGGCTCTCCTGAAGATGTCGACGCGGGACTCGTGATCGACTATGTGCGACAGGCCGTCGCGAAATACCCGGCCTTCGTCGCCGCGGACAGAGGTCGCTGAACGCTCTCGGCGCACGGAGCACAGTCGGCATGCCTCGGGGTGACCGAACGGGGACGGGATGGAGGAAGCACAGGTGACTCTCGACACCAACAAGGCACTCGTTCGCCGCTTCATCGACGAGATCTTCGTGAAGGGCCGACTCGAGGCCGTCGATGAGCTTCTCGCAGACGACTTCGTGCCGCACACATGGCCGTCTACTGGCGATGGCAAGGCGGATCTCAGGCATGCCATGGAGCGGGTCTCGAAGGGACTGGCCGATGCCCAGTTCGTCATCGAGGACATGATCGCGGAGCACGATCGCGTGGCCGTCCGGGTCACGTCCCGAGCGACCCAGGTCGGCGAGTTCATGGGCCTGCCGCCGAGCGGGAAGTCCTACACCATCGGCGAGATCCACATCTTCCGTATCCGGGACGACAAGGTCGTCGAGCACTGGCACTACTTCGACCAGCTGGCGCTGATGCGTCAGCTCGGCGCGATGCCAGGGTAGGCAACCATCTGGTTGGTGGTCGCCATCCGACCTCGGGCGCTCAGCCGCGCTCGAGGACGGCCTTCAACTGGCCGAGCCATTCGCGCCAGGCTCCCTTGAGCCTCTCCCCGGCCTCCGCGTCCGGCAGTTGCTCGTGCCCGACGGTCACGAGCGTCTTCCCCTCGCCCTTCGGTACGACGCTGACGATCACCCGCGACGTCGGGTCAGACCAGTCGAACCTGGCCCCCAACGCCGCACGCGTCGGGCGTTGACGCATCGGGGCGTCCGGGAGCCAGCGCTGACGGAGCGGGGCGCTGGTGAACGCTGCGAGTGCCTGTTCGGCGTTCACGGCGATCGTCCTGCTCGCGCCGACACTGAAGCCGTCGCGCATCTGATGGCGGGCACGCATGCCGCGCGCTCGCTCGTAGGCCACGGTCACGCCCTGGGTCCACCACGACGGAACACCATGGGTCTCGCTCAGCCATCGGGCGATCTCGGTGTGGTCGTGGTCGGTCGCGCCCCACGCGTCGAGGAGCGCGAACCATTCGGCATGCTGCTTGCCTGTCGCCCGCTGCATCGCCGCATCGGCGACGACGAACGCCTCCGCCGGAACCACCTCGGGGAGCCGATCGGTCCTCGACGACTCGCGATCGCCTGACTCCGGCGGACTGGTGGGCTGCTCGGGCTTCCTCGCCTCAGGTTCGGTGACCTTGAGGAGGAGCTGACGTCGTGCAGCCGTGTACGACTCACCGGTCTTGGTCATGCGCGCGCGAACACGCTGCTTGAAGATCTTCTGGGTCGGCATGTCTCGACTTTCCTTCTCGTTCGGCGCCGCCTCGGGACTCACGCTCTCGCGGCTCGCCGGAGAAGGGCGGACCAGCCGTCCCGGGGAAGCGAGTTCCCCTTTGCCCCATCGATCTCGGCGGCGTGAGCGCCGAAGCGGGGTTCGGCGCGGGACGCGCCGTCGCCCGTCAGTATGCCGCTCCGGCACACGTCGAGCAAGAGCGCTGTGGTCGGCGATCGAGATCATCGATCGGGTCAAGAGGCCGGTCCCAAACGCGAGCATGGCGGCAGGACCGCTGGCTCGTCGGCTGGAGATTCGGCGAAGGGGTTGACAACCCAGTTGCGGCGTGTATAGTTCCACTAGGTTATATAACCGCTTGGTGATTTCAAGTGCAGCCCGACCCTCTCAGCACCACGTTCGCGGCCCTGGCGGACCCGACTCGGCGGGCGATCCTGGCCAGGCTGGCCGAAGGCGAAGCCTCGGTCAAGGACCTCTCCGCGCCATTCGACATGAGTCAGCCCGCCATCTCCAAGCATCTCCGGGTGCTCGAACGAGCCGGGCTCATCGAGCAAGGGCGGCAGGCGCAATGGCGACCCCGACGCCTCCGGGCCGGTCCCCTGCGGGATATCGCCGATTGGGTGGGCCAATACCGACGCCACTGGGAGGAGAGCTTCGAACGGCTGGACGCATATCTCCGCGACGTCCAAGACAGGCAGGAGCAAGGCAGACAGGAGCATGGAAATGGAGACGACGATGAACGCGACACGGATCGATCGAGGTAGCACGGAATCGACGACCGTCTACTCCGAGGGCACGGAGCTGGTCTTCGAGCGAACGTTCGAGGCCCCGCGCGACCTCGTGTGGAAGGCCTTCACGGATCCCGACCTCATCCCGCGCTGGTGGGGCAAGCACGGTACGACGACGACCGTCGTCGAGATGGATGTCCGCCCGGGCGGCAAGTGGCGATACGTCAACAGCGCCTCCGATCGCGACGATGTCGTGTTCTACGGCGAGTATCTGGAGGTCGTGCCGCCCGAGCGCTACAAGTGGACCTTCATGTTCGACGTCGAAGGCGTCGGCGCGATGGGAGGCCCCGAGACCTACACCTTCATCGACCTCGACGGCAAGACGAAGGTCTCGACGGTCGGGTACTTCGACTCGGTCGAGTCGATCGACGGGGCGCTGGCGACCGGTATGGTCGGTGGCGCGATCGAGACCTGGGACCGCCTGGAGGCCCTGCTGGCCGAAGGCTGACCAATGACAGAGCCGGGTGCCCCTCGTAAGGGGTGCCCGGCTCTTTCCGTTGCCACACGTCCTCACCCGGCCGTCTGTATTCTCGCGACGTGGGCGTCCATCGGCTCGATGTCACGGAAGCGCGACGTATCGCCATTCGCGCACAGCTCCTGGACGCCCCGCGACCGACAGACTTGCTGGCGGTGGTGCGCCAGCTGACGCTCCTGCAGATCGACCCGACCGCCGCGATCGCGCCGAGTGCAGACCTGGTCGCCTGGAGCCGCCTCGGATCGTCGTACCAGCCATCCCAGCTGCGGCAGGCACTCGAGCAGGACCGGACGCTCTTCGAGTTTGACGCCATGGTCCGGCCGATGAGCGATCTGGGCCTCTTCCTGGCCGGCATGGCGACATCGCCCTCCTACGAGACGTCTCGGGAGTGGCTGCGGCGGAATGACCGATTTCGGCTCGACATCCTCGACCTGGTCGGCACCTCCGGGCCACTGCTGTCCCGCGACATCCCGGACACGAGTGTCGTGCCATGGCAGTCGACCGGGTGGACCGGCAACCGCAACGTCACCCAGATGCTGGAGTTCCTCATGATGCGTGGCGAGCTCGCCATCGCAGGTCGTCGAGGCCGGCAGCGCGTGTGGGATCTCGCCGAGCGGGTCTACCCGCCCGACACCCCGGTCGTCCCGGCCGACGAGGCTCGCCGGGTGCGGAACGAGCGGCGGCTGCGGTCGCTGGGCATCGCACGCGAGAAGCGGATCGCCGTCCCCCTTGAACCGTGGGATGTGGGCGACGCGGGCGAGCCGGCCACCGTCGAGGGCGTCCCCGGTGAGTGGCGCGTGGACCCCGACGCGCTCGGTAAGCCGTTCGAGGGGCGCACGGCGCTGCTGTCGCCGTTCGACCGCCTGATCCACGACCGCGACCGAGCCCTCGAGCTGTTCGGCTTCGAGTACGTGCTGGAGATGTACAAGCCCCCGGCCCAGCGACGGTGGGGCTACTTCGCGTTACCCGTCCTGCACAACGATCGGCTCGTGGGCAAGGTGGACGCGGCGGCCGATCGCAAGAGCTCGACGCTCCGCGTGCACGCCATCCACCAGGACGTTCCCTTCACTCGCGCCGTCACCGGCGCCGTCCACGCTGAGCTCGAAGCGTTGGCGTCGTGGCTCGGCCTTGGAATCCGTCGAACGCGAGCTGAACGCGCCGTGACGTCCCGCGTCTGATCGAGCCGACCCGGCGAGGACCACGCGGGCGGCGCCTACTTCCGCTTGGCGTGACCCTCTTCGTTGTGGTGCTTCACGACCGTGGCTG
Organism: uncultured Chloroflexia bacterium; assembly: GCA_963837215.1. GTDB lineage: Bacteria > Chloroflexota > Limnocylindria > Limnocylindrales > CSP1-4 > CSP1-4. The sequence continues at coordinate 390,593 of CAWIML010000007.1, forward strand.
CCGCGATGGCTTTCGCCCGTTTGGTCGACCGACCCTGCTTGACCTCACTCGCCTTGATGTGCTCATACATCCGTTGCTCTTTGTCGCTTACGCTCGGCAGGTGTTCCTTCTGCGGCATCGTCGCCACCTCCTCGCTCGACTGTAAGCACTAGCATGGCCGCAAGCCCATCCCTTCGTGCGGCCATCCGCGATACGAATTCGTGACAGCAAGGATCGAGGTCTCAAGGGGGTTTCGACAGACCCGATGGCGACGTTTGCTTTCGTCCACGGGGCCGGGGACGTCGGCTGGTACTGGCACCTGGTCGAGGCCGACCTGCGTGAACGCGGCCATGAGACGACGGCGCCCGACCTCCCGATCGAGGACGACACAGCGGGACTCCAGAGGTATGCGGATGTCGTCATCGATGCGATCGCCGAGAGGCCCGACGTCGTCGTCGTGGGCCAGTCATTCGGTGGATACGTGGCGCCGATCGTCGCGGCCCGGATCGATGCTCGCCTGCTCGTCCTCGTCGCCGGCATGGTGCCGGCACCCGGAGAGTCAGCCGAAGAGATGTTCGACCGCACGGGCTGGCAGCCGGAGGACCAAGACGATACGAGCACGATCGCGGTCTTCTACCACGATGTCCCGCGCAGGCTGGCTGAGGAGGCTGTCGCGCGCGGCAACCGCCGCCAGTCCGAGACGCCAGGCAAGGAGCCATGGCCACTCCCTGCGTGGCCGACCATATCGACGCGCTTCATCCTGTGCCGCAACGATCGATTCTTCCCGCCGGGCTGGCTGCGCCCGGTGGTCAATCGGCGCCTGGGCATCACGCCGGACGAGATCGACAGCGGTCATTGCGCAGCGCTGAGCCGACCGCGCGAGCTCGCCGACCTGCTGGACGGCTACCTGTCGTCGACCGTTCGTTGATGGCCTAGCGCTCGAAGCGCCAGCGAGTCGCGCCGTGCGGTTCGACGCCAGCGACGCCGAACACGGTTTCGTAGTCGAGTCGATAGAGGTACCACGGCGGTGGGCCGGCGCTGGGAGCGCTGAAGGGAGCCGTGAAGGCGTCGCCCTCGACCTCGGCCGGCCATCCACCCTCGCGGTACAGGCTGGCGATCCTTTCGAGCGTCTCCCGGTCGGTCACCCTGGTCGCCGAGCCCTCGAAGACCAGGTCGATGCCGTCGAGGCGGACCGACACGGTCGACGCGGGGTTCGCCGCCAGGTCTCGCGACTTCTGCGTTCCGGGACCGCTCGTGAAGTAGAGGTCGCCGTCATGCCACAGGCCGCCGACCCCCGCGGCGTGCGGTTGACCGTCGGGGCGGACCGTGCCCAAGAACCAGGTGAGCATCTCACTCGGCTCGATCCGGTCAAGGACGCCGAGCGGCCGGGCCCACGGCAGCGGCGGGTTGCCGTAGCGATCGAGGTTCTTCGTCTCGACAGGTTCACGGTCAGCCATGTCGGTCCTCCACTGAGCGTGCGCGTTTGCTTGGCTCACAAGAGGGAGAGTGGAGCCGACACTCGGATTTGAACCGAGGACCTGCTGTTTACGAAACAGCTGCTCTACCGCTGAGCTATGTCGGCGCGAGGCCAAGAATAGCCGATGCTCGTAGGCAGCAGATCTCCGTCGCTCGTCCGACTCGCGGACGTCGCGCAAGAGCATCTCGCCGAGCGACTCGTCATCACCGGGACCAGGCCGCTGCCACCGCCTCGGCCACGCTTCGGGCGAACCCTTCGGGGTTCTGGAGCCCCATCGCATGTCCCGTCTGCGGGACGACCTTCAAGTGGACGCCCCTGGCGGCGAGGTCGCGCTCCAGATCGGGCTCGGGATCCGAGAGCTCACCCCACAGATACCAGCGCGGCATCTCGAGGTTGCTAAGGAGCGAGAGCACGGATGGGGTTCGGTCGAGCTCGAAAGAGACGGCCTCGCGATAGATCGCCCGAGGCTCGATGAGCCGCGTGATCCCGAGGTGGGCAGCTCGGAGACCCTCCGGCTGTGCCTCCGCGTCCCGTACATAGTCCTGGAGCAGATCGGCGAAGCCGAGGGCGATGAAATCCTCCTCGGCCTGCCCGCCAAGGCGAACCTCGCCGCTGGGCCCGGTGCTCCCCTCGGCCATGATCAGCAGCGACACGATCGAGGGCCGGGCTGCCGCCACGAGCACGGCCACTGCACCACCCATGCTGTGGCCGACCAGCCCGCACTCGTTCATGCCAAGTGCGTCGATAAGAGCGACGATCGTCCTCGCGTGATCGTCCTCCGCGTAGCCGAACTCGAGCGGCTTGTCGCTGTAGCCGTGGCCGAGGAAGTCGATCAGCAGCGAACGGCGCCCGTGCAGCGGCGCCTGAACCGCCGCTGGCATCAGCTCGCCCGTGGAAGAGCACTGCCAGCCGTGCAGCCAGAGCAAGGGCGGATCCTCGCCCGGGATCTCAATGTACCGGAGGAAAGCCCGATCGGCCGACAAGTAAAGCGGCTTCATGAGGTCCGGTCCGGACTTCTGCGCGCACCATCCACGCGCTGCATAGGTCGCCTCCGCGGTGTCAGGTCCGGCGAGTCGTACCGCTCCGGAAGTCTAAGCCGACCGACAACAGCACCTCGGGCGACCCCATCCCGGGCACCGGAGCGGCGACCACCAACCTGCCCTCGGTTGGAGAACGCGGGCAGGCTGGCGATTGCTTGTGAGCGACACCCGGTCCCCCGCCAATCCGGGTTCGTCTGCCGGGGGTAGCGACCTTCGCGAAATCTACCCCCGCGCATGGACCCGACCTACTTCCCTGCCTCAAACGTAGTCGAGGCTGCAGCCGAAGGGGCGCGTAGTCGTGACGCGCACGTCCCGCTGGGCGAGCACGTCGTCGAGCGCGTTGGCGAGATCGTGGCTCGTGACCCGCTCGGCGATGCGCGCGTCATCGAAGCGGCCCTCGTAACGAAGGCGGCGCTCGCGGTCGAGGACGAAGACGTGGAACGTGCACGTCGCACCGAAGGCCTTCGCAACCTGTTGGCCGTCGTCGACCAGGTACGGGAACGTGTAGCCGTCTTCGGCCGCCCGCTCGACCATCCGCGGATAGCTCTCCTCCGGATAGAGGTGCGGATCGTTTGAGTTGATCGCCAGGAGTTGAACGCCCCGCGGACCGTACTGGCGCTGAAGGTTGTTCAGGCGCTCGGCGTACGCCTTGGCCGTCGGACAGCGGTTCGACGAGAAGACGAGCACGAGGACCTCGCGGTCGGCAAGCGTCGAGAAGCCGTGGCGCCGACGATCGGTGCCGAGCAGCCCCTCGAACGACGGACCCGGCGCCCCGACCGGCAGCGTCGCCGGCTCGGGCGACGCCTCGACCATGTCGAGCGAGGTCACGCCGGGACTGCCCCGAAGCGATCGGGGAACTGCGCGGCGATCCCGTCGTTGAGCGCATCGGCGAGGACCATGATCTCGGTGAAGATGTCGTCGAAAGCCTTGATGTCGGCCGCCCAGTCGCCGGTGATCCGCGCGACGGCCTCGTCCTTCGTCAGCTTGAGGTGGAGGGCGAGCAGGTCGAGGACATCCTTCTCCGGCCAGTTCGGGTTGGCGCTGGCCAGGAACCTTGCGATCTCGCCGATGTTGGCCGTCCAGCGGGCGTCGTGTGTGGCGAACGTCGCAGTGTCGCCCGACTTCGCGGCGGCGACGAGGTCGACCGCGATCATGATGTGCTGCTTGAGCAGGTCGGTGAGCTTGTCGCCTGCGGCCTTGGCCGTAGAAGCCCGCGACTGCGGCGCCGATGTCCTCCTGGTTCCTGAGCAGCCGCCCTGCGGCGGCCTCGGCGTCGGGTGTCCCGGCGACCGCCGCGACGATGTACTCGCGGGTCCAGATGACGTGATCGGACCACAGCTTGCGCAACGCGAGCCGGACCGGTTCGGCAGAGGTTCCCATAGCAGTTCTTCCTCCTGTTCGCTCGATCGACCCCCTCGGGGTGGCGCACCCGAGGGCTCTGGCGGGCCGCCCGAAAATCCAGCTGCACCGCCCAACGGGTATGGGGCGCTAGCGTTACAGACGGACCGCCGGATGTCAATCTATTCATAATCACTCTTTCTGTTAGAGTGCCCCGATGACGAACCAGTCCGCCCTCGAGGACGCGATCGGCGCCGTCGCCCTCCTCGACGAGCCGAAGCGCCGCCAGCTGTATGACCTCGTGGCCGCGAGCGAGAGTCCGGTCGGCCGGGACGAGGCGGCGGCGGCGCTGGGGATGAGCCGCGAGCTCGCCGCCTTCCACCTCGATCGCCTCGTTGCGGCCGGTATGCTCGACACGGAGTACATGCGGCTCGGTGGCCGCCGCGGGCCCGGGGCGGGTCGACCGGCCAAGCTCTACCGTCGAGCGGACCGCGAGTTGGCCGTCTCATTCCCGTCCCGTCATTACGACCTTGTGGCGGAACTCATGGCGACTGCACTCGATCGGCTGGGCGGCGAAACAGGGACGAGGGCAGCGGCAGCCGTTGCCCGCGAGGAAGGCAACACCGCAGGCGCGGCCATGCGCCGGAGCGTCGGTGCGCGATCGGGTGCCCGCCGGCTGCTGGCGGGCCTCCTCGACGTCCTTCGTGGAGCCGGCTACGAACCCCAGCTCGACACGTCCACCGGGACGCTATCCCTCCGCAACTGCCCATACCGCGCACTCACCGCGGAGCACCGGGAACTGACCTGTGGCATGAATATCGCCTGGGCGGAGGGGGTCGTCCATGGCCTGGGCTCGCGAGTGAACGCGGAGCTCGCTCCGGAGCCAGGTCGTTGCTGCGTCGTCTTCCACACTGCTCCGGGCAAGCCCGAATCGAGCATGAGGCCGGCGCACCCGGCGTCCTGACCAGGCGGATGTCTACCTGCTTGTCGCCGGTGTTTGGATCGTCGATGCTGCCCCAGGACGGATCCTCTCGAGGCCGTCGAGGATCAGGTCGAGCCCGAACGCGAACGAGCCCTCGTCGTCCGGGTCGGGCGGCTTGAGGTGCTGCTCGACGTGCTCCACGAGGTAAGGCAATTCTGCGCGTGGAAGCTCCTGGAGAAAGGCCGTCGCCATGGCGGCGAATTCGTCGTCGGTGCCCAGGTCCATCCCCACCAGCCACAGCGTGAATCCCATGATGTGGCTGTCCAGGACGTGATACGCATGGTCGGTCATCTCGGCTGAAAAGCCCGCCTGGCGGAGGCTCCTCAGGATCGACTCCATGTATCGCAGTCGAGCCTCGCTGACCCCGGACGACGACAGCAACAGACTGGCCGCCCAGGGATGGCGCAGGAGAACCCCATGGGCCGAGATCGCCGTCGTTCGGATGCCGGCCTTCCATTCGGCTCCGGGTGGCGGGAGCTCGAACTCGCGCACGACGATGTCGACGATCGCGTTCAGGATGTCGTCCTTGTTCTTGACGTAGTAGTACAGGGTCATCGCCTCGACGCCGAGCTCCTGCGCGAGCCTGCGCATCGTGAGCGACTCGATCCCGTGCTCATCCGCAAGGCTGACGGCGGCGTCCAGCACGCGCTCCCGACTCAGGGGGACTCGAGGCTCGGCGATCGGACCTGCCTGCGAAGCCATCGACATCCTCATTGCTCTCGTCGTGGAGGGGCGCGTGCCCCGGCCTTGACAATCTTACGGCGTAAGGTTACCTTACAGCGTATGACCAGCATAGCACCCGACCTACGGAGACGACATGACCGCCCACACGCTTGGCTCAGGCGACACGATGAAGGCGATGGTCTACCGGCGGTACGGGTCGCCCAGTGAGCTGCACCTCGAGGACGTCGAGATGCCGACCGTCGATGACGACCAGGTGCTCGTCCGGGTCGCGGCCGTGTCGGTGAATCCCCTGGATTGGCACTTCCTGCGGGGCATCCCGTACTTCGTTCGGCTCACGAGCGGGCTGCGCACGCCGAAACGCAGGATCCCGGGCGTCGATGTCGCGGGCCGCGTCGAAGCGGTCGGCCGGAACGTGACCCGCTTCAAGCCGGGCGACGACGTGTTCGGCGAGAAGAGCCGGGGCTGCGCCGAGTACGTCTCCGCACGCGAAGACATGCTGGTGCCCAAGCCGGCCAACCTCACCTTGGTCCAGGCAGCGGCCATCCCGGCGGCGGGCGTCACGGCCCTGCAGGCGCTCCGGGACAAGGGCGGGATCCATGCCGGGCAGAGGGTCCTGATCAACGGCGCATCGGGTGGCGTGGGCACGTTCGCCGTGCAGATCGCCAAGGCCTTCGGAGCCCACGTGACCGGCATCTGCAGCTCCCCGAATGTCGATCTGGTCCGGTCGCTCGGCGCCGACCAGGTCATCGACTACACCCGGGACGACTTCACCCGGTCCGGGCAGCGGTACGACCTGATCATCGACAACGTGGGCAACCGATCGCTATGGGCGCTGCGGCGCGCGATGGCCCCCGACGGCACGCTCGTCATGGTCGGCGCGCCGAAGGGTCGGTGGATCCTCGGGACCATGGTCAAGATCCTCGCCGCGGGTCTGCTCTCCCGGTTGATGGGCCGGAAGCTAGTGAGCCACCTGACGGACACGCGCAACGAAGACCTGGTGACGCTGTCGGAGCTCATCGAATCCGGAGCGGTCACGCCCGTCATCGACCGGCTGTACCCCTTGAGCGAGGTCCCTGACGCCATCCGGTACCTTGAGACCATGCGCGCGCGAGGCAAGGTCATCATCACCGTCTGACGGCGGGAAGAACGCCGACACGGAAGCATGGAGCCGTGACGTGACCGAGCAGTCCGACCGCAACAAGGCATCGGCGATCGCCTTCTACGAGTTGATGTTCAACGACAACCGCCCGCGAGAGGCCCAGGAGCGATACGCCGGCGCGGAGTATCGCCAACACAACCCGGGGGTCGGCGACGGCAAGGAGGCGTTCATCGAGTACTTCGAGCGGATGGCCGAGGACTACCCCGGCAAGCGCGTCGAGGTCCGACGGGCGATCGCAGAGGGCGACCTCGTCGTCCTGCATTGCTTCCAGCACTGGCCAGGCTATGACGACTACGCCGGGATCGACATCTTCCGCTTCGATGAGGAAGGCAGGATCGTCGAGCACTGGGACGTGCTCCAGGTCATCCCCGACACCGCCGCCAACGACAACGGCATGTTCTAGCGCCCAAGGTGCCGCCAATCAAGCGGGACGCTCGTCATATGGTGATGACGACCTTGCCTCGGGCGTGGCCTTCATCCAGGTAGCGGAGAGCCGCCGGGACCTCGCTGAGCGGGAACCGTCGATCGATGACCGGCCTGAGCTTGCCCGCCTCGACCATCTGCGTCAGCGAGGCCACGTCGTCCAGGTTGAATGGCTTCCACCAGAGCATGAGCGCCATCTTGCGGCTCCCGGTCACCGAGATGAGCGGACCGAGCACGAGCGCCTGGAGGAGCGAGACCCCGGAACCGCCGACCCAGACGTAGACCCCCTTGCGGCTCAGGGCGCGTCGGGAATCGAAGATCGAGCGCCGAGCGGCGACGTCGAGGATCCGGTCGTAGCGCCGCGCGCCCTGCGTGAAGTCCTCGCTGGTGTAGTCGATGACATGGTCGGCGCCGAGCGACCGGACGAAATCCATCTTGCTCGTTCTGCAGACGCCGGTCACCTCCGCCCCGAAGGACTTGGCGATCTGGACGGCGAAGGGGCCCACGTTGCCCGAGGCACCGTTGACGAGGACATGGTCGCCCGGCTCGATCGGGCGGAAGCCGCGCAGGCCCTGGATGGCCAGGATGGCCGCCTGTGGCAGGGTGGCGGCGACTTCGAAGCTCATCGTCGGCGGCTTCGTTGCGAATGCCTTCTCCGGGGCCACCACGTACTCGGCGAAGGCGCCCTGGCCGTACCCGGTCATGTCGCCGAAGACCTCGTTGCCCGGCCGAAAGCGCGTCACCTTCGAGCCGACCGCCTCGACCTCACCGGCAACGTCCAGCCCCAGGCGGCGGTTCCTGGGCGTGCGAAACCCGGTGGCGACGCGGGCGACGGACGGCCAGCCCGTCAGGTAGTCCAGGTCGGCCCGGTTCAGGGACGAGGCGCGTACGCGTACCAGTACGTCGTCATCCCCGACCCTCGGCTTGTCGACGTCCTCCAGCCTCAGGACATCGGGAGAGCCATACCGATCCCGGACGATCGCCTTCATCGCATGTTCGCCATCCATCTCGAGCACCGGCTGATGCCCGCGGCAGTCCCCCGCACGCACGGTAGCACTGCGCGGTGAGAAGGAAGGCTGGCACGCTCGAACAGCTGTTGGCCGACGCCAAGCCCTGGGCGCCGCCGGCCACGGCCTCACGCGGCGGTCATCGCAGCTCCGGCGGTCGTCTCCTGCCGATCGACCCGGTAGTCGTACATCCAGCCGAGCGACTTCTCGGTGGCGACGTAACGCAGGAACAATCGCAGGGCGAGATCTCGGCCGACACGCCCGAGCGTGCCCGGTGTCTTGTTGCTGCTGCCACGGGCTCCCCAGGCGACGATCTTCTCGACGCGCTCACGGCGCAGCCGCTCGTACGCCGCGAACGCCCCTGGGATCGACGGCATGTCCCGCAGGGCTCCGGCCAGGACGACGGCGTCCTCCATGGCCATCGAAGCACCTTGCCCGGACGTCGGCGCCGGCGCGTGCGCTGCGTCGCCGATGACGATCATCCGTCCTCGATGCCAGGTCGGTACGTGTCCGAGATCGTGGGTATTGTCGGCAGCGAGCTCCAGCTGGCCCGATCTGATGAGTTCGACCGCCGGACCACGGTCATCGGCGAAGAGCGTGACGAGCAGCTGCCTCCATTCCGCCTCGGTCGTCTCGTCCCGCTCGCCTGGCGTGATCGCTCCTCGCGGGACGTTGGCGAACCAAACGACATCCCCTGCCGGGGTCGCTTGATAGCCGAAGAAGGCTCGGTAGCCGAAGATGAGATGCCAGGCCTCCGGCTCGATGTCCTGGCCGGCTCCGTGCGTGATGCCACCGAAGTTCGTCAGGCCGACATAGCGGCCCTCCGGCGCCAGCGGATCGATGATCCGGCGTACGACCGAGTGGACACCATCGGCGCCGATAAGGAGGTCGCCAGCCGCCGTTCCACCATCTTCGAACCGGGCGATCACGCGACTATCGGGCATCGTCGAGGCATCGGTCAGGCGCCGGCGGTACTCGACCTGGATCCCGCGACGGACAGCTTCGTCCTGCAGAGCGCGCGCCAGCCGCGAGCGCTTCAGGGTCTGGGCGGGCGGGCTCCCCGGCAGCCGCGAGTCGAGAGGTAACGAAGCCAGCCTCCTGCCGGCTTGGTTCCAGAGCACGTTTCGGCGTGTCGGCTGACCGGCCTCCATGGCGAGGTCGAGCGCGCCGATCGCCCTGAGCGCTTCGAGGCCGTTGGCCGTGACGGTGAGATACGAGCCAACGTCGCCATCGGCCGGCGCGTGCGACTCGAAGACGTGGCCGAGATACCTGCCTGCTGGAGGGCCATGGCGGTGACGGATCCGGCGACACCGGCGCCGACGATGAGAGCATGCATGATGGTATCCTTTCTACGGTTTCCGCATAGTTCGATTGCCGAATCTCTCGTATGTAGAAGGATATCGTGCATGACCAAGAAACGTCAAGCGCTCATGGAGGCGGTCGGTCGCGCGACCCAGGCATATCAGCGCGCGACCGACGGTTTCGACGATGCGGTCGGCCGGAGGCTCGGGCTCAACCCGACCGACCTCCGGTGCCTCGACTGGTTGACGGAGGGCGCCAGGACCGCGGGCGAGCTTGCCGAGGCCACGGGGCTCTCCAGCGCGGCGACGACGACATTGCTCGACCGCCTCGAGCGCAAGGGCTACGTCCGGCGGGAGCGGGACACGGTCGACCGGCGCAGGGTCCTGGTCGAGCTGACGGCGACCGGACTCAGGCGGATCGGCGAGATGTATGGCCCGCTGGCTCGAGAGGGTGAGGACCTTCTGGAACGCTTCAGTGACGACGACCTCTCGAAGCTGCGCCAGTTCCTGATCGAGGCGACCGAGATCGTCGATCGGCACCGTGGGCGCTTGCGCGCGTCGAGTGCGGGCCCGATCAGCCCCTCACCGACTGGCTGAGGCAACGGCGGTACGCCCGATCAGGCGTTGACTGGCACCGCGAGTTCGACCGTGTAGCCCGACTCGACATCGCCGCTGACGGTGCCGAGCTGGCGTGCGCCACCGTCTTCGCCGAAGACGTTGTCGCCGGCCAGGCTCACCCGCTGCATGTTGCTGACGCTCTGCTCGTACCCATCGGTGGCATAGACGGTATTGCTCGCGTCTTCCGGGAGGGCGATCTGGGACGTGGCGATCGTGTTCGCATCGTCCGTCGCCGCGGCCAGGCTCGGATAGACCTCGAAGTGGATGTGCGGCCAGCGACCGCTGTAGCAGGCAGGGAAGATGCTCTGGAAGGTGACCACGCCGTCGTCGCCGGCGGCCTGGACACCGCGCAGATAGTTCTGGTCGGTGACGCCCTCGGAGTAGAGCGAGTATCGGCCCTCGCGGTCGCAGTGCCAGGCGTAGACGGCGGCTCCCGCGAACGCAGCGCAGCCGTTGGCGGCATCCTGGATCGCCAGCTTGATGGTCAATGGGACGCCCTCGGCGGTGCCTGCGAACTCCCCGAAACTCGAACGGATGTCGCTTCGCACGACCCCGCTCTCGGTCAGGACGTCGGGCCCGTTCGAGCCATCGCCGGGGAATGGCCCGGCGGTTTCCTCGGGGATGACCTCGCAGGTCGTGGCGGCGGTGGAAGCCGCTGTCGCCGCGCTCGTCGCTGCGGCTCCGGCACTGGCGCTCGGCGTGCCTGATGGCAGATGGAGTGCAGGCCGCCAGCGCGACCACACCGGCGCTCAGGCCGGCGTAGCCGAAGAGCTGGAGAGCTCGCCGACGATCCATGAGCGTATCGATATCGAACCGCAAGCCCTGGTCGACGACCTCCTCATCGGGTCGAGCAAGTGGGCGGCCCTGGTACGTCCGGGTACCGGCTTCTGCGATCGTCGGCTCCGTGACGACATGCGGGACGTTGTTCATCGAAGCTCTCCTCTTGGGACGCGGACATGGGAAGGGTGGTGTCCTCGCCTGAACTGCCGCTGAACGATGCGATCAACGATCCTGCACCGTCGGTGGATGATGGGACGAAGGTCGGCGAAAGGGCCTGCCCGAGGTCGGTTGGGAGGCGGTCGTCTGGGGCGGCATCGGACTCGATCCCGACGACGGCTAGGGCCGGCGGCAGGACCGACAGGTCGGCCCGGATCAGGCGGCCTCGTGGATCTCGCGGGCCGCGCGGATGCCCAATTCGAGGGCGCCCTGGATCCAGGCGTGATGCAGGGAGCAGTGCTCGCCGGCGAAGTGGATGCGGCCCTCGGGCTGGGTGATGGCCGCCTGCAGCTGGGTCTGCTGCTCCGGCTGGAAGAGGGCAAACGCCCCGTTCGCGAAACGGTCGTCGTACCAGGCATGCGAGGCACCGACCTCGTAGACATCGCGGATGCGGGGATGGATCCGCGCCACGTCCTGGAGTGCCTCCTCGAGACGCGTCTCTTCGTCCATGGCGCCCCACCTGGCGGCATCCTGCGACCAGGTGTAGCTGGCCAACAGCACGCCACGGCTCGTGGTCGGGTCCGGCGTCGGATAGTTGATCCGACGGATGGGCAGGTCCGTCACCGATGCCCCGCCGAAGATGCCATCGTCAGCCTCCCAGACGCGGTCCCGAACCTGGAACAGGATCTTCGTCGAGGCTGAGTAGTTGAGCTGCCGGATCGCCTTCTGCTTCTCCCGCGAGAAGGGCGTCAACGCCTCGACCTGGCGGAGGACCGAGAAGGGGATGGCGCAGATGGCGTAGTCCGCGCGTTCGGAGAAGTGGCCTGCCTCGGTCTTGAAGTGAACGGTCACCGATTCGGCGTCCTGTTCGATGCTGTGGACCTCGGCGCCGAAACGGACGCGCTCCCTGAGCTGGCCGAAGAAGGCACGCGGCAGGAGGTCCATGCCGCCGACGATCTCCTGCATGTCCTCGAAGGCTCGACCGAGGTCTTCGCGCAGCTCCTCGACGACCGCATTGTTCATGTCGGACTCGACGAAGTTCATGACGCCGTACATCTCGATGGCGCCCTCCGAGAAGCCCTTCATGACGAGGAATTCGCGTAGCGAATATTGGTCGTAGCGGCGGACGATCTCTGGCCAGGCGTCGTCCCCCTGGCTCGCGACCAGCTCGCGCAGGTCGCGGGTGGCGTCGAGCCACAGGTCGTCATACGTCCGTCCCTCGCTCGTGATCGGCGACCTCGAACCCCAACAGGTCGGGGTCGGCTGCCGCCTCCGCCGCCGTCATGCGCCGGCCGCCGATGTGCACGATACCGGCCGGGTTGCCCATCATGAACGGTCGCAAGCGCAGCCCGAAGAGCCGGCAGTAGCCGAGCGTCAGGTCATGGACCCGCGGGATGCGCATGGCGCCCGCTTCGGCGTACAGCCCGGGCGCGAAGTCGCGCAGCGTGTAGACGCGACCACCGACCCGGTTCTGGGCCTCGAGGACGAGCGGATCGTGGCCCTGTCGCGCCAGCTCGAAGGCGGCCACCAGGCCGGCCATGCCCGCCCCGATGACGATGATCCGTTTACCGGGACCGGGACGAGGCTCGAGCCCCTCGCGAGGCGTCGCCAGGGTGGCTGCGTCGAGCGGAGAGGTGGTCACCTCCGGCTCCGACGGCATGCTGTCCAGCTCGTCGAGTAGCTCCTCGATGCTGATGCGGAACGGATCGCTCAATCGCAAGCTCCTTCGTCGTGCCAGACGAGCGTAGCATCGGGCGGGTCGCCATTTCTCGTCGCTGGACGCTCGCGCACCTCGGGAGACAAGATAGTACGGGTCCGTAGTATCCTCTGCGGGATGCGGGACACGTCAGACCGATCTCATGGGGCTTCAAGGACCCTCATCGGGTTGCTCGTGGCCGCGTGCATCCTGGCCGGTTGTGTCGGCGCTCCGGCGCCCGGCAGCCCGGCGGCGACGGCCCAGGCGGCCGATCCCCCGACCATGGGGCCAGGGACGCCGACGCCAGACGGTCGGCCACGCGAGTGGCAGGCTGGACAAGCGATCTCGAGGGCTGCTGCCCGCCATGGCGGCGATCCACCCCGACCTCGATCACGGTACGTCGTACGCCGCGTTGGAGGCGGCGGTGGATGGTCTGACGGCGACCATCCCAACGGCCTCGGATGACGAGCTCATGGTCGGCGTGGCGCGCATCGCCGCGATGGTCAGCGCTCAGGGTCGCGACGGTCACACCGGGCTTTTCGTGTGGGGCACCGGGAGCTACCCGGTGAGGAGCTTGCCTCTTCGCTTGTGGTCATTCAGTGACGGCCTCTTCGTCGTCGACGCGTTGCCACCCTACGAGGCGCTGGTCGGTCAGCGGGTCGCGGCCCTCGGCGGACGGCCCATCGAGGACGTCATCGCCGCCATCGACCCCATCGTGCCCCGCGACAACGCGGCGACCGTGCTGCTCCTGACGCCGCGGTACCTGCTCATCCCCGAGATCCTTGTCGGACTTGGGCTGATCGACACGAGAGGGGCCGTGACCCTGGACCTCGTGGGTGCCGCAGGCGAGACCAGCACGCACGAGGTCGAACCCATCTCGATGGCCGACTACAACGCCTGGGCCGGTCCGTACGGCCTCCACCTGCCGCCGCGCGCCGACGTCCTCGCGCTGTCTCGTACCGACGAGCGGATCTGGTCCACCGTCCTCGAGGACGACGACACGCTCTACGTCCAGTTCAACCGCTTCGAGCTCCCGCCTCTCGATGCCCTCCACGCCATCACGGATGGCATCGCCCGTCCGGACGTGCAGCGCGTCGTCGTGGACGTGCGGCACAACTTCGGCGGCCAAGTCGGCAGCGACCAGCCGCTGCGCGACATCCTCATCCCATATGGCGCGGCGAACCCCGGGCGTCTCTACCTGCTCACCGGGCGCAACACCTTCTCGGCGGCTTCGCTCTTCGTGACCGCCCTCGTCGACGAGGCAGGAGCGCGGATCGTGGGCGAGCCGATGGCCGGGGCGCCGGCCTTCTGGGGCGATAACCGTGCGGCCGCCCTGTCGTATTCGAAACTCGCGGTCCTGGTCGCGGAGTCGACCTATAACGACCCTTCGAACGCCGATGGTCCGTTGACCCTCGAACCTGACATCGCGGCGCCGATGGCCTCGACCGACTACTTCGGCGACCGGGACCCGGTCCTCGAGGCGGCCCTGGAGGCGCCATGAGCAAGCGGCCGACAGACCAGGCGAGGTCAGTCCAAGAGGTCGAAGGGATCCTGCGCGAACCGACCACGCGGGGCACCGCTGACCTGCGCCCGGATTCGCTCCTCTACGAGATCTTCGTGCTCGGGCAGGCCGTCCGCCGGATGCTCGACGCCGCGATGGCGGACGGGCCTTTGCGACCCGAGGAATACGCGGTCTACAGCGTCGTCTTCGAGCCTGAAATCGATCACCCCGACCGCCATGGCCGTCGCGCTCTCGATGCCACTGACCACGGTCATGGACTGGATCGGGCTGATGGAGCGACGCGGTCATGCCCGTCGCAGGCCGCATCCGACCGACGGTCGGGCCTCGCTCGTCACGTTGACCGCCGCCGGCCTGCGGGTCCACCGAGAGGCGAACGCCCGATTCGAGGGCGCCTATCGGGCTTTTGTCGCAGCGTTGCCGATGCGCGAGACGGAAGCACGACGCGCGCTCACGACGCTGCACGACGCGGCCATACGGGCGTCGAAAGGGGTGCAGCCCGAGGGCCACACCCCTTCACGTTCGCGTTGACGGGAAGGTCTAGCGGCGGCGCCGGACCTGGAGGGGGCTGAGGACGATCAGGCCCGTGGTCCCTGCCACGAGCAGGATCAGGAGAAGCGGCAGCGAACCGTCGCTGGGCGGGCTCCCGGGCCCGTCGTCGGTCGTTGTCGACGGCAGGGTGGCACCAGGCGTCCCGGTCGCCGGAAGCTCTTCGCCCCCCTCGCAGCCCTCGGCCTCGGGCGTCTCTTCGCAGTCGACGGGCGGTGGTTCGCAGCCCTCGGCCTGCGGGTTCTCCTCGCAGTCGACGGGCGGCGGTTCGCAGCCTTCGGCTTGCGGGTTCGCCTCGCAGTCGACGGGCTCATCATCCAGCCCCTGACGGCAGCCGATCGCGTGATCCCCAGGACCGGTCGCACCATTCGCCCAGTTCGCCTGGGCCTCGGCCTTGACGGTCACGGATGCGGCGCCCGGCGCGCTATACGTGCCGCTGAATTGGAAGCCGTTCCCCACGTTGAAGGCGCCCGACGGCTGTTCGACGAACTCGCCGTCATCGACCTGGACCCAAACGCCGATGTCCGGGTTTGTGCGCTCTTCATCGGTCTCGCCTTCCCAGGCGGTGACGGTGTAGGTCACAAGACCATCGCAGTCCATGTCCGCCGTGACATCGGCGTGGTGGGCGGCCACAGCTCCGACCAACGAGAAGGTGAGGCTCAGTGCCACCATCACGGCGGCCAGTGAGCGGGACAGCCTTCGACGGCGTTGCGTCATGTCGTGCTCCACAGCTATTGGATGAGAGATAAGTCCTGCCCCATACGAGGCATGACGAAGGTACCGGTTATGAGCACCGCCGTCCAGCCCGAATCGCGGCATCGTGGCCGCTCCTGGCCCCCGAAATCGTGCTCCAAGTGATGGACGGCGAGGCAGCTAGCCGTCAGGCAGGTTGGCTCGCAAGGCGTCGGAGCGCCGCCAGCACTCTGATCGACGTCCGCCTCGGTCGAGAGGTAGTTGACGATGCCGGCGCGCAGCCAGGTCGAACCGCGAAGACGGGTCGTCGAGACCCAGCCCTCGCCCGAGACCTCCAGGGCGCGCTGGAGTCGGTCCTGGTGGCGGTCGAGCTCGGTCGGGTCCATGGCTCTCGCGCTGGCCGCCCCACCGGGCAGGTGTCGGAAGCAGACGACCGACAGCTCGGGCTCGGGCGGCATCGCCTCGAGATCGTCGGCCTCGCGGCACCGGTCGGCGAGGTGATGGGCCAGCTCGATGTTGGCCTCGATGAGCCGACCGAAGCCCTCGGTGCCCAGCGACTTCCACGACAGCCAGAGCTTCAACCCCCGGAAGCGCCGCGTCCCCTCCAATGAGTACTGATACCAGTGGAGCGGCTCGTCCTCGGGCCGCGTCGTGCGGTAGTACTCGGGCGAGCGGTGGAAGGTCTGGAGCAGGTCGTCGCGACGCTTCACGAGCAGGCCGCCGATGTCGTAGCCCTGGAAGAACCACTTGTGCGGATCGAGGGTCACCGTGTCGGCGCGCTCGAGCGCAGGGACGCGCCACGCCTCGCGAGTCGACAGCCGCACCGCCCCGCCGTACGCAGCGTCCACGTGAAGCCAGAGCGCCTCACGCTCAGCGAGATCGGCAAGCCCGGCCACGTCGTCCACCGAGCCGGTGTTCGTGGAACCGGCCACGGCCGCGATGCACCACGGTCGCAGACCCGCGGCTCGGTCTTCGGCGATCGCCTCGGCCACGGGCCCGGCCAGCAGTCGGAAGCGCTCGTCGGAGGGCACGACGCGCAGGGTTTCGGGCGGCAAGCCGAGCAGGTCGATGGCCCGGGCGATCGAGAAATGGGCCTGGTCCGAGGCATAGACACGGACGCCCTCGAGCGCTCGACCCCGCGGCGGATCCGGGCTGCCGAGCATCGCCGTCAGGCCGACGTCGCGAGCCACGGTCAGGGCCATGACGTTGGCCATCACACCGCCCGAGGTCAGGACCCCGAAGGCGGCGTCGTCGTAGCCGACCAGGTCGCACAGC
This sequence comes from uncultured Chloroflexia bacterium, assembly GCA_963837215.1. Lineage (GTDB taxonomy): Bacteria > Chloroflexota > Limnocylindria > Limnocylindrales > CSP1-4 > CSP1-4. The sequence goes on from CAWIML010000007.1 coordinate 407,269, forward strand.
CAGCGCACGACCTCCTCCTCGACGAGGGTGGCCGTCGGCGACGAGGGGCCGATGTCGACGCCCTGGTTGAGCCACTGGGCGAGGAGCTCACCGACGATCGAGATGGGCAGTGGTGGCGGCGTGAAGTAGCTGAACTGACGCGGGTGCTGCGCGTTGAACTGGTACGGGCCGAGCCGCTCACGAAACTCGGCCAGCAGCTCGGGGCTCGGCGAGGGGAGGGTGGGTGCGGGTTCGGGTCGATGGCGCGCGCCGAAGAACGCCGTTCGCAGCTCCGGGTAGGTCTCCGCACCGAGCGGTCGCAGTCGCGCCTCGCCAAAGAGGTAGTCCATGGCCGCCGCCCAGGCCTCGGATCCCAGGCGCTCGAGCGCTGCCCGCGATTCCGCTGGATCGGTGTAGCCAAGCAGCTCCGGCTCCGGGTGCCAGGCGAAGCGCTCGAGGTCCGACGGTCGTCCGAGGTCGATCGGGGGCGGCTCGTCGGTCATGGACCGGATTGTGTCAGGGTCGATCCTGGCCGGTGCGCGCCCGGGCGCTACGATCCCACCTGTGACGGCCCTCGACGACCTCTGGGACTACGACGACCCGGCCGCCTCCGAGGCTCGATTTCGAGCCGCCATCGAGGTCGCCGAAGCCGATGGGGACGTTGGCGCGGCCGCCGAAGCACGCACGCAGCTGGCGCGCGCGCTCGGACTCGAGGACCGATTCGCCGACGGACATGCGGTGCTCGACCGCGTCGACGCAGATCATCCCGCCGACGATCGAGTTCGCGTCCGATCCCGCCTCGAGCGTGGCAGGCTGCTCCGCTCGAGTGGCGATCCGTCGGGGTCCATGGCGCCGTTCGAAGGCGCCTGGGAGCTGGCTCGTGCCCTGGGCGAGGACGGGCTGGCCGTCGATGCAGCTCACATGCTCGCCATCGTCGACGCGCCGCCGGGCGAGGCGACCTGGCACGAGCGGGCGCTCGACCTCGCGGAGAGCTCCATCGATCCCGTGGCACGACGCTGGCGTGGCAGCCTCTGGAACAACATCGGCTGGGCGCGATTCGAGGCCGGCGATCTCGAGCCTGCCCTGGCCGCGTTCGAGACGGCGCTCTCCGCCCGGCGGGAGCAGGGGCAGCCCAAGGAGACGCGGATCGCCGAGTGGTGCGTGGCGCGCTGCCTGCGGGCGCTCGACCGTCCGGCCGAGGCGCTCGATCATCCAGGAGCGGCTGGCCGCCGAGACGGCGGCTGCCGGTGAGCCGGAGGACGGCTACGGCGCGGAGGAGATCGGCGAATGCCTGCTGGCGCTCGGGCGGGAGGACGACGCTCGGCCGCATTTCGCGCGAGCAGCGGAACTGCTCGGTGCGGACGCCTCCCTGGCCGAGCAGGAGCCCGACCGCATCGAGCGTCTCCGCCGGCTGGCGCCGGCTGAGGCCCGATCCTCCGGGGCCGAGCCGGGCCCGGCCTAGTTGACGAGCTTCAGGACGTAGCTTCCGTAGCCGCCGGACGTGCCCTGGCACGGAGACGGAACGCAGTCCTCGATCGTGAGCGTGGCGTTGAAGTGATTGGGCATGAAGTAGCCGGTGATGTACTTCGATCCGGCGGCGGTGGCCGAGATGATGTGGAACATGCCCCAACCCATGAAGTTGCCGGCATGGTCGACGATCGGTGTGGGCACGTCCTGGCCGGCGAGGTACATGTCGACGCTGGTGAAGAGCGGTGTGTGGTTTCCCTGGTTCTTCTGGCCGATGTACGTCCCGAAGTCGTAGGTGCGCTCGATGACCAGGGTGCCCGTGGATGATCTCGTCGACCTCGCTGGTGTTGACGTTGCCGGTGCCGTAGTTCGTCCAGGCGATGTCGGTGCTGGACGACGGAACGTCGCCGTTCGTCTCGCCGAAGTTGGTCGGGGTCGTGTACTTCGGGGAGCCGTCGGAGTTGAAGGCGTCGATCGAGGCGATGAACGGCGAGGCGCCCTTGGCCGCATTCGGGATACCGGTCAACGCGGTTGCCGTGGTCCCGACCTGCCAGCTCGGCTGGCCGATGATGGCGGCGAAGTAGTTCCGATGCGGCGCCGTGATGTCGACGCGGACCGTCGTGCCGTTGCCCGGGGTCACGGCGACATCCACGATCACGCCACCGGTGCCGTGGCTGAACCCGTTGGACGCTGCGACGCTCCTGGCCGCGGATACGGCCAGGATCGTGTCGTGATTCGTCAGCCAGTTGTTCGCGCCGGCCATGGCGGCCATATCGGCCGCGTTCTGGGCATCCCGTCGGAAGGCGAACGCGGCCCCTCCATCGATGACCAGGCCGAGCATGGCCACGATGCCGATGAACGCGATGGCGAAGATGACCAGCGTCTGGCCACGCTCGCCATCGCGCCTGTCGGGAACGCGGCCGTCGGGCATCGCCCTCCGGGTCGCTGGCGACCGATGTGGCGTCGACGGCGGCCATGTCGTGGGCGGTCATGGGATCTGCATGCTGCTGGCGGACTCGATGGTCATCGTGCCGAGCACGAGCAGAAGCGGCGTGACCGGCTGGAACGGCGCCGAGACCGAGACCCGGACGCGGTTGCCGGGGCGGCATGGATCGTCGCTCGCGGCGACGCCCGTGATGTCGACGCAGGTAAAGACAGGCGCCTCGAGGCCAGGCACCAATGCGTACTGGGTCGCCAGGACCGCGTCGGTCTCAGGACTGGTGCCGAGCGGCTCGCCGGCGTGGACGCTCGTCACTCGCGCCAGCTCCCGCGCCGCCTCTGCGACGCCGTTGTAGGCGTAGATGCCGCGGCCAAGGTCGACGATGCCGAAGAGCAGGAGCAGGAACGGGATGAGCACGAGCGCCATCTCGGTGACGCCCTGGCCCGACTCGCCCTTCGACGCGCCCTGAAGCCGCCGGCCGGCGCCGGATCGTCCGACTCATGGCGTGACCGTCACCTGGCGCGTGAATGGCGCTGACGTGCCGGCCAGGTTGCTGACGACGAGCGAGATGGTGTAGTCGCCCTGCGTCTGATAGACGTGTCCCGGTGGGAACTGCAGGTCAGACGTCGAGCCGGCTCCGGCATCGCCCCAGCTCCACGACCAGGTCGTGATCGGGCACCAAGCTTCGCTCGTCGACTGGTCGGTCACGGTGAAGCTGTCGCGCTTCTTCTTGCCCGAGTTCGGATTGAGGTTGAAGTGGGCCGTCGGCAGGGTGAAGCAGGCAGGTGTCGGGCTCGGCGTCGGGCCGCCGGTGGGCGAGGGTGTCGGCGCAGGGGTGACCGGTGGGGTAGGGCTTGGGCTCGGCGTCGGGCTTGGCGTCGCGGACGGGTCAGGCGTCGGGCTCGGCGAGGGCGACGGGCGTCGCCACTGGCCCGGGCGCCGTCATCATCGACGCCACCTGTGACGACGTGAGGGTGATCGTCTGGCCGCCCAGGATCGGCGCCAGGATCGGCGTCAGGAGCGTGAACGGCGCCTGGACCTGGACCGTCGCGATGTATCCGAGCTGGTCGTCGCATGCGGGGGAGCACGTCAGGCTGACGTTGGTCGGCGAGATGGTCACGAACGAGCCGGTGGCCTCACCGAGGGCCCGGCACATGACCCGGTTGGTGATGCTGTCGCAGGGCTGGTTGGCCGCGAAGCTGGTGGGGTTCTGGGCTGCCTCCATGGCGCCCTCCCGGGCCGCGTTCGCGACGGCGATCTGCGACGCATACAGCCGGCCGAGATCGAGCGCGCCGGCGAAGAGGAGCATGAAGACCGGCAGCAGGAGGGCGAACTCGAGCAGCGCCTGACCGCGCGTCCGGGTCGCGGCGTGGCGTCGGTATCGGAGTCGGATCGAGCGCGGGCCGTGGTGCATCGTTCATGTCGTCAGGGCGCAGCCGCCGGGAAGCCCCGGGCAGTCGGCGCCACCTCGAACCGTGGCCGACCTGAGCTCGCGTCACAAGACGTACGGAAGTACCGAACGCGCCGCGGCATCTGCAGAGCGCAGCCGTCACCGCGTCGACGCTAGCCGCTCGGATGCCTCCATGAGTACAAATCGGCTATTCCATCCGGCGATGCGCCGCGCGACTATCTTGCGCATGACACGCGATCACCCTCACCACGCTCTGGTTCTTCGCCGGATGGGTGATCGGCGCGATGGCCGCTTTCGTGACTCGGCCTACCGGAACTGATGGCGCCGATCGCTGCCGTTGCGGCGGCGCTGATCGCCTATCGTCCGGCGTCGGCTAGAGCGAACGGTTGCGACCCGACCCGCAGGCGGTGCCGAGCCAATCGCGCTAGCGCAACCGGCTCCGACTCAGGGGTTGTTGCAGAACATCGAGGGCGAGCAGGCGGCGTCGATCCGCAAGATGCCTGGGCCCTCACCGCCTGGGACCTTCCTGGTTGATCTGCGTCTACCGCTGTATATCAGCGTCCAGGAGATGATCTGGCCGACCCGTCCGGTGCCGGTCGGAGCCGCCGTGATGATCGACGTTGTCCGTGGGCGCGTACTGAACACCCTCGAGGCCAGGCTGCCACCGCCCGCGATGTTGATCGTCTGTTGTTGGCTGGCTGTGCAGGCCAGGTCTTCCTGGGTTCGTCGAACGGGGACTCGTCGGCACGAAGCAGCCAGGGTCCTTCTTCACCAGCAGCGTGATCGGCAACGGCGGCGTCGGCGAGGCCGGTCCCGATGTCTGGCTGGTTCTCGCCCAGTCCTGCGCGGGCGAGCGCCGCCGTCCCAGCGCTTCCCGGCGGGAACTTGGTCCCAGCGTTGAGGGCGATGGTCCGCCGTTGTTGCCGTGAAGATGCACTGGCCCAGGTTGCAGCACTCATCGAACATGAGGGCCACGCCCGGCTGACTCTGCCTGGTAGCCGCCGACATGCTGGCCGCCGATGTCCATGCCCTTCCGGAGATAGTAGGTGCCCGGCATGAGCAGGCCGACGTTGCCGGTGCTGACGTGATCTCGCGTCCTTGGCTCCGCTGCCGCGTAGATACCAGGGCTTGTAGCAAGTAGACTTCTCGGATCCTGCGCCGCCATGAACGTGTACTGACTCGGCAGCGTTGAGAACTGCGGCCGCGCATGGCCGGGTCACCGAGGCAGCCTGTAACGGCGGGAACGCTGGGTCGTTCGCCGGTGATCGCGAGCGTCGTCGAATGTCTGGGCCGTCGCTGAGGTATGGCAGCCCGGACCGCTCGTGTCATGCATGGGTAGTGGCCTGAGACGCCGTAGTAGTTCGGGTCCTTGATAACGCGGGGAGTTGTCTGCACGGTCGGAGTCGGCGGGTGCGGCTCGCACACGGGAACCAGAGCGGTGGGAAGTGGCGGGTCGCCGTAGTACATCCCATAGTCCTGGTCGATGGTCATCGCCGACTGCTGACCCGAGGCATCGGCGTACTCCATGTTGGCGTTGCTGCCGACGTCGCCCTTATGGACGGTCACGTCCGTCCAGCCGTCGAGCGTCGATGTCCTTGCATCATCGAACGTGCGGGCCGTCGGTATTCGTCGGCGGTCTGAGCGTGATGATCGCGTAAGACCTGCCGTAGTGCAGGCCCGCCACGGACGTCGTTTGCACATTCCAGTCCGTCTGATTGAACGGGGGAATGCGGGCGAAGCTCAGCGGATAGGCGGGCCGCCGCACGGTCACCTGGACGGCGCGACTGGGTTGCACGTGGCGCAACTCGGTGACGGACGGTCTTGATCGACACGCGATATGGAGCGATGACCGGAAGCGCACAATCGACGATGTTCGACGACGTCGGATCCACAAGCCGCACCGGCTTCCGCCGAGCTGCTGCTCGAGCGATGCGAGGGCGTGACCACGGGCGCGGGTGTAGTCGGCAGTCCCTACGGCACGCGTGTTGTTGCCCTGCAGGTCTTGGGCACCAGCCAGCGCCGCGGCGTCCGCCGTCGCTCGATAGAAGCGCATGTCGGCGTACACGCGGGTCACGTCGATCGCGAGGGCGGCGAAGCCGAGGAGCACCACGAGCATCAAGGCGAAGAGCACGAGCGACTGGCCGGATGCGCCCCGTCGCGGAACAGTCGTCTCATGCATCTCGTGGACGAGGCGCCGGAAGCGCGCAAGGTTGATCATGGCTGGGGCTCCACTCGGAACCGCGTCGTCGAAGTGATCCGTGCCGTTGCCTGGGATGAAGGGGAAGAAGATCGGCACGTCATGGGAGATCTTGATATTCACCCAAGCCTCGCCGTTCTTGTCTATGGGCGGGCAGGGCGTTGGTGCCGCGTACGGCGGGCCTCCTGGCGTGGTGTTGTAGTGGACCTCGCTCGCGGGGAACGAACCGCCATAGCCGATGAGCGACGACTGGGAGGCGATCAAGTTCGCCCTGGTGATGACCGCCGGGTTGCCCTGGATGCAGGTAGTCTGGGTCGCCGCCCAGCGTCCGGTGTCGCGAACGATCTGATTGAGCGAGTTCTGGCCCCAGAAGATGATCCCGAACTGGATGATGCCGCCGATGACCAGCACCAACACCGGCAGGACGAGCGCGAACTCGGTCAGGGCTTGGCCTCGCGAGGTGCGCGCCCGATGGCGCCGGTATCGGTCGATGAGCGTGCGCATGTGGTCCCCGAGTACTGGGCGGTGGTTGGTACCGATGGTCGCCGCGCCACCTTGCGCCGAACCTTACACCGGTGCTGGCGGCACCGGGGTCCTGTGCGTGGTCCAGGACCTTTGGCGCAGCGATCACGCACTTGGGCGTAGCCGCGCCGGCGGCCGGGTTCCGCGACCGAGGCGGACGCAAAGAAGAGGCCCCGGCGTCGCCGCCGGGGCCTCCATAAGTGCCGTGGAGGATGCGCTACTCCACGAGTTGATTGCGGGTTACTCGACAAGCACCACCGTGTACTGGCCGATCGAGGGTTGCGGGCCTGCCCGCTGGCTACTCGACCAGGCGGACGATGAACTGGCCGACTTGTGCCGGCGGCGCGCCGGAGTTGATCTCGAGCGGCAGGGTGGAAGTCTTGTCCTCCACGAACCAGCCGCCGAGCTGCATGCCGTCAGTGCCCTTGCAGACCGTGGTTGCGGCGTCGAAGTGCCAGACCCAGAAGCCGACCATGTTGCCGTTGTCGTCGTTGATGGCGACCGGCAGGTCTTCGCCGTCCGGGCCAGGTGTCCATCATCGCGTGGCAGACGGCCGTGTGCTGGCCCTGGTTGTGGGCGCCGAGGTCCATGCTCAGATGACGGTGGTGTGGAAGCCCTCGTTGTCGATGATGTCCACGGCGTCGTTGGTGTTCACATTGCAGTTGCCGCCGGTGATGCAGAACGTCGTCCAGTTGAACTGTCCGAGGTCGAGCGGGAAGTCATTGTTCGGCGAGCACTTGTTGTCCTGCGGATTGCAGTACTGCTTCGGGGTCTGTCGGGATTGTTGGCGGGATTGACGGCGACCTGGTTGAACATGATCGGCGCGACGCCGTTCTTGACAGCGTTGGCGATGCCACCGACCGCGACGCCACGGGCCGCGACGTCCCAGGAGCCCTGGCCGATGATGCCGGCGAAGAAGTTGTTGTGCGGCTTGGTGATGACGACTTCGACCCAGCAGGGATACTGCGCGGCGCGTCGAGCAGTCGTTGGCGAGCATCGCATCCTTGCCGGCCCCGGGTGCGTACTTGCCGCTGGTCGGCGGGATGTTGACCTGGACCTCGGACGGCTGGGTAGCCGTTGGCGACGGCGGAGGCGAGTGCCGTACTGATGATGGCGTTGCGCGCCGCCACCGTTGGCCTCCTCGGTCGCGCCGGCCATGGCCGCCACATCCGATGCCTTCTGCTGGGTGCGCTCCTGCCGCCCAGGCGCTGCCGACATCGACGACGAGGCCGGTGGCCGCCAGGAGGGCGATGAGCATGAGGACGAAGAGCGGGAGCGCTTGACCGCGCTCACCGTCACGGCGGTCGATGCGCTGCACGGATGGATCTCCTTGTGAGCTGCTATGGCTGTGGTGGCTGGTCATTGGACGATCTCGGCTTCAGCGGTCGAGGCGACGTTGACGGGGCCGAGGGCCTGTGAGATGAGCGGCGTGACCAGGTCACGGTGCTGGTCGCTGGCGCTCACGCGAACGATGTCGCCCGGGTTGCAGTTGACTGGTGGCGCGTTGGTGTCTGGGTCGATGCAGGTGACGGTCCAGGTGACCGCGCCCGGCAGCGCGACCTGCTCGGCGATCGCATCTGCCGACGGGCGTGCCGCTGGCCGTCGAGTCACAGCGGGTCGACGGTGTCGAAGCAGGTCACGCTGGCGACGCGGGCGACGTTGCGAGTCGACTGGGCGACGTCGTTGTAGGTCAGGATGGCCCGGCCGCCATCGAGGATGCCGAAGACCAGCAGCATGAAGACCGGCAGGACGAGTGCGAACTCGACCAGCGATTGGCCACGATCGCGACCGGCGTCCCGCGCTGCTGGATGAAGCGACGCTTCGGTCGCCATCATGTGTGGTCCACGCAGACCTGGGTGCGTCAGCGGGTAGCACGTGCCCGGCACGAGTCGCCTGGGTTCATGCGGCGTTCGAGTACATGCGCCAGTCACGAGCTTGTTGGTCGAGCCGCTGGGTCGGGAGGAAGGTGCCCTGTGAAGCAGCGAGATGGTCCACTCGGTGCGAGCCTCGGAGACCGTCTCCGCGCCACCGGCGAGGCCGACCATCAGGTTCGGAGCGATGGTCTCGTTGCTCGGGCAGAACGGGCGTCTGGGTCGGGACCGGGGTCCCGGGCCGTCGGTCGCCGGGCGTGGCCGTCGCCGTGGCCGTCGGGCCGCAGTCGCGGTGGCAGTCGCGGTGGCCGTCGGACCGGGCGTGCCACCGGTCGGCGTCGGGATCGGGGTCGCCGTCGCAAATGCCGCGGGCGGCAGGACTGTCCTGGTCCGAGGCGACGGTCGCCTCGAGGTCGATCGTCTGGCCGCCGAAGAAGACGGCCAGGATGGGGGTCAGGAGGTCGAAGGTCGTCGAGACCGTGACGCGCGAGCGGCGATCCGGCTGCGGATCGGGCTGACATGCCACGACGCTGCCGGCCATGTTCTCGCACTGCGAGGCGATGTCGCTGCCCGTGATGGTCACGAGCGAGCTGCGCGATTCGTTGATCGTCGCGCAGCCGATCTTGTTCGTCGCGTAGTCGCAGGCGCCTGTTCTGGAACGAGTTCGGCGTCTTGGACGCCTGGAGCGCGCCGGCGCGGGCGGCGTTCTCGATCGTGATGTTGGCATAGAAGACGCGGCCAAGGTCGAGCGCTGTGCCGAAGAGCAAGAGCAGGACCACCGCGATGAGCGCGAACTCGGCCAGGGCCTGGCCCTGCGAGGCTCGATCGATGTGGCGGCGGTAGCGATGTAGCAGCTTGCGCATGTGGCTCCCGAGATGGTGCGATCTGACGCACCCCGATCCTTGGCTGGCCACCTTGCGCGTGGCCTTACGCCTGGACCGACGATGGTCCCGGGGGCTACGAGCGACAAGCCGTACGGAGGTACCGGTCGCGGGCGGCCGTTGTGTTCAGACGGTGACGGCCGACACCGGCGCGGGGCCGGGTCGGTTCAGGCCTCTTCGATGCGCTCCGCCGGCAGGGCGAGTGCAAAGGCCGCGCCGGACTCGCCGTCCGATGGATCGACGACGCCAAGGCTGCCGCCGGTCCCGACCGCCAAGTCCTCGGGCGACGCTCAGGCCGAGCCCCGTGCCGTCGCCGCCGCCGGCCTGGAGCCGTGCGAAGCGCTCGAAGACGCGCTCGCGCTGGTCGGCGGCGATGCCCGGCCCGTGATCACGGATGGTTGCCACCAGGCGGGGACCACCGTGATCGGGCTCGGCCGCCGTGTCGGATCCAACCCTGGCGAGGCCGATGCTGACCTCGACGGCGCCCGGGCCACCGTACTTGATGGCGTTGTCGAGGAGCGCCCAGGCGATCTGCTCGACCCAGTCGCGGTCGGCCGCCGCCAGCCACCCGGCCGCCCCGTCGCGCAACGTGAACGGGTGTCCCGTGCGACCCAGGCTTTCCCAGACGCGTTGGACCAACGGCCCCAACGGGAAGACGTCGATCTCGGGCTGGAGGGTGCCGGCTTCCAGCTTGGATACGGTCAACAGCTGGGCAACCAGGCGCGAAAGCCGGTCCGCCTGCTCCACGATGATGCCCAGGCGAGGGTCGGGGTTCTGCTCGGCCATCTGGCCGGCGAAGGCGCGGATCGATGTCAACGGCGTCTGCAGGTTGTGGCTGACGCCGCGCAGGAACTCGGCCTTCAGCTCGGCCAGGCTCTCCACTTCGCCGAACAGCTCGGCCGTGCGGATGGCGGCGGCCAGCTGGACCCCGAAGATCGTCAACAGGTCGGCATCTGCGGCGCCCCACTCTCGCGTCGGGACCTGCGTCGCCACGAGCCGACCGACCACGTCGTCGCCGATGGCCAGCGGGGTCGAGACCTCGAAGGCCTCGCCGGGCACGCGTTCCGGCGGCTCTGCCAGCGCAGCCAGTTCGTCGGCATCCGGGCCATCCTGGCCGTACAGACGGACGCTGACCGCGGTGAAGCTGAAGGCCTCGGCGGCGGCCTGCTCGGCTGTTGCCGCGAGTCGGGCCACACCTTCGCGGGGCGAGAGCGTGGCCACGGCATGCGAGACGCGGGCCAGGGAGCGATTGCGAGCGGCCAGCGCATCGGCAAGCCGGTTGTGGCTGTCCGCCAGGCGCGCCACTTCGTCGTCGCCCTCGACCGGCAGGCGCGCCGAGAGGTCGCCGGCCTGGAGTCGGTCAAGGGTCTGGGTCATCCGCGTCAGCGGCGCCACCAGCGTGCGCGAGAGGACCAGGCCGAGCCCGATGGCGAGCACCAACGCGATGGCCATGCTGGCGAGGAAGGGGACGCCCAGCTCGGGCAGGCCGCCGGCAGCCTCGCTGATGGCCAGGATGCCGGTCCCGCTCTGGAGCCTGGCGTAGGCCACGACCTGACCACCGGCCGACATCGTGGTCGGCCGGGCGCCTGGGCGCAGATCCGACGGCGGTGACGGCACCGGGTCGGAACGATCGCTCGAGGCGAGCAGCTGGCCGTTCGGCGCGAAGAGGGTCACGGTCCGGTCGGTGAGGGCCGAGATGCGTCCGGCCGTGGAGCTGTCGAGCCTTGCCCCGCCGACCTGTGAGGCCGCCAGTCGTGTCAGGGCGGCGAGGTCATCGGCCTGTCGAGTCGCGATGGCGCCGCCGGCCAGCGCAAAGCCGACAGCGGCGAAGACGATCACGGGCACGACGCCGGCCGCCACCAGCGCCAGCAGCAGGCGGTTCTGGAGCGAGAGGCGTCGCATCAGTCCAGGTGGTCGTCCATGAGCCGCGCGCGGACCCTCACATCGCCTGGCGGTTGAGCCGGTAGCCGATGCCTCGGATGGTCTCGAGGTAGACGGGGTGGTCGGGGTCGCGCTCGACCTTGCGACGCAGGCGACGCATCGTCACCCAGACGTAGCTCGCATCGGGCGCCTCGGTCTCCGACCAGCCGCGCATCAGGAGCGTCTCGGTCGGGACGGTCTGGCCGAGGTTGGCCGCGAGTGCGTAGAGCAGGCGCGATTCGACCGGGGTCAGGCGGACTTCGTCGCCGTCACGGATGAGCCGCCGGCGCTGCAGGTCAAGGATCAGCTCAGGGTCGAGCTGGAGCCTGCCGGCCGGGACTCGATCGCCGACGCGTCGCAGCACGCGATTGATGCGCGCCCGCAGCTCGGGGTAGTGGAAGGGTTTGGTGATGTAGTCCTCGGCGACCTCTTCGAGCGCCTCCGCCTTGGAGTCGTAGGCGTCAACGGCACTGAGCACGATGATCGGCAGGTCGGCCCGCGACTTGACCTGGCGCGCCAGCGTCAGGCCGTCCATGCGCGGCATCATCATGTCGACGATCAGCAGGTCGGGCCACTGGGCCTCGAGGCGTCGCAGCGCCTCCAACCCATCGCGCGCGGTCGTCACGCTGAAGCCGTCCGACTTGAGCTCGTCGGAGAGGAAGACGAGCAGGTTCGCGTCATCGTCGACGAGCAGGATGCGCGGCAGGGGTGGCGCCATCGTCACGCCCGGCAGGATAGCAGTGGGGTCAGGGCGCCCTGGGGTCGACGAACCGGCAACGGCCCCGAACGGGGCAGGCCTCGCAATCGGGCCTGCGGGCATGGCACATCGCTCGCCCATGGTGGATGAGGTTGACGTGCGTCTCGTAGGCCTGGTCGGGCCGGAGCATCGCCAGGAAGTAGTCATGGGCCTGGTCGGCCGTCGCCTTGGGAGGGATGAGGCCGATGCGATGCGAGACACGCTCGACGTGGCGATCGACGGGCATGAGCGGCTGGTCGAAGCAGAAGAGGAGCAGGACGGAGGCCGTCTTCTTGCCGATGCCGCCGATGGCGGTCAGCCAGTCGCGCGCCTCGATCGCGCCCATCTGCCCCAGGAACTCCAACGAGTGGTCGCCGCGCGCCTCGCGGATGGTGCGCAGGGTGGCCTGGATGCGCGGCGCCTTCTGCGGCCCCAGACCGCCGGGCCGGATGACGTCGATCAGCTCAGGTAGCGGCGCCGTTTCGACCGCCATCCAGTCGGGCGGGGCGCCCTCCGAGAGGCCGGCGCCGCCCCAGCCCAGACCGGGCAGGTGGCGCTCGATCGGTGCGCTCGATGGGTAGGCCACGCGCAATGCCTCGAAGGCCTTCTCGGCGTTCACGTCGGCCGTGTTCTGGGTCAGGATGGTCAGGATCAGCTCGCTGGTGGGATCGAGGCGACGCTCCCATGTCGGGTGTCCATAGACGGTTGCCAAGGCCAGCCAGGACGTCGTCGACGAGGTACGGGCGGGTCCGATCGAGGCGCTTTGCCCAGGCCTTGACCGGATCAGGCTTGCGCCGCTTCGGTTTCGGTGGGCGGCGCGGGCGGGCTGGACGCAGATCAGGATCCATTCACCTGGCCGCCGAGGGTGATCAGCCGTGCGACCCGTTCGGCGGCACGCTCGATGGGCGTCGAACCGGCAGCCATCGCCGCCTCTACCGAGATCGGGGCCTCGCCCACCGGCACGGCGACCGCCCCGAGGGCCAAGAGCGCCGCCGATCCTTCTGGCTCGACGCCGCCGCCGAAGGCGATGCAGGCCACGCCTGCCTCGGACGCCCGGCGCGCCACGCCGAGGGCGGTCTTGCCAAAGGCCGTCTGGCGGTCGATCCGGCCCTCACCCGTGAGCACCAGGTCGCCTTCCGCAAGCGCCTCGTCGAAGCCGGTCAGCTCCATGACCAGATCGATGCCCGGCCGCACCTCGAGCGAGTGGAAGCGGTCTGCGATGGCGAGCAATCCGAACGTCGTGCCACCGGCCGCCCCGGCGCCGGGCACGTCGCGGACCTGGCGCTCGGTCGCCGCCTCGAGCACGTCGGCATAGTGGGCGAGGTTCGTGTCGAGCCAGGCGACGTCGCTCGCCGAGGCGCCCTTCTGCGGCCCGTAGGTGAAGGCCGCGCCCTCGTCCCCGAGCAGCGGGTTGGTGACGTCCGAGGCGATGACCAGGTCGACCTCGGCCAGCACCTCCGACAGCTCGGAGAGGTCGACGCGGGCGAGGTCCGCCAGGCCGCCGCCGCCGGGGTCCACCTCCCCACCCGCGGCGTCGAGGAAGCGCGCCCCGAGCGCCAGCAGGAGCCCCGACCCACCATCGGTCGTGGCCGAGCCGCCGACGCCGAGCACGATCCGGCGGACACCCAGCGCGATGGCCGCCGCCAGGACCAGGCCGGTGCCGAAGGTCGAGGCCGCCAGGGCGTCGCGCTCCTCTGCGGCTACGCGCGAGAGGCCGGACGCGTCGGCCAGCTCGATGACACCACGGTCGTCGTCGCGCAGGAAGCGGGCGGCGATGGGATGGCCGAGCGGGTCGCGCGCGTGCGCGGGAAGCGTTTGCCAGCCACCGCTGGCGGCGATCGCGTCGATCGTGCCTTCGCCTCCGTCGGCCAACGGGGCGAGCCGCACATCGTCGGAGGGGCGCGCGCGGAGCCAGCCATCTGCCAGGGCGCGGGCAACCGCGACGCTGGACAGGGAGCCCTTGAACGAGTCGGGCGCGACGAGGACGGTCATCGCGCGGGTGAGCGCGGACATCCGCCCGCTCTCAGGCGTCGGGGCCGGGGCCGTCGGTCCCGACGGCGAGCAGACCGCCCCGATCGGTGGCCAGGCGCTCGGCGTACTCGGGGACGCGGATCATCGGCGGGCGCTCCTGGTCGGCGATCTCGTAGACGTCGAGCGAGAGACGACCCGGCGACGATCGTGGCAGCTTCATGGTCGAGCCGATCTCGGCGAAGAGTCGGGCGCGATGGCGCTCCTCCAACCGCTTCATGGCGGCCTGCATGATGACGAAGCTCATGCGCGAGAGGCCCTCGAGCTCCTGGTTGCGATGGACCCGGACGTCGAGGTCGACCTGGCCGATGCCGTCGAGCCCGAGTCGTTCGGCGACGTCGATGAGGTGCCCGATCTCGACTGCGTAGCCGGTGAAGAAGGGGATCGACTCGAGGAGCGTCCGGCGTCCGGCGTACTCGCCCGAGAGGGGCTGGATGAGCCCGGACAGCTCGGGATAGAAGAGGTTGATGAGCGGCCGCGCGACGAGCTCCGTGACGCGACCGCCGCCACCCTCCTTGAGCACGCCGCTCTCCACGATCGGGCGCTGGTAGTAGCCCTTGACGTAGCCGAGGCGCGGCTCCGCCAGGAGCGGGCCGAGCGTGCCGTACACGAAGCGCGGGTGCCAGTCGCGGATGTCCGTGTCGCACCAGGCGATGAGGTCGCCGCTCGTCGCATAGAGGCTCTTCCAGAGGGCTTCGCCCTTGCCCCGGAAGCTGCCGTAGCTCGGCAGGATGTCCGAGTGGAGCACGACGCGAGCGCCCTCCTCGCTCGCGACGTGGACGGTCTCGTCGTTCGAGGCGGAGTCGATGACCAGCAGCTCGTCCACGAGCCCGTGGCGCTCCATCAGCTCGCGACGCGCCCGTCGCACGATGGGGCCGATGGTCGACGCCTCGTCGAGGGTCGGCAGCACGAGGCTGATGGTCAGGCCCTGGCGCTCCTTGAGGGCGATCAGGCGGCCGAGGTCGGAGAACTCCTGGTGCGAGTAGTTCGACTCGGCGAACCAGCGGTCGACGCGTGCTGGGACGCTGGACGCGACGGTCGCCGCACGCTCGGCAGCCTCGAGGGTCTCGGCCTGCTCCGCGCGCCGTTCGAAGGTCGCCCGAGACGGCGCCTCCCTGGTCTTGACCACGATGACCGTCGGGCGTGCCTGCTGGACGATCGCCTCGGGCAGGGCGCCGAAGAGGCCGCTCTCGGGCGGCAGCGCCAGGGCTCCGGGGCCACCGGGCAAGGCGGTCGCGCCCATGACCACGAGCCCGGCTCGATCGGCCTCGCGGAGGATCGTGGGCGCGATGCTGGTGCCCTCGACCGTCAGCGGGTTGGCACGGCCCCGCGTGTGCTGTCGGACGAACGCGGCCAGCGCGCGCTCGGTCTGGGCGAGGGCGACCGGGTCGATGTCGGGCGGCACGACATGCAGGGCGTCCACCTCGGCGCCGAGGCCGCGCCCGAGCGCGTCGGCGAAGCGGAGGGCCAGCTCGGCGTGTGGGCCGCCGCGCACCGGTACCAGGATCCGCCGGACGTCACCGATCCCGCGCTGCTTGACGACGGCGATGTCGCAGGGCGCCTCGCGCACGACCTCGTCGATGGTCGGACTGAAGACGGCATCGACCGCCCGCGCCCGAGCACCCTTTGGCCCGGTCGGTGACGGCGGGCCGCCCCAGCCGAAGAGGATGAGGTCGGCCTCCTCCTCGGTCGCTGCCTCGAGGATGCCTTCTGCGGCGCGCCGGCCGATGCGGACGGTGGTCCGGAGCTCGATGTCGTCGGGCGCGAACTCCAGGACCCGTTGCAGGAGTCGTCGAGCTTGACGGGCACGAGTGGCACCCTCGGAGAGCGGCGAGCCTTCGGCGACCTCGACGATGCCGAGCGCCGTCAGCACGCCACCGTGCTCCATGAGCCAGGCGCCGATGCGCACCAGGTCCGCTGCCGTTCGAGGGTTGGCGAGCGGCAGCACGATGCGCGTCGGCAACCCGCCTCGACTCCGGTTCATGACGTGCCACGCCAGGCCGCCACGAACTCGGCCTTGAGCGCCTCGTACGCGCGGGCCTGGCGCTCGACGACGGCCTCGGCCGCTTCGTCGTCGAGCGGCCCGGTCTCCAGCACGTGGCTGGCGACCCGCCCGAAGTAGAGCGGCACCAGGGCCTCGATGAGGCGTCTCGTCCTCGAGTCGCCGTTCATGATGGGCGAGGAGGCTGCCGTAGACGACCCGTGCCCATGTCTCGTCCGGGAACTGGAAGCCGACCGCGGCGGGGTCAGGCGGCGTGGCGACATCCGCTTCCGTGTTGGCGACCGTTGGTTGCCCGGCAGTCTGGACCTTGGCCAGGCGGGCGGCCGCGGCACCTGCCTCCGTGGCCAGCTCTCGCAACCGGTCGGCCCCCGCGAGGGTGCCGATCTCGGCCCAGGCGGCGGCGTGATCGGCCGGTCCGGCGGCGAAGGCGCGCAGGAGGCGCCCCACGTCAACGTCGAGCGGCAGCGGGTCCACGATGCGTTCGAAGCCATAGGCCGGCACATCCCGTGAGCCGCTGACGTGCAACCAGCGGCCCTCATGACGCTCGGTCAGGCGCAGCGCGGTGCCGACCACCTGGCTGAACATCGGCCCCAGGTCGGCGCCGGGATCCTTCGGGTCGTGGATCTTGGCACCGAGGCGAGCCTGGCAGACGGCGAAGCCACCGGCCACGGCGGTCGTCGTCATCCAGATGTCGATGCCGAACCGGCTCACGTCCCGCGTCCAGTCGTCCGCCGCGAGGTAGTGGTCGAGGAGGTCGCCGCTGACGCCGAAGTCGCCGCCGATCGGCTGGCGGATGCGCAGGCCGTAGAGCGCCCGCGTGAGCGGGTAGGTGACCGTATTCGTGATCGTGCCGTCGAACTTGTGGCGTGAATAGAGCGGCGTCGTGAAGTCGAAGCCGCCCTTGAGGATGGGGCCGGCCAGGAGTTCGATCCACTCCGGCCCGATGGACCGGAGGTCCGAATCGACGACGACGAGCGCCTGGACCTTGAGCGCCCGGGCGATCTGGAAGAGGGTGCGCAGGGCGGCTCCCTTGCCGCCGATGCCGTCCACCTCCGGGTAGGTCAGGCTGATGCGTCGAAGCCGGTTGCGTGGCCGGACGAGGAGGATCGAGGCGATGTAGTCGGGCGACTCGGTCTCGACGACGACGCGCTGCGTGCCGTCCGGGGAGCCCGCGTCAGCATTGACGATGATCGGCCGCAGGTCCGGGAAGTACTGGACGAGGCCGGCATGGGCAGCCCGCACGACATGGCCGATGGTGGCCGCGTTCCGGTAACTCGGGATGCCGACCATGATGTCCGCGGAGCCGAGTCGCTGGACCTCGTCGCGCAGCGTTCGTGGCAGGCCGGCCAGCGGTCCAGCGCGCCGGGGCCGCGACACACGCGCGCCAGCGTCCTTCGCGCTATGGGCCTTCGTGCCAGGGCCGCCCTTCGTGCCGGGGCCCTTGCTGCCGGGGCCGCTCTTCGTGCCGGGGCCCTTCGCGCCTGCGCCCCTGGCTCTGGCGTCCGCGTTCACCGGCTGGCCCCGATCCGCGGCGCCGACCTGACCTGGGGCGCGACCGCGACCCGGGCCGGCGTCTCGCGGAAGACGAGTGCGCCGTGGGGCTCCGGCTGCGGCAGCGTCTCGCCGGCCAGCAACCGGCGCTCGAGGAGGTGCTGGACCCGTTTCCGGGCACGGAGGCCGGCTGCTGCCCATGCCGCGACGACGGCCGGATCGTCGAACATCGGCGCCGGGTCGGTGAGGCGGGTGACGATGGCCTGACCCGCGGCCGCCTCCGCGGCGATGGCCAGGCGGAGCGCGCCGAGGCCGTCGCCGGCGACCGTGGCGAAGTGAGGACGATCGTCCTTCGCGAGTGCGGCGATGCCGGGCATGATCGCGACCGCAGGTCCGGCGGCATCGAGGAGCACCTCGCCAGCACGGACATGGGCCTCGAAATCGCTCGCGGTCGAGCCGCTGGACGGCCCATGGCCGGTCCTCGTACAGCCGCCCGCCCGCCTGGAATGTGGCGTCGGTCTCGACGATCCGCCAGGCTGCCTCCACGGTCGGCTCATCGGCGTCCGAGGGGATGAGGGCGTGTCGTGCCTCGAGCGCGGCGAGGACTGCCGGCCGGTCACCGGGCCTCTCGTCGACGTCCAGCGATCGTCCATGGGAGCGGAGGTCGCCGATGACGGCGAAGCCGTGGTGGGCGCCGAGCTTGAGGGAACCCTGGTTGCCCTCGTCGGTCATGTATCGGAGGACGCGCACGTCGTGGGCATGGGCCCAGGCCAGTTCGGCGATCTGCAGATTGGTGGCGACACCTCGCCCTCGCATGGCCGGGTCCACACGGATGCCTTCGAGCCAGCCCTCATCGCCGCTCAGGAGGGCCACGCGTGTGAGCGCGATCGGCCGATCGTCGTCCTGGCGGGTGGCCACCAGGAGCACGCCGTCATCGGCCGTGATCCAGTCGTCCCAGACCTCCGGGATGTAGTCCCAGCCGTCCCAGGTCCGGCTGGCAAAGCCGAGCACCGCCTCACGGTCAGCGGGACTCGCCCGCCGCACGGCGATCGGCTGGTTGGTCGTCGCGGGCTTCCTCGTCGCTGCCGCCACGGTCACGACTTGACGGCGCCGAGCTTGGTCACGACCGTCCACTGATCGGTGACCGAGGAGGGCACGTAGCGGCTGTTGGCGGCCTTGATGACCGCGCCCTCGAAGCCCGCCGCCTTCCAGGTCGTCAGCCATGAGCGGATCGGGGGACGCGTGTAGGGTGTCACGCGGACCAGCTCGCTCTGCCGGATGAGGCCGTCGAGGATCCGCTTGCGCTCCAGGAGGGGCACGTCGAGGAGGGCCTGGCCATCGATGCGCAGCAGGTCGATGGCCACGAAGGCGACCCTCGGCGGCGGCTCGTCCTCTGCCGGCACATGCTCCGCGACCTCGAGGTCGGGGGCGCGAAAGAAGGTGCCGAATCGTGACGTCTGGATGGCCGTCGTGGTCAGGACGCCCTCGCCACTGCGCGTCGCCTCATCGGTCAAGTAGCCGTCGATGACGGCGTCGATGGCGAGGATCGCCGATGCCAGGTCGTGCACGACGGCCGGCTCGGTGTCGGTCGCGTCGTCGCCCTTGTCGTCGATCAGCCGGAGCCAGGGATCCGCGTCGGGGCCGTCGCGCTCCAGGTCGAAATGGGCCAGGACATGGCGACCGCTCCAGCGCGGCTCGAGGATCGGGTCGCGGATCTCCGACGGGCGGGTCTTGGCGTGCGGCTCGGTCGGCCGCCAGCCCAGAGGATCGGCGGGGTCGAAGGACTCAGGCGCCTGCACCCGTCCATCGTAACGGCAGGACGGGAACTCGGACGCCTCGCCAGCCGGCCGATGGCCATGTCGCGACCCGAATGGACGTTCCTGCAGCCGTACGCAGCCGTATCATCCGCCGATGCGCAGCGTCCCGCGGTCATGACCGCCGCCAGCGCTCCGGCGACGACCACGAGCGGCGGCAGCCTGCTCCACCTGGGCTCCCTGACGCCGACCGGCAAGGCTCGAGTCCCGCTCGCATGGGCGCTCTACGACTTTGCCAACACGATCTTCAGCTACGCCGTGGTCTCGACGGCGATGGGCATCTGGCTGACCGCGCCGGAGCAGCTCGGAGTGGCGAACGGCCAGGCACTTTTCAGTGCCGCCGTGGTCATCAGCGTCGGTCTCAACGCCATCGTCTCGCCCGTCCTCGGCGCGCTGAGTGACCGAGGCGGTCGGCGGTTGCCGTTCCTGCTGTTCTTCACCGTCCTCGTCATCGTGCCCTCGTCGATCATCGGTTTCACGCCGGCCGTCCTGGGGGCGATCCTCTTCGCCATCGCCAACTTCGCCTATCAAGCCGCGCTCATCTTCTATGACGCCACGCTCAAGACCGTGAGCCGACCGGAGTCGCGCGGGCGTCTTTCCGGGATCGGCGTCGGGATCGGTTACATGGGGACCATCAGCATCGGGCTGCTGCTGGCGGTGGCGACCGTCGACGTCGACCTCATCTTCCTCGTCGCCGGCGTCCTCTTCGCCATCTTCGCGGTGCCCATCTTCATCTTCGTCAAGGAACGACCGACCAGCGATCAGCGATTCCACCTGCGCGACGTGCCCGGCGCCATGGGCCAGCTGCCCGAGTCGATCCGAGACGCGCGTGCGATCCCGGGTCTGCTGCGCTTCCTCGTCGCGCGCTTCTTCTACAGCGACGCGGTCAACACGATCATCGTGGTCATGAGCGTCATCGCGGTGCGCGCGATGGGTCTCTCGACATCGGAGTTCCTGTACGTCTCCGTCATGCTCACGGTCGTGGCCATCGTCGCCAGCTTCGTCTGGGGCCGCCTGGTCGACCGCCACGGCCCCAAGCGGACGCTGCTCTGGGTCCTGGCCTCGTGGGCCGTCGGGCTGATCATCGGTGCGTTCGCCATCGGCATCGGCGGATCGACCGAGGGGCCGATCCCGGGCGTACCGGTCGGGATCATCCTCTTCCTGCTCGCCGGCGCCATCGTCGGCAGCGGCCTGGGCGGCGTCCAGGTCGCCGACCGGGTGTTCATGATCCGGCTCTCGCCGCCGGCCAAGCTGGGCGAGTTCTTCGGCCTCTACGGGCTGGTCGGCAAGGGGTCACAGGTCGTCGGCCAGTCGATCTACGGCCTCCTCATCTGGCTCCTGTTCGACACCCTCGGCAACGTGGCCTACCAGATCGCGGTGCTCACGCTCATCGTCACGATGCTCGTGGGCTATTGGCTGATCCGGCCGGTCTCCGACCGCTGGGGCGAGCCGGTGCCAAGCGACGAGGACGAGATCGGGCCAGCCATCCCGCCCGAGCGCTTGGCCCCGATGTCGGCGCCTCTGGAGCCTCGGCACCTAGATGCAACGTCTGCAACGCAGCGCCTGGCTAGGGTTGCTCGTCATGTCCGTGCTCATCGGGCTGGTCGGCCTATGGGCGCTGCTCGTTGGTATCGCTGAGGATCCGAGTGTGCCACTCGGACTGACCGGCCTGACCCTCTCCGAGCTCGAGGCCGAGAGCCTGAACGGATACCGGTTCGCCGACTTCGGCGTGCGCGTCGGCGGCATGGGACTCGTCGTGAACGGCACGCTGCTTGCCGCCATCGCGGCATTCGCCTTGCGGCAAGGGCGGCGCTGGGCCTGGTGGGCGATGTGGGTCATGCCCACATGGGGTGCTGCGACTGTGGTGCTGATCCTCGCGATCGGCGTTGCGCCGGGACAGGCTCCGCCGTGGCCGATGATCTCGGGAGCCTTCGTCGCGGCGCTCTCGGCGGCGCTGCTGCTGGTCAGCGCGCCGATGTTCCTTGGGCGCCAGACAACGGACTGACCCTCGTGTCGCCGGTCACGCAGGAGCCGGCGCCCCCCTCGCCGGCACAGCGCGTGGGAGACGGCGTCCAGGTTGGAGACGTCTCCGACCTGCTCCTGGTTACGGCGCCAGGCGCTGCCAGTCTGGTGTGCCCTGGGATGGCCACGGGGCCGGTTGTGCCGGGCCACCGGCGGGATCCAACAGCATCGGACGTGCCGCCGGAGGCTGGCTGGAAGAGGATCTTCGTGCCGTCCGGCGACCAGAGGACCTCGCCGAACCCTTCGGCCGAGCCCTGCAAGGCTGACCCGGAACCATCGGCCGCGACCACGCTCACGTGCACCGCGCTTCCTGCCCGCCGTCGAAGTATGCGATCTTCGTGCCGTCGGGCGACCATTGAACGCCCACGGATTCGGCGGTCGTGATCGGTCGTCGCGGCCCGCCTTCTGCCGGCACGACATAGAGCAACATGTCGCCGCCGAAGTCGCGCCACTGGTAGGCCACCTGGTTGCCGTCCGGCGACCAGCCGAAGAAGAGCGCGTCCCATTCGTTCATGCCGTCCGAGGCCGTGACCGGACGCAGGCCGGTTCCGTCCGGCCGGACGGCGAAGAGCCCGAAGCCGGTCGGTGTCGTGCCACGGAAGAGGATCTCCCGCCCATCCGGAGGGCGCCAGTGTGGGCCCCTCGGCCGGTCATGCCGACATCGAGCGTCCGGGCCCGCCGCGTGCCATCGGTCGGGACGATGGTGATGACGCTGGTGCAGTCGACGAAATCGGTCAGGAGGATCGAGCGGCCGTCCGGCGCCCACTGGGCTCCCGACACTTCGGCGGTCAGGCCCGCCGCAACCTGACGCTGATTCGTCCCGTCCGCCTCGGCGATCCAGAGGTCGCGACCGAGATCGGCCTGGCGCAAGAACGCCAGCTGTGTCCCGTCGCGGGAGAAGACCGGGGCTCACGTCGACCGTGGGGCCGCCAACGGCGACCGTTCGCGCCCCGGAGACCGGGTCGACGAGGACGATATCGCCCTGGTCCTCGACCGCGACGAGGCCATTCCCTGCGACCCCATACGGTGCCGGGACGGACTGCATCGTGCTGCCGATGTAGATCGCGGCAGCGACGATGGTGAGGAGGGCGAGGAGGGCGAGCAGGCCGATCGCCCGCCATGGGACTGGCGCGAGTGTGCGCCGGGTGAGCGTGATGGCGCTCATGGAAAGCCACCTTTCTGGGAGGGTCCACGCGGGCCGCTGGCGCATGCCGGAGGTCCGCGCGAGGAGGTCATCGGTGTAGTAGGGGGTCCGCGGCGACGCTGTCTCGGAGAACCAAGCCGTCAGGTCGCGTTCGAGGCGTTCGGTCTGGCTCATGCGATCTGTCCTCGCGGGATGGCGGCCGAGCCGTCGCCCGGTCGTTCGCCGATGGCGACGCGAAGCGCCGTCAGGGCGCGACCGAGGCGGGATTGCGCCGTGCCCAGTGGAATGCCCAAGGTCTCGGCGACCGCCGGGCACGGACATCCCGACGTAGTAGTGGAGAACCAAAACGGCGCGCTGATCGGTCCCCAGCGACCGGAATCCCCGTTCGAGCTGGTCGCGGTCGGCGACCAGGTTCGAGAGGTCGCTGATGGCCGGCGATTCAAACGGTTTGAGTTCGACTTCGATGGCCCGTCGACGCCGCCGGCGGGCGGCGTCGAAGCAGGCGTTGACGATCAGGCGGTGGAGCCAGGCATCGAATCGCTCCGGGTCGCGCAGGCCCGGAAGGTCACGCCAGGCTCGGATGTATGCCTCCTGGACCGCGTCGCGCGCGAGCTCCGGGTCCCGGAGGATGAGGCGGGCGACCGCTTCCAGCCGCGCGATGGACGCGCCGAGCAGCATGGCAAAGGCGTCATGATCGCCCCGGCCTGCCCGCTCGACGAGTTCCCGCTGGTCCACAGCCACCTCGTGACGCGTCCATTCGGCCGCGTTCAAGAGTAATGGCGTCCAGAGTGACAGAACCATTCCCTTCATGGCCGGCGCCGCCATCACGTAAGGTCAGATCGTGGCCTCGTCACTGCCCCGCATCTCCGCACCGGCCGCACGGCGGATCGCGCTCGCCGCGCAGGGATTCGCCGACCCGCGGCCCAGTGGCCGTGTCGGTCGCGGGCACCTGCGCCGGCTGGTCGACCGGATCGGCCTCGTCCAGATCGACTCCGTGAACACGCTGGTCCGGGCCCACGAGCTGCCGGCGTTCGCCCGGCTCGGACCCTACCCTCGCTCGCTGATCAAGGCGAGCACCGAACGCCACCGCGAGCTGTTCGAGTACTGGGGCCATGCCGCCTGTCTGATGCCCATGGCGACGCAGCCGCTCTGGCGATGGCGCATGGAGCACCTGCGGGATGGCGAGCGTGGTGGGGTGGATCGCATCGAACGTGATCGACCCGGTTATGCCGCTGCCGTACTCGCCGAGGTGCGCGATCGCGGCCCGATCGCGGCCGGCGAGCTGACCGACGGCGGCACAGCCACGGGTCCGTGGTGGGGCTGGGCGGACGGCAAATCGGTCCTGGAGTGGCTGTTCTGGGCCGGCGAGCTCAGCGTCGCCGGCCGGCGCAACGGCTTCGAGCGCGTCTACGACCTGACCGAGCGGGTCGTTCCGCCCGAGGTTCTGGCTGTGCCCACGCCCTCGATCGAGGATGCCCACCTGGAGCTCGTCCGCATCGCGTCGCGTGCCCTCGGCGTGGCGACCCGGACCGACATCTCCACCTACTTCTACCTGCGAGCCGACCGCACCGTGGCGAGCATCGCCGAACTCGTCGAGACCGGCGAATTGGTGCCCGTCAGCGTCGATGGCTGGTCCGATCCGGCGTTCGTCGCGGCTGGGGCGCGGCGGCCGCGTCGCGTCGACGCCCGGGCGCTCCTCGCCCCATTCGATCCGCTGGTCTTCGATCGCGCGCGCGTCGAGCGCCTCTTCGGCATGCGCTACCGCATCGAGCTCTACACCCCCGCGCCGAAACGGGTGTTCGGCTACTACGTGCTGCCCTTCTTGCTCGGCGACACGCTGGTCGGGCGGGTCGACCTCAAGGCCGATCGGGCACGAGCGACCCTCCTCGTCCAGGCCGCCTGGGGCGAACCGGGCATCGATGTTCCCGCGGTCGCCGCGGCCCTCGCCGAGGAGCTGCGGGTCATGGCCGGCTGGCTCGAGCTTGACCGCATCGAGGTCTTGCCCAAGGGTGACCTGTCATCCGCCCTCGCGGCCACGCTGTGACGCATGAGCGGTCAAACTGACAGGCCTGCAAAGGAGCGCGCCATGACGATCACCTCGTTCGCAACGGCCGGCCAGCCAGGCGCCGCCGCCGATCCCCTCGGCTACCGGCCGGGGGTCTGTAACATCGGTCCGGAAGAGATCGCCCGGCGCCGCCGAGCCGGCCACGTCGGGCTCGCCATCACCCTTGCTCTCTTCGCGATCCTGGTCGTGATCGATGCCCCGCCGCTGGCTCGGCTCATCGTTGGTGCTGCCTGCGGCTGCGGCCGCATCGGGCTACCTCCAGGCCTGGTTGAGGTTCTGTGCCGGCTTCGGGTCGATGGGCGTCTTCAACCTCGGACCGGTAGGCAAGACGGAGGCGATCACCGATCCGGAGGCTCGGGCGCGCGACCGGCGAAGAGCGCGAGAGATCGGGCTGGCGAGCTTCGCCGTCGGCGTGGTCGTCGGCGTCGTGGCCGTCCTCCTCCCGCTCTAGGGAAGGAGCTCCCGAATCAGGGCTGCCGCCAGCCACTCCTGATACTGCGCCGGTGTCCACCCGCGCCCGACGACCAGGAGGTCGTGAACGGCCAGGGAGCACAGCGTCCAAACGACGTCGCGGGCGTCCTCGACCGACAGCCCGTCACGCAGGTGTCCGCGCTCGGCCAGCAGCCCTACGAACCGGCCCTGGCCGGAGAGTCGCCACCCTTCGAGTTCATCCCAGAGCGTCTTGAGCTCGGGATCAGTGGCGACGGCGCCGAACAGGGCGCGCAGGAGAGGGCCTGACCGACGGTGGATGCCGGGTTGGGTGGCGACATACAGCTCGATCTGGCGACGCGGATCGTCCTCCTCGATCACCGCCCGGATGGCCGGCCGCTCCTCGACTGGAACATCCGCCCGCGACGTGCCGCCCGCCAGGGCGGCTTCGACGACGGATTTGAACAACCCCGCCTTACTGCCGAATATGCGGTAGATCGTCTCGACGACGACGCCCGCTTCGGACGCGATAAGCGGCATCGGCGTAGCGCTGTAACCGCGCTCGCGAAACAGCTTTCCGGCGGCAGCGAGGATGTCCTGCTGTGTCTGCGCGGCCTGTGCCTGGCGTCGAGGCGAGGCGTACGCGCGGCGGGGCTTGACACTGTCGGTCATTAGGTAGATTGTACCTTATACGAAGTCATGGTCATTCTACTGGAATGATAGCAGAGATGGAGGTTCGACCATGGTCGACGATCTCAAGACGAGGGCACGTCGAATCTGGGAGGAGATCTTCCCCGCCTGTGATGCCGAGGCCCTGGCCGAGGTCATCGCGGCCGATAGCATCGACCACAGCGCCCCGCCCGACGAGCCGCAGGGCCTCGAGGGCGCAAAGCGAGCGATGCTCTGGCTCGGACGCGTCTTCTCTGATCAGCGCTGGCAGATACACAAGGTGGTCGCGGAGAGCGACACCGTCGTCCTTCATTGCACCCACCACGCTCGGCACACGGGCGAGCTGATGGGCATTCCGCCGACGGGCCGAGTCGTCGCCTACGACTACGTCCACATCGTCCGGTTCCTCGGCGGCCAGGTGGTTGAGCACTGGGGCGTCCGCGACGACATGACGCTGATGCGCCAGCTCGGCGTGCTGCCGGAGCGACCCACGCCGGTATCGGCGGGTAGCTGAGCTCGCGTACGGCATGCAGGGCGAGACAGTGGCCGGCGACCATCCTCGGCCGTCGATCGCGGCCGCCCTCGAGCGTGAGCCCGTCATCTGGCTCAGTTCGGTGCGCCCGGACGGTTGCCCGCACGTCGTCCCCCTGTGGTTTCTGTGGGACGGCGACTCGATCCTGGTCTTCAGCAAACCGGGCGCGCAGAAGGTCAGGAATGTCCGTGCTGAGCCTCGGGTCATGGTCGCGGTCGGTGAGCCGGGTCGTCGCCTTCGACGTCGAGCTCGTCGAAGCCGTCGCAGAGCTGGCCCCTGAGCCGACTGCCGGCCTCCTACCCGACGCCTTTGGGCGCAAGTACACCGGCTTCGCCGAACGCGCAGGGATGACCATCGAGGACTTTGCGGCCATCTACTCACAGCCGATCCGCATCCGTCCGACCCGCTGGTTGGGCTGGGGAGGCTCTGGTGGGACGAGCGGTTACGCCTCGTAGCCTGTCGGATGGGCTTGGCGCCAGACCCAGGCGGAGCCGATCATCTCGGCCAGCGTGCCTCGCCGTGGCTCCCAACCCAAGACCTCGCGTGCCCGGTCGTTGGCGGCCACGAGGATGGGCGGATCGCCATCGCGCCTGGGTCCGACGACGTGTGGGACCGGCCGACCGACGACCGACTCCGCTACCTCGAGCACGTGGCGCACGCTGAAGCCAGAGCCGGAACCGAGGTTGACGACCTCGAACCCGGGCGCCGCCGATCCCGTCAGCTCCAGGGCGGCGAGGTGCGCATCGGCCAGGTCGAGGACGTGGACGTAATCACGGATCGCAGTGCCATCGGGGGTCGGGTAGTCGATGCCGAAGAGGGTCACCGGTGCCTGCGTCTCGACGGCGCGCAGCAGGTTGGGGATGAGGTGGGTCTCGGGGTCGTGGACCTCGCCGTTGGCGAGGCTCGCCCCGGCCACATTGAAGTAGCGCAGCGAGACGGCCCGCAGGCCGGCTTCGGAGGCCGCCATCCGGAGCGATCCCTCCATGGCCAGCTTGGTCGAGCCGTAGGGGTTGATGGGGCGGGTCGGGGTGGCCTCGGTGATGGGCAGGTCGGCGGGCATGCCGTAGACCGCGGCCGTCGAGCTGAAGACGAAGCGATCGACCCCGGCCGCGGCCAGCTCGTCGATCAAGGCACGGCCACCGACCACGTTCTCGCGCTCGTAGAGCTCGGGCTCGCGCACGCTCTCACCGACCAGCGACCGAGCCGCACAGTGGAGGACGGCCTCGATCCCCCGGCGCCGGAGCAGGGGACCGACGACGGAGCGGTCGCCGATGCTGCCGACGACCCGCTCGGCGCCGGCAGCGACCGCGCTGCCATGCCCCGTGACGAGGCTGTCGAGCACGGTCACCTCATGGCCGGCCTCGAGCAGGCGCTCGACCGAGACGGAGCCGACATAGCCGGCACCACCGGTCACGAGGACGCGCATCAGCGGCCGAAGAGCCGAGCCAGGAAGCCCCGCTTGGTGGCTGCACGGGGACCTCGGCCTGGAGCCGGCGCGGTCGGATCGGCGCTTTCGTTCGGAGCAGGGCTCGGCGTCGGGGCAGGCATGGCCGCGGATGCTGCCACAGCCGCGGCCGCTCCGCTCTCCGGGGCGGCAGGATAGACGGGCCGCGGCGGGGCAGGGCGGGGCATGCCAGCGGCACGCGCGGACAGGTCGGCCGTGCCCCGGCGACGCCAGGCCAGCTCGTTCGCCACGACCGAGGCCGGTCGGGCGACGGGTTCTCCGCGCGCGGCCAGGATCTCCGCGGTTCGCGCCTCCAGTCGGATGGCCGAGGTGTTTTCGGGGTCGATCTCGAGCGCCCTGATCGCGAGGCGCCAGGCGCCAGGGTCGTCGCCGCGCTCGATCGCCACGCGTGCCAGCCCGACGATCGCGATGGCGTTGAGCGGATCGGCCTCCGCCGCCTGACGATAGAGGCGCTCGGCCTGGTCAACGAGGCCCATCGTGAGCGTTCGGTCGGCTTGCAGGAGGAGCTCGATCACCGGCGTCCCCGGCGGTGTCCGCGCTCGAGTTCGATCGCTCGGTCCAGCTCGGCTCGGAGCATCGGGTCATCCTGGATCCACGATCGGACGTCGGCCAGCAGCGTCTCGCGCTGGTTGCGATCGGGGTCGGCGATGACCGCCTCGAGCAGGCGCTCGAGGATGGCCCCGAGCAGCGGGCCAGGCGGGACGCCACATGCCTCCCGGATGTCGTGGCCATCCACGGCCAGGTCGCGCATCGCGAGTGGCACGCCCCGCTCGAGCTCCGCCGCGATGCGTTCGCGCAGTTCGTCCACGCCGCCCGCATCGGCGGGCTCGCCGCTGCCCAGGTTGTCCGCTTCGCGCAGGATCAAGAGGCGGGGGAGCGTCTCGCGGCCGACCTTCTGGATGAAGCGCCGGACCGCGGCGTCGCTCCAGCGCGATTCGTAGCCGAACATGTGCCGGCGCACGAGGTCCACGACGGGTTCCGCCTCGCGGCGCGGGATGGCCATCTGCCGCAGCAACCCTGCGGCGCGCCGTGCGCCGACTTCGTCGTGCCCGATGAAGTGGCCGTCGGCCCCCGTTTCGGGCTTGCCGCAGTCGTGCAGGAGCGCGGCCAGGGCGACCGTCTCGTCGCCTGGCGCCAGGCGCGCGGCGGCGTCGAGCGTACGCAGGGTGTGCTCCCAGAGGTCGACACCCGGGCCCTTGAGTTGCGGGATCCCGACCTGTCGAGCGAGAAGCGGGAAGAGCGGCGCAAGGAGACCCGTCTCCGCCAGCATGCGGAATCCGCGCGCCGGGCCGGGCACGGCCAGCATCTTGCGCAGTTCCTGGCCGATGCGCTCGGGTGAGACCGATGCAGCATGCGGGGCGGCCGCGCGCAGCGCGGCCAGTGTGCCGGGCTCGATCTCGAACTCGAGCTGCGTCGCCAGCCGCACCGCACGGAGCAGGCGCAGGGCGTCCTCGTCGAAGCGCTCCGTCGCGTCGCCGACGGCCCGGATGACGCGGGCCGCCAGGTCCGCCCGGCCGCCCGAAAGGTCGACGAGCATGAGGTCGGGCATGGATCCGCCGCCGTCCTTGCCGTCGGTCTCGGGCGGGTCGCCGTCTCGACCGTAGGCCATGGCATTGATCGTGAAGTCGCGACGCGCAAGGTCCTCCTCGAGCGAGTCACTGAACTCGACCCGGTCCGGGCGGCGCCTGTCGCGATAGTCGATGTCACGACGGAAGGTCGTCACTTCGACGGCCCGCCCCGGGTCCACCGGCACGAGCACGGTGCCGAAGCGGTTCTCGTAGTGCGCGTCCGGAAAGAGATCCACCAGCCGTTCGGGCTGCGCGTCGGTCGCCACGTCCCAGTCCATCGCCGCGCGACCAAGGAGATCGTCGCGGAGGGCGCCGCCGACGACGTATCCGGCGTGGCCTGCGGACCAGAGCGGTTCGAGGATGGCCCTCACATGTGCCGGTATGCGCGGCGATGCCGCGGGACCCTCGTCCGGCGACTGGCTGGCGCGCGGTGCACCCTGCATCGCGCCGTCCTTGCTCAGTCGTGACCGAGGAAGAGGTAAGTCCGCCAGGCCTCGTTGCGAGGATCCGCCAGGTAAGGCGAGAAGAGTGAGTAGACGTCGCTGCGTGGCTCGCGCGGCGGGCGCAACAGGCGCATGCGTGCCTCGGTCGGCACACGGCCGCCCTTGTGGTGGTTGCACGGCTTGCAGGCCGCGACCAGGTTGTCCCAGGAGTGCCCACCGCCACGGTGGCGGGGCACCACGTGGTCGAGCGTCAGGTCGTGCGTCTGGCGACCGCAGTACTGGCACGTGTGGCTATCGCGCGCGAAGATCTCGCGCCGCGAGAGTCGGACGCGTGGCCGCGGGCGCTTGATGTGGTACTGGAGGCGGATGACGCTGGGGGCCCGAAAGACCTCACGAGCGGTGCGGATCTCGTGGTGGTCGTACTCGATGACCTCGGCCTTCTCACCGAAGAGCAGCCGGAACGCGCGACGCACGTCGCAGACATTGAGCGGCTCGTAATTCGAGTTGAGCAAGAGGACGACGCTGTCCATCACTCCCTTTGGCCGGCCGGGACTCGGCCGCGCGACCGGCGCATCGTAACAAAGGGTCCACGCTCGGGCGCCGCACAGCCGTTCGCGCCGCTCGCCGCGCGGCCGTTCCCAGCTCGCCGCGCGGCGTTCTCGCTGGCCCGCGGCCTCAGGACTCGGTCGCGATGTCAGCCGGGATGAGCGAGAAGACGACGCCGTCGACGGGCCCTTGGAGACTCATCACGAAGTTGCGCAGGATGCCCTCGCGGCGGAAGCCGGCCCGCTCCGCCACCCGCAACGAACCCAGATTGCCGGGTTCCGCGTGCAGCTCCAGCCGCGTGACGCCGAGCTCGCGGAGTGCCCATCGGCTGGCCAGCACGGCCGCCCGCGTGGCTACGCCCCGCCCCCGCGCCCAGGGGCCGACCCAGTAGCCCATGAATGGATGTCTCCCGAGGGCTTCCTGGACGGCGATCGCGCCGAGCAGCCCGCTTGTACTCGCGTCCGCGATGGCGAAGACGGCAGCGCGCCCAGTCTCCCAATCGGCGGCTGCCGTCTCGACGAAGGCCTGGGCGTGCTCGACCAGATAAGGCCGAGGCAGGAAGTCGAGCCAACGTTGGGTCTCGGGGTCGGAGCAGGCCGTGGCGATCGCCTCGTCGTCGGCCGGGACCAGGCGCCGCAGCGAGACCACGCCGTCGGTCAGCGGCGGGTCGGGGAAGACCAGACGCTCAATCGGCATCGACATCCGGCTCGATCATCGATCCCCGCAACGCATCCCAGCCACCAGCCAGCCCGACCTTGGAGGCCAGGGGACGACCCAAAGCGTTGGCGATGAAGTGCGCAGCCGAGAGCACGCCTGGCAGATGGCCGCCGTGCTCGATGCCGAGGCCGTCGAGCAGGTAGACCAGATCCTCAGTGGCCAGGTTGCCGGCCGCCCCCGGCGCGTACGGGCAGCCTCCGGTCCCCCCGGTCGAGGCGTCGAAGCAGGTGACGCCGTCCTCCAGGCCCGCCATCACGTTGGCCAACGCCGTGCCCCGGGTGTCATGGAAGTGGTAGGCGATGCGCTCGAGCGGGACCCCGGCCGCCAGCGCGGCGCCGGTCAGCTCGTGGACCTGGGATGGGACCCCGACGCCGATGGTGTCGCCGAAACAGACCTCGTCGACCCCGAGTTCGAGGAGTGCCAGGCCGACCGCGACCGCCCGAGCCGGTTCGACGCGCCCGCTGTATGGGCAGCCGAAGGCGGTCGAGACGTAGCCACGCCGCCACCAGCCGACCTGCTGCGCCTGTCGGAGGAGGGGCGCGAACGCGTCCAGCGATTCGGACACCGTCATGCCGATGTTGTGGGCGGTGAAGGCATCGCTGGCGGCGGTGAAGACAGCCATCGCCGTCGCACCGGCTGCGGCGGCGCGATCGAGCCCCTTCTGATTGGCGACCAGGACCGGATAGCGCACGCCCGCCGCTTCGCCCTCGCGGGGCAGCGCGGGCAGCAGTTCGTCGGCGTCTGCGAGCTGGGGGATGGCACGCGGCGAGACGAAGCTGGTGGCCTCGATCTCGCGCAGGCCCGCGGCAACCAGGAGCTCGATGAAGCGGCTCTTCGTGTCCGTCGGGATGAGCGCCGACTCGTTCTGCAGGCCGTCCCGCGGCCCGACCTCATAGACCCTCACGCGGGCGGGCAACTCCATGCTCGGAGTGTAGGCGCGACGGAGGGGAGGGAGATGCTGGCGGCTCAGCCAGTCAGTTCCACCAGCACGTCACCGCGCTGGACGGCCTGACCCGGACGGACCAGGAGTCGCTTCACGACGCCATCGACTGGGGCGGTGATGGCGTTCTCCATCTTCATCGCCTCGAGGATGAGCAGGACCTGGTGCGCCTCGACCGTTTGGCCCTCCCGCACACGCAGACCTGCGACGACGCCGGGCATGGGCGCGATGATCGCCGCCGCGACACCCTCTCCGTGGTGGGCCGCGCGGACTGCAGCGTCGACGGTCGGCGGCTCCGCCAGCCTCGCCCACACGGCCCGGCCGTCGACATCGAGCACGACGCCTCCCGATGGGTCGGGCGACCGAGCGAACGATGGCACGTCGGCACCCACGCGGGCGTTGGCAGGATCGCGTGATGGACCGGTCGCGATCAGCAGGGCGCCTTGGTCGATCGGGACGATGCGCCGCTCCCCCTCGATCTCGATGGACACACGACGTGCGCCGTTGAGTCGGAAGCCGAGGCCCGGCCCGTCACCCCTGAGGGCAAGGAGTGCTGAGGCGGCAGCGGTCCAGATCGCCTCGGGCAGTTCGGGATCCGGGTGCCATCGGGTCTCGATGGTGTCGGTCCGAGCATCGCCCGCGACGACTTCGGGCACCGCGAAGAGCGCCGACAGGGCGCCACGATTCGTGGTCAGCCCGATGATCCGGGTCGCGGCGAGCGCCTCCGTCATGCGTGTCAGCGCTGCCGGACGGTCGGGACCGACCGCGATGAGCTTGGCCAGCAGCGGGTCATAGCGGGTGCCGATCTCATCGCCCTGGCCGATGCCGGCGTCGATGCGGACGCCCGGACCCTCGGGCCAGTGGACCGCGAGCACGTGACCGGCCGCCGGCAGGAAGCCATGCCAGGGATCCTCGGCATACAGCCGCGCCTCGATCGCGTGTCCGGTGACGCCAACCTCCGCCTGCCCCAGCCACAGTGGCTCGCCGGCGGCGAGACGGAATTGGGCGGCGACCAGGTCGACGCCCGTGACAGCCTCGGTGACCGGATGCTCGACCTGGAGGCGGGCGTTGATCTCCAGGAACGCGAACGACCCGTCATCCGACAACAGGAATTCGGCCGTGCCGGCGCCCGCGTAGCCGGCGGCCATGGCCAGCCTGAGGGCAGCCTCGCCCATCCGATCCCTGAGCTCGCGTCCGACGCCCGGCGCCGGAGCCTCCTCGACGACCTTCTGATGCCTGCGCTGGAGCGAGCAGTCTCGTTCGCCGAGGTGGATCCCGGCGCCGTGGCCGTCGAGAAGGAGCTGGACTTCGACGTGACGCGGCCGGTCCACGTAGCGCTCGAGGATCAGGCGATCGTCCCCGAATGCGGCGCTCGCCTCGCGGCGCGCCAGCGCGAGCGTGCTGCGAAGGTCGCGGGGCGTGCGCAGGACATGCATCCCCATTCCGCCCCCGCCGGCGGTCGGCTTGACGATGACCGGGTATCCGATGCGGGCGGCCTCGCGTCGCAGCACTGCGTCCGACTGGCCGCGCCCGTCGTAGCCCGGAAGGATGGGGACGCCGACCCCGACCGCCAGCTTGCGTGCGGCTGCCTTGTCGCCCAGCGCCCGCATGGCGCTCGCGGGTGGCCCGATCCAGGTCAACCCGGCGGCGATGACCGCCTCGGCGAAGTCGGGCCGCTCGGCCAGGAATCCATATCCAGGGTGGATGGCATCGGCGCCAGCGGCGATCGCTGACGCGATGATGCTCGGGCCGTCGAGGTAGTCGGTGGGCAGCGGGACGACCTCGTCAGCGGCGCGCACCCACCACATGTCCCGTTGGTCGTCAGATGCCAGGGCCAGCGTGGCGATGCCCATGATGCGGCAGGTTCGCGCGATCCGGACCACGAGCTCGCCGCGGTTGGCGATCAGGACCCGGCGGATCGGGCGGAGCCGCGAGGGTCGCCCCGATCCCGGATCGACGGCGTGCCGGGCGGCCGCGGATGGTCGTTGAAGCGCGCTCGATGGGACCTTGTGTCGCTTTCCGACCGGTACGGCCTCGATGACACCGTCTCTGATCCATCGCTGCACGGTCCGCGGCGTGACTCCGAGGCGAGCCGCTACCTCGGATGGCGTCAGGAGGTCGCTCATGGTGCGAATCGTCGCATTGGATGTCGATCTGTCAAGGCTAGGGACCCGATGCGGCGTCCGGGGCTAGCGCTCCCCTTCGTCTGGCAGCCAGGCCGGCGGCCGCTTCTCGAGGAACGCTCGCAGGCCCTCCTGACCCTCGGCACTCGTTCGCTGGCCGGCGATCTTCCGCGCCGTGTGCCAGCGGGTCGAGGCATGCGGCAGGCCTCGGACCTCGCGCACGATGGCCTTGGCCGCGCGCGTGGCGGTCGGTCCCGCGGCGAGCAGGTCGGCGAGCGCCGTGTCGACGGCCGCATCGAGCGCCTCGTCCCCCTCGACGACCTCATGGACGAGCCCGATGCGGAGCGCCCTGGTGGCGTCGAAGCGGCGACCGCCCGGGAACAGCGCGCGCGCATGGGTCTCGCCGATCTTGGCGATGACGAATGGGCTGATGACCGCGGGCAGGATGCCAAGGCGCGTCTCGGTGAAGCCGAACTTGGCCCCGGCCTCGGCGATCACGAGGTCGCTGACCGCGCAGAGTCCCATGCCGCCGCCCAGAGCCGCTCCCTGCACCCGCGCCACGACCGGCGCCGGGCAGTGGTCGATGGCATCGAACATCTCGGCCATGGCCATCGCGTCCTGCTCGTTCTGTTCGACCGACAGGCCCACGCTGGCGCGCATCCAGGCCACGTCCGCTCCGGCGCAGAAGGTCGGGCCATCGCCCATGAGGACGACGGCCCGTAGTCGATCGGGCGGTTCCTTCGCCAGGCGATCGAAGGCCCGGCGGAGAGCGCCGATGAGTTCGGCGTCGAAGGCGTTGTGCCGGTCCGGCCGATCGAGGACCACGCGGACGACGACACCCTCGGGCCCGGTGCGCTCGAGCCGCAGCGGCGCGCTCACGGTGCCTCCACGCGGTAGACGCCGCGCATCAGCAGCCGCTCGAGGCCGAGACGCAGCATGTTCCGCTCCGACTGGCTGTCGGACTCTGCCTGGGCCGTGACGTGGGAGCAGGCGTGCGTCTCGGCGAGCCGGGCGCGGGCCGAGATGAGCGCGCCATGGATGCCGCGGCCACGGGCCCAGGGAAGCACGGCGGCCGAGGACAGGCCTCCCACGCGCGCCCGTGTGTAGAGGCCGGCCGCGGCTGCGGGTCGGTCGTCGAGTTCGGCGAGGAGCAAGTGCATGCCCGGGATCGCGGCGATCCGCTCGGCGGCGGCCATCCAGGCCGCTCGGACAGCACCGTCGAGCCCGAAATCCATCGCACATGACCGTCTCCCAGACCGCCGCTTGATCTGGTCCGACCTCGCGGATCATCAGCCCCGGGACCGCCGGTGCTTCCTGGATCCGCCCGGCTTCGGCGCCCAGGATGGAGCCCCTGACCTCCGGTTCAAGGCCAGGCAGCGGCGGCTCGATATCAACGACCCAGGCCCTCACGCCGTTGCTCCGGAAGTGCTCCAGGACGCGGTCGCGCAGCACTGGCACGAGCCGCAGGCCGTAGGCGGCGTTGAAGTGGCCGCCGCGCAGCCCAGGCGCGGCACAGACGACGAGGTCGCCGAGATCCAGGACGCGCAGGTCGGCGCCCGCGGCCGCCACGGCCTCCCAGCTCGCGAGCCAGAAGCGGCGTTCGTTCGCCTCGAGGCGCTCGACGAGATTGAGCACCATCGCCTGGGAGTCCGGCAGCGGCGGCAAGACCCGGAAGGCGTCGCCCGTTGCGACCGCACCCTCGTGCAGAACGCGCGCGTACATCCGGCTGTCGAGCGGATGCTTGAGGATCGAGATGCGCCCAGACTTCCCGTCGCTGAAGCTGTCTCGGATCGTATCGCAAGGGTTGTCTGGCGAGGCGATCTCGAGCTCCATGCCGGACGGGAATGCAAGCCTTGTGCCCGGCGCCAGCGAGGCCAGCTCGACCCCCTCGGTGGTCAGGTTCTCGCCCGCCGACCCCGGCGCGATCGCGTGTCCTTCCGCTGCCACCCGCCGGATGGCCTCGATGGCGAAGAGGGCGACCGCCCGATGCGGCCCGCCGTGAACCCCCGGACTGGCCTGGACGTCGCCTTCCAGCCCGAGGCGACCGACCCGGGTGCCCGGGATCGCATGCTTGGGCACGCCGCCGAGTGAGACGTTGACCTGCACGACCCGCCCGCTGCCGAGTGGCGCTGTCTCCGCCTGGAGATTGGCGTTTGGGCGCATCGCGTCATGGGTCTCCACCATGCCGCCGATGCTACACGGGGCCGAGCGCCTGCGGCCCGTCAGGAGGCGGGAGGTCCAGGCACTCGGCCGCCCACGCCATAGCGTGCCGGAGGTCGCCGAGCTGCTCGACCCGCAGCGTCGAATCCGGACGTGCCCAGTCGGGCAGCGGGGCCGGCGCCTCGAGCGCGTTGTGACCGGCGAGCATGGCTGCAAAACCCGGCTCATCCGGGAAACCGAGGCGCACGCGCGGACCACCTTCCGATCGCAGGCTCAGGACGGCCATCGCCGTGTCGAGCAGGGCGTTGCCAACGGCGGCGGTGGCCCAGTCCACGAGGACGGCCCGGTCGCTCACGAATGTCACGTTGCCGCTGAAGACGTCGTTGTGGACGAGCTGAGCTCCGGCCAGCGGTACAGCCTCCTCGGCCGCGATGAGGACTGGCAGGTGGGCGTTCAGCCAGACGCGTGAAACGACGCCAAGACCGAGGAAGGGCCTAGCATCCTCGGCCACGCGAGCCCAGCGATGCCGCGAACCGGGCCAGTCCTCGAGGCGCGGCAGGCCGTCCGGTGGCGCGACGTCGGCCTTCGCTCTCAATGCCGTCCATAGTGGCTCGAGGTCGTCGGGATAGGGTGGCGGCCAGGTGCCACGCGAGAGATCTTCCATGACCACGACTGCCGGATCCACGGACCAACCCGCGACCCTCGGCAAGAACGAGCCACGCACGACACTGAGGACGCGCAGCTCATCGAGCAGTGCTGCGCCCGCGTCGCCGGCAGCCCACTTGACGAACATGCCAACGCCGTCCGGCAGGATCGCACGCGCCTTCCCGGCGCGCGTGTGTCCGCCGGCTTGGAGCTCCCATTCGCTCGGCGCCACGCCTAACAGCCCGGTCACGGCCTTCGTCACGGCCTGCGGAGGCCGTCCTTTACGCGCCTCCATGCACCTGTCAGCTACATCCGGAAGACGCCGAAGCGCGTCTCGCCGATCGGCGCGTTGAGCGCCGCGGAGATGGCCAGCGCGAGCACCTCGCGAGTCTGGGCCGGATCGATGACGCCGTCGTCCCAGAGGCGCGCCGTGGCGTGATATGGGTCGCCCTGTGCTTCGTACTGAGCCAGGATCGGCGCTTCGAAGGCCGCCCGCGCCTCCTCGGAGGCCCAGCTGCCACCTGGCTGTGATGCCTCGCCGACCGTCGAGAGAACGCGCGCCGCCTGGGCGCCCCCCATGACACTGATCCGGCTGTTCGGCCAGCTCCACAACCCACGCGAGCCATACGCCCGCCCCGCCATACCGTAGTTCCCGGCCCCGAACGAGCCGCCGATGATGACCGTGAACTTGGGCACGGCCGTCGTCGCCACCGCGGTCACCAGCTTGGCCCCGTCCTTGGCGATGCCGCCGGCCTCGTACTCCTTGCCGACCATGAAGCCGGTGATGTTCTGGAGGAAGACGAGCGGCACCTTCCGCTGGCTGGCGAGCTCCACGAAATGGGCGCCCTTGAGCGCCGACTGACTGAAGAGGACGCCATTGTTGGCCAGGATGCCGACCGGCCAGCCGTCGAGA
The DNA here is from genome assembly GCA_963837215.1 of uncultured Chloroflexia bacterium. Lineage (GTDB taxonomy): Bacteria > Chloroflexota > Limnocylindria > Limnocylindrales > CSP1-4 > CSP1-4. The sequence continues at coordinate 444,909 of CAWIML010000007.1, forward strand.
TGGGCAAAGCCGCACACGAGCGTCTCGCCGTAGGCTGGCTTGAATTCGTGGAACTCGGAGCCATCGATGAGGCGTGCGATGACCTCGCGGACGTCGTAGCCGACGCGCAGGTCGGCGGAGACGACACCGTAGAGGCCGGTCGGGTCCTCGGGGTCCCGAGCGCCGGTGGCCGGGTCGGTCGGGCCCTCGACGGCGGGCGGCCGGGCGGTCTCGCGGGCCCATGGGGGGTCGGGCTTGCGCCAGGAGAGGCTGGCCACGATCTCGCGCGCGAGCGCCAGCGCGTGCTCGTCGTCGAGCGCCTCGTGGTCGGCGACGCCCGAGATGCGGGCGTGGACGGCGGCACCGCCGAGCTCTTCTGCTGTGACCACCTCGCCTGTCGCTGCCTGGACCAACGGCGGGCCGCCCAGGAAGATGGTGCCCGTGCCACGGACGATGACCGTCTCGTCGCTCATGGCTGGCACGTAGGCGCCGCCGGCCGTGCAGGAGCCCATGACCAGGGCGATCTGCGGGATGCCTGCCGCGCTCATGCGAGCCTGGTTGTAGAAGATCCGGCCGAAATGGTCGCGGTCGGGGAAGACCTCGTCCTGGAGCGGCAGGAAGGCGCCGCCGGAGTCCACGAGGTAGAGGCAGGGGAGGTGGTTCTCGAGGGCGATCTCCTGCGCGCGCAGGTGCTTCTTCACGGTCATCGGGTAGTAGGTGCCACCCTTCACCGTGGCGTCGTTGGCGACGATGACGCACTCGGTCCCGCTCACCCGCCCGATGCCGGTCACGATGCCGGCCCCCGGCGCATCGCCGTCGTAGAGGCCGTCCGCGGCGAGCGCGCTCAGCTCGAGGAAGGGCGATCCCGGGTCGAGCAGGCGGTCGATGCGCTCCCGGACAGGGAGCTTGCCCGCGCTCCCGATGCCTGGCCACGGACTTCTCATCGCCGGCCGCGCCCCGGTCGGCTAGGGCAGCAGTCTTCGCTCGCAGCTCCTGGACCAGCGATCGCATGGCGGCGTCGTTGGTCAGCCAGGTCTCGGAGCTCGGGTCGACGTGGGTCCGCAGCGTCGCCATCGCCGCCGATGATAGGTGGCGCGCATGGTCGGCGCTGCTGGATGGGGGACGTCGTGGCCAGGCGTCGGGCGTCGCCTGCTTGGGCGCTTCGATGGTCGCGACGTGTCTGGCGACTTGGCACACAGGGCTCGATCGGTTGGAGTCGCGGTGGTCGGTGCTGCCGACTGCCATCACGTCTGGAAGCGCGCTTACCGCCTGCGGAGACGCCAGAAGGGCTCAACGCGTCGAGATTCATCCGGGTGCAAGTCGACCGTCTGGAGCATCGCCTCGAACGACGCCGAGTCGTAGGTCTCTCAGAGCCGCTGGTCGACGTGAAGCTGGATGACGTCGCCACGAGAGGCTGTCGCGACGGTGACGAGATGGTTGCCGTAACGTCATTGCCAATGGTTGCTGCCGCAGTTGCGGTCCAGGCCTTGCCGCATCGAGCGTGTAGGCGCCCAGTTGCCTCCTTCGGCCCGTCACAGATCCCAGCAGTAGCCTCGACGAACGGCGCGCGGCACAAGTCGCTCGCCGGCTGGCCGTCGAGCGGCTGCGAGACGACGGCGAGGTAGAAGTCTTCCTGGAAGGTCGGGTCGAAGATGACATCAGCCGCCGGCGAGTCGAAGTTGAGCGGTCCCCCCGTCCAGGTGTCGGTCGCCTGCCTCGTCTGCCAGCCGGACGGATAGTCGATCGAGATCCCGTTGAGCGTCGAGGTGTACCTCGAGAACCCCGGCGAAGGGGACGGTCGCGGCGACACCGAGGGTGACGGGGGCGCTGGCGACGTAGAGGGTGACGGGGACGCAGGCGCTTCGGCAGCGTTCTCGAGCGTGCCCGGATGCCAGGGGCCCGAGGCCCCGAAGCCGAAGGTCCGGACGTTGGAGCCGTCCGCATCGGCGATGGACAAGCCGGAGGTTCCCCGTACGCGATCTGCGACCCGTCGGGCGACCAGTGCGCGCCGGACTCACCGGTGATCACTTCCGTGAAGTCCGAGCCGTCGGGGGCGAAGGTGTAGATCGCCACATGGCCCTCGAGGCCAATGTCCATTGCGATGCGGTCGCCCGCCGGAGACCACGAGAGGCTGACGTTGTTCTCGGCCAGGGCCGGCTCGTCCGCCAGGATCTCGTGAGGGTCGCTCCCGTCCGCGTTGGCCACCCAGACGTGGGGTCCGGTCCGGTCGGTCGGAGACGGTACGCGATCTGGGTCCCGTCGGGCGAGAAGGTCGGCCCTCGCCCCTGCGCGATCCGAACCGGTTGGCCGCCTTCGGCGTCGACGACGAACAGGCCCACGTCTGTGTCGCGATAGCCCCCGGCGGCGAAGACCACGCGCGACCCGTCGGGCGCGATCGTCGCGCCATACAGGTACATCGCGTCACTGTTCAGCTGGGTCTGGGTCCCATCCGCGTGGATGATGGAGAGAAGGTCGGGGCAACACAGGCTCCCGTCGTAGGTCGTATCTTCCCGCTTGACCAGCAGCTGCCTACCGTCGCTCGACCAGGCGAGCGGCTCGTCCCCCGCAGGGCTCAGGCGCACCATCGTCGAGGCAGAGGGTGCGCTCGGGTCGACGGCCCAGAGGCCCGGGCTGAAGCCGCCGTCGGCCCCCAAGTTCTGGAAAATGATCCTGCCGGCGACCGGCCCGAAGATCCCGAGCTCTGCCGCTGGACCGACGGACGGCGGCCGCAGGACGGTCAGCCCGAGCACGAGCCCCCCGGCCACGATCACGAGCCCCGCCGAGGCGATTCCCCCGAGAGCAACGAACGTCCGGTTCATCACCGGAATCCTCCCGAGGACTGCGCGCCAGCCGACCTGCTGCCTGCTCCGCGCGTCCGCTCGAAGGTGGCTTCGAGCACTCGCTCGGGGAGCCGCGCGGAGCCGTCTCCTCCAGCCACCTGCTGATCGATTCGTCGAACCGCTCGTCTGTCGCCATCACGCAGTCCTGTTCTTGGCGACCGCCGGCTGCCGCGCGTCGGCTTGGAGCGCCGCACGCATCGCCTCGGTCGCGTAATGAAGTCGTGATCGGGCGGTCCCCTCCGGGATGCCGAGCATTCGCGCGATCTCGGCTGCCGAGAACCCGCTGTAGTAGTGCAGGACGACCACGGCCCGTTGCTCGGGCTTCAGTCGACTCGAACCCCCGCTCGAGCTGCTCCCGATCGGCGACCGACACCGGTGTCGTCGCTGATCGAGGCGCTCGAGCGGGAGCGGTCGCACCTGCTGCGACCAGCGCCGCAGCTGCCGGCCCTGGTCTGCACAGGCGTTGACCACCAGGCGATAGAGCCAGGCGTCGAACCGGTCCGGATCGCGCAGCGAGGGAAGCTGCTGCCACGCGCGAACGAGCGCTTCCTGCACCGCGTCCTCCGCCAGGTCCGTCGACCGAAGGATCAGGCGAGCGACCGCGTACAGGCGATCACCGGCGGAGGTCGCGAGGACTTCGAATGCCTCGTGGTCTCCGCGGCGCTGCCGCCTCGACGAGATCGCGCCTCATGCCCTCTCCATCCCGGCACGGCCGTTCTGGCACGTGCTGTTTGTTATGACGGATCGTGCAGGCCCAGATACTCAAACAACGGAACGCGGCGGGTCGAAGCGTTGCGACGGCTGCCAGTCAGGGCCAGTTGCCAGGCGATGTCCAGCCAGGTTGCCCGTTGCGATCGATCACGATCCCGATCGGCAGTTCACCGACGTGGCTGCCCACGTCGATGGGCCCGATGAGTTCGCCGCCGTTCGCATAGATGGCCCAGTCGTCGGTGGGCGGCACGATGAACGTCACCGCTGTGTCCCCGGTGGCACCGATGCGGGCTGAGCGACCCCGACCCACCGCGCCTGGCCGACTGTTGGCCGGAACCGCGCTCCGGAACCCAGGCCCATCGGGGCGACCTCGAGGATGGCCGGTGCCATGCTGTCGTTGGTGACGGTGATGACGAGCCGTCGCGAGCCCGCAGGCGCGTTCGGGCCGGGGAGGCAGCCCGAGCGCCAGCGCACAGCGAGGGCCGAGCGACGGCGTGATCCATGCTGGTCGACCGGCGCGCCAAGCTCTGCGTCACCGCGCTCCGCGTCAGCGGCACGTCGGATGCTAGAGGTAGCCGAGGTCCTCGAGGCGCTTCTTGACGACGTCCATGTCGTGCGTCTCGTCGCCGGCCAGGTCGCGCAGGACGTAGAGCACGAACTCGGTCACGGACCGGAAGCCGGTGCCCTCGATGACCACCTGCAGACGTTCATAGAGCGGTCGCGGGATCTTCAGGGTCACGGTCTCGACCTTCGTCATTCGATGCAGTCTAGCCCCCCGGGCGGGCCTTGACCACTCCTGTGGGAGTGTATTAAGGTCCCCGCTGACCGAGCACTCCCAGGAGAGTGTACGACGCAGCCAGGAGACACGACCACCGTGCGACAGCCCGCCACGCCACCTCGCCGGCCTTGCCCGTCTCGTCGTCGTCGCCGCCCTGGCCGCCGCCTGCTCACCGGCCGGTGTGGGTGGTTCGCCGGGAGCGTCCGATGCAGGCGCCTCTGCCTCCGGCGCCGGCGAGCCTGTCGAGCTGCGCCTCGGCTACTTCCCGAACCTGACCCACGCCACGGCGCTGGCGGGCCTCAAGCAGGGCATCTTCGAGGCGGCGTTGCCGGACAACGTGACGCTGACGCCGAAGCCGTTCAATGCAGGCCCAGAGGCGGTCGAAGCCATCTTCTCGGGGGCGCTCGATGCCACGTTCATCGGTCCGAACCCGGCCATCAACGCCTTTTCCAAGTCGGAGGGTGAGGCCGTCCGCATCGTCGAGCGGCGCCACGTCCGGTGGCGCGTATCTCGTGGTCAAGCCGGAGATCACCTCGGCCGATCAGCTCAAAGGCAAGAAGCTGGCCACGCCGCAGCTCGGCAACACGCAGGACGTGGCGCTCCGGGCGTGGCTGAAGTCCCAGGGCCTGGCGACCGACGCGCAGGGCGGCGGCGACGTCGGGATCCTGCCGCAGCCCAACGCCCAGACCCTCGACACCTTCAAGTCCGGCGACATCGACGGCGCCTGGGTGCCCGAGCCATGGGCCACTCGACTCATCCAGGAGGGCGGCGGCAAGGTGCTCGTGGACGAGCGCGACCTGTGGCCGGACGGCCAGTACGTGACCACCCAGCTGGTCGTCACTCCGGCCTTCCTGTCGGCCCATCCCGACGTGGTCAAGGCGCTCCTCGCGGGCGTCGTGGAGGCCACCGATTACGTCAACGACGAACCCCGCCGAGGCGCAGGCCGCGGTCAACGCGGCGATCGAGGACGTGACCGAGAAGCCACTGCCGGAGGCGGTCCTGGCCGCCGCCTGGCCGAATCTGACGTTCACGGTCGATCCCATCGCATCGTCCTTGACGTCGTCCGCGGAGGAGGCCACCGAGCTCGGGCTCCTGGACGAGACGGACCTGACCGGCATCTACGACCTGACGCTCCTGAACGAGGTCCTGCAGGCCGCCGGCAAACCGGAGATCCCTGTTCCGTGACCGTCCTCCGGGCGCGGGTGGCCGATCCGGCCGATATGCTTGCGGGCGTGGAGCCCGCACTCGCGACCGACCTCCCGAGCCCGGCCCGCGCGTTCGCCGATCCGGCCATCGAGATCGACGGCGTGACCAAGCACTACGGGCCGGCCGGCAACAGCGTCCTGGCCCTCGACGGGATCACGCTCACCGTCTACCGCGGCGAGTTCCTGTGCATGGTGGGTGCTTCCGGCTGCGGCAAGACCACGCTCCTCAACCTCATCGCCGGCCTCGACCGGCCGGGCGCCGGGACGATCAAGCTGGACGTCGGGCGTCCCGCCGTCATGTTCCAGGAGGCGGCGCTCTTCCCGTGGCTGACCGCGGCCGAGAACATCGAGCTGCCGCTCCGCTTCCACGGCGTCGCCAAGACGGAGCGCCAGGACGACGTCGCCGCCCTGCTCGAGCTGGTCCACCTCGAGGGCTTCGGCGACAAGCGGCCGCACGAGCTGTCCGGTGGCATGCGTCAGCGCGTGGCGCTCGCCCGCGCGCTCGCCCAGCGGGCCGAGGTGGTGCTCATGGACGAGCCATTCGGCTCGCTCGACGCGATGACCCGCGATCTCCTCCACGATGAGCTGGAGCGGTTGTGGCGGGAGCGCGGCCTGACCATCGTCTTCGTCACGCATGACGTGCGTGAGGCCGTCCGGCTTGGCGATCGCATCGTGCTCCTGACGAGCCGGCCTGGACGCGTGGCGGAGGAGTTCGACGTGGACCTCGACCGTCCGCGCGAGATCGGCACGCGCGAGGTCGGCGAGGTGGCCGGGATCGTGGTCGACCGTCTGCGACAGGAGGTCCGTCGGCATGCGACCGATTGAGCGCCTGCGGTCGGCACGCGAGGCCCGGCGCGGCGGCTCCGACGGCAGGGGCGCGCCGGGTCATGCCCTCGACACTGAGCTGGCCGGCCTCGACGCCCTCGACCGACCCATCGCGTCCCATCCGGGGCTCGCCCGGCGGACGTGGCGAGGGCTGTGGCCGAAGCTGGCCGCCATCGCCATCGGCATCCTCGCCTGGCAGCTCGTCGTCTGGTCAGGCTGGAAGCCGGAGTACGCCCTGCCCGGGCCGATGGCTGTCTTCGGGACCCTGGCCGCCGAGGTCAACGAAGCCGGCCTCCAGGAGGCGATCCTCATCACCCTGCGGCGCGGGATCATGGGCTTCGCGCTGGCGGTCGTGATCGGCGTGCTGTTGGCCCTCGCAGTGGTGCGCTTCAAGGCCCTGCGGACCGCCATCGGAGCGCTCATCTCGGGAATCCAGACCATGCCCTCGATCGCCTGGTTCCCGCTCGCCATCCTCCTCTTCCAGCTGACCGAGCAGGCCATCCTGTTCGTGGTCATCCTGGGCGCCGCGCCGTCCATCGCCAACGGCCTCATCTCGGGCGTCGATCAGATCCCGCGCGTGCTGCTGCGCGTGGCTGCCGTCATGGGCGCGCGGGGCTTGGACTACTACCGACACGTCCTGCTGCCCGCCGCCCTACCCTCGTTCGTGGCCGGGCTCAAGCAGGGCTGGGCCTTCGCCTGGCGGAGCCTCATGGCCGGTGAGCTGTTGGTCATCATCGCCGGGCAGTCGTCGATCGGCCAGCGCCTGGCCTTCTCGCGCGACACCTCCGACGTCAAGGGCCTCATCGCCACGATGATCGTCATCCTCGTCATCGGCATCCTCATCGACGCGCTCTTCTTCGGCACCATCGAACGCTCGGTCCGCCAACGTTGGGGTCTCATCGAGGAGTCCGCGTAGATCGGTCCGGGGCCAGGGTCGTGCTCGTGGGAGCCCGTCCGGCGTCGTGCGATAATCCGGCACGCGCGAGGGCCGGTCTGGTCGACTCGAACGGGCGAGGACCCCGGGGCCAGCGACCACCGCCGGTCGCGCAGCGAGACCGAGGACACACGAGAGCATGAGCGTCGAGACATCGACCTGGGCCACCAAGAAGGGCCTCGCCCAGATGCTGAAGGGCGGCGTCATCATGGACGTCGTCACCGCGGAGCAAGCCAGGATCGCCGAGGACGCGGGCGCCGTGGCGGTCATGGCGCTGGAGCGCGTGCCCGCCGATATCCGCGCGTCGGGCGGGGTCGCGCGCATGAGCGACCCGGCCCTCATCGAGGGCATCATGGCCGCCGTGACCATCCCGGTCATGGCCAAGGCACGCATCGGCCACTTCGTCGAGGCGCAGGTGCTGGAAGCGCTGGGCGTCGACTACATCGACGAGTCGGAGGTCCTGACCCCGGCCGACGAGACGAACCACATCGACAAGCACGCCTTCAAGGTGCCCTTCGTGTGCGGCTGCCGGAACCTCGGCGAGGCGCTCCGCCGCATCAACGAGGGTGCCGCCATGATGCGCACCAAGGGCGAGGCCGGCACCGGCAACATCGTCGAGGCCGTCCGCCAGCTGCGCGACGTCCTGGCCGACATCCGCAGACTCCAGTCGATGCGCGAGGACGAGCTCTTCGTGGCCGCCAAGGACCTCCAGGCGCCGTTCGAGCTGGTCAAGGACGTGGCCGCATGCCGGGCGCCTGCCCGTCGTGAACTTCGTGGCCGGCGGCATCTCCACCCCCTCCGACGCTGCCCTCGTGATGCAGCTCGGCGCCGAGGGCGTCTTCGTCGGCTCCGGCATCTTCAAGAGCGACGATCCCGCTCGCATGGCCAACGCCATCGTCCAGGCCACCACCCACTTCGACGACCCGAAGATCATCGCCGAGGTCTCGAAGGGCCTCGGAGCTCCCATGCGGGGCATCGAGATCGGCGCCATCCCGGAGGGCGAGCGGCTGGCGGTCCGCGGCTGGTAGGCGGGCCGGTCGAGCTGGCCGGGATGACGAGGGGCCGAGCGATGCCCCACCCGGAGCCGCGTCCATGACTCGCGCCACGCGCATCGGCGTGCTTGCCGTCCAGGGCGCCTTCGCGGAGCACCTGGCCGTCCTGCGCCAGATCGGTGCAGACGGCGTCGAGGTGCGCCTGCCGGCCGACCTCGATGGCGTCGCCGGCCTCATCCTGCCGGGCGGCGAGAGCACGGCACAGCGCAAGCTCATCGACCGCTGGGGCCTGCGGCGGCCGATCCTCGACCTGGCCACCGCCGGGGCGCCGATCTTCGGCACCTGTGCCGGCATGATCCTGCTCTCGAGCCAGATCGTAGATGGAGACGAGCCGGTCTTCCCATTGCTCGACGTGGACGTCAAGCGCAACGCCTTCGGTCGTCAGCTCGACTCCTTCGAGGGGGAAGTGTCGGTGCCGGTCCTCGGCGACACCCCGGTCCACGGAGTCTTCATCCGAGCACCGATCGTCGAACGGGTCGGTCCCGACGTCGATGTCCTGGCGCGCCTGGACGACGGTCGCATCGTGGCCGTCCGGCAGCGCAACGTCATGGCCACCGCCTTCCATCCCGAGCTGGCCGGTGAGACGCGCTTCCATCGCCTCGTGGCCGCCATGGCCGACGAGTTCGACGACCCCGGCGAGGGTGCCGGGCGCCGACGCCATCCCACCCGGCGGGCCGCCCGATGAACGGTCGATCGCCGCAGGGCGGAAGGCCCGGCAAGGCCCGCGCCGCCCGCCTGACCGACCTCGCCGCGCTCGGCGACCTCTCGCGCCTGTCGCAGGGCGAGGCCCACGAGGACGGATCCATCCAGTCGCTCGGCCTGCCGCTCTCGGGCAGCTCGGTCAGCGTCTTCAGCCTCTTCCGCATGCCGCTTGGCGCCTTCCTGCCCCACGACCAGCTCTACGTCTTCGAGGAGGACCGGCATCTGGCGGGCTTGCTGCGGGTCGAGCGAGACAGCCATCGCGACGAATGGACGATCGTGGAACTCGACGCCATCGGCCAGGGAGAAGCCGGCGATATCCGCTATCGGCTCGTGCAGCACCTCCTGCGCGACGGCTCGAAGCGAGGTGCCACGCGCTTCCACGTCGCATGCGCCGACGTCGGTGGGAACGTCGAACTGTTCATGCAGCACGGTTTCGCCCGCTACGGCGAGGAGTGGCTCTTCATGCGCCCGCTGGAGACGGGCCTGCCGGCGCCGATGGCGGACGCTGATGCGGCCGAGCTGGGCATCCGGCCCGCCCAGCCACTCGACGCTTTGCGCCTCAGCCAGCTCTATGCGGCCGCCACGCCCGCGCCGGTCGCCCGCCTCGAGGCCTATCGACTGCCCGATTGGGAGCGCCAGGGTTCGCAATGGCGGATCCCACGTCAGCAGCCTGACCCCCATCCTGCGCTTCGCCGACGTCAGCGCCTACGTCCAGGAGGATGCCTCGGCAGGCGCCGGACCGGACACGCCGTTCGGTGCATTCGTGCAGCTCGGTGTCTCGAAAGAAGCCCAGCCGCACTATCTGCGGATCATCGCGCGGCCGGACTACGACACGACCGACCTCATCCGTTTCGGGCTCGGCCAGATCGCCGAGCAGGCCGCAGCCCATCGCAGCGGAGGGCGTGACCACGGTCACGATCACGGGGTCGTCTCGCCCGTGCGAACCTACGAGGCGCCGATCGACGGGCGACTGGAGGAAGCCGGCTTCGATCGCATCGCCACCGTCACGCTCCTCATGAAGGAGACACTGGTCCGCGTCGCCGAACCGGCCATGGTGCCGGCCGTCCGATGAGTACGTCCGATCACGAGCCGATGAACGAGCCGTCGATGCCTGAAGAAGGAGCCGCCGTGCCCAGCGCCGAGCCCGTGCCCAGCCCCGAGCGCAAGTCCAGCCTCGAGCCCCGAGAGACGACCGACGACCTCCACGCCCTGCTGGCCGCCCTGCCGCCGGAGATCGTGGCTGCTCTCGAGGCCCTGCCCCCCGAGCGCGACCTCATCGAGGTCGTCATGGATCTCGGTCGCCGCCCGGAGGCTCGCTTCGGCGGCGGCGGCGAGGCGGTGCTCCTCGAGCGCGAGATCGTCGAGGCCGACCTCCAGTCGGTCGTCGACCACATCGGCACCTTCGGCGACGACAACCGCGCCGGCATCGAGCGGACCCTCCACCGCATCAGCGCCATCCGCAATCGCAGCGGCAAGATCGTGGGCCTCACCTGCCGCATCGGTCGGGCGGTCTTCGGGACCATCGAGATCATCGATGACTTCGTGGAGAGCGGGAAGTCGATCCTGATCATGGGCCGGCCGGGCATCGGCAAGACGACCATGCTCCGCGAGGCCGCCCGCGTGCTGGCGGACGACATGGACAAGCGGGTCGTGGTCGTGGACACCTCGAACGAGATCGCCGGCGACGGCGACATCCCGCATCCGGGCATCGGCCGGGCACGGCGGATGCAGGTGCCGACGCCCGCGCTCCAGCACCACGTGATGATCGAGGCCGTCGAGAACCACATGCCGGAGGTCATCGTCATCGACGAGATCGGCACCGAGCTCGAGGCTGCCGCCGCGCGGACCATCGCGGAGCGCGGCGTCCAGCTCATCGGCACGGCGCACGGCAACAACCTCGACAACCTGATGCTCAACCCGACCCTCTCGGACCTTATCGGCGGCATCCAGAGCGTGACCCTGGGCGACGAGGAGGCGCGTCGGCGGCGGACGCAGAAGAGCGTCCTCGAGCGCAAGGCGCCACCGACCTTCGACGTCATCATCGAGATCCAGGACCGCGATCGGGTGACGGTCCACGCCGACGTGGCCGAGACCATCGACGCGCTGCTCCGCGGTGACGCGGTGGCCCCCGAACTGCGCTGGCGTGACGAGGCCGGTGTCCATCGCACCCAGCCACGCCCCAAGCCGTCGGCCAACGCCGCCCTCGGTCCGACCGAGCGCTTCAGCGGGCTCGTCGGGGCCGGCCTCGGCTGGCGCGTCGAGTCCGGCTGGCGCCCGGACGCCCGCGAGGGCGCCTACCGGGGCGGGGAGCGCGGCGGACGGGCGGGCCCCTTCCGCGCGGGCAGCGCCGGCGGCTGGCGGGCACCCCGCGGGCGAACGTCCTCCGGCCAGGGTGGAGCCGCCGGACCCAGGCGCGGTGGATCGTCGACCACGCCGGATGCCCGCGACTCGGAGCCTGGCGCCGCCCTCGCGAACGAGCCCTACGCGGGCGCATACGACCCCGCCCTCCTCGCCGACGCGCCGTTCATGACCGGCGAGATCGCCGATCGCGGGCCGCTCGAGCGCGGCTCGGTGCCGCTGCCAGAGCCACGCGCTCGGGACGCTCGCGAGCTGGAACGGCATCGCGAGTGGCGGGATTCCGCGCGTCAGGCGATCCGGGCGCTCGACGCCCAGGCGGCGCCGGACGGCCAGGCTCAGGGGGTCGAGGAGGACGAGGACCTCGACGACGACCTCGACGACGATGCTGCGATGGCCACGGCCCAGGCGATCGACGGACGAGACATCGCCTACGACCCGCTCGGCGGCATCGCACCCGATGGTTACGCCACCGCATTGCCGACCATCAACGTGCTCGGCTTCGGCATCAGCCGCAAGCGTCTCGAGCAGGCCATCCGAGAGCTGCAGCTACCGGTCGTCGTCGTACACGACCTGGAAGAGGCGGACGTGGTCATGACCCTCCGCAGCGCCTACCGCCAGAAACCGCCTGCGCTCCGCGAGGCCGAAGAGCTGGCGAAGCCGATCTACGTCCTGAAATCGAACACGATCCTCCAGATGCAGGCTTGCCTGACCTCGCTCTACGCGGTCGAGGTAGACCCGCGCGAGGCCGCATTGCGCGAGACGGAGGAGGCCATCGGGATGGTCATGCGGGCAGCCAAGCCGGTCGAGCTGTCGCCGCAGAACGCGTACATCCGACGGCTCCAGCACCAGATGGCGGAACGGGCCAACCTGGTCTCGCGCTCCCGAGGTCGCGAACCGTATCGACGCGTCCGGCTCTATCCCGACCAGGTCCGCGTCTGGCGCTGAGCGACCGCGGGGATCGCAGCCAGCGGGACGGCGCGGCCATCCGACGACCGCGATTCATCCGATCCCTGCCTGGCTGCGCATGAGGGCCTAGACGTCGGGTCGTCGCGAGCCCGGCGCACCCAGCCCCGCCGGCAGGCACGCGCGCGCCTCGCCACGCCGGCCAGACATCCGGAAAGGATGAGCCAGACCCATGCGCAAGCCCATGGCCTTGACGGTCGTCGGCACGGCCCTTGTCGTGCTCACGATCGGCGCCGCCCCTCTTCTGACCTCGGCCGCCGACCACCTCGATGCGCCGGCGCTGAAGAACGAGACGGACCATCCCCTCGACCTTACCGACATCTACGCGTTCGACGCCGCCAACGGCGGCAAGACCGTGCTGGTCATGAACGTCAACCCGCTCGCCGGCATCGTCTCTGGCAGGAAGTTCTCGACCAGCGGCGAATACCGCTTCAATATCAGCCGCGGCGCCTCGCCCGACGCCGACCTCAACGACGCGGCCGACCGCGTCTACACGGTGCGCTTCGGAGCCCCCAAGGCGAGTAGCGGCAAGCAGTCGCTGCGGCTCTATCGCGGCGGCGATCTGATCGCTACCGGCACCACCGGCAACACCGTCCAGGTGGACGGCGGCGCCCGGATCTGGGCGGGCGTCCGCGACGATCCCTTCTTCTTCGACCTGGCCGGCTACAACCAGCTCAGGGACTCGACGTATACCGACGCGTCGGGCCTGACCGACACCCCCGGTGACGACTTCTTCGTCGGCACCAACATCTCGACCATCGTGCTCGAGGTGCCCGACAGCTGGCTCGGCGCCAAGGCCAACTACTGGGCCACCACGCATCGAGCGGGCAACATCATCGATCGGATGGGCAAGCCCGGCCTGAACACCGTCTTCGTCGATCCCTTCAAGACCGACGCGACCGACAAGGACGACTACAACCAGACCGCGCCGGCCAACGACCCGGCCACCTGGGGCCCGCTCTTCGAGGCAGTCCTCGCGTTCTTCGGCAACTCGGCGGGGACGGCGACCGCGATCCGTGGCCTGCTCCTGCCCGATGCCCTGAACATCACCACCGCTGACCTCGGCAAGGCCGGCGGGACCTCGTTCACCGGCGACAAGGCCGGCAACATCCTCAACGGGCGCACGCTCGCCGAGGACGTCATCGACCTCGAGCTGTTCGTCGTCACCGGCGGCCTCGAAGGCCACGCGATCCTCGACAGCGACAACGTCGACGCCAACGACGCGCCATTCCTGTCCAGCTTCCCGTACCTCGCCCCGGCCCACTAGGCCGACCGGCAGCCATCGTCTCGACGGGCGCGCGGCTCGATCAGCCGACCGATCCGCCGCCCGTCCTGACACCCCCCACCCGACACATCAGGGGATCCGCTCCGATGCTCCGTCGAGCCGCCATCCTGTTGACTGCCACCGGTGTCGTCGTGCTGGCCAGCAACCTGGCCGCGGCCGCACGCCCACCTGCCCCATCCCCGGACGCGGCTGGCGTCAACGCGACTACCGATGCTGACCACGTCCCCATGACCCATGCCGTATCCCTGCCCGACCCAGGCGGCATCGCCCCCGCCGAGGCGGGCACGTTGGCGATCGTCGGTTCGGGTACGGACCCTGATGGCCGTCTTCCTCTGGCCGACCGCCTGGCCTTCTGGGCCGCCCGCGTCGAGCGAGACCCGGGCGACCACCTCTCGATGGTTCAGCTGGCGGTCCTCGAAGCTGAGGAGGCGCGCAGGACGTCGGACGTCGAACGCCTGATGCGCGCGGACGCCCTGCTCGATCGCTCGCTGGCCATCGACGCCTCGAGCTTCGCGGCCCTGCGCGCCAAGGCTGGCGTGCGCTTCGCGCTGCACGACTTCGCGGGCGCCGCCGCGATCGCGGACCGGATCCTGTCCATCGCCCCCGATGACATCGGAGCCCTTGCCATCGAAGCCGACGCCCGGCTGGAGACCGGGGATCTCGAGCATGCCGCTGCCGTGTTCGAGCGCCTGGCCACCCTCGCGCCGGGGCCCGCCGTCGATGTCCGACGCGCCCGAGTCGCCTACCTGCGGGGCGAAGAGGCCGATGCCCTGCGACTGGCGTCCGCGGCCCGCGACGCGGCTCGCGGCCTGGTGCGCGTGGACGACCCCGCCTTCTACCACTACCAGCTCGCCGAGCTGGCGCGCCTGACCGGCGAAGCCGACCTGGCTCGGCGCGAGCTCAAGGCAGGCCTGGCGCTGGCGCCCGACGACCTCCGCCTGCTGCTTGCCTCCGCGCGGCTCGATGCGGCCACAGGCCGGCCCGAGGATGCCATCCGTGACCTCCGTCGGGCGACCTCGATCGTTCCCTCGCCCGAGTCGCTTGCTCTGCTGGGCGACCTGCTGGCGCTGCGTGGCGACGACGCCGACGCGCAGGCCGCCTTCGGGACGGTCGCCGCTATCGAGCAACTGGCCGATGCGACGGGAGGCGTCTTCGACCGCCAGCTGGCCCTCTTCGACCTCGACCACGGGCGGGCGGACCCGGCGCTCGTCGCGCGACTACGTGACTCGCTCGCGGCGCGGCAGGACGCATACGGGCACGACCTCCTGGCCTGGGCCCTGCATCGGACAGGCCAGAGCGATGCGGCAGCCAGCGAGGCGGACGCCGCGCTCGCGAATGGCATCCGCGACGCACGGATCCTCTATCACGCCGGAGTCATCGCGCTGACCCAAGGTCGGGTCGACGTCGGGCGCGCCCGACTGGCGGAGGCCCTGGCGCGTTCGACGGCCCTTGCGCCGAGCGAGATCGCGGACGCGACCGCGCTGCTTGAGCGACGACCGTGACGGGCACGCGCCGACGCCTCGGCGGCCTCGCACTCATCGCGGGGTGCCTCCTGGTGCTGGTCGTGCCGGCCGCGACCCTGGCACACCCACTCGGCAACTTCACCATCAACCACTACTCAAGGCTGCGCGTCGCCCAAGACCGGATCACGGTCGACCAGGTCTTCGACCTGGCCGAGATCCCCGCCCTCCAGGCGCTCCAGCCGACGGATGGCGGTTTCGGACCGGGCGGCGCGGACGGCTACGCGCGCAGCCGCTGCACCGAGCTGGCCTCGGCGCTGACGATGACGGTCGATGGGGCCCGGCAGGAACTGGCGCTCGATCGGTGCGGGCGCCGCGCTGCCGCTCGGGCAGGGCGGCCTGAGCACGCTGCGCCTCGTCTGCACCTACGAGACCAGCCGTCGAGATCGCCGTCTCGGGGTCGATCAACGTGCGGCTTCGTGGACGGGACCTTCGCCGAGCGCATCGGCTGGCGCGAGATGGTGGTCGAGGCGGATGGCGTGACCGTGCAGAGCGGCGACGTGCCGAAGCGCGACGTCTCTGCTCGCCTGACGCGATATCCGGGCGACCTCGTGTCGCAGCCGCTCGACCGCTCGTCGGTGGCCTTCGCGGTCACCGACGGAGGGCCCAGGCTGCCGCCGCTGGTGGTCACGGACGCCACGCCGCTCGACCGCGGCGGAGCGGCCGGCGGACCGCTGACCCGTCCCTCGACGATGCTGCCCGAGCCCGCGGCGGTCGCCTCGGTGCCCGGCGGCGTGACGGAGCTGCCGCGGCAGCTGACCGAGCTCCTCCGCAGCGACGCCCTCACCCCACCGCTGATCGCGATCGGGCTGCTCGTCGCCATCGGGCTCGGCGCCCTCCACGCGCTGACGCCCGGACACGGCAAGACCATCATGGCCGCCTACCTGGTCGGGACGCGCGGTGACGCCGCGCAGGCGATCGGGCTCGGCGCGACGGTGGCCATCTCGCACACCATCGGCGTCCTGGTCCTTGCCATGCTCGTCCTCGGGGCGTCGAGCGTCCTGCCACCCGAGCGCCTTTTCCCGATCCTGAGCGGCATCTCGGCGGTGCTCGTGACCGCCATCGGCGCCTGGCTCCTCCTCGACGCGATCCGCCGCATCCGAGGGCATCGCGCCCACGCGCACGCGCACGCGGACGATGAACCTCATGCACACCACGACGACGCCACGGCGCCGACGAACGGCAACCCGCGCGAGCCACGAGCACGGCGGGATCCGCCACAGCCACGCACTGCCGGTGGCGGCCGGTCGGCCGATCCGCTGGCGAGGCATCGTGACCCTCGGCCTGGCGGGTGGGCTGATCCCGTCGGCCTCGGCCATCCTGCTCCTGTTGGGCGCTGTCGCGTCGGGGCGTCCGGTCCTCGGGCTCGGCTTGGTGGTCGCCTTCGGCCTGGGCATGGCGGGTGTCCTCGGGATCATCGGGCTCCTGCTGGTTCGCGCACGCAGCCTGGCCGAGCGATTGCCCTCGCTGGCACGGGACGGCCGGCTCGCCCTGGCCACGTCGATGGCGGCCGCGACCGTCGTCCTCGGCTTCGGGCTTGCTGCTCGCCGGCCAGTCGTTTCGCGACGCTCCCTCTCTAGCATCGGCATTCGCCGATCGGGGCTCGTCGGTCGTCTCGCTGCGGCGGCCCCTGATGGCCGGCGGGTAGACTTCGACGATGACCACGACCGATCCCGAGGGGCTCGCGACCGCCGGCCGCTTCGTGACCTTCGAGGGGCCCGACGGCGCAGGCAAGAGCGCCGTCTCGACGGCCGTGGCACGAGCGTTCGCCTCGAGCGGCCCGACCCCGACCGTCGTGCGCGAGCCCGGCGGGACACCGCTCGGCGAGGCCATCCGAGCCATCCTCATGGACGCGCGGATGCAGGCCTCCGGCCGCGCCGATGCATTGCTCTTCAACGCTGCACGCGCCCAGCTGGTGACCATGATCATCCGGCCGGCGCTGGCCCGCGGCGAGCTCGTGATCTGCGATCGCTATGCCGATTCGACGCTTGCCTACCAGGGCTACGGCAGTGGCGTGCCGCTCGACGAGCTGCGCGCGATGGCGGCCGTCTCGACCGGCGGCCTGGTGCCGGATCGCACGATCCTCTTCGATGTCCCTGTCACGCTCGGCCTCGAGCGTCGGCGCCACGGACCAGACGACCAGCAGACACGCTTCGAGGACGTCAGCCGCCACGACCGAGCCTTCCACGAGCGGGTCCGCTCGGGATACCTGGCGATGGCCGCTGCGGATCCGGTGCGGTGGCGGATCGTCGATGCGGCGCAACCGCTGGAGCGACTGGTCGACGATGTCATCGACGCCCTCGCCGACTTGCCGGCGCTGCCGCGGAGTGAACCGGATGCGGCGCCGGTGCGCACAGGTTGATGGAGCCGACCACGGCGGTCGACGCTCCCGTCGGACGACGACGCCTCGGCGACGACCGACGAACAGCTCATGGCACGGGTCGCCGACCTCGACCCCTCTGCGATCGAAGCACTCTACGAGCGATACAGCAGCATGGCCTTCGGACTCGCGACCCGTATCACCAGGGACCCGGCACTCGCCGAGGATGTCGTCCAGGACGCCTTCATCGGCGTCTGGCGGAGCGCCTCGCGGTACGCCGGTTCGCGCGCCAGCGCGCGGACCTGGCTCCTGTCCATCGTCCATCATCGGGCCATCGACGCCGTCCGGCGTCGCAGGCCGACGATCGAGCTGCCCGAGTCCGATGCAGCCTCGCCACGCTCGCTCGTCGTCGACGACGCCTGGCCAGAAGTGGTCGGCCGACTCGACCGGGCGGCCATCGCCGATGCCCTGGCGACGCTCTCCGAGGTGCAGCGCGAAGCGATCGAGCTGGCCTACTTCGGAGGCCTGACCCAGATCGAGATCGCCGAGCGGACGGCCGTGCCGCTGGGCACCGTCAAGAGCCGCGTTCGGCTGGGATTGCTCGCCCTTCGTGAGGCGCTCGATGCCGCCGAGCGCGTGGAGCGCGGACGATGACCGAGCCGCGCCGCCTCGACTGCGCCGAGGTCGCCGACCTGGCGCCGCTCTTCGTCCTCGAGGCGCTGGCCCCCGACGAGATGGCGGCCGTGCGTGCGCACCTCGCGTCCTGCCCCGAGGCTCACGCTGAGCTGGCCGCGTTCGGCGGCACGGTGGCTTACCTCGCCGAGCTGGCCGAGCCGATCGAGCCGCCTGCGACGCTCAAGGGCCGGCTGATGGCCGCCGTGGCCGCGGACCTGGGCGACCGCAGCGCGCCGTCGCGAGCCCATCGGACGGTGGTGCGCCGGACCCGGAGTCCGCCTCCGCCACCCCGGTCTCCCTGGACACGGAGCGTGCGCGGCGGCGTCCGTCGTTCCTTCGCGTGGCCTTTGCGGCCGCGGCCGTCCTGCTCATCGTGGTGCTGGGAGCATCCAACCTGGCCCTGCGCGGCGAGGTGAACGATGCCGAGCGACAGGCCATGCTGATGCGCGATGCGATCGCCGCCGCCGGCCTTCCCGGCGCGCGCGTGGCCAGCGTCACCGGCACGGACGTCCAGCCCGACGCGTCAGGCTTCGTCGTGCTGGCTGCAAAGGGGCCGGGCTACCTGGCCGTCGATGGCCTCAGCGTTCCGCCCGCCGGTCAGACGTATGAGGCTTGGACCATCGGCGCCGACGGCGTGCCGCTGCCAGCTGGTCTCGCCTCGCCTTCGAACGGGTTGCTCGTCATGCAGCTGCCGCCGAGCTCGTCCGCACAGGTTGTCGCTCTGACCATCGAGCCGGTCGGTGGGTCCGACACGCCCACGATGCCTCTCCAGGCCGCCGGAGAACTGGGCAGCTAGGTCCGCTCGATGACCGTACCGGGGGCGGTCGCCTTGGCGCTGTGGAGAGCTTCATCCACGGCCGCCAGGAGCTCGTCCGCGCTGGCGCCATCCTCGGGAAAGCGGACCACACCGGCGGAGAGCGTCAGCTGGGGGCCGCCATCGATGGGGTCGAGGCCGGCGACCGCCCGGACGACACGCTGGGCGACCGTCGATCCCGCCGAACCCGGCGCCAGGACGATGAACTCGTCGCCGCCGTAGCGCGCGACCGTATCCACCAGGCGGACGGAGTCGGCGAGCGTGGCCGCCACGCGTCGCAGCACGTCGTCGCCGACGTCCGCCCCATGGCGTGCGCGAGATCGTGCCGAGGCCGTCGATGTCGAAGAGCACGAGGCTGAGAGGAGTGGCCTGGCGACCGGCACGCGCCAGCTCCAGGTCGAGCATGCGGTCGAAGGTGCGCCGATTCGCGAGACCCGTCAGCGGGTCGGTGTGGGCGAGTCGGTCATACCAGTCGGAGCGCTCGACCAGTGCCTGCTCGAGTCGCGCGGCACGCACGGCGGATGCGGCCAGGTCGCCGATGGCGTCGAGGCCGCCGATGAGATCCGCCGCCTCCGCGGCGTCCATGGGCTCGTTCGGCAGGCCGACGACGAGCAGGCCCTGGACCTCCTGGGCGCCGGTCCCATCCTGGGTCACGAGGGGAACGAGGCCCATGGCAGAGATGTCACCGCCGGTGGCTGCCAGTGCGACCCGCATGTCGGCCGTCACCGGCACGATCTCACTCCGACGGGCGAGGACTGCGGATGCCACCGGGTCGCCGGCATCGGACGCAGCCGTGACCGAGAGTGGCGGGACGGGCTCGACGGCCAGGTCGCCGATGCCGGCACTGCCACCGGCGAGGAGGACGCCATGCTCACCATCGAGCAGGTAGATGAGGCAGCTCGAGCCGTTCGTCACGGCACAGGCCGCGGCCGCCAGCCCGTCGAGCTGTTCATCGAGCGTGCCAGCGCGGGCGAGGAGCCGCGCGCCTGAGGCCAGGGCCGCAAGGCGTCCGTCGGGATGGATGGTCACGATCGAAGGGTCCCTCCGTGGCAGGCGCCGGACCGAGTGTCGACCGACGCGCCAAGGTCATGATACGCGTGTCGCTCGACCCGCCCGCCTGCGTATACTCGCGGCGTGAAGCTTGTCGTCGCCATCGTCCATAACGAGGACGCCGGCGCACTCGTCTCGGCGCTCCTCGAGAAGGACTACCGGGCGACACGCCTTCACTCATCGGGTGGCTTCCTCCGCCAGTCGAACGCGACGGTCATGCTCGGTGTCGAGGACGACCAGGTCGACGAGGTCCTCTCGATCGTGCGCACGAATTGCATCTCCCGCACGCAGGTCGTCAACCCCATGCCGCCGATCATGGAGCCCGGCGAGTTCTTCATGCCCTATCCGGTCGAGGTCGAGCTGGGTGGCGCGACCGTCTTCGTCCTGCCCGTCGATCGGTTCGAGCGGCTCTAGCGCGGCGGCAGATGCCGTGACCGCGCCGTGGTTCGAACGTCTCGAAGCAGGTGCAAGGCCGAGGTGAGCCCGATCCGCCCGGATCTTGTCGAGTGCTGGGTCTTCCGCCAGACGGGCGGCGGCGACGACTCGGGCAGCCCCGACTCCAGCGGCCCACGGCCCGATGGCCCCAGGTCCGGTGGCCTTGGCACAGGCGAGCCCGAGTTCCTGCTCATCCATCGTGCACCGGGGCGCATCTTCCCGGGCCTCTGGCAGTGCGTCACGGGCGGCCCGGAGCCAGGCGAGCGGATCCCGAGGGCTGCCCTGCGCGAGGTGGCCGAGGAGACGGGCATCGGGCCGGATGACATCGAGGCGTTCTACGACCTCGACATGGTCTCGTCGTTCTATGACGAAGGCCCGGACGCCATCGTCAGCGGCGCCATCTTCGCCCTGCGGGTGCGCGCGGATGTCGAGCCACGGCTGTCCCACGAGCACGACGACTTCCGATGGGCGGCCGCCGATGAGGCCAGGACGATGGCGGTCTGGCCGACGTATGCCGAGTGCATCGATCGCATCGGGCGCTGCCTCCTGCGGCCGGCCGATGCTCGCTGGTTCGAGCTCGACCTCGAAGGCCACCGCCTGATGCGCTGACGTCGCAGCGGCTCGCGCCGGCTCATCTCCCGGCCCGTATACTCGCGGTCAAGTCGCAGCAGGAGCGTCGATCGACGTGACGTCCGAAGCCACCTACGCCGGTCCCCTGGTCCTGGACGCACCACCCACACGCCGGCCCTCGAAGGTGGATTCGCTCCGACGGACGTATGGCTTCGACGACGTCTCGCTGGCGCCCGGCACCTCGACCGTCGAGCCTGCCGACGTCCAGACCGCCGTCGAGCTGGCGGGCATCCCGCTGGCGATCCCCATCCTGGCGTCAGCCATGGACGCCGTCGTCGATGCCCGATTCGCCGGCGAGCTGGCGAGGCTCGGCGGCCTGGCCGTCCTCAATCTCGAAGGTGTCCAGGCCCGCTACGACGACCCGGACACGGTCATCGAGCGGATCGCGACCGCGGACGATGCCGACGTCCAGGCCCTCCTTGCCGAAGCCTACGCGGCGCCCATCCAGGAGGCGCTGGTGGCACGGCGCATCGAGGCCATTCGTGCCACGGGGTCGCGCGTGGCGATCGCTGCCACGCCCGCGGCCGCGCAACGCTGGGGCCCGTTCTGCGCCGATCACGGCGCCGACCTCTTCCTGGTCCAGTCGCAGGTCTCCTCGGCGCGACACCTCGCGACGGGCTATGACCCGCTCGACCTCGACGAGTTCGTGCAGGCGATGCCCATCCCGGTGGCGTGCGGCAATACCACGAACTTCGAGGCCGCCTATCAGCTCATGCACCAGGGCGTCGCGGCGGTCTTCGTCGGCGTCGGCCCGGGCGCCGCGTGCACCACGCGCGAGGTGCTCGGCATCGGCGTGCCCCAGGTGACCGCCATCAGCGATGTGGCGGCGGCGCGCGATACGTACCACGACGAGACGGGCGACTATGTCCCGGTCGTGGCCGACGGCGGCATGCGCCGCGGGGGCGAGCTGGCCAAAGCCATCGCGGCTGGTGCCGACGCGCTGATGATCGGTTCCCCACTCGCTCGTGCCGAAGAGGCGCCGGGCCGCGGCACGAGCTGGGGCATGGCCGCGCCCTCCCCGACGCTGCCGCGCGGGATGCGCATCAAGGTCGGCACGATCGGTTCGCTCGAGCGCATCCTCTTCGGCCCGGCCCAGGTCACCGATGGCTCCGAAAACCTGGTCGGCGCCCTGTGCCAGTCGATGGCCGCCCTCGGCGCCCGCACGATCCGCGAGATGCAACAGGTCGAGATGGTCTACGCGCCAGCCGTTGCCGTCGAGGGCAAGTCCTGGCAGCGAGGCCGCTGACCAAGGTCGGGGCCGAGGGAGCTCAGGCCGGGTCCGCACGCAGCGGCGGGAAGCCACGCGGTAGGTCGGCCACGACCAGGCCGAAGAGCGCCTCCGGCCGGTCCACCCCACGCAGCCGGTAGGCACCGAGGGCCACGACCTCCGCATCGATCGGCAGGTCGTTGCCGAGCGCCTCGACAGCCGCTGAGCTGAGCACGATCTGGCCGCCGTGACCGACCGTGCCGACCCGTGCCGCGCGGTGGATCTCCAGCCCGACGTAGCCCTCGTCGGTCAGCTCCGGCGCGCCGGTGTGCAACCCGATCCGGAGGCGAACGACCTCGCCGTCCGCCCATTGCCGCACGGCGAGACCACGCTCGATGGCGAGAGCCGCCTGGACGGCGTTCGACGGCTGCGCAAAGACACCCAGATACTCGTCGGCACGCGCGTCGACCTCGACGCCGCCCGCGCGGCGTACGAGGCCGGCCATGAAGCGCCGCACCTCGAGGAGCGTTTCCGGCCATCGATCCCCGAGACGCGTGGCCAGCGCGGTCGAGCCTTCGATGTCGGCGAAGAGCAGCGTCACGCGACCGCGCGGCAGCCGCCGCGCATCAGCTGTCTGTGCCCGAACGCTCGACTCGAGTCGCTCGCGTTCGACGGCCAGTCGCAGGGCGGTCGCAGCGGCCGCCAGGACATTCGGTTCAGCGCGCAGCGCGGGGTCGTGGACGATGGCCGCCACCGGTCGTGAACCGTCGTTGACGAGGGTGGCGACCTGGCCGGCCTGATCGTCGTCGGCGGGCAAGGTGCGCGAGCGACCGTGGCCGTCGAGATACGTGCCCGCCGCATCTGACCAGACGAGCACGCTCAGCCCGTCGTCGTGGAGGGTCGCGCGAAGTGACCGTTCGATCTCCTCCGGCGAAGCCGCGCGACCGATGGCCAGGGTCAACTCCGCCACGGCCGTCCGGGCGAGTCGGGCACGCAGGAAGCCGACGAGGAGCGCGATGGGGACCGCCAGCGAGAAAAGAAAGGCGACGCGCGAGACGACCGCAGCCGAGTCCGGATCGGCGACCGTCAGCGCCCGACTTGCGACGCCGATCGACTCGAGCACGCCGGCGAAGAGGACGAGCCCGAGCGCCCGCCGGGCGGCCGGCGTCGCCCGCAGCCAACGGAGCAGTAGGACGACCACGACCGCGGCCCCCAGGATGCCGCTGGTCAGCAGCGCCAGGCGGGTGGCGGCGAGGCTGATCTCGGGCGACTGGACGAGCCGGAATGGATTCGGCGGGCAGGACAGGCAGTACGGGTCAGCGGTCGTGTCGACGCTTACCAACTGGAGGACGACGAGCAGGGCATACGCGCCGACGATGCAGCCGAAGAGGACTCGGGGTGTCCGCCGGCTGAGATGGCCGCTCGGGAAGGCCAGCAACACGTAGGCCAGGATGACCTCGTTGATGCCCAGCAAGGCTCGGCTCAGGACGGCCACCTCGGGGATGGGAACCGAGCGCGCCATCGCTACCAGGATGCCGCCGCCGACGCCCATCATCAGGCGACCGATGCGATTTTCTGGTCGACGGCGCCATGCGATCGCGCCCGCCACGAAGTAGGCGGATGCGATGGCCGCGAATTCCCAGGGCGGCACCACCGTGGCTGGCACCCCGGTCGCTCCGACCCAGCCGAGCAGGACGGCCGTCAGGACGCCCAGGACAGCGAGCGGGATAGCCAGGGACGCTTGGCGAACCTGCATGTAGGCATCGTGCGCGCTGGTCGGGGCCCTCGTCCACCTCGGTGATCGTGTCGATCACCTCGATGATCTTCCCGATCTCGGGGAGTCGGACCGACTCCGCTAGACTTGCCACGGCGTCCATCGACGCCGAAGGAGGTCAGCGGCCCTGACGGAGCACGATCGACCGACGGTCACCAAGCGCGGTACGACCGTCCATGGTGAGCCCGCCAACGCGGGTCACCGCGTGCTCGCGCCCGATGACGCGGAGGTCGAGGCCTATCTCGAGGTGGCGCTCGACGCACCGCCGCCGGACCGTTCGCCAGATGATCGCCCGGCCTCCCTCGACGGCGCCGGCCCGTCCACGTCCCCTGACTCGGTCGTCGTGCTCGACTTCGGGAGCCAGTTCGCGCAGCTCATCGCACGCCGAGTGCGTGAGCTGAACGTCTACTCCGAGCTGCTTCCGCATGACACGCCCTGGGCGGAGATCGAGCGGCGCGCCCCGCGCGCGGTGATCCTCTCTGGGGGACCGAAGAGCGTCTATGACGCAGACGCACCCAAGCCCGACCCGGCCATCTGGGCAGGCCACATCCCGGTGCTGGGCATCTGTTATGGCGCGCAGCTGATGGCGCTCGAGCTGGGCGGGGACGTCGTGCCGACAGCCAAGCGCGAATACGGCCCGGCCACGGTCAGCATCACCGCGGAAGACGGCCTCTTCATCGGGCTTGATCGCCAGCAACCGGTCTGGATGAGCCACGGCGACTCGATCACCCGGATGCCGGAGGGCTTCGTCTCGACGGCCCTGACGGACTCGACGCCCTTTGCCGGCATGGTCGACGCGAGTCGTAACCTCTACGGCATCCAGTTCCATCCCGAGGTCGTCCACACGCCGCGCGGCCGGGACGTCCTGCGCAACTTCGTGATCGGCATCGCGGGCGCCCGTCCGACCTGGACACCGGCTGCCTTCGTGGAGTCGACGGTGGCAGCGATCCGCCAGCGGGTCGATGCCCATGCGAAGGCGACCGGTTCGACGGGCCAGGTCATCTGCGCCCTCTCCGGCGGCGTCGATTCGGCCGTTGCCGCGGCGCTCGTCCACCGCGCCGTGGGCGACCGATTGACCTGCATCTACGTGGATCACGGCCTCATGCGCAAGAAGGAGTCCGAGCTGTTGCGGGCGACCTTCGCGCAGAGCCTGGGCATGAACCTGGTCATGGTCGATGCTCGTGCTCGCTTCCTCGCCCGACTGGCCGGGGTCGAGGACCCGGAGGCGAAGCGGCGCATCATCGGCGACGAGTTCATCCGCGTCTTCGAGGAAGAGGCGGCGCGGATCGGCGCCATCGACTTCCTGACGCAGGGAACGCTCTACCCCGACGTCATCGAGTCGACCGCCCCGGAGACGAAGGCGGCCCAGAAGATCAAGACGCACCACAACGTCGGCGGCCTGCCGGCCGACCTCCGTTTCCAGCTCATCGAACCGCTTCGCTACCTCTTCAAGGACGAGGTCCGAGCCGTCGGCCTCGAGATGGGGCTGCCCGACGCGATCGTCCATCGACAGCCGTTCCCGGGTCCGGGCCTGGCCATTCGGATCATCGGCGAGGTCACGGCCGAGCGGCTGGAGACGCTGCGCGAGGCCGACTGGATCGTCATCGACGAGATCAAGGCCTCCGGCCTCTACCGAAGCGTCTGGCAGTCGTTCGCCATCCTGACGCCGGTGCGCAGCGTGGGCGTCATGGGCGACGGCCGGACCTACGCCAACGTCGTCGCCATCCGTGCCGTGACCAGCGAGGACGGCATGACGGCGGATTGGGCGAAGTTGCCATACGACGTGCTCGGCAAGATCTCCAGCCGCATCGTGAACGAGGTGCCGGGCGTCAATCGCGTGGTCTACGACATCAGCTCCAAGCCGCCGGCGACGATCGAGTGGGAGTGACCATCGGGGGACTCCACGACCGGTACCCGCTGCGCTAGCATCCCGCCATGAACGAGGAGCGACCACCCACCGCTGAGTCGGCCGACCAGCCGGCCGACGAGTCTGTCGATCCATCGGCCTCGGCGTCCGTCGATGCGTCGGGCGACGCATCGACCGTCGGTTCCGGCGCGGAGCCGGAGTCCGTGGAAGCGCTCGTCGATGAGCTCGAGACCGTCGCCGAACGGGCGGCCGCTAGCGACGACGATGGCGACCTTGCCTTCGCGGAGCACCTCGACCCGGAGACGCTTGCCTTTGGAGCTCCGAAACCACTGGCCCTCGTCTGCCAGTGGTGCAACGGCGCGCTCGAGACCGCCGACCTTGAGGTCTGCCCCCACTGCGGCTCCCGACTCCGGCCGACCGAGGTTGACCTCATCGTGCCCGGTGTCACGACCCTCTCGGCGGAGGCTGCGCGAGCGCTCGAGCTGGTCGAGATCCAACGAAATCGCGAGGCGGCCAAGACCGGCCAGGCGATGTACACGACGCCCAGCCTGGCAACGGCTGCCGCCGTCATTCCTGCCCCCGACGAGGCGACCGTGGAAGCCGCCAACCGCCCGCCGGACGAGGAGGTCCGCCGCGTGATGCTCGAGATGGAGCTCGAAGCGAGGCAGGCCCGCGCGGTGGCAGCCGCTCGATCCGATATCGAGGCCATGATCGTGGCGGATGCCGCGCAGCAGCAGGAGGCAACCGAAGGGCCCGACATGCCCGACGCGGAAGCCCAGCCCGATGCCGCAGCTCAGCCGGACGCCGCAGCCGGATCCGCCGATGCCGAGGCGAGCTCGCCGACCGACCCCGAGGTCGAACCCAGGGCCTGACCGACATCGCAGCCGCACCGAAGAACGGTCGGGCTCGCCTCTAGACTTCGGCCGTGGCCAGCCGCCTGCCGACCCCCGGTCCATCGTTCGCGCGCGAGCGCATCGTGCGCCTGCATGCGGGTCCCACCGACCCCGGCGTGGCCGTGCGCATCGGCTTGAGCCACCCGACCGAAACCGACGACGGCTGGTGGTTGGCACACGTCTGGGCCTTTGATGCCGACGGCATCATCGACACGATCTCGATCGCGCCTCGGGCGGGACCGCCGCCGCTGCCCCCGCTGATGATCATCGGGCCGACGTTCGCGGGCGCCCTTGCGGGGTTGATCGCCGAGGAGGACGGTCGGCGCCTGGTCCGCCTCAAGCTCCATCCTGCCGTGGACGAGGGGCGACCCTGGGAACGGCCGTGCATCGTCCAGCTGGCCGTCAAGTGGGACCCGGTCCGGTCGGCCACGATGCGCACCAACGAGCTGGCCGGAGAGGTGGTCCAGGCCTTCGCACGGGCACTCGACGCCGCTGGCAGCCCGGGGTGACGATCGGTCGCCGTCTGGCCGCGGCGCTCGAGGCGGCGGTCTCGGACGCGGAGTCGTGGCCGATCGGGATGCTCGGCTTCCTGGTCCGGGGTGGCATCGTCGTCCTTGCCCTGCCACTCTTGACCCTGCCAAGCCCGGTCGGCCTGGCCACCCTCCTCGGCCCGGCGGTCATCTCGAGCGGTCGCCTCGACGGCCCGCTCCTGTCGCTCCTCGTGGTCTCGAGCCTGGCACTGGTCCTGATCCTGGCCGTGGCGCTCGTGCTGGCAGCCATCGCTCAGCAGGCTATCCACGCCCGGTGGGGGGTGCGGCCGTCCACCTCACCGCGGGTCGTGGTGCGTCGCCTATCGGCCGTCGAGCTGCTTGGCCTCGCCCCCATCGCTGCCGTCGTGGCCGTGACCATCTCCGGCGTCGTCGACGAGGTCCGCAACGAGCTGCTGCTGCCGGGCGACCTGGCCGTTCCGCTGGTGGCGCGGATCGTGGCCCGCGCGGTGGTCCCGCTCGGTGCGATGGCGGTGGCGATCGTGGTCGCTGAGGCGATCGATGGGACCCTCGCGCGACGCGTCCTGGTGCAGGATCGAGCGACGCGCAGGCCGTGGAGGGACCTGTGGAGCGTCGTCGCCACGGCGAGCCTCTGCTGGACCGTCACCCTGGCGGTCCTGCTGCCCGGCCTGGTCGTCATCTCGGCCACTTGGCAGGCGGCCCGCGTGGCGGTGTCCCGGATGCTGAGGCCCGAGACCACCTCGGCAGACGCCGTCCTCACGCTCGTTGCAGTGGGGATCATGGTCGCCGCCTGGCTGGGCGTCTTGCTCCTGTGCGGTGTCGCCTCCATCGTCCGCGCGCTTCTCTGGACCAGCCGCGTGAGCGCGGCAGGGGACTGGACGGGCGTCGGACACTAGGGCCATGGAACCTGGGGCTGTGGGATCCCGGGCAGGACGCTGCCCGACGTGCTCGGCGCCCGTCGAGCCGGACTGGCTGACCTGTCGCACCTGCGGCGCCATCCTGGCCGCGGTCCGACGTCCCGTCTCCGACGACGCACCGCGATCGGCCTCTTCGGCATCATCGCCCGCGAGCCCACCGTCGCCGACCGGCGAGCCGATGGCGACGTCCGGGGCGGGCGAGGGGGTGCCTGGCTGGCCTCCACCACCCCCGCCGCCGGCGGAGCCACCCGGGCCGACGACACCCGCCGTGCACACAGCGGCCATTCCTGCCGGCGCCTCGCCGACGGCGGACCCAGAGCTCGGACCCAACCAGTGGTACTCGTCTCGCTCCGTGGCCGGCGCGCCCGACGCCCCGGCGTCCGTGCCCGAACGCTGAAGAGCCGAAGGCGGGCATCTTCGCCGACCTGCCCCTGGCCATCCCAGAGAGTGTCGGCGGTCGGATCGCTGCTGTCGGCCTGGCCGTCATCGCCATCGCCTTCTTCCTGCCGTGGTCGCCCCTGCTCCCGGGAATCAGCCTCTTCGATGCCTGGGGCTTCAGCCGCAGCAGCCGGATCGTGGTCTTCCTGGTGGACCTGGTCCTCCTCTTCCTGGCCATCCAACCGATCGGCCTCAGCGCCAGCATCCGCACCGGCTGGCTGCCGACGATCTTCGGCATCTTCGTCGTCGGCGTGTTCTGGGAGCGTGTCGATTCCATCTCGGTCGTCGGGCCGGGTGCATGGCTCTTCGCCATCGGTGGCCTGCTCGCCTTCGTGGGTGGCCTGATGTCCCTCCTCGGCCGCGGGTCGACGACGTCGGAACCGCCTTCTTCGTGAAGCCGTCCGTCACGCACGAGCCCGCTGGCACGTCATCCGCCTGCCGGCTCCGACGCTCACGTCGGGGTGCCCTGAAGGCCGCCGACCACCTGCTACACTCGCGCCGGCCCGCGAGTCCCCGCGTGCGATAGGAGGCCACCCGCCCAGGTCCGATGGAACAGATCCTCGATACGATCGGCGAGTTCTTCCAGGGCATCCTGGACAACCCCACGGTCCAGCTCGGCTTCCAGCTCATCGCCATCTACGTCGTCATGCTCTGGTTGGCGACGGCGCTCTGGGCCTACAAGGACATGAGCCGCCGGACGGCCAACCCCATCCTGCCGTACCTGGCAGCTGCCTTCATCGTCGTCTTCACGCCCGTCTTCTTCATCTTCGCGGCCATCGTCTACAAGATCGTCCGGCCCGGCGAGACGATCGCCGAGGCGAACGAGCGCTCCCTGGCCGAGGAGGCCATGCTCGTGGAGGTCGAGGCGCAGGCGCATTGCGCCAATTGCCACCGCCGCGTCGAGCACGACTGGATCATCTGTCCGAGCTGCCGCAACCGGCTGCGCCGCGTCTGTCCCAGCTGCAGCAAGCTCGTCGAGCTCGACTGGTCCCTCTGCGCCTGGTGCGGCAAGGACTTCGAGCGCCCGGAGCTGCTGCGTGACTCGACCACGACGCGGATCCCCGTCCGATCGCGGACTATCGCCGCGGCGACCATGGATGATGCTTCGACGGGCGCTTCGCCCGTCGAACCGAAACGGCGGACGGCCAGCTCTCGGTGACCGAGCCCCGTTCGACGGGGCCTGACGGCGACTCGCCGGGGGACGACCCGGCGGAGCCCGCGGCGCTCCAGCCACCGGGCGCTGGCACCTTCAGCCTCGACCGCCCGGCCGGCGGCCTTTACCTTGTCGCCTGGCTGTCCACGGGCGTCGGCTTCGCGACCGTCGTCATCGGACTCCTCGCGACCGCTGGAGGTGGCCGGGAGTTGACCCTCGCTGGGCTCCTGGCGACATCGATCGGATTGGTCGCGGCCTGCGGCTACCAGGTCGTGGCGAGGCGGACGTTACGGCCGGAGACCGCCTATCGCGGCCCCTCGCCAGTGCTCGGCTTCTTCGCGGCTGCGGTGTTGAGCTCGTGCCTGGCCGTGGTCCTCGGGCTGGCGGGACTGCTGGGCGCTGAGTCGGGCAGCGACTTCCTGCTGGGCCTGCTCGTCGTCGCCGGCGGTTACCTGGTCGTCGTCATCTTCTTCGTGGTTCGCACGGGCGCCCTGTCATGGAGGCAGATGGGCTGGCCGGCGGGCCCCGGGCGGGTCGGGCGGTTCCTGAGCGATGCCGCCTTCGGCCTCATCGTGACCGTGCCGGTGGTCGTGCCCGTGCTCATCGGCGCCGCCATCCTGGCGACGATCCTCGACGTCCAGCCCACCGGCCGCATCCCTGTGGTCGAGGGTGCCCTGGCGACGCTGGTCGTGGTCGTCGGCGCCGCGGTCGTGGCACCCGTCGCCGAGGAGGTCTTCTTCCGCGGCTTCGCCCTGACCGCCTGGCAACGTGACCTTGGCCCGCGAGCGGCCCTGATCCGGAGCTCCGTCTTCTTCTCCCTCGTCCACATCGCCAACGTCGGCGGCGTGACCTTCGGGGATGCGGCCAGGGAGGCGGTCCTCCAGGTGGCCGTCATCGTGCCGCTCGGTTTCGTCCTCGGCTGGGCCTATCAGCGCCACGGCATCGGCGCCTCGATCGCCGGTCACGTGGGCTATAACAGCACGCTGCTCGTGCTGGCGGCGGCGGCTGGGCAGCTCGGCAGCGGGGCGACCTGACGCTCCCACCGCCGCCGACCGCGAGGCACGACGACGAGCCGCGATCCCGCGCGCTGCAGGCAGAGACGGGCAAGCCAAAGGGAAGCCGGCGATGAGCGGACCCGCCTACGATGCCCTGGCTCTCGGGTCCGGACGGCGGGGGAATCGGCGGGCTCCGTCGTTCGGGCTCGGAGCACCACCGTCCCGCCGGTCGACGGAGGCCTCCGATGGTGTTCGAACCACCGGGCCTGCCAGCGTTGCGCGCGGACCGACTCGCGGCGGCGCGAGCGCAGCTCCCGCGCCAGCTGCGGACCATCCGGGAGTTGCCGGCCGAAGATCGACCGCGAGAGCGCCTGGTTGCGCGCGGGGCGGCCGGGCTCTCGAACGCGGAGCTGATCGCGCTCGTCTGGGGCACCGGCTCTGCTGGTCGGACTGCCCTCGACATGGCGATCGAGGCGCTCGCCACGCATGACGGGCTGGCGGGCCTCGCGACCGCGAGTCGTGTCGAACTGGAGGCCATGCCCGGGGTCGGTGCCGCACGCGCCGCACGCCTGTCGGCCGCCTTCGAGCTCGGGCGCCGACTGCTTGCCGACTGGCCGACTGGTCGACTCGCTGTCCGCGGCCCGCGCGACCTCGCCGATCGGCTGATCCTCCAGATGGGTCGCCTCGAGCGCGAAGAGCTTCGGGTCATCCTGCTCAACACGAAGAACGTGGTGCTGTCCGTGGAGGCGGTCTATCAGGGCAACGTCTCGGCCTCACTCGTGCGAGTCGGCGAGCTCTTCCGGGATGCGGTCCGCCAGCATGCTGCGGGCGTCATCCTCGTCCACAACCATCCCTCGGGCGATCCGACGCCGAGCCCTGACGACCTGCACTTGACCGCGGAGGCGGTGGCGGCCGGCCGGCTTCTCGACGTGCCTGTCCTTGACCACCTCGTCATCGGGCACGACGCCTACGTCAGCCTGCGCGATCGCGGCATCCCCTTCGACCGCCCTGGCGGAGGTCGGTGAGTTCCACGGCTCTCCAGCGTCGGCGAGCCGATCTGCCGCGCCGCGCCCATGGGCTAGCGCGCTAGCGCACGAGGGACCGCCCCCGCACCCTCAAAGGCTCGCCGCAGGGGACGCGTATACTGCACCGGCTCTCCAGCACATCCAGCGCGCGTCCAGCTCCGTCTCGGCCCGCGCGCCGCTCCTCGACGACGAAACTCGCGACTTGCGAAGGACCCATCCCATCAACATGTTCGACGCCCTCCTCGGCCTCTTCTCCCGCGATATCGGCATCGACCTCGGCACCGCAAACACGCTCGTCCACGTCCGGGATCGGGGCATCGTCATCAGCGAGCCGAGCGTCGTGGCCATCGAGGCGCGGACCAAGAAGGTGCTGGCCATCGGAGCCGAGGCCAAGCGGATGGTCGGGCGCACGCCAGCCAACATCATCGCTGTACGGCCATTGCGCGACGGGGTCATCAGCGACTTCGACGTGACCGAGCAGATGATCAAGTACTTCGTGCACCGTGTACACGACCGGGTCGGGCTTATCCCGCGGCCACGCATGCTGCTCGGCATCCCGTCCGGCGTCACGGAGGTCGAGAAACGCGCCGTGCGCGACGCCGCCCTCAACGCCGGTGCGCGCTGGGCGCGCCTCATCGAGGAGCCCATGGCCGCCGCCATCGGTGCCGGCCTGCCCGTATCGGAGCCCTCGGGCAGCCTCATCGTGGACATCGGCGGTGGCACCACCGAGGTCGCCGTCATCAGTCTCGGGGGCATCGTCGTCAGCCGAAGCATCCGCATCGGCGGCGACGAGATGGACCAGGACATCGTGACCTACGCCCGGCGCGAGTACAACCTCCTGCTCGGCGAGCGGACGGCCGAAGATATCAAGATCGCGGTCGGCTCCGCCTACCCTGGTGAGCACGACCAGCAGCACGTCACGCTGCGCGGTCGCGACCTCCTGACGGGCCTGCCGCGGGCGGTCGAGATCGGCGCCGACCAGGTCCGCGACGCCATCGAGACCTCGGTCCAGCAGATCGTCGACACCATCAAGGACACCATCGAGGAGACGCCGCCCGAACTGGTCGCCGACATCATGGACCAGGGCATCGTGCTGGCGGGCGGTGGCGCACTGCTGCAGGGTCTCGACCGACGCGTGGCCGAGGCGACGCAGATGCCCGTCCACGTGGCCGACGATCCGCTTACCTGCGTCGTGCGTGGTACCGGCATCGTCCTCGAGGAGCTCGATAGCATGGAGCGCACGCTGGTCGCCGAGACCTACTCGCGGCCTCCGCGTTAGCCGACTCGGGACCGTTCGGGAGTCGCCATCGATGTTCGCCACCCGCTCCAGCCGGCGCCGGGGCATCGCCTACGTCCTGCTGGTGGCCATCTCGCTCCTGCTCGTCGCGCTCAGCGGCTCCGGAGCGTTGGTTGACCTGCGCGCGGGCGTCGGGTACGCCTTGACGCCGATCCAGGAAGCCCTGACCGGCATCACCCGCGGCGCCACGTCGCTGGTCACGACGGTCGGCGAGATCGACCAACTGCGCGAGGACAACCGGACACTGGAGGCCGAGAACCGGGCGCTGGAGGCCGAGAACCGCCGCCTGCAGGGCCTGGTGACCACCAATGCCAGCCTCAGCGCCCTTCTCCAGATCCGGTCGACGCTCGACTATCGGACGGTCGCCGCCGAGGTCATCGGGCGCCAGATCAGCCAGTCCGAGCGGGTCGTGACCCTCAGCTCGGGCAGCGACGAGAAGATCAGCGTGGGCGACGTCGTGCTCGCTGACGGCGGCGCGTTGGTCGGGCGCGTGGTCGAGGTCGGCCCCAACTTCAGCCGTGTCCTGCTCATCAGCGACACGCGATCGACGGTCATCGGCCTGGCCGAGCCGAGCCGCGCGACCGGCAACATCCAGGGCCAGCTGGGAGGCGCCCTGCTGATGACCCAGATCCCGACGACCGAGGAGGTCAACGTCGACGACGAGGTCGTGACGGCCGGCATCGACCTCGGCGACGGCGTCCGCTCACCCTTCCCCAAGGGTCTCCTGGTCGGCCGGGTCGTGGACGTCCAGCGTGATGCCGCGTCGGTCGTGCAGATCGCGCTCGTGGACCCAGCAGTCGCACTCGACAAGCTGGAGTACGTCCTCGTCATCACCGACTACGAAGGCGGCATCCCGATCGCTCCGGCACCATCGGCGTCCCCCGACGGGGAGGGCGGCGGGGATGGTGCGGGCGGCTCGCCGGGGGCCTCGCCCTCCATCTCGCCCGGAGGTCCGGCCATCGAGCTGCCCTCGCCCTCGCTCCAGCCGGCGCCCTGACCGCGGCCCGGGCCTGCCGCCTCAGGGCGCGGGCGTTGGCGTCGGGATGACGAGCTTCTGTCCGATCTCGATGAGGTTGGCGTTCTTGAGCCCGTTAGCCGCCACGATGGCCGCCACCGTCGTGTCGTAGCGGGCGGCGATCTGCGTCAGGTTCTCGCCCCGCTTCACCGTATGTACGAGCGGCGTGGGGGAGGGCACCGGGCTCGGCGAGGGCGAGGACGACGGGCTCGGGCGCGGCGTCGGCACGGGCGGTGGCGTGGGCCGCTCGGTCGGCGGCGGGAGCGTCACGGCAGGTGGCGACGCGTCGGTCAGCCCGGGGACCAGTGTCGCCGCGCCGAAGCCGATCCCGGCACCGATGGCGAGCACGATGAGCACGCCGAGGACGAGGAGGAGCAGGGTCCGGAAGAGACCCCGCCGAGGCTCGACCTCGACCTCCCCGACCGGGCTGGTCTCGATGGCAGGTTGCGAGGCGGCCGCCGCGGCCTCGCGCTCGGCGGCCTGCTCGGCCGCCTCCGCCTCCGCGGTGCGCTCCTGATCGGCGGCTGACGCATCGGGCGTGTCCATCGCGTCGATGGCCGCGCCGACGACCGCGGCGTTCGTCTTGCGCTTGCGACGCCTGGGCTTCTTCGCGGGCGGTGTCGGCTCAGCCGCCTCGGGCTCGAGCCCTTCGTCGCCGCCGACCGGCTCGTCGATGTCCGCCACATGTCCCTCCGCGAGCGCAGCGAGTGTCGCTCGTGCGCCATCGTGCCACACCCCGACGGCCCCGGTGTCCGGCCACAACGGGCTGATGGGGCTACCTGCCACCGGACCTTCGCGGCATAGGCCGGATGCAGCCGGACCGCGAGGCTTGCGCGACGAGGGCTGGGCACGCCGTGTCCGGTCGCCACCGGGAGCCCGTGTTGCCACTGACCGCCGCCATCGCCGACCGATCATCGGGCCGGCCAGCCGCCACCTGGCTGGTCGTGCTCCTGACGGCGGCGATGATGGCCCTCGCCATCGGCCTGGCGCCGGCGATGGCCGGCAGCGCCGAGGCGGCCGGGCAACTCAAGGCGGTCGTCATCGTCGGGCCGAGTGGGAGCCTCCAGAGCAGCAACAACGCGGCCGGCAAGGCGATCGCAGACGTGGCCGCCTCGTACGGCATGGACGTCCGGCGCGTCTTCCATCCATACGCGACCTGGTCGAAGGTCCTCGACAACATCCAGGGCGCCTCGATCGTGGTCTATCTCGGCCATGGCAACGGCTGGCCGAGCCCGTACGCCCCGTACCAGGAGGACACGAAGGACGGCTTCGGGTTGAATGCCTCGTCCGGCAGCTCGTCGGTCAAGTACTGGGGCGCGACGCCCATCGCCAGGTACATCGACCTGGCACCGAACGCCATCGTCCTGCTCAGCCATCTTTGCTATGCGAGCGGGAACAGTGAGCCCGGTCGTGCAGCGCCGAGCCAGTCGACGGCCAAGCAGCGCGTCGACAACTACGCCAACGGCTTCATCCGCGCCGGCGCCCGCGCCGTCTTCGCGTACGGACATCAGGATGTCAGCTCGGTCATCCGGGCGCTCATGACGACCCATGACACGATGGACGAGATCTTCATGGGCGCGGGCTATCGAGGCGGTCGCGACATCCGCTTTGCGAGCGCCCGCGTCTCCGGCTACGACGTGCACATGGATCCTGAGAGCAGCACCGGCTACTACCGCTCGGTCGTGGGCAAGCTGTCGATGACGGCCGACCAGGTCACCGGCGCTCCGTTCGCCCGAACCGACCTGGCACCCGGGACCTTCGTCGTGCCAGGACTCGGGCGAGTCGACCCCTCGATGACGGCGGAGGTCTTCGATGCGCCCGGCGGATCGACCGTCGGCGCCCTCGATCCCGGCACGCTGGTCGGCCTGAGCGAGGGCCCGCGGGCAGGGCCCGATGGGCGCTCATACCTGGGCATCAGCTCCCCGACCGAAGGCTACGTCCCGGCCGACCAGCTCGACCCCGAAGACTCGACGGGGCCTCGGCCCTGGGAGATCGAGCCCGAGCCATTGGCCTTCTCGCCCGATGGCGACGGGTCGGTCGATACCCTCGGTGTCGACGTGACCTGGAGTGAAGACGCCGACTGGACGGCAAAGGTCGAGGAGACGGATGGCACAGATCTGCAGACCTGGAGCGGTGACGGAGAGACGGCCAGCTTCAGCTGGGACGGCCTCGGCTCGGGCGGTTCGCCGCTGCCGGACGGGAGCTACCGCCTGACCGTTCGCGCCAGCGATGGCCTGGGCAATGACGGCAGTGCCACGAGCCGCACGGTGACCATCGACACCCACGCCCCGAACCTCCACCTGACCGGCGCCGCCGAGGCCGCGTCGAATCCCGAGGCGGCGCGGACCTTCACGCCGAACGGCGACGGACAGTCCGACGCGCTGGGCATCGGCTACGACGTCTCACAGGCGGGCAAGCTCGAGCTGACCGTGCGCGACGAAGCCGATGCCGTGGTCCGCCACGCCTGGATCGGAGCCGCGGCGGGCACGGGGACCGTGAACTGGGACGGCCGCAGTGACGATGGCGGCTATGTCCCAGACGGGCGCTACCAAGTCAGCCTGCGAGCCAAGGATGCCGCGGGCAACCGGAGCGGGGCAGCCACGTCCCATGCCCTCGTGCTCAAGGCGATCAAGGGCGCGACGCGGTCCGCGATGCGCATCTACTCGGCCGATGGCGACAAGCTGGCCAGGTCGACGACCTTGAGCTTCTCGCTGACCAAGGCGGCGACGCTCGACTGGACGATCGTGCGCCCCGATGGCTCGGTGCTCCTGTCCAGGCACGCCGGATACGCCGCGGCCGCCGGCGCGTACAGCTGGACATGGAGCGGCAAAGATGCTGCGGGCAGATACGTACCCGAGGGCACCTACACCACGGTCATCTCGGCCGCGACCTCCGCGGGCACCATCACCCAGAAGCTCTCGGTCTTCGTCGGCGCCTTCAAGATCACGCCCTCGAGCACGACACTGAAGCGAGGCCGCAGGGTGACCGTGACCATCGTCACCACCGAGCCACTCAGCTCCAAGCCGCGCCTGACCCTCTACCAGCCTGGGCTCGCGTCCTACAAGCTCGTGACCACGAAGGTCGGCAGATCGACCTACTCCGTGAGCTTCACGGTCAAGTCGGGCGGCTCGGCCGGCACCATCAGGCTCAAGGCCTCCGGCCGCGACAGCGGCGACCGACTGCAACGTTCCTACCTGTCACTGCCACTCGAGTAGAGCGACGACCGGAGTTCCGGCGTCGATTGACGCCGAGCATACGATCGGCGCCTGATGGCCGATCGCATCCCACCAGATCCCGAGCAGGATGCGCATCTGGGTGCCGTGCGTCAGGCTGGCGAGCGGATCAGCGCCATCGAGCGCTTTCCGGACGACAATCCCAATCCCGTGATGCGCGTCGACGCGGACGGCTACCTCGTCTATGCCAACCCCTCCAGTGCCGGCGTACGACAGGCGATGGGCGTGGCCGTGGGCCAGCGGCTGCCCGCCGAGGTGCTCGAACGTTTCGAGGCCGTCGCACCCGAGCGTGGCTTCATCGAGTTCGTCGCGGAAAACCGGACGTATGCGGTCTGGGCGGTGCCCATCGTCGACCTCGGCTTCACGAACCTCTACGGCACGGACGTGACCGCAGAGCGGGCGATCGTCAAGTTCCCTGACCAGAACCCGAATCCGGTCTTCCGCATCGACTGGGACGGGCGCGCTCGTCTACTCCAACCCGGCCAGCGCCAGTCTCGTCGCCAGCCTCGACCTGACCGTCGGCGATCGAATGCCGGCGGACCTCCGCGATGCGCTCCTGGAGCGCGCGCGGGCGCGCGATCGCGCGACGATCGAGTTGGAGGGAGCTGGCCGAACCTACGCCCTGCTCGCGGTCGACGTGCCAGAGTTCGGCTTCATCAACGTCTACGGCACCGATGTGACCGCGATCAAGGAGCGGGAGCGCCTGGCGGCCGAGAACGAGCGGCTGTTGCTGAGCATCCTGCCCGAGCCGATCGCCCAACGGCTTCGCGACGGCGAGCCGCTCATCGCAGACCGCTTCGACGACGTGACCCTGATGTTCGCCGACATCGTCGAGTTCACCTCCCTTTCGGCCTCGATGTCGCCGACCGAGCTGGTCGGCGTCCTGAACGACGTGTTCTCGGCCTTCGACGAGCTCGTCGAGCAGTACGGCCTCGAGAAAGTCAAGACCATCGGTGACGCCTACCTCGTCGTCGGCGGCCTGCCCGAGCGCTCGACCGACCACACCGAGCGCGTAGCCTCGATGGCCCTCGACCTGGCCGCTGCGGTCGGCCGCCTCGAGACCTGCAGCTCGGCTCGGTATCCGCTTCCGCGTCGGCATCGACTGCGGGCCGGTGGTGGCCGGCGTCATCGGTACCAAGCGGTTCATCTACGACGTCTGGGGGGACACGGTCAACGTCGCCAGCCGGATGGAGTCACTCGGCGTGCCGGGCCGCGTCCAGGTCACGCAAGCGGTCATGGAGCGCCTGGCGGAGGCGTTCCGATTCGATGCGCGTGGTCCCATCGACGTGAAGGGCAAAGGCTCGATGTCGACCTACTTCCTGGTCGGGCGGGCCGAGGTCACCGCCGATACGGCCGACGCGAGCAGCAGCCGGACGGCCAACTCGACCGCATCCTGATCATCCAGGCCCTGTCGAGCGACGAGGGAGTGCCAGGTCGGGAAGTCGACGAGGTGGTGCGAGACGGCCCGCAGGATGCGGCCCCCATCGTCATCGCCCGCATGGCCGGCGACGAGCGCGTCCGCGGCAGCCTGCGTGCGGGCAAGGCGAGCCTGCTGGGCGGTGACGGGCATCGCCTCCGTGTCCCGATAGAGCGGGTAGAGCGCGTCCGCGTGGGCTCGATACCAACCGTAGAGCTCACCGAACGCTCGCCGAGCCCGCTCGGCCAGGTCCGGGACGGCGAGCCAGGCCGCGACGTCAGGTCGTGGGTTCTGCATCGTCCAATGCGCCATGCAGGCCTGGAAGAGGGCATCGGCATCGGCGAAGTGCCGATAGACGGTCAGGCGTGTGACCCCAGCTTCCTCGGCCACGGACGCGATCGAGGTATGGGCTGGTCCCTTGGTGGTGTGCAGCTGGACCGCGGCCTCGATGATCCGGAGTCGGGTCTGGTCGACCTGGCCGGCCCGCCGGCGCATCCGATAGGGACGTCGTGATTTCATTGAACGGTTGTGATCATTCGATATTGACATGGCTGTCCACGTCGTTCATTGTACACACCTGTTCACTCGATAGCAGGATGGAGGGTTGCAGACGTGACGGCTCTGGGATCGGTAGAGGCAGCGCGATTGAAGATCGTCCGGCCCGGTGAAGGGCGCACGGGCGGACTGGCGCCGGGCGTCGGCGTGGTCTTCAAGGTCGACGGCGCGGATATGGGCGGCGCGATCTCGATCGTCGAGCATCCGTTCGCGGTCGGGGCGCTCGTGCCGCCGCACGTCCACACCCTTGAGGACGAGGTCTCGATCGTGCTCGAGGGCGAGATCGGGTTCCGGTCTGAGGACCGTGAGGTCGTGCTCGGCACGGGCGGCTACATCATCAAGCCCCGTGGTGAGGTCCATGCCATGTGGAATGCCGGCTCGGCACCGGCCCGGATGATCGAGGTCATCTCGCCGGCCGGCTTCGAGGGGTTCTTCCGCGAGATGACGGAGCTGACCGCGGCGGGGCGGCCAGACCCGGCCGATGTCGTTACGCTCGCTGAGCGCTACCAGCTGCCCTTCGCGCAGCCCGACTGGCTGCCCGAGGTCATCGCCCGCTACGGTCTGACGCCCGTCCGCGCTGACTGAAGACCATCTGCCAGAGCAGGCTCGCGGGGACCCGATTCTTCGGTCACAGGTGCATCCGCCGTCACCGTCTGATCGGTCTTCAGACGGGCGAGCAGCGGTCGTGCCCCGAGCCGCGTGAGCGTCTCGCGCGCTGCCTCGATGGCCGCGGAGGCGTCGGGCATCTCCTGCTCGGTCGGCGCCAGGAGGATGGCCATGTCGAGGGTCGCCATGGACTCGTCGAAGTCGCACCCGAGCTGGCGCCAGCCGCGAAGGACGTCGCGATAGCCCGCGATCGCGTCGCCGCGGCGATCCTCCAGCGCCGCGATCCCAGCCCGGAGCGTGGCGCGATCGAGGCTGATGGCCTGGCCTCGATAGACCGAGGCATCCAGCCGGTCCGCGATGGCGCTTGCCTCGGCCGCGTCCCCTGACCAGAGTGCGGCCCGGCCCGCGAGCGGCAGGCTGATCCCGCTGAAGTGGTTCGTGACTTCGGCCGCCGCGGCGCCCTCGCGGGTGGCCTCGGTGAGCCTGCCGGCGGTGAACGCCTGCCAGGCGCGGCCGAGGTGGCAGTACGACCGGAATTGCGTGTCAGCCTCCACGATCCCGGGCAGCAGGCGCTCGGCCTCCGCCAGATCGGTCTCCGCGTCCCCCCCGGTGAGCGCTGTCAGCATGGCCCGACCGACGAACAGCTCCAGGAACCAGGCGCCGGTGATCTCGTTCGCCAGCCACTCGTCGAGCAGGGTCGAGGCCCAGGCCCACTCTCCGATCCGGATGGCGTTCGACACAGCGTTGCCGACCATCTGGAAGCCGAAGGACATCGATCCTCGACGGCTGGCACCTTCGAGGCCGTCACGGGCCATGGCCAGGCCGGCGGCAGGGTCGGCGAACTGCTCGTAGTACGTGAGCGTCGTCCGTGACGTCCGATCGACGTCGAGGAGGCCGTTGGCGACGGCCAGCTCATGGGCGCCGCGCAGCAGGACGATAGCCTCTCGGGGCCGCCGCAGCCGAAACATGCTGCTGCCCAGTCGCTGCAGTGCCCAGGCCGTGAACCGTAGGAGGTCGAGGCGCTCCGCCACGGGCAGCAACCGTTCGATCCAGGCCACCGCCGCCGGCTCGTCACGACGGACGTAGCAGCTCGACAGCTGCATCATGAGTGCGACGCCGGCCTCGGTCTCCTCGAGATCCGAGAACTCCTCCCAGGCCGGCAACACGAGCTCTTGGAGGCGATCCTGGTCGCCGGAGAAGAGCCAGATCGCGTCGCCATAGGCCGCCGCGGCCAGGGCGATCGCCTCGCGAGCGCCGAGCTCACGCTTTGCTTCAAGCGCCCCCAGGCCGTGGCGCTCGGCGACCTCACCGACGAGGCCCTCCATGGCCGATGCCAGCGCCCGTGCATGGAGGTCGGCCCGGTCGGTCGGGTCAGGGCTGACGGCCAGCGCATGCTCGAGGAAGGCGACGGCCTGGGCATGGGCGCCCAGAGCGGCAGCCCGCTCGGCGGCGCCGCGGAGGGCCACCCGCGCTTGAGCCGCCAGGGCGTCGGCTTCGGGCCCATCCGAGGCGTAGCCCTGCGCGGCGAGGTAGTGCCCGGCGAGCGCGCCGGCCAGCTCGTCGGTGCCGAGCGACTCGAAGTAACGCGCCGCGGCGAGGTGGCGGACCTTGCGATCACGCTTGGCCAGCGTGTTGTAGGCGACCTCCCGGATGAGCGCCTGGACGAAGGCGTACTGGCCGCGTTCGGGCGATCGAGGGTCCACCTCCTGGACGAGGAGCTCGCGTCGGACCATCGCCCGCAGTCGCGGCTCGAGCTCCGGCTCGTGCTCGCCGGAGACCGCGGACAGGCCGGCCAGCGAGAAGCTCTGGCCAAGGACGGCGGCGTCGGCGATGAGGCTCCGGTCGGCAGCCTCGAGCTCGTCGAGGCGCGCCGCGATGAGCGCGGTCAGCGTCTCCGGCACCGCCAGGTCCGACAGGTCGTCGACCGGGCGGTAGATCTCGCCCTCGAGGACGAGGCGACCCTGCGCCAGCAGCATGCGAACGGTCTCGACGGCATAGAGCGGGACGCCGTCGGCGCGAGCCACGATCGCGTCGCGAGGTCGCCAACGGCAGGCCGGGCACCAGGCCGCCGAGGAGCTCGTGCATGGCATCGACCGGCAAGGGTTCGAGGTGGACGGAGGTGAAGCTCCGCTTGCCGGCGCCCCAGTCGGGGCGGCGCTCGACGAGTTCGGGTCGTGCCAGGGTCAGGATGAGGATCGGGACGTTCCGGCTCCACTCGAGCAGGTGATCGATGAAGTCGAGGAGCCCGGAGTCGGCATGATGCAGGTCTTCGAAGACCATGACGACCGGGCCCGTGGCCGCAAGGCGCTCGAAGAAGGTCCGCCAGGCGCCGAAGAGCTGCTGCGAGCCGACGCCCGTTTCGATGCCGAGCAGCGAGAGGATGGCCGGCTCGATCCACGCCCGCTCCGTCTCGTCCGGCACGTGCTCCTCGAGCATGGCCGCGATGGCCACCCGGGTCGTCGCCTCGTCGGCACTCTCCTGGAGCCGGGCACGACCGCGGAT
The DNA here is from genome assembly GCA_963837215.1 of uncultured Chloroflexia bacterium. GTDB lineage: Bacteria > Chloroflexota > Limnocylindria > Limnocylindrales > CSP1-4 > CSP1-4. Next base: position 487,388 of record CAWIML010000007.1, read on the forward strand.
CATCTCGCCGAGCGCCCAGAACGTGATGCCATCGCCATAGGCGGGGCTGCGGCCGTCGTGCCACCAGACGCGCTCGACGAGACCGTCGATGTACTTCAGGAACTCCCAGGCCAGGCGCGACTTGCCGATGCCGGCCGGCCCCATGACGCTGACCAGGCGGGGTCGGCCTTCACGGCCGGTGGCGTGGAAGTGGTCCTTGAGCTGGCGAAGCTCCTCGTCACGACCGACGAAGGGCGCCTCGAGCGTTTCCGTCCGTCCGACCCCGCCACGCTGCGCCACGACGCGCATCGCTCGCCAGGCCGGGACCGGGCTGCCCTTGCCCTTCAGGACCTGGTCCTCGGCAGCCTCGAAGGCGATGGCGCTCGCGGCCGCTCGCTGCGTCGCCTCGCCGACCAGCACGGTCGACGGTGGGGCCACGCTCTGGAGGCGGCTGGCCGTGTTGACCATGTCGCCCGCGACCATGCCCTGATTCGTGGCGCCCAGCGTGACCGCCGCTTCACCGGTCAGGATGCCGGCCCGGATCTCGACGCCCGGGCCGAGGCTGCGGACGGCGTCGACGAGGTCGAGGGCGGCTCGCACCGATCGCTCAGCGTCGTCCTCACGGGCGATCGGGGCGCCCCAGACCGCCATCACGGCATCGCCGATGAATTTCTCGATGGTGCCGCCGTAGCGGGCGATGATCTCGCTGACCGTCTCGAAATAGCGCGACTGGAGCTCCCGGACCTCCTCCGCATCGCGGTCTGCTGAGAAAGCGGTGAAGCCGACCAGGTCGGCGAAGAGCACGCTCACCATCCGGCGCTCGGCGACGGCCTCGGGGCCGGCCTCGAGAGGCGATGCGGCGGCCGCTCCGGCGCTGGCGGCCGCTGGGGCCGCGACGGCTCGTATGCCTGCGCTCGGCATCGGTGTCGCGCACTCGGAGCAGAACTTCGCTGCCGGCAGGTTGGTCGCACCGCAGTTCGAGCAGGTCGTCGCGAACGGGGTTGCGCATTCCATGCAGAACCTCGCGCCGGCGAGGTTCTCGGTGCCGCAGTTCGCGCAGATCACGCCGGTCTCGTCTCCATGCCGCTCATCCGATGGGCACTGAGGATAGCGGAGCGGTCGCCCCCGACCGAAAGGCCACGGTGACCTCGCGGATCGTCGACCAGACGACGGATGGCGGTCGCTCGATCAGCCGTCGGGATGGGCGCCCAAAGTCCACCGGACCGCACAGTGGTCCACCGTACCAGACGCCCGCGGGACCTTCGTCCGGGTGGTCGGACGGGCACCTGACACCTACCGTCTGGTGCACGGCGACAACGGCTTCGCCGCATCGGAGGTGCCTGTTGTCGTTGCGTCGGATCGTCATCGCCGCCGTCCTCGCCGTCGGCCTGCTGCCTATGCCGGCGGCGCATGCGGCTGACCAGGCGGGGCCGTCGGCGCGATCCGGGTCATCCATTCGAACGTCCGTCCACTACCAGGATGCGCAGCGACACGCGAATGAGCGCATCCGCTTCAAGCCAGGCGGCCGGGTGACCGTGCCATTCAAGCCGCGAGCCTGGTGACGACTGGACGGTCGACGGTCGTGCGCCGAAGGCCCTGCCATCTGGCGCCTTGTCCGGCGTCCAGATCGCCGCATCAGGCACCGATCCCGATGCGCCGTCCGAGGCCGACCCGTCCAATCAGTCGCCTGCCGTCCCGGAGGACCCGGCGGTTGAACCGGCGCCGACGTCGACCATGGATCCCGGATCGGCACCGGCCGGCCGGCCCGGTCTCGATGGCCCCGAGGCCTGGATGTCGGATCGGATCCTGGCGGCTCCCGTCAGCAGCGGCGGCCTGCGGCGCGAGGTCTTCGGCTTCCTGCCCTACTGGGAGCTGACCGACGCCTCCACCCGGCTCGATCACAGCGTCCTGTCCACGATCGCCTACTTCGGCGTCGGTGCGGACAAGGAAGGCCACCTGATCAGGAAGCGCGCCGATGGGACACGCGATGTGGGCTGGGCCGGATGGACCAGCTCGGCCCTGACCGGCGTGATCAACGAAGCCCACGCAAAGCGGACCCGCGTCGTCCTGACCGTCCAGCGGTTCGCCTGGACGAGCAGTCAAGTCGCCGCCACCAAGGCGCTGCTCGGCAGCGCGGACGCACGCAAGACGCTGGCCGGTGAGATCGCCAAGGCCGTCGCCGATCGCGGTGCGGATGGCGTCAACCTTGACTTCGAGCCGATCCCCAGCGGCTACGGTGACGAGTACGTGACCTTCGTGCGCTTGGTGCGAAAGGCGCTCGATGCTCGAGCTGCGGGCTACCAGCTGACCTTCGACACGACCGGCAGCATCGGCGCCTACGACATCGCCGCCCTGACCGCGTCCGGGGCGGCCGATGCCGTCTTCATCATGGGCTACGACTACCGGACCTCCGGCTCCTCCACCGCCGGCTCCATCTCCCCACTCGCAGGTCCTCGCTATGACCTGACCGACACGGTCGACGCCTACCTCGCCCGGATCGGTCCCGGCAAGATCATCCTGGGCGTGCCCTACTACGGCCGCGCCTGGTCGACGACCAGCGGTGCGCTCAACGCCCCGACGCGGAAGGGCTCGGCGACGACGGGCTACTCGACGAGTGTTCTCTACGCGACGGCCATCCAGACCGCGGCCAAGTACGACCGACAATGGGACGCGACCGAGGCGGCGCCCTGGACGGCCTACAAGTGGAAGGCATGTTCGGACTGCCCGACCACCTGGCGACAGCTCTACTACGACGACGTCAAGAGTCTCGGCATGAAGTACGACCTGATCAACGCCCGCGGCCTGCGCGGCGCTGGCATCTGGGCCCTCGGCTACGACGACTCGCGCCCCGAGCTGTACGCCTTGCTCAAGGCCAAGTTCCGTGAGGACAGCACGGCCCCGATGGCGGGCATCCTTCTCTTGCCCTCGACGACGCGCGATGCGACCGTGCGGGTGCGCTGGACCGGCCGCGACGACACAGCCATCGAGCGCTATGACGTCCAGGTCTCGGTCGACGGTGGGTCGTGGTCGACCTGGTTGGACGACACGACCCGCACGTCGGGGACGTACGCCGGCGGGGATGGCCACGGTTATGCCTTCCGTGTCCGGGCTCGCGACAAGAAGGGCCACTGGGGAGACTGGAACGTCGGTGACGCCTGGCGGGCGCGGGTCGCATCGCTCAGGAGAGGCTCGTTCGTCCGGGTGACCGCCCCATCGCTGACCATGCGCGCGTCACCCGACACCTCGGCCCGCTCGGTCGGCAAGGTGGCAGAGGGCGCCCGGCTGCGGATCGTGGGTGGCCCGCGTTCGAGGGACGGCTACACCTGGCATCAGGTCGTCGGGCCGCTCAAGGAATGGGGGCCGGTGGCGACCTCGACGCGCTCCGGCGCGTGGGTCGCGACCAGGTCCGGGTCCGGCGTTCGCGTCAAGGTCGTGCCGGCTCCGAACACGACCACGCTCGACGTCCTGGTGGACGATCTGGCCATCGGCGCCGTGGACGCCATCAAGGCCACCAAGGCGACATCGGCGGGCTTGCCCTCGAGGCTGCCGGCTGCCTTCTCGCCCAGTGGGGACAGGGTCCGCGACGGCCTGCGGATCGCGTATCGCCTCGATGCTGCGCTCGACTCGCTGAAGCTCCGGATCCTGCGGGAGGCCGACGGCTCGTCAGTCGGCATTCGAGCGCTGCCAGGACGCGCCCGGGGTAAGCATGTCTTCGACTGGGACGGCAAGCTCGCCGGCAGGCGACTGCCCGATGGCGCCTATCTCGTGCAGCTCGTCGGCAAGCGCGGGTCGACGTCGGCCAGCGCCCCAGCCATCTCGATGACCGACCCGACCTTCGATGTTGCCGCATGGACCGCGACCATCGACACCAGCGCACCGATCGTTCCGGCGCTGGCTGCCAGTCCGCCGGCCATCTCGCCGGACGGCGATGGCCGCCAGGACGCGACGAACGTCAAGGCGACGGCCGGGCCCGGAGCGACCGCCTGGACGCTTCGCATCCTGGCCGACGACGGCGACCTGGTGCGGACGTTCCAGGGTCGCGGCCGCGAGATCAAGGCGACCTGGGATGGCAGGACGGCCGGCGGCGTTCGTGTGCCGAACGGCAGATATCGGGCCGAGGTCCGCGTGGATGATGCCCTGGGCAACACCGCCACTGTCAGCGCGCCGATCGTCGTCGACACCGCCGCACCGACCGGCGCCGTCGGGCCGGCAGTCCCGGGCGTCGTCGACGGCGCCACCACGTACGCGTTCTCGCCCGACGGCGATCGGTGGCAGGACGCGGTCGCGTTGCGGGTCACGGCGGACGAGCCCGTCAAGGCCGACCTTCTCCGTGCGCAACGCAGCCGGCAAGCTCCTCTGGTCAGGCAGCGCACCGATGGGCGCGACGCCAGGCGTCACATGGAAGGGCCGTGACCGGTCCGGTAGGCCGCTCAAGGATGGCACCTACCGCGTCGTGGCCAGGTTGACCGACCGGGCCGGCAATCGCGCCACGTTGGCCGGCAAGGTGCGCATCGACCGGACGGCGGGCTTCCTGCGCTCGTCGCCAGGAACCTTCTTCCCGCAGGACGGCGACACGCTCGCACGCGCGACGACGGTGACCTTCAAGCTGCGCGGCAGGGCGACGACCACGCTGCGGGTGCTCGACGGCAGCGGGGCGGTCGTGCGCACGGCCTGGAAGAGCCGTTCGCGATCCGCTGGCTCGACCGCCTGGAGATGGGACGGGCGCGACGCCCGCGGCGTCATGCTGCCGCGCGGCAGCTATCGGGTCGAGCTGATCGCCACGGCCGGCGGCGTCACCCAGGTCGTGCGACGCGGCGTGACCATGGACCCGTTCGCCATCACCCCATCGTCGACCGCGCCCGCGCCGGGCGGCCGGCTGAGCCTCGTGATCCGTTCGACGGAGCCGCTCCGATCCGCCCCCAGGGTGACGCTCGCCCAGGCTGGCGCGACCCCGCGCACGGTCACAGCCAAGCGGCTGAGCGATGGTCGACTTTCGAGTCTCGTTCGAGCTCGTCGCCGGCCTGACCGGGACGGCCACGGTCTCGGTCAAGGCCACGGACGCAGGGCGGGGAACGAACGCCGCGACCCTCAGGCTCACGGTCAGGTAGCAGATATCCTGTGGCCGTGACCGCGCCGCGGGCAGATCCAATGGGCTCCGTGAACAGGCCTGCATCCCGACCGGCGAATGGGTCCGGCCGATGACCGCGCCCGACCCGCGACCCGGATCGCCATCGGAGCTCGCCGGCACCCGGGTGGTCATCGACCTCCGACCGCTCCAGGAGCCGGAACGCACGCCGATCACGGCCAGCTACCTGGAGCGGCTGCTGTCCGCCTATGCCGCGGACCCCCTGCCGGGCGAGTCGTTCGTCGTCCTCCTGAGGACGATGCGCGATGACCCGGCCGATCGCTTCGAGCCGCTCGGCCTGGCCGTGGCCGGACGACGTCGTCTGCCACCGACGGCTCGGCTCCTCCGCTCCGGGGGTCTGACCATCGATTCGTTCCTGCTGCGCGGCGCCGAGATCGGCACCGGTTGGGGGGCGGCAGAGGACGGGGCGACCGGCGCCGTCTATCACACGGCCGGCGGGGCGGTGCCGCTCGGGTCACGCCTGCCGATCGTGGCCACGCTCCTCGACCTGGCGCCGTGGGAGCTGCCGGAGACCTACGCACGGAGCGCGGCGGCACGCTTCGGGCACCGACTTCGGGCGCGCGTCCTTCGCGATGCCGCCCGATTGATCGTCTGCTCGCCCGCCGTGGCCGCGTCGGCCAGGCGCACCATCCATATCCGGCCCGAGCGGATCGCCGTCGTGCCGCTTGCGGTGGACGACGCCTTCGCACCGGCGGCGGCCGAGCCGCAGCGTGTCACCGATCTGCGCGCCCGGCTCGAGCTCCCGGACCGGTACCTCGTCTTCTCCGGCCGCTACGACGCCCGCAAGGACCTGGGCAGCCTCTTCTCCGCTCTGTCGGGGTTGCGCGCAGAGGCTCCCCCACGCGGTGGTGGCGCATGGCCACCGATCCTGGTGCTCGCCGGGGCCGCCGCCACGACCGCCTCGGACGTGGCGGCCATGGGCCGGGCCGCGGAGCGCTTCGGGGTCCCGGACCTCGTCCATCTGACACCACGGCTGGACCCGGACGAACTCGCCACGCTCGAGGCCGGTGCCACGGGCTTCGTCTTCCCGAGCCTCAGCGAGGGCACCGGCCTGGCGGTCATGGAGGCGCTCGCAATGGGGGTTCCCGTCGTCGCCTCTCGCACAGGCCCGCTGCCGGAGATCGTGGCCAAAGCCGGCATCATCGTCGAGCCTCGCGACCCGGCTCGGCTGGCGGCCGCGATGCGCGCTATCTGGGTCGAGGGGGCCGTGCGCAGCCAGCTCGTCCGTCAGGCCAGCCATCGAGCGGCCGGTCCCCGTCGCACCTGGCTCGACGTGGCCCGCGAGACACGCGCCGTGTATGCGGAGGCCGTCCTGACCGGTCCGACCTGAGCCCGGTTACAGCGCCCCTTCGGGGATCGGCGGCGGGATCAGCATGGTCGGAGGCGGGGCCGGCTTACCCAGTTTCCAGGTCACGTCGGTCGACTTGGGCACGACCTGGATGGCGATCTGACCGCGCACGAGCGGCACGGGCTTGCCCTTGGACGGGCCGCCGGCAAACAGGAAGCGCGTGGGGGCCAGCTCGGTCTTCTTCGACCACGTGGCCTTGATGACCTTCCCGTCACGGAAGACGAGCGCCTTGCCACTGCCGATGTAGTCGATGTCGATGCGGTGTTTCTTCTCGTTCTGGCGAGAGAACCTGTCATTGCGCAACGGCGCCGTGCCCATGTACAGCACGACCACGTTGACCGGCGCGACGACCTTCCGGGTCGTCCCGTCGCGCTGCGTCTTGGCGCCGGATACACCCCTGAGGTATCGGTTGGTCTCGCGGTCGTAGCGGTACGTGATGCGGTTGGCTCGGTACGGCACCACGATCGAGCCGCCCACGGGCCGCTCGGCGATGTCCGCCGGTTCCTTGAAGGTCCAGGCTGCCTTGGTGATGGGTGCCGTGGCGCCCAGTCGTCGCCCGAGTGCTCGTAGCTTCTTGCCCGTCGAGTAGACGTTATGGGGGGCGAAGCGCTCGCGGATCCGATAGAGCGTATTGCTGTAGCGGAACTGGTCGGCATCCCAGAGGGTGCGGCCGTTGGCCGCTCGAACGGCGGCGAGGGCGTTCGGGGCCCCGCCGGCATGGGCGTACAGCGCGCGCCACTCCTTCGCCCAGCCGACGTAATAGCGGCGCGCGCTGCGGACTGGTCCGATGGCCCGGGGATCGCCGACCTGGAAGACGGCCATGTAGCGCGGGATGCCGCCTTCAGCCAGGGCCTGATAGAAGATGTCGGCCTCGGCAAGCCCGGACTGTGGACGGGCGGCCGCTGCGTCGTCGATCATGACCGCGATCGGGTGACGCGTGGCCACGTCGGCCTGGTCGGCCGGGAGCCAGGTGCCATTGATGACCGCCGCGACCGGCGTCGGGGTCGGCACCGGAGTCGGCACCGGGGTCGGACTTGGCGTCGGGCGGAGCGTCGGCGTTGCGGCCGGCGTAGGCGCCGCAGTCGGTCCTGGCGTCGACAGGCCCGTGGACGGCTCGCTCGGCGAGGCCGTGCAGGCAGCTGCCACGAACAGCAGCGCAGCTACCGTGAGCCGGCCGAATGAGGCGGAGGTGAGCTGCCGGGCGGCCCGGCGATCAAAGGACATGGCGCGCGGGATGGTAGCAGCCGTTCGCCGATCTGGCGCCGGCTGATGCCGGCAGATGGCGCTCGACGCGATCCGGTCGACGGGACGCTTCCACCCATCGGCCGACGATGCCGTCTCGCCGCGTTACCCTTACCACCGACGCGCACGCCGCGAAAGGAACCTGAGATGAGCAAACCCAAGGGCCCAGACGGCGCGGACCCGATGGCCGCGGCCGAGGGACAGGCCGCGGTCGAAGCCATCGCCGAGACGGAGGGCCAGACCACCACCACGGACGCAAAGCCGCGCCGACGCAAGCCGAAAGCCGTCGAGAACGCCGCGGGAGCCGAGTCGCCCGCCAGCACCGACGCGTCGATCGCAGCTGCCGGCACGCAAGCCGACGCGATCGCGGCCGCCGGCAGCGACCTGGTGCCGGTCATGGCACCCGAAGAGACCGTCCGTGCCGAGTCGGTCACGATCACGCAGGGTGGCGCCAGCCATGTCGAGGCCGGCACCCTGAGCGTCACGCAGGGCGGCGTCGGGGATGCCCGGGCAGACCGGATCGAGGTCCGCCAGGGCGGTGTCGGGCGCGCCGAGGTCGATGAACTCGTGGTCACGCAGGGCGGCGTCGGGATCGTCCGCGCGGAGCATGCATCGATCAGCCAGGGTGGCGTTGGCGCTGTCATCGGCGATCGCATCGACCTCCACCAGAGCGCGGCCCGACTGGTCATCGCGCGCGGGTCGGTCCGGATCCAGCAGGCCCTGGCGCAAACGGTCATGGCGCGCGACGTCGAGATCGGCGAACGCGGCTTCGCCGGCCTCGTCCTCGCCCGGACGGTCACGGGCCAGGGCCGGATCCTGTTCGACTGGCGGGCCGGCCTGGCCCTCGGCGCCGCCTTCGGGCTCGTCTGGGGGCTGCTCCGCGGTCTGCGCCGCTAGGCTCGCCCCACGTCGAAGCTCAGCCTCGTCGACGCCGGCCGGCCGGCCGTTCCCTGAGGGTCAGCACGCCCGCCGCCTCCTTCTCCGCCTTGCGCCGCTCGGAGTGCTCCTGGTGGATCTCGACGACCTCGCCCGGCTCGCCCTCGGCGATGATGCGCCCGTGCTCGAGCAGGATGGCCCGATTGCAGTATTCGGTCACCCAGGACATGTCATGGGTGACCAGGACGATGGCACGCGCCTGTCTGACGAGCTCGAGTACGCGCGCCTTTGACTTGACGCGGAAGTCGGCGTCACCGGTGGCCAGGACCTCGTCGAGCAACAGGATGTCCGGTTCGACGGAGGTGGCGATCGAGAAGCCCAGACGCGCCCGCATGCCCGACGAATAGGTCCTGAGGGGTACGTCGATGAAGGGCCCAAGGTCGGCGTATTCGACGATGCCCGGCAGGCGGTCCTCGACTTCGGCCTCGGGCAGCCCCAGGAACGCACCGGCCAGCCGGATGTTGTCGGTGCCGCTGAGGTCGGCGTCGAAGCCTGCGCCGAGCGTGAGCAGGCTCGAGACATGTCCGGCGACCTCGACCACGCCGGTCGAGGGGACGATGATGCCCGCCAGCACCTGGAGCAGCGTGCTCTTGCCCGCGCCGTTCGGTCCGATGACGGCCAGGGATTCCCCCTGCACGACCCGGAACGAGGCCTCGCGCAGCGCCCAGAACGCGGATTCGCCGCTGCGCGGGCGGAAGAGGTTGGTAAAGCTCGTGCGCATCCTCGTCTTGCGCGTGAAGCGCAGGCTGTAGCGGACGCCAAGGTCCCGCGCGTCGATGGCGATCGGGCCTCCTCGGTGCCCCTCGTCGACCTGCTCGATGGTCATCAGAGCACCTTCGCGAAGGCCGGCTCGACGCGTTTGAAGTACCACGTCGCCCACACGAGGAGCAGGATCGAGACGCCGGACAGGATCAGCAGCGACATCCAGTCAGGGCTCTTGCCTTCATAGATCACGTCACGGTAGGCCGTGAACAGGGTGGCGAACGGATTCAGCAACATGAGCGTGCCGACGATCGGATATTCCTTGGTCAGCTCGAGGACCAGATCGATCCCATAGAGCCCGGGCGAGAGGTACCACCACAGGCGAAGGACGTGCCGCGCAAGGTTGCCGATGTCACGGTAGAAGACGTTCGATGACGAGACGGCGACGACCACCGGCAGCGTGAACAGGAGTTGGACGAAGGCCACGATCGGGATGGCGAGCAGCCAGATCGAGATCCGATGCGGGAAGAACAGCAGCAGCAGGCCCGCCAGGGGGATCAAGCCGAAGGCGAAATTGGCGATCCCGGACATGGCGGAGGCGACCGGCAACACGATCTTCGGGAACTGGATCTGCTTGATCAGTCGCTCCGACATGACGACCGACGTGACGCCGTCGTTGACCGCGGTGCTGAACCACTTCCAGGGCAGGAGGGCCGCGAAGATGAAGATCGGGTAGTCCGGCTGCTGCCGATCGAAGATGAGCGAGACCAGGACCACGTATACGACCATCTGGAGCAGCGGATCGACGATCCACCAGATGTTGCCGAGCAGCGTGTCGGCGCCCTTCTTCTTGAGATCGGACTGGACGAGATAGCGGATGAGCCGACGTCGCGAGATGACGTCCGTGATGCCCTCACGAATGAGTCCGATGGGCCCCGGTCGCACGGCGGACGAGCGGAACGAGGCCGGCACCTCGGATGCGGACGTCATGGAAACGGGAGCGTAACACGGCGACTCGACGGGTCGGCCGGTGCCCGGCCGGCCGGTCCGTCGATGGTCCCGTGAGCCCCTTGTAGGCGGCGCCGCCCGCGCGCCCTTGGCAGCCGGCGTGAGTCCGCGTTCATGGCGTTCGACTATGCTCCCGCCATGACCTCAGACACGCACGTGGCCGTGATCGGCCTCGGCTACGTCGGCCTGCCCCTCGCCATCTCGCTGGCGGAAGCCGGCCTCGATGTCGAGGGCATCGACATCTCCGAGGACCGTGTCGCGGCCGTGACGGCTGGCAGATCGCCGATCGACGACGTGAACGAAGCGCGACTTCGGGCGGCCCTCGGCTCGACGTTCAGGGTGGCGCGTCAGGCAGAGGCCCGGATCGACGCGGCCGACGTCATCTTCGTCTGCGTCCCGACCCCGATCACCGCCACCAAGGACCCGGACCTCGGCCCCGTGCTCGCTGCGGCCGCCCTCATCCGGGACCACGTCCGTCGCGGCCAGCTCATCGTCCTCCAATCGACGACCTTCCCGGGCACGACGGCGGGGCCGTTCCGGGCTCTCATCGAGGAGAGCGGCCTGGTTGCGGGTGCGGACTTCGACCTCGCCTTCGCTCCCGAGCGCGTCAACCCCGGTGATCCCGCGAGCGCGGCGCGCAGTGTGCCGCGCCTCGTCGGTGGCCTGACGCCTGCCGCGACAGCTCGTGCGGCAGCAGTATTGAGACGCATCAACGACCAGGTCATCGAACTCTCGTCGCCTGATGCAGCCGAGCTGGCCAAGCTGCTGGAGAACGTCTTCCGCAACATCAACATCGCCTTCGTCAACAACCTGGCCCTGCTCTGTGAGCGGATGGGCCTCGATGTCTGGGAGGTCATCGACGCCGCGGCTACCAAGCCCTTCGGGTTCATGCGCTTCACGCCTGGCCCTGGCGTCGGCGGCCATTGCATCCCGGTCGATCCGTACTACCTCTCCTGGCGGGCGCGCGAGTTCGACTTCATCGATCGCTTCATCGAGCTTGCGGCCGACATCAACGTGGCCATGCCGCGCCACGTCGTCGATCTCGTCGCGGAGGCCCTCAACGACCGTGGCAGAGCGCTCAAGGGCGCCAAGGTCGGCGTCATCGGCGTGGCCTTCAAGCCGGACGTCCATGACGAGCGGAACTCGCCGGCCGCCGACGTGCTGGCGGGTCTCGCGGAGCGCGGCGCCGACGTCCGCTATCACGACCCGCATGTGGGCACGTTCCGGGATGCTTCGGGGGTCGTCCGCGATGGCGTCGCCCTTGGCCCGCTCGTGGCCTGGGCCGACGTCGTGGTGATCGTGACACCGCACCGGGCTGTCGACTGGGGCTCGGTCTACGGGTCGGCGGCTCTGGTCGTCGACACGGTCAACTCGTCGAAGGGCCACCGGCTCCGCGACCGCCAGGTGCTCCGGCTCGGCGCCGGCTGGTCGTCCGACGCCTGACCGCGGCTGACCCCGGTTGGACGAGACGCCGACGCTCGACGCCAGGGGCGCGGAGCGGTCAGAAGACGAAGCCGGGGACGTTCGTCTGACCGTCGATGGTCGGGCAGCCCGCATCGCGTTCCTGTCGTACTCGTCTGGCGAGTTCGACGCACGCTCGTTCCGCATGGCTCGATCAGCCGTCGAGGCTGGCTGCGTGGTGACCGTCTACGCTCGGTGGCATCGGGGCCTGGCGCCGATCGAGCAGCGCGACGGATATCGGCTCGTGCGGGTCCCCTGGGAGTGGCACCTCGCGGTGCCCGGCCTGCGCCGCCGGGCACGACCGACGGATCGCGGCCGCCATGGCGCTCGCGGTCGCCGACGGCCGAGCCGCGCCCGAGACGTCGGGCGCGCCGCCTGGCCCCCCCGGCCCGAGAGCCTCGGGCTCGGTCGACCTCGGACGGCCCGGAGCTCGCCGGCCGTCCGACATCTGGCGGCGGTTCCGCCGAGGCCGTCCGCTCGAGCGCCTGAACTGGTGGGTGCGCATCCGCGAGTTCCTGCTCCGGCCCATGGGCTGGGCGGCAGCGCTCGAGCCCGTGGTCGAGCCGGTCGACATCTGGCACGGCATGTGGGCCGGCTCGCTGCCGGCCCTCCTGTCGATGCGTCGTCGGTACGGCGGCCGGACGATCTATGACAGCCGCGACGTCTTCATGCGGTCGCGCGAGTACGCTCGGCTCGGTCAGCCCGGACGATCGATCCTGGCCTGGATCGAGCGCCGGTGGGCGGGCGAGGTCGATCGCGTCCTGACGGTCAACGATGCCTATGCGACGCTCCTCGAACGAGACCTGCGCGTCCGACGGCCCACCGTGGTCATGAACTGCCCGGAGACGTGGACGCCGCCCTCGCCGAGGCCGGACCTCATCCGGACCGCCCTCGATCTGCCGGTCGAGACGGCCATCGTCCTGTACCAGGGTCGCCTGACGGCGGAGCGGGGCATCGAGCAGGCCGTCGAGGCGATCCTCCAAGTGCCCGAAGCCGTGCTCGTCGTGCTCGGGTTCGGGGTCATGGAGGATGCCCTGAGACGGCAGGCGTCGGCGTCGCCCTACCTGGGTCGAGTCCATCTGCTGCCGGCGGTTCCGCCCGAGGCGTTGCTGCTCTGGTCGGCCTCGGCCGACGCGCTCGTCATGGCCATCCAGCCGACGACCATCAACCATCGCTTCACCACCCCCCAGAAGCTCTTCGAAGCGATGGCGGCGGGTGTCCCGGTCGTCGCCTCGGATCTGCCCGGCATGGCCGGGATCATCCAGGCGACGGGCGCTGGGATCCTCTGCGACCCGACGTCGGCCGCCTCGATCGCCGATGCCATCCGACGCATCGTGACCGCCCCGCCCGCCGAGCGGGAGGCGATGCGCGCCCGCGCCCTTCGAGCCGCACACGAGCGCTATAACTGGGGATCCCAGGTCGAGACGCTCCTCGGCGCTCTATCGGGAGCTCCTGGTGGGCGACCTCAGGCGAGCCCGATCCGGCGGGCGAGCCGGGCCAGCAGCGAGGTCAGCATGAGGATCGCGCTCGGCGACCATTCCGCCAACGGGAGACCCGACCCTCCGCCGGGCCCAGAAGGCCGCGCCGAGCGCGGGGTTGCCGCCCAGGCGACGGCTCGATCGCGGGTCGCCGACGAGGACCGGCCGTACCATCCGCCAGTAGCTCGACCGTGCCGCGGGCGCGAGCGCCGAGTATCGATAGGCCGCCGATCGGACGACCTGCGTCAGGTGGACATCGGTGCCGGCAAGGGTCTCGGGGGGCACGACCTCGAAGAACCGGCCCACCGCCTCGTAGAGCTCCGCGGTCGCCGGATCCCGCCGGTCGGCAGCCACACGCAGTCGATCCCCGATGTCCGAGCGCAGCAGCCGCTCGAAATAGGTCCGCTTGACGATCGGCCGCCTCGCCTCATCGCCGACCAGCGAGTCGACGTCGCCACTGACCTCGAGGAACGCCGTTCGGGCGACGCGTGCCATCTCCGCCGCGCTGCTGGCCGAGGTTCGCGTCTCGGCCGTGATCGTCGGCCACGTATCGATCGGGGTGTGGCCGGAGCCACTCGTAGACGGTCTCGCCGATGACCTCGATCTCGTCACCCGCCGCCAAGAGGGCGTGGATCGTCCACGGCTGGTCGCCCAACACGCGGCCGTCGAACTGCCGCCCGCCGATGAGCGACCGATGGATGGCCTTGCCGGTCGCGGAGGCGTAGTAGAGCAGGCCCGGGTGGGTCGCGATGGCCTTACGGCCGGGCTGCCGGATGTCGGGGATGTCGTAGAGCGCCGACAGCCAGCTCCGCTCCCCGTCGGTCCAGATGCGCTGGCCGATGACGGCCCGGACGTCGGGGTCGGCGGTCGGATGCATCAGGGCGGCGACGCCACCGGGCAGCAAGCGGTCATCGGCGTCGAGGAAGGCCAGCCACTCGCCGCGGGCGATCGCCAGGCCGCGGTTGCGCGCGCTCGAGACGCCCTCGTTCGACTCGAGTCGGACGACGACGACGCGAGCGTCGCGGTCCGCCACCGCCTGCACGACCTCGGCGGTGCCGTCCGTCGAGCCGTCGTCGATGACCACGCATTCGAGCGCCACGTCGCGCTCCGCAAGGACCGAGTCCAGGGCGCGCTCGATGGTGGTGGCGGCGTTCCAGCACGGGATCAGGACGGACAGCCGCGGCGTGGCCGCGTCACCCGGCGCCGAGCCACCGCCGCTCGAGTCGCTCAAGCGGTGTTCTGGCTGCGGAGGCGCGCGACGAGCTCGGTCAGCGACGGGTTCTGGAGGTCGCGATCCGAGAGGATGGGACGCCCATCGGCTGCCTCCGGGACTGCCGGCCAGGGAACCGCTGCGAGGCCGTCATCCCAGGCGAAGCCGTGCTCGTCCGAGCCGTCGTACTCGTTGGTCACGACATAGAGCAGCTCGAGGGGCTCGAGGGCCAGGAAGCCATGGGCGACGCCGGGCGGGATGAAGCACCACTCGTCGGGCGCCATCTCGAAGGTCTCCACGAACGGCCGACCGCCGCCCCCGAGCATCGGTCGCACATCGACGAGGGCGACGAACGCGAGGCCGCTGCCCACGATCCAGTGATCCGACTGCCGACGGTGAAGGTGGAGCCCGCGCAGTACGCCCACTGTCCGAGACCGAGGCGTTCGCCTGCGTGAACCGCTCGCCCGGGAACCAGCTTGATCGCCAAAGCTCGCGGAAGGAGCCGCGCGCGTCGGCGTGTCGCGCCAGCCGTCCACGCCGGACGCCGTCGAGCTCGGGCCCGCTCATCCAGCCCCTGCGTACGTCGCCACGTAGGCCTCCGTGGCCGCCTGCCAGGTCGGCAGCGACAGGCCACCCGGGAGCGGAGTCGGCGCCAGCACGCCCCACGCCGGGGGTGTCGAGGCACGTGTCCAGGACGCCGACGCGATCGGCTCGACGTCGTCCGATCGGCCGCTCGCCCGCAAGATGACCCTCGCCCAGTCGTAGCGTGAGGCGACGCCCTCGTTGACGCAGTGGTGGATACCGGACGGAACGCCGGCTTCGATGAGCGCGACGATGGCCCGGGCGAGGTCGCCGGTCGAGGTCGGCGAGCCGAACTCGTCGTCGACGACGCGAAGGCGCTCTCGGCGCGCGTCGGCCGCATCGGCCGCGGCCAGGATCTTGGTCGGGAAGTCGCCGCCCGGTGGCCCGAAGAGCCAAGAGGTCCGGACGATAGCCAGGCCGGCGCGAGCGGTGGCGCCGAACGCCGCGCGGGCCAGCCTCTCGCCCTCGAGCTTGCTCGCGCCATAGGCATTGATGGGGCCCGGCGCGTCGTCAGGGCCGTAGCCTCGCCCGTCGGTGCGTCGCCCATCGAAGACCTCGTTGGTCGAGATGAAGATCAGCTCGACGCCGCGCGACGCGCAGGTCGCCGCCAGCGCACCGACCGCCTCACCGTTGCGACGTCTGGCGAGTTCGGGCTCCTGCGCACAGCCGTCGACATCCGTCCATGCGGCGGTGTGGACGACCACGCTCGGCTGGTCACGGTCGACGAGCCGGGCTCCGCCGTCGAGGTCGTCGAGGTCATAGTCCGGGCGCGCCCAGGGCACCGGCCTGCGATCCGGCCTGGACGTCGAGTCGGCGGAGGACGGCCCGTCCGAGCCGACCGCCGGGACCGGTGACGGCGACGATCCGCTCAGCCATCGGCGGCCGTGGACGAGGCCAGGCGCTCGCCGTAGAGCCGCTCGTAGTACTCGTCCCAATCGCCCGAGCGGGCCGTTCGCCACCAGTCCGCGTGCTCCCGGTACCAGTCGACCGTGGCGGCGAGCCCGGCCTCGAAAGCGACACGGTTCTGCCAGCCGATCGAGGCCAGGCGTGAGCCGTCCATGGCATAGCGACGATCGTGCCCCGGCCGATCCTCGACGCTCCGCACGAGGGACCAGGGCTTGCCGAGTCGCTCGAGCAGGATGCGCACGATCTCGCGGTTCTCGTGGCCGCCGGCGCCCGGCACGTTGTAGGCCGTTCCACTTCGACCCTCACGCAGGACATGCAGGATCGCCCCCGCGTGGTCCGCGACGTGCAGCCAGTCGCGCTCCTGGCGGCCGTCGCCGTAGAGCGGCAGCGGCCGATCCTGGATGGCGTTGGTGACGAAGAGCGGGACGAGCTTCTCGGGAAACTGATATGGGCCATACGTGTTGGAGCCCCGTGTGACGACGACATCCAGGTCGTGCGTCGTGTGGTAGCTCAACGCCAACAGCTCCCCGGCGGCCTTGGCGGCGGCGTAGGGCGACCGCGGGGCGATCGGGTCGCGCTCCGTCGAGAAGCCCGTCTCGACCGAACCGTAGACCTCGTCGGTCGATACCTGCAGGAAGCGCGGCGCGGCCATGCGCTCGCCGCTCGTGGCACGCAGCGACTCGCGAAGGGTAGCCTCGAGCAGGACGTGGACGCCCGTTACGCCCGTGTACAGGAAGGCGGCCGCGTCGTGGATGCTCCGATCGACGTGTGACTCGGCGGCGAAGTTGACGATGGCGTCGACCTCCTTCGCCAGATCACCGACCAGCCGCGTGTCGGCGATATCGCCGCGCACGAAGGCCAGTCGAGCCGCCCGGGCAGGGTCCGCATCGACCTCCGCCAGGTTGTCGCGTCGCCCGGCATACGTCAGGAGGTCGAGGACGGTGATTCGCAGGGTCGGATCGTCCGCCAGCGCGTCGCGTACGAAGGACGAGCCGATGAAGCCGGCCCCACCCGTCACCAGGAGGTGGGCGCCGCGACCGCGGGCAAGTCGGTCGGCGGTCACGGCCGTTGCGGCGGCGGGGCGAGCCTGCCGGCGGCGTCGTCTTCGGCCGCGAAGTGGGCGGCCAGCTGAAGCGAGTCGACGGTGCCGGCGTCGGACCAATGGCCCTCGTAGCGACGCCAGAACAGGCCCCCGTCCGGTATGTAGTGGTTGAGCACGTCGGTGATCTCGAATTCGCCGCGGCCGGAGGGCGCCAAATGCTCGATGACGTCGAAGGCATCGGGGCGCAGGAAGTAGACGCCGATGGGGATGAGGTCGCTCTTCGGTCGCTCCGGCTTCTCTTCGAAGCCGACGATCGAGCCATCGGCGGCGAACTCGGCGACGCCGAAGCGCCTGGCGTCGGCGACCTGATAAAGCAGGGTGCCAGCGCGGTGGGGACCGCCCTCGAAGTCGGCCGCGACGTCGGCCAACGCCTCGCCGCGCAGGATGTTGTCGCCCAGCACGCAACAAAAGCTTGTGTCACCCACGAAGTCACGGGCCAGGCCGATCGCGTGCGCGATGCCGAGGGCATCGCGCTGGTGGCGGTACGTCAGGTCGAGACCGAAATGCTCCCCGTCAGCGAGCAACTCGACCACGTCGCCGACGCTCTTTCCGCCGACGATGACCATGACCTCGCGGATGCCCATGCCGGCAAGGGTCTCCAGCGGGTAGTAGATCATCGGCCGGTCGTAGACAGGCAGGAGGTGCTTGTTGGTCACGATGGTCAGGGGAAAGAGCCGGGTCGCCGTACCACCGGCCAGGACGATGCCTTTCATGCCGGCCCAGAGTAGCAAAGAGCCGCTGCCCGACCCGAGCCACCACACGGGATAGACTTCCGCTGTCCCGCCCGGCGCCACCGTCCCCGCCTCGGCGCCCGCGGATGAGCGAGGTTCCCCGGCCTGATGGAGCGCCCGACGCCGCCGACCGACGCCGACACGGAGCGGCTGACCGACGCCGACGACCGGCGCCGAGCGACTACGTCAGCTCGAGGCGCGCGTCGAAGGGCTCGAGGTCGAGCTCTCACTCGACCGGGAGCGCCTGCACACGGCCGCGGCGACCATCCGGGCGCGCGAAGCGGACCTCAGGGCACAGGCGGCGGAGCTGGCGCGGGTACGGCGAGAGTCGCGTCAGTTCAAGCGACGGCGATCCGTCCGCGCGGCGACCATGCTCTCCGCTCGGATGCGGCTGCTGCTGGAGCGCGCTCGGCGGCTGACCGCATGGCCCCGTCGCGCCCGCCGCCGGATCCTGGAGCGCGTCGACGAGCGACGGCGACGAGCCTCCGCCGCTGCCGAGCGGGCGCTCGTCGAGCGGATCCGCGGCGCCTCTGCGCCCGCCCTCACCACAGGGCCGCTGGTCTCGATCGTCATCCTCAATCGGGATGGCCGCCAGCACCTCGAGCGCTGTCTGAAGGCCGTGGCGCAGACGGCGTACCGCGACGTCGAGATCATCGTGGTCGACAACGGCTCGACCGACGGTTCAGCCGAGCTCGCGGAGCGGAAGTCGATGCCCTTCCCGCTCACCGTCATCCGCAACGCGGAGAACCGGACCTTCTCGGAGGCGAATGCCCAGGGCGTCGAGGCAGCGGCCGGTGAGCTCATCTGCTTCCTCAACAACGACACGGACCCGATCACCGAGCACTGGCTCGGTTACCTCGTCGAGACCTCGCGGATGCCGGGCGCCGTGGCCGTCGGCGCGCGGCTCATCTACCCACGCCACCGCGGCGGGACCCGTGGCGGCGAGCACCTCGCCGACCTGACGCTCCAGCATCGCGGCGTGTCCTTCGATCGCACGATGCCGGTCCCGATCCCGCGCCCGATGGGGGCGGGCGAGGATCCACTGGCGCCCGTCGCCGTCGGCGTCGCCGAGCGCCCGGCATTGACGGCCGCCTGCCTGCTCATGAAACGCGATGCCTTCGAGGCCGTCGGGGGCTTCTCGACCGAATACGACTACGGCCTGGAGGACGTGGACCTCTGCCTCAAGCTGCGTGCCGCCGGAGGACGCCTCATCTATGACGGTCGCGCCGCGCTCTGGCACCACGAGTCCGCCACGCGGGCTGTGGACGTCGACTTGCGTCGCGCCAGGGTCGAGCACAACCGCGAGGCGTACGTCGATGCCTGGGGTCCACGGGTCTTCCGGGAGGCGCTTCTCGAGGCCCTGATCGGAGGCGACCGAGACTGGGCCGATCCCTTCCACGTCGCGATCACGCTCACCAGCCTGGATCCCGAGGCCGGCTTCGGCGACTGGTACACGGGACACGAGCTCGGCGATGCCCTGCAGGCGCTCGGCTGGCGGGTGAGCTATCTCGAGCGCCGAGCGGATGGCTGGTACAGCCCAGCGCCCACGGTCGAGGCCATCATCGTGCTGCTCGACGCCTGCGACATCCGACGCCTGCCCCGTGGCCTGGTGACCTTGGCCTGGATCCGAAGTTGGCCGGAGCGCTGGATGGCCCGCGCGTGGTTCGATGACTACGACATCGTCCTGGCTGCGAGCGAGCGCGATCGTCGACATGGTGCGGCGCCGGAGCTCCAAGACGGCCTCGCTCCTTCCCATCGCCACGAATCCGGACCGCTTCCAGGGCCAGGATCCAGCGCCTGATCTGGCCTGCGACGTGCTCTTCATGGGCAGCTACTGGGGCCAGCCCAGGGACGTCATCGACGCGCTGCCCGCGCTGGCCGAGCGCGGCTATTCCGTACACGTCTACGGCCGGGGTTGGGAGGATGTGCCCGGCATGGCCGCGCTTCACCGCGGATTCCTGGCCTACGACGACGTCCCGCGCGCCTACGCCTCCGCGCGGATCGTGGTCGACGATGCGGCCGAGCCGACCAAGGCCTGTGGCTCGGTCAACTCGCGCGTCTTCGACGCGCTGGCCATGGGGGCCGTCGTGGTCAGCAGCGGTGAGCTCGGCGTCGCACGACCTCTTCGACACGGCATTCCCGACCTGGTCCGACGGGCCATCGCTGACCGCCGCTCGTCGAGTCGATCCTGCACGAGCCTGAGCCTTACCTGGCGCGGGCAGGTGGATATCAGTCCCAGGTTCTCGCGGAGCACACGTACGCGCTGCGGGCGCGGGCCGTTCGGGACAGGCTCGGGAGCGTGGGCGTCGGCCACGCGCTACGGCCTGCGCATCGGAGTCCCGAGCTGGGACGTCGCCGAGACGTGGGGCGATCTACCACTTCGCCCGTGCGCTGCAGCGCTCACTCGAACGGGACGGCCACCCGACCCGCGTGCACCTGCTGCCCGACTGGGCTGCGCCCGTCGCTGCCCGCGACGATGTGGCCCTGCACATCTTCGGTCTCAGGGAGGCGCCGACGAGGCCGGGCCAGGTCAATCTGCTCTGGCATATCAGTCACCCCGATCGCGCCAGCCCGGAGCTATACGACCGCTACGACCATGTCTTCGTCGCCTCGGATGTCTTCGCCGCGCGCATGGCATCGCGCGCCGATGTCGCCGTGACCGCGCTGCACCAGGCCACCGACCCCGAGCGGTTCGCTCCCGACGCGACCGGCCCGAGGCACGAGCTCCTCTTCGTGGCTAACTCCAGGAACGTGCACCGGCGCATCGTGGACGACCTGGCCGGCACGGACCACGACCTCGCGGTGTATGGCCAGAAGTGGCGTCCGGATCTGATCGAGCCGCGCTTCGTGAAGGGCGAGGGCATCCCCAACGCCGATCTGGCCCGGTATTACAGCTCGGCCTCGATCGTCCTCAACGACCACTGGGAAGACATGCGCGCCGAGGGCTTCATCTCGAACCGCATCTACGACGCACTGGCATGCGCCGCCTTCGTCATCTCGGACGACGTCGAAGGCATCCACGCCGAGTTCGACGGATCGGTGATCACGTATCAGGGTCGCCAAGAGCTGCTCGCGCTCATCGAACGCTATCTGGCCGATCCGGCAGAGCGCCGCCGCCTCGGGGAGCGGGGACGAGCCATCGTGCTCGAGCGCCATACCTTCGACGCTCGTGCACGTGAGATCGAGGCCGTCGTCACAGAGCTTTCGCGATCGCGCCCGACCCGGATCCTTGCTCCGCCCGCACGTCAGGGTTCGCGGAGGAGCGCCGCGACGGTGTCGGCAAACGGGAACTGAGGCGCCTCGTTCAGGTAGTCCTCCCGCAGGAGCCGGCCTCGATCACCGCTCGAAGGGTCGCTCGCAAACCGGTCGCAGAGAGCCGCAAGGTCGTCGCTGAACGACGCGATCGAGATCTCATGCAGCGAGACGATGTTCGAATGCCAAGCCGAGAGATCCTTGGCGCCGAAGCGGTTGGTCAGGACCAGGAGGCCGGACTGGGCCATCTCGAGCGGCGGATAGCTCGGGTGGGGCGAGGCCATGATCGAGATGCCGACCGCCGACGTGCGCATGACCTTGGCATAGGCCGCCAGGTCCAGCTTGCCGAGCGAGCGCATCGTCATCCCGTCACCGAGTTCCACGGGTCGGTGGTCTTCGCCGGCCGAGACCACCGACCATCGATCCGCCGACGGATGATGCGGCACGCCACGCTCGGAGGCCCTCGACGATCAGCGGGAACCCGTTCCGTGGCTTCCTCGGTCGCCCGTAGACAAGGATCCTGGCGGATCGGTCGGGCGGTGTCACCGCGAGGGCACGCCGAAGGGTCGGCGAAAGCCTGGGTTCGAAGGTGAACTCGTCTCCGAAACGGATGCCCTGGCCATGGAAGTGATCACGGAGCAGATCGGTATTGAAGATGGCCGCGATCGAAGCCGCGTTGTCATAGGTGGCTGCAGCCAGCATCGACTGCGCGGACCATGGGTAGAAGGCGGGTTCGAAGTCCTGGACGACGTAACCGAACCGTCGAGGCGCCGCGCCGTACGTGGCTGCCTGCCAGCGCCTGAAGCGAACGGTCATCTCGGCCGTCGTCCAGAACGTCGCCACGAAGACGTCGCGGGGACCCACCGGCAAGGTCGTGCCCGCGGTGTCGTCGATGGCCACGATCTGGCACGGGTCGTCGACGTCCTCGATGGCGTCGACACGGCGATATGCGGGCAATGTCGCCGCTGCGTCGGCATCGAGGGCCCCGACGACGATGATCCGCCTCCGTGCCGCGCCCTCGGAGATGGCCTCGAAGAGGTCCAGCGCCGTCTGCACACCGCCATAGGCCGAGCTCGCCGAGAGCGTCGGGAGCACCAGGTTGATCCGGTAGTCGGCCATCGATGTCGGGCGGGGCGCGACACGGATCAGCTCGTTGATGCGCTCGCTCGGCCGTGCGTTCGAGGCGCTGACACTACCCGTCGGCGGGATGGGGGCAGCGCGCCCGCCGACGCGGCGGAGTCGGCGACGGAGCCCCGCGAGATGATCGGTCGGTCGCTGCATCGGCCCCTGTTCGCTCATCGCTCAATTATCGATCTGCGCGGCCCCGCCGGAACGCGTCATGTGGCGTCATGCCGAGTCCGGCCGGCGTGCTCGGGTCAGGTACGATTGGCCGCCGGCCCTGGATGGCCCGCGGACCGATAGTTGAGCGTAGGGTCGATGCGATCGTTGTTCCTCACCCCGGTCCGCCGAGTTCGCGATCACCTATTCCGACCCATCGTCGCGAGGCTCGACGCACTCCAGGCGAGCCAGCGAAAGCTCCAGCGCAGCGTCGATGCTCTCCGCGAGGACAGTCGACAGGCTCGATTCGCGCTCGCCTCGATACAGGCGCTGCGAGTCCGGGGGGCCGGCTCCCTGCGGGATGCAGAGTTCAAGGCGTATTCCCAGTTCGGCGAGGATGGGATCATCCAGTGGCTCATCGCGCGCGTGCCGATCGTCAGCAAGAACTTCGTCGAGTTCGGCGTCGAAGACTACCGCGAGTCGAACACGCGGTTCCTCCTGGAGCACGATGGCTGGAGCGGCCTCATCATCGACGCCGGGAATGCCCATACCCGCTTCGTGCAGGACTCGGGACTTGCCTGGCGTGGCGTCATCGAGACGCAGTCTGCCTTCGTCACAGCCGAGAACATCAATGACCTGCTCTCAGATCAGCCTGTCGATACGGGTCTCATGTCGGTCGACGTCGACGGGATGGACTACTGGATCCTGTCGGCCATCTCGGTGATCCGGCCGCGGATCGTGATCTGCGAGTACAACAGCCTGTTCGGGCCGGTCGCCCCAGTCAGTGTTCCTTACCTCGCGACCTTCGACCGCGCGACGGCCCATCACTCCACGCTCTACTTCGGTGCCTCGATCTCGGCATTCGCCCACTGGGCAAGCCAGCATGGATATCGCCTCGTGGGCAGCACCACCCAAGGGGTCAACGCGTTCATGGTTCGTGATGACATCGCCGGAGACCTGCCCGCCTTCAGCGGCCCCGAGGCGTGGGTCGAGACACCGGTCAGGCAGGCTCGCGACGAGAGCGGCAAGCTTACGTATGTCAGCGGAGTCCAACGGCAGCGCGAGCTCATCGCCGGCCTGCCACTTGTCAACGTCGTGACGGGGTCCACGCTCTTCGTCGCGGAGCTCGACTAGACCTCAGCCTCGCCGTCGAGGATCTGGCTCAGTCGCCCGGCAACGCCAGCTCCGACGGCCGCGGCGCTGAACTGCTCCAGCATGTGGGCTCGAGCTCGGGCGCCGATCTCCTGGCCGTATTCGGGTTGATCGACGAGGCGGCGCATCAGGTCGGCGGCCTGATCCTCGTCGGGTTCGGCCCACACTTGACCTTCGTGGAAGGGGTATTCGCGTTCGCCCACAGCCGTCAGCCGGTAGTCCACCAGAAGGCTGTTGCTCTCGTCCATGAATTCGAGGTTCCCCGAGTACCCGGTCCCGATGACGGGCTTGCCGAGGAACATCGACTCGGCGAGGCCGAGCCCGAAGCCCTCGCTGCGATGCAGGGAGACGTAGCTGTCGACGACGCTCTCCAGCCCGAAGATCTCATCCCGCGACATGGATCGGTCGATGACCAGGATCCGGTCGTCGCCATCGATCGCCTGCTGGAAGGGACGCATCCGATCGCGGCGCTTGTCGACGTTCGTCGGCTTGAGAACGAGTGCGACGCGCTGGTCCCTGCCCGGAAATGCCTTCCGGAAGGCGTTGATGGTCCCGAGTGGGTTCTTGCGCGCGACATACGAGTTGAGGTTGAACGTGAACAGGAAGGTGAATGCGTCGTCGGGCAGCCCGAATTCTGATCGCCGAAAGGTGCGAGAAGGGGTCGCATCGACGGCAAGCCGGATCCTCCGCACCGGCTTTGACGTGCTCCCCGCCATGGTCTCGCCAACGAATCGGGACGCGACCCAGATCTCGTCCACCACGTCGATAGCTTCCCGCCATGCGGCTGGAAGTCGCGTCAACTCCCAGAACCAGAATCCGATGTTGTAGCGACCTGCGGTCACCTCGGGCCCGAGCGCGTCCATGAGGTGCGCAGTTTCGTTGGCATTCACACACATGACGTTGATCGGGTGAGGCGTGTCGGTCCCGGTCGCGTCCGCGAATCGGAGATCGGCGCCCTGCGCGTCACTCGTACTCGCACTCACGAGTGCGACACGCACGCCGGCTGCCTGCGCCGCGGTAACGAGCGAACGGGCCGCTTCGGCCATGCCGAACTCCCCACGGAAGTGCCCGATGACGTTGACCCGTGGATCAGCCCCGGATCCGTCCGGTACGTAGGGCGGACGTTCGGCGACCGCGGCGGCGCTCGACGCTCGTCTGGCCTCGCTCAACGACGTCGTCGGGGCGATGGCGCGGGTGGCCCGCGGCGGGCGGCCGAGGAACCGTCGCATGGCGCGCCGGGCCCGGGGCGACAGCCTGCCTGCCGCCCATCGGACCGGCCGCCCGCTACGGATCCGCGAATACGCCCTCGCCATGAGACGTGCCAGGCGATCCATCCTGCGGCATCCTACTGCGTGTTCGCCGCGCTCCCACGGGAACCGCAGAGGGCTCGACGGGCCGCGGAGCCGCGGTGCGGTACGATACGCGCCGCTCAACGACGGTCGGGCCACGTCGACTCCACGGCCCGCACCAGCAGCAGGATCCTCGTCACCCATGACCTTTCGAGCCAAGCAACCCGGCGCGCCCCGCCATCGATCGACGCACGATCAGGAGGCCCGGCAGCGACTCTACGTGACCGTCGGCTTCGTGGTCGTCATCGCCGCAGCCATCGGCATCCTGATCGCCGCCGTCGCCGTCTCGTACTACGACGAGCACCTTCAGCCCGTCGTGACCGTCGATGGCCAGAATGTGAGTCGCGACGCGTATGTCAAGCGGGGCGAGATCGAGCTCTTCCGCATCACCGAGGCCGAGAAGCGGGTGCGAGAGGCGCTCGCCGCGGGCGAGGTCAGCCAGGAGAACGCGGCGACCCAGCTCCAGCAGCTGGCACAGCAGAGCGACGAGGTCGGCCAGACCGCCCTCGACGCCCTCGTCGACGAGATCCTGCTGGCCAAGTACGCGGTCGAGGAGGACATCACGGCCTCCGACGCCGAGATCGAGGCGGCGCTCGTCCGCGAAGCCTCGCGACCGGAACTGCGCAAGACCTATGCGGTCTTCGTCCGACCGGAGGTCGACGTCGGCGCAGACTTCCCGACCACCGAGCAGCAGGCTGCTGCCAAGGCGACCGCCGAGCGCGCCCTGGCCGAGCTCGAAGGGGGCGCGGACTTCGGGGCCGTGGCCGCCAAGTACAGCACCGACATCAGCAAGGAGAACGGCGGCCTGTACGGCACGCTGGCCGACACGAACCCGACCGACGACGCCTGGGTCAAGTCGCTCTTCGCACTTCCTGCCGACGGCACGACCGGCGTCATCGAGGGTGCCGACGGCACCTTCCGGATCGGCCGCGTGACCGAGATCACCCCGGCCCGTGAGGATCCAAGCTTCCGCGCAGCCATCGAGGATGGCCCTGGGCTGGAAGCCTACAAGGTGGCGCTCGTGGGACGTGTCCTCAGGGAGAAGCTCGACGAAAAGCTGGTCGCCGAGGCGACGAAGAGCCCGGTCGAGCAGATCCGAGCCTACGAGATCTTCATCGAGGCCGGCGGCACCGAGGAGGAGGCCAGGGCGGCGCACGTCCTGTACTCGCCGAAGGACGACCCGGGCGGAGCCAGCGAGCTGCCTCAGGACGACCCGGCGTGGGCGGCCGCCAAGGCCGAAGCAGACGCCGCCGTGGCCGCCCTGCTCCAAACGCCAGCCGGCGACCGCAATCAGGCGTTCGCTGATCTGGCCGAGTCCGCGAGCGACGACACGTCGAGCGGCATCAACGGCGGTGACCTTGGCTGGTTCACGCGCGGCACCATGGTCGAAGAGTTCGGCTCCGCCGTCTTCGATGGCGACCATGCTCCTGGCGACGTGATCGGGCCGGTCAAGTCCCAGTTCGGCTACCACGTCATCCGCTACGACGGCAAGCGACCGCCGGCCGAACAGCGCGCCGCCGAGATCCTGATCAAGGCACGCGAGGCTGGTGCTGACTTCCAGGCGCTGGCGCGCGAGAACTCGGACGGGCTCGAAGCGCTCAAGGGCGGTGACCTCGGCTGGATCGCGCCGGGCCAGTCGCGCGACCAGAAGATCGACACCACCTTGTTCGCCCTCCAGCCGGGTCAGGTCTCCGAGGGCCTCCAGCTGACGGACGGCTACCACATCTACCAGGCCGGTCAGCGTGAGACGCGTCCGCTGACCCCGGAGCAGATCAACAAGATCGGCCTCTACGCCTTCGACGCCTGGTATGGGGCCAAGAAGGCGGAGGCCGACATCGAGCAGCACTACGACGCCCTCGCGGGATCGTAGGCCGTGATCGAGGCCGCCCTGCGCGACCTCGAGTCGCGCTACGGTGTGACCGCGGCCGACGGGCTCCAGGTGGTCACTGCGGCCACCCTGCCCAGGCGGCCCTTCGATCCCGGCTGGGGGCTGCTCATCGTGCCGCCGACAGCAGCGTCCGGCGCACCGACGGGCCCCGGAGCGTCCGCACCGATGCCCCCCGGAGCCCCCGGCGACGCCGCCCCATCCGGCGGCACATTCGAGCCGGCCGTCCTGCCGGGACGACATGCCCGGGCCGCCGATCCCTTGGCGATCCTCTCGGCGCTCTACCCGGCCGACCACCTCGTGGTCGGCGTAGCCGGGCCGCCCGAGACGACGACCATCGGCGCCTTGAGCGATGCTGCCCTGATGGAGGCGTCGCACGCCTGGTACGTGCCGCCGCTCGTTGGCGAGACCAACCTCGCCAGCCCGCATGGCCTGCCGTGGCTGGCGGCCCGCCTGCGCGCGCCCGACGGCTGCCCCTGGGACCGTGAACAGACCCACCTGACGCTCCGCAAGCACCTGCTCGAAGAGGCCTACGAGGTCTACGACGCGCTCGAGTCCGGCCCGACGCCGGCGCTCGCCGACGAGCTCGGTGACCTGCTCCTGCAGGTCGTCCTCCACGCGGAGCATGCGGCTGAGGCGGGCGTCTTCGACCTGACCGACGTCTATCGCTCGATCATGGCCAAGATCGTGCGGCGCCATCCGCACGTCTTTGGCGAGGTCCAGGCGCGCACGGTCGATGACGTCCTGCGCAACTGGGAGGCGATCAAGGCCGGTGAACGGGCGGATAGGGCAACCGATGAGTCCGATCCGGGCGCCCATGAGCGAGCCGGTATGCCCGCCGCCTTTGCCGGCGTCTCACGCTCGCTGCCGGCGCTCGCGTACGCCCAGGAGATCCAGGAGCGGGCGGCCTCCCTGGGTTACGACTGGCCAGACGTGGAGGGTGTCATCGACAAGCTCGAGGAGGAGGCCCTGGAGTTGCTGGCGGCCGACGGGGAGGCGGCCCGTCGGGAGGAGTTCGGCGACCTCCTCCTGGTCATCGTCAACCTCGGGCGTAAGCTGGGCGTCGATGCGGAGGCGGCGTTGCGATCGGCCAACGCCAAGTTCGCCGGGCGCTTCGCGCGCGTCGAGCGGCTGGCGGACGATCGCCCGTTGAGCGGCATGACCTTCGACGAGCTCGATGTCCTGTGGTCTCGCGCCAAGCGCGAGGAAGCCGACGAACGGGAGACCAACGCATGACCATCGGATCGGCCCGCTTCCGCGAGGACGGTCGGACGCCGGCACAGCTGAGGCCAGCGACCATCGAGACCGACGTTCAGAAGTGGGCCGAGGGTTCCTGCCTCATCAAGGTCGGCGGCACGCACGTCCTCTGCTCGGCCTCGCTCGAGGAGCGTATCCCGCCACACCTGCGTGGCAAGGGCCTCGGCTGGGTGACCGCCGAGTACGCCATGCTGCCGCGCGCGACGTCAGAGCGGACGCAGCGCGAGTCCGTCAAGGGCCGGCTGGGTGGCCGGACGCACGAGATCCAGCGCCTCATCGGCCGCTCCCTGCGCGGGGTCGTCGACACCGCCAAGCTCGGCGAACGGACCGTGACGGTCGACTGCGATGTGCTCAATGCCGACGGTGGCACGCGCACCGCGTCCATCACCGGCGGCTACGTTGCCCTCGTGCTCGCGCTCCGCTCGCGAGGCCTGGAGCCGGCCGTGGTCGGCCGTGTGGCGGCGGTCAGCGTCGGCCTCGTCGATGGCGCCGCATACCTCGACCTCGACTACTCGGAGGATTCGCGCGCGGACGTGGATTTCAACGTCGTGGGCACCGATGCCGGAACGTACGTCGAGCTGCAGGGCACTGCCGAGGGCAAGCCCTTCGACCGACCTTCCATGGACCGGCTCCTGGGCCTGGCGGACGACGGCCTCCGCCAGTTGTTCGACCTCCAGGCCTCGACACTCGCGCGCGCCGACGCCTGAACAGGATTCGCGGTCGCGTGAGGCGGATGCTCGTGGCCACCCGCTCGCCGCACAAGCTCGGCGAGCTGCAGCAGCTCCTCGAGTTGCCGGGGGTCGAGCTCGTCACGCTCGATGGCCTCGACATCGCCGGCGATCCCGTGGAGGACGGCGCCACCTTCGCCGACAACGCCCTGATCAAGGCCCGCTGGGGCGCCGAGCGCTCGGGGCTCTTGACGCTGGCCGACGACTCCGGACTCGAGGTCGACGCACTGGGCGGCGGTCCCGGCGTGCGCACGAGGCGCTATGCGGGCGAGGAGGCCACCGACGCCGACAACAACTCCAAGCTGCTCGCCGAGCTGGCCTCGCTGGGCGCCCTGGCGCCGGAGGCGCGCGGTGCGCGTTACGTCTGCGTCCTTGCCTGCCTTGATCCCCTTCGGCCAGACGCGCCGGTCCTGGCCGAAGGCACCTTCGTCGGTCGCATCGCGGGAGCGCCTCGTGGACGCGGCGGCTTCGGCTATGACCCGATCTTCGAGCCCGAGTTCGAGCCGCCGGGCGGGCGCACGGTCGGGCAGATGAGCCAGGTCGAAAAGAACGCGGTCTCGCACCGGGCGCGAGCCGCGACGGCGATGGCCAGCGCCTTGCGACGACTGGGATACTGACCCGACCATGGACGCCTGCGGCTGCGACGAATTCGCCTCCATCTTCGATCGCCGGAACGCGGATGACGACCTGCGTCGGTACCGACGTGAAGGTCCGGACAAGACGACGCGCCTGCTTCTCGACCTCATCCGCGCGCAGGGCGTGGAGGGCGCGACGGTCCTCGACATCGGCGGTGGCATCGGCGTCATCGACCAGGAGTTGCTGCGCGCGGGCGCAAGCCGGAGCACATTGGCCGACGCTTCGCAGGCCTCGATGGCGGTCGCACGGGAGGCGGCTGCCGCGGCCGGGCTGGCCGATCGGATGACCTTCGTCGAGGGCGATGCCGTGCGCCGTGCCGGTGACATTCCCGGCGCGGACGTGGTCACGCTCGACCGCGTCATCTGCTGCTACCCGGACGTGACCTCGCTGGTCGGGCTCTCGGCGGCCTGGGCGGGTCGGCTGTACGGCATCGTCCTGCCACGCGACCGCTGGATCGTACGGGTCGCCATCGCCCTGGAGGCGCTCTGGTTCCGGATCCTACGGAAGCGCTACCGGCCGTTCGCGCATCCCAACCGCCTGGTCGACGACTTGGCGGTCGCCGCGGGCCTCGAGCAGCTGGCGGAGAGCGGCACCTTCTTCTGGCGCGTGGCGCTCTTCCGGCGCCAGGCAGGGACGGTGGCATGATCGGCGGCTCGCCCCTCGAATCCGAGTACCTCGCGAGCCTGCCGACCGAGACGGTCGACGCCCACCCGGTCATCGGCATCGGACGAGAGCGGATCGTGACCGCGGCCGAGTGCCCTCCTCGATGTCGAAGACGCCGCGCTCGAACGGACGTGGCCGTGGAAGGGCGAGGCGTTGGATGTCCGTTATGGCTTCTACCATGCCTACGAGCGGCTCGAGATCGCCGGCGGCGCCGTCATGCGAGCGCTCGCGGAGGCAGGCACCGCGTGGGCGCCCGGGGCGCGGCGTGCGGCTCCGGCAACGGCAGCTCGCTGGGACCTGCATGCGCGCCTGCTGCCCCTCGCCGACGCGGAGCTCGATCGCGACCCGGGCGGCGGAGAGTGGACGCTCCGACAGACGCTCGCCCACATCATCAACGGCCAACGGGCATACGGCCACTTCACGGCCTGGTGGCTCCTGCAGCGCGGCAGCGACCCGTTCCCGGAGGTGATCCCAGACGCCGTCGGCGACGACTTCCCCGAAGAGTCGACCGAGGGCCACGGCAGCCTGCCCGCGATCCGATCCCGGTTGGACGACCTGCTCGATCTCGAGACGGCCCGCATGGCCGCGCTCGACGACCAGGACCTGGCCGCACGCGCCCGGTGGTCGGGCGCCTGGGTCGACGTCGGTTTCCGGGTCGGACGTTGGTCCTCGCACCTGCGCGAGCACACCATCCAGGTGGACAAGACGCTGGTCATGATCGGCTGGACGCCGCGAGAGGTGGACCGGCTGTCGGGCGTCATCCTCGGGGCCTGGGGCCGCCTGGAGGCGACCGTCTTCGGCCTTCCCGGGACGGCCCTGGATCGCCACGGTGCCGATGGTCGGACCCCCGCCGCGATCATCGACGAGGTCACGGCCAGGGTCGCCGAGATGGCGCCTTCCGTCCTCGCATCGGCCAGCGACTGAGCCGTCTGGCTGGGTCGACGCCTCCGGCTGGCGCCGGATCGCCCGACGGGCCGCCTGAGGCCATGCCTGCGCTACCATCGCTGGGTCCGGGGTGTGGCGCAATCTGGCAGCGTGCGTGCTTTGGGAGCACGAGGTTGTGGGTTCAAATCCCACCACCCCGACCAACCGGCGGGTTTCGAGAGTGGACGCGAGTCTGTTCGCGCCGAAGTGATGGAGGGCTTCGCGCGACTCCCCATCGTGCGAGCTGAGCACACGCCACCCGGATGGCGTAGCGTGGCACCATGAGCCGGGAAGTCGAGGATCTGAACCGGCGCCTGCTGCGCGCCCGCGACGCCATGGACCGCGCCTACGCCGAGCCGCTCGACGTCCGCGCCGTGGCCGCGGTGGCCCATATCTCCGAGGCGCACTTCATCCGCAGCTTCGGCGCGGTCTTCGGGGAGACGCCGCACCGGTACCTGCAGCGGCGGCGTGTAGAGCGCTCGATGTTCCTGCTGCGCGAGACCGACCGCAGCGTCACGGACATCTGCCTCGATGTCGGCTTCACCAGCCTGGGGACCTTCAGCCGCACGTTCCGCGAGATCGTCGGCGAGACGCCGTCGGGCTACCGCCTTGGGCATGGGCCGATCGTGGCGCCTCACTGCGTCCAGCTGGCGGCCATGCGGCCGCGGGTCGCGGCGAAGGTCGCGATGCAATCGAGCAGTTTTGGAGAAGCCGCGGGTGCAGCAGCGCCCTAGGATCAGGACGGACCCGATGAACTCGCAACAGTGAGGATCGCCATGATCAACAGGCTGAACGTCGCCTCCATCTATGTCCTCGACAAGGAGGAGGCGCTCGACTTCTACGTCAACAAGCTCGGACTCGAAGTGGGCAATGACGTCCGGCAGGGTGACTACCGCTGGCTGACGGTGCGCGTTCCCGGCAACCCGGAGACCGAGGTCTCTCTGGAGCAGCCCGGCCCGCCGCTCCACGACGAAGGGACCGCTGCACAGCTCCGCGAGCTGATCACCAAGGGCGCCCTCGGCGGGCTCGTCTTCATCACGGACGATGCCCGGGGCCTGTATGAGACCCTCAAGGCACGCGGCGTCACCGACTTCACCCAGGAGCCCACCGAGCACTTCTATGGCACCGACATGGGCCTGCGCGATCCCTTCGGCAACCCCATCCGGATCCTGCAGCAGGGAAAGGTCGCCCAGGAGGCGACGGCCTGATCGGTCCGGCCTAGCTTCCAGCTCCCGGGCGCAGGTAGCTCCTAGGAGATAGCTCCTAGGGCGCCGGCAGCTCGTCGCGCCGGAATTGGTCGATGAGCTTCTGGTAGCCCGGCAGCCCCCGCTCGAAGCCGATGGCCCAGAACCCGACGCCGGCCAGACCGCGATCGTTGGCCAAGCGTAGCTTCGGCGTCAGGGTCTCCGGCGAGTCGACGTAGATGGCGCGCCAGGCGCCAGTGCTCGCGCCGGCGTTGGGATCGGCCGAAGCGGCGAGGTCGTTGGTCGGCGCAGGCTCGACGCCTTTGGTCGGTACGACGTACACGTCCACGACCTCGATCTCATCGCGCAGCGGTTCCACTGGCGGCTTGCGCAGGAAGCCGCGGTTGCTCGATGGCACCCAGGCCTCGCCCCGGCCCGTGCGTGGCGCCCCGATATCCGGCCCGCTGACCGGCCAAACCATGCCGTAGAACGGCAACCCGAGCAGCGTCCGCTCGACGGGCACGCCCAGGGCTTCGTATCGGTCGAGCGACCAGGCGAGGTCCTTCTCGTCGCCGTCGCGACGCTCCAACGGCGCCGAGGCACCCGGGGCGGAGCCGGACCAGTGGTAGTCGTAGCCCATCAGGAAGATGCGATCCGCCCCTGCCGCCGCTGCAGCCGCCGCCATCTCGGAGCCGATGACGTTGGCGCCGGTGGCCACCGAGACCTGCCCGTCGGGGATGGCCTCACGCAGCCGATCGCGCAATCTGCGGACGAAGGCGCCGTAGGACGGGACCAGGGATCGGTCGAGCGTCTCGACGTCCACGTTGATGCCGTCGAACTTCCGCTCGACGGCGAAGTCGACGAGGGCGTCGATGGCCGAGTCCTGGGTCTCGATCGGCCCGCCGAAGAGCCGCTCGTTACGCTGTGCGCCGAAGCTGCTGAAGACCACCTCGACGCGCACTCCACGGTCGCGAGCCTCGCGCACGAGGCCCTTGCCGACGGTATCGACGATGCGTGCGTAGCCGCGACTCGATGTGTTGAGCGTGCCGTTGCGCCGGATGGTGACCGAGAAGAGGGCGATGGTCGAGAGATCGGTGCCCGCAACGTGCTTCGCGATCCCCGCATCCATCTCCCAGTACGGGATGTACCCGTAGACCTCGTGACCGGGGATGGGTCGCGCGGTCGGCCGCGGGGAGGCCGTCGGATCCGCCTTCGGTCTGCGAGCCCGTTGGACGGCCGCCGGAGGCGTCGCCACCCGGGGTGCCGAGGGCGCCGACCGCCAGGGCACTGACGATGACGACCACCCCGGCGATGGCCGCGAGCACGAGCCATGGCTTGTGGCGCATGCTGGAAGCGTGGCCGCCGCCCGGGAATCGGTCAAACGCCCCTGCCTCGCCCCTCACCTCGTCCGGGACGGACGGTCCCGGTTTCAGGCGTGATTCAGATGAGAGCGCGAACATGGCCGTCGTGATCACGATCCGGATGGCGGTCTCCTCCCCGTCGTCCACCACCGCCGTCGCCGAGCCATCCGCCCCCTTGGGTGGCTCAGGCGACCGGCGAGCCCGCTCGGACCGGCGCGCTCAGCACCGGACCTGACGATGCACCTGCTGGTCATCGAGGACGACCCCCGCCTCCTGCGCCTGCTCCGCCGCCTCCTCGGCCAGGACGGCCACATCGTCGAAGGCGCACCCACGGCGAGCGAGGGCCTGGAGATCGCCGAAGACCTGGACCTCGATGCCGTCGTCCTCGACGTCGGCCTCCCGGATGTCGACGGCTTCGAGGTCGCCCGCCGGCTGCGCAAACGCGGCGCCACGATGCCCATCCTGATGCTCACCGCTCGTGACGCCGTCGCCTCCCGTGTGCAGGGCCTCGACGCAGGCGCCGACGACTACCTCGTCAAGCCATTCGCTTACGAGGAGCTGGCCGCCCGACTCCGGGCGCTCAGTCGCCGACCGAGCCCACGCCCGACGGCAGACCTGCAGGCCGGCCCGATCGTGCTGCAGGAGGCCGCCCACCGCGTGACGGTCGAGGGGCGGGACGTCGTCCTCGGCCCGCGCGAGTTCGCCGTCCTGGAGTGCCTGCTGCGGCGGCCGGGTCAGGTCCTTTCTCGGGATCAGCTGCTCGACCACGCCTGGCCCTACGGCGCCGCGCTGACGCAGAACACGGTCGAGGCCTACATCCACATCCTGCGCGAGAAGCTGGGCCCTGTCGGCGCGGCCTGGGTCGAGACCGTCAGAGGCGTCGGCTACCGAATCCGTCCGGCGTGAACGGCGACGTGTCCGGCGTCTCCGGTTCGCCCGCGACCGCCGAGAGCGCGCTCCTCCGACGCACACGGCTCAGGCTCATGCTCTGGAGCGGTGGCCTGACGCTGGTCGTCCTGGTCATCCTCGGCGGCGCCGTGTACCTGACTGTCAGCCGCGCGTTGGCAGCCGGCGGCGAGGCGGTCCTGCGGGACCGCGCCGGCGATGTCGCCCGCTTCGTCTCCGGCCCGGGCCCTGGCCAACGGCCGGGGCGCTCACCCATCGGCGTCTCCTTCGGCGGCCGAGGCTCCGGCACCCTCGCCATCGTCGTCCAGCCGGACGGCACCGTCCTCGGTGTCGACACCGAGAGCGAGCTCGAGGGCATCCCCGACGAGTCGGGCATCGCCGCCGCGCGCGAGGGCGTGGTCGATGTACGAACAGCCCAGCTGGGGGAGATCCCCGTACGCATCCTGTCGCGGGCCGTGCGACGCGGTGACGGCACGTACGTCGTCCAGATCGTCGGGGAGCGCCTCTCCGAACAGCGTTTGCTCGACGCGTTGACGACGGCCCTCATGGTCGGCGGCCTGACCGCCTTGCTCCTGGCATGTGGTGTCGGTTACGTCTACGCGGGCCGCGCGCTGGTCCCCATCCGGGACGCGATGGGACGCCGCGACGAGGCGCTCCGCCGGCAGCGCGAGTTCACGGCCAACGCCAGCCACGAGCTGCGAACCCCGCTGAGCGTCATCCGCGGCAGCGTGGACGACCTGCGGCGGAACCAGGCAGAGCGGGTGGCCGACGTGGGGGATGCCCTCGACGACATCGAGGTCGAGGTCAGCCACGTGACGGCGCTGGTCGACGACCTCCTGCTGCTGGCTCGCACCGACGCGGGTGCCCTCGAGCTGCACCTCGAGCCCATCGACCTGGCCGACGTCGCAGTCGAGGGCGCCGGGGCGCTGACGGCCATGGCCGCCGAGCGAACGGTCGGCATCGTCGTCGATCCTCGTCCCTCGCCGATGTCGGGCGACGCGCTGCGCATCCGCCAGCTGGTCACCATCCTCATCGACAACGCCGTCCGCCACAGCCCAGCCACGGGCACCGTGCTGGTCACCATCCGGCCCGAGGCCGGTCAGGCCACGCTGACCGTGGACGATGCCGGGCCAGGGATCCGGTCGGAAGATCGCCTCCTCGTCTTCGAACGGTTCTGGCGCGCAGACGACGCTCCGCAGGGCGGCACCGGCCTTGGCCTCGCCATCGCCGCCTGGATCGTCGAGCGCCACGGCGGCACCATCGAGGCGCTCGACGCGCCCGGCGGAGGCGCGCGCTTCTGCGCCCGGCTGCCCACGCTGGCGGCCGACGCGCCGGCAGGCAGCACCTGACGGGCTCCGTCAGCCGGCCCGGTAGACCACTTCGACCTCGACCCGTACCTCGTTGGCGCCCACCTCGATGGGCGACGGTGCGGCCTCCGCGACGGCCATCATGCGGGCGGCTCTGGGGATCGGGATCGGGCGCCCATCGCCTTCGCTGATCGAGGCGATGCCGGTGATCCGCAGGCCGGCCGCCTCGGCCAGCGTCGTCGCCCTGCCCGTCGCATCCTCGACGGCCAGGCGTCGGGCGCTCGCGAACGCCTCGCTCGGGTCGGCAGCGAAGAAGCGCGGGCCGTCGAGCGACGTCGCGCCGGCGGCGATGGCCGCGTCGACGACGGCGCCCAGCGTGTCGAGATCGTCGATCGTCGTCGTCACCGCGTTGGTGGCCTCGTAGCCCACGATCCGCGCTGTCTCGTTGCGATGGTCGTAGCGCGGTGCGACCGACAGGTTCGACGTTTGCAACGTGCGGACCCCCTGGCCGCGGACGGCAGCCAGGATGGCGGTCATGGCCGCCGCGACCGCGGTACGAGCTTCAGCCGCGGTTTCTGCGGACGCGTTCGCGCCGAGGCCGACTTCCGCCCGGTCGGGCTGGAGGGACGAACGGCCGAGTCCGGTGACCGTGATGGTCGTCCCCGCCTCGTCCCCTGAGTCGCTCATGGTGGCTGCTCTCCAGTCGGGCTCGAGGACGCGTCGGCAGGCTGTCTCCGACTCGACAGGATAGATGCCCCCTGCGGACGACGTCGATCGCGACAGGAGCTCCAGGGTCCGCCGGCCGTTCGCGCCAACGGGTCTGTTGGCGACGGGACCATCGGGTCAGTGCCAGCAGTCACCGACCGGTCTAGCATCGACCGACGATGACCTCGGAAACCGCATCGCGGACCGGGCGTGGCCGCCTCGTGGCCGCCACGCTCGTCGCGCTCAGCCTGCTCGCCGCCTGTGGCGAGACCGTCGCTCCGTCGCCATCTGCGGCGGTTGCAACGCCGCGCCCGACGCCGTCCCCGGACGCGCACCTCGCCGATCCGGCGTCCGGCAGCGAGGTCTATACCCGGCTCAACCGGGCTGGCCTCGGCCTCGTGGGCACCAACGCCCTGGCCGGCAAGGAGCCGCGCATCGCCTACAACGCCACCTATGCCGGTTGGCCACTCTCGCTGCTCGAGTTCTCGTCGGGCACGACGCGAGCCAAGGCGTTGCCCTTCCGCGACGGTGTCGCGCCGGCCAAGGGCTCACCGCCATTCACCTTCGCGGGCCAGAACATCGTCGTCCTCTGGGGTCCGTTCGCGGCCGGTGCGGTGCCGCCGCAGCCCGACGCGGCACATCTCGATGCCGCCACGAAGCTGGCCGTCGCGCTCGACGCGATCGTCGGGCCGCTCCAGGAGCGCTCGTCGAGCCGCGTCAGCCCGCTGGCACCGATCGCGGCGCCCGCTCCATAGCCGCCACCTCGGACGGCATCCAGAACCAGCGCAGCGCCTCGAAATCGGCGCTCACCGCGGCATCCGGGCCGTCGACGGCCTCGGGCTGCTCCGCCAGGATGGCTCGCGCTTCTGCAAGGTGATCTGCCAGCCTCGACTCTGGCGCTCGGTGCCGATGCGAGGCGTAGCGCATGCCGCCGCTCTGGTACTTGATGTCGCCCAAGCTGAGTGGCGGCTCGGCCAGCCCGTCGCGATGGCGCCAGAGGCCAGACTCCGGTTCGAAGCGATACCGCGGCAGGAGGCGCCAGCCGTCGCGTGCGACCAGGTCGACCGCGTCGAGGATGTACCGCGAAGACCGCCTCGCTGATGAAGTAGTTGAAGTTCACCCGGACCCAGCCCGGCTTGATGCCCTCGCAGCCGCGAGCGATCTCGCGCTCGAATCATGCGAGGTGTCGAGGTCGATGCCCAGCAGCCGATGGCCGTAGGGGCCGGCACAAGAGCAGCCGCCCGGGACTGGATGCCGAAGAGGTCGTTGAGCAGCGCGACCACGAAGTTGTGGTGCAGGAACCGTCCCGCGTGGCGGACGACGAAGGAGACGATGGACAGACGGTCGAGCGCCGGGTTGCCCAGGATCTCGATCGCCGGGTGGCCTGCCAGCGCTCGATGGCTCGCCCGATGAAGGCCTCTTCGCGCTGGCGGATGGCCTCCACCCCGACCGCGCTCCTTGAGCTGGAAGACGAGCCCGGCCCGGATGGACTCGACGATGGCCGGCGTGCCGCCTTCCTCGCGATGCTCGATGTCCGCGAGATAGCGGTGCTCGGTCGGGTTGACGTAGGCCACGGTGCCGCCGCCCGGCATCGTGGGCACCCGGTTGTGGAACAACTCGCGGCGGGCGACGAGGAGGCCCGGCGTGCCAGGGCCGCCGATGAACTTGTGCGGCGAGATGAAGAGTGCGTCCTTGGAGTCCAGGTCGGCGTCGGGTCCCGGTCGATGCGGGGCCATCTCGATCTCGACGTAGGGTGCCGCAGCCGCGAAGTCCCAGAACGAGAGCGCCCCATGACGGTGGAGCAGCATCGAGATGGCGCGCGTGTCGGAGATGATGCCGGTCACGTTGGAGGCGGCCGAGAAGGTGCCGATCTGCAGCGGCCGGTCGGCGTACCCGCCAGCTCCGCTCGAGGTCCCAGGTCGATGCGCCCGTCGAGCGTCCTCGCGGATGGTCACCACGTCGGCGATCGACTCGCGCCAGGGCAGCTCGTTGGAGTGGTGCTCGTAGGGACCCATGAAGACGACCGGGCGCTCCTCGGCGGGGATCCGGCTCACGCAGCCCGTAGCGGTCGTCGAGCTCGGCCGGGATGCGCAGGCCGAGTACCGCCACCAGCTTGTTGACGGCAGCCGTCGAGCCCGAGCCGCAGAAGATGACCGCGTGCT